>CAVXHU010000001.1:0-145289 GCA_963761395.1 uncultured Alphaproteobacteria bacterium
CTCAAATTCCGCGTTTGAGCAATTCATAAACAACCGGATTGTCGGCGCAGGCGCCAAAGCCGCATTCCAGCAGCGTCGAAACCACGTTCAGCGCCGTCAAAGCGATCACCAGCCACACCGCCGTCGTCGCGAAAGCGCCGGACGCAACCTGCGGCGGTGCGTCGTCGTGCTCGAACTGACGGTCGAACAGCAAGATCGCTGCAAGCAGGACGATCGCCGCCGCGAAGCCGATCAATGCCAACGTGTAATAGTGATAGCCGAACAGCGCCGTGCCGTAGCCGGCATCTCCGGGCATGATATGCAGCAACACCTGGCGCGTCGAGAAAGCCATGCCAGCGGCGGCCGCCAACAGCGACAGGGCGTAGTGACTGGGGCGCGGTCCCCAGCGGACATTCAGGATTGGTCCGATCGCCAGCACCGCGAACTGGATTCGCTGAAGCAGGCACAACGGGCAGGGCAGTTCATGCAGCAGCAGTTGCGCCGCGAACGCCGCCGCCAGGACCAGCGCCACCGCGTACAGGCTGAGCGCGTTGAGGGTTACGGCGAATGATCGCGTCATGCCCATGCCTCAGAATGACAGCTTCAGGGTATCGGACGCATGGTGCAGATAGGTCGCGACGCAAGCAATGAACACGACGGCGAACAGGGTCAGGGCGAGGGATCGCGGGCCATGCCAGACAACGAGCATCACAATGGCCACGGCCAGAAATAGCGCGGTGAATTCCATGTTTGCCCCGGATGCAAGGAAGCCGGCGGTACACTACAATAAGTCAGCGAACCGCACCATTGTGGAATGGACCAAAATGCCCGAAACGCGCTGCAAAAGATCTTTGACGTCTGGAGGATAAATCCGGGCCATCTCAAAGCGGAGAGGAGATTCACCCATGGATTCGATCGAGAGGCCCGAACAAATCAACCATCACCGCCGTCGTTTCTTTGGCAGCGCGGCCATGACCCTTGCCGCCGCACACTTCTTCCTGAGCGGTCCCGCCATCGCACAACCCGGCAAGGCAAAACCGGCGGATTTGCCCAGGATCAAGCCGGGGGCGAACAAATCGTTCGGCCCGCTGAAGCAGATCGATGCCGGCCTCCTGAATGTCGGCTACGCCGAAGCAGGTTCGGCCGACGGTCGTCCCGTCATTCTTCTGCACGGCTGGCCCTACGACATTCACAGCTTTGTCGACGTCACACCTTTGCTGGCGTCGGCGGGTTACCGGGTGATCGTGCCGTATCTGCGCGGCTACGGCACGACGCGCTTTCTTTCAAATGAAACGTTCCGGAACGGCCAGCCGTCGGTGGTCGCGCTCGACGTCATCGCTCTTGATGGATGCTCTCAAGATCGAGAAGGCAATCCTCGCCGGTTTTGATTGGGGCGCGCGGACGGCCGACATCATCGCGGCGCTGTGGCCGGAACGCTGCAAGGCGCTCGTCTCCGTGAGCGGTTACCTGATCGGCAGCCAGCAATCCGGCAAGATGCCGCTGCCGCCAAAGGCGGAGCTCGAATGGTGGTACCAATTTTATTTCGCCACCGAACGCGGCCGCGCCGGCTACGAGAAATACCGCCACGACTTTGCAAAGCTCATCTGGCAGCTGGCTTCGCCGAAGTGGCGCTTCGACGATGCCACCTTCGATCGTAGCGCGGTAGCCTTCGACAACCCCGATCATGTCAGCATCGCCATCCATAATTACCGCTGGCGGCTCGGTCTGGCCGAAGGCGAGGCGAAATATGACGATCTGGAAAAGCGGCTTGCCGAAGGCCCTGTTATCACCGTGCCCACCATTACCCTTGAAGGCGATGCCAATGGTGCCCCGCACCCGGACGCCGCGTCCTATCGCAACAAATTCTCGGGCAAATATGCACACCGGGCCATCAAGGGCGGCATCGGGCACAATCTGCCCCAGGAAGCGCCGCAGGCCTTTGCCCAAGCCGTCGTCGATGTCGACGGCTATTGATCGGGCTTAGCCGTTGGCGCTCGCTTATTAGAGGCTGGTGGAAACCGTGGGCGAAGCAGGGAAACCGGATGACTATTTTGGCCGAATCATTTTCGATGCCTGAGTCGGTGTTGGCGGGCTGAAATCCGCCCCGGTCCGCGTCGAACAAGCGAAACTCCGAGGCGAGTAGCGAACATGGCTCATGCAGCGCAAGCATCCCTTGAACTGCGCGGCGGCGAAATGCATGCCCTCAGCCGCGCCGATATCCTCAGCCGCTATCGCCGCTATCGGGATCTTCGGAAGGAGATCCAGACGGCGGCGCTCGAAAACATTCCACATTCGAGCTTTCTTGCCCACGCCAAGCGGATCGGCCTGTCAGATGGCAAGGTTCTTTTCACAGATGATATCGTCGAGCTGAGCCTCGCCTTCGATCTTGCGGTTTACACAGCCAGTGCCGGCCGGACGCGCGCCATCGACCGCTGCGCTCGAAGACGCCTTCCGGCTTCGAAGCCAGACGAGGCGCTGGTCCTGGAAGCTTTGCAGGCGTCCCGATTTTCCATCTTCCGCACGATCGACAGGTGTGAGCCCGCCGGTGTTCTCCTTGAGGATTTGATGCGAGGAGGTGAGATACCTCTTCTGGATGAGGGATTGGAGAAGTCGGCCGAGCCCGGCGCGGTTTTCGCGATGAGGGTTGCTCCCATTGAAGAGTTTGTGATCACCTGCGGTGCTATCGTGCCTGTCAATCCCGCGACAATGGAAGAATGTATCGATGTTCTTCTCGGCGCTGTATCGAAGTCGGAACTCGCAGCTTTGGCCGATCATCGGCGCTTTGCCGCCTCGATTTACGAGCTGGCGATTGAGCTTGGGCTGATGAATTTCATCACCTATCGATAGTGCGCCGTTTGATTGCTCGACAAATTCACGCGAGGACCAGCTTTGCCCATCACCATCTACGGCATCAAGAACTGCGACACCATGAAGAAGGCGCGCGCCTGGCTCGACAGCCACGGCGTGGCCTACGGTTTCCATGACTACAAGAGCGAAGGCATCGCCAGGGAAAAACTCAAGCAGTGGAGCGACGAACTCGGCTGGGAAACGCTGCTCAATCGCGCCGGTACCACGTTTCGCAAATTGCCCGACGCCGACAAGGAAGGTCTGAATGAGCGTAAAGCCCTTGCGTTAATGCTGGCGCAACCCTCGATGATCAAGCGCCCCGTGCTCGATGTCGGCGGCAAATTGCTGGTCGGCTTCAAGCCGGAAATCTACGCCAGGGAAGTCGCGGCATCGGGCGGGTCCCGGCGCGGAAAGTCTAGCTCAGCTCGATAACCTCGTCCGATGCGCGCTGCCCGGCGGGGGGCGCGGCGTTGGCCGAGCGCGCGCAGCCACGGGTTGAGCAGATCGCGCTGTCTGATCGATCTGACCACCGAGGGATTGGCGCTCTCGAATTGCATCGGATACTAACTGAATTCGATCACGTCGCCGGCCGGGATGCGGCCGGGCACGCGGTGGAAAAGATCGCGATCGATCACAGTGCGAAGCTTCGCCGTCGGCAAGGCGTCATTTCCCCGCATCAGATTCCTGATTTCGAAGCCGCCGTCTTCGCTGATGGTCTTCAGCGACGCGATCACATGGGTGACGCCGGCACCTTCCGAGAATGGCAGCAGCAGCCGTTCATAGGCGACGATCCGTCCATAGATGTCATCGACGTTGGAGATGGTGTAGACGGGAAGCGCGCGGGCCACGCATTCGTAGTAAACCGGCATCACGACGGGCACGAGGCTGGCCGGAAGATATTCGTCGAGATATCGGCCCTTGCCGGTGTTGCCGTAGGCGCTCGACATGCGCGTGCCGTCGCTCTGGATCGTCAGACGCGGCGGCTGTTGTGCAGTATCGACGGTATAATACACGAGGTCCGGCAGTTCATCGGCGAGCCGCGCCGGCTGGTATTCCTCGATGCGCGGCATCTGCTGGGCGCGGGCATAAAGCCGCAGCCAGGTATTCAACAGGTCCCGCTGCTTGATCGATTTGACGACCGTCGGGTTGGCGCTTTCGAATTCCAAGGCTGCAATCCGTCTTCAATGCAAAGCAGAACCATCGGCGCGAGGCGCGAATTATTGATGAAAACGCAGGATTGCGTCAAAACACCGTTAATGGCGGCTTTCCGGGCGGCTCGAGCAGACCGCCGAAAACCTCGGGGCAAACCCATCCGTCATGCCCTTGCGCAATTCGACTAATGGCGAATGCATCCTTGCTCGCCTCGGCGAATGCCCAGCTTTCCACCTTGCGTAAACCGGGCCGTTAACGGCATATTCCGGCCGGAGGCGGCCGGTTCGGGACGGGATTTCCAAGGCGTCTTAAGCGAACCTGCCGGTTAGGAAAAATTAGCCACGCGCGAAAAGCACTTCGCGGCGAAGGCGGGGGAAATTTGATTGGCCGATGAGTTCATTCTCGAAACCCACGGATTGACCAAGGAATTTGCGGGATTCTTCGCCGTTCGCGACGTCGATCTTCGGGTCCGCCGTGGCAGTATTCACGCGTTGATCGGCCCGAACGGCGCCGGCAAGACGACCTGCTTTAATCTTTTGACCAAGTTCCTGAAGCCCTCGGCGGGTCAAATTCTGTATAAGGGGCAGGACATTACCGCGCTGGCGCCGGCCGATGTGGCGCGCCTCGGCCTGGTGCGCTCGTTCCAGATTTCGGCGGTATTCCCGCATTTGACGGCGCTGGAGAATGTCAGGGTCGCGCTGCAGCGCCAGCACGGGCAGTCCTTCGATTTCTGGCGCTCCAAGACCGTGCTCGACCGCTTCAACGGCCGCGCCCATGAATTGCTTGACGATGTCGGCCTGAGCGAATTCGCAACGACGCCGGCGGTCGAGATGCCCTATGGGCGCAAACGCGCGCTCGAAATTGCCACGACGCTGGCGCTCGATCCGGAGATGATGCTGCTCGACGAGCCGATGGCCGGCATGGGACACGAAGACATCGACAAGATCGCGGCGCTGATCAAGCGCATCTCCGCGAAATACACGATCCTGATGGTCGAACACAATCTGAACGTCGTCGCCAACCTTTCCGACATCATCACGGTGCTGACGCGCGGTCACGTCCTTGCGGAAGGCAATTATGCCGAGCTGTCCAGGGATGAGCGGGTCAAGGAAGCCTATCTGGGGGCGGGTCATGGCTGAACTGCAAATGGCCGGAGCCGCCGCGACGAAGTACGCACCGACGGGCGCAGGCACGCCGGTGCTGTCGGTTCAAAATCTCGAATCCTGGTACGGTGAGTCCCACATCCTTCACGGGATCGATTTCAACGTGAACGCCGGTGAGGTGGTCACCTTGCTCGGGCGCAACGGCGCCGGCAAGACCACGACGCTGAAATCGGTGATGGGGATCATCGGCAAGCGCACCGGCGCGATCCGTTTCAACGGCCTGGATATCACCCGGGCGTCGTCGGACCGGATTGCACGGATGGGCGTCGCCTTTTGCCCGGAGGAGCGCGGGATTTTTGCGAGCCTCGACGTCCGCGAAAATCTGCTGTTGCCGCCGGTGGTGCGCGCAGGCGGGCTGTCGCTGGATCAGATCTTCGAGCTGTTTCCCAACCTCAAGGAACGGCTCAACAGCCAGGGCACCAAATTGTCGGGCGGCGAGCAGCAGATGCTGGCGATCGCCAGAATCCTGCGCACCGGCGCGCGATTTCTGATGCTGGACGAGCCGACCGAAGGGCTCGCGCCTGTCATCATCCAGCAGATCGGCCACACCATCGCACGCCTCAAGAACGAAGGTTTCACCATCCTGCTGGTCGAACAGAATTTCCGGTTCGCAGCGACAGTCGCGGACCGCTACTACATCGTCGAGCACGGCAAGATCATTGACGGCTTCGCCAATTCGGAGCTGCAGGCCAACATGGACAAGCTTCACACCTATCTCGGCGTCTGAAAAACAATGAGAAAAATTCCAGAGGGAACCAATATGAAAAACAGAATCTCAGCAGTGCTATTTGGCACCGCGCTGGCGCTTGCCGCCGGCAGCAGTGCCCTTGCGCAGGACAAAACCATCAAGATCGGCGTACTGACCGATAATTCGGGCCTTTACTCCGACCTCGGCGGCGCGGGCTCCACCCTGGCGGCCCAGATGGCGATCGAGGATTCCGGGCTTGCGGCCAAGGGCTGGAAAATCGGTCTGATATCCGCCGACCATCAGAACAAGCCCGACGTCGCCACCAACATCGCGCGCCAATGGATCGATGTCGAGAAGGTCGACATCTTCATGGACGTGCTGAACTCCGGCGTTGCGCTGGCGGTCAATAATCTGGTCAAGGAGAAGAATTCCATCATGATCAATACCGGCGCGGCGTCGTCGGATCTCACCAATGCCCAGTGCTCGCCGAATACCATTCACTGGGTTTACGACACCTACATGCTGGCCAACAGTACCGGTCAGGCGCTGGTGAAGGCCGGTGGCGACACCTGGTACTTCCTGACCGCCGACTACGCCTTCGGCGCGGCGCTGGAGCGCGACACCACCGCGGTGGTGGTGAAGGCAGGCGGCAAGGTGCTCGGCAGCGTCAAGCATCCCCTGAATTCGTCGGACTTCTCCTCGTTCCTGCTGCAGGCGCAGGCCTCGAAAGCGAAAATCGTCGGACTTGCCAATGCAGGCGGCGACACCACCAACGCGATCAAGCAGGCCGCGGAATTCGGCATCGTTTCGGGTGGCCAGAAACTCGCGGGCCTTCTGCTGTTCATCACCGACGTTCACGCGCTCGGTTTGAACGTGGCGCAAGGCCTGAATTTCACGGAAACCTTCTATTGGGACCTCAATGACGGAACCCGCGCGTTTTCAAAACGCTTTTCCGATCGCGCCAAGAACAAGGCGGAGCCGTCGATGGTGCAAGCCGGCGTCTATTCGGGCCTGATCCACTACTTCAAGGCGCTCGAAGCGATGGGCGGCAATCCGCATGATGGCATCAAGGTGGTGGAGAAGATGAAATCGATGCCGACCGACGATCCGCTGTTCGGCAAGGGCACGATCCGCGCCGACGGCCGCAAGATTCACCCGGCCTATCTGTTCGAGGTCAAGAAGCCCTCGGAATCCAAGGGACCGTGGGATTATTACAAGCTGATCGGAACGACCCCGGGAGAGCAGGCTTTCCGGCCGCTTTCGGAAAGTGCCTGCCCGCTGGTAAAGAAGTAACAACGCTTACCCGCCGGCCTTGTGCCGGCGGGTTTCCACCCGCTGTCATCCAAGACTGAGTGCGAAAGACCGATCGATGCAAGCTCTCTACGCACAGCTTCTGGTGGGACTGATCAACGGCTCGTTCTACGCGCTGCTCAGTCTTGGGCTGGCCGTGATCTTCGGCATGCTCAACATCATCAATTTCGCCCATGGCGCGCTCTACATGATGGGCGCTTTCTGCGCCTATTTTCTGCTGAACGTGGCCGGCATCGGATATTGGCCGGCGCTGATCATCGCCCCCATCGCGGTCGGTATTTTCGGCATGATCCTCGAGCGGACAATGCTGCAATGGCTTTCCGGCCTCGATCATCTCTACGGCTTGCTGCTGACCTTCGGGTTGGCGCTGATCATCCAGGGCGTCTTTCAGAATTACTTCGGTTCCTCGGGTCTGCCCTACGCCATCCCCGATGAACTGAAGGGCGGCATGAATCTCGGCTTCATGTTCCTGCCGATCTATCGCGGCTGGGTGGTGGTATTTTCACTCATCGTGTGCCTGCTCACCTGGTATTTGATCGAGCGGACGCGGCTCGGCGCCAATTTGCGCGCCGCCACCGAGAACCCGACGCTGGTGCGCGCGTTCGGCATCAACGTGCCGCGGATGATCACGCTGACCTACGGGCTCGGCGTCGGCCTTGCCGCGCTGGCCGGGGTGTTGTCGGCGCCGATCAATCAGGTGCGGCCGCTGATGGGCGCCGACCTGATCATCGTGGTGTTCGCGGTGGTGGTGATCGGCGGCATGGGTTCCATCATGGGATCGATCATCACCGGCTTTGCACTCGGCGTGATCGAGGGATTGACGAAATACTTTTATCCCGAGGCCTCCAACACCGTGGTATTTGTGCTGATGGTGCTGGTGCTGCTGGTGAAGCCTTCGGGACTGACGGGACGGGCGAGCTGACATGACGGCGATGACCGACGATACCTTGCCGGTAACCCCGCGCACCATCCGCGATGAGATGATCGTGTTCGTCATCATGACGGCGCTGCTCTTGATCGTGCCGCTGACCGGCGTCTATCCGTTCTTCGTGATGCAGGCGCTGTGCTTTGCGCTATTGGCCTGCGCCTTCAATCTGCTGATCGGCTACGGCGGGCTATTGTCGTTCGGTCACGCGATGTTTCTGGGGACAGCGGGCTACATCTGCGCGCATGCGCTGAAGGTGTGGGGCTTTACGCCCGAACTCGGCATCCTGGCCGGCACCGCCGGCGCCGCCGGTCTTGGGGTCATCACCGGCGTCGTCGCCATCCGTCGCCAGGGCATCTATTTCGCGATGATCACGCTTGCCCTGTCGCAACTGTTGTACTTCATCTATCTGCAGACGCCGTTCACCCACGGCGAAGACGGCATCCAGGGCATTCCGCAGGGGCATTTGTTCGGAATTTTCAATCTCGCCAATCCGACGGTGCTTTATTACGTCGTGCTTGCCGGATTCCTGCTCGGTTTTCTGCTGATTTTTCGCACCATCAATTCGCCATTCGGCGAGGTACTGAAAGCGATCCGCGAGAATGAGCCGCGCGCGATCTCGCTCGGTTACAAGACCGATCAGTACAAGCTGCTCGCCTATATCCTCTCCGGAACGCTGGCGGGCTTTGCCGGCTCGCTGAAGGTGTTCGTTGCCCAAAATGCCTCGCTCACCGACGTGCACTGGACGATGTCCGGCGAAATCGTGCTGATGACGCTGGTGGGCGGTCTCGGTACCGTATTCGGGCCGGTGGTCGGCGCCTTCGTGATCATCGCCATGCAGCAATACCTTGCCGGCTTCGGGCAATGGGTCACGGTGATCCAGGGCGTGATCTTCGTGGTTTGCGTGCTGACGTTCCGCCGCGGCGTGATCGGCGAGATCGCGCATTATTTCCGGCGATCGCTGTAAGCGGAACGAAATCCGGCACATTTCCTCAAGCTTACAAAGCGGTGGATGACCGCCTTCCGGTGGGGCCGGCTGCGGCCTTTCCCGGCAAAATGGTTTATGACAGTTGCGTGACAGGCCGCCTTGGCCGGCCATTTCCGCAACCGTGGATGTATCAGATGCTGCGTTGGTTTCGCGCTTTTCTGCCGAAGGAGGAACGGTTCTTCGACCTGTTCGCCCGGCATTCCCAGACAGTGGCGCAGGGCGCGCTGGCCTTGCAGGGCATGCTGCGCGGCGGCGATGAGACGCCGGTATTCTGCCAGCGCGTCAATCAGTTCGAAAATGACGCCGACAATATCACCCGCGAGGTGCTCACCGCGGTGCGCCGGACGTTTATCACGCCGTTCGACCGCGGCGATATCAAGAACCTGATCACTGCGATGGATGATGCCATCGACCAGATGCAGCAGACCGCCAAGGCCGTCATCCTGTTCGAGGTGCGCACGTTCGAGCCGCCGATGCGCGAAATGGGAACGCTGCTGGTCGAGTGCTCAAATCTCGTCGGCCGCGCGCTGCCGCTGTTGAAATCGATCGGCGACAACGTCTCGATGCTCACCGCGATCACCGAGGAACTGACCAAGCTGGAAGGCCGGGTCGACGATCTCCACGACATCGGCCTGAAAGAGCTCTTCCTCAAGCATCGCAACGCCAACACGATGGATTTCATCGTCGGCGCTGAGATCTACGACCATCTCGAGAAAGTCGCCGATCGGTTCGACGACGTTGCGAATGAGATCAACAGTATCGTGATCGAACAGGTATAGGGCAGGGCCGCGCAGTGGATGCCACGCTTGGTCTACCGATCCTGGTCGGATTAATCGCAGTCGCGCTGCTGTTCGACTTCCTCAACGGATTGCACGACGCCGCCAACTCGATCGCGACGATCGTGTCGACCCGGGTGTTGCGGCCACACTACGCGGTGCTGTGGGCGGCGTTCTTCAATTTCGTCGCCTTCACGGTGTTCGGGGTGAACGTCGCGCACACCATCGGCACCGGGATCATCGAACCCAGCGTCATCGATGCGCAGGTGATCTTCGCTGCGCTGGTAGGCGCGATCGTCTGGAACCTGATCACATGGGGATTGGGGATTCCGTCCTCCAGTTCACACGCCTTGATCGGGGGACTGGTCGGGGGCGGAATGGCCAAGGCCGGAATTTCGGCCGCGGTCTGGAGCGGCCTGTCGAAGACACTGCTGGCTATCGTGCTGTCGCCGCTGGTGGGATTTTTGCTGGCGATGGTCCTGGTCGCGATCGTGTCCTGGGCGTCGGTACGCTCGACGCCATTCGCGGTCGATCGCGCCTTCCGCATCCTGCAGTTCGTGTCGGCTTCGCTGTATTCGCTGGGCCATGGCGGCAACGACGCGCAAAAGACCATGGGCATCATCGCGGTGCTGCTGTACTCGCAGGGACATCTGGGGGTCGAATTTTCGGTGCCGTTCTGGGTGGTGCTGTCGTGCCAGGCGGCGATGGCGCTGGGTACCCTGATGGGCGGCTGGCGGATCGTCCGCACCATGGGGTTGCGGATCACCAAGCTGACGCCGATGCAGGGATTTTGCGCGGAGACCGGCGGGGCCGCGACGCTGTTCATGGCGACCTGGCTCGGAGTTCCCGTTTCGACGACGCACACCATCACCGGCGCCATTGTCGGCGTCGGCGCGGCGCGGCGGGTCTCGGCGGTGCGCTGGAACGTGGCGAGTTCGATCGTCTATGCCTGGGTGATCACGATTCCCGCCTCGGCTGGCGTGGCGGCGCTGGCGTACTGGGCGGTGTTGCTGCTGCGATAGTCAAATCCCCCGCTGACTGGAGTTTAGCCGCATAATCCATATATGGGTGTATTCCGATCCTGCTTGATCCGGCCCGGTTTCCCTGCCAAACGCTCAGCCTCATGTCCGACCTCGCCGTTGCAACCGAATCGCCGTCCCGCTCGCCGCTCGCCGCTGAAGTGGCGCGGCGGCGGACCTTTGCGATTATCTCCCATCCCGACGCCGGCAAGACCACGCTGACCGAAAAGCTGCTGCTGTTCGGCGGCGCGATCAATCTCGCCGGCCAGGTCAAGGCCAAGGGCGAACGGCGCAATACCCGCTCCGACTGGATGAAGATCGAGCGCGAGCGCGGCATCTCGGTGGTGACCTCGGTGATGACGTTCGAGTTCGAGGGCCTGGTGTTCAACCTGCTGGACACGCCGGGCCACGAGGATTTTTCCGAGGACACCTACCGCACGCTGACCGCTGTCGATTCCGCCGTGATGGTGATCGACGCCGCCAAGGGCATCGAGGCGCGGACGCGGAAACTGTTCGAGGTCTGCCGTCTGCGGGACATTCCCATCATCACCTTCATCAACAAGATGGACCGCGAGAGCCGCGACACCTTCGATCTGCTGGATGAGATCGAAAAGACGCTGGCGCTCGACACCGCGCCGATGACCTGGCCGGTCGGGCGCGGCCGGGATTTTCTCGGCACCTATGATGTCGCAACCGGCGGCGTGCGCCTGCTCGAAGGCGGCGGCGCCAAGACCGGCGCGGCGCAGCAGATCGACATCGCCGATCTCGCCGGCCGCAACGCCAATCTCGACGTCGGCGCGATCAAGGATGAACTGGCTCTGGTGTCGGAAGCCTGCAAGCCGTTCGAGCTCGAAGCATTCCGCGAGGGCCATCTGACGCCGGTGTATTTCGGCAGCGCGCTGCGCAATTTCGGCGTCGGCGATTTGCTCGAAGGCCTGGGGCGTTTTGCACCGCCGCCGCGCGCGCAGGAATCCAACCTGCGCAAGGTCGAGGCTGCGGAGCCGCGCATGAGCGCCTTCGTGTTCAAGATCCAGGCCAATATGGATCCGAACCATCGCGACCGCATCGCGTTCGCGCGGCTGTGCTCCGGCAAGCTTAGCCGCGGCATGAAGGCGAAACTGGTGCGCACCGGCAAGAATATGTCGCTCTCCAGCCCGCAATTCTTCTTCGCGCAGGATCGCGCGCTGGCGGATGAGGCCTTTGCCGGCGACGTCGTCGGCATTCCCAACCACGGCACCTTGCGGATCGGCGACACCCTGACCGAAGGCGAGGACCTGACTTTCGTCGGCGTGCCGAGCTTTGCGCCGGAAATCGTCCGCCGCGTGCGGCTGACCGATGCGATGAAGGCGAAGAAGCTCAAAGAGGCGCTGCAGCAGATGTCGGAAGAGGGCGTGGTGCAGGTGTTTCGGCCGCGCGACGGCGCGCCGGCGCTGGTCGGCGTGGTCGGCCCGCTGCAGCTCGACGTGCTCAAAGCGCGGCTCGATGCCGAATATGCGCTGCCGGTGGAGTTCGAGGTCAGCGAGTTCCAGCTGGCGCGCTGGATTTCGTCCGACGATCGCAAGAAACTCGACGCGTTCATCGCCGCCAACGGCTCCGGCGTCGCCGACGACGTCGACGGCGATCCGGTGTTTCTCGCCAGGAATGAATTCTATCTCGGCTATACCAAAGAGCGCGCCGAGGGCATCACTTTTTCCAGCATCAAGGATGTGAAGAAGAAGGCGTGAGGGTGGGTGCTGCGCTGCAATTGTCATCCTCGTCAAAGCGGGGCATGCACGGTGCGCTCCCTCGCCCCGCTCTTGCGGAGAGAGGGTTGGGGTGCCGGGCCATCACACGTCATGGATTGCGCGGATAGCCCGCTCACCCGCGCGATGACGCGGCGACCTCATCCCCGCAAGCGGGAAGAGGTTAGGCCCTGAACGCGCGGATGTGAACGAATCCCGGCTTGATACCGGCGGCCCTGCGCATCATTTTTCGCATGATATTAGCTGTGCTGTCTGCGAGGCTCGTTTCATGCTCCGGCGGATCGTTATCTGTTTCATCATTGCCATCGCGGGATTGGCCGTTGCCGGAACGGCCGACGCCCGGCGGCGGCATCAAATCAACCCCACGCCGTTCTCGCATTCGCCCTGCAGCGTGCTGGATGGAGCGCCATGCACGCCGTCCTATTGCAGCGTGTTCAATCACGGGCCGTGCATTCCCGACATCGATTACCCCATTAACGAAAACCTGCAGCTGACCATCGAAAGCGTGCCGCCGCGCGACGACGCCGCAAAATACCAGAAGCCCGACCACGATCTCGACACCATCGGCGATCTGTTTGCGGCGCTGCGCTCCTGCTGGACCCCGCCACCGGCTGACTCGGCGCGGCAGGGCATGCAGATGTCGGTACGCTTCAGTTTCAAGCGATCCGGCGAGATGATCGGAGCCCCGTTCATGACCTATGCCACGGCAGGCGTGCCCGCGGATGTTCGCGCCACTTATCTGAAGGCGATCAACGCCTCGCTTGACGGGTGCGAGCCGCTGAAATTCACGGGCGGACTGGGCGGCGCGATCGCCGGGCGGCCGATCGCGATCCGCTATGTCGACAATCGCGAATTGGGCAAGCCGTCGGGAACGCCGTGAGCGCGTCATTTGCGCCTCAACAGTGCATTCGTCATTGCCGGGCATAGCCGTCCGAAGGACGGCGTCGCTTCCGCTCGCCTATGCCCGGCAATCCATCTTCTTCGCGTAAGGGATTGGTTGTCCGCTGGCGCGGACGATGGATACGCGGGTCAAGCCCGCGTATGACGACCGAACAAGTGGGGCCATCCCGGAATGACGCCGGTATGAGGCTTGCGCGCGTTTTAGCGCATTGCAGATCAAGCCCCTAAAGTGATACGCGAGACGGACAACAGACCTGCCCTGCAATGGAGGACATCATGGGACTGCTGGTGATGATCCTGGGCCTCGTGCTGTTTCTCGGCGTCCATACGCTCACCACCCAGCGCGAGCTGCGCGCGCGGCTGATCGCGTCGACGGGCGAGGGCGGTTACAAGATCGGCTATGCGCTGGTCTCGCTCGCCGGCCTCGTGCTGATCGTCTGGGGTTTTGCCCATTATCGCGCGCCGGGATGTGGGAGGTCTGGACTCCGCCGACGGCACTCAAGCACATCGCCGTGGCCTTGATGCTGCCTGCCGTCATCCTGGTGGTGGCAGCCTATATCCGCGGCCGTATCTACACCACGCTGAAGCATCCGATGCTGGCAGGCGTCAAGCTGTGGGCGGCGGCGCACCTGCTCGCCAATGGCGATCTCGGCTCGATCATCCTGTTCGGCTCGTTCCTGGGATGGGCGGTGTTCGACCGCATCTCGCTGAAACGCCGCGCCGACGCAGGCGCCCCGCCGATCCCGGTCGGCGGCCCCGCCAACGACCTGATCGCGGTCGCGGTCGGGATCGTCGCCTATCTGGCGCTCGGTTTCGCGTTTCATCCCGTCGTGATCGGCGTCCCCGTCTTCGGGGTCTGAAATGTCGATCCGATGAACTGGTCGCAGTATTCCATTCCCGCCATGCAGCTCGAGGCACGCTTCGGCGATCGCGTCGTGCCGGCGTTTTGCGAGCGGCCCCAAAAGCATCTGGGCGATGCTGTCAGCCGCGGCTGCAGGAAATCCGGACGGCGAGGCGCTGGTCTGCGGCAGCAAGCGGATGACGTGGCGTGAAGTCGCGCAACAATCGGCGCAAATCGCAGCCGGGTTGCGGAAGCTGGGCCTGCAAAGCGGCGACCGCGTCGCGCTTTTGCTCGGCAACCGCATCGAATTCGTGCTGGCGATGTTTGCTGCCGCGCATCTCGGCGCCGTGACGGTTCTGCTCAGCACCCGGCAGCAAAAGCCTGAGATCGCCTATGTGCTGACCGACTGCGGCGCCAGGCTCTTGATCCACGAGGCTACGCTGGCCGACCGGCTGCCTGACGCGCGCGACGTTCCCGATCTGATGCATCGAATTTCCGTCGATGACGACGCGCGCGCGTCGCAATTTTCCGGCCTGGTCGGGAACGATCCCGTGCAGGAGCCCGCCGATGTCGGCGAACAAGACACCGCCATGATCCTCTACACCTCCGGCACCACCGGACGGCCCAAGGGGGCGATGCTCGCGCATTGCAACGTCATCCATTCGGCGATGGTCTACGAGGCCTGCATGGAGCTGACCCCGGCGGATCGTTCGATCGCGGCGGTGCCGCTCGCGCATGTGACCGGCGTGGTCGCCAATATCATGAGCATGGTCCGTTGCGCGGGAACGTTGATCATCGTCGCCGAGTTCAAGGCCGCGGAATATCTGAAAATCGCCGCGCGCGAACGCGTCACGCAGACCGTGATGGTGCCGGCGATGTATAATCTCTGCCTGCTGCAGGCGGATTTCGACTCCTACGATCTTTCGGCCTGGCGGATCGGAGGTTTCGGCGGCGCGCCGATGCCGATTGCGACCATCGAAAAACTCGCCGCCAGGATTCCCGGCCTGAAACTGATCAATGCCTACGGTTCGACCGAAACCACGTCGCCTTCGACCATCATGCCGCCGGAATTGATCGCCGGTCATATCGACAGCGTCGGCCTGCCGTGTCCCGGCGCCCATATCATCGTGGTGGACGCCGACGGCCGCGAGCTGCCGCGCGGCGAGATCGGCGAGATCTGGATTCACAGCGGTTCGGTCGTCAGGGGTTACTGGAACAATCCGAAGGCGACGGCTGAGAGCTTCACCGCCGGGTTCTGGCATTCGGGCGATCTCGGCTCCATCGACGCGCAAGATTTCGTGCGCGTGTTCGACCGTCAGAAAGACATGATCAACCGCGGTGGCTTGAAGATCTATTCCGCCGAGGTCGAATCCGTGCTGTCAGGCCATCCCGGCGTCGTCGAGAGCGCCATTATCGCAAAGCCGTGCCCGGTGCTGGGCGAGCGGGTGCATGCCGTGATCGTGACGCGCGACAGCGGCGTCAGCGCCGAGGCGCTGCGCGCGTGGTGCGCCGAGCGGCTCTCGGACTACAAGGTGCCGGAGACGATGGCATCTGACCGCGGAGCCGCTGCCGCGCAACGCCAATGGCAAGGTGATGAAACGGCAGTTGCGCGAGGCATGGGCGGCGGCGCAATCGTAAATAAGGGGCGCGTCCCTCTCGGGGGGTCGGTTCCGGGCCGGTCCCGGCTGCCTGCCCACAGCGTTAACGCTTTGATGGGGCTGGCTTTGCCTTGCCACCGCCATATCGCTAGGGTATCGCCGCCGCCACGCGGGGATCAGGCGTCGGGTGGACTTAGCCGATTTGGCGGGCTCACCGGGGATGGGATATCTTTAAGTGTCTGAATTATTTGACGAAGTCGACGAGGACGTACGTCGCGATCAGCTCAAAAAGCTGTGGGAACGGTATTCGATCTACATCGTCGCCGGGGCGCTGTTGATCATCGCCGCGGTGGGCGGCTGGCGTGGCTACCAGTATCTCGAGGCGAAGAAGGCGGCCGAGGCGGGTGCGGCCTTCGACAAGGCCGTCGAGCTCTCCGAGCAGAACAAGCATACCGAAGCGGAGGCTGCCTTTACCGAGCTCGCCGCCAAGGCGCCGTCGGGATATCGCATGCTGGCGCGGCTGCGTGCGGCGGCGGAAGTCGCAACCCGCGACCCCAAGGCAGCGGCGAAATTATACGACGATATCGCGGCCGACCGCAGCATCGGTGCGGCCGAGCAGGATCTTGCCAAGGTCCGCGCCGCCGGCCTGTTGCTGGAATCGGCAAGCTATCCCAGCATGCTTGCCCGCCTTGAGCCCGCCACCGCGCCGGGGGCGACCTTTCGCCATACCGCGCGCGAACTGCTTGCACTGTCGGCCTGGCGCGCCAACGATACCGCGGCGGCGCGGCAGTGGCTGGATATGATTGCCAGCGACGGCGAGACGCCGCCAAGCCTGCGCTCGCGCGCCGAAGCGCTGCAGGCGTTGCTTCCGCCGGTCGCGAAAAGCTGACGGCGGGAAAAAGAGTTGAGTGAGAAATCGACCATGCGCCGCTCGCAACGTCTGATCGCCGCCTCTGTCCTCATCGCGCTGTCGGGCGCGCTGGCCGGCTGCTCCAGCGGTTTCGGCAGCTACGATCCAACCGATTTGCTGGATTTCCTCGACACCAAGAAAAAGCTGCCGGGCGAACGCAAGCCGGTTTTCCCGGACGGTGTGCCGGGCCTCGAGCAGGGCGTGCCGAAGGAATTGTACAAGGGCTCGGCGCAGGAGCGGCTGGATCAGCAGAACGCCCAGGCCACCGCGGCTGCCGCCGCCGCTGCTCCGCCGCCCGAGGCCGAGGAGCCGAAATCGAAACAGGCCGCGAAATCCAGGGGCAAGAGCAAGCAGCCGGCGACCGCCAGCACGGCTCCTGCACAGGACCCTGCCGCTGCCCCTGACCCCGACGCCGCGCCGGTGGAGGATGGCAGCACCGCCGCGGCGCCGCCGGCTCCCAAGCCCAAGAAGATCGTACGCCGGCGCACCACCGCGCCGCCGCCCGACCAGTCGGCCGCGCCATCGGCGCAGCCGGCCATCGGCGCCTTCTGCGCAATCGTCGCAACAATCCGCCGCGCCATTCCCGGCGCCTTTGCCGAGCGGCACCTTCGCTCGCTGATTTCGTTTTTCTTCGCATTGACAGGCGCGCCGATTCAATCATCTGCGCGTATTCTTCTCATCCCAAAACCGCTACACAGTTTTGCGGAATACGCGCGTAAAGCGCACGGAACGCTTATGTCCTTCACGATTGCCATTATCGGCCGGCCCAATGTCGGAAAATCGACGCTGTTCAATCGGCTGGTCGGGCAGAAGCTTGCGCTGGTGGATGACGAGCCCGGCGTCACGCGCGACCGCCGCGAAGGAGAGGGCCGTCTCGGCGATCTCGAATTCACGGTCATCGATACCGCGGGCCTCGACGAGGGCGCCAAGGGCTCGCTGACCGCGCGGATGCAGGAGCAGACCGAGACCGCGATCAGCCTCGCCGACGCCCTGATGTTCGTGATCGACGCGCGCGCCGGGCTGACGCCGAACGATCGCGCCTTTGCCGATTTCGCGCGCCGCGCCGACAAGCCGGTGGTACTGGTCGCCAACAAGAGCGAGGGCAAGCAGGGCGATGCCGGCGCGATGGAAGCTTACGCGCTGGGCCTGGGCGAACCGATCCAGATTTCAGCCGAGCACGGCGAGGGACTGAGCGATCTCTACGACGCGTTGCGCGCACTGATGCCCGAGCCGGTCGAGGCGCGGCAAGAATTCGACGATGACGATGTCATCGAATCGGATGAGGATCTCGCGAAGCGGCCAATTCGGGTGGCCATCGTCGGCCGCCCCAATGCCGGCAAGTCGACGCTGATCAATCATCTGCTCGGCGAAGAGCGCCTGTTGACCAGCGCCGAGGCCGGCACCACCCGCGATTCCATTGCCGTCGAGATCAACTGGCAGGGCCGGGATTTTCGCGTGTTCGATACCGCGGGCTTGCGGCGGCGCTCGCGGATCGAGCAAAAGCTGGAAAAGCTTTCGGTCGCGGACGCGCTGCGCGCCATCCGTTTTGCCGAAGTCGTGGTGCTGATGATGGACGCGCAGAACAAGTTCGAGGAGCAGGACCTGCGCATCGCCGACCTGATCGAGCGCGAGGGCCGCGCGCTGGTGATCGCGGTCAACAAATGGGATTTGATGGGGCGGCAGTCGAATCTCATTTCGGCGCTACGCACCGACGCCGATCATCTCCTGCCGCAGGTCAAGGGCATGCCGATCGTTGCGGTGTCCGGCCTGATGGGCGAGGGCATCGACCGGCTGATGAGCGCGATCGAACAGGCTTACGCGGTGTGGAACAGGCGGGTGCCGACGGCTTCCCTCAATCGCTGGTTCGAGCAGGCGGTGGACGCCAACCCGCCGCCGGCGGTGTCGGGCCGGCGGCTGAAGCTGAATTACATCACGCAAGCCAAGGCGCGGCCGCCGAGCTTCGTGTTGTTCTGCTCCCGCGCGGACGCCGTGCCGCAATCGTACCTGCGCTATCTCGTCAACTCCTTGCGGCAATTTTTCGAGCTTCCGGGCACGCCGGTGCGGATCGCGCTGCGCGAAAAAGCCAACCCGTTCGCCCACAAGCGCAAGCGGCCGTCGTGAGCGAAGCAGGCCCTGACAGCATTGTCGCAGCGCCTCGGGCGCGCGGTGCGCGGATTAGCGACGGGTTACCAAACTAAATTTGCTGTCAGAATCTGTCGCATTAGTCATGTGGGATCATGGATCATCCGGCCTTCCCGGTTGTTCTCTAGTTGCGACGCGATCCGTCGCGGCAACTCAATCACGGAGGAAATGAGATGAACAACAAGGTCCTTAGTCGCCTCGTTGTGGGCGCGCTTGCTACGACGCTTGCTCTGGCGTCACCGGCGCTCGCTCGCGGCGGTGGCGGTGGCGGTGGTGGTGGTGGCGGGCATGGCGGCGGCATGGGTGGTGGCATGGGTGGTGGCATGCATGGCGGCGGCATGGGTGGTGGCATGCATGCCAGCGGTATAAGTGGAGGAATGCATGTCGGCGCCATGGGTGGCGGAATGCGCTCCGGCGGAATGGGAGGAGGGATGCATGTCGGCGCCGTGAGCGGCGGAACGCGCTTCGGCGGCATGAGCGGAGCCACGCATTTCAGCGGCACCCGTTTCGCGGGTACGCCTTTTGCTGCGCATGCTGCATTCACGCCCCGGTTCTCAAGGTTCGCGTTTCGGGACGGTTTCCGTCATCGCTTCCACCACCGCTTCAATCGCTTTGCGTTCATTGGCGCGCCCTTCGTCTACGCCGCTTACGACAGCTGCTGGCGCAGAGTGTGGACGCCGTATGGATTGCAGTGGGTCGATGTCTGCGGCGACTACGGCTACTGATAGCGGCTGCTGACGTGCGCGAGGGCCGTCAATCGGATTTCCGGCGAGGTGGAATCCGGGTGGCGGCCGTCGCCGCTCGATTGCCGGTTTTCTCACGCAACCATCGGGTGATCTGTGAGTTAGTGGTCAGCTTTGCGGCCTCGCGATTGCGCGAAAGTGAACAGCCGTTCGGAGACGGAAGACCATGAGGGCAGGTCACCACCGTATTTTGGTCGTTGAGGACGACCCGGAAACCGCCGGTCAGATCGTGGACTCGCTCACGACCGGCGGTTACCAGGTGGATTTGGCCGTCAGCGGCAGCGAGGCCCTGCGCCGCGGCGCGGCCAGCGAATATGCCGTGATCACGATCGACCGCATGCTTCCGGACCTCGACGGCATCGCGGTTATGCGTCAATTGCGCGACGACGGCGTCGCCACGCCCGTCCTGATCGTCAGCGCACTTGGAGAAGTCGACGACAGAGTGCGCGGCTTGCGCGCCGGCGGCGACGACTACCTGGTCAAGCCTTTTTCTTTCGTCGAGTTGCTGGCGCGGGTCGAGGCGCTGGGCCGACGCAGCGACACTATCGTCAAGGAGACCATGCTGCGTGTCGGCGACCTCGCGATCGACCTGATGTCGCGGAGCGCCAGCCGGCGCGGCAAGGATATTTTTCTTCTTCCTCGGGAATTCCAGCTGCTGGAGTATTTGGTCCGCAACGAAGGCCGCGTTGTGTCCCGGGCGATGTTGTTGCAGCACGTCTGGGATCTTCATTTCGATCCGTCGACGAATATTATCGACGTCTATGTGGGGCGTGTGCGCCGCAAGGTCGACGGTCAGCAGGCCTATCCGCTGATCCATACGGTTCGCGGTATCGGGTACTGTCTCCGTGCTCCTGACTAAAACCCTAAGGTCATCGACTTTCAAGCTGGCGCTGATCGCGATCGGGACCTTCGGCGTGATCATGTCGGCGATCTTCAGCTACGTCTACCTGTCGACGTCCTCCTATGTGCGTAGCCGATCGGATCGTGCCGTCATGACCGACTACATGAGCCTGCATGGCGTTTACGAGCGATCGGGGCGCGACGGGCTGATCGCCGGTATTCAACAGCGGCTCGCCGACAAAGGCTTTGCCGAGCGGGTGTATCTCGCTTGTCGATCCTTCATTGACCCCCCTGGCCGGCAACCTCAAGGCATGGCCATCGACGGTCGCAGCCGCCGGCGGATGGGCAGAGTTTCGCGCCGCGGAGCCCCTGCGCAACACGGCAAGTCGACCGCTGCTGCGGGCGATGATCGAGACGTTTCCGACCGGCGATCGTCTGCTGGTAGGAAATGATATCAGCGACCTCGACGGCTTCACCGATCAGATCGAGCTGGCGGTGATCTCGGGCGTTGCATTGATATTCGTGCTGGCGGGGGTCGCGAGCATCCTGGTGACGCGCCGAACGGTGGACCGGATCGAATCGATCAACGCCACCAGCCGGGCCATCATGCTGAGCGATCTGGACAAGCGGATCCCGCTCCGCGGCACCAATGACGAATGGGACCGCGTTGCGGAGAACCTCAACCTGATGCTGGACCGCATCGAAACACTGATGGGCGAGGTCAAGCAAGTAAGCGACAACGTGGCGCACGACCTGCGAACCCCGCTGACCCGAATGCGCGGACGGCTCGAAAAGGCCTATCACGGCCAGCGTATTGGCGAGACCGATCAGTCGCTGATCGGTGACACCATCGCCGACCTCGATGCTGTGCTGCGGATGTTCTCATCGATCACGCGGATTTCGCAAATCGAGACCCAGGCACGAAAGGACGGATTCCGAACCGTGAATCTGGTCGAAATCGCCAGTGAGGTGGTTGAGTTGTACGATGCCGCGGCCGAACAGGACGGCACCCGTCTCAGCGTTGCCGGCGATCGTGAGGTGCTGGTGACCGGCGATCGTGACCTGATCTTTGATGCGATCGCCAATCTCGTGGACAACGCGATCAAGCATGGGCGCGCCGGAGGGCGGATCGTCGTCGCCAACGAAAACATCGACGGTAGTGCGGTCATTTCGATCGCCGATGACGGGCCCGGAATTCCCGCCGGCGAATACCAGCATGTTTTCAAGCGCTTTTATCGCCTCGAACACAGCCGCTACACGCCGGGAAACGGTCTCGGGCTCAGCCTGGTCGCTGCCGTCGCTCGTCTTCATGGCGCGCGGATCGAAATGCTTGATAACTTGCCAGGGCTCAAGTTCAAGCTTTGGTTTTCAGCGCCAACCCGTTAGCCGCGAATGGATGTGCCGCATCGGCGTAATTCAGATTTGTAAGTCGGCGCCTCTGCGACTCGTTCCAGTTCGCGACCGGCCGGATCCTTGAAATCCGGCCGGCTGTAGCCTTGCTATTTTTTGATCAGCGGGCACTCGCTCGCCTCGAGCGGCTTGGCCGCGTCTTCCGGCGCGATCGTGGCGATCTGCTTGTAGTAGTCCCACGGGTATTTCGACTCTTCCGGCTTCTTCACCTCGAACAGATAGGCCGGGATGATGCGGCGGCCGTCGGCCCGCAGCGGGCCCTTGCCGAACAGGGGATCGTCGGTCGGCAGTTCCTTCATCTTGGCGACGACCTTGGCGCCGTCATGCGGATTGCCGCCGAGCGCTTCCATCGCCTTGAGATAGTGCAGCACCATGGCGTAGTTGCCGGCCTGGGTCATCGACGGCATCGCGTTCTTGCTCGCCAATGCGGCGAACCGCTTCGACCATGCGCGGGTAGCGTCGTTCTGGTCCCAGTAAAAGGATTCCGTGAACGTCAGGCCTTGCGCGGTTTTCAGGCCGAGCGAATGCACGTCGTTGATGAAGAGCAGCAGTGCCGCGAGCTTCTGGCCACCGGCGACAATGCCGAATTCGGACGCCTGCTTGATCGCGTTGGTGGTATCGCCGCCGGCATTGGCAAGGCCGATGACCTTGGCCTTTGAGGACTGCGCCTGCAGCAGGAAGGAGGAGAAGTCCGATGTATTGAGCGGATGCCTTACTGCGCCCAATACCTTGCCGCCATTGGCGGTAACGACCGCGGAGGTATCGCGCTCCAGGGCATGGCCGAACGCGTAATCGGCGGTCAGGAAGAACCAGCTGTTGCCGCCCGCCTTGGTCAGCGCCTTGCCGGTGCCGTTGGCGAGCATGTAGGTGTCATAGGTGAAGGAGATCGTGTTCGGCGTGCAGGCCTTGCCGGTGAGATCGGCGGTGGCGGCGCCGGAATTGAGCAGCACCGCATTCTTCTCCTTGACGAGGTTGCTCACCGCCAATGCGACGCCGGAGTTCGGCGTGTCGGCGATCGCATCGACCTTGTCGCTGTCTATCCATTGCCGCGCAATGTTGACGCCGACGTCGGGTTTGTTCTGATGGTCGCCGCTTACGACGTCGATCTTCCAGCCCTTCTTGGTGAGGCCGGAATCCTCGACCGCCATCTTGACGGCGACCACGGAGTTGGGTCCGCCGATGTCGGCATACAGGCTCGACATGTCATTCAACACGCCGATCTTGACCGTCTTGTCCTGCGCCAGCGCAGGCGTTGCGAGCGCCAATCCGGCGCATGCGATAAGCGCGGCATAGCGCCGCGCGAGTGTTGTCCTCATTGTTATTCCTCCAGATGTTGACGCCTGGCGGCGCTCTTTTCAGGAGCCTCGCCAAGGGCTTGATCGACCAGACGATCTGCCTTTCCGATAGTCCTTCCGGCGCCGCGCGGCAATGCATCTATCGTAGAGCGTCCGAGGTCAGCTTGAACTTCTGGATGCGTTTTCCGTTATCGACCTCGGCGGTATAAACGTTGCCTTTGGCGTCCACCGCCATGGCATGTACCCAGTGAAACTGCCCGGCGTTGCGGCCGCTGCGCCCAAAACTGCCGACGACGGTTCCATCCTCGCGCTTCAGGACCCGGATCTCGTTGTTCTCGCCATCGGCGCTCAGCAGATAAGTCTGCTTCGGATCCGGCCAGATCGCGATATCCCACACCGCGCCGTTGCCGAGCGTGTTCTTCTCGAAGAACCACTCTTTGACAAAGCTGCCGTCCTTCTTGAACACCTGGATCCGGTTGTTGATGCGGTCACAGACGTAGACCAGGCCGTCATTGGCGAGCTTCACGCAGTGCACGGGGTTGGCGAACTGCTGCGATACCGGTGCTTTCGGATCGTAAGGCGGCTGCTTGTCATCATTCGGCGGCTTGCCATAGGCGCCCCAATGCCGCTTGTAGGCGCCGGTGGTGGCATCGAACACGATCACGCGACGGTTGCCGTAGCCGTCGGCGACGTAGATTTCGTTGGCGTCCTTGTCGATGGCGGTCTCGGCGGGCTTGCCGAGCTGCGTGGTGTCGTTGCTGCCCTTGCTCGGCGCGATCTTGCCGATCTGCATCACGAATTTGCCGTCGAGGGTGAATTTCAGAATGGCGTTGTCGTTGTCGGCATTGCCGCCGACCCAGACGAAACCTCGCTCGTCGACCTCGATGCCGTGTTCGCGCCCGACCCATTCATAGCCCTCGCCGGGGCCGCCCCACGAGCGCAACAGATTGCCGTCGGTATCGAACTCCAGCACCGGCGGCGCCGACACGCAGCATTTCGAGCGCGGCGGCGTCAGCGATGCGCCCTTCTCGTCGTCGGTCAGCGAGCGCGGGCGATGGATGAGCCAGATGTGCCCTTGCCAATCGACGGTGATGCCGCCGACCTGACCGAGAATCCAGTTGTTGGGCAGCGGCTTTGGCCAGGCCGCATCGACCGCGAAGGTCGGAATGTCGCCGGCTTGGGCTGTGCGTGGAAGCGCTGACGCGCCGATCAGCACGGCAGACGCGATGCAAGCGGAAACGATTTTGAATAGACCTGCGACGGCACGTTTCCGATAACCGCGATCTTGCATCGGCGTCATGGCATCCTCCCGTATTTTTGCTGCGGGTTTTCCCGCTTGGCGGTCAGTGAATAGCGGAGAGGTTCGGGAGTCAACGGCTTGAAACCGTCATTGCGAGCCAACGGGTCGCGCGAATGCGCGCCCGATGCCAGGCTCCGCGAAGCAATCCATGCTTCAGTCCGAAAAAGAATCGGATTGCTTCGCGCTTCGCCGTTTGCTCCTCGCAATGACGGGATGCTACGCCGGCGCGCGAAAATTCATCAATGTGCGGGTCGGGTAGTCATAAAGCTTTCCGGTCTCGGTCCAGTCGGGCGTGCACATCGGCACGATGAGTTCGGCGGCCTGGTCCGGCGTATCGAGCGTCAACGGATCTTCGCCGGGAAACACCGTGGCGCGCATGCGGGTCCGGATCGGGCCGGGATTGAACAGGTTGACGCGGATCGGCGTATTCGCTGTTTCCTGGGCCCAGACCCGCACCAGCGTTTCCAGCGCTGCTTTGGAGGCCGCGTAGGGACCGAGATAGGCGCGGGCCTTGCTCGCGGCGGCCGAGGTGACGAACACCGCGCGGCCGGCGTCGGACTTCTTCAACAGCGGCTCCATGCAACGGATCAGCTGAAAGTTCGCGGACACGTTGACCGCCATCACGTCGTTCCAGGGTTTCAGCTCGATATGCCCGAGCGGCGAGGAGGGGCCGGCGACGCCGGCATTGCCGACGAGAATGTCGAGCTTGCCGTGGCGTTCGTGCAGCGCAGCTCCAAGCCGGGCGATGCCGTCGAAGTCGGTGAGATTGAGCGGCACCAGGGTCGCGCTGCCGCCATCTTTGCGGATCTCGTCGTCGAGCTCTTCGAGCCCGCCTTGGGTGCGCGCCACCGCAACCACATGGGCACCGGCCTTGGCCAGCGCACGCGCGGTGGCATAGCCGATGCCGCGCGATGCGCCTGACACCAGAGCGATACGGGAGGCGAGGGGTGCTGTCATCAACGCGATCTCTCCACGGTCGTCCCTGCGAACGCAGGGACCCATACGCCGTGACGGTTATGATGGGAGAAGGCGCTCGTGTCTAATCTTGTTCGGACCACGAAAGCCGGTGGTTATGGGTCCCTGCGTTCGCAGGGACGACGAGAGACCACCGTCAGCTCGCTTCTGCCAGCAGCGACAGTTGCCGCGGCTGCGGCTCGACCTGGGTCTGGTCGGTCAGATGCGTGGGATAGGCGCCGGTAAAACAATGATCGGAGAATTTCGGATTGGCGGGATCGCGGCCGGGCTCGCCCATGGCGCGATACATGCCGTCGATCGACAGGAACGCCAGCGAATCGGCGCCGATGATTTCGCGCATTTCCTCGAGATTGTGGGTCGCAGCCAACAGTCCGCCACGGTCCGGCAGATCGATGCCGTAGTAATCGGGATGAATGATCGGCGGCGAAGCGAGGCGGAAGTGGACCTCGCGCGCGCCGGCGTCGCGCATCATGCGGACGATCTTTTTCGAGGTGGTGCCGCGCACCAGCGAGTCGTCGATCAGGATGATGCGCTTGCCCTCGATCGCGGCGCGATTGGCATTATGCTTCATGCGCACGCCGAGTTCGCGCACGCTTTGCGTCGGCTGAATGAAGGTGCGGCCGACGTAGTGGTTTCGGATGATGCCGAGTTCGAACGGCACGCCGGAATGCTGGCTGTAGCCGACCGCGGCGGGCACGCCGGAATCCGGCACCGGCACCACGACGTCGACCTCGACATGGCTTTCGCGCGCGAGCTGCGCGCCGAAGGCTTTTCGGACCTCATACACCGATCGCCCGCCGACGATGGAATCCGGCCGCGAGAAGTAGATGTATTCGAAGATGCAGGGCCGCGGCGGCTTTTGCGGAAACGGCTTGTGGCTTTGCGCGCCGTGCTCGTCGAACACGATGATCTCACCGGGCTCGACGTCGCGGACGTATTTCGCGCCGATGATGTCGAGCGCGCAGGTTTCCGATGCGAGGATCGGGCAGCCGCCGAGTTCGCCCAGCACCAGCGGGCGGATGCCGAGCGGGTCGCGCGCCCCGATCAGCTTCTTGTTGGTCAGCGACACCAGCGAATAGGCGCCCTCGATCGCGCGCAGCGCCTCGATGAAGCGATCGATGAAGCGGTTGCGCTTCGACTGCGCCACCAGATGCAGGATGACTTCGGTGTCGGTGGTGGACTGCATCATGGCGCCGTTGCGCACGAGGTCACGGCGCAGCGTCAGGCCGTTGGTGAGGTTGCCGTTATGGCCGACCGCGAAACCGCCGGCATTGAGTTCGGCAAACAGCGGTTGCACGTTGCGCAGGATGGTTGCGCCGGTGGTCGAGTAGCGCACATGACCGATGGCGGCATTGCCGGGGAGGCGATCGATCACCTCGCGGCGGGAGAAGGTGTCGCCGACCAGGCCCAGCCGGCGCTCGGAATGAAATCGGGTTCCGTCGAAGGAGACGATGCCCGCGGCCTCCTGGCCGCGATGCTGAAGTGCGTGCAATCCGAGCGCGGTGATGGCGGCGGCCTCGGGGTGACCGAAGATGCCGAACACGCCGCATTCCTCGCGCAACGTGTCGCCTTCAAGGTCGGATTCCAGCAAGTCCGGATCGCTCCGGTCGAGGTTCAGATCGCGTTGTGCGGCGGCGTCATCGGAAGGGCTCTGTATCACGTCCATCGCGCCTCTCTTTGTGGCCGAAAAATCAACGTCCCGCGGGCTTCTCGATCAGCTTTTTCAGGCTGTCGCGGGCAGGTTTGCTGTAGCCATCACCCGATGCTGGCGCCGCCGGCTCGGTGTCAGTTTGTTCATCATCTGGTTTATTCTTCTTGAATCTCTTCAAAATGGTGTTTTCGGGGTCATCCGGCAAGAGCGACATCAGCCAATCGCCGGTTCCCTGCAGCACCACCCGGGACTTCGCCCCGGTCACCCAATCGGGCCGCTGCTTGTCCGGGACCAGCCAGCTGAAAAACAGGAACGCGACGACGACGATCAGCAGGCCGCGGGCCAGTCCGAACAGGAAGCCGAGCGTGCGATCGAGCGCGCCGATCCGGGAATCCAGGATCATGTCGGAAATCCGCACGGTGACAACGGACACCACGATCAGGGTAGCGACGAACACGCCGGCGACCACCACAATGCTCGCGACGGTATCGTTGTTGAAGTAGGTTTTGGCGGTCGGCAGCAGCTTCGAATAGGCGTAGAGCGTGACCAGCGCCGCCGCGCCCCAGGCCGCGATGGACAGGATCTCGCGCATGAAGCCGCGTACCATCGCGAGCAGGCCGGAGATCAGCATCACGGCGAGCAGGACGAGATCGAGTATCGTTATCGGCATCGGCTGGTCAGGTCCGCTCGTATCATCAAAACCGCGAATCGGCGTGTCGGTGCCGCCTTAGGTGACGGTCATATGGCAGGTCCCGCAAGGCCGGAAAATCGTTCCAGCCCGCCCCTGCGCGCGGGTTGTATAGCGGCGAGGGTGGTTAAGGTCACGCCCGGCTAGCCTTCCTGGCGCCGGAATCTCGCAGGTGTGGCATTTTTCTCCGCCGTTGCGCCCTCCCGGTTGCCCCTGGGCGTGCCGCGCGCGGCGATATCCGCGACCAGGCTGGTCAATCCGCCGACGGTATTCAGCACCATTCCCGCGTCGCCGCCGGCCTCGCCGCGGGCCGATTCCGGCAGTACGGCGCGGCCGAATCCGAGTTTTGCCGCTTCCTTGAGCCGGGCCGAGGTCTGCGCCACCGGCCGGACCGCGCCCGACAGCGAAATCTCGCCGAAATACACCGCATCCGTCGGCAGCGGCGCATTGACCAGCGACGACACCAGGGCGGCGGCGGCGGCAAGGTCGGCCGCGGGTTCCTGGATCCGCAGGCCTCCGGCCACGTTCAGATAGACGTCATGGCCTGACAATTTCACGCCACAATGGGCCTCCAGCACCGCCAGCACCATCGACAGCCGGCTCGGGTCCCAGCCCACCACGGCGCGGCGCGGGGTGCCGAGCGAGGTCGGCGCCACCAGCGCCTGCAGTTCCACCAGCACCGGGCGGGTGCCTTCGATCCCTGCGAATACCGCCGTGCCCGGACTGCCGAGATCGCGTTCCGACAGGAACAACTCGGACGGATTGGGGACTTCGCGCAGGCCCAGGCCCGTCATCTCGAACACGCCGATTTCGTCGGTGGGTCCAAAACGGTTCTTCACCGCGCGCAGGATGCGGAATTGCTGCGAGCCTTCGCCCTCGAACGACAGCACGGCATCGACCATGTGCTCGACCACGCGCGGTCCCGCGATCTGGCCGTCCTTGGTGACGTGGCCGACCAGGATGATCGCGGCGCCGGATTTTTTTGCAAACCGGATCAGCGCCTGCGCCGAGGCGCGCACCTGCGTCACCGTGCCCGGCGCGGATTCCACCGTGTCGGTCCACATGGTCTGGATCGAATCGATCACGATCAGGCGCGGCACCGGTCCTTCCGACAATGTGGAGACGATGTCCTCGACGGAAGTTTCCGCGGCGAGCTGCACCGGCGCGTCCGCTAGCCCAAGACGCTCGGCGCGCAGCCGCACCTGCGCCACGGCCTCTTCGCCGGATATGTAGACCGCGCGATGGCCGGCCCGCGCCAACAGGCTGGTGACCTGCGTGAGTAGCGTCGATTTGCCGATGCCGGGGTCGCCGCCGACCAGCAGCACCGAGCCCCTGACAAAACCGCCGCCGGTGACGCGATCGAGCTCGGCCATCCCGGAAGGCAGGCGCGGGGCTTCAAAGCTCTTGCCGGTCAATGTCTCCAGCGCGAACAGCCGGCCCTTGCGCCTGGAGCGGACAGAGACCGGCATCGTGGTGGCGCCGGTCGTGTCTTCCTCGGCCAGCGTGTTCCACTCGCCGCAGGCTTCGCACTTGCCCTGCCAGCGGTTATACGCCGCGCCGCAGTTCTGGCAGACGAAGGAGAGGGTGGATTTGGCCATGAGAGGGGTGAGTCGCTGTTTAGGTCGATTGCGCTGCATTCCATAGCATGGAAAGGCCGGCCGCGAGCATGATCCCATCCATCACCAGCCGAAACATGTCCGCCTCCAGCCGCAGCACAAAACGCTTGGCGATGAAGGCGCCGAACATCAGCGACGAGCCGGCGATCAGGCCCTTGAGCGCGACATCAGGCGTCAGCGCGCCGAACCGCTCGAAGGTCACCGATTTGCTCAAGTAGAGGCCGAGCGAACTCGCCGCTTCGGTGGCGAGAAACGCGCCCTTGGTGAGGCCATAGAACAGAAACAGCGGCACGCTCAATGGCCCGGTCGAAACCACGATGCCGGTGAGGTAGCCGATCACGGCGCCGCCGATCGCAAGGTGCCAGAGCGAAAGTTTGAGTTCGTGCCGGGCGAGCCAGTGCCGCACCGGCACCATCGCGATCAGAAACAGGCCGATCGAAATATCGACGGCGCGCGAGGGCAGCGCCAGCAGCGTGCGCGCGCCAAGCGCCGCGGCCGGAATGCCGGTGATCGAATAGGCGGCGCAGGCACGCCAGTCGACCTCGCGCCACCAGGCGAGGATGCGCGACAGGTTGGCCATCACGGCAGCGACCGCCATGATCGGCACGGCTTGCTTCGGTCCGTATTGATAGACCAGTACCGGCATCAGCATGATCGACGAGCCGGTGCCGACGATGCCTGAGATGGTGCCGGCGAGAAGCCCGACCGCGAGGACGAAGAGGAAGCTCAAAGGTCTTGTCTCCGCGAAAGCCGGCACGGTGCCTCCTCATCCCTGGGGAGCGCGCTTTTGCGCGCGTCTCGAAGGATGAGGAGAATCGCAGTTAGGCCTCATGGTTCGAGACGGCGCAAGAGCGCCTCCTCACCATGAGGGGACAAGCGGCGGGTCGCAAAGCAGTGGGTCGCAACGACCGCGTTAGCGCAGCACGATCCACGCCGGCGCATGGTCGCTGGCGCCTTCTTCGCCTCGCACCTTGCGGTCGACGCCTGCCTTGATCAGGCGCGGCGCAAGTGCCGGGCTCAACAGCAGATGATCGAGCCTCAATCCGGCATCGCGCGGCCAGCGGTTTCGCTTGTAATCCCAGAACGTGTACATCGGCTTTGACGGATGGAGGGTGCGGATCGCGTCACACCAGCCTTGCGCCACCAGCGATTTGAAGGCGGCGCGGCTCTTCGGCTGGATCAGCGCATCCTTGTCCCATGACCGCGTCGGATAGATATCGAGTTCGGTCGGCGCGACGTTGTAGTCGCCGGCCAGCACCACGGGAATCTCCTGTTTTAGAAATTTCGCGGCGTGCGATTTAAGCCGCCTGAACCATTCGAGCTTGTAGTCGAATTTCGGCCCGGGCTGCGGATTGCCGTTCGGCAGATAGATGCTGGTGACGATGATGCCGTTGACGGCGGCTTCGATATAGCGCGCCTCGCGGTCGTCGCGATCGCCGGGCAGCTCGGTCCTGATCAGCACCGGATCGGCGTTTCGCGCCAGGATGGCGACGCCGTTCCAGGTCCTTTGCCCGCGCCAGACCGCGCCGTAGCCGGCCTTGCTGATCGCGGAAACCGGAAAATCATCGTCGGTCGATTTTAGTTCCTGCAATGAAACGACGTCGGGCTTCGCCTGATGAAGCCATCGCAGCAGGTTGGGCAGGCGCCGGTTGATATTGTTGATGTTGAACGTTGCGATTTTCATGGCCTGACTAAAAACGTCAGGCCGATGCCGCGGAGGTGGGCTCGACCGTGGCCGCGCCGCCCTTGTAGAACCGCGCATAGCGCGGGCCGAGGCTGGTGAGCACTTCGTAGCCGATGGTGCCGAAGTGATGCGCGAGTTCGTCGACGGTGATGCCCTCGCCAAGCAGCGTCACCATGTGGCCGCGCCGCACGGCGTTATTCGGCAGATCGGTGATGTCGACGGCCATCAGGTCCATCGAGACGCGGCCCGCCACCGGGCAGCGCTTGCCGGCGACCACCACCTCGGCGCCGCGCGTGCCGTCGTTACTGCCGCCGGCGCGGAAATATCCGTCGGCATAGCCGGCCGATACGATCGCGAGCCTGGTCGGCCGTCGCGTGGTCCATGTTGCGCCATAGCCGACGCTCTCGCCTTTCTCGACATTGCGGATGTGCGCGATGCGGGCTTTCAGATCGACCACCGGCTGCATCGGATTGTCGGCCTCGGGCGTCGGATTGATGCCGTAGAGCGCAGCTCCCGGCCGCACCAGCTCGAACTGGAATTGGGCCCCGAGGAAAATGCCGGAGGAATTCGACAGCGACGCCGGCACGCCGGAAAAAAGGCTGGCGATCTCGCGGAAGGTCGCGAGCTGTTTGGCGTTGAGCGGATGATTGAGGCTCTCGGCGCAGGCGAGATGGCTCATGACCAGCGTAATGCCGTGATCGCCGGCATTGATCCTGGGAATGATGCCTTGCGCCTCCGTAACCGTCAGGCCGAGCCGGTTCATGCCGGTGTCGATATGGATGGCCGCGCCGCCGGCCCAGCCGGAGCGCCGGCAAAACACGTCCCATTCCGCAAGCTCGTTGAGATCGCCGATCACGGGCCTGGCGTCGATCTTCGCATACGCCTCGCCGGTGTTCTGGAAGAAGCCGTCGAGCACATAGATCGCCGCCGACGGCACCGCCGCGCGCGCGGCGCGGGCTTCATCCAGGGTGGCGACGAAGAACGTCTTGCAGCCGGCAGCGTCCAGCGCACGCGCGACCGGATCGACCCCGCAGCCATAGGCGTCGGCCTTGATGACGCCGGCGCATTCGGCCGGAACCGCGGTTTTCTCAAGCTTGCGCCAGTTGGCAACGATGGCGTCGAGATCGACCGTGAGCACGCCGGTGGCGCTGGCGGTAGCCGCGGCGAACGCCGCCGCCTGGTTGGCTTCCGGCGAGAGCAGGGAGCCGCTCGGGACCGATTTCGGGTCGGAGACGATGTTCATGCGGCAGTTTTACGCGCAGCCGCCCGCCGGTTCAACCGGGCAACGGTTTCGTCAAATCCGATCGGGCAAATGGCTGTCATGCGCCAGATCGCTGAATCGCGTAAACTGGCCTTCAAATTGCAGTTCGACCGTGCCGGTGGGGCCGTGGCGCTGCTTGCCGATGATGACCTCGGCCTTGCCGTGCACCAGCGACATGTCGAGCTGCCATTTTTCGTATTCCGGCGTACCGACCCGCGGTTCCTTGTTGGCGAGGTAATATTCCTCGCGGAACACGAATATCACGACGTCGGCGTCCTGTTCGATCGAGCCGGATTCACGCAAGTCCGACAATTGCGGGCGCTTGTCGTCGCGGCTCTCGACCTGACGCGACAGCTGCGACAGCGCGATGATGGGCACGTTCAATTCCTTGGCGAGCGCCTTCAGGCTGGTGGTGATCTCCGTGACTTCCTGCACGCGGTTGTCGGAGCGCCGGCTCGATCCCTGCAACAGCTGAATGTAATCGACCACCAGGAGATCGAGGCCTTTCTGCCGCTTCAGCCGGCGCGCGCGCGCCGTAAGTTGCGAAATCGAAAGCCCGCCGGTCTCGTCGACGAAGAGCGGCAGCGACTGCAATTCGATCGAATAGTCGCGAATTTTCTCGAAGTCGGTCTCGGTAATGCCGCCGCGGCGGATCGTGCTCGACGCGATACTGGTTTGTTCGGCGAGAATACGCGTGGCGAGCTGCTCGGCGGACATTTCGCAGGAGAAGAAGCCGACGATGCCGCCATTGACGGACTTCATGGTGCCGTCGGCCTGGACTTCGGCGCGATGCGCCTTGGCCACGTTGTAGGCGATGTTGGTGGCAAGCGCGGTCTTGCCCATGCCCGGGCGCCCGGCGACGATGATCAGATCGGACGGCTGCAGGCCGCCCATCTTGACGTCGAGATCGCGCAGGCCCGTGGCAATGCCCGACAGCTTGCCGTCGCGCTGGAAGGCTTTTGCCGCCATATCGACGGCGACCGTGAGCGCCTGCGCAAAACGCTGGAAGCCGCCGTCGTAGCGGCCGGACTCGGCCAGCTCGTACAACCTGCGCTCGGCGTCCTCGATCTGCGCCCGCGGCGCAAAATCCACCGGCGCGTCGAAGGCGACATTGACCATGTCCTCGCCGATCCGGATCAGATCGCGGCGCAGCGCCAGCTCATAGACCGTACGTCCGTAATCCTGGGCATTGATGATGGTGGTGGCTTCGGCGGCCAGCCGCGCGAGGTATTGGCCAACCGTCATGCCGCCGATGTCGGTTTCGGCCGGAACGAAGGTCTTCAGCGTGACCGGGGTCGCGATCTTGCCCATCCGGATCAGGCTGCCGGCGGTCTCGAAGATCGTCTGATGGATCGGTTCGAAGAAGTGTTTCGGCTCCAGAAAATCCGACACCCGATAGAACGCGTCGTTGTTGACCAGGATGGCGCCGAGCAGCGCCTGTTCCGCCTCGATATTGTGCGGTGCGCTCCGATAGGCCGGAGTTCCCGGATCGGGAGCGAGTTTCAGAACGTTCGAATCAAGTGTGGCCATGGGTTAGATTATGCTTCGCATTTGGTCGTTATTTGGATTCTTGGGTTGGGCGGCGATAAAGCGCCTCTCCCGGGCATGGTGAAAGCGCCAACGCGCCTTATGCCCGATTCACACAACGCGCGCCGGGAATCCCGCTGCTGCGGCGGATTGGCGCTTGACGGGTTTTCGGGAGCAGTCGGGCGACATTACCCGCCCGCCCAATGGAACACCGGAAAATTCAGGCGCGGACTGAACCTTGTTCCCGTGCGGGCATACTCATGCCCAGAGGCGACGAGCGTCCCGGCGCACCATCTCAGCGCTGAATCAAATCAGAATGAGATAGATCAGCGCGATCAGGGCTGCTGCGACGCCGGCGGCGATCAGGGCGTAGTCGGTGCCGAGGCCGGGCTGCGGATCGAACGATGATGGGTAGGTTTTCTGGGCCATTTCGGAGGTTTAGGGCGGGCTGCCAGAGTCTTTTGTGAAGCAGATCACATTCGGTGGATTTTCTTTAACGTAGGCTCGCCGGGAACGGGTTGGCGATATCGGGATTGGTAACGGCAAGGTTTTGCGAGCCGGTTCAGGCAGGGATAGGCGATGGTCCAGCGACTTCAGGCTTGGCAATCCGGAGACGGCGAAAAACTATGGCTGTCGATGCTGATCGATGCCATGGAAGAGGTTTCTCGTCCGGAGTTCCGCGCGGTGCCGTGCGATCGATCGGTGCTGGCTGCCGTGAGCGCGCAGCTTGCGCGGCCGGCATCGCCATACCCTTATTGCGGCTCCTATTTCAGCTTGCGAAACTAGGTCTTGGGCTGCTTGCGCCGGCTTATTCGCCTGCAATCTGCAGCCGCGGCCGCTGGCCGCGTTCGATCCCGCGCAGTTTCGCTTCTTCCTGCGTGATGTAATCGCGCGTCATCGGCACCACGCCCTGGCGCTTGGTGAGCTGGATCTGGAAATTCATCAGGTTCTGCTTGCGGAACGACATTTCCGAGGACGCCAGGTAAAATTCCCACATCCGTGCGAAGCGCTCGTCATAGAGCTGCACCGCTTCCTCCCGCCGCGCCATGAAACGCTCGCGCCACGCCTTCAGCGTTTCCGCATAATGCAGCCGCAGGATTTCGATGTCGCATACCAGAAGCCCGGCGCGCTCGATCGCGGGGATCACTTCGGAAAGCGCCGGAATGTAGCCGCCGGGGAAGATATATTTCGCAATCCAGGGATTGGTGACATCGGGTCCGGCGGAGCGGCCGATCGAATGCAGCATCATGACGCCATCGTCGGTGAGAAGCTCGGCGCATCGCCTGAAATACTTCTCGTAGAAGTCGACGCCGACGTGTTCGAACATGCCCACCGACACGATGCGGTCGAACGGGCCGGAGACGTCGCGATAGTCCTCGAGGAAAAACTTCGCCGATCGCGACAGATTTTTCTCAGCCGCGCGGGCGTTCGATACCTGCAATTGTTCGGTCGAGAGCGTGACGCCGGTGACATTGGCGCCGGTCATTTCGGCCAGATACAGGCCAAGACCTCCCCAACCGGAGCCGATGTCGAGCACACGGTCGCCGCGGCCGATCAACAGCTTGGCGGCAAGATGGCGCTTTTTGGCGAGCTGGGCGTCCTCGAGGGTCGCGTCCGGCGTCTCAAAATAAGCGCAGCTGTACTGCTTGTCGGCATCGAGGAAGAGGGAATAGAGCCGCCCGTCGAGGTCGTAGTGGCGCGCGACATTGTTCTTCGCACGATCGCGCGGATTGAACTGCCGGGCATGCCTGACCAGATAGCGCAGCCACCATTGCAGCTTGGCCCAGCGCGGCAATATTTCCGGCTGATCCAGCAGGATCGCCAGCGCATCCGCGATCGAGCCCTGCTCGACGACGAAAGTGCCCTCCATGTAAACCTCGCCCAGCGCAAGTTCCGGGTTGAGCAGCACCCTGCGCTCGGCGTCGGTGGTGAGGAATCGCACGCAGACCGGCGCGCCGGTCCCGTCGCCGCAGCTAAATTTTGCCCCGCTCGCAGTGGTAAACGTCATCGCGCCGCGGCGAATGAACTGCTGCAGGAAATAGCGTAACAAACGGTCCATCGAAACCACCAAACTGAGCGATCCCGTAGATGCCAACGTAACGGCCGTCACACCCGAGGCATACGGAACAGAATGGTTCCGAAGTGTCTCAACGACATCTTAGTAGTGAAGGTTCCAGTGCGCTAGTGCGTTGTACACAAAGCGGATATTCCGACCGCTCGCTTTCACGCGGTTACGTTACTCGCGTTCACGCGGTTGCGTCATATGTGCGCTTCCATTCGCGGGATAATCGGCTAAAAGGTGACCGCCGCCGCCAATGTCGGATGAGAGACGTTGCGAGCGATTACCGCATCTGGAGAATAGGGAATGTCGAGCCGAGCGCTCAGTTCAGCGACGGTGATGCTTCTGATCGGCTGTTTCGCGGTGATCCCGGTGCAGGCGCAAAATCTTGAGGCCGGCAAGAGCCCCTCCCAGATTTTCGCGGGCACGTGCACAGCCTGCCACAAGAGCCCGCGTGGTCTGTTGAAGACCGTACCGGCCGGATCTCTACCGGGCTTCCTGCGCCAGCATTATACCACCAGTGGTGAGATGGCGTCGCTGCTCAGCGGGTTTCTGGTCTCGAACGGGGCGGCCGATACCCGTTATGTCGGCACCCAACCCCGGCAGGGTAAGGATGCGAAATCGGAGGAGAGGTCCGCCGGTCCGCCCGACCAACTCGACCGCTTTGGCCGCAGGCTGCGCCCCGCTGCAGGACCGGCGCAAGAGGCTGCCAGGCCCGGCGCCGAGCCGCAGCAAGCCGCCAGGCCGGACGCCGACGGACTCCCGCAAGCCGAGCCCGGACGTCGGGGCCGCAACGCCAGGCGGCTGGCGCGGCCGGGAGAGGCGCCCGACGCCGCGAAACCCGTTACGGAGGGTCAAGTTCCCGCTCAGGCTGCGAGCGAGCGCGGCCCCGACGGCCGCAAATCGGTTGCCAAGCACAGGCTGAGCAAGAGGGGCAAGCCGGGCGGCGAAGAACCGCCCAAAGCCGACACTCCCAAAAATGACACTGCCAAAGTGGACGCCAAGACCGACGCTGCCAAGACCGACGCTGCCAAGGATGAGCCTTCAAAGGGCGAACCGGCGAAAGACGACACGCCCAAGAGCGAAACCGCCAAAGGCGAGGACAGCAAACCCGAGGACACCAGAGCCCGAGGGCACCAAACCCCAGAGCACCAAGCCGTCTGGCGAGGGCAAGTCCGAGGCCGCCAAGGTCGACGCGCCGAAAGAGACCGGCCGCGGCGAGCCCGCGGCGCCGCGGATCGATCCGGTTCCCCCGGTCACCCCTGCGCCGTCGGATTCCCCGGCGGTGTCCGCGGCTGTTTCCAGCGGCATGCCGGAACCTGCCCCTGCGCCTTCCGCACCCGCTGCGCCGCCCGCGCCCCCGGCGGTCACGGCCTCAGCGCCGCCGCCATTGCCGCCGGTGGCCCCCGCGGGACCACCCGCGCCGCCGATCTCGCAATAGGTCTTTAAGGCAGCCGGGTTATTTTTCCGAGGCCGGCTCTTTCTGCGGCTCGACGTCGTCGCGGCGGGCTTCCGGGTCGAAGAATTCGCCGGCGGCGGCGATCGCTTCGGCGGCTGCGTCCTGATCTTCCTGACGAGTGCTGATATCCTCGCCGCGATTGATGCGTTCGGCCTCCTCGGCACTCCGCGCTACCGTCACGGTGACGCCGACCTCGACTTCCGGATGCACGGCGATGGCGATCGTGTGCTTGCCGATGCTCTTGATCGGCGCATCGAGCATGATCTGGCTGCGGCTAATGGTGACGCCATCGCTCTCGAACGATGCGATGATGTCGCGAACGCTCACCGATCCGAACAGCTGACCGGTCTCGGAGGCTTGACGCAGCACCACGACGTTGCGGCCGTCGATTTTCTCCGCGACCTTGGTTGCCTCGCCCTTGGCCTTCAGGTTGCGGGCTTCGAGGTCGGCCTTCATGCCGTCGAACCTGGCGCGATTGTCGGCGGTGGCGCGCAGCGCCTTGCCGCGCTTCAACAGAAAATTGCGGGCAAATCCGTCCTTGACGCGGACGACTTCGCCCATCTGGCCGAGCTTGGCGACGCGTTCCAGCAAAATGACTTCCATATTCGTTCTCCTTTTAGCTGATGAAGACTGTGGGGTTGAGTTGAAGGTTGGATTTTACGCCGCCGGAATCGGCGGTGGCCTTCCGCGCAGGTAGCGCTGACGAATCCCGAAAACGGCATCGGCAAGACCGAGAACTACGATCGCTAAAACAGGCCAGCCGAACACCACGACAATGGCGTAAGTGCCGCCGAGCCAGAGCGCGCGGCTTTTCAACGCCAGCGTCAAAGTATGCAGCACGGCGAAGCCGATGAAGGCGTAAGCCATCATCAAGGCTGAGGTCACGATCTGCGCCAGGATCGCAAGCAACCCGCCAGTAAAACAGAACGCGACCGCGACGCACAATGCCGCGAGCGTCATCGGCGGCAAATCAGCGCTTTTCAGGTCGGGCCAGGGCCGGTGCAACCGTCCTGATGTCGCGGTGATTTTTGCGGCGAGCCAAAGGTTGAGCGTCAGCGTCATCATGGCGACGATAGCAGCCGCAACCGGCGCGATTGTCACCAAAGCATCGATCCATCGTTCGGTCTCGCCCGTTGACGCCGTATCGCGCGCGCCGATGATCCGCAGCAAGCCCTCCCGCATCGCGCCGGTGATGGTGGCGGCATCGGTGCCAAGCGTGAGCAGGGCCGCCATCGTGGTCAAGGCGGCAAAGCCGGTGATCCAGAGCAGGATGCGCCCGACCGGATACCATTCCAGCGCCGGCGCGACCGGCGAGGCGCCGTTGCCCGACGAGGCGCCATGGGTCACGGGCCGCCCGAGCAAAGCGAGATGCCCAAGCCACCAGGCGGGCAGCGCGATCGTGACGGCAAAGGCGATGCAATAGCGAAGACCGAAAATCGCGCCGAGACCCGTGGCTGCACTGATACCGCCGATGGTGGCGCTGAGCGGTCCCCATCCGAGCGCCGCCACCATCAGCGGCAGTGGCGCCAGGTAAAACAGCAGCAACGAGATCAGCGCGCCCGAAATGATCGAGGCGAACATCAGGGCCGACGCAGAGCCGGCCGCTATGGCAATGAGAACGATCGCGATCATCAGCTGTCCCGCTCCTTTCGAGCGGTTAGAGGTTTCTTGAGAACCCCAACCATCGGCAACCGGACGACCCGGGAGCCTTATGAAGATTTTCGATCGGCGGCACGCATGCCGCCGATCGAGGATTTTTACCGGATCACGTAAGGCAGCAGACCGAGGAAACGCGAGCGCTTGATGGCGCGCGCGAGCTCACGCTGCTTCTTGGCGGAGACGGCGGTGATGCGGCTCGGCACGATCTTGCCGCGCTCGGACACGTAACGCATCAAAAGCTTGGAATCCTTGTAGTCGATCTTCGGCGCATTCGGACCCGTGAACGGGCAGGTCTTGCGGCGGCGGAAAAACGGACGGCGTGCACCAGCTTCAGCCATGATTCTTACTCCTCAATCGCTGCGTCGACGTCGTCGCGCGGCCGGCGCGGACCACGGTCGCCGCGGTAGCCGCCGCCGTCGCGATCGCCCCGGAAGCCGCCATCGCGGTCGCCACGGAAACCGCCGCCACGGTCGTCGCGATCGCGGTCGCGATCGGCTTTGCGCATCATCGCGGAGGGGCCTTCCTCGTGCTCATCGACGCGAACGGTGAGATAGCGGATCACGTCTTCGCTGATCCGCTCCTGCCGCTCGATCTCGGCGACGGCCGCCGACGGGCCATCGATGTTGAGCAGCACGAAGTGCGCCTTGCGGTTCTTGTTCATCCGATAGGTGAGGGAGCGTACGCCCCAGTTTTCCATCTTCACGACCTTGCCGCCGAGTTGCGCGACGATGCCGGTCATCTGGGTGGTCAGTTCTTCGACCTGCTGGGTGCTCGCATCCTGACGCGCGAGAAAAACATGCTCATAAAGAGGCATGGCTGTCCTTTCCAATGTTGGCGCGGTTCCCGGCGGCAAGCCCTTCGAACCCTTCGGAAAGGACTCGAGATATGCTCAGAAGGCGGAAGCACGGGACGACGGACCGACTGGCCCTGCCACATCAACATCGCCTGAAAGGTGAAATTGCTGAGACCGTCCGTTCAGCTCCCGGCCGGGATCCACGGATGGCGCGGTTTATACGGATTTTGGGCGCGAAGGCAAGGGAAAGCGGCCCAATCGGCCCGTCGCGCCTGACCGCCGGGAACCGGCGGCGGCTTGACACAACCCTCTCCTGCAGTGTCTTTCGGCCCAACTTTAGCGATTTCCAGCTGACTTCAGGGGTATTGATGACGGCGGCATTCACTTTTCCCGGACAGGGCTCCCAGGCGGTCGGCATGGGCAAAGCTTTGGCGGAGGCCTTTCCGGCCGCCCGCGCTGTTTTCGACGAGGTCGATGCGGCGCTCGGACAACGGCTGACCACCATTATCTGGGAGGGGCCGGCCGAGACCCTGCAGCTCACCGAAAATGCCCAGCCGGCATTGATGGCGGTCTCGCTCGCTACCCTGCGCGTGCTGGAGACGGAGGCCGGCTTCTCGGTCGCGGCGGACGCCGCGTTCGTTGCGGGACATTCGCTCGGCGAATATTCCGCGCTCGCCGCTGCCTCCAGCCTCAGCATCAGTGACACCGCGCGGCTGCTGCGCACCCGTGGCCTTGCCATGCAAAAGGCGGTGCCGGTGGGCGTGGGCGCCATGGCGGCTTTGCTCGGTCTGGATTATGAGGCCGCGGTGGCTGTCGCCAACGAGGCCGCGCAGGGTCAGGTCTGCCAGGCCGCCAATGACAATGGTGGCGGGCAGGTCGTGGTATCCGGCGACAAGGCCGCCGTCGAGCGCGCGCTCGAGATCGCCAAGACCAGGGGCGCCAAGCGCGCGATGTTGCTGCCGGTGTCGGCGCCGTTCCATTGCCGGCTGATGCAGCCTGCCGCCGACGCGATGGCGGAAGCGCTCGCCGGTGTCACCATCAGGCAACCGGTTTCGCCTCTGGTGTCGAACGTGCTGGCCGCGCCGATTAGCGATCCGGAAGAGATCCGCCGCCGCCTGATCGAACAGGTCACGGGAACCGTGCGCTGGCGCGAGTCGGTGGCTTACATGGCGAGCCACGGTGTCGTCAGGTTTTTCGAAATCGGCGCCGGCAAGGTGCTGAGCGGGCTGGTCAAGCGCATCGCCGATGGCGCGGTTGGAATTTCGGTCGGCGGGCCCGGCGATATTGCCGCCGCAAAAGACGCGATGGCGGCCGCCCATTCGGCCTAGGGGTCGAGAGGAGATTGTTGATGTTCGATCTGACTGGCAGGACGGCGCTCGTCACCGGCGCGACCGGCGGTATCGGTGGCGCGGTTGCGAAGGCGCTGCACGCGCAAGGCGCGACGGTGGCGATTTCCGGGACCCGGCGCGAGGTGCTGGACACGCTCGCCGGCGAGCTCGGCGAGAGGGTTCACGTGCTGCCTTGCAATCTCTCCGACGACGCCGAAGTCGAGGCGCTGGTGCCGTCGGCAGACCAAGCGATGGGCCAGCTCGACATTCTCGTCGCCAACGCCGGCATCACCCGGGACAATCTGTTCGTGCAATTGCGCGACGAGGACTGGGACGAAGTCATCAAGGTCAATTTGACGGCGACTTTCCGCCTGGCCCGGGCCGCGACCAGACTGATGATGCGCAAGCGGTTCGGCCGCATCATCGCGATCACATCCATCGTCGGCGTCACCGGCAATCCGGGCCAGGGCAATTACACGGCGTCGAAGGCGGGGCTGATCGGCATGATCAAGACGCTGGGTGCGGAATATGCCAAGCGCAACGTCACCGCCAATTGCATCGCGCCCGGATTTATCAAGACGCCGATGACCGATGCGCTCAACGACAAGCAGCGCGAAACCATCCTTTCGAAGGTTCCTGCAGCGCGGCTCGGAACGCCTGAAGATATCGCCGCGGCGGCAGTCTATCTCAGCTCCAATGAAGCCGCCTACGTCACCGGGCAGACGATTCACGTCAATGGTGGAATGGTCATGATTTGAGCCGGTTAGCCGCGCCCCAACGGGGCGAAAAGCGGTTTCCGACGGCCGATTGAGGCTTATAGTCAAGGCTTGGGAAGTATGATAACCGAACCACCAACGGATGGGCAAAGAACGCCTTGCAGGATTTTGAAAGCCTGTATATTGGCGGTGCGGAGCTTGCCGTCGTTCGCCGGGCCCGCGTCGGCTATGGTGGGGCCAAATCAAGACTATGCGCGATTGCGAAGGAAAGTTTAACGACCAGGATGGCTCGGATCGTCTTGGGGTCGGGTCTAGTGGGAACAAGCACGAGGTTGAACGATGAGTGAGATTGGCGAGCGAGTTAAGAAGATCGTGGTCGAACACCTTGGTGTTGAACCCGAAAAAGTGGTCGACAACGCGAGCTTCATTGACGACCTCGGCGCCGACAGCCTCGATACCGTCGAGCTGGTGATGGCGTTTGAAGAAGAATTCGGTTGCGAAATTCCCGACGATGCCGCGGAAACGATTTTGACGGTCGGCGACGCCACAAAATTTCTCGAAAAGAACGCAAAAAGCTGACGCCCCCGCGCGGTGCTGACGAAGCCGGACGGACTGTGGTCGAGCGGTCCACCGGTTTCTTGTTGTGGGCCGCGAATTGTGGGCTGGAGTGCTGGATATGAGGCGGGTTGTCGTCACGGGCCTCGGCATGGTGTCGCCACTCGGCTGTGGCGTGGAGCCGACCTGGAAGCGTATCCTCAACAGCGAAAGCGGCGCCAAAAAGATCGACACGTTTGACGTCTCCGATCTGACCAGCCGAAATCGCCTGCGTGGTCCCGCGGGGCGACGGCTCCGACGGCACATTCAACCCCGATCAGTGGATGGAGCCGAAGGATCAGCGCAAGGTCGATGATTTCATCATTTTCGCGATGTGTGCGGCGCGCCAGGCGCTCGATGATGCCGATTGGCATCCCTCCACCGAAGAGGATCGTTGCGCCACCGGCACCATGATCGGCTCCGGCATCGGCGGCCTGTCCGGCATTGCCGATACGGCGCTGCTTCTCAAGGAGCGCGGGCCGCGCAAGGTATCTCCGTTCTTCATTCCCGGCCGCCTGATCAACCTTGCCTCAGGCTATGTGTCGATCGAGCACGGCCTCAAGGGTCCCAACCATGCCGTGGTGACGGCGTGTTCGACCGGTGCGCATGCGATCGGCGATGCCAGCCGGCTGATCGCGCTTGGGGATGCCGATGTGATGGTGGCGGGCGGAACAGAATCGCCGATTTGCCGGCTGTCGATGGCAGGATTTTGCGCGTCGCGCGCATTATCGACCGGCTTCAACGATACTCCGGAAAAGGCATCGCGCCCCTACGACAAGGCCCGCGACGGTTTCGTGATGGGGGAAGGCGCAGGCATCGTAGTACTCGAGGACTACGAGCACGCGAAAAACCGCGGCGCCAGGATCTATGCGGAGGTGATCGGTTACGGCCTATCCGGGGACGCCTACCATATCACCTCTCCGTCGCCAGACGGGGATGGCGCGTTCCGCAGCATGAGCGCCGCCATGAAGCGGTCCGGAATCACTTCCTCCGATATCGACTACATCAATGCGCACGGCACATCGACGCAGGTGGGTGACGAAATCGAGCTCGGTGCGGTGGAGCGGCTGTTGGGCAACGCCGCTTCCAGGGTGTCGATGTCATCGACCAAATCGTCGATCGGACATCTGCTCGGCGCCGCGGGAGCGGTCGAGACGATCTTCAGCATTCTTGCGATTCGCGATAACATTGCCCCGCCAACCATCAATCTTGAGAACCCGTCGGTGGAAACGGCGATCGATCTCGTGCCGCAAGTGCCGCGCAAACGCGAAATCAATGTCGCGCTGTCGAATTCATTCGGTTTCGGAGGCACCAATGCCTCCGTGATCGTGCAGCGCGTGGCCAACTGACGCTTCATTTCAGGAAGTCCACCGTTTCGCCGCATTCGGTGATAAATCCTAGATATGGGCGTAGACTATAGGCGGCTCGCGGGAACGTCGCGAGGCCTCGATCAAACCGACGGGATTTTAGGTTGCATCGATGAGTGAAAGGCCGCCCATTTCGCCACGGAGCCCGCGCGCTGCGCTGGAGCCCGAGCAGGTCCCGCCGCCGCCAAAGCGGTCCGAGCGCGCCCGCAATCCGTTCGTCGTGGTCGGCAACGCCATCATCACCATCGTGCTGGTCCTGATGATCGGCGCCGGCGGCATATACGTCTACGGCAAACAGAAGATCGAGGCGCCGGGGCCGTTGCAGGAGGATAAGATCGTCAACATTCCGGCGCGCGCGGGGATGACCGACATTGCCGATATCCTGCAGCGTGAAGGCGTGATCGACAACAATCGCTGGGCGTTCATCGGCAGCGTGTTTGCGCTCAAGGCGCGCTCGGAACTCAAGCCCGGCGAATATTCATTTCAGAAGAACGCCAGTCTGCGCGATGTCATCGGCACCATGGTCGAAGGCAAGGTGGTGCAGCACGCGGTCACGATTCCCGAAGGCTTGACCTCCGAACAGATCGTGGCCCGGCTTTCCGAAAATGAGATTTTTGCGGGCGCCGTCAAGGAAATGCCGCGCGAAGGCACCTTGCTGCCGGAAACCTACAAATTTCCGCGCGGCACCACGCGCGACCAGGTGATCGCGCGCATGCAGCAGACGCAGAAGCGGATACTTGCGGAAATCTGGGAGCGCCGCAATCCGGACATTCCGATCAAGACGCCTGAGCAGCTGGTTACGCTGGCCTCGATCGTCGAGAAGGAAACCGGCAAAGCCGACGAGCGCACCCGGGTCGCCGCGGTGTTCGTCAATCGGTTGCGGCAAAAAATAAAGCTGCAGTCCGATCCGACCATCATCTATGGGCTTGTCGGCGGCAAGGGAACGCTGGGGCGGCCGATCAAGCGCAGCGAGATCCAGCAGCCATCGCCTTACAACACCTATGTGGTCGATGGCCTTCCGCCCGGGCCGATCGCCAATCCCGGGCGCGCCTCGCTGGAAGCCGCCGCCAATCCGGCGCGCACGCGCGATCTGTTCTTCGTCGCTGACGGTACCGGCGGCCATGCCTTCACTGAAACCTACGACCAGCATCAGAAGAACGTCGCCAAGCTGCGGACGATGGAAAAGCAGATTCAGAACGACACGGTCGAGCCGGCGGACGATCCCCCGCCGGCCGCGGCAGGTGCGCCGGCCGACGCCAACCCGACCGCCACGACGACAAAGCCGGCCACGCCAAAGAAGCCCGCTCGCGGCGCCGCTCCGGACCGGCAGGGCGCGGCGCAATCGACGGCGACGCCTCCGGTGGTTCAGCGGTAGCGCGGACGCGCCGCACGCGACCCGGAACTGACTCACACTTTGCCGAAAAACGCTAACTTGCGCGTATTCTGTTCGCAAAACCGGTATCCACTTTTGCGGAATACGCGCTAAGGTCCCGCAGTTTCTTTTGCGAATCTCACACCCCGTAACTTCGGAGAATTTTGAGCGATGGCGCTGTCGAGCATGACCGGTTTTGCCCGAAGCCACGGCGCCAGCGGACCCTACGCGTTCGAATGGGAATTGAAGTCGGTCAACGCCAAGGGTTTTGACCTGCGCCTGCGGCTGCCGCCGGGATGGGACGATCTCGAGGCGTTGGCCAAGAAGCGCGCCGGCGAAGTGTTGTCGCGGGGCACGGTATACGCCAATTTGAACGTCAAGCGCGCCATCGCGGCCTCTACCGTCCGTATCAACGAAGAGGTGCTGGCGTCGATCGTGAGGGTTGCCGGCGTCCTCGCCGGCAAGATCGATGCGGTGGCGCCGAGCATCGACGGGCTCTTGGCGATCAAGGGCGTCATCGAGGTTGTCGAGCCGGAAAGCGACGAGGCGGAAGACAAGGCTGTGAAGGCCGCCGCCGCGGCGGCGTTCGACGAGGCGCTCGCTAACCTCGTTGAGATGCGCCGTCGCGAGGGCGGGACGCTCGGGCAGATCCTGTCGCAGCGAATGGATGAGATCGAGCGCCTGGCGAAGAAGGCCGAGGCCGCCCCCGGCCGCAAGCCCGACGCGATCAAGGCGCGGCTTGCCGAACAGATCGCGGCGTTGCTCGAGGCGTCCGATCGCTTCGATCCCGATCGGCTCAATCAGGAAGCGCTCATGATCGCGGCGAAGGCCGACATTCGCGAAGAACTCGATCGCATCGCCTCGCATATCTCGCAGGCCCGCGAGATGATCGGCAAGGGCGGACCGATCGGAAGGCGGCTGGATTTCCTGGCGCAGGAATTCAACCGCGAGGTCAATACCTGCTGCTCCAAGTCGAACGATCTCGAATTGACCAACACCGGGCTTGAGATGAAGAACGTGGTCGAGCAATTCCGCGAGCAGGTTCAGAATTTGGAGTGAGATATGACGGCTGGCGGCTTCGACGGGGTTGAGCGGCGCGGGCTGATGTTCGTGCTGTCATCGCCATCAGGCGCGGGAAAGACCACGCTGTCGCGCCTCCTGATCGAGCGGATGCCCGGCCTGAAGATGTCGGTGTCCGCGACCACGCGGCCGATGCGGCCCGGCGAAGTCGATGGCCGCGACTATCATTTCATCGACAACACCCAGTTCGATTTGATGCTGAAGCGCAACGAGCTGCTCGAATTGGCTGTCGTTTTCGAGAACCGTTACGGTACGCCGCGGGCGCCGGTCGAAGCCGCCTTGTCGGCGGGGCAGGACGTGTTGTTCGACATCGACTGGCAGGGCACCCAGCAATTGCGGGAAAAGGCGCGGGCCGATGTCGTCAGCGTGTTCATCCTGCCGCCGTCCGCCGCCGACCTCGAAAAACGGCTGCATTCCCGCGCGCAGGATTCCGACGACGTGATCCGGGGACGGATGAGCCGCGCCAGCCATGAAATGAGCCATTGGGCGGAATACGATTATATCGTGATCAATCACAATATCGATGAAGCGTTTGCCGAGGTGCAGTCGATCCTGAAGGCCGAGCGGCTGAAGCGCGAACGCCGCACAGGTTTGACGACGTTCGTGCGCGAGTTGCAGCGGCAACTGCAGAAATAACTCGACGGTCAGCTCGCCGCGCTTCTGGATAGCCGCGCCAGCATTTCCGCGATCCGGTCGTTCGGATCATCCGCTTCACGCGGCTTGAGCGGGATATCGACTCTCCGCATTGACACCTCTCTTCCCGGATAAGCCGTTCTCGATGGACGAGCGGTATCGGCCGCATCCCAGATCGCGCGGCGATCGCCGCGGATTTGGCGCCTGCCGGCCTGCCGCTTGCTGCCGAACCTGAAAATCGCGCTTCCGATGAGGCCCGCAAACGACAGCGCGCCAATAATAACGATCAAAAGCATCCGGATCGGGCCGGACGGTTTTTCAGATGACAGGTCCGCTGCGGCGAGCGTGACCGCGGCCAGGGCCGGTGCTGGCGCCGCCTCTGAATTCGTTTGCTGGGTTGCAGCCGAATTGCCCGCCGCCGGTTCTGGACCGGCTGACGAACTCACGCCCGACTGCTCGGGCCAGCGCGAAGCGACGACCGATCGTTGCGTGTTCACGTCCCACGCATTCGCACGTTGGCTATTCTCAACGCTCGCCGCGTTCGCGGCTGCCGCTGGATTGGGCTGCCAAGGGGTGAGGCTCGTCTGCTGCTCGACGCGCGTCTGCGGCCAGGGCAGTTCGGCGTGCGCATCTGCGATCGACCGCTGCGTAGCCGTTTCCTGCTGCGGCGATACAGGGTCCGTCAACGGCGCCGAATTGCTTGGCGCGACCCGAGACAGCTTTGCCTTCTCGTCTCCGAGATACCAGCAGTGGCGTTTGGTGGCGCGATCGATGCGATAGTACCAATGGCCGCCCGAAGGCGTTTGCCCCTTCGGTGCGGATAGGCAGTCGTCGGCGGCGGGCACCGCGCCGTGCGATACCGTCGTAAAAGGGGCGCCCGCGATAAGGCTGGCGAAGATTGCTGACACGAATTTCGCGGTGCGGTTGGACATCTGCATCTCCGGGTGATGATACGGGACACTTTGCACCGCAAATCTCCGGGAGAAGTTGGGTCTCAATGAGCCGCAATTCCGGGCAGCATGAGGCTTAATTTGGACCCGCCTTCGCATTTGCAGGCCGCAGCGGCAGCCAGGGAAATACGCCGCCGCGCCTCTCGTGCGCGATGTTAGTCGCTTGCGAGCACGTCGCTGAACAGCACGTAGCGCGCGCCGTCGAAACGCACCAGCCGCATCTGTTTGATCGGGCGCAGGTCGGTCGGGCTGGTCTTCAGCCGGATCCCCGGCAGCAGCAACGGCAACTCCATGTCCAGATGGGAGGCCTGCTTCATGATGTTCTCGCGCGTCAGATCGTCGCCGCACTGCTTCAGGAGCTGAACCACCGCGAAACCGATATTGTAGCCGTAAGGCGCGTAGTAGTCGCTCTTGTCGACGCGCGGATTGTACTTGTCCATCCACACGTTCCAGGCCTTCATCGCCGGATCGTCTTTCCACTGCGGGTCGGCCGGGTCCTTTTGATAGGCCGCGGAGATGATGCCCTTGGCGGCTTCAAACCCGGCCGGCCTGATCGCGCCCGCAATCGAGGAGCCGACGCTGACCACGAATTCCTGCGGGTGCCAGTCGATGTCATAGGCCTTGCGAATGGCTTGCGCGGAGAATTTGGGTACGGTCACAATGAAAAAGACGTCCGCGCCCGAGGCCTTCAGTGTAACCACCTGGGAATCGATCGTCGGATCGCTGGTGTTGTAGGTCTGCGATGACACGATCATCGCCGACGCCCTGTCGCCGAGCCCGCGCTTGAATCCCAGGAGATAATCGCGGCCAAGATCGTCATTCTGCGACAGGATACCGATCTTGGCATCGGGTTTTACCGAGAGAATGTATCGGGCGTAGATCTCGCCTTCCGACGCATAATGCGGCGTCCAGCTCATCGTCCACGGATAGTGCTCGGGGTCATTGAAGACCGTCGCGCCCGTACCGATGAAAAGATGCGGCACCTTTTTCTGATTGATGTATTTGACCACCGCCATATTGGTCGCGGTGCCGACGGGATTGACGAGAAACAGCACCTCGTCGCTTTCGATCAGGCGCCTGATCTGCTCCACCGTCTTGGGCGGGCTGTAAGCGTCGTCGAGGCTGATGAAATTGATCTTGCGGCCGTTCACCCCGCCCCGTTCGTTGATCATCGCGAAATAGGCGGTGGCGGAGACCGCGCCGGCCGAATAGGCCGACGCCGGGCCGCTATAGGGCGTGGTGGTTCCGATCTTGATTTCGGTGTCGCTGGCGCCGGGGCTGTAATGTTTTTGCGCCAGCGCCGGCGTCACGACCAAAGTCAGTGTCGCCGCCAGAGCGGCAACAATAGAACGATTCCGCCGAGCCATTCGAATCCTCCCTTTTCAAGCGAGGCTTACACACTCTGCCCCTGTTGGCGAGGCTTGCGAGATGCTCTGCCTCAGTTCTTCAGCACGATGCGCCCCACGACTTTTCCGGCCCGCAATTCGTCGATCCATTTCTGGACGTCGGCCATCGGTTCTTCTTTCATCGGCGTCGGCTTGATCTTGCCGGCGCGCGCGAGCGCCATCAACTCATGCGCCTCGGCCAGCGTTCCGACCATGAAGCCTTCGATCGTCATGCGCTTGTAGATCCATTGCACCATCGGCAGGCTGAAATTGCCGCCCATCAGTCCGGAGACCACGATCTTGCCGCCACGCGCGACCGCGGAGACCGCAAAGGCCATCGATCTTTCATTGCCGGCAAAATCGACGATCTCGTCGAATCCGCCCTCGGTTTCCCTGGAGATGCGTTTGACAATTTCGGCTTCCGAGGGATCGTAGGCGACATCCGCACCGTTTTTCAATGCCGCCTCGCGCGCAGCCGGGCTCAGATCGGCGACGGAGATTTTCTGCTTGAACATGGCCTGCGCGAACGAAAGCCCCATCATGCCGACGCCGCCGAGGCCGATCAGCAGCAGGTTGCGCTGCCGCGGCCGGTCCACCAGCCGCTTCAGCGCGCCATAGGCGGTCACGCCGGAGCACATCAAGGTCGCCGCCTGATTGACCGGCAGCGGATCGTAATCCAGCAGGTATTTTGCGTCGGGCACCAGCACATGGCTTGCAAAACCGCCGTCGATGGCGACGCCGAGGAAACGCTGCTTGATGCAGAGATTCTCGTCGCCATTGAGACAGTCGCGGCACTGGCCGCAGCCGATCCACGGGAATACCGCCTTCCTTGCGCCGATCAGGCCCTTCGGAACCTCGGGGCCGACTTCCTCGACGACACCAGCGATCTCGTGGCCCAGCGTGAACGGCAGCGTCATGCCGCGCGTGGTGTCGAGCTTCTTGCCGCCGCCGAGGTCGGCGTAACCGTCCTGGATATGCAGGTCGGAATGGCACAGCCCGCAGCGCTCGATGCGGACGAGGACTTCCCTGGCCAGCGGCTTCGGCGTCTCGACGATGGTTTCACACAACGGCGCATCGAATTTTACCAATGACTGGCGTCGCATCAGCGCCATGGCGTTTTCTCCTTAAGGCACGTTCAATTTTGTGTTTCGTATATCGGTCAATTCACGGGCCATGGCAACAAAGCCGCTGACCGGAATAGTCTCGGCGCGCCGCGTCAAATCGACATGCGCGGCGCCAGCCAGCCGCGCCGGATCGACCGCCAGCGATTTGAGGCTTTGCCGCAGCATTTTCCGCCGCTGGCCGAACGCCGCCGCAGCAACCTGTTCCAGCGCCCTGCGATCGCATGCCTCCGGCGCGCTGCGCGGCACCAATCGCACCACAGACGAGGTGACCTTGGGCTGCGGCACGAAGGCCGCGGGAGAAATGTCGAACAGGATTTTTGTCTCGGCGCGCCAGTTCGCGAGCACGCCCAGCCGTCCATAGGCCTCGTCGTTCTCGCGCGCGACGATGCGTTCGGCCACCTCGCGCTGAAACATCAGCACCATCATGTCGTACCACGGCGGCCACGGCTCGATCGACAGCCAGTCGATCAACAGCGCGGTCGCGATGTTGTAGGGCAGGTTGGCGACGATTTTGGCGCGGACGCCGCCGAGCAGCGGCCGTGGATCAAAATGCTGCGCGTCGGCGCAGATTATCTCCAGCCGTCCCGGATAGCGCTGCGAAATCTCCTCGAGCGCCGCCAGGGCGCGCTGGTCGCGCTCCACCGCGATGACGCGCCGCGCCCCCAACGCCAGCAGCGCGCGCGTCAGTCCGCCCGGACCGGGGCCGATCTCGACGATCACGGCATCTTCGAGCGGGCCTGCGGCGCGCGCGATCCGCGCGGTGAGGTTGAGGTCCAGCAGAAAATTCTGGCCAAGCGATTTGCGAGCCGACAGGGCATGCTGGCGAATGACCTCGCGAAGCGGCGGGAGGTCGTCGATCGCGCTCATGCCGGCTGTGCCGCCGCCATGCGGGCGGCCAGCCGTAGTGCCGCGATCAGGCTCGACGGATCGGCCTTACCCGTGCCGGCAATGTCGAAGGCCGTGCCATGATCCGGCGAGGTGCGAATGAACGGCAATCCCAGCGTGACGTTGACGGCGTCCTCGAATGCCAGCGTCTTGACCGGGATCAGCGCCTGGTCGTGATACATGCAGATCGCGCAGTCATAGGTCTTGCGCGCGGCATCGTGGAACATGGTATCCGCCGGCAGCGGGCCCCTGATCTCGATGCCTTCGCCGCGCAGGATTTCGACGGCAGGCGCAACAATAGTCCGGTCCTCGGTGCCGAGCGAGCCGTCCTCGCCGGCATGGGGATTGAGTCCGGATACCGCGAGGCGCGGATTGGCGAGGCCGAAGCGGGCCTGCAAAGCCGCGACCACGATGCGGGCCGTCGTGACGATCAGATCGCTCGACAGCTGCGCGATCGCCTCACGCAGCGATAGATGGATGGTCACGGGCACGACGACGAGGGCAGGGGACCACAGCATCATGACGGGCTGGGGCGTATGGCTCTCGGTCGCCGCCAGCTCGGCGAGAAATTCGGTATGACCGGGATGGCGAAATCCCGCGCGGTAAAGCACGCTCTTGGCAATCGGATTGGTGACGACCGCGGCGGCGCGTCCGGCCATCACATCGCCGACCGCCTGACGAATCGAGGTCATGGCTGCGTCTGCGCTGGTATCGTCCGGTCGTCCCGGCCGCGCCGTCGCCGCACGGCCGGTGGCCACGACAGGCAATGCGTCGGCGAATGCACCCGGTGCATCCTCGGGGCGAACGTCGGCGAGTTCGATCTTGAGTCCGAGCGCCTTCGCCCGCTTACCGAGGAAGTCGCGATCGCCGAGCAGGTAGAATGCCGGCAGCTTCAGCTCGTTGCGGCGCAGCCATGCTTTGATGGTGATATCGGGCCCAATACCCGCGGGTTCGCCTGAAGTCAGCGCGAGGGGCTTTGCCATGCGTCAACGATATTCGATCATCGCGGCTTTGCGTACTTCCTGCAGGTACGATTTCGACTTCGCTTCGTATTTCTGGAGATACATCTTGTCGCGGATTTCTTTCTTTTTCGGCGTATCGACGGTAGTCGGCTTCCTTCCGCACAGTGCGACCATCTCCACGCCCTGTTTCGTCACCTCCGGCGGGGTCAAATGGCCGATCGGGGTCTTGTCGAGCACTTCACGAAGAACGAGCGGTATGTCGGCCGAGGTCTTGGTCACGGTCTCGCGTATCGCTGCATTTTGCATGGACTTGAAGTAGGCATTTGCCTCCTCGCAGGTCTGCACGCGGTCGCGCAAGGCTTCGGCCTCCTTGTGTCTCGCCTCGATGGCGGCCGGCGCGGATCCTCGCGGGACGATCAGAACGATCGGCTGCATCTTGTATTCGAAGGCGTCGGGCTCCTGCTTATCGCCGCCGTTGACCTGGACGGCGGCGGCGACGTCCTTCTCGCCGACCTGGAGGCTCTCCTTGTATCGTCCGCGGACCAGGCTGGTCCAAACCATCTCGGCTTTTATCCGTGCCCTCAGCGTGTCGGGCCGGATGCCCTGACTTTCCAGGGATTTTGTCAGTTGCTCCGGCGTGATTCGCATCCGCGAACTCATCGCCGCGTAAGACTGATCGATATCGGAAGTGCTAGGGTCGACGCCAAATTTCTTGGCTTCCTTGATCTTCACCTTTTCATCGATCAATTCACTGATGACTTGCTTTCGATCGACCGGCTTGTGGGTGGTCAGGAAAGTCAGCTTGCTGCGTTGTTCGATATCGTAATTGGTGATGGGTTCGCCGTTGACCATGACGGCGACGGTTTGCGCATGCACCGGCGAACCGCAACCGAACAAGAGCAGTGCCGCGGCACAAGCCAGGATCAGAGGCGAAAGCCGATGAGAGAATGTGGTCGTCATGATCATGTTGGCTATATCAACCGATTCGAACCGGCATGGTTCTATTGGACAACGCCGCCGCCAGCTGACGTGGCCGTCGTGGCAAGGGTCCGCAGGCCGATCTGCAGCATGAAAGCGTGACCGAGCACGGGCGGCGTGGTGGGTGTGGAGTAGTTGTAGGACGTCACGTAATTGGCGGCCAGCACGAAGCAGTCGTCCACATAGCCGGCGCCGACGATGTATTGGTTGATCTGATTGGCGACCAGATCCCACCGGGCCGATCCCGTCGCCACCCAGTTCGCTGCCAACTTGACCGATGCGCTGCCGAGCAATCCTTCGCGACGGGTCAGGTATCCGAGTTCCGGTTGCGCGGCATAATTGCCGTACAGCAGGCTGACCGACCAGCGGTCGAAGCTCGCGCGGCCTTCGGCCTCGAAACGATTTACATTCAGCGTTTCCTGGTCCAGACGCGTGCGCACGCTGAAGGTGTAGGTTCTGTTGGGCGAATAGTTGACGCTGCCAACATAATCGGATTTTGGAGTCGCGAGACCGGAATCGACACCGGTATTGGTCACATCTGCGACCGCGAACGAGTTCAGGCCGAACAGCTGATAGGATTGTCCGAACAGCACTTTGACGGCGCCGCCGCGGTCGAATTGCGTGGTCGCCTGCACGCCGACATTGGCGCGGCCGCCGCCCTCAACACGGTCATAGCCTGAGAATTTGTCGACGCTGAACAGATTGCTGGTGTCGAAGACCAGGCTCTGCGCGTCTTCATTGGGAAGCTTGCCGGCATAGGGTTCATTCGGGCGAATGATGACCTGGGCGATCGGCTCGATCGTCGTGGTGCCCCAGGGCTGAACATTGATGAAGGGATAGCGATATTCGAGGCCGACGGTCGGCATCACGCGCAGGGCCTGGGTGTCGCCGACCGGGAGGAAGTTCGAAACGCCCGGCTGGTTCGAGATCGAGGCATCGATCGCATCGGCGCGGATGCTCGCAAACGGCGTCCAGATTTCGCCCGCGGAATCTGTGAACGATCGCCGCCACTGCGCCTCACCCGTCAGCCGCGTGTAAGTGCCCGGCATGCCACGAAGCAGGCACTGCGTCGGCAACCGCGCCAGCGGATCGGCGGACGCCGTCGCACACAGACCGTTGGTGTTCGCCAATGTCGTGACCGGGTCGAAGGCGGCTGTCTCCCGCGTCAGACTTGTGAAATTCGTCTTGTAGCTGACTTCGCCGCCAAAAATCGAGTGGTTGATGACATTCGAATAGTCAAGCACCGGATGGATGACCGGCACCTGCGACTGGTTGCCGGAATAGCTCAAATAATAAATCGTGCGGACATCGAAGAAGCTGCGATTGCCGACACCGGTCAGATAAAGCTGGGAAATGGCTTCCGTCGGCAGGCTGAGAAACGAGCCCAGCGGATCCTTGTATTGGGCCAGCCTGTAATCCTGGAAAAAGTAGAAGTCCGAGAGCAGCACGCCATCCCAGCCCCACACCCATTTGTCGTTCAGCGCGAACTGGCCCTTGGTATCGATGCCACCGCGGAAGGTGCGGTCTCCGGGCTGACCGGCGAAGGCCCCCGGGTCCAGTTGGTCGATGCCATAGGCGCGGATTTGATACGATCCGTTGATCAGGCGCTGGCGGAATTCGCCCTGCAACAACACGCCCTGCCGGGTCGTGATCCGTGGGTTGAAGGTCGCGTCATAATCGGGCGCGATTGCCCAGTAAAACGGGGTTTCAACGCCAAACCCATAGCCCGTAACCGTGGAGAACCCCGGCATCAAGAACCCTGTCTTGCGCTTCACGGTCGGATCGGGCGTCGAAAAGTACGGCAGATAGGCCATCGGAACGCCGAAGAACTCCAGCTGCGCGTTCTCGAAGTACAGCATCTTCTCGGTCTGGTCGTGAATGATGCGCGCGCCCTTGACCTGCCACAGCGGCGGCTTCTTCGGATCGTCCTTGCAGGGTGCGCAGGCGGTATAGACGCCGTTTTCGAAGACGGTGTAGTTGCCGCTGGAGCGGTCGGCGCGCGTCGCAGCCATGCGCGTCGCGTCGGCGGTGTCGACGCGCAGCGAATCGACGAACCCGTCGCGGTAGTCGTCGCTCAGATCCATGATGTTGGCGTAAGTGACTTTGCCCTCCGCATCGGTCATGCGGATATTGCCTTCGGCATGAAGCCGCTTGGTCTTCTGATCGTAGATGACCTTGTCGGCCTCGACGCTGGTGCCGTTGTAGAACATCTGCACGTTGCCGACCGCCGACACCCGCGAATTGTTGTAATCGTAATCCACCTCGACCGCCTGGACGAGCATCTGTCCGTCGTTGGCCGGACGCGGCGGCACCGGTCGAGGGGGCCTCGGATTATAGGTAAAGCCCTGCGCCGACGCCGGCGTTGCCGTGACAATGCCGAGCGCGCCGGCAAGGGCGATGCCGAAAACCAGTGCAAGAACGGGTGCGTGAGCGGCGGCCAAGCGGGCACCATAGCGGCGCACAAGGGTACGCCGCCCGAACGCAGGCGACCTTCTCTGGCGGGCGGCGACAACGGCCACTACCCGTCCTCCTGGTACAGCAAGGCCAAAAAGCCGGTGAGGCCGCCCACGCACACAGGCAGCCACGCCGAAGCGATCGGATGCATCAACTCAGCCTTGCTCAAATCCTCAGTTACTTTCGACAGAACGTAGAGCAGAAAGCCTGCTCCCACGCCACTCAAAACCATCTTTTGCACGCCGCCGAAGCGGAAGAACCGCAGGCTCACGGCCGCCGCCAGCATCACCATTGCGGCCAGCAAAAACGGTTGTGCGATAAGCTTGTGGTACTGCAGCCGGTACCCGGCGGTCGCAAATCCGGAGCTTTCCGAGGACCGGATATAGCCCGGAAGTTGCCAAAAAGACACAGTCTCCGGGGTGGAGAAACTGTTGCGGACCTGAGCCGGCGTCAGGCTGGTGGCGAGGACGAAACTGTCCTGGTCCACAGGGGGGCCGTCGAGGGAGTAGCGGCGCACGGATTTGAACAGCCAGCGTCCCTCTTCAAGCGTCGCCTCGCGCGCCTCGATTCGCTCCTTGAACTGGAAGTCGGTGTCGAATCGGAACACCGTCAGCCCCGTCAGCCGCACGCCCTGCTGCTCGCTGCGGGCGGCATTGATGATGGCCTGGCCGTCGCTGTTCACCTGATTGATCCAGAAGCCGGATGCGTCCTGTATGCCGCCGCCGGGAGCGGAGCCGAACAGTTCAGCCTCCATCCGCTTGGAGAGTTCGCGCAAATTGGCGGACATCGGGTTGTAAGCGGCCGTTGCCAGGATTCCGAGCGCGATGGCGCTGGCCAGCGCCGGCGCGATGAACTGCCACGCGGAGACGCCGGCGGCGCGCGCGACCACGAGTTCCAACCGCCGCGAAAGCGCGAGGTAGCAGGTCATCGCCCCGATCAGGATACAAAACGGCATCATCTTTTCGAGCAATTGCGGAACGCGGAACAGCGACGTCTCCGCGACCGTGATCGCGGAGGCCGAAACCAGCCCCGACGTCTTCCTGACCATTTCGATGTAATCGACCAGCACCAGCAGCACGAAGATACTGGCGAACACGCCGAGCGCCGAGACCACGAAGCGGCCGGCAAAATATCGCCCTAGCGTGTTGGTCATCATGCTCATGCTGTCGCGGGCCGCTCAAACAGCCGCTGGAAACGCGCGTTCGATCTGTTGATCGCTTCCACCAGGGCAGCCGGCGGCTCCACCACGACGCCCCAGATGATGATCCAAAGACTTAACCCGATTGCCGCCGCCAGCATCAGGTACTGAACGACCGGCGCGAGCGGCGATTTCACCGCCATGACCGAGCAGGCGAATCCCGCCATGCGCAGCCCGAACACGGCGAGGATGGAACTGCCGATGGAAAAGTTGCGGCTCTGACGGGTCGTGCGCGGCGCGCCGAGGAACGCAAAGGTCAGCGCGGCGAACGCAAAGGGATAGATCGGCGACATCAGGCGGTCATGTAACTCGGCGCGAAACTGTCCGGGCAACTGCTGATAGACCGGATCGTCTGATGATGGCGAGAGCAGTTCCCAGATGTAGCGTTCGCGAATCCCCAGCGTGACGTCGCGGCCTTGATTCGAGAATTTCGACATGTCGAACGCGTAACGGCCGAACGCCACCAGCGCGGGATCGCGCTTGCCGGCTTCGAAGCGCTCGAGATTTCCGTCCTCGAGGATCAGGAACGAACCACCCTCGTTTTTCAGAACCGTTCCATGGTCGGCGATGATGCTGACGCGTTCCTTTGGATCGCGGCGGTCATCGATAAAGATGCCGACCAGTACGCCGCCCGGCTGCCGCTCCCGAATGCGGATGGTCAGGTTCTGATCGAGCTGAGCGAAGCGGCCGGGTTGCAGAATGTTGGCGAGCACATCCGCGGTGATTTCGGCGTCCCATTGCTTGATGCGGCGCATGCCGTCGGGGGCAAGATAGGCGGCGATAAAAGCAACCAGGATCGCCACCACGACCGTGGCATAGAGAAACGGAAGGAACAGCCGGAACGGCGAGAAGCCGGCCGCATTCATCACGATGATCTCCGAATCGGTCGCGAGCTTGTTCAGGGTGTGGGAGATCGCGATCATCAGGGCGATCGGCGAGATGATCAGCACCAGCGCCGGAATCACCAGGCTGGTGATGCCGAGAAAGGTTACGATCGTCTGACCCTGGCTGGTCATCAGGTCGATGCCGCGCAACGCCTGCGTAATCCAGATCACCCCCGTCAGGCTGACCAGAACCAGCGCAAACGACGCGAGCGTCGTGCGAAAAATATACCTGTCGATCGACCCCATCGTTACCGCACGATCCCCGCCCCGCGATCCGAAACTGCGGCTGGCGACCAATCCCGAGCTCAGGGATCCCCTTGGTCGCATCGCCATCGTCCAGCCGGCTCACTCTCTCACTACCATCCCTTTGATCCGTCAACAAAATGGCTGCGCCATGGCGCCCTCGGGATATGGTTAATAATTCGTGCTATGTGGCCTCCCAGCCACGTCCGACGCTTGGCAGCGCGGCGGCTGACAGGTCATAGTGCCCCGGACCGTGCTCTTGACGGACGTGCATCGCAGCCGAAGAGAACATTTCGAAACCGCCCGGCGGGTTCCCGACCCAGCGACAGCCCTGATTTTGGAGGATTTGCCTATGCCCGACGCCGTCAAGGTCGGCTTCGTTCCGTTTTCCACCGCCCCGCGCGGCGTTCTGGTGGTATTCTGCGACGATACGTTGAAGTTCGGCGCGGCGACCCGCAAGACGCTGGGCGCGGCGGCCGATTTGGTCAGGCGCGCCGCTGACACCAACCGGTTCAAGGGCAAGAGCGGGTCCACGCTCGATATTCTGGCGCCGAAGGGTCTCAAGGTCTCGCGCCTGATCGTGGTCGGCGCTGGCAAGCTCTCGGCAATCAAGGACAGCGATTTTCTCAAGCTTGGCGGCGCCGCAGCCGGCAAGCTGCAGGCTGGCAATGATGCCGTGACGATCATTGCGGAATTGCCTGGTGGGGCCATGACGCCCGATCAGGCGGCCGCGGTCGCATCGGGCGTCCGGCTGCGCGCCTATAAATTCGACCGCTACAAGACCAAAAAGAAGGATGGCGAGGACGCCGCCCTGCGCGCCGACGTTTCGATCGCCGTCGGTGATGTCAACGCTACGCGAAAGTCGTTTGCCCCGAGCGCTCACATCGTCGATGGCGTCATCACCGCGCGCGATCTCGTCAACGAGCCGCCCAACGTTCTGTTCCCGGTGGAATTTGCGCGCCGCGCCGGCCAGTTGCGCAAGCTCGGCGTCGACGTCGAGATTCTCGACGTCAAGGCCATGACGAAACTCGGAATGGGCGCGCTGCTCGGTGTCGCCCAGGGCTCGACGCAGCCCGGCCGCACCGTGATCATGCGCTGGAATGGCGGCAAGCGCGGCGACCAGCCGGTTGCCTTTATCGGCAAGGGCGTTTGCTTCGATACCGGCGGCATTTCCATCAAGGGCGCAGCAAGCATGGAGGACATGAAGGGCGACATGGGCGGCGCCGCCTGCGTGGTTGGACTGATGCATGCGCTGGCCGCGCGGAAGGCGAAGGTCAATGCGGTCGGCGCCATCGGCCTTGTCGAGAACATGCCCGATGGCAACGCACAACGTCCCGGCGATATCGTGACGTCGATGTCCGGCCAGACCATCGAGATCATCAACACCGACGCGGAAGGCCGGCTGGTGCTGGCCGACGTGCTCTGGTACGTGGCGAAGAAGTTCAAGCCGAAATTCATGGTCGATCTCGCAACGCTAACCGGCGCGATCATGGTGGCGCTCGGCACCGAATACGCCGGGCTGTTCTCCAACAACGACGAATTGGCGGAGCGTTTGACCAAGGCCGGGCTGGCGACGGGGGAACGGGTCTGGCGCATGCCGCTCGGCCCGGAATACGACAAGCAGATCGACTCGCAGTTTGCGGATATGAAGAACACCGGCAGCCGCCATGGCGGTTCGATCACCGCCGCGCAGTTCCTGCAGCGCTTCGTCGACGACACCCCGTGGGCGCACCTCGATATCGCGGGAACGGCGATGGGCGCGCCGAAGACCGAAATCAATCACAGTTGGGGTTCGGGGTACGGCGTTCGCCTGCTGGAGCGGCTGGTCGCGGAGTATTACGAAGCCAAGCGATGACGGAAGTCCTGTTCTACCATCTGCAAAACATGTCGCTCGAAAGCGTGTTGCCGCCCTTGCTCGAGAAATCGCTGGAGCGTGGCTGGCGGGTTGTCGTGCAGTCGACGTCGCCAGAGCGCGCCGACGCGCTCGACGCTCATTTATGGACCTATCGCGAAGATTCGTTTTTGCCGCACACCACCTGGCGCGCCGGCGATGCGCAGGATCAGCCGATCGTGCTGGTGGTGGAGGAGGGCAACCCGAACCGGGCCAATGTCAGGTTTCTGATCGACAATGCCGCCTTGCCGGCGGACTGCGACGCCTATGATCGGATGGTTCTGGTTTTTAACGGCGAGGACGACGAAGCGCTCGCAGCGGCGCGGGGCGCCTGGACGGACTGCAAGACGCGGGGGTTCGAGGTCACCTATTGGCAGGCCGACGAGCGGGGCCGCTGGCAGCGGCGGGAATAGCGATCCGCCGAAATTAATGATAATCTGCAGTTTCGGTCCGCGCGCTTGCATACAGCCACGGTCGTGCCGCAAAGTGATGGTGGGACAGGCGCTTACGCGACGGGGTGGGAACTTAAGGAATCGTGCGAGACAAAAATCGTCATCGAAAGCGCCTGCTGGCGTTGCTTCTGTTCGCCCCCGTGATGGCGGGCTGCTCAAGCACGTCTGATCTCTTTTCGTCCGATCTGCTGTCTAAAGATGCCGAATGGTTTTCGCGCTCCGGCAGGCTGTTCATCCGAAACGTTTCGATCGACACGCCGCCCCTGACCCCCAACAAGGCGGTTACGGCAGAAGATTTGGTCAGCGCCGACGGACTTTGCCCGGGAATGGCGCCCCCGAACGGGCCTGCGGACGCCAACGCGTTGACCGACGGCGCCGCCGCGGCGCCGGCCGCCTCGACGACGGGGACGGTGGCGCTCGGTCATACCGAATGCGATGTGGTGCGCGGCATCGGCGCGCCCGACAGCGTCAATCTCTCCAACAACCCGCGCGGCGATCGGGTGGCGGTGATCAACTATTCGAAGGGGCAACGCGCCGGAATCTACACTTTCACAGCCGGACGCCTGAGCTCGATCGAGCGTGGACCTGAGCCGGTGGCGCCGCCGAAGACCGCAAAGTCCAAAGCGAAGAAGAAGCCGGCCGCGACCTGATCATTGCTCGGCACACTTGCACCTGAATCGGCTCAGCCGGCCGCTTCGTCATATTGCGAACTCGCCGCCAGCCATTCTTCCTCGGCCCGCTGCAGGGCGCTCGCCGCACCGGCGCGCGCCTTGCTGAGCTGGGCGGCCTGCTTGGGGTCGCGCGTGAACAGATCCGGCAGCGCCAGCGCAGTATCGATCTTCGAGATAATGCCGTTGATGCGCGCGATCTCGGCCTCGGCGTCTGAAATCTTCTGCTTCAGCGGTACGCGCTTTTCGCTCCGGTTGCGCTGAGGCTTGTCGCGGCCGTTGCCGCGCTCATTGCCGCCGCGGTCGCGCGAATTCGTGCGCATGCCGCGTGCCGACAACACCATGCGGCGGTAATCGTCGAGGTCGCCGTCATAGGTCGTGACGGTATGATCGGCTACCACCCACAATTGATCGGCGCAGGCTTCGATCAGATAGCGATCATGCGAGACCATGATGACCGCGCCGGGAAATTCATTGATCGCTTCGGCAAGCGCGGCACGGCTGTCGATGTCCAGATGGTTGGTCGGCTCGTCGAGAATGATCATGTTGGGACCGAAGAAAGTCGCAAGCCCCAGCAGCAGCCGCGCTTTTTCGCCGCCCGACAGACTCCTGACCAGCGTGTCGCCGGCCTTGCCCGAGAAGCCGATCGCGCCGGTGCGCCCACGCACCTTGGTCTCGGTGGCGTCCGGCATCAGCTTGCGGACGTGATCGTAGGGCGAGCCGTCTTCGTTCAACTCGTCGAGCTGGTGTTGCGCAAAATAGGCGATGGAAATCTTGTCGGCGCGGGTGATGTTGCCCGAAAAAGGCGGCAGCCGATTGGCGAGCAGCTTGACCAGCGTCGATTTGCCATTGCCGTTGGAGCCGAGCAACGCGATGCGATCGTCGGTGTCGATTCGCAAGGTGACGCGGTTCAGCACCGGGTTCTCCGGATCATAGCCGACCGAAACATTGTCGACGGCGATAATCGGAGGCGACAGCATTTTCTCCGGCGCGGGAAAGCTGATCTCGCGCACGTCCTGGGTCACCAGCGCCGCGATCGGCTTCATCTTTTCCAGCATCTTCACCCGCGACTGGGCCTGGCGCGCCTTCGAGGCCTTGGCCTTGAAGCGATCGACAAAGGCCTGCAGGCGCTTGCGCTCGGCGTCCTGCCGCTTGGCCTGCTTGGCATCGAGCATCTCGCGCGTGGCGCGCTGCTCCTCGTAGGACGAGTAGGTGCCGCGGTAGAGCGTCAGCTTGCCGCGGTCCAGATGGAGGATCTGGTCCACCGACGTATCGAGCAGATCGCGGTCATGGCTGATGACGATGACGGTGCGCGGATAGTTGGCGAGATGGTCTTCAAGCCACAGCGTGCCTTCGAGATCGAGATAGTTGGTCGGCTCGTCCAGCAGCAGAAGATCGGGGGCCGCGAACAGCGTCGCGGCGAGCGCGACGCGCATCCGCCAGCCGCCGGAAAATTCCGAACATGGCCGCGCCTGCTCCGCGGTCGAAAACCCGAGGCCGTTGAGGATCGCAGCGGCGCGGGCGGGCGCCGAATGGGCGTCGATGTCCACGAGCCGGGTCTGGATCTCCGCGATCCGGTGCGGATCATGGGCGGTGTCGGCTTCCCGCAGCAGGGCATCGCGCTCAAGGTCTGCCTTGAGAACGACTTCAATCAGGCTTTCCGGCCCGTTCGGGGCTTCCTGCGCAAGACTGCCCACGCGCCAGCGCGGAGGGATGGTGATGGTGCCGGTCTCGGTCGGCATTTCGCCGCGAATGGCCTGAAACAGCGTTGATTTACCGGCGCCGTTGCGGCCGACCAGGCCGACGCGCGCGCCGGGCACGATCTGCGCGGAGCCATGATCGATCAAAAGCCGTCCGGCAATCCGGACCGATATGTCGGTGATTGAAAGCATGCGGGGTTGTCACCGGAGCCGCCGCCAAACGCAACCGGTTTGTGAGCGAAATTTCGCCTCCGCCGTCCGCCAATGCCGAAAAATTCATCAGGCTAGTTCGACGACCTCAGGCGGTCCTCGCCGTCCCGCCTGCGCAATTCATCCATCAGATGCTGGAGGTGGGGCGAGAGGTGCGAAGACTCCGGACGCAGGGTCCGCTGCAGCTGTTCACCCACGGCGTCGCAGATCGATCGGCTCGTCCTGCGATCGATTTGTTCGCCGTCGTCGGTGATTCGGCTATTCATGACGAGTTCCGCTTTTGGCCATTTCAAATTTCAATGAGACCCAGCCAGACCAAGTCACAGGGATGGAAAATGTTTCCCGCCGTCGACCGATTGCATGCATTTCCAGTGAAAATTGAGTGAACGCTGCGGACGGTTCCATTCGTTCGAACTCGCAAAAGAAAGCCCCGACACGCTGAGCCGGGGCTTTTAGGATCAAGGAATGGACGATTTGAGATCAATAGCAGCGATTTACCAGCCGCCAGCGGGGACCCCACGGCGTCGGGACCAATCGTCGCACATAGCAACCGCCGTAGCCGTAGGCATAGGCCGGGCCACCGACGAAGAAGCGGGGACCGCCGAAGCCCCAGCCGCCGCCATGCCAACCACCGTGCCAGCCATGACCGCCCCAGGCAGAGGCGGAGGTCGGCGCCAACGCGGCCGCTGCAAGCGAAGCCGCGGCAACTGCAACAAGCGAGAGTTTGCGTAACATGGTCGTCTCCTCAAGTTCGGCGCTGTCGGCGCCATCGGTGAAGTTACTGCCCTAACGTCCCCCTAAACCCGTGAGGCGTTCGGTCGATGGAAGCCTACGCTTGAGAAGCTGAACGAAGCCGGGACGTTGGTTTCAGAGAAGGTTCATGTTCGTGAAATTGTTGTAATTCGCAGGCGTCGATCCTCTGCCGGCGATCCGCCGCATTTCGCCTGGTCGCTTGCCGTCCCCCGATGGCGCCGATATAAGCGCCGCAACTCGCAAACAGCGCTTTTCAAGGATGAAATCATGGCGATGGAACGTACCTTTTCGATTATCAAGCCCGACGCGACCGCGCGCAATCTGACGGGCGCGATCAACGCGCTGATCGAGAAGGCGGGACTTCGGATCGTTGCCCAGAAGCGCATTCGCATGACCCGCGAACAGGCCGAGACCTTCTACGCCGTCCACAAGGCGCGTCCGTTCTTTGGCGAGCTGGTGGATTTCATGATTTCCGGTCCGGTCGTCGTTCAGGTTCTCGAGGGCGAAAACGCCGTGCTCAAACATCGCGACGTCATGGGCGCGACCGATCCATCCAAGGCGGCCGAGGGAACGATCCGCAAATTGCATGCGAAGTCGATCGGTGAAAACTCCGTGCATGGCTCCGACGCGCCGGAGACGGCGGCGATCGAAATCGCCCAGTTTTTCTCGGGCAACGAAATCGTCGGTTGATTGATTCTGGCAGCGGCAAGCAATAGCCGCGTGGGGACGGCCGTCTGGCCCGGGGGGAATTGGCTGTGGACTGGCTGCTGCACATCTTCAATCCGGCTAACATCGCAACGTTCGCCGTCCAGTTTCAAGGCGAGATGCAGCAGCCGGCGTTTTGGGTTGCGGTCGGCAAGATCATCTGGATCAACGTGCTGCTGTCAGGTGACAACGCGCTGGTGATTGCGCTGGCGTGTCGTGGACTGGAGCCGCGCCATCGGCTTTGGGGCATGGTCCTCGGCGCCGGCGCCGCCGTCGTCCTGCGCATTATCTTCACCGGCATTGTCGTGACGTTGATGGAACTGCCGTACCTCAAGCTGGTCGGCGGGCTGGCGCTGGTCGTGATCGCCGCGAAACTGCTGGTGCCCGAAGAAGAGGATGAGGGAGGCGTCGAATCCGCGTCGCATTTGTGGGCGGCGGTGCAGATCGTGGTGGTCGCCGATATCGTCATGAGCCTCGACAATGTGATCGCGGTCGCCGCCGCCGCCAACGGCAGCGTTCCGCTGTTGATCCTCGGCCTCGCCATCAGCATTCCTCTGATCGTTGCCGGGGCCGCGCTGATCATGGCGCTGCTCAATCGCCTGCCTATTTTGGTGTGGGCCGGCGCCGCCTTGCTGGGCTGGATCGCCGGCGACGTCATGGCCACCGATCCAGCGGTTCATCCGAAATTGCAGGCGCTCTTCGCCGGTCCGGTCGGCGTCACGCTTGACGGAGTGCTGGCGATGTTCGGCACGGCGCCGCGCTTTGCGAGCGGTGGCAATGGCGGCGAGCTCGTTTGCGCCGTGCTGGGCGTGATCGTCGTCTTGGTCGCGGGATCGATCTGGCGGAAGCGCAGGCTGCAGAACACCGAGCATCCTGCGTCGTCGGCAGGCTGACGTAGCCTTGGCTTCAAAGGTTCGGACGACGATCCTAACGCCTCACGATCGATCCGGAGCGGCCGACCAGCCGTGCCAGCTGCTTGAAACGGCTGCCGACGCGGTCGGCGACGAGATCGACCATTCTGTGCTCGAACACCAGCATCAGCTTGCGGCCCCGGCTTCGGAAGTGGGTTGCCGGCAATACGCCCGGCCGCGCCGCCGATATCAGATGGGCGACACGAAATGCCGCGCCGAGCACGCGGGCCCGCTCGACCATCGATGGCGGCACCAGTTCCCGAATAATCGCCGGCGGTTCGTTTTGCTCACTCAGGCCGGCATAGCGGTAGAACACCGACAGCGCGACAAACGCCCGGCCTTGATGACTGATCGCGCCGAAATTCCCATTGGTGATGAGATTGAGCGTCTCCTCGCCGCGGTGGTCGGGATGCACGCGCCATCCGATGTCTGACAGCAGGCAAGCGGCATGGCGCAGGCGGCGATCTTCGTCGGTTTCCCGCAACCTTATGACCCGCACCAGACGATCGGTCCATTCGATCAATTCCTGGGCATGGCGCGCCGATCGCGACAACAGCTGGTTCAGACTCTGCGCGGCGCAGATCAATCCATCCCTGGCGCGTTCGGGTGGCGACAGCATTTCGTAGAGCAGGCCTTCGCGTACCCCGAAGGTCGAAAATACGATGGTCTTCGGCTTCGCGACGCGGATGATGTATTCGAGAACCAGCGCCGCGTAGGTCAGTAGCGGCCGCCGCGCATCGGCGACGATTTCGATATCGGCCAGCATGTTTGCGGATGCGAGCCGGCGCAGGCGCCGCGCGAAATCGAGCGCGTCCGCTGCCGGAATCGAATAGCCGTGCATCACCCGCAGCGGATAACCGCTCTGGACGATATGGATGCGCGCCAGTGCACGCCAGGTTCCTCCGACCGCATAGAAGGCGCGTCCACGGCCGGCTTTGAGCTGGGCGACGCCGGACAGATCGTTCTTCACGATACGTTCGGCGCGCTTCAGCGACTTGTGCGACAGATCCTGCAAGGCGAGGCTTCCGAGCGGCAGCGTCACGCCGCTGCGAACGCGGTTGCCGCGCACGTCGATCAGTTCCAGCGACCCGCCGCCGAGATCGCCGACAATGCCGTCGGGATTGTGAATGCCGGACACAACGCCCAGCGCCGACAATTTCGCTTCGCGCGGACCCGACAGGATTTCGATTCCGACGCCGCAGATGCGCTCGGCCTTGGCGATGAAATCGGGGCCATTGGTGGCGTCGCGGCATGCGGCGGTGGCGATCGCGTACACGCGGCCGACCTTCATCACCCTGCACAAGGCGCGAAAACGCCGCAACGACGTCAGGGCCTTGGCGACGGCGTCCGGCGCCAGCAGCCCGGTGGTCTGAACCTCGCGCCCGAGCCCGCAAAGCGTCTTCTCGTTGAAGATGGAGACCAGGCTGCGCGTCATCAATTCATAGACGACGAGACGCACCGAATTCGATCCGATGTCGATGACCGCGACGCTGGATGCGCGTTTACGCGGCCGCTTCACCAGGAAGATCCGTTATGACGAATGCTGACGCTCGGTGCGGCGCGTGAGGCGGCGCGGCGAAGATTCCTTAAGCGACTTTCCACGGCCTGACAAACTCGGATTCGTCATGAAGTAATTATGCAGGTTGAAGGGCTCCTCGCCCTTCGCGGCCTTCATACGCGTTGACGACCCATCCGGCAATAACTGCCAGCTCTGCTCGGTATCCTTGAGATTGGCGACCATGATCTGCTCGAGAACCTGCTGATGCACCGTGGGATTTTGCAGCGGACAGAGGATTTCGACACGCCGGTCGAGGTTGCGCGGCATCATGTCGGCGGACGAGATATACACAGCCGCTTTGGCGCCGGGCAGGCCCTGTCCCATCCCAAAGCAGTAGATTCGGCCATGTTCGAGGAAACGGCCGATGATCGATTTGACGCGGATGTTCTCCGAAAGCCCGGGAATGCCGGGCCGCAGGCAGCAAATTCCGCGCACCACCAGCTCGATCGAGACGCCGGCCTGCGAGGCTTCGTAGAGGGCGTCGATGATCTCGGGGTCGACCAGCGAGTTCATCTTCATCCAGATCGCGGCCGGCCTGCCGTGACGCGCATGGCTGGTCTCGCCGTGAATATGTTCGAGCATGCGCTTGCGCAATGTGAGCGGCGATACCGCCATCTTCTCGATGTCGCTGGGTTCGGCATAGCCGGTGATGTAGTTGAACACCCGCGCGGCGTCGCGCCCGATGATCGGATCGGACGTGAAGTAGGACAGATCGGTGTAGATGCGGGCGGTCACCGGATGATAGTTCCCGGTGCCGGTGTGGACATAGGTCGTGAGGCTGCCGCCCTCGCGACGCACGATCAGCGACAGCTTGGCGTGGGTCTTCAGTTCGATAAATCCGTACACCACCTGCACGCCGGCGCGTTCGAGATCGCGCGCCCAGCGGATGTTGGCTTCCTCGTCGAACCGGGCCTTGAGTTCGACCAGCGCCGTCACCGACTTTCCGGCCTCCGCGGCCTCCGCCAGCGCCCGCACGATCGGCGAGTTGTTCGAGGTGCGATAGAGCGTCTGCTTGATGGCGACGACATCGGGGTCGCGGGCGGCCTGTTGCAGGAACTGCACGACGACGTCGAAAGATTCATAGGGGTGATGAACGATCAGATCCTTTTGCCGGATCGCCGCGAAAATATCGCCGCCATGATCGCGCACGCGTTCGGGATGACGGGGTACATAGGGCACGAATTCGAGATCGGGGCGGTCGAGCCGGGTCAGTTGCGACAGCTCGTTCATCGCCAGCACGCCGTCGACCAGCAGAACCTCGTCGTCGGCGGTGGACAGCGCGCTTTGCACGAAGGCGCGCAGCTCTTCCGGCATCTTGGCTTCGATTTCGAGCCGGATCACCGATCCCCGCCGCCGCCGCTTCAGCGCGGTTTCAAACAGCCGGACCAGATCTTCCGCCTCTTCCTCGATTTCGAGTTCGGAATCCCTGATGATGCGGAAAGCCCCCTGGCCTTTGACGGTATAGCCGGGGAACAGCCGCCCGATGAACAGGCCGGTGGCCTGCTCCAGCGTAATCAGCCGCACCGCGGCATCCTTGCCGGCGGGCAGGCGGATGAAGCGATCGATCTTGCCGGGCATGCGAATGAGCGCGTTCATCGGCTTGCCGTCGGAAACCCGGGCCAGATGCAGCGCGACGGTAAATCCGAGGCTCGGGATAAACGGGAAGGGATGCGCCGGATCGATTGCGAGCGGCGTCAGCAGCGGGAAAATATTGTGGAGGAAATGATCCTCGATCCAGGCTCGCTCGGTCTTGGTGACATCGCGGCCATCGACGAGAACGAGACCCGCCTCGGCCAGGATGCCGCGCAGATCGCGCCAGATGGCCTGCTGGTCGATGGCGAGCTTTGAAACCGTCTCGTTGATGAGGACAAGCTGTTCGGCGGGGGTCAGTCCGTCGGGACTGCGCTCGGCGATGCCCTCCCGCACCTGGGCCTTGATGCCGGCGACCCGGACCATGAAGAACTCATCAAGGTTATTGGCGGAAATCGACAGAAATCGCACCCGCTCGAGCGCGGGATGGCCGGGATTGACCAACTCCTCCAGCACCCGGCGGTTGAAGTGCAGCCAGGAAAGCTCGCGATTGATGAAGCGTTCAGGGCTGCTGCCCATCGTTGGAGCGGCGCCGGCATCCACTTCTTTTTCTTTAGTTACAATGGCTTGCGCGGAATCCATAAGGTTTCAGTCCATCCAAAACAGGCGGCGGCGCGATTTCCCGAGACAGGCCGCGCAAACCATGTGTTATCGCGATGACGTTTCAATGACATTGACGTTCCCGGCGTCCGCGCCGTCAAGATGCGAGACAGGCCGCCGGATCAGGCATTGCGCAGCAATTCAGCCGCCAGCGCCCGGGTGACCGGCCGGCCCAGCCGCAAGGCTTCGGCGTCCAGGAACTCGACGGCCTGCCGCACGGCCGCATAAGACCGCTCGATCCGGGTTGCGAGATAGCTCACCACGGTCTCATCGACGCTCAGTTGGCGGTCCGCGCAGAATTTGACGATCAGCGCGCGAAACAGCTGGTCGTCAGGCGGCAACAGCGAGACAACAGGTACCGCGCGCAGACGCGAGCGCAGATCGCGCAGCTCGATCTCGAACGCGGACGGCGGCAGGCGCGCGGTGATGAGAACGAACGCCTCGTCCTCCCGCGCCAGATTGATCAGGTGGAACAGCGCGCGTTCATCGAAATCCGACGATTTCAAATCTTCCACCACCAGCGCGCCGGTCGCCAGCGCGCCCGGCACCGCGGCTGCGGTCAGCGCATGCGCCGAGGTCGAGCGCGCGCCCGCTTCCTCGGCCCAGATGGCGGCGAGATGGCTCTTGCCGGAGCCCTCCGGTCCCACCAGCAGCATGATCCGGTTCGGCCAGTCCGGCCAGCTGTCGACCAGCGCCAGGCCGGCGGCGTTGGCCGGTCCTTCCAGAAAATTGTCGCGCGTGAGGCTCTCTGCGTGCGGCAACGCAAATGCAAGCTGACGAGGTTGAACGTGACCTGCCACGCAAGTCTCCAGTGCCGGGGTCTAGCTTGCTTCGATCGTGCTCATGTGCCGCACCCACTCCACGAGATAGAGCGATACGGAAACCAAAGTAAAGATCGTTACAAAGCCCATCAGGATGAGGTCATACGGCGCTGGCTTGAAGCCGAAGCCGAGTGCCGCAAGCACCAACGCCGCGAACGCCACCTGCGCCACCGTATTGAGCTTCGATACCATCAGCGGCTTCATCGGGATCGGCTTGCCGAACAACCATGACACGATCACGGCGGTTACGATCATGATGTCGCGCGAGACCACCAGGATGACGATCCAGCGCGGCACGGCGCCCCAGATTCCGAGCGCGATGTAGATCGAGACCAACAGCGCCTTGTCGGCCAGCGGATCGAGCAGCGCGCCCAATTCGCTGGCCATGTTGAAGCGCTTGGCGAGAAAGCCATCGACCGCGTCGCTGACGCCGGCGATGACAAAGACCGCGAAGGCGAATTCCATCTGGTTGGACGCAATCGCCCATACGATGACCGGCACCAGCAGGATGCGGCCCAGGGTAATGATGTTCGGAATACTCACACGGCGCTTCCCGGCTACCGGCCTGATTTCGCGAAAGATCCGACCCTTGGTAGGGTGAACCGGTTCCAGTCTACATAGTATATGCGTGTGCCGCTTGCGAGCCATTGCACATGAGCGGAATCCAACGTAACCAGCCGCCATCATCTGGAATCGGCCATGATCGACCGCAAAAACGGGCTCACTTACGCGGATTCGGGCGTCGATATCGATGCGGGCAATCGTCTGGTCGATCTGATCAAGCCGATGGTTCGCGCCACCGCCCGCGCCGGCGCCGACGCCGAAATCGGCGGGTTCGGCGGATTGTTCGATCTGAAGGCCGCGGGCTTCAAGGACCCGGTTCTGGTCGCGGCCACCGATGGCGTCGGCACCAAGGTCAAAATCGCGATCGAGACCGGCATGCATGACGGCATCGGGGTGGACCTGGTGGCGATGTCGGTCAACGACCTCGTGGTGCAGGGCGCAGAACCGCTGTTCTTTCTGGATTATTTTGCCTGCGGCAAACTCGATCCGGAGGCTGCCGCCGCCATCGTCGCAGGGATCGCGGAGGGTTGCCGCGAATCCGGCTGCGCGCTGATCGGTGGCGAAACCGCCGAAATGCCCGGGCTCTACAAGGACGGCGATTACGATCTCGCGGGCTTTGCGGTCGGCGCGGCCGAACGCGGCACGCTGCTGCCGCGGCCCGATATCGCAGTCGGCGACGCGGTGCTGGGCCTCGCCTCGTCGGGCCTTCACTCCAACGGATTTTCACTGGTCCGCAAGATCGTCGAAAACTCCGGCCTCGGCTTCGAAGCGCAGGCGCCGTTTTCGCCGGTCATGACGCTGGGTGGCGCGCTGCTGACGCCGACGCGGCTCTATGTGAGATCATGCCTGCGCGCGATCCACGAGACCGGCGCGGTCAAGGGACTTGCCCACATCACCGGCGGCGGTTTCACCGACAATATTCCGCGCGTGCTGCCCAAGCATCTCGGCGTCGGGATCGATCTCGCGCGGCTTGCCGGTGCTGCCGGTCTTCAAGTGGCTGGCAGAGCAGGGGGGCATCGCCGAACTCGAACTGCTGCGCACCTTCAATTGCGGCATCGGCATGATCGCCATCGTGAAGCCGGATGCCATCGAACAGGTCACCGGCATTCTCACGCAGGGCGGCGAGAGCGTTGCGCTGTTGGGCGAGGTGATCCCGGCCGCGGGTGAACATCGCGTGGTCTATAACGGTCATCTCGATCTCACATGGTGAGATCGATCTCACATGGTGAGGCCATGAAGCGCCGCGTCGCAATCCTGATTTCCGGGCGCGGATCGAACATGGCCGCGCTGATCCAGGCAGCGGCGGCAGAGGATTTTCCGGCCGAGATCGCCGTGGTGATTTCCAACCGCGCCGATGCCGGCGGTCTCGAAAAGGCCAGGGCATTCGGCGTCCCGGCTATTACCATCGAAAGCAAGCCCTTCGGCAAGGACCGCGCGGCGTTCGAGGCGGCGCTGCAGTCGGCGCTGGACCAACACCGGATCGAGCTGATTTGTCTGGGCGGCTTCATGCGGTTGTTCACGGCCGAATTCGTGCAGCGCTGGTACGGGCGGATGCTCAACATTCACCCCTCGCTGCTGCCGTCGTTTCCCGGCCTCGAGCCGCAGGCCCAGGCGCTGCGCGCCGGCGTGAAAATATCGGGCGCTACCGTGCATTTCGTCATTCCCGAAACCGACGCCGGCCCTGTTCTGATGCAGGGTGCGGTTGCGGTTCGCGATGACGATACGCCGGAGACGCTTGCCGCGCGGATCCTTGAGATCGAACACCGGATCTACCCGGACGCGCTGCGGCGCCTCGCCAGCGGCAGGGTCCGGCTCGAGGGCGATATCTGCAAAACCGCAGGCAGCACCGTTTCCGACGATACCCTGATTTCGCCCGCTAACCCTTAGGGGGCGATCCCGCGTCTGGGCAAACCGCTCGGGGTCGCCACGCCGGTCAATGAGACGGTCGTTGGCATCATCAGGGCCCGCGAACGCCGGATGCTCGCAAGTCAGTCGCTGAAATAAAATCCCCCGGCGAGGGCCGGGGGTGCATCGATCGCTTGCGCGGATCGTGACGAAGTTTACGAGACCTTCAGATTTTCCGCGGAGCTCTTGCCGCGATTTTCCACGAGCTCATATTCGACAACCTGATTTTCGTTGAGGGTGCTGAGTCCGGCGCGCTCGACCGCCGAGATATGGACGAACACGTCCTTATCGCCGGCCATCGGCTTGATGAACCCATAACCCTTGGTCGGGTTGAACCACTTGACGGTGCCTTTTTGCATCGCCTGTCTCCTGGTCTAGACGTAAAAAAGACGCGGCCACGCTTTTTGCGTGCCACGCCACAAGCGGGCTTCCGGATGTCTGCTCAATTTCTTAGTCGCGAAACGCACAGTCGAACGGCCTAAATCCGATTGTGCCGGATATTGCAACACGAAATTTGCGCGTTAGCAAGCTTCTGGCGCGGCTCAGGAATCGACCAGGCGATGGGATCGCCCCGCGCCAGCTGTGGCAGCGGAACAACAATGTCCGGTAATCTCCCTTTTCGAGAAACCAAGACCGATTGACGCTTCCTGAGAACTGAGGGCAAATCGGCGCCGGCCGTTGGCATTGTTGCATTTTGTCGAGCTGGCGCTCCTTTCGGGAATAGCATTCATGTGCTGCTCATCGCGGCCTTCGCGGGCACGGGAGACCGGGGCCGGCGGCAGCGTTGCAAGGGCGGTAGCTGTCGTTTTCCTCCTCAACTTGGCCGTTGCTGCCGCGCCACCGCCAGCCCAGGCGCAGGTTGCACCGCCGTTGCGCCCACCTCCGCCTCCGCCACCCGCGCCGACGCCAACGCCTGCCGAAATCAATTCCGATATGTCGGCCGGGGCAGCCGTGACGAATCTCGGCAGCAATTTCCTGGAGCGCCTCGGAAACCAGGCGACGTCCGGCTTCGGCAGCGCCCTGCGCAACAATCCGGGCGGCGGCGGCGCCTCTGAAGCAACGGAGGGGCCGCGTTTCCGGACCTGGGGGGAGGCATACGGAATTTCGGCCAGGACCGGCGCACAGGGCGTTTTCGTCGGCGACCGGCGTCAAACCTGGGGCGGGGTCGCAGGGTTGGGCGCGACGCCTTGCGCCTGGCGTCAATGTCGGCGTTTCGGTTGACCAAAGCCGCACCGCGATCGACGTTCCCCTGGCGCTGCAGTCGGCAACGCTCGATCTCACCCAGATCGGCGCCAACGCCTCGGTCGACAAAGGTCCGTGGACCTGGGCCGTCGCGCTGGTCCACGGTTTTGGAAAAATCAACTCAAACAGGGACACCGGATCCGGCATCGCCAGCGCCGGCTACAACGCCCACATCGATGGCGCGCTGACCGAGCTCAGCTACTACTGGAGCATGGACCAGAGCCGCATCGTGCCGAAGGCCGCGTTCGAATATGTGCGCGCCGCGACCGGATCGTTACAGGAGTTCGGCGGTCTCGATCCGGTCATGGCGACCGGTGCAACGGTGGAGCGTGCGCGGATCCTGATGGGCGCGGAGATCGGGCACTACTGGATTTTCGATCGGAAGATTTTCGACCTGTCCGCCTACGGCAAGTTTGTCGACAATGTCTCGCAGAATTTCAGCTCCGTCACCGTCAGCCTCGGCACCGAGAGCATCACGCTGCAGGGCATCGGCGAAAGCAGATATGGCGCGGATGCCGGCGCGTCGGCTTCCCTCAACCTCAGCAACACGGCGCGACTGTATGTCAATTATGATGGCAAGTTTCGCGCCGCGATGCAGTCGCACCAGGGAACACTCGGCGTCGAGCTGAAGTGGTAGTGCTGCGGATCAGCGGCGCGTGTCGCGCGAGAACGTCAGCTGCGATCGACCCAGATAACCCGGCCTTTTTCGATCGCCAGTGCCAGCCGGCCATGTTTCAGCGACAGCGCCGCTTCGCCGAACAGCTCACGGCGCCAGCCGTGCAGCGCCGCGACGTCGGCATTATCGTCAGCCGCGATCTGTTCCAGATCGTCGACCGTCGCGATGACCTTGCTGGCGACGGCGTGGCGCTCCGAGGTCATCCGCAGCAGTACTTTCAAGAGCTCGACGATCGCCGCGCCGTTCGAATTGCCGCGCGGCTTCTCGATTTTCGGCAAGCTCGCGGGATCGCGGGCAATGCCGCGCTGCACCGCGGCCACGATATCGGCGCCCCATTTCGAGCGGTCAAAACCCTTCGGCAATGAGCGTAAACTGGCCAGCCGCTCCAGGCTGGTAGGCGCATGGGTGGCGATGTCGCCGACCGCATCGTCCTTCAGGACGCGGCTGCGCGGAACGTCGCGGCTTTGCGCCTCCTGTTCGCGCCATGCCGCGACTTCCATCAGCACCGCAAGCTCCTTGGGCTTGCGTACCCGGGTCTTCAGCCGCTCCCAAGCGCGTTCGGGGTGAAAGTCGTAGGTCCTGGGTGAGGTCAGAACCTCCATTTCCTCGCTCACCCAGTCGTTGCGACCGCGCTTTTTGAGATCGGCGTCCAGCGCCGTGAAGACGTCGCGCAAATGGGTGACGTCGGACACCGCATAATGCATCTGGTCTTCGGTCAGCGGCCGGCGCGACCAGTCGGTAAAACGGTGGGTCTTGTCGGGCCGATGGCCGGTAATGCGCTCGACCAACTGGTCGTAGGCAATGGAATCGCCATAGCCGAGCACCATGGCCGCCACCTGGGTGTCGAAGATCGGGTGCGGAATGGTGCCGGACTGATGCCAGACGATTTCGATATCCTGGCGGGCGGCGTGGAAGACCTTCAGCACCTTCTCGTCGGCCATCAGCGCAAAGAACGGCTTGAGGTCGATGCCCCCAGCCAGCGTATCGATGACGACCGCTTCGTCCGCGCTCGCCATCTGCACGACGCAGAGCAGCGGATAATAAGTCGTCTCCCGCAGAAATTCGGTATCGACGGTGATGACCGGGTGCCGGGCGAGGCGGGCGCAAACGGCGGCGAGTTCCGAAGTGGTGGTAATCAGATCCATGAACAGTCCATGACGCTTCTCAAGACGGCGTTCTGCCGAAAGCGCTGATATGTCAAGGGTCTTGGGGCGAATTCGAGGCTTGCATTTCCGTCGGACGATGGCTTTTCGCCGGGACTCAAAGCCGCAGCCGCCCGATGGCGACGCAGCCCGCTCAGTACACTCGGTTGGAAAATGAGAGCCGTTAGAAGTCGCGGATGCGCCGGGCAGGCGGCCGCCGCGAGGGAACGGCAAGCACGACGACGCAGAGGGCGAGCATCGCAAGTCCCATGAATTCGAATACCAGCGCGTCCACGGCAAATCCCCCAACCAAACCGATAGATTTGTCGGGAAGCAATTGACCGCTTCTTAATTGCTGGCAGGGGGCGCGAGCCGTCTCACCGAATGTTGGACGGAAGGTTAACGATTCACGTGCCGCAAAACGTCTGAAGCACGCGCTGGTGCGGTTCTGGCGCCTGCGCATAGCCCGCGAATGCCGGCTGGTCCTCGTACGGCTTCGACAGAACGGTCAGAAGCTCCTCGAACGGCGCGAAGTCGTCCCGGTTCACGGCGGCGTCGATGACGGCTTCCACCCGGTGATTCCTTGGAATGAAGGCGGGATTGACCGCCCGCATCGCGGTCTGCCTGACGGCGGGATCCTGCGGCTCGCCGCTGATCCGTTGCCGCCACCGTACCGCCCACTCGTCATAGGCGGTGGGGTCGGCGAACAATTGCCGGATATCAGCATCGCCCGAAGCATCAAGCGCAGCGTCGCTCAACCGCCTGAACGTCAGCGTGAAGTCAGCCTGGTTTTTGGCCATCGCGTCCAGCAGGTCTTGCGCGAGCGCCTGATCGGCCTCGCGCACCGTGAACAGCCCGAGCTTGCTTCGCAAGCCTGCCTGATAGGCGGTGTTGAAGCTCTCCGCGAAGCCGGAGAGCGCCAACTGCGCGTCTTCTATGGCCTTGTCCTGCTCGTCGGAAAGCAGCGGCAGCAGGCACTCCGCAAAGCGCGTCAGGTTCCAGAGCACGATCCGCGGCTGGTTGGCGTAGGCGTAACGCCCTTGCTCGTCGATCGAGCTGAACACCATCGCCGGGTCGTAATGGTCCATGAAGGCGCAGGGACCGTAATCGATGGTCTCGCCCGAAATCGAGGTGTTGTCGGTGTTCATGACGCCGTGGATGAAACCGACCAGCAGCCAGCGCGCGACCAGGTCGGCCTGCCGCGCGATCACGCCTTGCAGAAGCGCATGATAGGGGCGGTCGGCATCTGCCAGATGCGGATAGTGCCTGTTGATGACGTGATCCGCCAGCCGCCGCACACCCTCGGTATCGCCGCGCGCGGCAAAATACTGGAACGTTCCGACACGAATGTGGCTGGACGCGACGCGGGTGAGGACGGCGCCGGGCAACGGCGTCTCGCGCAGCACGCTCTCGCCGGTCATGACGGCGGCGAGCGATCGCGTGGTCGGAATGCCAAGCACCGCCATGGCCTCGCTGACGATGTATTCGCGCAGCACCGGACCGAGCGCTGCGCGGCCATCGCCGCGGCGTGAAAATGGCGTCGGGCCGGAACCCTTGAGTTGGATGTCACGGCGGACCCCATCCGCATCGATCACCTCGCCGAGCAGGATGGCGCGGCCATCGCCGAGCTGGGGAACGAAATGGCCGAACTGGTGCCCGGCATAGGCCATCGCAATCGGGTCCGCGCCGTCGGGAATCCGCTTGCCGGCGAGGATCTCGGCTCCCTCCGGGCTAGAGAGCCGGTCCGGATCGAGGCCGAGATGAAGCGCGAGCGGCCGGTTCAGCTTGATCAGCCTCGGGGAGGTGACGGGCGTCGGCGCGACGCGGGCGAAAAAGTTCGCCGGCAGCGCCGCATAGGTATTTTCGAATGGAAAATGCACCGTCATGGCCCTCAAGATAGGCATGCGCTGGAATTAGACAATCGGGTTGCGGTGCCCCGATCCAAAGGGCCTTTGTTTTTCCGTCACTTTTTTGACTTTGTCGCCATTTTCCGAGGGCGCCGGCTTGCGGGCGCATTCGGTTGCCGCGCCTGAAAGCCTCGGGTAAACCCTGACCCTTCTTTGCAGGGCAGCCTCTGGCCCCCGATTCGATCCTCCGACATCTGTTTTTGGAATATCCATGCATCGTTACCGGTCCCACACCTGCGGCGCGCTCCGCGAGAGCCATATCGACCAGACGGCTCGGCTGTCGGGCTGGTGTCATCGCATTCGCGACCATGGCGGGTTGCTGTTCATCGATCTGCGCGACCATTACGGGTTGACGCAATGCGTGGTCGATCCGGATTCACCGGCCTTCAAGGATGCCGAAAAGCTGCGCTCGGAATGGGTGGTGCGGATCGACGGCAAGGTGCGCCGGCGCCCGGATGGCACCGAAAATCCGGAATTGCCGACCGGCGCGGTCGAGCTTTACGTCAGCGAGATCGAGGTGCTGGGGCCATCAGGCGAACTGCCGCTGCCGGTGTTCGGCGAGCAGGAATATCCAGAAGATATAAGGCTTAAGTACCGTTTCCTCGACCTCCGTCGCGAGAAGCTTCACCAGAACATCATGACCCGCGGCGCGATCGTCGATGCCATGCGCAAGCGCATGAAGGACCAAGGGTTCTTCGAGTTCCAGACCCCGATCCTGACGGCGTCCTCGCCGGAAGGTGCGCGCGACTTCCTGGTGCCGTCAAGAATCCATCCGGGCAGGTTCTATGCACTGCCGCAGGCGCCGCAGCAGTACAAGCAGCTGTTGATGATGTCCGGCTTCGACCGCTACTTCCAGATCGCGCCCTGTTTCCGCGACGAAGACCCGCGTGCCGACCGCTTGCCCGGCGAGTTCTACCAACTCGACGTCGAGATGAGCTTTGTCACCCAGGACGACGTGTTCGCCGCCATGGAGCCGGTTATCACGGGGGTGTTCGAGGATTTCGCCAAGGGCAAGCCGGTCACCAAGTCTGGCCGCGGATTCCGTTCGCGGAAGCGCTGCGCAAGTATGGCAGCGACAAGCCCGATTTGCGCAACCCCATTGTCATGCAGGACGTCTCCGAGCACTTCCGCGGCTCCGGCTTCAAGGTGTTCGCGCGGATGCTGGAAGACCCGAAGAACCAGGTCTGGGCGATTCCAGCGGCGGGCGGCGGCTCACGCGCGTTCTGCGACCGGATGAACTCCTGGGCGCAAGGCGAGGGCCAGCCTGGCCTTGGCTACATCATGTGGCGCGAGGGCGGCGAGGGTGCCGGTCCGCTCGCCAATAACATCGGCCCGGAACGGACGGCGGCGATTCGCGATGCGCTGGGGTTGAAGGAGGGCGATGCCGCGTTCTTCGTTGCCGGCGATCCCGACAAATTCTGGAAGTTTTCCGGCCTTGCACGCACCAAGCTCGGCGAAGAATTGAACCTGATCGACGCGGATCGGTTCGAACTCGCATGGGTCGTCGACTTCCCGATGTATGAATATAACGAGGACGACAAGAAGATCGACTTCTCGCACAATCCGTTTTCGATGCCGCAGGGCGGTCTTGAGGCGCTGCAAACCCAGGACCCGCTGACCATCAAGGCGTTTCAGTACGACATCACCTGCAACGGCTACGAGATCGCTTCCGGCGGCATCCGTAACCATCGGCCCGAGGCGATGGTGAAGGCGTTCGAGATCGCGGGCTATGGCGAGAACGACGTGGTCGAGCGCTTCGGCGGCATGTACCGCGCGTTCCAGTATGGCGCCCCGCCGCATGGCGGCATGGCTGCCGGGGTCGATCGTATTGTCATGCTTCTCTGCGGCACCACGAACTTGCGCGAGATCTCGCTGTTTCCGATGAACCAGCGGGCCGAGGACCTGCTGATGGGAGCGCCTTCGGAGGTGACGCCAAAGCAGTTGCGCGAGCTTCACATCCGGCTCAATCTGCCGGACAGGGCGTAGCTCAGCGCCCCGTCGAAGCCTCGATCCTGAAATTGCGCCAGCGCGACCAGCGGGTCAGTCCTCAACGCCTGGATGAGCTGCATCGCCGGTACTTTGCCGCGCGGCGTGAGCTTGAGCGTCAGCGTTCCCCGCGGGGTCTCAATAAAGTCTGCCAATGCCGCCACGATCGCCGCAGCGTCGGGATTGGGTGTCGTCGTTGTCGCGTGCTCGCCTTGATGTTTTCGACGATGGCGCGCCGCGCGGCGTCGCGAGTGACGTTCTGCGTGCGGGCGTATTGCGCGACCGCCAGGTCGACGCCGCCGATATCACGCAACGCGAGCTCCATCGTCCCGGCCTCGATTTGCGCCGCCATCGCCGTCGCCTGCTGCGGATTGAGCGAGAATACCCCCCGTGGGACGTTGGCGAGCGAGACGCGCGCCGATGCCTTGAGCAGGCCGCCGAGTTCGACCATCACGGGGTCGAGCACGAATGTGCGTGACCCTTCTGTCCAGGCCGCGCCGAGATCGAAGTCGATCGCCGCGGTGTCCATGCCGGCCGAAAGGAGAGGCTCCAACGCGGCGTTGGTCGCGTCGATGGGTGTGGTCAGCTTCGCGGTCAGACGCGCCCGGCTCGGGATCGGTCCGACAAACTGGCCCCAGTTCAGGTTGAAGGTATCGATGTTGACTGGTTTGTTGGTGTCCTTATAGGGCGCGACGAGACCCTTGACCTCCGCGCCTTCGAGCAGCGCCAGCAGCCCGAGAGCCTGATCGGGCGAAGGCTTTTGTGCCGGATCGGAGAACAGCGCCGACATTCGCAAGAGGTTGGCGATGTCGAGGGATTTGAGCGCAAAGCGTCCGACCTTGACGGGACCTTTCGGGGAACGCGCATCGAGGCCTTCGAACGCAAATTCGCCGATCTTGCCGTTTTCCAGATTGAACCGCATCGCCGCGAGCTTGATTGGCCCTTGCGGCGTCTCCATCGAGAGGCCGCGCATCTCGGCATTTCCGATGCGGACGCCCTCGTACACCCCTGCTGCCTTGTCCAACATCGCGCGTGCTTGGGCCGGTGTCGGAGGCGTCGCGCCGGTCGGGGGCGTCATTGCCATGAGCGCCGGGAGTTGCAGGCGCGACGGCCGCATGGCGACATCATCGACAGTAAACCCCTCAATGCGCACGTTCAGGAGTTGATCGAACTTGATCGTATAGGCCCCCGTGGAAATTTGCCGATAGGCGCGATAATATTGGTCGTCGTTGGCCTTCTGCGGATCGAATATTGCGGCCATCACATTGAAATCGGTATCGTATGCGGCGAAATCTGCGAGACTGCCGGTGATCGTCTTGGTCATGCCCGCCGGTTGCACGAATCTGAAAATGGCCTCGCTGGCCTTCATGGTGGCGATCCTGCCCTCCTTGAGGCCTTCCATCGTGAAGCCGGAATAGGTGAACTCGCCACTGCCGGCGCCGCCCCGCATTGCGGCGCTGAACTTCATCGTCCCCGTCAGGCTGGGGGTGGTGACTGATGCCGCGGTCATGTTTGCAATTAATTCGAATCCGACGCGGTACAGGTCAATGAGGGACGACGAAGCCGGCAACCGCGGGGCGCTAGCTGGGCCGGAATAGTCTTTCACCGCAATTCGCGGCGCCTTGTAGGTGACGTTTAGCAGCGTCTCGGCGGGCATCTCCACACCGACTTCGACATCGGTGATTTCGATGTTGTCGGCGGAGAATTGCGCCGCATCCGGCTGATTGACGCCTGAAGCCGTGAGGCTGCCGATCTTGACGCTGACCGGCGGCTGCGCCGCCGTTTGAGCCGTAAGGTCTGCGATCGTGACGGTGCGGCTCAACAGGTCGAACGACACCTTGCCGTGGCTCGCCTTGCCGCCCGTCGCACGGATCTGCTCAAACGCGGCCTCGACCTCGCCGGCGATCCGATGCTGCATGTAGAACTCGAAGCCGAAGAAACCTCCCACCGCGATGACGATCGCGGCGACCAAGCCCATCAGGATCTTTACCATTCGGCCAGCTCCGGTTGCTGATTGTGCAGGGGTCAAATTGCCATATTGTCGGTCGAACGACGGGGATCGGGAGGGGCCCGTGGTAGTGGCTTCAACGGTTTGCGTCGATCTGCCAGCCGAAGGCCTGTTGATGGGTACGCCGTCAGATGTTGCATCCGAGCGGTTGCACGTGCTTCACATCCGGCACAATCTGCAGGAAAACTGACCTCTTCTGGACCTATCAAAGAAACAAAAGTTTGGGGTCGGAAACGCGGGAGTACGTATGGCGTCCTATTCTGAAGACCTTCATTCCGCGGCACTGGCCTACCATCGGCTGCCACGGCCGGGCAAGCTTGAGATTCAGGCGATCAAGCCGCTCGCCAACCAGCGCGACCTCGCGCTCGCCTATTCGCCCGGCGTGGCCGCCGCCTGCACGGCGATTGCCGCCGACCCGGCGCAGGCGGCATCGCTGACGATCCGCGCCAACCTTGTCGCTGTCGTCTCCAACGGCACCGCGGTGCTCGGCCTTGGCAATATCGGCCCGCTGGCATCGAAGCCGGTGATGGAGGGCAAGGCGGTTCTGTTCAAGAAGTTCGCCGGCATCGACGTATTCGACATTGAAATCGCCGCCGACACCATCGAGCGCGTGGTCGAGACCGTGGCCGCGCTGGAGCCGACATTCGGCGGCATCAATCTTGAGGACATCAAGGGCCCGGAGTGCTTCGAGATCGAGGCGCAGCTCAAAGCGCGCATGAAGATCCCGGTATTCCACGACGATCAGCATGGCACCGCCATTATCGTTGCCGCCGCGGTCACCAATGCGCTGCTGCTGAACGGCAAGAAGCTTGAAGACGTCAAGATCGTCGCCTCCGGCGCCGGCGCCGCCGCGATCGCGTGCCTCAATCTTTTGGTCTCGATGGGCGCGCAACGCAAGAATGTCTGGGTCGTCGATATCGATGGCGTGGTGCACGAGGGCCGCAACACGCTGATGGACCGCTGGAAGGCCGTTTACGCGCAGAAGACCGACAAGCGCGTGCTGGCCGACGTGATCGGCGGCGCCGACATTTTTCTCGGCCTCTCGGCTCCCAATGTCCTGAAGCCCGACATGGTCAAGGCGATGGCGGACAAGCCGTTGGTGATGGCGCTGGCCAATCCGACACCGGAAATCATGCCGGACGAAGCCCGCAAAGCGCGCCCCGACGCGATGATCTGCACCGGACGCTCCGACTTTCCCAACCAGGTCAACAACGTCCTGTGCTTTCCGTTCATCTTTCGCGGCGCGCTCGACGTCGGCGCCACCGCCATCAACGAAGAAATGAAGAAGGCCGCGGTCGATGCGATCGCGCAGCTTGCGCGCGATCCGCCGTCGGATGCGGTAGCGGCCGGTTTCGACAGCGGCGAAGCGCAAGGGTTCGGCACGGGCTCGCTGATCCCGAGCCCGTTCGACCCGCGGCTGATCCTGCGCATCGCACCCGCGGTGGCCAGGGCGGCGATGGAGTCGGGCGTGGCCACGCGTCCGATTGCAAATTTCGACGACTATAGGGCGCAGCTGGAACGCTTCGCGTTCCGCTCCGGCCTCGTCATGAAGCCGGTGTTTGCCAAGGCCAAGACCCAGCCCGTGCGGGTGATCTATGCGGAAGGCGAAGACGAACGCGTCCTGCATGCAACGCAGGTTGTGCTCGAGGAGAAGCTGGCGCGGCCGATCCTGGTCGGACGGCCCTCGGTGGTCGAAGCCCGGATCAAGCGGTTCGGCCTTGCCATCAAGGCCGGGCAGGACTTCGATCTGATCAATCCCGAGGACGATCCGCGCTACCGATCCTACGTTCAGTCCTATATCGACGTCGCCGGCCGGCACGGCGTCACGCCCGATGCCGCACGCACGGTGGTGCGCACCAACGCAACCGTGATCGCAGCGCTCGCGGTGATCCGCGGCGAAGCCGACGCCATGATCTGCGGCGTCGAAGGCCGCTACATGAGCCATCTGCGTCACGTGAGAGAGATCGTCGGCTTTCTCCCCGGCGTGAGCGATTTCGCGGCGCTGGCGCTGATGATCACCAGCAAGGGTGCATATTTCATCGCCGATACGCAGGTGAGGCCGAACCCGAGCGCCGAGGAGCTTGCGGAAATGGCGGCGCTGGCGGCGATCCATGTCCAGCGTTTCAACATCAAGCCCAAAATCGCGTTTGTGTCGCATTCCGATTTCGGAAGCTATGATACCGACTCCTCGCGGAAGATGCGCCGCGCCACTGCGCTTCTGAAGCAGAACCATCCGGAAATCGAAGCGGACGGTGAAATGCAGGGCGACACCGCGCTGTCGGAGGCGGCGAGGAAGCTGATCCTGCCGCACTCGAAGCTGGAAGGCGAAGCCAATATCCTGATCATGCCGAACCTCGATACGGCCAACGTCGCCTATCAGATGATCAAGGCGCTGGCCGATGCGCTTCCGGTTGGGCCGATCCTGGTCGGCCCGGCGCGGCCGGCGCATATTCTCACGCCGTCGGTGACCGCACGCGGCGTTCTCAACATGACCGCGGTCGCCGCGGTCGAAGCCCAGGAGCGAGCCAGCCGCCAGCAGCCGACCTTGTTCGGCTAACGGAAGATCGATCCGGTTCCGACCGATCGCGCTTCGCAATCGATTTGACCGTTTGAAAAGATCAAGCGGAGCGCCCATAATCGCTCCGCCCTATCGCGACCCCGCCTTTGCAGCATCCAGTGAGGCCGACCATGCCAGCGTTCATTACCTTCGGGCGAATTTTGTTTGCCGTGCTGTTTATCTATTCGGGGGCAACCCAGCTTTTCGCTATTCAGGCCACAGCGGAGTTTATCTCGGCCAAGGTTGTCATTCCCGCTTTGCTCACGCCCTATACCTCGCAGCTGGAAACGATGACGGGAATGTCGACGCCGCAAATGCTCGCGATTGCCGTTGGAGTCTTCGAGGTCATCAGCGGATTGATGATTGCGCTGAATTTCGGCGCGCGGTTCTTTGCAATTCTTTTGATCTTCTACGTTGCCGCGGCAACCTTCTATTTCCATGATTTCTGGAATCAGTCGCCGCCGGAGAACGCCAAGACCCTGGTGGAGGCGCTGAAGAATTTGTCGATCATCGGTGCGCTGTTCATGATCGCAGGATATGGCCGGTCGCCGCGGACGGTGGAACCGGTGTATGGCGACGTGTAGCGCGGTAGAGCATGATCCGGAAAAGTAGAAACGGTTTTCCGAAAAGATCATGCTTCAACAAAAGATAATGCTGGTCGCGCTACGCGCCGCGCCGCCACGGCGTGACGCTGACATCATTGGCGGGGTCAAGGATTTGGGCCTCGCCGGCTCTGCAGGCCGTGCGCGGCCAGAATTTCCTGCGGTGAATGCGCAGGGTACGCCCGGGAAGCACGGCTCACCGCCGGGCAGCCGCACCCGCGGCGCCTGCGACAGCCAGAACGTGTCGTAGCGGTCCATAAACATTCCGAACACATCCGGCCCGCCGATGATCGCGATCGTGCCGGAGCGCACTCCCGCGGATTCGCAGGCGGCCTCGAAGCTGGCGCCCGCGGGATTCCACAGCGTTGCCTTGGAATTGGAGGGATCGGGCGCGATTGCGCCGATGCTCCGGGTCACGACGATCCGCTTTCGCCGCGGTGAGTTCGGCTGGTCCTCATGGGAATGTCGGCCGTGCACGATCAGGTCGGCGCGATCGAGAGCGGCCGTGAAGAATTTCTTGTCGCCCTCGAATTTCAGCTCATCCGGCATCACGCGATCGGCGTTCGCCAGCATGCCGTCCGCCGACACGATGACATAGCCCTCAATGCGCAGACCCGGCATCGCGCGCGGGCCAAATCTATTCCGAAATCGTCTGCACCACGCTGGAGACGGGGCGAGAGCTCACGGTCGGCAGTTTGGCGTCCTTGAGAATTTCGTCGTCATACTGCGCGATGGTCTGCACCGGAGTTTTTGCCCTCATTTGAACGACCTTGTAGCCGCCGGCCTTCAGCCTGTGCAGCAGCTCGGGCAGGGCTTCCGCGGTGTGCTTGTGGAAGTCGTGCAACAGGATGATGCCCTTGCCGAGCTTGTCGAGCTTCTTCATCGTGACGTCGATCACCTGCTGCGCGTTGCGCGCCTTGAAATCGAAGGAGTTGAGGTCGCAGGAGAACATCGCGATGTTCCTGGTGCCGAGATAAGTCACCATTTCCGGCGGATGCTGCAGTGCCGGAAAGCGGAAGAACGGCGCGGGCGAAGCGCCGCCCAAGGCCCACTTCACCGCGCTGAAACCTTTTTCGATTTCTTCCTTGCGCTGGTCTTCGGTCAGCTTCTTGTTGTTGAGGTTGGCGTGCGACCAGGTATGCGATCCAATGGTATGGCCGGCCGCGGCAACCTGCTTCAGGATTTCCGGATAATAGGTGGCGTGCTTGCCGATCGGAAAGAAAATACCGGTCGTGCATTCCTCCGCCAGCGTCTTCAGGACCGAGGGCGTATTGACGAGCCACGGGCCATCGTCGAACGTCAGCACCACTTCGTGGTCGCGCAGGAAATCGAGTTGCTTGAAGTGCTCGAAACCAAACCCCGGTCCGCCGGTGGTGTCGATTTCAACGATGCGGGCAATCCCAAGCGCATTGGGATTTGCGCATGGGGCTTTTGCCGGGGCGGGGGCCGCCGCAGGAGCGGGCACCGGAGCCGCCTGCGGGGCGGCCGCGCCCTTGGGGGCCGCGGTCTGCGACCAGGCTGCGCCTGACGCGCACAGCGAAACCGCGCTCGCAAAGATCAATCCTGCCGCAATCCGCATCGCATTCCCCTTACGCTGATCCCGCTCGGCGCCGGTCTTTGCCTTCGCCCAAGCCATTTCCTGCCCCTGATCATGATAGCCTAGTTGGACCTGCGCCGCCACGGCAATGGGTCTTATCCACGGTGGACGATTTGTCGGCCGAACAGGTTAATCCCAGCTCGAATCGACGCGTCAGGAGTCTGCGAGCGCCCGCGCAATGGCGGTTTTGACGCGCGTATCGGATGGTTCGACGGTTTCAGGGAATACCTCGGCGATGTAGCCATCGCGGCCGATCAGATACTTGTGAAAGTTCCAGCGCGGAACATCCTTCGGGCGCGAATCGGCGGCCCATTTGTAGAACGGATGCGCATTCGCGCCCCTTACGATGGCTTTCGCGGCCATCGGAAAGGTGACGCCATATTGGTGCTGCGCGGTCTCCGCGATTTCGGTGGCGCCGCCCGGTTCCTGTGCGCCGAAATCGTTCGAGGGAACGCCGATAATCATCAAGCCTCGATCGTGAAACTGGGTCCATAATTCCTGCAGTCCGGCATATTGCGGGGTGAAGCCGCACAGGGACGCGGTGTTGACGACCAGCAGCGGCCGGCCGGCATAATCGGCGAGCCTGATATCGCCTCCCGCCAACGCAGGAAATGAAAAGGCATAAGCGGTGATCCGGCTCATCGCGGCCTGTGCCAGGGCCGTCCGTGTCGAGGCCGGACTTGCGATCGCGGCCAGCGCCGCCGTGATAATCGCCCTGCGCTCGATCATAGCCACCCTCTGTCAGATGCGATCCATGTGTCGTGCAGCGAGGATAGCCCAACAGGCGAGCGATCGCTTCTCAACAAGCCGTTATGGCTGGACCGCGGGAGATTTGCACCAGGGCAACGGCAGCAGCGGAAGGTAATACCGGTTCCATTCGCATATCGATTCCGGACCCCTGCGCATGAAGGCGTACTTGATCGGCTCGGCCTGGCCAATGGCGATATGCAGTCCGAACAGGACAGCGGCGAGGGGATAGGTCCATTTGTGAAAGCGCAGATCGCTCAGGGAATCGAGCAGGATCGCTGCCGCGAGGATAATCAGGGGGTCGGTGAAGATGAAATATTCGGATTTCAGTCCGCGCCGCACGCCGAGCGCGTCGATCCCGATCGCGGCCAGCAGAAGCACCAGGGCCTGAATCGCGGCGTGCCTTTCGCCGCGCCGCCACGCGAAGATGATGCCGGGGACGATCAGCCAGGTGAGAAACACCGTCGGACGCGGCGAGGAGTGCAGCACGAAGGTGTAGCGCGCAACAACCGACGCGACCCCATCGAGCAGGAGCAACAGAATTCCCGACAGGTCCGACCCGTTCGCGACATCGGTGGTATTGGCATCCGCAAAGGTCAGCATTTTTTCCAGCGGATTGACCACGGCAATCACATTGCCGGAGTTGTATTCGAGATCGAGCGCGAGCAGCGCAATCGATGCACCGGCGGCGATCGCGAACATCGACGCCAGCGTCTCGGTAGCGCTGACGCGCCAGATCGCCGCATAGGCGATCATGCATCCGCCGATCAGGACCAGCAGCGCTGCCTGATAGATGCCGAAGCGTCCCAGCAACAGCGGGTGGAAGTGCGCGGCGTCGAGCAGGCTGCGGTCAAAGCCGGTGGCGATGAGCGGCCACGCGGCCGATGCCGCTGCTATCGCTGCGACGGCCGCGACGCCGGTTGCCAGCCAGCCCGATCGGGTATTGCTCCAGAACGCGACGCTTGCGCTTCCCGCGCCTCCGAACGGCATCACCAGCAGCGGCAGCGCACCGATCAGCAAGATGGCCTGCACCTTGTTCTCGAGACCGAGCACGCACAATCCCGCCGCAACCGCCATCCAAAGCGGACGCGCGATGCCGGCGCGGCGTCCGACCACGATCAGGATCATGCAGCGCAAAGATGACGGGACAGGCCGCGACAAGCTCGCTGCGCAAAATCCGCGAATGCACGGCGATGCCGCCGGAGAATGCGAATGCAAAAGTGGCGATCAGCGCGACGCGCCAGTCGCGCACGACGAGGCGAATGAGGCCTGCGAAAATCAGCACGCAACCGGTCGCGATCAGCCAGGCGAGAACACGCCCGGCGCGAACGGCGCTGGTCATGGCGGCATCGAATGCCGCGGCATTGGATGCCGGTGGAATGGCTGACAGCGAATAGGCGTCGAGCAGGCCGAGAGCGTGCAGCAGCTGAAACCAGAGCTTCACCGACAGGATGGTTATGTACGCGGTGTGATCGAAGAACAGCTGCGGCTTGCCGTCGTTGAGGACAAGGGCGTTGTAGATCACCATGAAATCCATGTCGGCGTTGCGCCAGTAGATCAGCGCGTAGCCGAACAGAAAAAACGATGTCGCAAGGCCGGCGACGATCGCCGCCAATCCCCATCGCCAACCGAGGAAAGTCAGCCGGTCGAAGGCATCCTTCGCCGCGTCGGTCGTGCGGCTCGGCCGTTGCGGCCGGGGTGGGAAGCTGGTTCATGCCGGCGGTCTTTTAGCCCAGCCGCCCGGCCAAAGCGACGGCGGCCGAAAGGCCAAGGTCTCCAAAACCGTCTATCGCAGCGAAACGATGAAGTCCGTTCCTTCGCCGGTTTCGCCGGCGGCGATGCCTTGATCGGAAACGATGATCGAGCCGCCGGTCGACAGCGCCTCGGTAATGCGCGCCATTGCATCTGCAGGGATGGTGAGGCGATCCAGTGCCTCAGTGGGGCTGTCCGGCACCGGCACTGCCTTCACCTCGACGGCGCCCGCGATTCTGCGCCGCCGCGAGACGCGCTCGTCCTCGTCGCGCCGCTCGGCATACCTGGACGGCACGGGAAGCGAGACCACCGACCAATGCAGGACATTGGCGTCAGCCTTGTCGACCTGCGCCGTGAACACGTGCGTTCCCAGCGGCCGGTCGCTTGGCGCGATCGTCGACGGGCACCTCGAACAGCGGCGCGAAATTCTGCCGCACATAGAGCTTTGAATCCTTGCGGCTGATAAATACCGAGATCTGTCCGGTAGCGCTTTGGCGCCACTACCGTTGCCGCGGCGGGTTTCGAGGCGTCCTTCGCGAGTTCAGGCACGCGGGTCTGTTGTTCTGTCACGGGAACGCTTGGGCTGATCTCCGTCACCGCCGCCTTGACGTTTTCGCCGGGCTTCGCGCCTGATTTGAGCGCATCGGGTTTCGACGCCTCCGCCTTGGCGTCATTCGCCTTGGCTTCGGGTTTGGTCTCGGCGGCCTTGCCGTCCTTGTCAGATGCGTCGGAAACGGCGTCCGCGACGATCGACGGCGTGCCGTCGGTTGCAGCGGAAGCCTTCTCGCTGCGGTGACGCGTTGCCGCTGGGCAGCGCCGCATCGGACATCGTGACCGGGGCTTTGGTTGGCGGCAATGCGGCTCTGGCATCCGCGGTACGGGTCGGATCGCGCAACGGCATGGATGCGGCCGGTCCGGCGATGATCAGGCCTTCCGCCGTCGTCGTGCCGACGGTCGATCTCAGTTCAAGGCTGGCCGCTGAAATTGCAGGCTTGATCGAAGTGCCGGCTTCGGATGCCTTGTCGGACTTCGGCGCGAAGGGCGCATCCACCATCGGCTCGGTGATCGGCTGCGGCGCGACTTTCTGCGCGGCCAGCAAGCGGATGCGAGAAACTGGCAGGCGTCATCTCGCCGGGGGTGACGACGACCCGCGCGCCCATCCTGGTCCAGTTCCACATCTTGATGGCGAAGGCCATGGGCATGCGGATGCAGCCATGGGAAGCCGGATAGCCGGGCAGCACGCCGGCATGCATGGCGACGCCGGACCAGGTGATGCGCTGCATGTAGGGCATCGGCGCGTCGCTGTAGATGTTGGAGTGGTGAAATTTGTGCTTTTGAATGACGCTGAAAACGCCCATCGGCGTCGGATGACCACGCATCCCCGTGGAAATCGGAGTTTCCGCGTAGAATCCCTTGGCGTCGAAGATCCTGAGGTTTTGCCTGTCGATCGAAATCGCGATGATCAGCGGTCCCTGCGGCTTCGTCGATTCCTTCTCTGGCGCCTGGATCTTTTTGGTCTGACGATGGCGAGCCTTTTGCGGTTGCAGCGGGACAATCGGCCCGGGCCGGTAATATCCGGGACCAAAATCCGACCAGTAATAGAGGGCGGCTTGCGCATGGGAGGCGCTGCCGATCGCGCCGGCTGCCGTCAGTACCGCAATTCGGCAAAGCCTTCGGGTGGCGCCAGAAGCCCCAAGCCCGCCAACGCGCATCATTCTCGAATCCTCAGCCATTGTTATTTTTATTTAGTGTTTGCAGATGAGATACGCGTTCACCAGCGCAAGGGTTCCAATACCCGTGAGCTTGGGCCTCAAGCGTAGCAAAAAAGCCTCATATTCAGTTAAACGCCGGAGGGCGTCGGTTACCGACAACCTTCCTGCGAAGCTTCGGCGCACCTACATGGTGGAAGCCTCGCCGACGGAGACATCCATGACATCCAAAGCCTTAAGCCGGTATGACAGGTGGAGACCTCGGGCTTTGCTGGTCCTTGCATTGGTGCTGTGGCCGGTTTCCCAGGCCTTCGCCGCCGACGAGCCGGACCTGATCTTCCGCCGCTCGACCGTGTTCAAGTGGGTCAGCCCGAACGACAAGCTGGCGACCTATGGCGTCGACGATCCCGAGGTCGAGGGCGTGGCCTGCCATTTCACGGTGCCCGAGAAGGGCGGCTTCAAAGGCTGGCTCGGGCTTGCCGAGCAGGTTTCGGATATTTCGCTGGCATGCCGCCAGATCGGCCCGATCCATTTCAAGGGCAAGATGGAGCAGGGCGACGACATGTTCCGGCAGCGGCGTTCGCTGTTCTTCAAGAAGATGCAGATCGTCCGCGGCTGCGACGCCAAGCGGAACGTCCTGGTTTATATGGTCTATTCGGACAAATTGATTGAAGGATCGCCGAAGAATTCGACCTCCTCGGTACCGATCATGCCCTGGGGAGCCAGCGACACCGCGGTTCAGAAATGCGGCGAATTCGTTCAGTGACGGGAATCTGAACCAGCCATTCATCTGAGAAAGGTTAAAGAGCCGCCCCGGTGTCGAGCCGGTCTGACCCCCGGCGCCTGACACGATGGCTGGGCTAGGCCAATGAACGACCGCGACTGGTTCAGTGAACGACAGGCCGGGGGCTCGGGGTGTTCGTTTTACGCCCGATCAGCGTGGCCATCGTTGCCTCGGCACGCGTCGCGGCACTGCCTGCATTTAATTGAAATCATTGAATTTTCTAAACCATTGTTTCGTCCGGCCCCGGCCCACGAAACAATTCTCCGGCCCGACGAAACCATTTTCCGCTTTCGCGCCGACATCCGGAAACACCGCATGGTTATCGATCGGACAACGAAAACGGCGGGCAGCGCCGGCAGCAAAACCACCGGAGACTGTCAAATGCGAACCCTCAGCTTCTTTCTTGCCTTTGCCTTCGTGCTGGCTGGCCCTTCGATCGCCGGTGCGTTGGATGGCGGCCTGCCGGGTATCGGCACCTTCGCCTATAACGGCTCGCCGATCGCCACTTCAACGTCCCAGGCCGTGGTTGTTGCGGTCCGCTGAGGCGCAGTTGAACTGAACAGAGAAAGTTGCCGGTAAAGGCCATCATGTTTTTTCGCATCAGCGCAGTCGCGGTTGTCGTTTCCATCATCCTGGGTAGTGCAGCCCAGGCTCAAATCCAGCAGATTCAAGTTCGGTCGCCGATGAAGCTGCCCGATCCGCGTGGGGAGTTCGTGCGGCAGTGCGCCCCCCACATGGCAGGACGCTGGGCACATCCCGAATCCGTTTGCGGCTGCTTGCACGACCATGCGGCTGCCGCCGTTGAAGACGCCGACCTTCGCGAAGCGTTGCTGCGCGGCATCAGCGAGACCGGCGTGCCGACCATCGAGACCGAATGGGTGCCGCCGTCGAAACAATCCGAGATCGGCGCAACGTTCACGAAAATTGCCAAGCCGACGCTGCAATGCATGTTCGAACCGTTGAATTGACGACTGCGCCTATCTTTTCTTCGGCCCCAGTCGCGGAATACATTTTATTGCACGCAGAATTCCTGCGCCCGTCATCCTGGCGCCGGAGACTTCCTTGATCTGGCCGGCGGGGCACGACCCGTCATCGACCAGAATGCGCTGACCGAGCCGTAAATCGATGATGTCCTGCTCCCGCGACACCTGATCTGCCATCGTTGGGCTTACGAGTGCGAGCAGCGCGAAACCGCCGAGCAGCAAAAACCAAAAACGCTTGATGTGCGGGCGCATCATGATCAGCGTAGCGGCCTGCCTCACTTGTTCTGGATCTTCAGTCCGCTCGGGCCGACATTGATCTGCAGGCCTTCCGGTTGCTTCCTGGTCTGGTAAAGATTGTAGCCGAGCACTCCCACCGCGACGATCAGCGCGCCGATGATGAGATACAGAATATTGCGGTTGCCGGGCATCCGTGTCTCCATGGGTCGCGAAATCTCGCCCCCGGAGTGTATTGGCGCGCTCGCAATTCTGAAAGCGGCAACAGGAAACCTGACGCAATGAACGCCACCGATACCAAGCAAAGAATCCTCGATGCCGTCGATGCCGGCTTCGACGCGCAGCTTGCCACCACAAAAGATTTCGTTGCGATTCCCTCCACCCGCGGCGCGGAAGGACCGTGCCAGGACATGATCGGCGATCTGCTGCGGCAGCGCGGCTATGAGGTCGACGACTGGCATATCGATGTCAACGAGCTGAAGGATCTGCGCGGGTTTGGCCCGATCGAGCATGATTTTTCAAAAGCGCGCACGGTGGTCGGTACCTACCGCCCCGCAAGCAATGCCGGAAAGTCGCTGATCCTGCAGGGACATTGCGACGTGGTGCCGGCCGGACCGCTGGAGATGTGGGAGACGCCGCCGTTTTCGCCGGTGGTGAAGGACGGCAAGATGTACGGCCGCGGCGCCTGTGACATGAAGTCCGGCACTATCGGCGCGCTCTATGCGCTCGACGCGATCAGGGCCGCGGGCCTCAAGCCGACCGCGCGAATCCACTTTCAGTCCGTGATCGAGGAGGAGAGCACCGGCGTCGGCGCGCTTTCGACCTTGCAGCGCGGCTATCGCGCCGAGGCTTGTTTCATTCCCGAGCCGACATCCGGAAAGATGGTGCGCTCGCAAGTCGGCGTGATCTGGTTTCGCCTGAAAGTGCGAGGCCATCCCGTGCACGTGTTCGAGGCCGGCGCGGGCTCCAACGCGATTACGGCGGCCTACCACCTGATTGCGTCGCTGCAAAAGCTCGAGGCCGAATGGAACGAGCGCGCCAGGAGTGATCGCCATTTCAAGGCGGTGACGCATCCGATCAACTTCAACCCCGGCATCATCAAGGGCGGCGATTGGGCCTCCAGCGTGCCGGCATGGTGCGATGTCGATTGCCGGATCGCGATATTGCCGGGCTGGTCGGTGGCCAATTGCCAGGCCGAAATTCTTGGTTGCGTCTCGGCTGCCGCGCGCGATCATCGCTTCCTTTCCAACAATCCGCCCGACGTGGAGTGGTCCGGGTTTCTGTCGGAAGGTTATGAGCTGAAGGATTCGGCGCAAGCTGAGGCTGCGTTCGGCAAGGCCTTCACGGCGGTCTATGGCGGCGCTGTGCAGGATCTCGTGTTCACCGCGCTCACCGACACGCGGTTCTATGGGCTGAACTACAACATTCCGAGCCTGTGCTTCGGCGCCAGCGGTGCGGCGATGCACGGCTTCAACGAATATGTCGATCTGAACTCGTTGCGGCAATCGACCAAGGCCACCGCGCTGTTCATCGCGGAATGGTGCGGTGTGGAAAAGGTGTAGAATCCTCATGGTGAGGAGTGACGGACGTATGGCGAATAATTTGTTTGTCACCGGCCGCCATCTACAGACAGCGTCATTGCCAGACTTGACCTGGCAGGTAATCGTTTCAAGAACACTTCCGATCAAGATAAAATCGGGGCGTGCGGAGCGCGAACTTCAGATGTGCAGCTGCACATCTGGGGTCTGGTCCTTCGCACCATCCCGAAATGACGACTGAAAAACATGGGGATCACCGATCATGACGCCGCTTGAAAAAGTCAATTCGATGAAGATGCCTTTTGCGGAGCTGAAAGGCGTGACGTTCACCGAAGCCGGGAAAGATCGCGTGGTGGCGCGGATGCTGGTTCGCCCGGATCTCTGCACCCTCGGCCATACGCTACACGGTGGCGCGATCATGGCATTGGCGGACTCAGTCGGCGCGGCCGCGACCGTCATCAATTTGCCTGAGGATGCCAAGGGCACCACCACGATCGAGAGCAAGACCAATTTCGTCGGCGGCGCCAAGGAAGGGATGACCGTCATCGCGACCGCGACCCCGGTGCATCGGGGACGGCGCACCCAGGTCTGGCAAACGCGGCTGGAGACCGAGGAGGGCAGGCTGGTTGCGGTGGTAACCCAGACACAGATGGTACTTTGATAGGGAATGCTGCGCTTGTTGTTAACGCATGTTAACGAAGGGGACGAATCCTGCTGTTATTTGAGGCAGTTAACCGCCTTGTATTTCATGATGCGATGCACAATATCCCTGGTCTAGGGATTCGACGCCTCCTCGAGGGCCATCCACGAGGAGTTTTGAAGTGCACTACCACGACACCACCCATTCGGCGCTTGCCAAGGGCAACGTCCGGACGCTGCGCCAGCAGGAAGAATTGCCGCTGCTGCGCGATCATCTCCTGAGGCTCGATCCCGAGAGCCGCCATGATCGCTTTCACGGCTTCATGGATGACGGCTTCATCGAACGCTATGCCGCGAAATGCGCCGACGACGGCACGGTCATCATCGCTTATTTCGAAAACGGCGTGGTGCGCGGTGCGGCGGAACTGCATCCGCCGGATCAATCCCCGGATTCACTGCCGGAGATCGCATTCAGCGTGGAAGCGAGCGTGCGGCGCCAGGGCGTCGGCAGCATCCTGTTCAAAAAGCTGGTCGCGGAAGCGCGAGTCAAAGGCTACCACTCCTTGCGGATCACCACCGGCGCGCAGAACCGGGCGATGCGGGCGCTGGCCAGCAAGTTCGGCGCGCATCTGACGTTCCGCCACGGCGAGTCCACCGGCACCATCGATCTCAAGCCGCAACCGTGGCCTGAATTCGCAAAGCTTGGCATCGCGACGCCGGTCGATGCGGCACGCGCGATGATCAATTTCAACCGCGCCTACTGGAGTTTGTTTTTGCGAATGTACGGCTGGGGCCGGACGACCCGATCAATGGGCGTTGGCAAGCCATTCGCTGATTTCTGAACAAGCCAATGGCTGAAACCGTCCCGGCACCGCCTAGGTGCCGGTGCGCTTGTCGTTGCCGAATTTCCTGACCACGCGGCGTTCGACCACGACCGAGCGCTGCGCGCCCTGTTCACCCGCGATCACCCGCGTGGATGACCGCGCCGCGGTGCGCCCGGCCTTTCTGACTTCGGCCTGTACGGACTCGATCGGCAGCCCCATCAGCGACGCCGCGATCTCCGCCTGCGCTTGCTGATCGTCGGTGATGCCGATCGCGGCGAAGATGGCTTCATCCAGCGTCGGTGGATCGCGCCTGACGCGCCGCGTTCCATATTTAGTATTCCAGTCTTCGCTCATCGGGGCCTCTCATCTGATCCCGAATACCTAGATGCCCTTATGTTGCATTGCAATATGAAATTGATGTGGCAATCCAGCTATGCATTGGCTTGTTCAGAGCTTCTCCAGTCTGGAGGCGTCATAAATTTCGATCGTCGTGCTGGCAGCGGCGAGCGGCTGCAGCGCGCGGACGAAGTTGCGCGAGGCCGGCACCGCGAAATGCGTCAGCAGCGCGGCGCGGTCGGCCCACTGCTCGATGAACACCAGCCGCAGCGGATTCTCGCAATCGACATGCACGGCGTGAGAGATGCATCCAGGCTCTTTGCGCGAGCGATGTACGTGTTCGAGACTCAGGGCCCTGATCTCGTCGAGGGAATCTTCCCGGGCCGTCACGCTGCCGGTCACCACGATCATTCTGTGCCCCCGCTGTTTTATGGAATTGAATCGCCGGCGCCCGTGAAGTCCACCGGCTGCTGCGGCCAGCGTTGCAGCGCGGCGCGTCCGGCATCGGTCAGGACATAAATGCCGCGCTCGGCGCGATCGAACCAGCCATAAACATTGTGCAGCAGGATTTTCGCGGCGTCGGGAATTTCGGGCCGCAGATCCCGCACCCGCCGCGGCCCTCGCGCTAGCGCCGCCGCGCAGGCCAGCGCCTGCTGGCGGTATGCCGTCATGATCGGGGAGCGCGTGCTCCCGCCCAACGCCGGGTCGCCCTTGCGCCGCCGATGCTCGGCGACCAGGCGCGAGCGCTTCCTGGGGTTGCGGCGCGGGCTTGTGGTGGGCGGCTTGACCAGCACCTCGACGTCGCCGGTGTTGGTGACCGCAAGCATGCCAAAGCCGAGCCGGCGGCACAGATTGCGATAGCGCGCGTCGCTTTCGCGTCCCTTGCCGCGCGCCGACATCCTGGCGGCAAGCCAGACCTCGTCGCAGGCGCCGGCGCGGTCGACCGCCTGCAGAACCAGCTCAAGATTGAAGGAAAGCTTCAGTTCGCCGATTACCACGACCGGGGGATCGTCGCCGCTCAGCGCCACGAGGTCGCAGCCGCCGACTTCGCCCTTGACCGTGAAGCCGAGCTTTTCGAGGAAGCGTTTGACGGGCAGATAAAGCGCGGTTTCCAAGGGGACTCCAGTGTCGTGCCGGCGACTCACTGCCCGAGTTTAGCCCGGATCGCCGTTGGCGCATGCAGCGGGATTTGATCAAACGACGCCGGAACGGCTATCGTGCGCTTGGGACTACACGGGCGCGACGCGTGTCATGATCAGGAATGGCCTCTACCATATCACCGTGGAGATGCTTGACGGCGTCCAGGGCGGCAATCAAGACGTCATGGTATTGCGCGACGGTACGCTGCGCGGCGGCGACTCGTTCTTCTATGCCTATGGGACCTACACCTCGGCGAACGGCAAATGGAAGGATTTACCGGAACTTATACCGATGACTCAGCCGAAGGCGACGGCATGGCGCTCGCCGGCAAGCAGGCCATCCGATTCAAATAGAAGCTGCGCTTGCTGATTGCGGATTGAACGACGCCACGTGCGCCCCCGTCTAACGTTGTGGCGTGCCCGCGAAGAGAACAGGTTGCAGGCCGAGAGTGTGGGCCCGGAGTGGCAATGCGAGAGGGACTTTACAAGGTCGAGATGCATACGGTGCACGGTTCGCGCCGCGGCGTCCTCTATGTTTATGACGGCAAGATGGTGGGCGGCAATTCGGCGTTCGCGTTCATCGGCAGCTACCGGGATTCCGGCAGCGGCGAGATCCTGGTCGACATATCGACGTTGCGCCACAACGACGATCCGAAATTCCAGCCCTTGTTCAAGACCGACAAGATCACGCTCTCGCTCAAAGGCAGGCAGCAGGGCGAGCAATATCATTTCGAAGGCGGCACGACGCAATTGCCTGGCGTTGTCTTCAACTCGGTGATGACTCCCATCAGCGAAGCGGCTGCGCCGCCGGTGCTTTCGGTCGGAAAAGACGGCATCAAAAACGGCCTCTATTCGATCCACATCCGGATGCTGGACGGTATCGACGGCGGCAATACCGGCGTCATGGTGCTGCACGATGGCCGAATACGCGGCGGCGACGCGTTCTTCGATTATATCGGTTCCTACACCAGCGCGAACGGCAGGTGGAAGGGCGAACTCGTCAACCACGAGCATACGCCGAGCCAGGGCGAGCGGCCGGTGTTCGGCGGCTACGAGGTCGGCATCGGCTTTTCCGGCACCTATACCGATGAGGGCGCGGTGGCGGAAGCCACCGCGCTTGCCGGCAAGCGCAGCATTCGCTTCAGCGCGGTGTTGAAGAAGCTGGCGGAGGCGTGAGAGCTAGAGTCTGATCCAGCTTCGCTGAATCAGACTCGTCGCTCATTTTTTGCTTCGGCATGATCTTTTCCGAAAACCGGTGTCCACTTTTCGGGATCATGCCCTATACCCGTCCGCTGACAGGGATCAGCGCGCCGGTAACGGCGCTGGCGCCCTCGCTTGCGAGAAACAGGATCACATTGGCCAGTTCTTGCGGCGTCACCCATTTTCCGAAATCCGCTTTCGGCATGCTGGCGCGATTGGCCGGGGTGTCGATGGTCGACGGCAGCACGGCGTTGACGGTGATCTTGCCTTTCCATTCGGCGGCGAGCGCCTCGGTAAGGCGATGCACGCCGGATTTGGACGCGGCGTAGGCGCCCATGCCGGCGCCCGCCTGCAGCGCGCCGATCGCCCCGATATTGACGATCCGCGCGGCGGGGGAAGCGGCGAGATGCGGGATCGCCGATCGCGACGCGTTCAGCGCGGTCAGTACGTTGAGGGCGTACATGCGCTGCCAGGTTTTCGGATCGCCTTCGGCGACCGCCTCGAACGCAAAGCCGCCGGCGATATTGATCAGCGCGTCCAGCCTGCCGAAATGCGCCGCGACCGTGTCGATCGCTTGTTTGGCCTGCGCGGCATCCGAAAGATCGACGCCGCCGAGTTCGATCCGATTTTCCGTCGCCGGGATCTGCGATGCCGCGTGATCCACGCCGGCCACCCGTGCGCCCCGCGCAAGTGCGGCTTCCGCGACCACCTTGCCGAGTGCGCCCGAGGCGCCGGTGACGACAACGACTTTTCCGTCCATAATTGATCTCCGGGCCAAGGGATGAAGCGGGTCCACACTATCGCCATGCCAAATTCATTTGCAATGCTCGTGAAATTCTGGGCCCAAATGCGGGGGTCACGAGTGATCGCTCCCGCAAAAGGATGTTCACATGTCTGAGGCGCCGCGGCCTTGCGATACCCACCTTGATGTCGTCGGTTTCAAATACCCGCTTCCGCATCTGACCCAGAGTCTCAAACGTCAACGCAAGACCAGGATCGTGGCGATCGGCTCGTCGTCGACGGCGGGCGAGGGCAAGATCGTGCCATATCCTTGCCGGCTCGAACTGGCCTTGAGGGACCGGTTTCACGGCCGGATGATCGACGTGCTCAACCGGGGGATCGGTGGCCAGGAGGCGCCAGACGAGCTGTCGCGCTTTGAGCCGGACGTGATAGGCGAAGCGCCGGCACTGATAATCTGGCAAGTCGGCACCAACGCGGTGTTTCGCAAGGAGCAATATAACTTCGAGGATATCGCCGGATTGATTGCGACGGGACTCGATTGGCTGGCGGCGCTTCCGATGGATGTAGTGTTGATGGACCCGCAATACACGACGGCCATCGTGAAGCCCGAGAAGATCAAATTTGCTGAAGAAATGGTGTCGCTGATATCGGCGGCCGCCGAGAAGGCAAACGTCAACGTGTTTCGCCGCTTCGCCCTGATGCGGCGCTGGTGCGTCGAAGGCGGTATCCCGATCGAGGAACTAATCGATCCGACCGACCCCGATCAGCTTCATATGAGCGATTGGGCCACCAATTGCCTCACGCAGGCACTCTTCGGCGCGATTGTGGGCGCACCCGCGGCAACGGTGTAATGCCCGCATCCGCGGCCCCGCGCGAATAGTTAAAATTTGCCGGAGTTTTGTAAGCGGTCTGCAGAACCCTCTCGCTATACCTCAAGGTATTCAATCCAGGGGTTGGAAATGACCATGATGAGACATCTGCCGGACCACGGTTTACCGCTTGTTCAGCTTAAGGAGCAGCGGCGGGATTTGGTTGTCGCCTTGCAAAATCGCAACGGCCCGGTCAGCGGCTGGGAGCTGATGCAGATTGCCGCGGTTCAGCAGGCGATTTCGGCATTCGAGGACGTCATCGCCGATCTCGATGCTGAAATGGAAGCGGCCGCGTAAGGCGGTTCTATTCCAGTTTGAGCGGCGAGGGGATTTCAGCACTCCAGGTAGCGTGCTTCCAGCGCGGCGCGCTGGCGTGCGCCGAGGCCTAACCCGTCGCCGAGATAGTTTTCGAGATCGCCATAGTCGGCGCTGATGGCGTCGTAGGCGGCCGCGAGGAAGGAAGCTTCCACTGACCCGAGCACCTGCCTGACCTCGTCAGGAAGATCGGAGCTGGCGGAGGGATCGCGCCGGTAGAAGCGGTTGGTCAGCAGATAATCTTCGGCGATCAGATCGTCCGGCACGCCGAGCACATGCAGGATCAGCGCGCAGGCGAAGCCGGTGCGGTCCTTGCCGGCGGTGCAATGAATCACCAGCGGCGCGCGGTCCTCGAGCAGGTGAGCAAACAGCGCGCGGAAGCTTGCCGTGTTGTGACGCACATAGCTGCGGTAGGAATCGCGCATCACATCGAACGCGTCGGCCGATGACAGCGGCACGCCGTTGGCGCGGCGCGCACGCAGCGCCGCCACGACGGTCGGCTCGATCGGCAGCGAATGAACCGCGATCTCCTCGATGCCGCACATCGCCGCCGCGCGCTCCTCGGTGCCGCGAAAATCGAACGCGCTCTTCAGACCCAGGGGTCGCAGCAGCTCGATATCGGCCTCGGTGAGGTGGCCGAGATGGTTGGAACGGAAGATCTGCCGCCAGCGGACGGCGCGGCCATCTCTGGCGGGATAGCCCCCGAGGTCGCGGAAATTGCTGGCGCCGGCGAGATTGAGGTGGCGGGCAGGATAGTCTGACATGGGGCTAGCTTAAGCCATGCTCTGCGGCGGAGAAATGCCTGACAGCGCGTGTCGATCGCTTTGGGCTGGTTTATAACAGCGATTCCAGGGGGCGAACATGAATCGGCACAAGAACCCTATTATTTTTGGCGCGGCATTACTCGTCGCGGGAGTTGCAACCACCGCATCGCCGGTGTCCGCGCAGACGTTCCGGAGCTATCGCTGCGCCGACGGCTCGCAGTTCATCGTCGGATTTTTCGAATATGACCGGCGCGCCCATATGCAGATCGATGGAAGGGCGGTGACGCTGGGCAAGCGCCTGGCCCTGTCCGGCTCGCGCTATTCCGGCGGCGGCGTGACGTTGAAAATCACCAGGGCAGGCACCACGGTCAAGCACGCCAAACGACCGACGACGGCGTGCGAGCCGACGTGAAAAAAGGGCCGAAACGTTCGTTCCGACCCTCTCATCGCATTCGATATCGCACCAAAGACCGGCAACACGTCCATATCGAGGGTGCTGATCGGCATCAACGCTCCCGTACCGGCTTGGACTCCTGGATTGCCGCTTCGTGATACCAGCCGCTACCGCTGGCAGCTTCGCTGACGGGCGTCGGAGCAAGATCGGCAGCGGTCTTGGTCTCCTCGTAGCGACGTCCGCCGAGAGCCGAGCGACCCCCGGCAGGGAATTGGTAGATCTTTGCGGACCCGTGATTCAAACTCGTGGTCATTATCGTCTCTCCTGATGTCGAAGCACATGAACTCATGCTGCGCCCGACTCGTTCTCGGCTGGTTACTGAAATCGATATCGTCCGTGCCCTCGGTTGGTGCAACCTGACTAAAACAAAATCATTTCGTGTATAAATTGTAGGCATTTTTGGATTTGCTTCCTGGGAAGCAACCACGCACTGGCTAACGCCTGGGCCATCGCCAAGGTTGCGGGAGCGCCTTGCGCTCTTGATGATTATTGCCGGCGAATGGCGCGGTTTTAATCGCAACGACCAACAGCACGCGGACTGCTGCGAAATCAGGCGTCGTCAAGGCCATAGCCGGGCCTGCTCGGCCCCGGAAGACAGCCTGACCCGCGCGCCTTTGCCGCATCTTAAATGCGACCGCCCGGCCGAAAGCTGGAGGGGTTTCCCCCTCCTAACCGGCGTTCCGATAGCTGGGCTTTGGCACTTTAATTGCTTGGAAAGGACTGGCCGATGGTGGCCGGGTACGCTTGTGGTGACCAATAGGCTTCGGTTTCCCACCTTTCGCATCATCAACTCATGAGAGGCTCAATGACCAAGTATAAGCTCGAGTATATCTGGCTCGACGGATACACGCCGACGCCGAATTTGCGCGGCAAAACGCAGATCAAGGAATTCGATGTCATTTCCGGCGCTGGAGCAGCTTCCGCTGTGGGGCTTCGACGGAAGCTCGACCCTGCAGGCCGAGGGCCATAATTCCGATTGCGTGCTCAAGCCGGTCGCGATTTATCCGGACGGCGCGCGCACCAATGGCGCGCTGGTGATGTGCGAAGTCATGATGCCCGATGGCAAGACCCCGCATCCCTCCAACAAGCGCGCCACCATTCTCGACGACGAAGGCGCCTGGTTCGGCTATGAGCAGGAATACTTCTTCTACAAGGACGGCCGTCCGCTCGGTTTCCCGTCAAGCGGCTATCCCGCGCCGCAGGGACCCTATTACACCGGCGTCGGCTACAAGAATGTCGGCGACATCGCCCGCAAGATGGTGGACGAGCATCTCGACCTCTGCCTCGCCGCCGGCATCAACCACGAAGGCATCAACGCCGAAGTCGCGAAGGGCCAGTGGGAATTCCAGATTTTCGGCAAGGGCTCCAAGAAGGCCGCTGACGAGATGTGGATGGCCCGCTACCTGATGCTGCGGCTGACCGAGAAGTACGGCGTCGATATCGAATTCCATTGCAAGCCGCTCGGCGACACCGACTGGAACGGCTCCGGCATGCACGCCAACTTCTCCACCAGATATATGCGCGAAGTAGGCGGCAAGGAATATTTCGAGCAGCTGATGAAGGCGTTCGAAAGTGCCCGCGAAGATCACATCGCGGTCTATGGTCCGGATAACCATCTGCGGCTGACCGGCAAGCACGAGACCGCTGCGATCACCGAGTTCACCTACGGTGTTGCCGACCGCGGCGCCTCGATCCGGGTGCCGCATTCCTTCGTCAATAACGGCTACAAGGGCTATCTGGAAGATCGCCGCCCGAACTCGCAAGGCGACCCCTACCAGATCGCTTCCCAGATCCTGAAGACGATCGCGTCGGTGCCGACCGCCGCCAAGGCGGCTGCGGCCTAAGAGACGTTCGACCCGCGGCCCGGACCTGTGAGGCGTCCGGGCCGCAACCTGATCCGCCAAAGCGCGCAGGCGTTTTGGCGGATCATTGCGTTTTGCCGGTGCTTGATTCCTGATACGCACGGCGCTAGCCGGCGAAACCGGGATCAAGGACCACCAATGCAGAATGTCGTTCGCCTGCTCTCGACGCTGGCCTTGATGGGGGCGGTTCGCAATCTCGCGGGGCCATATGAGGCGGAAACGGGCGCGCGCATCGATGCGGATTTCGCGCCGACGCTTGGGCTGCTGGACCGCCTGCGCGATGGCGAAGCCGCTGACGTCGTCATCCTGACCCGCGAGGGGCTCGACGACCTCGCCGCCCACGGAATCGTGGTTGCCGACAGCCGCGTCGACCTGGCGCGTTCCTTCGTCGGCATCGCGGTCAGGGCCGGCACGGATCATCCCGACATCGCAAGCGAGGCCACGCTGCGCGCAACGCTGCTCGGCTCCCGCTGTGTGGCCTATTCACGGATCGGCGCCAGCGGCATTTTCTTCGCGCAACTGATCGAGCGGATGGGGATCGCACACGAGATCAACGCGCGCGCCACGATCACTCCGTCAGGCTTTACCGCCGAACGGCTGGTTACCGGCGAGGCCGAGCTAGCGGTGCAGCAGATCAGCGAGCTGAAGCAGGTCCCAGGCGTCGAAATCGTCGGACCGATCCCGCTTCATCTGCAAAGACCTGCGGTGTTTTCCGCCGGGCGACTGGCGGCCTCGAAACGGGTGGTGCAATCGGACGCGCTTTTGAAATATCTCGCATCGCCCGAGGTGGCCCCGGTGTTGCGCGAATCCGGGCTGGAGCCTTGAATCCGCCCGCCCTTCGAAGCTAACCTCGCCGCCAACATGGGCGTCATGATGAAATCCCTTCACGCGCTTTGGTCGGCTGCGGTCGGCCGCGTCGCCCTCGCGGCGATCGCGATCGCGGCGGCTCTGCCGTTGGCCATTCCGTCGCAGGCCAGCGCGCAATCGGCCGATCTCGTGCTGTGCGACCGGCTTGCCGCCGATCCCGCCGATCCGGACAAGCCGGCCGACGTCAAGGGCACGCCCGATGTCGCGCCTTCGGATATCGCGACCGCGATCAAATATTGCAAGGTCGCCGCCGGCTCGTCGCGGCGCGCGCTCTATCAGTTGGGCCGCGCCTACGCCGCCAACCGGCAATTGCCGGAGGCGATCGGCGCCTGGCGCAAGGCGGCCGACAAGGGCTCGACCTCGGCGATGGTCGAACTCGGCGTGCTCTACGGGACCGGCGCGGGCGTTGAGAGGGACGAGGCGCAGGCGCGAAAACTGTTCGAGCGCGCAGCCCAGGCCGGCAATCCCCGCGGCGTCACCAATCTCGCGGCGCTCGGTGGCGGCGGCAGTGCGTCGTCGGATCCCGTGCGCGCCAGGGAGCTATTGGCGAAAGCCGCCGAGACCAATGCCGAAGCGCAGTATCAACTCGGCTTGATGATGGCAGACGGCAGCGGCGGGACCAGGGACGATACGGCTGCGCGGAATTTGTTCGAGAAGGCGGCCGCGCAAAATCACGCCGGCGCGCTGGAGCGGATGGGCGCGTTCACGCAAGAGGGCCGCGGCGGGCCGAAGGATTCATCCGCCGCCAAAGCCTATTACGAGCGGGCCGCGGCACTCGGCGACGAAGACGCCAAGAAGGCGCTGAAGCGCATCGAATGCCCCTACGCGATCAAGGACAAGCGCGGCAATTTTGTCACCAATCTTTGCTTTTAACCAGGCGACGCGCCTCGCATTACCTCTGCGCGTTCTTCCCTTTCCCTGGCCCGCGCCAAGCGGCGCGTCCTCAGATGTGCAATTGCATATCGGGGAATGACGAGCCAGACGGAACAAGAGGGCAGCGATCACGATTAATGCAGCGAATACGCTGAAGCTGAAGGAGGCTCTGTCCCATGATTCGCAAATTGCAGTCGGGCCAGTACCGGCTCTATTCCCGAAAGGTGAATCCGAAAACCGGCAGGCGCCGCAATCTCGGCACCTTCAAGTCGCGCGCGGCCGCCGAAAAGCACGAGCGCGACGTGCAGTATTTCAAGCGGCACCAGGGGCTCGGTAGGGCGCAATAGCGAAGCGTATAGGAAGGGGCGGTGCGTTTGGGTTGGTCGTGCGCGCGGGCTGCAGGGTTCAATCGGGCATGATAAGATGCGGAGGCCATGAGCAATCGCATTCTCGTGTTCTACGGCTCGTATCGGTCCAACCGCTTGGGCATCCGCCTCGCGCAGTTCGTCGTCGATGGCCTGCGCGGCCGCGGCGACGACGTCGAGCTGATCGACGCCCGGGCGGTGGCCTTGCCGATGCTCGACCGCATGTACAAGGAATATCCGAAGGGCGAAGCACCTGAGCGGCTTGAAAAACTCGCCGGCCAAATCCGCGACGCCGACGGGTTTGTCTTTATCACCGGCGAATATAATTGGGGCATCCAGCCCGGCCTTAAAAACCTCACCGATCATTTTCTCGAGGAATGGTTCTGGCGTCCCGCCGCCATCGCCAGCTATTCGGCGGGCCGTTTTTCCGGCGCCCGCGCCGCCACCGCCTGGCACGGCACGCTCTCCGAGATGGGCATGGTGGTGATCTCGAGCACGATCGCGGCCGGGCCGATTGCGCAGACCTTGTCGGCGGACGGCAAGCCGATCGGCGAGGGCGGCAAGGCGCTGGCGCAGGCATTTCCGCGCTTCGCCGACGATCTGACGTGGTGGATCGAGGCGGCGAAAGCGCAGCGGGCGAGGAAGCCACCGCCGTATTGAGGGGAAACAGTTTCGCAGGCGCGAATGCGCAGCTCTCCTGGTGGTCATTTGCCGCTGACGAACTGCTCCCATGCCTGCTGCTGCGACTTCAGTTGGCTTTTTCTTTCTTCTTCCAATTCAGCGACACGCTTTGCGGCAACTGTCATTGCATTGGCTGCGGCGTTGTAACGGTCCACTGTGCGCTGAAACGGGAATATGAATTCACCCTTCACGACCTTGAAGACACCGAATTCCCCGACCAGAACCGCGACATAGTTTCCGTATGCGCGATAAAAATCGGCGCGCGCCGGCAACATCCTGGAAGTAAAGGCCGTGATTTCCGCGTGCCGCTTGTCGATGTTATCCAAAAGCCTGCTGATGGTGTCTTTTCCCACATGCAGGGAGAGCGCGTATTTCTCCACATCGTCGTGTTCGGTTTTCAGGATGGCGATGTAGCGCGGCATGAATGTCGTCGCATTCGCTTCGGCCGTTTTCAAATCGCGGCGAAGGGCCTCAAGGTCGTCCCGGCTCGCCGCGCCCAGATTGCCAGCTCTTGAAATCGTCGGTGGCTCAACTTCATTTGACAACTTTTCAACGGCAGCGCTGGTTTCATTCGCCGCCCTGGTTGCCATGGCCATGATCTGCAGGAATTTATTGGAGGGATGTTGCCTCAGCGCCTCGTCTATTTGACTGGCGTCGCTGATGCCTTGCAATGCTGTCCGGCTTTCTCGATCGGCAATACTCTCCTGCCATTTGCTCAGGTCGCCTGCGTAATATGCCGCAACCGAACAAGCAATCATGACGACGAACAGGAACAGGAAGGCTAGTGCTACGCGCGCATTCGCATTCCGGCCTGAAGGCATTTCGCCGAACTCCCCATCGCGAGACGCCCCTCACAGGAGGGCGCGACGGCGAGAATTATAGACCTGGTTCTGTCAAGCGGGAACGGAAACGCGCGTCAGTTCTACGCTTGCTCGGTCTCCGGAAACGCCACGCCGGGACGGTAAAGCAAAACCGGGCGGATTTCATACATCGCGCTGGGATTGACCTGGCGCAGCTCGCGCGCGGCAGCGATGGCGGCGTCGCGATCGGCGCAGTCGATGACGTAGAATCCCAGAAGCTGTTCCTTGGTCTCGGTGAAGGGACCATCGGTCACCACGCCTTTGCCGGGGCCGCGCAACACGCAGGCGCCTTCGGTCGCGCCAAGCCGCGCCGCCGGTCCCATGCGCTTCTCCTGCTCGAGGCGGCCGTGCACCTTGTTCAGATCCTGCATCAGCGCCGCATCCTCCTGCGGCGTCCACGATGCGACCTCGTCTTCGACGTGATAGGCCAGGATGGCGTAGAGCATGGGTCGCCTCTTTCGTGCTGGAATGGGCGGATGCCCGAAGGACGTTTTGGAGCGGACGTTCCCGACATTATATTTTATCGGCGCAGGTCCTCAGGCAGCAAAAAGCGGCCTTTGCGGCCGCCCTTTGTACCCATCCTTCCTGTTGATCCGTCCGACAGGCTACCGGTTCTCAGCGCGCTGGTTCGTCCGAACTTCGCGTCGCGGATTTGCGGGGTGTCTGTTTTGGGGACTCCAGTTCCTGACAGGGAATCTGCTTCCATGACCCATCGGCCGTCCCCTGTCTGGCGCTGCAGGGCGATGAAGCCGATTGTTCGCTGGTGTTCTGGGCATCGTGATGTTTGGCCAGCGCCGGCGTCGTCAGCAAAGCCAGGGCGGCCATCGAACCAACTGACATCGCGTGTTTGATCCGCATGGGGGCTCTCCTTTCTCGAAACGGAATGATTTCGTAAAAAAGATTATGACGATTTTTTGCCGCGATGATTTGCGGAACGAGCGTTGCTTAATGTTTTGGAAATGCACCCGGGCCGGGCCGAGGCGGAACCCGGGCGGCTGCGTGGGGCGCAATAGCCAGCGGGTCGCGCGAACGCGCGGATTGCGCTTCGCTCATTCTCCCTGCAGGCTGTGAGTTGCCTATACTTTTTGCCGCAATCGGAGCCCGACCGCCATGAGCCTGCTGAGCACTCCATTCGATCCCGCGCGCGAGGCGGCCCTGGTCACCGGGGCGGGCAACGGCATCGGCCGTGCGATCGCGCAAGCCCTGGTCGGCGAAGGCGTGCGAACCGTGTTCGCCGACGTGAACCGGGATACGGTCACCGCTGCGGCCAAAACCTCGCCGCGGCCGGATCTGGCGGTGCCCTGGGTCGGCGATCTCGCTGATCGCGCCGCGTGCGACGCACTGCTGGCCGATGCACAGTCTGCCGTCGGGCAGGTGACGCACTTCGTTCACAGCGCGTCACCTCCGCGGCGCGAGGCCGATCATGCTCTCGCAGTCAGCGCAGAGACCTGGGAGCAGATGCGTGCGGTCAACGTCGACGCCGGCTTTCACCTCGCCCGCGAGCTCGCGCGAAAACTCATCGCAGCCCATGAGCCCGGCTCGTTCCTGTTTCTGACTTCGCTGCACGCCGGCACGCCGCGCAACCTGCCGCATTACTCCACGGCGAAAGCGGCGCTCGCCATGCTGGTCAAGGAATTTGCAAAAACCTTCGGCCGCTTTGGAATCCGGGTCAATGCGCTGGTGCCCGGCGCCATCGCCGCGGGCGGTTTCGTCGCCGATCCCGCGCTCAAGCGGCACATCCCGCTCGGCCGCCTCGGCCAGGCCCAGGACCTCGCGCCGATGGCGCTGGCGGTGCTGTCGAACCGGGTGTCGGCCTATGTCACGGGTGCTGCGATCGTGGTCGACGGCGGCCTGTCGCTGACGAACTGGTTCGATCCTCCGGAGCTTGATGATCTCTCGTAGTCGTAGGGTGCAATAGCGAAAGCGTATTGCGCCGAGACTCCAGTCAGAGGCTGTTCGGCGAGCTGTGGCGCAATGATCACACCCGAATGGAATCGCGTGGTCGATGTCTCATCCGGCCACGGTTCTGCCCTTATTGGATACCGCCCTTGTGGCCGGCTGGAATTGGGTTTGGGGGCACGCGTTGGGGATGCAACATGTCTTCCATCGACTGTGCCGGAACGTCGTGCGTCGAGGCTAAAGCGAAGCGTATTCGTATCGGCGCGTCCCTGGTCTCGGCCGCGGCGGTGCGGAACGTTATCAGGCTGTTTGCCGTCGCGCTGGCAGGGGCTTTGCTTGCGGCCTGCGCCCAGTCCTCCGTCGTCACCAAAAATTCCGAATTTGTTGCCGCCAGCCGAGAGGCGCCGGTGCAACACCATCGAACGGCATCATTGGTGACGAACAGGCGTGTCGCGTCCGCGAAAAAGCATACCCCGTTCGCGCCGCCAAAAAATGCAGGCGAGACAAAGCTTGCCTCGCAGGGACTTGCCAGTTTCTACACCGAGGGCACACAGACCGCGAGCGGCGAGAAGTTCGATACGCACGAATTGACCGCCGCTCATCCGACGTTGCCATTCGGCACAAGGCTGCGGGTGACCAACGTCGCCAGCGGCAGGTCGGTGACGGTTCGGGTCAATGACCGCGGTCCGTACGTTCCCGGGCGAATTGTCGACGTCTCCTATTCCGCGGCCGATGCGCTGGGCATGGTTGGAGGCGGTCTCGCAAAGGTCAGGCTTGACGTCGTCCAGTAGCGCGCGACCCGTTGGCTATTCCGCCCCACGAGCTTTGTACGCTCAGCCAATCAATTTATCGTAGTCGGCGTGCGAACCGATCAGAACCAGAGATAGCCGCCGTCCACGTCAACAGCGAGCGCGCGATAGCGCAGGCCGACGCGGACGGACCAGTAACCGACCTTCTTGAATTGCAGCGATGGATGGCGCGGATCGCGTTGAGGAGCCCAAAATTGGCGTCAGCCACCTTTCGCACGGAAGCGGCAATGCCTCGTAGGCGGTCCAGAATTTCGGTGAAGCGAAATGCTTCACAAGTCGCGCGAGCGCCCGGCGCGGTGCGCGGCAAGAGCTTCGTCCGCATGCGCATCAAGCTTGCCGGCGCTGATATCCCGCTCGATGGCGGCGTCGAACTGCTCCGCATCGAATACCTCAAACCACGCAGCGAAACCGCGCAAGCTCGCGCGGGGTGAGTTGTTCAACGGCTTTCTCGATGTCTTCGGCGGTGGTCATATGCAGCATATAGCATTTATGCGCGAACCCTGAAAGAGCGCTGGCGCAACAGCCAACGATCCTCCGGCCGAGCGAAGCGCGGAGGAAAGCGGACCGTTGGCTATTCCGTCCTAGGATCGTCCGGCGCGCGAAGCGGGGGCGCTATTCCATCCGGCGATTGCGATCCGGCCTGGTGTGGAAATAGTACAGCGTCGCGGCAAGGATTGCCGACGCGAGCAGGTAGAAAACCACTGCGTCGATGTTCGGGTGTCCCTCGACCAAAGCAAGCATCGTCATCCACTCCCTGGCTGGTGTGGCTTCTTGTTCCCCTCGGGTGAGCCTTGATCCCAAGAAATTTACGCGTGAGCTCTATGCTCCGGTAGTCTACTTTATGCGAACGGAAGCCCGCGGCGTCGATCCGGAACGCTGGTGCACGGATGATCGCCGGATCGGAAATAATCTGCTGGACGGAGAAATGAAAATGACGCGGATTTTGTTCGTAGGCCAAGAACCTGAAACGGTCGATTTCGCCGATCCCGCGCTGCCGCCTGGCTTTAACGCCGAAAAAATTCATGCGGGGATTGCGATTGCCCTGCGGCAAACGACGGAACGCGGATGGGAGGCCGATCTTTGCCTGGTACGGCCCGACAAAAGCGCTGTCTCCAGGCTTGAAAGTCAACTGGCAAGCAAGCCCTATGATTGCGTTGTGATCGGCGGCGGCCTTCGCCTGCCTCCCAGGAGCCTGCTGCTGTTCGAGATGCTGATCAATGCAGTGCACAAGGCGGCGCCGAACGCGTCCATCGCGTTCAATACGCGACCGGAAGACACCGCCGACGCCGCGGCGCGCTGGGTGAAAGTCGATTAGGGCCAGGCGGAGAAACCATGCGCGTCGTGATCTGCGGCGGCGGCGTGATCGGCGCCTGCACCGCCTATTTCCTCTCTCGCCGCGGCATCGACGTGACAGTCGTGGAACGGACCGAGGTGGCCGCGGCGGCATCCGGCAAGGCCGGTGGCTTCCTGGCGCTCGACTGGTGCGCCGGCACCCCGCTCGACGCGTTGGCGCGGCGAAGTTTTGCGCTTCACGCCGCATTGGCAGGCGAGATCGCGGGCGATTGGGGCTACCGCCGCATGACCGCCTATAGCGGTTTCGCCGTTCCCGAGCATGACGCGCGTCGTCACATGCGCCCCGAGCTCGATTGGCTGTCCGACGGCGTCATCATCGCGTCCCGGCTCGGCACCACCGAAACCACAGGGATCGTTCACCCCCGCAAATTCACTGCCGCCATGATGAGCGCCGCGCAGCAGCAGGGCACTGAGCTGCGTCGCGGGCAGGTCACAAGCCTCGTTCGGCGCGCCGATGGATCTGATGTCGGGGGTGTCGAGGTCGACGGCGCCGTCATCGAGGCGGATGCCGTCGTCGTCGCAATGGGGCCTTGGTCGCTGCTATCAGCGCGATGGATGGATCTGCCGGCCGTGTTTGGGCAGCGAAGCCCAAGCATCGTCTACGACCTGGGTGCGGCTGTCCCGGCCGATGCGCTGTTCCTCGACTATCAGGAGGAGAGCGGCACTGATGGTGAGCGTCGAAGTGTTTCCGCGGGCCGACGGCAGCACCCACATCACCGCTTTCTCGGACGAGGCACCGCTGCCGCTCGATCCGGCCGCCGTGACACCTGATCGGGGCGCGATCGATCGCCTGCAGTCGATTGCCGAACGGCTGTCACCGTTGTTCCGCGCAGACAAGATCATCGCGCGGCAGGCCTGCTTCCGCCCGGTGACGCAGGACGGCCTGCCGCTGATCGGCAAGGTCGCGGGAGCTAAGGGCGCCTACGTGGCCACAGGCCATAACGTCTGGGGCATCCTCAACGCACCGGCGACCGGCGAGGCGCTGGCCGAGCTGATCGCCGACGGCGTCGCTGTCAGCACCGACCTGACGCCGTTCGATCCCGTCAGGCTGCGACCGCTCGACCCCGCGCTGCTGAGGGCGCAATAGCCAACGGGTCGCGCGAATGCGCGCCCGATGATAAACTCCGCATATTGCGCCTGGTCAGGACTTCGGCGTCGCTGAGGAATGGTGGTGCACGATCAGCCATTTGCCGTGCTGCGGTGCGTAGATGAACGTATAGCGAGCTTTCACCTGTTTGCGGCTGCCAGGTTGGTCTCCGTCAATCGTAAAGGTGTAAAGACCAATATCGTAGGCGATGTTGCAGCCAATGTGGATGACACGTTGGTCGATCTGTCCCTGGGGGGCCTGCTTCAGGAAGTAAACGAAGTACCCACGTATCGCCTCGGGCCCGACCAGTGGACCGTTGTCTACCGTCGGCAGCAGCGTTGCATTCGCGGCATAATTCGCAACGACCGCGTCGGGGCTCTTGGTGGCAAGAGACTTGTTCCATCGATCAAACAGCGCCCCCACTTGATCGTTGGTAATTGTTCGGCACGCCTGGCCGCGGGGTGAAGTACGGGCCGTTACAGACTGTGGTGTCGCAAAAACAACCGTGAGCGCGACGGCTACCAAGGTGCCCCAGTATTTCGACATATTCTGCCTCCGTGTCGAGCCTGCTGTCTCGGAATGAGACCGTATCCTAATCAATGAATAGGGACCGCAACGCAAGTGGAATTGTTTGCGTCACGTATCAAGAGCCCGCTGCTGGTGCCATGCAGGTCGACTACGCCGATGAGCCGAGCGCTACGCTTTGCTATTCCGCCCCACGAGCCACGAGCTGCACAAAAAGGTCACGCTCCCGGCGAATTGCCGCCAAAGCCCGCTGCCAACAGCGGCAAGTTGAAAGCGAGCAGGGGAACAGCTTTGGCCTACAAGATGATCGCAGAACGCGAGAACGAGACGGTGAAGATCGAAAGAGAGAGTTCGCTGATCATCGTGGCCAAGGCGCGGGTCTGGGCGAGCGAAGGCTGGCAGGTCGTCATCACCGACGCGGACGGCAAATCCTATGCGCCAGCCGAGTTCGATCGGCTGCTGGCGGCGTGATCGAATTCGCTTATCCAGGCCGCAGCGCAAGTCGGTTATCTCTTTGTTTGAGCATGATCTCTTCGGAAAACCGGTTCCCACTTTTCCGGATCATGCTCTGGCAAAACGTCGCAATCCGGAGCTAAGCTTCCCCAAACGGCGGGAAGGGAGTTCCTGATGACCAGGGGAAGGCAGCTTGCGACCGCCACCTTCACGGCCCTGGCCGTGCTCGCGTGTCTGGGCACCAAGGCAGACGCCGCGCAGTGCGGCAGCTCGGCGGCCGGGTTCGAGAGCTGGAAGCGACAGTTCGCGGAGGAGGCGAGGGCAAAAGGCGTCGGCGCCACCGCCGTGTCAGCCTTGATGGGCACCAATTATGCGAGCGCAACCATCGCCGCCGATCGCGGCCAGCGAAGCTTCAATCTGTCGCTCGATCAGTTTCTCGCCAAGCGCGGGGCCACGGCCATCGTCGCTCGCGGTCGCGGGTTGAAGCAATCGCAAGGTCCGCTGTTCGCATCCATTCAGCAACGCTACGGCGTCCCGCCGGGGCCGCTGCTGGCCATCTGGGGAATGGAGACGGGCTTCGGAAGCCAGCGCGGCAATCAGAACATGCTGTCGTCCATCGCCACGCTCGCCTATGACTGCCGCCGGCCGGAATATTTCACCGAGCAGCTCTATGCCGCCCTGAAGCTGATCGATCGCGGCTCGCTTTCGGCAAGCACGCGCGGCTCCATGCACGGCGAAATCGGCCAGACGCAATTCCTGCCGAAGAACATCCTGGCTTACGGCACCGGCAATCTCGACGTCGCCGCCAACGCGCTGAACTCGACGGCGAATTTCCTCAAGGCCCATGGCTGGCGCGCCGGCGCGGGATACCAGCCGGGCGAAGCCAACTTCGCCGCCATCCAGGCATGGAATGCCGCTTCAGTCTATCAGCGCGCCATCGCGCTGATGGGCCGCCAGATCGACGGAGGCGAGGGCACGTCGGCGGGGCGCTGATGCGAGTGTCCGGCGCATGCGCGACGCGATCAAGGCGAGGCGAGCAGACGAAGCCGCCAGCAAATTCGATTCAGTTTTCAAACAGCGAACAGGGAGCGTCATACCCCGCGCATGCGGGGTATCCAGTACGCGGTGGCTTTTCGGTTCTATCACTGACACCTCTGGAATACTGGATCACCCGCCTTCGCGGGTGATGACGACCGAGAGCGTGGCGCCGCAGTCCTCATCAGGCAAAACTCCGCATTCCCGCGGCGCTGATCGCCCGAGTTGTGCGTGAAGCCTTCGCCCAGAAATCAGAGGGCGTGGGGAATGCCGGGTGCCCAATGCACCCGCAGCCTCGCGTGCGAATGGTGAAGTGAAGCACACGAGCATAGTCACCGAGGGTTCACCGGGTTCACCCGGCATTCCCGCACGCAATGGTTTTAACGGCTTATTTCGTGCTCTCCCCGGTGAGCGAATTCGTCTTGTCACCGTCATAAGCGGATTAAGGTTTTGCCAGACCCGGTCGGGCCGACTCAGCCTCCGCAAATTTAACACCAGCAACGGGTGCCAGGACCACACGGCTTTGCCGTACGCAAGCAAGCATCTGTCGTCCGCACGCCGTTTTATCGCTCACGAGGTTCATCTCGCCCTGCGATTCCCGCACGTGCCCGACGCTGCCGCGTCCACCGCATCCCGCCCCGCGTCAATGACGATGGCCAACGCCCCTCTGGGGGACGGGACGGCTGACGATATAGATTTGATTTGGGTAAAGCGGGAAGGGGAATATTTTTGCAAATGGGGCTGGACAGCAATTCAGTGATTTGCCCGTCGGGCAGTATCTCCGCCTGAGCTCACGCGCGAATGCACTACCTCAACGTCGTCCCGGCGAACGCCGGGACCCATACGCCGTATCGATCATGAGAAAGGCAGCGCTCGTTGCCTTTCTTTGGCACACATCGCAACAACAACCACAGGGGTTATGGGTCCCCGCGTTCGCGGGGACGACGTCTTGTATGGTGCGTTCGCGCTGCAATGAAGGGCCATAGGGCGCAATAGCCAACGGGTCGCGCGAATGCGCGCCCGATGATAAACTCCGCGTATTGCGCCGACCCTGTACGCATGAATTGGCGGAATACGCTTCGCGATTCTACGGCCTGTAGACGGCGGCCGAGCGCCGGCGGACGGCCTGGTGTGCGATGGGGAACGGTGGATTACGCTTTCGCTGAGCCGCCCACCACGCTACTTTCGCCCTCAATCGATAACAACGAGCCATTTCAGGATGGGAGGATGACCATGACCAGGCGCTCATTTGAGTCAAGACTTGCGGCGGCGTCGCTGGCAGGATTGCTGTTTTCCTCCATCGCGGCGATCGAAGCGGCCGTGGCCGAGCCTGTTGAAGTGACGGTCCTTACTTCGGTCGCGCTGACTTCGGCGCTGGACGAGCTTGCTCCGCAATTCGAGCGCGCCACCGGCAACAAACTCAAGATCGGCTACAGCCTGATCGCCGATATCAAGAAGCGCGTTCTCGCCGGCGAGACCGCCGATGTCATCATGCTGTCGCGGCCGGCGATGGACGACCTGCAGAAGCAGGACAAGTTCGCGCCCGGCAGCATCGTCGATGTCGCGGGCACGCCGGTCGCGATCGCGGTGCGGGCGGGTGCGCCGAAGCCGGACATCAGTTCGGCTGACGCGTTGAAGCGTTCGCTGCTCGCCGCCAAATCCATCGTTTACGCCGATCCCGCCAAAGGCGGGGCAAGCGGCGTCTATTTCGCGCAGGTCATCGACCGGCTCGGCATCGCCGAGCAATTGAAAGCCAAGACCATTCTGGTGCCGGGCCCCCAGTCCGCCGACGTCGTCGCCAGGGGCGAGGCCGAGATCGGTGTCGCGCAGGCCTCGGAGATCGTGCCGGTGCCGGGCGCGCAACTGGTAGGCCCGTTGCCGGGCGAACTCGGCAGCCTGACGCAATTCACGGCCGCCATCGGGGCCGGCAGCAAACAAGCCGAGGCGGCGAAGTCGCTGATCCAGTTCCTGACCGGACCGGCCGCCGCACCGCTGTTCAAATCGAAAGGCTTTCAACAGGGAAAATCGAGCTCGTGACTGGTCGAATTAACGCTCGTAGATCTCGTAGGGCGGGTTAGCCCAACGGGTCGCGCGAATGCGCGCCCGATGACAGGCTCCGGCGTAACCCGCCACTTTGCCATCCGTGATCGGCGGATTACGCTGCGCTAATCCGCCCTACCGACTGGATCGAAATCAGCACCTGTTTTCGGAGGCAGCCATGAACAAGACCATGCCCGTCAACCCGCCCGAACTTCGCTCGACCATCGTCGCGGCCTCTGCGATGCCCTGGCAGCGAACGGAATTCGCCGGGATCGAGATGAAGATCCTTTACCAGGACGCCGAAGGCCGATCGACCATCCTGTTCAAGATGGCGCCCGGCGCGGTCGTGCCCTTGCACGAGCACACCGCGCTGGAACAGACCTTCATGCTCGAGGGATCGCTGGAAGACGCGGAAGGCCGCTGCGGCGCGGGCGACTTCGTGTGGCGGCCGGGCGGCAACATCCATATCGCGCATGCGCCTGATGGCGCGACGTTCATTTCGGTGTTCAACCGGCCGAACCGGTTTTTCGATGGGACGAAGTTTTTTACTTCTGCCGAATAATGCGTAGCTCGTAGGGCGGATCATTGATCCGCCGTTATACCCGTCGCGATGGCGGATTACGCCGGAGCCTGTCATCGGGCGCGCATTCGCGCGACCCGTTGGGCTCCAATCCGCCCTACGCGCTGCGGCCTTGATGCTTTGCGTGCCACTTCGGGCCGGGCCCTCGCATGTAATGAAGCTCGGGCCGATAGGGATTGCGGGCTGTTTTGATCAGCCGGTGCCACCTGGTCACGATCGCATTCAGGCGGTGACGAAGCGGCGTCGACGATGACGGCATGATCGACATGGCGCCCCTCAATGCGGCTTGCCGAGCATGGAGGCGAAGGGCACGGCAAGAATCTCTTCGCCGAGATCGTCGTCGACGTGCAGGACCCAACCACGCCAGTCTTCCGCGTTGGGCGTCATGATGAGCGACCGCACGAAGACGGTGGCGCGCTCATGCGCCTCAGCCAGGCCGCCTACCGCGGCGCCGCGCTGATCGACAAGCATCCCTTCAGGATGGGAGTAATGAAAATAGACCTGAGCCATGTTCCGCCGCCTTTTGTGAAAAGCGAAGTGCAGGCTCCAATGGATAGCAGCGGGAAGCGCAGCGGAAAATCCGGTCGATCCCGGCCGGGAAACTACGGAGAATGGGAACAATTTTAGGGTTTTCGACGGCGCGTGGGGCGGAATGGGGGAGCGTATTGCACCGGGGTCGCGGGCGGCGGAATACGCTTCGCTAATCCGCCCTGCGGGCTCTATTCCGCCCTACGAGCTACGAGCTGGGGAAGGCAGGTAGGGCGTAGGGCGCAATCGCCAACGGGTCGCGCCGATGGGCGCCCGATGATAGACTCCGCGTATTGCGCCGTGTTCGCGATGGCGGCGGATTACGCTGCGCTAATCCCCCTTCGAACTCTGCGGGTTGGCGGATTACGCTGCGCTATTCCGCCCTATGAGCTGCGCTCCGCTGTTTTCTGAAATTGCGCTCAGCCATAAGTTGTATATGCTAAAATACTTCTGAGGCTCCGAATAGTTAGCTAGGCCAAGTCTTGCTCACTTCATCTAAACGAAGGAAACTTAAATGTTGTTTTCGGTCAGATTGCGGGGTCGGCTGAGCCAATACGTTAGGGAAGATCAGCCGTTTGGTCCGCCAGAGGCAGATCAGATTACTGAACCCGAGTGCGCTGCGGCTTTTTTTGACTGGAATAATTCAGCTTTCGCGCAGCTGTTAAACGGATCTCAGGTAATTATCGGTCGTCGCGGATCCGGCAAGAGCGCGTTGTTGAGCGCATTTCGAGGTAAGAAATTTTTGAATGAGGATCTTAATAGCGAGGATGGCAAAGAGTACAGAGGCCGCTATCACCTTACTCTAAAAACGCTTTTGGCAGTTCCTGATTTTTATGTGGAGGCAAATACACCAGAAGAAGTTAGTAATCTGGAGGCGGCTTGCGCTAAGCGGGGAACCATTCCCGCCATAGAAATTTTGTCCCGCTTATGGAAGCGCCGCATATGGTTGATGGTTGGTCAGCGTATCTCAAAAACCAGAGCGGACGTTTGGGCCGCACTTCCAGACTCCGTGCGAGGATATATCAGTAATGAGGACATCAAAGAAGAATCTCGAAAGATATTAGCGCCGGAAGAATTTATCGCCTCTATCGAGAATTTTTTGCGAGAGAATAGTTTAACTTGCTTAGTAGCGTTCGACAACATCGAACAGCACAAGCTTGAACCGACGCAAAATGCGGTTTTGGCCGGCTTGTGTGCTGCTACAGGCGATATCATCAATAATAGACGCGCACCCCTTGATATCAAATTGTGTCTTCCCGCAGAAATCTTTGATCACCTAGCTAGCTTTTTGTTTCGTCCCGATAAAGATTTTCATAAGAAGCAATTTTTACATTGGAATGCAGCGGAACTGATGCATTTAGCATCGCAACGACTGCTATTGTTCCTTGCACTGCATGCACCCGATGAATATGAGGTGGTCAAAGATTGGAAGCTCGCCGAAAGAAAAATACTCAAAGAGTTTTGGCTCCGCTATCTACCGGAAACTATAACAAATTCTTTGGGAGGACAGGAAGATACCTTCACTTATATCTTGCGACATACGCAACTCCTTCCGAGGCAACTTCTCACAATTCTGAACCATATCGCGGCTCGGTCCAAGCGAAGAGCGGCCGATTTGTTTAACGAGAGATTTGACGATCGCGAGATTATAAAAGGTGTCGAGGATTCCGAGGTTGTAAACACGCAAGCCGTACTGGTGATGTTTCAGTCTCTGTATCCAAAAGTGAGGGATATGTTTGACGTCGTCATGCCTCGGTTGCGGAGGCGTTTTTCGTATGGTGATCTGCAGTCCATATTTAACGAGAGCGGTAAGCCATTTATGGATGTGAGCCGTGAGCGAGGCGGAGGTGGCGGCTTTCTAGAATTCCGTCGCTTATTGTTTTCAACCGGCGCCATTGGGCTATATAATGAAAGTGAGAGCACAAATACCTACTCGGTGGCCCGATTTGAGTTTAATTCAAAGTTTCATCTCACGGTGGGCGAGAAAGATATTCTTTGCGTACATCCGATGTTTTCGCGAATTTACAACATTGGAAGAGCGGAAGAAAGCAAAGTAATTTTGCCACGGGGATCCGATTTTAGGATATTGGATATCTGAGATTTTTTTGTAAGATATTTTAATTGTGGGACGCAGAATTTGCAAATGGCAAGCTTCATTGAACGATGTCTTTGGCTCTATAAATATCTGATTGGCGCGATTGTTATCTTGGGTTTGGTCTTCGCCGTGAAGTCAGGAGATCATCATTGGATAAATCGAATGGGGGCATTGATAGTAACTTGCTCCCTTGGGCTGACGTTGGCTCAATTCGTTTTTGAAAGCAAAAGACCAAAGCAGATTGATGAAAGAAAAATTGCGGCAGCGGTGATTTTAGAAAACAAGGGTTTGTCTGCCGAAGATATCGAAAACACGCTTAAGGATTTGTCGGGCAATCTCAATGAAGGATTTGAAAGAGCGCGACGTCGCATATTGATCATGTCGCTGATAGTAGTTGCTTTCGGCGAAATCCTGCACGGATTCGGTGACCTCATCTTAGATGGAGTGCTTGAATTAATAAGAAGCGCCCTCGATTGTGCGAGAGCGCTTATGGGTTATGCAGTGTAGTCTTCGCTACACCCCGTCGTTGCCCCACACGTATTCGCACTTCATGCATGTGCCGTTGCGCACGAGCGTTAAGTTGCCGTACTCGCCGCACATCTAGCCTTCGTAACCCTTGGCTTTCGCTTCGGTCTGGCGTTCGGCTTTCGAGGGTGCTGCGGCCGCCGATGCGCCCGGCTTTGCTCCATTGCAGGTTCTCGTAATGTCGAATTACGTGTTGTCGATCGAATGAATTCGCCGAACCGTCTTGGCCCGAGCTTTAAACTTCGGGTCGATCCGACCTGCTGCTTCCAATCTTCCAAGCAGGGGCCCGAGAAATCTTGTTTTTTTCAATTAGCGACTGGGCAGTCAACAAGCCGTCGAATCCTTTCTTGATTTTTAGATGCAACTTGTTGGGCACGCGCGGACCAGCTGCCGTGTTGCAAACACCGGTCACGACCTTTGGCTGAGACGCCGTGAAGGTATGGGCTTTGTGAGATTTCAGCTCGTAGGGCGCCGATCATTGATCCGCCGTTATACCCGTCACGATGGCGGATTACGCCTTCGGCTCCAATCCGCCCTACGAGCTATTCCGCCCTACGAGCTAAGTTCACTCCGTCTTGCAATGCTTAATGCACCAACGCAAACTCAAGACACGATCGGGCCGACAATCTTCGCCAGTTCGGACCTTCTTGTTTTGCGACGAGCCAGGTCTGAAGCTGCTCGTTCAACGGCGCCGCTATATTCTTTGATGGATTTTGACATACCTGAGCTGGCTCCAGGGTCGCGAAGGTATGTGTCCACTTCGCTCCCGAATTTAGTGAGGGCCTTTTCCAATTTTTGGCGTTTGTTGCTGGTCAAAGGAAAATTCTGAAAGTGTTCAGCCATCAACAAAAACAGAGTGTAGAAATCCGATTTCTTCCGCCATCTTGTTTTGATTATTGCTGGAAAAATGCTGATGACTTCCAGTAGCGTGCTGGTAAAGGCCCTCTCCATGCGCCGTCGGTCAGGAAATTCGTTTTCGTAGGCCTCATACCATCTGTCGAGGCTCTCTTTTTTATTCTGAAGACCGTGCAAGAAGCTAACTGCAAGTTCGCTGACGTACTCTATGTCAATCATTCGACGCACGTCGTTCGGAGTAAACAGTCCGATCTCAGCCCACCCCTCATTGTCGGAGAGTTTTTCGACGGATTCAATAAACTCGCCCCAATATGTCGCATGCCTTAGCTCTTGCTTGTTCAGTGCGACGACATTGCGGTTAAGGCGGCTGAATATGGCTCGCAGTTCATCCTCGGGTATCTCGGGAAGAGTGCGTACGATGAAATTGTAATTGTAGATTCGCTTGCGCTCATCTTCACTCAAATCGTCAAAGGTCATATCAGCCCAGTCCGGACTATCTTTCGGTGAAAGTGTATACTCGCCACGAATGAATTCGAGACAAGCTCGAACTCGCTGCTGGCCATCGACGATCACGTAGGCATCGTTTCCCGCTGCATCGGTGTATTCTTGCATGTAAAGCTCGGGGATCGGATAGCCATGTAAAATGGTGTCAATAAGGTAGGACTTTTGCTTTTCGGTCCAGACCGGATTTCGTTGAAATGGAGGGCGTAATTGTAGCTCCTCAGCCTGATAACGCTTGTTGAGCCAAGCCACGTTGTGAGTTGTGGAGGATAGAAGGTTCTTGTCCATTAGCTTGCCATCAAAGTTGCTACGAGCGTTTCAAGGCCGCTCATGTGGTAAGATCTGAGAGCGTCATAGTCTCGGTAAAGCCTGATCTTTATCTCGCGCTCTTCGGTAGGACGCTCACCGGCCATCGCGGCAACAGCTTCCGTCCAAGTCCGGACAAAAGGCAGATAGTGAAGTACCCTATCAGTTGCGATGGTGCCCCAATAGATGTAGTTCGTGCGATGCTCTTTGATCAATTCTCGATCCTTATGATTTCTAACATCGGGGAGTTTGAGGGTGCGTAGTGCTCGCCAAGAAATTGAGAAATGGTGTTCTGAGACTACTGCGACGTCGATATCAGACCTGTCAGAAAAAGGTCTGAAGTCCTTGTGAGGATTGAGGCTAAATCCAATCCCTCCACTTCCAATTATTGTAATATTAAGGGGGTCGACTTCAATGAACTTGGCGAGCTTTCGTTTCCAAGCTCTATAGAGTTCCCAATCGTTGTCAAAAACGAATGGAATGCGATCCATCAGATGTGTGGACGCTGCGGCCTCGATGCCATTCTTCAGGATCGACGCTTTAAATTCTGTGAGGCTGACGATCTCCCCTTGGTTTGCCATAGCGTCCCTTTAGCCTCCGCCTGTTCTGAAAAGGCGTCCCAACAATATCATAAACGATCAACTTAGGCGTGTTGCAATAGTCATGACTAAGAAGGGCGACCTTTCGGCCGCCCTTAGTCGTGGATGCCCGGGTCAAGCCCACGGCTGTCCGGTTGAGCAAAACTGGTTGTGGCACTCCGCAGGACTCGCATCGGTAGTGCCCCGACGTTGTTTAGACTCGCTTTTTCGGCCGTGACAAAAATCAAACTCTCCTACGCCAGCCGGTCCGCGTTGGAGAAACTAGGCGACAAGCACGCACGTGGAGCGCCATGAAGTATTCGCAACCAAACTCCAAGGCCCTGTTTTGACTCCTCTTTCGCGCCCAGAGATGAACCGGACAGCCGTGGGTCAAGCCTGGGCATGACGATTAGTGAAGGCTCACGAACACCCCGTCGTTGCCCCGCAGGTGTCGCACTTCATGCAGGTGCCGTTGCGCACCAGGGTGAAGTTGCCGCATTCGCCGCACATCTCGCCTTCGTAGCCTTTTGCTTTCGCTTCGGCCCGGCGTTCGGCTTTTGACGGTGCGGCGGCTGCCGCCGCGCCCGCCTTGCTCCATTGCAGGGCCTCCAGCTTTTCGGTCGGCGACAGATCGTGCTGGGATTCCTGCTTCAGGGCGACCGCGCCTTCGACCGCGTCGGCGGCGCGCGCGGTCGGGCCGTGCTGGGACATCGAGGTGACGTTGGACCCCCCTCCCTGATTCTCTCCCGAGGGAACAGAGCCACCGCCGCTGCTGCCGCGCATCACCACGAGATTGTCGGTGCGCGAGCGGGTCAGGCCCTTCGACAGGTACTTGTTGTTGGGCTGCTCCGGCGCCTTGCCTTCCTCGACGCCCCGGCCCATCGCATCGAAATTGGATTCGGAGGGGTCGACATGGGCGAGATCGAAGCGGCCCATGTAGCTGACCGCGAGTTCGCGGAACACATAGTCGAGGATCGAGGTCGCGTACTTGATGGAGTCGTTGCCCTGCACCGGGCCCGGCGGGCTCGAAGCGGGTGAAGGTGAAGGCGTCGACATATTCCTCCAGCGGCACGCCGTATTGCAGGCCGAGCGAGACCGCGATCGCAAAGTTGTTGATGAAGGAGCGCAGCGCGGCGCCTTCCTTGTGCATGTCGATGAAGATCTCGCCGATCCGGCCGTCGTCATATTCGCCGGTGCGCAAATAGACCTTGTGCCCGCCGACCACGGCCTTTTGCGTATAGCCCTTGCGGCGATCCGGCATTTTCTCGCGCTCGCGCATCACCACGATGCGCTCGACCAGCCGCTCCACCACCTTCTCCGAGAGCTGCGCGGTGCGCGCGGCCATCGGCTTGTCGTAGAACGCCTCGACGGCATCGTCTTCCTCGTCGTCGTCGCTGATCAGCTGCGAGTTCAGCGGCTGCGACAGTTTCGAGCCGTCGCGGTAGAGCGCGTTGGCCTTCAGGGCGAGCTTCCAGGACAAGAGGTAGGCGGACTTGCAATCCTCCACCGTGGCGTCGTTGGGCATGTTGATGGTTTTACTGATCGCGCCCGAAATGAACGGCTGCGACGCCGCCATCATGCGGATGTGGCTTTCCACGCTGAGATAGCGCTTGCCGATCTTGCCGCAGGGGTTGGCGCAATCGAACACGCTGTAATGCTCGGCCTTCAGATGCGGCGCGCCTTCCACCGTCATCGCGCCGCAGATGTGGACGTTGGCGGCCTCGATCTCGCGTTTGGAGAAATCCGACCGCGGTGAGCAGATCGAAATTCGGCGCGGCAATGGCTTCCGGCTCGATCTTCAGGGTATCGCGCAGGAAATCCTCGCCAAAGGTCCATTTGTTGAAGGCAAACTTGATGTCGAACGCGGTCGGCAGCGCCACCTCCACCTTTGCCAGAGCTTCATCGGTGAAGCCCTTGGCTTTCAAGGTGGAAACGTTGATGGCGGGGGCGTTACTGAGCGAGCCATGGCCGACGGCATAGGCCTCGATCTCCGCGATATCGCTTTCGCGGTAGCCGAGCGCGCGCAGCGCCTCGGGGACGGCGCGGTTGATGATCTTCCAGTAGCCGCCGCCGGCGAGCTTCTTGAATTTCACCATCGCGAAATCGGGCTCGATGCCGGTGGTGTCGCAATCCATGACGAGGCCAATGGTGCCGGTCGGCGCCACCACGGTTACTTGCGCGTTGCGGTAGCCATGGAGTTCGCCGAGCTCGAGCGCCTGGTCCCAGGCGGCCTTGGCGCGCTCGACGATCTCGGTCTGCGGCACGCTGGCATAATCCAGCGGCACCGGATTGACGGCCAGCGCCTCATAGCCCCGGCTTTCGCCATGCGCGGCGCGGCGGTGGTTGCGGATCACCCGCAGCATGTGCGCCGAGTTCTTCTTGTAGCCGGGGAAGGGGCCGAGCTCTTTCGCCATCTCCGCCGAGGTGGCGTAGCTGATGCCGGTCATGATGGCGGTCAGCGCGCCGCACAGCGCGCGGCCTTCCTTGCTGTCATAAGACAGACCCATGGTCATCAGCAGACCGCCGATATTGGCAAAGCCCAGCCCCAGCGTGCGGAATTCGTAGGACAGCTCCGCGATCGCCTTGGAGGGAAACTGCGCCATCATCACGGAGATTTCGAGCACGATGGTCCAGAGCCGGCACAGGTGCTCGTAGGCGTCGACGTCAAATTGCTTGGTCGTGGTGTTGTAGAAGGTGATCAGGTTCGCCGACGCCAGATTGCAGGCGGTGTCGTCGAGGAACATGTATTCCGAGCACGGATTGGAGGCGCGGATGTCGCCCGACGCCTTGCAGGTGTGCCAGTCGTTCATGGTGGTGTTGAAGTGCAGGCCGGGATCGGCGGAGGCCCAGGCGGCGTGGCCGATTTTTTCCCAGAGGTCGCGCGCCTTCAGCGTTTTTGTGATCTTCTTGTTGGTGCGGCCGATCAGGTTCCAGTCGCCGTCGGTCTCCACCGCGCGCAAAAAGTCGTCCTTCAGCGACACCGAGTTGTTGGAGTTCTGGCCGGATACCGTGAGGTAGGCCTCCGAATCCCAGTCGGTGTCGTAGACCGGGAAATCGATCTCCTTGTAGCCCTGGCGGGCAAACTGGATGACGCGCTTGATCATGCCGTCGGCGACCATGGCGCGGCGCGCCAGCTTGATTTCGCGGCGCAGCGCCGGGTTCTTCTCGGGATCGAAGCAGTCGTCGCCGCTTCCTTCGCAGTTGACGCAGGCCTTCAGCACCGCCTTGAGGTGGCGTTGATTGAGCCTGGAGCCGGTCACGAGCGCTGCGACCTTCTGCTCCTCCTTCACCTTCCAGTCGATATAGGTCTCGATGTCAGGATGATCGGCGTCGACCACCACCATCTTGGCGGCGCGGCGCGTGGTGCCGCCGGACTTGATGGCGCCCGCGGCGCGGTCGCCGATCTTGAGAAAACTCATCAGGCCGGAGGAGCGGCCGCCGCCGGAAAGCTTTTCGCCTTCGCCGCGCAGCCGTGAAAAGTTCGAGCCGGTGCCGGAGCCGTATTTGAACAGGCGGGCCTCGCGCACCCACAGGTCCATGATGCCGCCCTCGTTGACGAGGTCGTCCTCGATGCCCTGGATGAAGCAGGCGTGCGGCTGCGGATGCTCGTAGGCGGATTTCGATTTGGTCAGCTTGCCGGTCTTCCAGTCGACGTAATAGTGGCCCTGGCCGGGTCCATCGACGCCGTAGGCCCAATGCAGGCCGGTGTTGAACCATTGCGGCGAATTCGGCGCCACCATCTGTTTGGCCAGCATGTAGCGCAGCTCGTCGTTGAAGGCGCGCGCGTCTTCTTCCGATGTGAAGTAGCCGCCCTTCCAGCCCCAATAGGTCCAGCAGCCGGCGAGGCGATCGAACACCTGTTTTGCCGAGAGTTCGCTGACGAAGCGCTCGGACTCGGGCAGGTCGGCCAGCGCCGCGGTGTCGGGCACCGAGCGCCACAGCCATGACGGCACGGTCTCTTCCTCGACCTTCTTCAGCTTGGCGGCGACGCCGGCTTTGCGGAAATACTTCTGCGCCAGCACGTCGGAGGCGACCTGCGACCAGAATTCCGGCACCTCGACGTTTTCGAGGCGAAATACCACGGAGCCATCAGGGTTGCGGATCTCAGATGTCGTAAATCTGAAATCAATGCCAGCGTAGGGTGACTGGCCTGCCGTGGTGTTGCGTCGTTCGATTCGCATCGTCGTGCCCCTTTTCTTTGACCGGACCGCGTTGCACCGCGGCGCCGGCTGTTGTTCCTTGAGCGAACTTTTAGTCCGCAAGCTCTACCGGTGGACCCGGCCCTGTTTCTCTCTCGCCAGCCCGACACAGGTGCCGTTACGCACCCGCGTGAAGTTGCCGCCTTCAACGCCCCAACTCTCAAACCCCAGGCCGTTTTTGGCCCGTTTTTAGCGCCCCGAACGTCCCCAAATTCAGGACAAAAAAGCCCATCACCCGTTGCCCCGATCGGCGGACGGAGTGGTCAATCTGGAACCCTTCTGGAAGCGACCGGCGGGACCCAAACACACTCGCGCCGAACAAGATCAAAGCTAGGACAACTCCGTTGCGCCCGTCAAGCACTAGTACGAGTTCCTGAATCAAATACTAAATATGGTGGAAATCTGGGAAAAACAGGGGTCGCCCGGCATCCCCAGTGCTGCCAAGTATCAGTGAGTCCTCAGGGATTCCCAAGCGAAAAAAATTGTTTGCAGCGCGCCGATTTGAGCTTCGCCCCGCTGTTCACAGGGCAACTATTTATTCCTCTTCAGGGGTTGCCTCGGCGAGACTCAGGTGAAGCTACGGGGTGTCCGGGCTGGCATGCCCGGCTATCGATGGTCTGGCGCTGAGATAACCGCCATGGTGCCACCTGATTCCACCGGTCCACCCACCTCATGACCAACTCAAAGCCGCCCGCCGCGCGTGCGCACATCACGCCCGCGGGACTCATGTTCCTCGCCATCACCTCGGTCGGCTGGGGATTTAACTGGCCCGTCACCAAGTACCTCCTGAGCGAGCTGCCGCCGCTGACCATGCGCGGCACGACCGGCGTGATCGGCGCAAGCCTGCTGGCGGGGCTGGCGATCATCAGCGGCCAAAGCCTGCGCGTCCCCAGCGAACTCTGGCCACGGCTGGTGCTGGCGGCCTTCCTCAACGTCGCCTGCTGGATGACGCTGATGGGATTGGCACTGCTGTGGCTGCCGGCCGGCGAGGCCGCGCTGATCGCCTACACCATGCCGGTATGGGCCTCGCTGCTGGCGTGGCCGATTCTCGGCGAGCGGCCGAACCTGCTGCGCGTCATTTCGCTTGTGATGGCGTTTGCGGGTCTCGCGGCCATCATGGGCGGCAACGGCTTTGCGGCGAGCGCTGCGAAGATGCCGGGAATCATCATGGCGCTCGGCGGCGCCGTCGGCTTTGCGGTCGGCACCGTTCTTTCCAAGAAGCTGCCGCTCAGCCTGCCGCCGCTGTCAGCCGCGGCCTGGCAGATCGGAATCGGATGCCTGCCGGTGGCAATCGTCGGCCTGCTGGTCGAAAAGGCCGACGTGGCGGCGTTGTCCAATCTCGGCTGGATCCTGATCGTCTACTCCACCGTGATCCAGTTCTGCGTCGCCTATGTCAGCTGGTTTGCGGCGTTGGCGCGGCTGCCGGCCTCGGTCGCGGCGATCGGCACCATGGCGGTGCCGGTGATCGGCGTGGTGGCGTCGGCGGTGGCGCTGCACGAGCCGCTCGGCGCCGGCCAGATCACCGCACTTGTCTTTACGCTCGCCGGCGTGGTGCTGGCGACGCGATCCTGATTTATGACGATGCCGTAGTCGCACTCGGCTTGGTCAGACATTCGTTGAGGGCGGCCAGCAGCACCTTCGGCGTGAAAGGCTTCCGCAAACAGTATGTTGCGCCGAGTTCGAAAGCCATTTTGTGAAAGTCGGGCGAGGGCGGCTCGATATCCGCAAAGGCATAGCCCGACATGGCGACAAGGGGCGTCTGCGGCGCACGTTCGTGGAACACCCGGATCGACTCAAAACCGCGCATGTGCGGCATGAAGATATCGACGAGCATCACGTCGAATGCCGACGTTTCAAGCGCACGAATACCCTCTTCACCGCCGTTGGCGACGGTGACGTCGAAGCCCTGGTGTTGCAGACAGACCTCAATGGCCTCGCAAACCATTGGGTCGTCATCGACCACGAGAATACGCGCCATGACGTAACCCCGGAAAAAGGACGGCGCCGGGAGAATGCGCCGCCCTCGAACGATCTCAAACGCAGTTACGGACAGGGGTGCCGCAGACCATCATAGCCGAGATAGGTTCCCGACGCCGGATCGTAGGATCGGTAGGTCTGCATGCAGTAAGCGACGTCATCACCGCCGACGGGAGCCGGGGCCGCCGCAACGACGCTGTCATCGTAATACTGGTCATCGTAGTAGCCCGGCGCGTAATAACCCGGCCCGCCGTAATAGCCGTAGCTGGACGCGATCGCGCCGCCGACCACCGCACCGGCAACCGCGCCGGGGATAAAGCCGCCGCCACCGCGGCGATAGCCGCCACTGTAGCCGCCGCGATAACCGCCGCCACTGACGCGATAACCGCCGCTAGTGCCACTGAAGCTAGCCGCGGGAGCGCCACCGCCGCCGCCACTAAAGCGCGCCACCGGTGCGCCGCCACCGCCGCCACGGAAGCCGCCACCGCCGCCCATTCGTGCGGCCGGAGCGCCGCCTCCGCCGCCTCTTGGCGAGGCGCTCACCTTACCGCCCGGTGTTTGGGCGAAGCTTGCGGTCGGCGCCATCATCGGCACGACCAGCGCCATTGCAGCAACGGTACTCAAAACCTTAAGACTGTTCATTATCGGCTCCATCTGCGGGACACAGTCTAACCGCCTCAGAGCGCAGACGTTCCCGAGCCTCGCACCGGATTGTGCGCGGCACGAGCGTGTCAGATTGGAACTGTACGTGGAATGAATGGATTGCGCCGATTCCGCGACAATCGGTCGCCGCAAACTCAGCCTATCGTCTATCCGGCTCGACGCTGGCGAGCGGCGGCCGCGCCGCAGCGGCGGGCAGCTGCGTCGCTTGACCGGCCGCGACCAGCGGGCAGGCTTCGATATCGACGCCGTCGGCTCCCGGAATGGTCTCGCACGACAGCGACGTGTCGAACTGCAATCCGTAATCGTCGAGCAAATTTTGTCGCGGCGGGCTGCCGCGAAGATGCAGCGCCCAAATTCCGCCCGGCGGCGGATTTGCCAGGCCGGAGCGAACGCGGCGGTCCAGCGAACCGCCCGGCGCAATCGGCATCAGGATGTCGGCGAGTTGATAGACGCGCGAGCCGGACGGCAGCAGGGGCACGACATAGCCGACCGGCTTCTCGATCAGAAGATAGGCTGCAGGATTGAGAAGCGCTCCGGAAACAACGGGCTGATACGGATCCGACCACGGGCGGCGCGACCAATCCGCAGCCTGCGAGCAAAGCGCGATCGCCGCGGCGGCAGTGACCGCCGCAAAATTGGTCCGGGGCAGCCGGTCCATGGTCGGCAATTCATACGGGAGCGCGCGCAGCAAACGCGAGAGCAAGAGCACGATCAGCGGCGCGGAAAGCAGCTCCAGCACCACCGCATAGCGATGAATTGAAAATGCAAACAGCCAGGTTCCGTAAGCGACCGCGAAAAACAGCAGGAATTGCTTATCCCGGCGCGCGAAAACCCGTATCTTGCAGAGCAGGCTCGCGCCCGCGTTTGCCGCAAACAACACCAACAGGATCGCAAAGCGCGGATCCCGAAACGGCCCCTCCGAAGAGCGGTAATTGCCGATCAGCCAGTAAAACGGGTAGGCGAAGGCTTCCCACAAATTGTGCGGCATGAAGCGGACATCGGCCATCGTTTCGAGCGGGGCCTCGGGCGAGCGAAAGATCGTGTTGTAGAACGGAAATACCGGGTTGCCGTACTCTTGCCACAACGTCCAGGCCCACGCGCCGCCGGTACCGAGCCCGCCGATTACGCCACCGATCGCAAAACAGGACAGCGCCATCAACGGCCGTGCCGCAAACAGCAGCGATGCGCCCGCGCCAAGGAAGAAGATCATGTTGGTCAGCTTCAGTCCGACCGCGCCGCCGATCAGGATTCCCGCGATGACGTGGCGTGCCCGATGCCTTGCGGTCGCAGACACGATCAAGCCCAGACCCGCGATCACGGGCAGGGCGGTGAGGATATCGGCGAAGCTGGTTCCGACCTCGGACAGCGTCATCGGCCCGAACGCGGCGATGGCGACCGCCGCCGCGAGCGTCCATCGGCTCGCCGCGCCACTCAACACCTGACGCGAAAACCAATAGATCAGCGCCAGGTTGAGGCCATGGATCGCGCCCAGCAGCATTCCCCAGAACGGCGCGCCGACATGATGGCGCAGCAGATAGGCGGGGACATAGGCGAGCGGGTTCAGGAAGGTTTGAATGCCGGCGGGCGCGACATCCCAGTCGTATCGTCCGTTGATCAGCGCGAAGGCGTTGTACTCGTGATAGTTCCGCCAATCCCAGTTGATGTCCTCGCCGGCAAACCACGCGTAGGCCGCGCCCGCGGCAAGCGAGCCCGCGATCACAGCCCAAATCTCAAAACTTCGGCCCTCAAAACTTCTGCGCGCGATCATTGATCAAACGTTTCCCGCAATCGTCAGCTTCGGCCTGCCGATGAAAAAACCCGCCGGGCTGAGACGGCGGGTTGGAACGCACATACGTCAGCGGCTACACGAGACACCGATTGATCGAAGGGTATCGCAGGCTGGTTAAAAAACGCTTCCGCGGGCGCTCGGCAAGCAAGGAACGAAGACGTGACCCCGACAGGCCTCGAACCTCTGCGATCCAGGTTCCGCTAACCGTGCCAAGTACCGGATTAATCACCGAAAGCGCTGGTACGCAGCCTCCGGCCGAGGAGCTGCAAGGACCGAACTTAACTGGACAATTCGGCTTGCCGATGGCATCAGAGCCCTAAAGCGCTTCTCGAACCGGCGAACCGATGAAACAGTTTCTGCTCAAGCTATTTACCTGGTGGAACGGCCAGACCTTCGGCACGCAAGTGTGGACGTGGCGGTTCGGCGAAGCGGTCGGCCAGGACGAGCAGGGCAACCGCTACTTCCGCACCAAGGGCGGCGAGATCGATCCGTCGCTCGGTTTTGAGCGGCGCTGGGTGATCTACAACGGTTACGCCGAGGCCTCGCGGGTGCCGCCGTCATGGCATGGCTGGCTGCATCACACCGTCGATGTCCCGCCGAGCGAAGAGACCTACAAGCCGCACGAATGGGAAAAGCCGCATCTCCCCAACCTGACGGGGACACCTGCGGCCTACCGGCCCTCCGGCTCGATCCTGGCAAGCGGCCGCCGCCCCAAGGCCACCGGCGACTACCAGCCGTGGACGCCGGGAAAATAAGCATTCGTTTTATTGTCATTCCCCGATGTGCAATTGCACATCGAGGATGCGCCTTCGGTCGGCAATTGCCGACCTGAGGCGACAGACCCGGAATCTCGAGCGGCAACCTTTGGATTGCTGGTTCGCACTCCGTGCGCCCCTGATGTGCAATTGCACATCGGGGAATGACGTAAAAATCCGACGCCATCATTGCCTGTGAACAGCGGGGACAACGGGGACATCGCCCGCCGCGTTCTTGTGGCCGAAACGCAATCATGGCTCAATGGGTCATCTTACGGAGATGGGAGACCATCGCGTCGGTTCGGGCTCCAGTTCGCGACTGTCCCGAAATGCAGCGGCTACCGAGTAGGACACGGCCGGGAGATAGGCCCCTGGTGCGGAGGTTCTGAAATCGCCCGTTAATGTGGAGCTGCCGTAGGACAGGAAAGGCCGTCGGGGAAACCCGGCGGCCTTTTTCTTTGCGATCTTTATCGGTTGAAATGGATTTTGACCATCCGGTTGGAACGACGTCACGCCAGCCGCGCAGCGGCGCGGCGGACCGCTTCGCCACGGCGGATTTGCGCGGGCGCGATCCTCTCTCTCATCAGCGCGAGAATTTCCGGCGGCGCGGTATCGGGCGAGCCGGCGTTGAACGGCGGCGCCGGATTGTATTCGAGCCGGAGCTGGATCGCCTCCGCGCTCTGCCGGTCGACCATGATCGACACCAGCGTCAGCGCAAAATCGATTCCGGCGGTGACGCCGCCGCCGGTAATGCGATTGCGGTCGACGCAGACCCGCGTCTTGGTCGGGATCGCGCCAAACGGCGCCAGATGATCCATCGCCGTCCAGTGCGTCGTCGCCCGGTAACCCCGGAGCAATCCGGCCGCGCCCAGCACCAGCGATCCCGTGCAGACCGAGGTGATGTATTTTGCGCCCTCTGCCTGCCGGCGCAGGAAATCCAGCATCTCCTGATCATTGACCATGTCGTCGATGCCGACCCCGCCGGGCACGCAGATCACGTCGAGCTGCGGGCAATCCGCAAAACTGACGGTGGGCGTGAGCGTCAGCACCGAGTCGCTCGGCACCGGCTCGATCCGTTTCCAGATCAGATGCACTTTGGCGCCGGGCACGCTTGAAAACACCTGCACCGGCCCGGTGAGATCGAGCTGGGTCACCCTGGGAAATATCACAAGACCAATCTGAAGCGGTTCGGACATGATGAAGGCCTTTCCGAAAAGTTAGTGGCATACGGGCAGCAATGTTTCTCGTCGTTGCCGGGCTTGACCCGGCAATCCATCTTCTTCGCAAAGACTCCTCCGAAGGATGATGGCTGCCCGGATCAAGTCCGGGCATGACGACGGAGTGCATGGAGGGCGATCCGGCACAAGCTTCTCCACTTGACCTACGCATCCTGACATGATCGTCTGTTGTCCGAAATGCCATATTTCCCTCATTTTAAGACATGGCCTTGAATCATGATCGGCGTTCTCGTGTTTCCCGGTTTCCAGTTGCTGGATGCGGCCGGTCCGATTTCGGTGTTCGAAATCGCCGCCCGCTTTGCCGGCAACCCCGCATCGATCAAGGTGTTGGCGGTGACGCCGGGCCCGGTGCGCAGCTCTTCCGGCGTCGAGTTGCTGGCGCGCGGTCTCAGGCCATCTGGCGCGATCTCAACCTTGATCGTGGCCGGCGGCGAGGGGGTGCGGACGGCGGCGACCTGTCAGAAGACGCTGGCGTTTGTGCGGGCAATTGCAAAGCGCGGCGTCCGCGTCGCCAGCGTCTGCTCCGGCGCCTACATTCTTGCCGAAGCCGGCGTGCTCGACGGCCGCCGCGCCACCACGCACTGGCAGCGCACCCGGCATTTCCTCGGCGCCTATCCGAAGGTAAAACTGGAGCCCGACCGGATTTTCGTCCGCGACGGCAATATCTGGAGTTCGGCCGGGATCAGCGCCGGCATCGACCTGGCGCTGGCGCTTGTCGCGGAAGATTTCGGCGACGACATCGCGCAGAAAACCGCGCGCCAGCTCGTGTTGTATCAGCGCCGCAGCGGCGGCCAGTCGCAGTTTTCCTCGCTACTCGAATTGAAGGCGCCGAGCGGCCGCTTCGGAGCGCTGCTGACCTGGGCGCGCGAGCATCTCGATGCGCCGCTGACGGTGGAAGATCTGGCCGAGCAGGCCGGCATGAGTTCGCGGCATTTCGCCCGCGCCTTCATTGCCGAGACTGGCGCCACGCCGTCGAAGGCGATCGAGCGTTTGCGGATCGAGGTGGCACGGCAGCGCGTGCAATCCTCGAGCGAGGCGATCGAACGCGTCGCAGAGTCCACCGGCTTTCGCGATCCCGAGCGGATGCGCCGCGCCTTCATCCGCGCCTTCGGCCAGCCGCCGCAATCGCTGCGCCGCGCGGCGCGGGCCGGTTAGGCCGTCGCGGAATAAACCAATAAACTTGGGGGCAATGCCCTAACAGGAACTTTACGAAATCACCTTTAATCTGACGACCTGCTTTGACGATTCGCCTAACCTGCCGCAGTTTAGTCCAACGACGGATGGTCATCATGATTGTTGACAGGCCAAGGGCAAAGGTACAGCGCGAACCACGACGGCAACTGCACAGGCAGCCGGCCTGGATTACGGTCGACAACGGAATGACGAAGCGCGAATGCTTCGTGTTGGACGTCTCGCCGAGCGGCGCCAAAATCATGACAGATGTTGCGATTGATGTCGGGGACGGGTTCGGATTGGCGCTTGTGCCGGCTCATCCGAAGCGCCAGCCATGCGAAGTCGTCTGGCGTCGCGGCAACACATACGGCATAAAATTCCTGCCCTGATATCGCTTTACGCCTGCCTATTCTCCTTGCCGTTTCCCGGGCTTCGACGCTCGCGGAGCACCGTCGGTTTTACATCAACGAGCGGCCTTTTCAGCTTGATTGCCCAAGTCTGAAAAGTGGTAGAAGAGACTAACTAATGCACCTTGGGCCCAACCGGACCTTCTGGCCAGTGCTCACCGCCCAGTGGTGCGACCTACCGAACATCCCTCTACCTGCCGTTTGGTGTAGAATATCCGCCCAGATGGTGCGCGCTTGCTAGAGGTGACCCCGGCGATGACGATCGAGATCATCGATTGGTTACGGAAACTGGGGCTTGAACAATACGCCTCGGCGTTCCGCGATAATGCTATCGATTCCAAAGTGCTGCCGAGACTGACCTCCGAGGATTTGAAGGATCTCGGTATCACCATGGTCGGGCATCGCCGACGATTGCTTGACGCTATTGCAGCCTTAAGCGACGAAGCGCCCGCTGCGGTCGTTGAGCCGACGTCGCGCGACGCATCGGAGTCAGCCGATGCCGAACGCCGACATGTGACGGTGATGTTCTGTGATCTGGTCGGCTCCACCGCGCTTTCGACCCGGTTTGATCCGGAGGATTTGCGGGAGGTGATCGGCGCCTATCAAGGTGCAGTCACGGAGGCCGTCATCGGGTTCGGTGGCTTTGTCGCGAAGTACATGGGCGACGGTGTGCTGGTCTATTTCGGCTATCCTCGAGCCCATGAGGACGACGCCGAACGGGCAGTCCGGGCCGGATTGCGCGCGATCGAGGCTATCGGTCGCCTCGGACCTGTCAAACTCGAAGCACGAATCGGCATCGCCAGCGGGTCGGTGGTCGTCGGCGATCTGATCGGCAAGGGCTCTTCCCAGGAACAATCTATCGTCGGCGAGACCCCCAATCTTGCGGCGCGGCTGCAAGCGCTCGCTTCACCAGGCGCTCTGGTGATCGCGGCCAGCACCAGGCAGCAGATCGGTGAATTGTTCGATCTGGAGGACCTCGGGCGGAAACAACTTGCCGGCTTCGGCGAGCCGCAACTCGCCTGGCGCGTCCTGGGTGAAAGCCCGGAGGTAGGCCGGTTTGCGGCCCTGCGATCCGGAAGATCGCCGCTCGTCGGACGCGACGAGGAAGTCGAACTCCTTATGCGCCGCTGGAAGCAGGCGAAGTCGGGCGAAGGGCGCGTGATGCTCATTTCCGGCGAACCGGGCATCGGCAAATCGCGGCTCACCGTCGCGCTCTCGGAGTGTATCGGAAACGAGCCCCATATACGCTTGCGCCATTTCTGCTCGCCGCACCACCAGGACAGTGCCCTTCATCCATTCATTGTCCAGCTCGAACGCGCCGCGGAGTTCGCCCGCGACGACACAACCGAAGGCAAGCTCGGCAAACTTCGAGCGCTGCTCGCGCCAGGCACGCGAGATGAGGATTTTGCACTCCTTAGCGAACTGCTTTCTTTGCCGAGTTCTACCGCGGATCTCAATCTCAGCCCGCAGCGCAAACGAGAGACCTTGTTGAACGCGTTTCTCAGTCAGCTCGAAGCCGAATCTCGGCAACAACCCGTCTTGATGGTGTTGGAGGACGCACACTGGATCGATCCAACCTCGCGGGAGCTGCTTGATCTGACAGTCGATCGTGTGCGGCACTTGCCCGTTCTGCTGGCGATCACATTTCGCCCCGAATTTCAGCCGCCCTGGGGTGGTCGCTCCCACGTCACAAGCTTAGCCCTCAGTCGGCTTGGCGAAAGCGACGGCGCGGCGTTGGCGAAAGATCTGGCCGGCAACGTGCTTAGCGCCGATCTCATTGCGGAGATCGCCAGGCGCACTGACGGAGTGCCGTTGTTCGTCGAGGAGTTGACTAAGGCGGTACTCGAAAGCGCCCGGCAGGCAAACCGAGGTGCCGCAGTGACAGCCCCCACGTCGCTTGCCGCACTGTCAGTTCCGGTGACGTTGCAAGCCTCTTTAGTGGCTCGCTTGGATCGGCTTGGACCTACGCCGAAGGCGGTTGCCCAAATTGGGGCGGTGCTCGGCCGTGAATTTGGCTATGAATTGATCGAGCCGGTAGCGCAACATGATGAAGGCGAGCTGCGAGCCGCATTGGATCGGCTCAGCGATGCCGGATTGCTGTTTTGCCGCGGAACTGCTCCGCATTCATTCTATCTCTTCAAACACGCGATGGTGCAGGACGCGGCTTATGGCATGCTACTGCGCTCAAGGCGGCAGGAGCTTCACGCTCAGGTCGCCGCAGTGCTGGAAAAAAAATTCGCGGACCTCGTAGAGCGACAGCCCGAACTTTTAGCTTATCATCTCGCCGGTGCGGGCGATACCGCGCGCGCCGTCGATCAATGGCTGAAGGCCGGCCAATATGCCGCGGCGCGCTTAGCGCATGTCGAGGCAATTGGTCATTTCGAGCGGGCTCTCGCGGCGTTGGCGGCATTACCCCAAGACCAGACTCGAGACAGAACGGAACTTGAGCTGCAATTGGTACGCGGTCTGTCGCTGTTCACAGCCGAAGGATTCAGTTCGGCCGAGGCGGCCAGGGCTTATGCTCGCGCTCGCGAGCTAGCCGAGGAACTGGGCGATCCGCGCCAACAGTTCATTGCTGTCTACGGCCTGTGGCAATCGGCCAATGGCATTGGGATGATCCGCGAGTGCCGCAGATTATCAGATCGGCTCCTGCAATTAACTGCGCGCGAAACGGATGTCGGATTGCGTCTGCAAGGCCATCACAGCGCTTGGGCAACCTTTTTGTTTTCCGGTGAGCCGGCGTCCGCGCGCGAGCACTGCGACGCAGGGTGTCGGCTTTATGATCCCGAGCAGCACCGCTCGCACAGCCTACTCTATGGCGGGCACGATCCTGGCACCTGCGCAAGGTTCTTGGGCGCGATGATCTATTGGCTGCTTGGATATCCGCAACAAGCTTTGACACTAAGCACCGAAGCAGTGGCAATGGCCGGGCGCCTTGCGCACCCTCTGAGCTTGGAAATAGCCTTGCTCTATGGCGCCATGCTTCACCTTGATCGCGGCGAACCGGAATTGGCATTGCGACGCCTCAGTGCGGCCGAGACATTGGTCGCCGATCAACGGCTTGGTTTCATAGTGGAACCGCACTTCCTGCGCGGAGCCGCCCTGACTGCGCAGGGCGAGTTCGCGAGCGCCGTCGCGTCCTTGCGCGAGGGGCTCGCCGGCCGGCTCGGCACGTTGCGGGATCGCCCTTACGGCCTTGCCCGCTTATCTGAAGCCCTAAGGCGGCAGGGCGAGCACGAGGCGGCTCTCGCCGCGGCGAGGGAAGGATTGGAGGCCCGGGAAAAAACCGGCAGCCGCCAGTGGGAGCCGGAATTTCAGCGCCTCGCAGGTATAGCGCTCCAGGATCTCAACCGGCTCGAAGACGCCGAACGCGCCTTCCAAGAGGCGCTGCGCGTCGCGCGAACGCAACAGGCCAAGGCGTTCGAGCTGCGCGCCGCGATGAGCCTCGCCCGGCTGTGGGGCGAACAGGGGCGGCAAACCGAAGCGCGTGAAGTACTCGCGCCCGTGTACGGCTGGTTCACCGAGGGGTTCGACACGGCTGATCTTAAGGAAGCGAAGAAACTGCTCGAGGAGCTGCGGTGAGACTGTGATACCGGTTATGCCGAGCGCCGCCTTCATGTCGGCTTGGGGTCAATCGCGTGATGTTTTATGTCTGCTCTTCTATCAACAGCGAACTTTGGAGAGGCAATCGTTGTTACCGCTTTGTGCCAATACCGGAAGTGGCGGTCTTTATTCGATCACCTCGTCGGCGCGGGCGAGCAGCGTTGGCGGAATGCTGATCCCAAGCGCCCTGGCAGTGTTTGCGTTTATGACCAGCTCGAACTTGGTCGGCTGCTCGACAGGGAGATCGGCTGGCCTCGCACCCTTGAGAATTTTGTCGACGTATCTGCGCTCCGCGCTGCACTTCCGCGCTGTTTGCGGCGTAGGTCATCAGCCCTCCCGAGTTCGCCACTTGCCGGTTACTCGAGAAGGACGGCAATCGATGCTTGATCGCGAGATCGAACAGTTGCTTTTGTTGCAGACTTCCCTGAATGACGAGGGCCTCGGCCTTGCTTCGGCTGATTTTGTCGAATACGGCGTCGAGCGGCGTCTCCGGCCGCACCATTTCTGTTTCGAGCTCCAGCTCAAGCGTGCGTGCCCCTTGGCCAATCTGCTCAAGAAATGGCTTTGAGAGTGGATCGGCCTCATTGGCCAGAACCGCTACTCGGCGCGCCGAAGGCAAAGCCTCCCGGATTAGCTCAAGAGTTTTGCCCGCAAGCTCCGCGGTCGCGGCCGATACGCCGGTGACGTTTCCGCCCGGTCGAGCAAGGCTGGCGACAAGCCCGGTTCCCACCGGCTCGCCGGCTGGCGCCATCACGATGGGAATGTCACTGGTCGCTTGCTTCGCCGCCTGAACGGCGGGCGTCAATGCAGCGACAATGATATCAACCTTCAGGCTCCGCGGCTTTTTTCGGAAGGAGAATACTTTTGCCCTCGGCAGAACGAACCTCCAGCCGAATGTTCTGCCCATCGGTATAGCCGACGTCGCGGAGCGCGCCGCGGAAGCCCTTTAAAAAGATCGCAGGGTCTGGATTGCCAGTGAGCAGCACGCCGATGGTCGGCACCTTTGCCGTCTGCGCGCGTACGGCGAGCGGGCACGCGGCCGCACCGCCGATAAGAGCGATGAACTCTCGCCGCTTCATGTGCCCCCTGAGAAAACGCCTTGTGCAATGGCCATAGTCTTAGCACTTTACGGGCGGTGAGTGATAAATAGCAACGACTACCCTACGACGCCGATTAGGCTCAATGTCTCAGTCGGGTCAAAAGCCTCATTTTGACAGTCGGCCGGTTACTTCCGGTCTACCCCCATCATCGGACGTCCTCGGTGTCGGCCGCCATCTCGAAAGCACGCATGCGATGGGCATGGCATGACTCTTGAGAGCGGCTGCCAAGTCGTGACTCACGTTTCCAAACCTGGAGCCTTGCATCATACGGCGCGATCTCACTGATCTAGAATGGCTCGCCATCGGCTGCTCGCAACAGCCCCAGACCTTTGGCCAGCCATCGGGTGGTCGGGGCCTGGATCAGGATCGTCATCAGGATGGCGATGAAGGTGACGGATGCGATCATTTGCGCGCCGGGGGCCTTCATGCCCAGCAGCAGGCCGGCCAGCGCCGCCGGAATCGACGCTCGCGGGGCACTGTCGGCTTTACATCAACGAGCGGCTTTTTCAGGTTGATTGCCTAGGTCTGAAAAGTGCCAGGACCCGACATGGCCTTCATTCCATCACCTCGTCGGCGCGGGCGAGCAGCGTCGGTGGGATCGTAATACCCAGCGCCTTCGCAGTCTTGAGATTGACAACAGTGGTAAACCTGTCTGCTTGATAGATCGGTATCTCCCCGGGCTTCTTTCCCTTGAGGATCATGTCTGCATAGTCCGCGGCGCGACGGAACATGTCCTGCACGTCGACGGAATAAGCCATCAACCCTCCAATATCGACAAACTCACGATAAGGATAAAGTGCGGGCAGCTGGACCCTTTTCGCCAGCTCGACGATTAAATGTCTCTGTGAATTGTTTTCTACGCTGTCGCTGACAAGCAGGACCTGCGCATGATCCCGTTCGAGCGCGTCAAAAACGCGTCGATACTCCGGCTCACGGTACACCCCTTTAAGAGGCGGCGCGACCAGCGTGACCGAAAACTGGCGGGCTGCTTCGCGCACCTTAGCTCCCTGAGCACCGTCCCAGAACGGCTCCGAGCACAGAAACCCCACGTGGGTCGCTGTCGGAACAGCCTCAAGCAACATCGCGAGCCGTTTGCCCCAGATTTCTTCACCTGCGTCCGCACTGATGCCGGTTATGTTGCCGTCCGGCCGTGCGAGACTGTTGACAATGCCAGATGCGAGCGGGTCGCCCATCAACGCGACCACCGGAATGGAATGTACTAGCTCCTTGAATCGGAGAACCAGCGGATTATTGGCGGTGAAAACCACGTCAGGGGAGGCACTCACCACGTCGCGAACCATTGGATCATAACGCGCCGTATCTCCTTCGGCAGAGAAACGCAAAACGACGAGGTTCTTTCCTTCAGCGTAGCCAAGTCGACGCAATTCCTTCAGCAATGTCCCATAAAGAGGGTGGGTCTCGTTCAGGTCTGAGACGGGCCTGGAAGGCGAAGCTAGTGCAATACGATAAACCTTGTCTGGCTGCTGCGCGCACACGGCGATCGGCCAAGCGGCAGCCGCGCCGCCGACCAGCGTGATGAACTCGCGTCGCTTCATAACCAGTCAATACCCCCGATGCTCTCAACCCGAGCGTAAGCTTTTTTTGGGCAAAGGTCCAAGCGCTCGGATGTCCGTTGCGGTTCAAAAGCGTGGTTTTGACAGTAGGCCGGCTACTTCCGGTCTAATCCCATGATCGGACGTGCTCGATGTCGGCCACTTCGAAAGCAGACATGCGATGGGCTTGGTCTGGCTCATCGCCACGGATGCATGGCGCGCTGAACCGCCGTGCGAAATCGTCAGGCCCGAAGACGAAAATCGGGAGTCCAACCCAGCTCCGCGTGTGCCTTTTCGGTCGCCACATGTCTGTTGGACTCCGCGATGTTGTAGATGCCGGGGTTGCCGTGGTCGATGGCGAGCAGAGCGGCATAGGCCGCCGCATCCACATGAATGGGCGCAGAGTTTGACGGCCGGTCCGAAGCCGTTCCGGGGCCATAAAGCTGGCCGTAGCGAAGGACGACGCCCTCGAGCGGCGGCGATTTCAAAGTGAGATCTTCCAGCGCGATCACTCCCTGCATGTTGATACCGTTCTCTCCCTCGGCCCCGGTATCGAGCGGGTCTGTCTCCGCGTGCGGCTCGGCCCCCGGCGCGTAGGCCCACGCGATGCTTTGCGCCACCAACCGGTGCGCACCCGCCGCAATTGTGGCCCTGACGAGGTTCCGCGTTCCCTCGCTACGGATGCGGGCGGTGCGAATGATCGCTGCTCCCATCTCACGTGGATTAAGATCCTTCGGGAGGTCGGTGAGCTGATGGATCACGACATCCGGGCGTGCCGATGCGACAGCGCGTGACAGCGCCGACGCATCGAAGACGTCGACCACGATCGGGTCCGCCCCGAGCGAGCGTAGCGCGTCGGCATTCGCTTTCGATCTGGTGCTGCCACAGACGTAATGGCCAGCGTTGTGCAGGAGCGGCGTCAAGCGCCTGCCGATGGCCCCGGACGCGCCGGCAAGGAAGATCCTGTAACCCATCACCGTTACTCCTTCGCCACACGCCTAACAGGCGCTGTGCACCGCCACCGGTTACGTCCGAAAAGTGCCCACAAGGAGACTTCTGCACTGCAGCAAATAGTGTTTCTACTCGATCGATCGCTGCCACGGCGCTAGCCCTTTTCCAAAAGTCCCAGCCTGCGGCCGAGCCATCGGGTGGTCGGCGCCTGGATCAGGATCGTCATCAGGATGGCGATGAAGGTGACGGACGCGATCATTTGCGCGCCGGGCGCCTTCATGCCCAAGAGCAGGCCGGCCAGCGCGCCCGAATCGACGCTTGCGGGGCATGTCCGCTTTACATCAACGAGCCGACCTTTTCAGCTTGATTGCCTAGGTTTGAAAAGTGCCAAGATAGAGACTCATGCACCGGCGCCTGGATCAGGATCGTCATCAGGATGGCGATGAAGGTGACGGACGCGATCATTTGCGCGCCGGGCGCCTTCCCGCAAATATTGCCTCTGCCATCAGTGAAGCATCCCATATTGCAAGATGTAGACGACGGCGCCGCCGACATAGCCGAGGAGCGCCAGCCCGCTGATCCACTTTACGTACCAGAAAAAGTGGATCCTTTCGAGGCCCATCGCAGCTACCCCTGCGGCCGAACCGATGATCAGGATCGAGCCACCCGTACCAGCACAATAGGCGATGAACTCCCATAGGAAGCTGTCAGTTGGATATAGCGCCAGATTGTACATGCCCATGGAAGCCGCCACGAGCGGCACGTTGTCCACGATGGCGCTTAAGAGGCCGAGCAAGACGACAATCACATCCTGACGCCCGACATTTTGGTCCAGCCATTTCGCCAGCATCTCTAGAACATGGGTGTGCTCAAGAGCGGCTACCGCCAACAGGATGCCGATGAAAAATACAATCGACGCCATATCAATTTGCTTGAGCGCGTGAACCAAGGTCAGCGGCTTCTTTTCGTCCTCGTCTTTGCCTCGATGGATCAACTCGCCGACCATCCAGAGAATGCCAAGCCCGAAAAGTATTCCCATAAAGGGTGGCAAGTGGGTGATGGTCTTGAAGGCTGGCACAGCGATCAACAGGGCAAGCCCCAAATAGAAAATCAGATTGCGCTCGAACAGGTTTATGCGCCGAACTGAAACCTCGCCGTTGCTCGGTGGCGTGATTTCCCTTCCCCTCAGCAGATAGGTAACGACGAGCAACGGAAGCAGCAGGTTAATCAGCGAGGGCAAGAACACTCCCTTGATTATAGGAAGTGGCGTAATCTGGCCGCCAATCCAAAGCATTGTGGTTGTTACGTCGCCGATTACCGACCAAGCGCCACCGGCATTGGCGGCGATCACAATCATCGATGCAAAAAACAGCCGGTCGCTTTGGTTGCCCAAGAGTTTTTTCATTAGAGAGATCATGACGATTGTTGTCGTCAGATTATCGAGCACTGCGCTAAGGAAGAAGGTTACGAAGCAAACGATCCACATCAAGGTGGTTTGCTTCCTGGTGCGGATTAGAGCGGTAATGACTTCGAAGCCATTATGAGCATCGATCACCTCGACAATGGTCATAGCTCCGATGAGAAAGAATACGATCCCGGCGGTCGTGCCGACCAACTCCCTAAGCTGCGGTCCTACGAGCGCGTCATTTCCGGTGAGCTAAGGCGTACACGGTCCAGAGCAATCCGGCCCCGAGCAATGCCGAGGCACCCTTGTTGATTTTGATCGGATGTTCCAACGCGATGGCCACGTAGGCCACAATGAAAATTACAACGATTGCGCCGACCAAATTCTGTCCCTCGTGGTTTCCGCGGTATTGCCGTGATGCAATACTTCGTGCGCTCGGTCGAGAAGTTACGGGAAGACAATTAGACGCAGGTGAGAATGGCAGGGCAGCAGGGCTTCACTCAAGAAGATTGCGGACATACCACGCCCTTGTCGCGCTAAAGACCAAAATAGCCCCAGCAACTCCGAACGCCAATTGAAGCCACGTAAGCGTTGCTCGAAATTCGTAAAGCCCGTAATATTTCCACCAGGCCGCGCGGCGCGGGCGGGATAGAGCGCGCTAGCGGCTAAGCGGCGCGTCGGGATGCCAGCTGAGCACGGCGAGCATCACGAAAAATCCGACGACGTAGGCCACCGTGACGAACCAGCCCTGGGTGACCCAGCGTCCCACCGACTTCGCTTCCGGATACATGTTGGCCAGCGCCACGCCAGCGGAGGAGCCGAACCAGATCATGGATCCGCCAAATCCGACGGCATAGGCCAGATAGCCCCAGTCGAAGCCGCCCTGCTTCAGGGCGAGTGCGGTGAGCGGAATATTGTCGAAGACCGCAGAGACAAAACCCAATCCGAGCGCCGTCTGCCATGCCGCGGCCGGGAGCTTTTCGACCGGCATCATCGAGGCCGCCGTCACCAATGCGAGCAGAAAGATCGTGCCCTTGAAGGTCTCCGGCATCACCGACCAGTCCGGCTGTCGCAATGCCGCGGTCAGGAGGATGACCGCCCAAACGGCCAGACCGAGCACAGGGATCGTGTCCATCAGGGCGGGAAATTTCAGGTTGGCGGTGATGTTGGCGGTCAGCGCTGCAATGAGAATAGCTGCGACGATGAAAACCCGCGTCCGGTCGATCTTCAGTCCCGATGGGGGCTTCTTGAGAATCGGAGAAAACCGCTGTTGCTGCAGCGATGCCGGCACCGCAAGGATGAGCATCGCAACGATGGCGGCAACATAGGCCTCCAACACGCTGAGCGGGCTCACGCCGGCTATCCACATCATCGTGGTGGTCGTATCGCCGACGACGCTGCCTGAACCGCCGGCATTTGACGCCGCGACGATCGCGGCGAGATATCCGATATGGACCTTGCCCTGAAAGACATGTCGCGCAACGGTGCCGCCGATCAAGGCAGCCGCGATATTGTCGAGGAAGCTCGACAACACGAATACCAGGAACAGCAGCGTCACACCGCCCTTCCAGTCGTCGGGCAGCAAAGCCGGCATCTCATCAGGAATCCTGCTCTCCTCGAAGTGCCGGGATAGAAGCGCAAACCCCATCAGCAGAAGAAACAGATTAGTCAGCGTAACCCATTCATGAGCCATGTGCTGACCGAGCCCGCCAAGCCCGGCGCCGAATTTGAATCCGGTGAATACCAGTTTGTAAATGACGATGGTCGAGAGCCCGGTCAGCGCGACTGGAAGCGTGTGGCGATGGAACAGCGCAACGCCGAGCAGGGTCAGCGCGAACAATATGAAGTCAACGGGTATTCCGAGGACAAGTATGGGCTCGATCAAAACACCCTCAACGCTCAAGAGCAGCCAAAGAGATGATGCAAGGCGCGTCGTTCGCCCTGATTCGTCGACCGGACAGTAACCCGGATCATCAGCGGTTCCATCATGCCCGACAAGCGGGATTATGCAACGCGCTTCTGATCCCGGCGTCCCGGCGCCCGTTGCTGCGAACATTGCTTCGCTTGCCCAGGCCACCAGCTGCCCCCAACAAAAAGCCCGGCTCTTGGCCGGGCTTTCTGTTCGTTCAGTGGCGCTGATGGCCGGGAGGACCTCCGGCGGGAGGGCCACCGCCGCCACGGGGAGCGGCGTTGATATGAGGGGAGCCGCCGCCACCCGCTGGCATCGCGGGCGCTGCACGTGGCGCGCCCATTTGCGCGTGCGCGTTCATCGGCGCGCCACCGCCACGGCCGACGTTCGGCTGCGCGATATGCGCGGGCATCGCGGGCCGCGCCGCCGGTGCGGCGGAGAAGCGGGTTGCTTCATGCCCGCGGGCCATCGGCTGTTGCGTGCGGGAGAAGGTGCGGTTCGCGCCGTTGACATGCGCGATCCGTCCTTGGGCGGCTTGCCTATCGCGAACGTTGGCGAAGCTCTGCTGGCGAGTTACGCTTGGCGCGACGTGGGTGCGTGTCCGTCCCTCGGTAACGGCCGTGCGCGTCTCCGTTCTGCCGAGGCGGGTGGACCGATCGGTCGTCGGCATCTGCGTCGCGAAGCGGGCGTGCGATTGCCAATAGCTACTCCAATAGGCGCGGC
>CAVXHU010000002.1:0-170921 GCA_963761395.1 uncultured Alphaproteobacteria bacterium
ACGCCTGCTGCCGATCCAATAGCGGCAGGTTGGAGCGCATGCCCTTGGTCGGGGCATCCCGCAATTCCTCCACGATCTGGGTGCGGCTCGAGCCACTTGCTGATAGGGATGGCTCTGCGGGCGAGCGTGGCCTTGAGCTCGTCGTCGGGAATGAGCCGGCCCTGCTCGAGGTCGACCAGCAGCATCTTGCCGGGCTGCAGCCGCCACTTGGTGACGATGTGCTCCTCGGGGATCGGCGAGCACGCCCATCTCGGAGGCCATGACGATGCGGTCGTCGCTGGTGAGGAGATAGCGCGCCGGGCGCAGGCCGTTGCGGTCGAGGGTGGCGCCGATCTGGCGGCCGTCGGTGAAGGCGATCGCGGCCGGGCCGTCCCACGGCTCCATCCGATCGCGGCGTTGATATTCGTGCGGAGAACGCGCGGCGCTCCTCGTCCATGAGCGGATTGCCGGCCCAGGCTTCGGGAATCATCATCATGACGGCGTGCGGCGAGCGAGTAGCCGCCCTGCACGAGGAATTCGAGGCGCGTTGTCGAAGCAGGCGGTGTCGGACTGGCCTTGGTAGGAGATCGGCCAACGCCGGCTGATGTCCTTGCCGTACAGTGGCGAGTGACACCGAGGCCTGCCGCGCCGCCATCCAGTTGACGTTGCCGCGCAGCGTGTTGATCTCGCCATTATGCGCGATCGTCGCGGTACGGATGCGCCAGCGACCAGGTCGGGAAGGTGTTGGTCGAGAAGCGCTGGTGCACCAGCGCCAGCGCGCTGTCGAAATCCGGGCTCGCTGCAGGTCGGGATAGTATGTGGCGAGCTGGTCGGCGAGGAACATGCCCTTGTAGATCAGGGTGCGGCAGCTCATCGAGACGACGTAGAAATCGTTCGGCTTTGCCTTTTTCATAGGGCCGAGTAGATCTTGCCGGAGCAGGGACCTTGCGGATGATGTAGAGCTTGCGCTCGAACGTCTCGTCGTTCGGCAACGCGGCTGCCGCGGCCGATCACCACCTGCCGGTGGCACGGCTCAGTGGCGGCGATTTCGGGCGCCTTGCTGGAGTGAGGAATTGTCGAAGGGCACGTCGCGCCAGCCGAGCACGGTCTGGCCCTCGTCCTCGATGACCTTTTCGACCACCTTCTCCATCTTGGTGCCGAAGGTTCGCATTCCTGTGGCAAGAAGATGGAAACCGACCACATACTCGCCGGGCCGGGCAGGGTGATGCCTTGCTTGCGCCATCTCGCGCGCGAAGAAGGCGTGCGGGATCTGCACCATGATGCCGGCGCCGTCGCCCATCCGGATCGGCACCAACGGCGCCGCGATGCTCGAGGTTCTCGAGGATGCGAGCCCGTCCGCGACGATCTTGTGCGCTGGGAGTTCTTGAGATTGACGATGAAGCCGACGCCGCAGGAATCGCTCTCGCGGCTGGGTCGTAGAGGCCTTCGGCCGGCGGGCGCCAGGTGTGCTCGCGCGCGGGTTCGGCCGGTTTCGAGGCCGGGCCCGCCGACAGCGCATCCGTCACGATGTTTTCGCGCTCGAACTCCGACCCGCTGGATGTCAGTCCTCTCAATCCGGCCAGGGCCTCACCGTCGTCGTCGGCGCACCTTGGGCGTTCGCGGCACCCACCGGGCAACCGCTCGTCCTCCGCGAGCCGCAATTTCAGAAATCAGGCTGGCGTCCAACGTCCCCGACGGACGGCCTTGCCTGCCATCTTCGGCGCCGCGGCGCCCACGCTCGCGTTGCAATCCCTGTGCCGGGTTTGCCCTGCAATTGAGACAGCTATGCTGTCCTAACTCCGACCATGCCAAATTTTTTTCTATCACACAAGCGCGCAAAAGTCGCCCGGTGCGTGGCGCCTTTGTGGCGGCTGTTTTGGCGCTCGCCTGGCGCCGGATTGGGGCGAACACGCCGCGATCCGGCCCAAGGACTGCCGATTTAGCGACGAGGTTGCCGCCGGGAGAAGAGCGAAAACGCTCTGGGGCATGGGGTGCTACAGGAGCGATTGGGCGATGAAGCTGTTCACAGGATGGGTCATATCGGCCGGGCTGGTTCTCACGGCTGCGGCGGCAAATGCGCAAGTCTTGGCGCCCTATGAGATCGGGCGATCGCCCTATACGGCTGCCTCCGACGTCGACGGTCCCTATGCCGGGATGCCGCCGGAAGCCCCGCCGCCGCGCTACGGCTACGGACCGGCCTTGATGCCGGCGACGGAGGTCTACACCATCCTGCGCGAGAACGGGTTTTTGCCGCTCGGAATTCCGCAGCAGCGCGGCTTCGTCTACACCATTTCCGTGATCGACCGCGGCGGCGAGGACGGGCGGCTGGTGATCGATGCCCGTACCGGGCGGATCATCCGCTTCATGCCGGCGCGCCGGATGGGCGACAATTTCAACGACGATTTGAGCTATGGTCCGGTGGGCCCGCTGCCGCCGGTCAGCGCGGTCCGAGGCCCGCCGCGGCCGCCGGCATCCGTCCCGCATGTCGCCAGCCGCACGCCATCGGTGCCGATGCCGAAGGCATCTCCGCCGCGCGCCGGCGAACCGCCGAAGCCGCTGGCTGCCAGGCCCGCTGCCGAACCGGTGCAGCAATCGGCGGCGGTACAGCCGAAGCCGGCCGATGCTGCACGAACGACTCCTCCGCAGGCCGCCGCACCCGCGGCCGTCGAAGCAAAACCCGCCGCGCCGCCAATTCAGCCGACGCAGGAAATGCCGAAGGTGCAGGGGCTGGAGTGAGAAGCGAGAGAGTTTAACTTCCCAGTCATCGGGGCGCGCAAAGCGCGAACCCGAAATCTCGAGAAATTCCCCGATGTGCAATTGCACATCTGAGGTCTGGTCCTTCGGACCATCCCGGAATGACGATGCAAGCAAAAAACTTCCCGATCTTCCGGGGCGTTTTTTGTGGAGGACCGCCGAGCCTATTGCTTGCGGCCGGCAGCAGCCAAAATCAGATCGGCGATCTCTCTGGGATGAGACACCAGAGACAGATGACCTGCATTCACCTCCACGGTGGTCGCATTCATGCGTTTCGCCAGAAACCGTTCCAGGTCGGGGTTGATCGTCTGATCGAGTTTCGACACCGCATACCATGACGGTTTGGAGTGCCAGGCAGCCGCCGTGGTACGTTCGCCGAACAACGAGGCTGCCGTCGGCTCCTGCACGGCATAAAGCACTTTCGCTTTCTCGTGGGCGACGCCATTTGCGAAATATTTAAGGAAGGAGACTCCTCGGATAATTCGGTGAAACCATCGTGCTCCTGGACGCCCGCGCGCACCGGGCCAACAGGAAATTTTCCGGAGAGGGCGACGAAATCCTCCCCGGCGTCGGGAGCCCGCGCGGCAACGTAGACGAGCGCGGTGACCTTCGGGTCGATCCCCGTCTCGCTGATCACCGTGCCGCCCCAGGAGTGGGCGACCAGCACGGTCGGGCCATCCTGCAGCGCCAGGGCGCGGCGTGTCGCGGCGACGGAATCGGCCAGCGATGTCAGCGGATTCTGCACGGCGGTGACTTTCAGCCCCGCGGCCTGAAGCAGCGGGATGACCTCGGCCCAGCTCGAGCCGTCCGCCCACGCCCCGTGCACCAGCACGATATTACGTGCTTCCACCGGTGCGGCCGTCTGCGCGTGCGCTTCAATTCCGCCGAGCGTTGTTGTCAGCGCTGCGACGGCGAGTGCGAGAACGACGCGTGGCATTTTCATCGAGCCAACTCCGTGACTAAGCTTTTCCAGTGAAGCGTTGCGCTTTGCATAAGTGTCTTTCGGCGAACGGCGCCGCAACGTTACCCGGGATCACACCACTGTGAGAGGCGCCCTTGAAGTGGGGCACCACATATCGAAGAGTCGTCCCGCGTTCGCGGGGACGACAAAAAACGCCCCGGTTTCCCGGGGCGTTTCGCATCGGCAAATATCTGCCGAAAATGAACCGCGTTAGGCGGCGGCTTTCTCGGCCGAGCCGTCGACCACCTGCGGCGCCTGAGCGCTTGTGATCGGAATGCTGCGGGGCTTCTTGGCCTCGGGAATCTCGCGCACGAGATCGACGTGGAGCAGCCCGTTCTCGAGCGAGGCATTTTTCACCACCACGAAATCGGCAAGCTGGAACGCCCGCTCGAAGGCGCGCGCCGCGATGCCGCGATACAGCACCTCGGACGTGTCCTTGGCATTTTCATTGGCGGATTTTTCGCCCCTGATCGTCAACGTGTTTTCCTTCGCGACGATCGAAAGCTCGCCCTGCGAGAAGCCGGAGACCGCAACGCTGATGCGGTAGGTGTTCTCGCCGGTGCGCTCGATGTTGTAGGGCGGATAGCCGGGGCTGCCGTCTGCGGCGGCCTGGTCGAGCAGGGAAAAGAAGCGGTCGAAACCGACGGTGGAACGATAAAACGGGGTGAGGTCGTAGGTACGCATAGGTAGTCCTCCATTGAGCGACTGTTGAAGTAACCCGCCCGCCATCGGGCCGGGCTTTCGTCTGATGTGCAGCCTTGTGTTTCGAATTCGAAACACAGGGTGGTCCGGTTTTGCCGAAACACTGGTAGCGGCCTGCACGAAGGTGATATGGGAGGAGCGAGATCGCGTTCAAGAGGTTGGGAACGAGCCCCTTTTTTGACGCTTCCACCCTTGATTTCCAGCACTTTTCACCTAGCCGGTTCCCGCCATGACGCTGGTCTCGATTCCCGCCAATCCGGTGCCTGAGGACGTTGTCAGCGGCACTATCAAGACGCCCGACGGCGCGGAACTGCGTTTTGCGCGCTGGGCCCCGCCGGCGGGCCGCAAGGGCACCGTCTGCGTTTTCACCGGCCGCGCCGAGCAGATCGAAAAATATTTCGAGACGGTGCGCGACCTGCGTGACCGCGGTTTCGCGGTGGCGATGATCGACTGGCGCGGGCAGGGCCATTCGTCGCGGCGCTTGCGCGATCCGCGCAAGGGCTATGTCCGCGATTTCTCCGATTTCGAAGTGGACGTCGAAACCTTCGTGCAGCAGGTGGTGCTGCCGGATTGCCCGCCGCCGTATTTCGCGCTGGCGCATTCGATGGGCGGCGCGGTGATGCTGCGCCTCGCGCACGCGGGAAAACGCTGGTTCGACCGCATGGTGCTGTCGGCGCCGATGATCGATCTGCCCGGCCACCGCACCTCGTTTCCGGCGCGCGCGCTGCTGCGCATTTTGCGGCTCGCCGGCCAGGGCGGCCGCTACATTCCCGGCGGCGGCGATGCGTTGACCGGCACCAATTCATTCATCAACAATCCCCTGACCAGCGATCCCGTGCGCTATGCCCGCAATGCCGCGATCCTCGAGGAGGATCCAACGCTCGGCATCGGGTCGCCGACGGTGGCCTGGGCCGATACCGCGTTCAAGGCGATGCGCGGCTTCCGCGCCTCGAACTATCCATCGCAAATCCGTCAGCCGATCCTGATGCTGGCCGCCAGCAACGACACCATCGTCTCGACGCCGGCGATCGAGGAGTTCGCCTATCATTTGCGCGCCGGCTCGCATCTGGTCATTGCCGGCTCAAAACACGAAATCCTGCAGGAGCAGGACCGCTACCGCGGCCAGTTCTGGGCGGCGTTCGACGCCTTCGTGCCGGGCACGCCGTTGTTCAAGTGAATGGGGCGTGCGCTCCTAAATCCGTCAGGCAATACTTGGCCGATGTCCGCTCGGGAGCGCATTACGGAGCCGCGCTGCGATCGGCCAGGCGGGCCTACTTCGTGGCCTGATCGCTCATTTCATCCAGGAGCTTTGCGATTGGCGCGGTCGCTGGAGCGGCCCCCGCACCGTGCCGTTTGTAGATCGTGTTGAAGAGATAGTCGGCAGAATTATACGACAACCAGACCTTGCCTTGATCGTCCTCCCAGACCAGCGCCTTAGGCGGCAAATCGATCGCCAACAATGGCGTCTTGATTACGGCAGGTGTTCCAACCTTCGGATTGCCGAACAAGATGAGCGTACGCGGCCGCATGTCGAAGCCGAATTTCCTTGCGGCGGCAGCGTGATCGATTTCGGTGAAGACCATGAAGCCCGCCGCCTCCTTCTGATTTACCGCGGCTTCAAATCGCGCGACGGTCTCTTTCACCGAATACTTGCTCGGCTTGGTTATCACGCCGTCGTCGGCTGCATGTGCGCTAGCCGGGCCCGCGCATATCGCGAGCGAAAGCGCCAGGCTCGCCAGGGCATGCTGTTTGAAGCTCATGGGGATTCCTGACCTGTTGTTGGTTTCTCGCCGACGCCCGCACGCGCTGTCGATTGGCACAGCGTATCATCGGCAGGACGACGCGGCGAGCCGAAAGTCGGCAACAAGCGTCCAGGAGGGGACACCGCAGCAGCTATTCGATCACCTCGTCGGCGCGCAGCAGCAGCGATGACGGCACGTTGAGGTCGAGCGTCTTGGCCGTCCTCAGATTGATGAGCAACTGAAACTTGGTGGGCTGGTAGAACGGGATGTCGCCCGCTTTGGCGCCGTTGAGAATCTGGTGAACGTCGTTGGCCATACGTTGGGCGAGTTCGCCGAGATCAGGCGCATAGGTGATCAGCCCGCCCAAATCAGCATAGTCGCGATAGGGATAGATCACAGGGAGACGGTATTTTTCGGCCAGCTCGACGATCAACGCACGAAGCGCCAGAAAGCTGCCGTCCTCGTCCACCAAAGCAGCATCGAATTGCTGTTGCGCCATCTCGGCAAAGGCGCGACGAAGCTGTGCATCATTTACCTCGGGAAAAATCATCGTGGTCAACGCAATTCCGAAAGGTTGCCCTGCTGCGCGGTAGGTCGAAGCCGTTCGGTCGTCAATGTTCGGCAGGAGGAAAGCGACCTTGGTGGCCCGAGGCAGGGCTTCCTTCAAGATTTGCAGGCGCTTGGAAACGATTTCAAATCCTGCGTCGATACTGACGCCCGTCAGGTTGCCACCGGGATGCGCGAGGCTCGTAACCAATCCTGCGGCGATCGGATCTGCCGTTATCCCGACGATCGGTATCGTGGCCGTGGCTATCATAAATGTTTTGACCAGACCGTTGGAGTTCGCAACGATGACGTCCGGGTTGCGGCTTACGACCGCGGCAGCGAGCGCGGCGAAGCGGTCGGAGCGGCCCTCGGCCGAATAGCGCTCGACCACGAGATTGCCGGCCTCGGTGTCGCCAAGCTGACGCAGCGTTTGGTAGAACCGCCGCACCCAGAACGGGCCGGCGGTCTCGGTGAGCAGGTCAGCGGGGATGCCGGAATGGACGAAGGCGATGCGGTGCTGCTTTTGGGCCTGTTGCGCATGTGCGCCAAACGGAAACGCAATGGCCGCGCCACTCAAGACACAGAGAAAATCCCGCCGCCGCATTTCGGCCCCTCGCCTCGACAAAGCATCGTATCAGCTCAAAGGAGCGCTTTGATAGGGGCCGAACTGGCTTTGCGCAGGGCTTGTTAATGCGGCTTGCCAGGTGCGACCGGCCAAAGGTACGTTTTGCCGTTGCACGCGTATGGAATCATGCGCCGTACCCCGTAGCGCCCAGGCCGTTGATCCCCGGATCTATTGCTGAGCCGCCAGCAAAGGTTCTTCTCAAGGAGGCATCATGAAATTTCCGCGTCGTCAATTTTTGCATCTGGCCGCTTGTGCCGCCCTGCTTCCAGCCGTTTCAAAAAACGCAACAGCGCAAACCTATCCGGCGCGGCCTATCCGTTTGATCGTCGGTTATACCCCCGGCGGCTCGGCAGATCTGACCTCACGGCTGATGGGGCAATGGCTTTCGGAGCGGCTCGGTCAGTCCTTCGTCGTCGAGAACCGGCCGGGCGGGGGCACCAATATCGCTACCGAGGCGGTCGTGCGTGCGCCGCCCGACGGGTACACCCTTCTTCTTGCCGCGCCGGCGAACGCGATCAACGCCACGCTCTACGACAAACTCAATTTCAATTTCCTGCGCGATGTCGAACCGGTGGCCGGCCTGATCCGCTTTCCGAACGTGGTGGTGGTCAATCCTTCACTTCCCGTCAAGTCGATCCCCGAATTGATCGCCTACGCCAAGGCCAATCCCGGCAAGCTCAACATGGCGTCCTCCGGCAACGGCTCGACCATCCATATGTCAGGCGAACTGTTCAAGATGCTCACCGGCACCGACATGGTCCACGTGCCCTACCGCGGGGGAGCGCCGGCGCTCACCGACCTGATCGCCGGACAGGTGCATGTCATGTTCGATAACATTCCGACCTGCGCCGAGCACGTCAAGTCGGGCAAGCTGCGCGGCCTGGCGGTCACCAGCACGACGCGGTCGGCCGTGCTGCCGGACCTGCCCACGGTGGCGGATTTCTTGCCCGGTTACGAGGCGAGCGCGTGGTACGGCTTCGTTGCACCGAAGAACACGCCCGCCGACCTGATCGACAGGCTGAACAAGGAGACCAATGCGGTTCTGGCGGATCCCGCGGCGAAGACACGGTTCGCGGAGCTCGGCGCGCTTCTGCTGCCGGGGTCGGCTGCCGACTTCGGAAAACTGCTGGCCGATGAAACCGACAAATGGGGCAAGGTGGTGAAGTTCTCGGGCGCCAGGGTGGACTAGCGACTTGGCAAGCGTCCGGACATGACGATCATCGCGTAAGGTTATAAATCGCGCTGCCGACGAGATAGAGCCCGAGCAAAATCATCGCCCTCAGAAACCAGCGGCGGAAGGCCTCGGGCTGCATCCGCGAGCGCACCGCCTGGCCGATAAACATGCCGGCGAAGGCGGCCGCCATCGCGACCGCGCCCGGCAGCGCGGTCGCGGCCGTCAGCAATCCCGCGCTGGTGAGGTTGAAGGCAAGCCCCAGGGTTGCGACCGTGAAGAACACCCCGAGCGCCTGCACCAGTTCATCCTTCTCCATGCCGATCGCCTGCATGAACGGCATCGAGGGAATCACCTGCACGCCGGTCGCGGCGGAAACCACGCCGGTGACGAGGCCGACGATGCCGCCGATCCATTTTTCATCAGACCGCGCCACGCTGAAGCTGAATTTGCTCAGCCCAATGACCGCATAGATCACCAGCAGCACGCCGAGAACGATGGTGCCGTAGCGCGCATAGGGGCCGGTCAGCATGCCGGCGTTCAACCAGATGCCGATGATCGTGCCGGCCATCAGCGGCCACAGCCGCCGGATGATGTCGCGTAGATAAGGGCCGACGAAGGTCTGCCAGATGTTGGTGATAATAGCGGGCACGATGACGATGGCGAGCGCACGCGAAGGCGGCATCGTGACCGCGAGCAGGCCCATCGCCACCGTCGGCAGGCCCATCCCGATTACGCCCTTGATGAAACCCGCAAGCAGGAACGCCGCGGCGACAAGAATCAGCAGAGGTTCGAACATCCGACTACATTGACCGATCGAGGTTCACGGCACAATCTGCAGATCATTGAGCGAGCCTTCGGCCATGACGAAGGCAGGGAGCTTCGGCAATCGCCATGCGTTTCGACCTGGTCGACCTCCAGCTGTTTATCGCGGTTGCCGACGAGCGCAGCATCACGCGCGGCGCGCTCCGTGTCCACCTCGCGCTGGCGTCTGCAAGCGCGAGGATCAAGGGCCTGGAAGCCGCGCTTGGCGTTTCGCTTTTGAAGCGCGGCCGCCGCGGCATTGAGCTGACCGCGGCGGGCGAAAGCCTGCTCGACCACGCCCGGATCATCATCCACAATGTGGAAGCGATGCGCGGCGATCTCGCGGCCTATGCAAGCGGCGTGCGGGCCAGCGTGCATTTGCTCGCCAACACCTCGGGTCTGTCCGAGCATTTGCCGAAGGCGCTTGCGGCATTCTTGCGCGAGCATCCTGATATCAATGTCGATGTCGAGGAACGCGAAAGCACCGATATAGCCGCGGCGATCGCGACCGGTGCGGCGGATCTCGGCTTTGCGGCCGAGCATGCCTTGCCGGATAATTTCGAGCGATTTTTGTTCAGCGAGGACCGGTTGATGCTGGTGGCGGCGCGGCATGGAGATTTTGCCGGCCGCCGTCAGATCGATTTTCAGGAGGTAACTGGCCGTGATTTCGTCGGGTTGACCAATTCGACCGCGCTGCAGGTCCATATCGCAAAACACGCGGCCCGGCTCGCCGTGCGCCTGCGGTTTCGGGCGCGCTTGCGGGATTTCGACGCGATCTGCCAGATGGTGGCGGCAGGCGTTGGCATTGCCGTGGTGCCGGAAGCCGCGGCAAAGCGCTGCGCGCGATCGATGCCGATCGTGATGATCAAAATCCGCGACGCCTGGGCGCACCGGAAGCTGGCGATCTGCGCGCGCAGCTTCAAGACCCTGCCGCGGCCGGCGAAGCAATTGGTGGAGCATCTGCGGAAAGCGGCGCAGCAGTGAATGTCCCAACTACACGGCCCATTCCCTTCGCCATTGCGAGCCAACGGGTCGCGCGAACACGCGCCCCGATGACAGGCTCCGCGAAGCAATCCAGAGCTTGGGATATGGCTATTAGCGGATTGCTTCGTCGCTTTGCTCCTCGCAACGACGGTCTCAACTACTCACTTCGTCGTCTCGACGCCGGCGTCTTTTATAACTTTCGCCCATTTCGCAGTCTCAGTTTCGATAAAGCCGCGAAAGTGTTCCGGCGTATCGCCGGCCACGGTGAGGCCTTGATCGGCGAGCTTCTGCTTGACGCCGGGATCGGCCATCGCCTCGTTCGCGATACGGTTCAAGCTCGCCACGATCTTCTCGGGCGTTTTCGCCGGCGCGATCATGCCGTACCAGTTTTCGATCAAGAGATCGGGCATGCCGACTTCCGCCGTGGTCGGCACGTCGGGCGCCGTCGGCGCGCGCGCACGCGCGCCAAGCGCAATCGGCCGCAGCGTGCCGGCCTTGATGTGCGGCAAGATCACCGGCAGATCCAGGAACGTCATCTGCACCTGCTGGCCGAGCAAATCGTTGATGGCGGGCGCGGCGCCGCGATAGGGCACGTGAACGATATCGATTTTGGCGGTCAGCTTGAGCAGTTCGCCGGCAAGATGCGGCAGGCCGCCAACGCCGGCGGAGGCAAAATTGAGCGTGCCGGGCTGCGCCTTGGCGAGGGCTACGAGCTCATCCATATTTTTCGCGGGAACGTTGCTCGTCACCACCAGCATTTCAGGCACAGTCACGACCAGCGTGACCGGCGCGAAATCCTTCCGCGCGTCGTAGGGGACCTTTTCCATCGAAGGGCTGATGGCCAGCGAACTCGCGCTGGTAATCCCGATGGTGTAGCCGTCGGGATTTGATTTCGCTACCGCGTCGGTCCCCAACACGCCGGCCTGTCCGCCGCGATTGTCGATCAACACCGGCTGCCTGATCAGTTCCGACATGCGCTGGCCGACCACGCGCGCGATGATGTCATTCGGGCCGCCGGCCGGAAACGGCACGATCAGCCTGATCGGCTTGCTCGGAAAATCCTGCGCCGTGGCTGATGCCGACCACAGCAGTACAGACAACCCGGTCGCCAGCGCACCAAGAATTCTCATGAAAGCCTCCCGGCTGACTAGCCTCATGGTGAGGAGTGTATCTTCGCGCGTCTCGAATAGTGAGCCCACGGTGTTCCCTTCATCCTTCGAAACGCGGCCGCGTGGCCGCTGCTGCAGCGATATGCGCAATTGCGCTCAGGCGGGGCTGAGGATCGGAAGATGCATGAACAAGAATGAATTAGCTATTGAGCAGTTTCATCGCCGCTTCATGCACGCGCGGATCGCCGGCCGCGATGATGCGGCCGCCGCCCTGGGCGGGCTTGCCCTCCCAGGTGGTGACGATGCCGCCGGCGCCGGTGATGATCGGAATCAGCGCCGCGATGTCGTAGGCCTTCAGCTCGGTCTCGACCACGAGATCGAGATGTCCGGCGGCCAGCATGCAATAGGAATAGCAGTCGCCGCCATAGCGCGTCAGCCGCACCGCGGCTTCGATCCGGCCGAAGGCGGCGCGGTCGGCGGCGTTCATCATCAGCGGACTGGTGGTGAACGCCGTTGCCTCCTTCAGCGATGCACAGCGCCGCACCGCCAGTTTCCGTTCCCCCGACGGCCCATGGTAATGCGCCGAGCCGCTGTCGCCGGAAAAGCGCTCGCCGATAAAAGGCTGGTGCATCATCCCGAACACCGGCGTGCCCTTGTGCAACAGTGCGATCAGCGTGCCCCAGATCGGAAAGCCCGCGATGAAGGATTTGGTGCCGTCGATCGGATCCAGCACCCAGACATATTCGGCGTCTTCGCGCTCGCTGCCGAATTCCTCGCCGACAATGCCGTGCTGGGGAAATTGCGCCTTGATCAGCCGCCGCATCACCGCTTCCGCGGCGCGATCGGCTTCGGTTACCGGATCGAAGTCTTGGCTGTTGCTTTTATTGTCGATGCTCAGCGAAGTCCGAAAGAACGGCAGGATGGTTTCCCCGGAGGAGGTCGCGAGGCGGCCGATGAAGGTTGTAAAATCGATGACCGTCACGACGGTTCCTTGAGGGTGCGAAGCGGGCGGAGAAAGTCCTGGCTCTTGCCTAGCCCAATCCTGCAGGTCGCGCACGGGCAACGGACGTCTGTCCGGCGCAAGCATCAGCTATTCCCGGGCTTTCGAATCAGCCCGTGCATTGATGTATTTTGGATGCCATCTGTGATCACGAGTACGAGAGTACCGGGACAATGGTTCGGGGGGCGGGGCTTGCCGGGTAGCAGCAATGCATCTAACGAGTTGAAATTACAAGAAAAAATAGCTTGATTCGAGCTTTTTGGCCCGTCGCCCCGCTCGCCGAATTATGCACCGGAAAATGATTTAAAGGCTCTTGCACTTTGTGCAACGCGGTCGCATATTGTTGCGGTGCGGTAGCGCTTTCGCGTTATCGCTGCCCTCCTTGGGCGTTTCCTCCCTAGACTTGGGCCGCTTGTTTACTCAAGCGGCCCTTTTTCTTGCCTCCGTCATTCCGGGTTCAGCCCTGAGGGCTGCTCCGGAATGACAGATAAAAATTGATCGCTACTCCGCCGCCGCCTGGAACGGTCCGAGGTCGCCGAGCGGAACCGCGGCCAGCGCATCCGCAAGCGCGGCGAAATCCTCGACCACCTGCGCGAACCTTGGCCCTCGTTCGCGCCGCCGCTCGTCCATATAGATCGCCCGGTTGAGCTCGAGCTGAATGGCGTGCAGCCCGGAGGCCGGATTGCCGTAATGCTCGGTGATGAAACCGCCGGCATAGGGCTTGTTGCGTCCGACCGAATAGCCCAGCCTGCTCATGGTCTGCTCGACCATGTCGGGCAGCAGGCTTGCGCAACTGGTGCCGTAGCGGTCGCCGATCACCACGTCCGGCCGCCGCGGCTCGTCCCGCGACACGCCGATCGAGGGCATCGAATGACAATCCACCACCACCACGGTACCGAACGCCTGATGCGCCTTGTTGATCAGCCGCCGCAGCGCGCGGTGATACGGCTTGTAGAGCGCCTCGATCCTCGCCAGCGCGGCGTCGACGGAAAGCCGCTCGCGATAGATCTCCTGTCCGTCGCCGACCACGCGCGGGATGGTGCCGAGCCCGCCGGCCACCCGCATCGATCGCGTATTGGCGAAGCTCGGCAAGCGCCCTGCGAACATGCGCGGATCGAGTTCGTAGGGCTCCCTGTTGACGTCGACATAGGAGCGGGGGAAGTTGACCCGGACAGTCGGAAATCCACGGCCGCTTAAATCCCCGATCAACTCGTCCATGAACGAATCTTCGGAGCGGCGCAGCGCGGTCAATTCGATCCGCGAGGCGTTGAGGAATTCGCGCGGATAGACCGAGCCGGAATGCGGGGAATTGAAGATGATCGGCGCCCGCCACGCGGCCGGCTCCAGGATCTCGAACGGAGGCGACAGTTCGCCATCAATTTGGGTCATCGCCGGGCGCCGTCCTTGCAATCCGCCATTTCCGGACACGCCATTCCTGTCAGAAAAACGGAGCCTTTATGAATGCGCATTGTCGATAATCACAGCGGTTCTGCCAAGTGAAAAAAATCTCATACCGGCTGGAACGTATCCAGCCAGCGCAAAACGCCCGTCTTCATTGCTTCGGGGCGCATTCCGGTACAGAAATAGCGTCGCAAGCTGCCGACCGCCCTGGAACCTTTCACCCGAAATTTACCCTCTGTCAGGCTTAGTGAGCGGATTGATCCTCTTATTGGGATTCGACGACCGACCGCCATGCATAAAATCCTCCTCGCCGAAGACGACAACGATATGCGCCGCTTCCTGGTCAAGGCGCTGGAAAACGCCGGTTTTCAGGTCTCATCCCATGATAACGGTATGTCGGCCTACCAGCGGCTCCGCGAGGAACCGTTCGAGATGCTGCTGACCGATATCGTGATGCCCGAGATGGACGGCATCGAGCTGGCGCGCCGCGCCACGGAACTCGATCCCGACATCAAGATCATGTTCATCACCGGCTTTGCCGCCGTCGCCCTGAACTCGGATTCGCAAGCGCCGAAGAATGCCAAGGTGCTCTCCAAGCCGGTCCATCTTCGCGAATTGGTCAGCGAAGTGAACAAGATGCTGGCGGCTTGATTCGGCTGTCCGGATCCCGACCGGCGTCCTTGCCTGCCCGCTTTGGAGCCGATATACGGACCCCACCCGTCACCACCCTTTGAGGGGCGCGTAGCTCAGCGGGAGAGCACCTCGTTGACATCGAGGGGGTCACAGGTTCGATCCCTGTCGCGCCCACCATCCAATCCTACGAAACAGCAAATCCCGGGTTGGAGCTTTGGGCAAGTTCTCTGAAGCGTCCAGCGGCTGTTTGCCGAAGCCATTCTACCGGTGTTTTTCCCCCGTAGGGAGATCGCCTGGAAGATTGCTATTGGGCGGCGGGCGCTCCCAGTCAATGAACTCGATCTGGCTCATTGGGCTTCGCCGCGCACCAAGAAAGACGACGACCCGTAGACCGTCGGTCACGTAGGGGTCGTAGCTCAGGTTTGTACGAGGATTGGTCGGGCTCGACACGCCAACGCCGCTCGCAAAGCCAAACCGGTAAGCTTCCCCCGTCAGAAGCAGATCCTGAAGAACATAATAACGGTCCTGATCTACCTCAGGACTGATCCTGTGCGTCGTGAAAGACCAGGACTGGGTCGTCAGCTTCGATCCGATGTCCCGACTGATTTGGCCGACCCAGACATTTTGCCCCTCGACGGTAAAGGGCGCCCGCCATACGCGCAGATGGTTGCGCAAGCTGATATTGTTGCGAGCCTTTTGCAAGGCAACATCTTGCGGCCGCCCAAAAACATAGAGAGCGCTGACCGGCGCTGTCGTGTACCCGCTGCCGAATAGGAAAGCGCTTATCGTCCTCAGCACGCTGTGAATATCAAGCGGCTCATCAAGCCGCCATCCCCGCTCGATGAACGGGAAGATTACGTCGGCCTCGTTGCCAACGACGACAAGATTGAGCGGGTCACCCGACCTGTCGCCTGCTTTGTTGACCGCGCAGCAAGGCAATCTTTCCAGTTTGGCGCGAAGACTCGCGAGATCCACATTCTCACTGTTGGGGGGAAGTGCGCCGAAATCCACCTTCTGCGCAGCATAGGTTCTGCCGCCAAGCGGTAGGACGAAGCGGAAATCGAACTGCCGACCAGACCCGACAAAGCTGGCACGGAGAAACTTCAAACCGCCTTCACGATGGCTCAGGACAAACCCGGAAGCCTTCTGGCCGGGGCCAATCACCTCCGGCATCGCCTCCCGCGCGAATAACCGTTCCCTCTTCTTATCGGCCTCGCCCGGCAACCATGCTTGAAACAGTCGCGAAGCCTCCGGCGGCGTGTAGTACTCCGCATCTGTGGTGGCGGGTAGATAATATAGTGTTGCATCGCCGCCATTTTCGACACTCAGCCATACCGCCTGGATCCCCTTGTCGGCTAAAGCGACGCCAAAGTAGCGACTGCTTTCGTCATCGCTGAGCACCGCTGCGCGGACAATCACCTGACCCTGCTGCCGTATTGAGGCGCGTGAGATGAAAACGTCGCGGCCGGAGGGATCGGGCGCCGGTCCGGCGCATCCGCAGAGCGCCAATACCACCAATATAAGGGGAAAGCATCGATGCATCGGGGCGGCCATCCAAGCTAGCTTTAGTAAGACTCCAAAACTTGTTTCAGCACTCCTGAAGCAATCGTTCCTCGAAAAATACGCGGACAAGCTGTTCTATCTGTCGATGCTGCTCGGATTTCTCGCCTCGATCTTTGCTGCGGCATGGAAATTCATGATGAGGGGGCAAGCGTCCCGAAGACCGGCACTCGCTTCAGCGGCCGGCCGGCTCAGCTGGCCCTGGTCGATATTTGGGAAGTGTCGCCCAGTTCATCATTTGAGGCCTTGAAAAAGGTCTCGAATATCACGGCCCCGGTTTCCCTCATGAGCTCGTGGGCGCGTCCCAGTTCGTGCTTTCCGGCGGTTTCTTGATCGCTTGTTCCAGATCGCATCAGGAGGTCGGCGTGCACCAGACGGGCAAGGCACTCGGGTACGCGGGCATGACGTTCGGTCGCAATTTCTATAGCTTGCGTGACGGTAGTAAACGCCCTCTCGGTATCGCCATTCAGTCTGTAGGCATTTGCCAGGTCCGCCAGAATGCGGGGCTCGTTTTCCAGGCCAGCCTTTCGCGACCTGGCGAAGCTGAGAGCGTCCGACAGATCTTCAATGGCCGAGGTTAGCCTTCCCGCGACGATATGAGCAAGACCACGACAGGCTTGCGCATAGACTCGCAGATAGGGATTACCGCTTTTTACGGCGAGAGAAAACGCTCGGTCAGCATGTCCTTGAGCTAGTCCGATGTTTCCTTCTGCCCATGCGATGTCCACATAAGCCATGCTTGGCATGACCTGATGGACAGGATCAACCTGACTACTTTCTAGCTGAAGGATCCGATCGAGGAACGGGCGGGCTTCATCCTTTCGATCGAGCATCACCAGCGTTCGACCGCGCAAAACAGTCAGCCAGACCTCGATATCAAAACCCAGCGTTTGCCGATCGAATTTTACGATTTCGTGAGCACGTTCCGTCGCCTCAATATTCATTTGAAGCGCTTCTCTCATGCGACCTGACAGCCACAGTGCGTGACAGAGCACAGCCTTAAGCGTGATTTGAACGCTGGGATCATTACCCTGATCGGCGATCGCTTTAGCTTCGCGGGTCTTTTCCACATACTCATCCGCCGAACCGCCATTCGCTAAAATCCGCCCGTAAGCTGCGTGAATAAGCGCATTGGCCCTCATATCTCCCAAGGCCAGTGCCAGTTGTTTGGCTTCCTCGAAGTAAACTCCGGCATCTTCCGACGACATTCCTTCCCGCCAACCGAAGTTTATGATCTGACCGGATGCCATCATCTTCAAATAGTTTATCGGCTGAGATGGCGGCAGATTTGATAGAAGCTCGCGGACCTTCTGCCAGCTTCTCAGTGCCTGACTTGGATCGTTGGCGCCAATCCAAACCGCAGCGCGCATATTCTGCTGGGCCGCTTTGAGGTTTTCACCGGCTTGCTCCAGGTGATATGCCAGCAGAGAAGCCCGCTCCTCGGCGCGATCCTTGAAGAGACTCTCAATGGCTTGCGCCACTTTTGAATGAAGCTCGCGGCGGCGTTCGTGCAGCAGTGATCGATAGCCAACCTCCTGGATAAGCGGGTGACGAAATGCAATGAGCCGTTGTTCGAAGGGCGGCACATCGTAAAGCAGCTCGGCTTGCCTTAAATGCTGGGCTGCTTCCGATAGCTCGGTTGGAGACAAACCGGTAACGAGGTCCAGGATTGATATCGAAATCTCGCGACCAACAACGGAGGCAACCTCGAGCACCTTTTTTGCATTATCTTGAAGACGGTCGATACGGGCCGCAATAACCGCTTGCACCGTCGGCGGCAGCGGGATCGTATCGATGCCGCCTTTCAATCGGTACGCGCCCTTCTCGCCCTCAAAATCTCCGCGTTCCACAAGCGCATTGACAAGTTCCTCCAGAAAGAACGGATTTCCCTGGGCACGCTCGATGATGTTCCTGCTCAGCAATGCCAGCGAGGGGTCGTCGCCAAAGTGATCCTGCAACAGGATGGCCGCTTGTGCAGGCGGCAGGGGAGGCATGTTGATTTGGCGATAGTGCGACCGCTGCATCAGGGCCGCGGCAAACCCCGGCCTGAAATTAACAACCAGAAGCGTTCTCGTGCCGACCACAGCATCAGCCAACGCCTCGACGAACTCCTCGCTTGCCGCATCGATCCAGTGCAGATCCTCGATGATGACAACCGCGGTGGCATCCGCGGGTCCCGAACGCGGCAGTGTCCTGACAAAATCGAGCAACAGCGTTTTTCGGGCTTTTGGGTCAAGCTTGATTGCCGCTCGCAGCGGATCGGCCAGGCCTAAAAACTCCAACAACACAAACGTTGTCTGCTCGGAGAGGGCCGCCAACCGCTCAAGGACGCGACCGCGAGAAACCTCGACGGCTTCCTTGACGCGAAGCCCAAAATAATCGCGCAACAACTCCAGCACGGGCTGAAACGGGGTCGCCCGACCATGCGCCAACACGCGCGCCTCAAAGACCCGGATGCCTTTTCCACGACAGCTTTCAGCAAACTCGAAACACAGACGGCTCTTGCCGATGCCAGCCTCACCGACGACACCGACAACGCGACCATCTCCCTTGATCGTATTTTCGAGTTCCGCCGAGAGTGTGGAGGATTGGTCGCTTCGACCGGTGAGGGGGCTTAACCGTCTCCCGCTTCGAAACACTCCGCTGGAAGGAGCATGCTGAAGCCCCCTGAGCTTGAACGTCTCAATGGGTGCCGCGATCCCGCGAATGGTTTGCAGGCCGAGCGGCTCGACTTCCACGAATTGTTTGGCGGCATTATAAGTCTCTTTCGAAATCAGAATGGCACCTGCGTCAGCCAGTTGCTCCATGCGATTGGCCAGGTGCACATTTGCGCCTGCGGCATCGTAGGTTTGGTAAATTCCGTGCTCTATCGCCTGAACAACGACTTCACCGGTGTGAACGCCAACGCGAATCTGCAAATCCGGATCGCCGAAGCGGGTTACCCCATCCTGCATTGCCAGCGCCGCGAGGCAGCCACGGACGGCGTGGTCCTCATGCGGCTGTGGGGCGCCAAATAGTGCCATGACGCCGTCGCCCTGTGATTTGTTGACGACGCCCTCGTAACGAACAACGGCTTCATTCATGAGATCCAGAACGGGTTGCAGTCGCCGCATTCCCAATTCGGGATCACCCAAACTGTCGATGAGGCCGGTTGAGTTACGGATGTCCGCAAACAGAATTGTGAGACGCTTGCGCTCTCCGCCCTTGGCGTGCAGCGATCTCAGCACATGCTGCCACGATTGATTGGATGCCTCTGTAGCTATTGGCTTCAGGGCAGCGCTACATCGTCCGCAAAAGCGGGCTGTCAGTCCGTTGAGGTGGCCACAGGCGCTGCACTCAGTTCCGAGAGTGGCCCCGCATCCTTCGCAATATTCATTGGTCGCCTTATTTTGGCAACCGCAACGAAAACATTGCATCGATGGCCCCTTGCACAGCAGCAGAAGCGTGACTGCACCTTAAGGTAATTCTAGCTCCATGAGCTGATTATTTCTACGCCGGTATGCATTACTTTCAGCCGCTGCCGGGCCAAGACCTGCCAATGACGGCGCCCAATCGATTGTGCCACTCGGCACCTAGCCGGCCAACCAAGGGCGCGTTAGTATTGATCCAGAGTTCGCATGGAAACGATGTTAACCATTCGAATTTCATCGATGGGTCTGCGGAGGAAATGCTTCCGGGCGCTCAGCAACGGCGTCGAGGCAGGATGTCAGACCTGCGCGACCATTAGTCGCGCCTTTGGTTAGCCATGAACTGTTTTGGAGTCGGGAACGACCAATTCCCTGGGACGGGATCAGCGGGGCAGGTGGAGTCATGTTTTTCTGCAGCCGTCTGCCGGAGGAGGATGCAGTCCGTGCTCTGGAAGCCGGTCGCGAGAAACTGCTGCAGCTTCTCATTTCGGATATGCACTGTGCTTTTCCCGACCTGACATTCGAACTTCGTTTGAATTTTAGAATCATCAATGCCCAGGCTCTCAGGCTGCCCGGCAGGCGCATTGTAGTGCTGTACGGAGGCCTCGCCCTTCATCCCGACCTGGCTGCAGACTCGCTTGCGCTGATATTGCTGCATGAAGCCGGGCATCACTCAGCGAGCGGCTGCCGCCTGAGCTGCGACCCTTCCCTGGCCTGTGAATGTGCTGCCGATCATTGGGCGGCGACCTCGGGAGCTGAGACGCTGCTGCAGAAGGCAGGCAGGCCGCTTAGCCTCGAAGCGGCGGTCTCGGAGTTGCAGCGAGTGATTAAGCCTAGACAATCAGGAGGTGATAAGTACACTAAACAAACCGCAGCATCAGTTTGCTGGGCTGCGGATTGGGAATTGCGAAGTCGCGCATTGTTAAAGCGATCCAATCCACCAAGCGCGCTCCGCCGCTGTTGAAGTTTTTTCAAATGGGCAATTTGGAGGGCAATCATGGGATCTTTTATTCCAAGTCAGGCTGATCAGGAGATTTGTAGAAACCTGACAAAGCGCTTCTCGGGTCAGCTCGTCCCCGGCGGTGGCGGCAAAACATACATCCAACAGCTCCGCGACCACCACGGGCGCGAGAACCTGTTCGACGGCAAGCATCATCTGCAGAGGGTGGCCTACCGTCTGTGCACCAGTGTTACCGGAGGCGCACCCGTTCCTGCGGATCCCACGAGTCGATCGCGGTGGCATCATTTGCTTCGCAAACTGCTGACCCCGCAGACGACAAAAGCCATCAACACCGTTCTGAAGAAAATCCTGGAATCCCCTGGCATCTCTTACGCCGTCTTCTCTACCCAACCGGCGCCGACGGTTCAGAATTTCGAATTGCATCCCTCGAATTCCGGCGATCCAATGCTTCTGCTTGACGCTAATGGAAAGGTCTTCTGTCAGGTCATTCTTGATTGTCACGATGACCTGCCTCTTCCCACACCGGCACCGGGTACGGAGCCCGATCCGCCCGATCCCGAGACCACCCCGGAAAAGCCTATTGCGGTGAGACGCAAGAAGAAAAAGCCAGTGAAGAAGTCAAAATCTTCAAAGAAGAAAGCGCCTGCGCGAAAGGCCGTTCGAAAGAAACGCTAGGCGGCCCATCATCGGACGGGGCCACGCTGGAGCCGATCGGATTCAGAGAACAAAAGGCTGCGAGGGTGCTCGCAGCCTTTTCGATTCCAGAGCGTTGGGCTACACCTCCATACGCGACCGAAGGGTGCGGTGTGGGTTGCGTCGCTGCTTGTCTTCCATGATTTTTCGGCGAGGCCCAGGGCGGAGCAAAGCCTTGCGCCTGGGGACCGTTGGGGGCACATTCGGAGGCGCGGCAGCAACAAGCCGCCAAAAACGACAGCCAGGGAACGCGCATGGCGGCCACGCGGATCGACTGCGATATCCATCCCGCGGTGGGCGGAACGCGCACCACGCTGCTGCCTTATCTCGACGATCACTGGAAGGAACAGGTGGTGAGCCGGGCCATCGATGGCCTCGATCTCACCAGCTATCCACCCAACATGCCGCTATCAGGCCGATCCGACTGGCGGCCGGCCGATGGCAAGCCCGGCAGCGAGCTGGCGATGGTGCAGCGCGGCGCGTTCGACCAGCTCGGCGCGTCACACGCGATCTGCAATGTGCTCTACGGCGCCCAGGCCGTGTACGATCCCTACATGGCGTCGGCGTTCTGCAAGGCGATCAACGACTGGATCGCGGCTGAATGGCTGGCGCGCGACTCTCGCCTGCGCGCCTCGATCGTGGTGCCGATGCAGGCGCCGGATCTGGCGATCGAAGAGATCGAACGCCGCGCCGGCGATAACAGGTTCGTATCCGTCTTGGTGCTGGCGCAAGGCGAGAGCCTGTTGGGGCGGCGGCATTACTGGCCGGTCTACCAGGTTGCCGAGAAACACAAACTGCCGATCGCGATCCACGCCGGCAGTCAATATCGACAGGCGCCGAGCTCGATCGGCTGGCCGTCCTATCGCTACGAATATTATCTCGCGGAGGCGCAGGCGTTCCAGGCCCAGGTGCTCAGCCTGATTTACGAAGGCGTGTTCGTCAAATTTCCCGGCCTCAAGGTGGTGTTGATGGAGTCCGGCGTGAGCTGGCTGCCGGCCTTCATGTGGCGCGCCAACAAGACCTGGCGCGGCGTGCGTGTCGAGGTGCCCTGGATCGACCGCGAGCCGGCGGCGATCATGCGCGACCACATTCGCCTGACCACGCAGCCGTTCGACAGTCCGCCGGACGCGGCCGGCGTGGCCGACATCATCGATATGATCAACTCCGACAAGATGTTGCTGTTCGCGTCCGATTATCCGCACTGGCAGTTCGACGGCGACGACGCGATACCGCCGCATCTGCCGGCCAGTATCGTATCGCGGATGTGTGCCGACAACCCGCTTGAAACCTTTCCGCGGCTTTCTCTCGCCGCATAACGTTTAACAAGGAGGATCGCATGAGCGATGTCATCGACCGCCCCGTGCTTGAACAGGAAGCCTCCGCCAAAAGCCGCTTGCGGATCATCGACTGCGATGTGCATCCGAGCCTGCATGCGCGAAGCGACCTCAATCCGTTCCTGTCGAAACGCTGGCAGGAGCACTTAAAGACCTACGGCGATCATTTGCGCACGCCCTATATCGGCACCACGCCCTATCCGCGGTCCTCGCCGCTGATCGCGCGCCGCGACGCCTGGCCGCCGACCGGCGGCCCGCCCGGATCCGATCTCGCCTTCATGCGCAAGCAGCACCTCGATCCGCTCGACATCGAGTTCGGCATCCTGCAGGTGCTCGACCTCTTCATCTTCTCGCAGCAAAATCTCGATTTCGGCGCGGCAATCCAGCGCGCCGTCAACGAGTGGCAGCTCGCGCATTGGACCAGCCGGGAGCCGCGGCTGAAGGCGTCGATACTGGTCGGGCAGGACGACACCGAGGCGGCGATCGCCGAGATCGAGCGCTGCGCCAAAATCGGCCAATATGTGCAGATCAATGTTTCGCCGCGCGCCAACGAGCCGCTTGGCCGTCACCGCTACTGGCCGATCTACGCCCGCGCCGAGGAACTTGGCCTGCCGCTCGGCATTCACGTCGGCGGCTATGGCGGTCACGCGCCGACCGGCGGCGGCTGGCCGTCCTATTATGCCGAGGAGCACCAATCGAACGCGCATTCGATGGCAGCGACGCTGACGAGCCTGGTGATCGAAGGCGTGCTGGAGCGCTTTCCGCGCCTCAAGATCGTGTTCATCGAAGGCGGCTTCGGCTGGATTTCATCGGCGATGTGGCGGATGGACCAGCACTTCGAACGCTTCCGCGACGAAGTCCCGCACCTCAAGCGGCGTCCGTCCGAATATGTGCGGGAGCACTTCTGGTTCACGACCCAGCCGATCGATGAGCCCGACGAGGCAAAACACCTGCGGTCCCTGATCAACTGGGTCGGCGTCGACCGCCTGTTGTACTCGTCGGATTATCCGCATTGGGACTTCGACGATCCGCGTTTCGCCTTCAAGACGCCGCTGAGCGAAGCCGAATGGGCCAAAATCTTCAATGGCAACGCGCGCGCGCTCTACAAGCTTTGACCAGATGGCCCGCCACATCGTCGCCCGCACCACAGAGATCCCGCCCGGCGGCAACAAGGTGGTGGACGTGGATGGCCGCGACATCGTCGTGTTCCACGTCAACGGCGAGTTCTTCGCGCTGCTCAACCGCTGTCCGCACGAAGGCGCGCCGCTCGACAAGGCGGCGTGCGTGGCGCGGCTGACCTCGCCGGAGCCCGGGGTCTACCAGCGCTCGCGGGTCGGCGAGCTGCTGCGCTGCGCCTGGCACGGCTGGGAATTCGACATGCGCACCGGGCAATCGTATTTCGACCCCAACCGCGTCAAGGTGCGGACCTATCCGGTGGTGATCGAGGACGGCGAGACGCTGGCCAAGGGGCCTTATGTGGCGGAGACTTTTCCGGTTCACATCGAGGACAGCTACGTCATTGTCGAGATCAGCTAACAAGGCCGCGAACCGCTACAAACTCATCACGGCTGATCTTAGAAAAAGCATGCCGACAGGTGGTGCGATGCAGTTTGGTATATTCGATCAGAACGACCGCGGACCTTATGAGTTCGGCCAACAGTACGAAAACCGCTTGAAACTGATCGAATTCTACGATTCCGCGGGATTTCGGACCTACCACATGAGCGAGCATCATTCGACGCCGCTCAGCCTCACGCCTTCACCCGGCGTATTCCTTGCCGCGGTGGCGCAGCGCACCAAGCGTCTTCGCCTCGGCCCTTTGGTTTACGTGTTGCCCGCCCACCACCCGCTGCGGCTTGCCGAAGAAATCTGCATGCTCGACCATCTCAGCAATGGCCGGCTCGACGTCGGAGTAGGTCGCGGCGCATCGGCGCACGAACTGCAATATTTTGGCATCGACCCGGATCAGGCGCCGGCCATGTATGTCGAGGCTTACAACGTCATCAAGCAGGCGCTGACGCAGCCGCAGGTCAATTTCAACGGAAAATACTATCAGTTCGAAAACGTGCCGATCGAAATGAAGCCGGCGCAGCTTCCGCACCCGCCGTTCTGGTATGCAGTTCCGGTGCCTGAGGGCACAGCGTGGCCAGCGCAAAACGCAATCAACGTCGTTTGCGGCGGCCCGGTGTCGAAAGTTCGCGAGATCACCGATCGCTATCGCGCCGAATGGGTGGCTGCGGGGAACGCGCCGGATGGCATTCCGTTGCTCGGAATCAACCGCTTCGTGGTTGCGGCCGACACCGATCGGGAGGCGATGGAACTCGGACGCCGCGCGTGGCCGGTGTTTTACGCGAGCTTCATGAAACTCTGGAACAAGCACGGCACGCAACCGCGCTATGCAAGAATTCCGGAAGACTTCGAAACCGTGGTCAAAAATGGCGGCGCGCTCGCAGGTTCTCCCGGCACGATCCGCGAATATGTGAGCAACATCGTCAGGGAGGCCGGCGCCAGCTATTTCATGGCGCAGTTTTCCTTCGGCGACCTGTCGCACGAAGAGGTGCTTCATTCTGCGGGAATATTCGCGCGCGAGGTGCTTCCGGCGTCTCGGGAGCGGGTTGCCCGCGCCGTTTGAACCAGCCTATCGCGCGCGCAAGCGAGTCTAGTTCGGGCGCGCTCTCGCCCATCGCCGCGCGTCGGTCGGCAATGGCGTAATGAAACTGCTCGAGCACGAGGCCAAAGGCCGACAGGTCCTCTTCCTCGATCGCGCCGTCGTCGTAAGCCTCGAGCGTTTCACGCAACACGGCATCCACCTCGCGTTCCATGGCCAGCAGTTCTTCCGGAGTTTCCACCACCCGCACCTTGGAGATCAGGTCCAAAACCTTTTCCCGGTGCAATATGTTTTCCTCTCTTTCGTCCCGCTTCCAATAGTGACGCACCCAGGCGCCGGCCGAACCGAGCCCGGAGAGAACCAGGATCGTCCCCCAGAAGTAATCGCTGTACCTGTCAAGGAACGTGCGTTCGTTGCCGTCGAGGTAGGCTGCCGCTCCCCGATGCACCGGCAGCTCGGCGTCCTTATCGGTGTCCGGCTTCTTGATGTGGGCCGCACCGGGCACTTGCTTGGCCAGCGACTGACGAATGGAAAACACTTGCCGGGCCAACGCGGCGACGGTCGTTTCGGACAAGGCCTTTCGCGCCACGATCAGGTGATTGACGCTGATCGTATCGATCTTGTCATCCGGCCAGGCCGGCGACGCATTGAAGATGCTGCCGGGAATTTCCTCGGATTCATAGAGCGGGTGTTTCAGCGCGATCGCGTCCGATACGTCGATCGGGAGAAACTTCGGCTCGCCTCTGGCGCGCGCGGTCGCGGCCAATGCCTCGGAGGTGATCTTGCTGTCGAGCGGGCCCACCGCCATGAACGCATCGAGGTTGGGGTCGCGCGCCAGCTCCTCGATCTGGTTGGTGCCAAACTGCGTCACCGCAACCATCTCGGGCGTGACGCCCAATTCGGTCAGGATCACCCGCAGCAATGCGGCATTCGCCGGGGTTCGACCGATAATGCCAACCCGGTGCCCTGCGAGATCGCCGATTTCCTTGATTTTCGGCGCCGGCTTTTTCTTGGAGCCCTTGGCCGGAAGGCCGGAAGGCGACCACAGCACGACGAAGTTCTTGCGCACGATGGCGACGGTTTCGGCGTCGGCCGGCATGTCGAGATCGCCGCGCGCGACCGCGAGATCGGCTTTGGCAGCCCCAAGAAGGCCAAGGCTTTCCACCGCTCCCTCGGTTGTGATCGGCGACAGCCTGACCGCACTACGGTCGCGGTCGAAGGTCTGGGCCATCGCCAGGATCAGCTTCTGGTCGTCACTTCCTCCCGGTCCGACGGCAATCCGAAGGGTTGCCGGCCGCAACGCGTAATACAGCGCGCCCGCGGCTGCAGCAAAAAGCAGGAATCCGGCGGCCAGCAGCAGCAGGGAAGAGTTCCTGCTTTTGCGGCGCCGGCGAAATACGCCCCCGGTTTCGCCAAAATCGTCGGATGAGGACATTGCAGCTGCCAGCTTGAAACAAAAAAGCCTGCGAGGCTTCCCGGTCTCAGGAATACCACGTTTCCCGGCGCGATGCGGGTGTTATAAGGCTGCTTCGGTGACGATTCCCATGACAGGTTAAGAGCGGATGTCGAAGCAATCGATGCGCGAAGAGGCCGAGCGCCTGATCCGCGAAACCATGGCGCGCAAGTCGATCGTCGTGAAGCAGGGCAATACCCGGATTGAGACGACCTGCGGAAAATGCGGTGCGCCCAATCGCGTCTCGGCGGCAAAGGGTGCGACCCGCGTCAAGTTTGCCTGCAAGGAATGCGGCCACAAGCAAGAGACGTTTTGAGAAATGCTTCATCGTCATTGCGAGCGAAGCGAAGCAATCCAGAGACGCGCGGGCAGGGTGGATTGCTTCGTCGCTGCGCTCCTCGCAACGACGAAGACTAAGTGTCCTTCACAAACGCCGCAAAGGCCTCGGCATAATCCGGATGCCATCGCGAGAGCGCCGGGCGGTTTTCGACGATGTCGCCTGCCGCCCACAGAATCCGCCGCTCGTCGAGGCGTCGCGGCACGTCGTTGTCCGGGCACAGGATGTAGAAATCTCCGGCGTCTATTCGTTCGATCATGAAGTCGACAGTTTGCTCCGGCGTCCAGGCCCCGGCCGGTTTTTCGGTGCGGCCCCGGGAGGTGAGGCCGGTAAATACAAAACCGGGAATCAAAAGATGGGCGCTTATTCGACTGCCGGCCGCGTTTCGCAACTCGTGTTGCAGGGCTTCGGTGAAAGCTTTCACGCCCGCCTTCGAAACATTATAGGCGGGATCGCCGGGAGGGGTGGTGATGCCCTGCTTCGAGCCGGTGTTGATGATGAGGCCGGGACGTCCGCGCTCGATCATGCGAGGCGCGAAAACCTGAGAACCGTGAATCACGCCCCAGAGATTGACGCCGAGAATGCGCTGCCAGTTTTGCAAGGGCCCGAACATCTGGCTGCCCGGCTGGATGCCGGCGTTGTTCATCAGGATGTCGGGGCCGCCGAACCGCTCGCGCACGGCGGCCTCCAGTCCCGAGATGTCTTCGATACGGCTGACGTCAACGTCCCTGACCATCACGTTGGCGGCACCGCCAGGCGCTACCGATGATAGCTTCGCTTCTGCATCAGTGAGCCGGCTGGTGCCGAGATCGGCGATACAGACTTTCATGCCGAGAGCAGCGAACCGCATCGCGGCGGCAAGCCCGATGCCGGACGCGCCCCCGGTGATGACGGCAACGTTATTTGGTGACATGGCGGGATGTGGCACCTGAGTTCTCCTGACGTGTAAAAAAACGGCATCGCTTAACGATCGAACTAGGGCAATGCGGCGTGCGCACCATGCACGAAACAGCATGGGAGGTCTTCGGTCGACGCCATCCCGTGGGCCGAGCCTTTTATGAACCGGGCGAACCGGCTACATACCAGATGAGCTGCAGCAGGCTTGAGGGGTTAACCGTCATTGCGAGCGCCGCGAAGCAATCCATAAAGCCACAAAGGAAGCTGGATTGCTTCGTCGCTTTCGCTCCTCGCAATGACGCTGGAGACGGAAGGCGCAAATGGCAAAAGCGGCGAAAGCGGTCGGAGTGGCGTCAGGCCAATGCCTGTGCGGCAGCGTCTGTTTCGAGATCGACACCCCGGCGCGCTGGGCCTGGCACGATCATTCGGCCGCGAGCCGGCGCGCGCATGGCGCGGCTTATGCGACCTATGTCGGCAGCTGGCGCAAGCGCTTCCGGATCATCAAGGGCAAGTCAGCCATCATGCGCTACGAGGACAAGGTGACAAGGACCGTGCGCAGCTTTTGCGCGCGCTGCGGCACGCCGCTGTTGTATGAGCGCGCGCGCTCGCCGCATATGGTGAACATCCCGCGCGCGCTTTTCTCGGGCCGTACCGGCCGGCAGCCGCTCTATCATATCGCCATCGAGGAGCTGCAGGAGTGGGCCTACACCGGCGAGCCGCTGGTGCCGCTGAAAGGCTTTCCCGGCGTGGTTTGGCAGCGTTCGAAAAGGAAGAAACGGTCAGATCATGAGGGGCTGTTCTGAGTTGGCTCGCGGAGTCGAGTCCAACGACGCAGGGCAGCCATGATCGCGCTTCCTTGATCTCCCCGTCTTGGATCAGTCATGATGCCCAAACCCCGACGGTAACGGCCTTCGGGAACGGGAGGACTTTCATGAACCGCATCACCGGGCGCTCGGCGTTTCTTGCGCTGCTCAAGGACGAGGGCGTCACGCATCTGTTCGGCAATCCCGGCACCACCGAACTGCCGATCATGCATGCGCTGAAGGATCATCCCGACCTCACCTATGTGATGGCAATGCAGGAAAGCCTGGTGGTCGCCATCGCCGACGGTTTCAGCCGGGCCTCCGGGCCGGCTCGTCGCCTGCAACGTCCATGTCGCGCCCGGGCTCGGCAACGCCATGGGCTCGCTTTACAACGCGAGCTTCACCGGCACGCCGATGATCCTGACCGCCGGCCAGCAGGAGCAAGGTCACGGGCTGATGGAGCCGCTGCTCTATGGGCCGCTGGTCCGGATGGCGGAGCCGCTGGTGAAGTGGGCGGTCGAGGTGACCGGCTGGAGGACCTGCCGCGGATCGTGCGCCGCGCCGCCAAGATCGCGACCACGCCGCCAACCGGGCCGGTGTTCATCTCGCTGCCCGGCGATATCCTCAATTCCGAAGCCGGCATCGAACTCGGCCGTTCGACCCGCGTCGATACACGGGTAAAACCTTCCGACGAGGCCTTGCAGGCGCTGGTAGCGCGTATTCTCAAGGCCGAGCGTCCGGTCATCATTGCCGGCGACGAAATCGTAAAGAGCGATGCGCTGCAGGAAGCAGCATCGCTGGCGGAGACGCTCGGCTGTCCCGCGTACCAGCAAACCGCGCCCTATGGCGCGCATTTCCTGTCGGAAAGCCCGTGCTTCATGGGCGCGCTGTCGCGCCTGCAGAAGCAGGTTCGCGAGGTGTTGTCGCCCTACGATCTGATGATCGTGCTCGGCGCCGACCCGTTGCGGATGTCGGTGCATAGCGAAGTCGATCCGCTGCCCGAGGGCATGCCGATCCTGCAGATCGGCCTGGTCGAATGGGACCTCGCCAAGAACTACGGCGCCGAAATCGCGCTCAAGGCCGATGTGAGGGAAACCTTGCGCGTGCTGATTCCCGCGCTGAAGGCCGCCGGCGGCGCCGCGCTGGAGAGGCGCGCCAAACAGGGGATATCCGCGCTCAAGTCGAAGAACTGGACCGCGCGGCGCGCAACCCTGGTCGAGCAGATCAACAAGAGCAAGGACCGCTCGCCGATCGATCCGGAATGGCTGGCGCTAAAAGTGGTCGAAGCGATGCCCGATAACGCGATCCTGGTCGACGAGGGCCTGACGTCGTCGCGGCAGATCAATGCGCTGCGCCCGCATCGCGATCGCTACGGCTATCATGCGCTCGCCTCCGGCGGCATCGGCTGGGGATTGCCGGCCTCGGTCGGCGTCAGCCTGGCCAACCCGCACCGGCCGGTAGTGTGTTTTTCCGGCGACGGCAGTGCGATGTATTCGATCCAGGCGCTGTGGACCGCGGCGCATCACAAGCTGCCGCTCACCGTCGTGATCATCAACAATGGCGGCTATCGCATCATCAAGCAGCGGTTGCTCGCGTTTCACGGCGACGATCATTACGTCGGCATGGATTTCGTCGACCCGCCGGTGGATTTTACGGGTTTGGCAAAATCGCTCGGGCTGGAAGCGATGCGGATTACCGAGGCCAAGGACGTGACGCCCGCGCTGGCCTCGGCATTCAAGCGGCCCGGCGCGAAATTGATCGAGGTGGTGGTCGACGGTTCGCTCTAGGTCCGTCATTGCGAGGGCAACGAAGCAATCCAGCGGAAGTCGTAGGGTGGGCAAAGCCACCGGGTCGCGCGAATGCGCGCCCGATGATAAACTCCGCGTGCCCACCATAGCGCGCAACGTATTCGAGACAGATTGCGGCAATCGCATAGGCGGTGGGCACGGCGCAGACGCGCCTTTTGCCCACCCTACAGCTGACAGCTACTCCGCCGCTTTCGCCGCTACGTGAGGCCGATACTGCACCGCCGGATGCGGCGCGGCGAGACGGGCGCGCCCCGGGCCGAACAGTTTTTCGCGCAACGTGCCCGGCTGGTAGGCGGTCTTGTAGCGCCCGCGCCGGGCAAGCTCCGGCACCAGCATGTCGGTGATGTCCTCGAAATCTCCGGGCGAGATCGCAAACGGAACGTTCAGGCCATCGACGTCGGTCTGGTCGAACCACGCTTCGATTTCGTCGGCGACCTTTTCCGGCGTGCCGACCACGACCGGGCCGATGCCGCCGATGCCGACATGCTGGGCGACCTCGCGCACGGTCCAGACTCGGTCCGGATCGGCGCGGGTGATGTTGTCCATCGCGGTGCGGCCGGCGTCGTTCTGGACGTGGCGAACCTCTTGGTCGAGATCGTAGGTCGAGAAATCGACGCCGGTCCAGCCCGACATCAAGGTCAGCGCGCCCTCCGGATTGATGTGGCTGCGATAGTCGGCGTATTTGGCTTTGGCCTCGGCTTCGGTGCGTCCCAAAATGATGGTGAACATGCTGAACATCAGGATTTCGGCCGGGTTGCGGCCGGCCTTCGCGGCGAGTTCGCGAATGGCAGCGACGCGCGGCGCGATGATCTTGGCCGACGGTCCCGACATGAACACGCATTCGGCATGCTCGGCGGCGAACTGCCGGCCGCGCGGCGAGGTGCCGGCCTGATAAAGCACGGGGGTGCGTTGCGGCGACGGCTCGCTCAGATGAATGGCATCGACCCGATAATTGTTTCCCTCGTGCCTGATACGATGCACCTTCGCGGGATCGGCGAAAATGCCTCGCGCGCGATCGCGCAGCGCCGCGTCGTCCTCCCAGCTTCCCTCCCAGAGCTTGTAGACCACTTCCATATATTCGTCGGCGACATCGTAGCGGTCGTCATGCGCGGTCTGCTTGTCCTTGCCGGCGCCGCGGGCCGCGCTGTCGAGATAGCCGGTCACCACGTTCCAGCCGATCCGCCCTTCGGTCAGATGGTCGAGCGTCGACATCCGCCGCGCGAACGTATAGGGCGGCTCGTACGACAGGTTGGAGGTCACCCCAAAACCGAGATTTTCGGTGACAGTGGCCATCGCCGGAATCAGCAGCAGCGGATCATTTGCCGGCGTCTGCGTGGCGTTGCGCAGCGCCGCATCCGGACTGCCGCCGAACACGTCGTAGACGCCGAGCACATCGGCCAGGAACAGCCCGTCGAACCGCCCGCGCTCCAGCGTTCGCGCCAGATCGATCCAGTACGGCAGCCGGTTATATTCCGCCGTGCGGTCGCGCGGATGGGTCCATAGCCCCGGCGACTGATGCGCGACGCAGTTCATGGCGAAGGCGTTCAGCCGGATTTGTTTTTTCATGATTGGCGACTTTCAACGCGCTGCCGCGCGGCATGACCGCCGCGCGACAATTGTGAGAGATCAGAGACTAGCGGCCGGCCTGCTTGAACGGCAGTTCCTCGCCGGCCGGCGGCGCGACGCGCGCGACGTTCAGCGTCATCGAGACCACATCGTAATAGCCGTTCACCGCGATCAAATCCATGATGCCCTGTTCGCCGAATTTTTCCAGCGCCTTGGCGTAGATCGCGTCGTCGACCCCGTGATCGCGCCGCAGCTGGGTGGTGAACTCCCAGACGACAGCCTCGTCGTCCTTCATCTTTTCCGGTTTTCGCCCGGCGCCGATGGCGGCGACGATGTCGGGATCGAGACCGGCCTTGATCGCCAAGGGCGCGTGGGCGTACCACTCATATTGCGAGCCCCAGGCCTGCGCGGTCATCAGGATCGCCATCTCGTTGACGCGCTTGTCGAGCGAGGTGTTGAAGCGGATATATTCGCCGACCTTTTGCAGGCGATCCGCCAGCACCGGGCTGCGCAGCCAGGCATTGAACGGGCCTCTCAGTCCTCCCCTCGGTCCGGACATGATGGCATCGGCAACGGCGCGCTGGGCGGACGACATTTTGTCGAGCGGAATTTCCGCCATGCGCTCGCCGGTCAGCGCCACCGCGGAACCTGCAAACAGCACACAAATAGCCGACACGCGCAGGATCGTTTTCATGGAGTCCTCCCTGAACTTCGCCCGGTCTGAATGCCAGGCTGTTGAGCGGAAATTGGCGCATTCCGGCTGACATTAGCAAGGCAAATTCGTGCGCATCGTGCCTACTTCCGGCCGGCATCATATCCCGATAGGTTGCCTGAATTCGAACGATGCTCACGACCCCGAAAAGGAAGACATGACCAGAAATGACGCTATCGCCCGGGCCCGCCAACATCTCCATTCCGGGGACTTTCTCGCCGAACTCGACCGCCGGGTCGCCTATCCCACCGAAAGCCAGAACCCCGACCGGCGCGATTGCTTACGCGCCTATCTCGAAGAGGAACTGCAGCCGGCATTCTCGCAACTCGATTTCTCGACAAGACTGATCGAATCTCCGGCCGGAAAAAATCCTTACCTTCTCGCGGAATATCGCGAGAGCTCCGCAGTTCCGACCGTTCTCATGTACGGACACGGCGATGTCGTCGACGGCATGGCGGGAGAATGGCGGGACAATCTGGATCCGTGGCGGACGACGACATCAGGTAATCGTGTCTACGGCCGAGGCACCGCCGACAATAAGGGGCAACACAGCATCAATCTGTCGGCGCTTCGCGCCGTTCGCGAGGCGCGCGGCGGCCGGCTCGGCTTCAACGCCAAATTTATCGTTGAAACCGGCGAGGAAATCGGGTCGCCGGATTTGCGCCAGGTGTGCGAGCAGCTGCGCGATGAGCTCAAGGCCGATTTGTTTCTCGCCTCCGACGGCCCCCGGCTTGCCGCGGACCGCCCGACCATCTTCCTCGGCTGCCGCGGCGGAATACGGATCCATCTCGACGTGAACTTGCGTGACGGATCGCATCATTCCGGCAACTGGGGCGGCGTCCTTGCCAATCCCGCGACCATCCTTTCCAGCGCGATCGCAACCCTTGTCGATGGCAAGGGACGTCTGCTGCTGGATCAATTGAAGCCGCCGCGGCTTTCGAACCAGGTCCGCGCCATGCTGGCCGACGTCAAGATAGAGCCGATGTCCGATGAGCCGGCGCTGTCGGAGAATTGGGGCGAGGAGGGCTTGTCGGCCGCCGAGCGGCTTTATGCCTGGAACACGCTCGAAGTGCTGGCGATATCATCCGGCAATACCGAGAAACCGGCCAACGCCATTCCGGGACAGGCGCACGCCGTCCTGCAACTTCGCTTTGTCGTCGGCACCAGGGTCGAGAAGATCGTCGATGTGATCAGGGCGCATCTGCACGACCACGGTTTTCCGATGGTCGAGGTTCGGGCGGCGCAAAGCTTTGCCGCATCGCGAACCGATTTCGATAGCCCATGGATCAACTGGACGGCGGAGTCGATCCGGCAGACGACGGGAAAAGCGCCGGCGGTGCTGCCGAATTTCGGCGGCTCGCTGCCCAACGATGTGTTCTCCGATGCACTTGGCTTGCCCACGATCTGGGTGCCGCATTCCTATCCGGGCTGCTCCCAGCACGCGCCCAATGAGCACATTCTGCTCTCCGTCACCGAAGAGGCGCTGGGCATCATGGCGGGTTTGTTCTGGGATTTGGGCGAGATGCCGCTTTCGCCCCGAACATCGTAGCATCCAGCCAAATGGCGGCTGCGGCTTCTGGTTTGCCGCCGGTGTCCGGGCAGCGGACGGGCGTATTCCCTGGCATTGGCGACATTTGGGGCCGTATCGCGGCCGAAAGTTACATTCTATTCCGGCCCGATTTATGCCAGCATTGTGGAAGTTATCCAACGAGGAGGGGTTAAGAATGAAACACCTGCGCATGATTGGCCTTGCGCTTGCCGCTGCGTTCTGCGCAGGCCAGGCGAATGCCGAGGAGCTCACGGGGACGTTGAAGAACATCAAGGAAACCGGCGCGATCACGCTTGGTTTCCGCGACTCGTCGATTCCGTTTTCCTATCTGGACGACAGCCAGAAGCCGATCGGTTTTGCGATGGACATCTGTTACAGGATCGTCGATGCCGTGAAGAAGGAGCTCAAGCTCGACAAGCTCGAGGTCAAGCTCAATCCGGTGACGTCATCGACCCGCATTCCCTTGCTGGCCAACGGCACCATCGACCTCGAATGCGGCTCGACCACCAACAACGCCGAGCGTCAGAAGCAGATTGCCTTCACCAACACCCACTTTCTGACCGCGAGCCGGTTTGTTTCGAAGAAGTCCAGCAAGATCAACTCGATCGACGATCTCAAGGGCAAGCCGGTGGTCTCGACGTCAGGCACCACCAATATCAAGCAGCTCACCGAAGCCAATGCCGCCCGCAATCTGGCGGTCAACATCATCCCGGCCAAGGATCACGCCGAAGCGTTCCTGATGGTCGAGACCGATCGGGCGGTGGCGTTCGTGATGGACGATATCCTGCTTGCGAGCCTCGTCGCCGGATCGAAAGAGCCGGACGCCTACGTCATCTCCAAGGACGCATTCTCGAAGCCGGAGCCCTACGGCATCATGCTGCGCAAGGACGATGCGGCCTTCAAGAAGGTCGTCGATGGCGCCACCGCGGCGCTCTACCAAAGTGCCGAGGGTCAGAAGCTGTATGACAAGTGGTTCATGCAGAAGATCCCGCCCAAGGGACTGAACCTCAACGCGCCGATCAGCGCGGAGCTGAAGCATGAGTTCGCCAAGCCTTCCGATTCCCCCGATCCCGATTCGTACAAGGCGATGTAGGGTTTGCCGGCTCATGCGATGGCCCGGTCATTGCATGAGCCGGTATCGGTGGCGCAGGCTCGATCTTTCAGCGGCGTAGCCGGTTGATGCGGGCATTGCCCAATCATTCAACGAGGAGGGGTTAAGAATGAAACAACTGCGTGTGATGGGCCTTGCGCTCACTGCGGTGTTCTGCGCGGGCCAGGCCAATGCCGAGGAACTCACGGGGACGTTGAAGAACATCAAGGAAACCGGCGCGATCACCATTGGTTATCGCGACTCGTCGATTCCGTTTTCCTATCTGGACGACAACCAGAAGCCGATCGGCTTTGCGATCGACATCTGTTACAGGATCGTCGACGCCGTGAAAAAGGAGCTCAAGCTCGACAAGCTCGAGGTCAAGCTCAATCCGGTGACGTCATCGACCCGCATTCCCTTGCTGGCCAACGGCACCATCGACCTCGAATGCGGCTCGACCACCAACAACCCCGAGCGTCTGAAGCAGGTTGCCTTCACCAACACCCACTTTCTGACCGCAACCCGTTTCGTCTCGAAGAAGTCCAGCAAGCTCAACTCGATCGACGATCTCAAGGGCAAGTCGGTAGCCTCGAGCTCCGGCACCACCAACATCAAGCAGCTCACCGAAGCCAATGCCGCCCGCAATCTCGGCATCAACATCATCCCGGCCAAGGAACATGCCGAATTGTTCCTGATGGTCGAGACCGATCGTGCGGTTGCGACTGTGTTGGACGATATCCTGCTCGCCAGCTTCGTCGCCGGCTCGAAGGATCCGGACGCCTACGTCATTTCCACCGACGCGTTCTCGAAGCCTGAACCCTACGGCATCATGCTGCGCAAGGACGATCCGGCCTTCAAGAAGGTGGTCGATGCCGCCACCGCCGCGCTCTACCAGAGCGCCGAGGGTCAGAAGCTGTACGACAAGTGGTTCATGCAGAAGATCCCGCCCAAGGGCTTGAACCTCAACGCGCCGATCAGCGCGGAGCTGAAGCATGAGTTCGCCAAGCCTTCCGATTCCCCCGACCCCAACTCCTACAAGGCGATGTAAAGGTGCGCAGCGCTAGCGGACGGAAGGCCCTGTGAACTATCACTGGAACTGGCGCATTTTCTGGGAGCCGGCCCCGAACGGGACCGGCACCTATCTCGACATGCTGCTGTCGGGGCTGGTTCTGACGATCGAGACCGCGCTTTGCGCCTGGATCATTGCGCTGGTGTTCGGAGCGGTCGTCGGCGTGCTGCGGACGCTGCCGTCGAAGGCGGCGTCCTGGTTCGGCTTCGCTTATGTCGAATTCTTCCGCAACATGCCGCTGCTGGTGCAGCTGTTTCTCTGGTTCTTCGTGTTGCCGGAAATCCTGCCGCCGTCATGGGGGCTCTGGCTGAAGCAGATTCCCAATGCGCCGTTCTACACGGCGGCGATCGGCGTCGGGCTGTTCATGTCGGCGCGGGTCGCCGAGCAAACCCGCGCAGGCATCAACTCGCTGCCGCGCGGACAGAAACTCGCCGCCACCGCGCTGGGATTGACGACGGCGCAAGCCTATCGCTACGTGCTGCTGCCGATGGCGTTTCGTATCATCCTGCCGCCGCTGACCTCCGAATTTCTCTCTACCATCAAGAATACTTCGGTGGCGATCACCATCGGCCTGATCGAACTCACCGGCGAGGCGCGCGCGATGCAGGAATTTTCCTTCCAGGTGTTCGAGGCCTTCACCGCCGCAACGGTGCTGTATCTCCTGATCAATATCGTCGTCGTTACCGCGATGCGCTTCCTCGAGCGCGGCCTGGCGGTCCCCGGCTATATCTCGGGGAAGTGAGCCGCGCCCATGTTCGCCAGTTTCGACTTCGACGTCATCCGCCGCTCGCTTGGATATCTGTTTTTCGACGGCATGACGTTCACGCTGACGCTGACGGGGCTGGCCGCGCTCGGCGGCCTGATCTTCGGCACGCTGATTGCGTTGATGCGGTTGTCGGGCTTCAAATTGCTTGGGCGTATCGCCGGCCTTTACGTGGACTTGATGCGGTCGCTGCCGCTGGTGCTGGTGATCTTCTGGTTCTATTTCCTCGTTCCCTATATCGGGCAGTGGCTGACGGGATCGTCGCGGCCGATACGCGTCGGCGCGTTTACCTCCTCGCTCGTCACCTTCATCATGTTCGAGGCGGCGTATTTCTCCGAAATCATGCGCGCCGGCATCCAGTCGATCTCCAAAGGTCAGCCCGCGGCAGCCCAGGCGCTCGGCCTGACCTACAGCCAGACCATGCGTTATGTCGTGCTGCCGCAGGCGTTCCGGAACATGCTGCCGGTGCTGCTGACCCAGACCATCGTGCTGTTCCAGGACACCTCGCTGGTCTATGTGCTGTCGATTCCCGATTTCCTCGGCGCCGCCAGCAAGGTCGCGCAGCGCGACGGGCGATTGGTCGAAATGTACCTGTTCGCGGCCGTGGTCTATTTCGCAATTTCATTCGTGGCCTCCCTCGGCATCCGCCGGCTTCAGACCCGCATCGCCTTTGTCCACTAGCGAGACCTTCATGATCGAGATCAGCCACGTCGACAAATGGTACGGGGGCTTTCAGGCGCTGAAGGACTGCACCACCAGCGTCGCCAAGGGCGAGGTGGTGGTGGTGTGCGGGCCGTCAGGTTCGGGAAAATCGACGCTGATCAAATGCGTCAACGCGCTGGAGCCGTTCCAGAGCGGCGAAATCATCCTCGACGGCATCAAGGTCAACGATCCCAGGACCGATCTGCCGAAACTGCGCGCCCGCGTCGGCATGGTGTTTCAGCATTTCGAGCTGTTCCCGCATCTCAAGATCTTCGAGAATCTCTGCCTGGCGCAGGAAAAGGTGCTCGGACGGTCGCACGACGAGGCGATGGTGAAGGCGGCAAAGCTGCTCGACCGCGTCGGCCTCAACGACCACGCGCGCAAATATCCCGCCGAATTGTCCGGCGGCCAGCAGCAGCGCGTCGCGATCGCCCGCGCGCTGGCAATGGATCCGATCGCCATGCTGTTCGACGAGCCGACCTCGGCGCTCGATCCGGAAATGATCAGCGAAGTGCTCGACGTCATGGTCGACCTCGCCCGCGAGGGCATGACCATGATGGTCGTGACCCACGAAATGGGTTTTGCCAGCAAGGTCGCGCATCGCGTTATCTTCATGGACAAGGGCGAGATCGTCGAGGACGCGCTGAAGACCGATTTCTTCGGCAGCCCCCGCAGCGACCGCGCGCAAAAATTCCTGTCCAAGATTTTGTCGCATTGAGGCTGAAACATTGTGCGTTGGACGTCGTGCTTCGCATCGACGGCGAAGCGAACGCACTCTCCCTTTGCCAGCAGGACTGAGGTGATGGATTGGCTATCGTCAGGCGTCACTCCTCGCACTGACGGCTACGCGCCGACCTCTCCCTATGGGAGAGGTGGCATGGACTTCGTCGCGATTCCTTTCCAAATTCGTCGATCAAGCCTTAACAATTTGCGTATACAATGCTGGCACAGCCGCTTCGCAGCCCGACAGGAGAACTCGCCTTGGATCAGATCGCTTACGTCAACGGGTCGTTCGTGCCACTTGCCGATGCCAAGGTCTCGGTGCTGGACCGCGGCTTTCTGTTCGCCGACGGCATTTACGAGGTCGCGGCCGTGCTGGACGGCAAGCTGATCGACAACGCCTCGCATCTGGCGCGGCTGCAGCGCTCGGTCGGCGAGATCGCGCTTGTCTTGCCGGAGACGACCGATCGCATTCAGGAGATCCAGAAAGAGCTGATCGCGCGCAACAATCTCGTCAACGGCATGGTCTACCTGGAGGTGACGCGCGGCGCCGACACCGGCCGCGATTTCGCGTTTCCGAAGGACGTCAAGCCGACGCTGGTGATGTTCACCTCGGTCAAGGACATCGTCAACGCGGAATCAGCCAAGACCGGCATCGCCGTGATCACCGTGCCTGACATCCGGTGGGAGCGGCGCGACATCAAGAGCGTGGCGCTGCTGGCGCAGGTATTGGCAAAACAGGCCGCGGCGGAAGCGGGCGCCGGCGAGGCCTGGATGATCGAGGACGGCATGGTGACCGAAGGCGGCTCATCATCGGCCTTCATTCTCACGCAGGACGACGTGCTGGTAACGCGGCAGAATTCATCCGCGATTTTGCCGGGCTGCACGCGCAAGGCGGTGGTCGCGCTGGCCGAAGAGCGTCAGCTTCGCGTCGAGGAGCGGCCATTTACCGTCCAGGAAGCGCTTGCCGCCAAGGAAGCTTTCATCACCAGCGCGACCGTGTTCGTGCAAGCGGTGGTGAGCATCGACGGCAAGACGGTCGCCAATGGCAGACCCGGTCCGATGACGGACCGCTTGCGCGAGATCTACGTGGATTTCGCCCGCGCGACTGCGACATAGCCCATCGGCCGAAGGTGGCGAGCTGCGCCGTCCTCCCGATCCCTCACGCGACGGCGGCCTTGGTTCTCACAGGAGGAACGGAGCGGAAGCTGATGGAGATCCGGTTCCAGACGTTGATGGTCGCGATCAGCATGGTCAGGTTGACCGTCTCGGCTTCCGAAAACTGGGCGCGAACGTCGTTATAGACGTCATCCGGGGCATGGGTTTCAGAGATCAGTGTCACCGCCTCGGTCCAGGCCAGCGCGGCGCGTTCGCGGTCGGTATAAACGGGCGATTCCCGCCACGCATTCAAGAGGTACAGGCGCTGTTCGGTCTCGCCGTGCTTGCGCGCGTCCTGGGTGTGCATGTTGATGCAGAAGGCGCAGCCGTTGATTTGCGACGCCCGGGTTTTGACCAGTTCGATCAGCGATGGTTCGAGGCCACTGGCCTGTATCTGGGCTTCGAGCGCGCTCAGCGCCTTGATCGTTTCGGGTGCGGCCTGATAGAAATTCATTCGGGGTTTCATGGTCGTCCTCCGCTTCGAATGATTCTGCCGGGCATGGCAAAAGCCCGACATCGCGACGGCCGGCGCGTGGCCGAACGAGGCGAGGAATACTAGCGCCGGATGTTCCGGCCGGCAGCATCTGGATCGGATTGCAGCAATGCAATAACCTCAGGCCGCCAGTTCGCTTCGCCCACCAGGCCAACAGATGTCTCCGCGCAACGTCGCATTAACCCGGCCCTTTGCCACAGGGTTCGCCGCTGTTGTCACCGCGGTTGCGTTCGCTGCGCCCTGGCTGACGGCCGCCCTCGCGCTTGGGCCGCCGCCGCACGCCGAACTGTTGCGCGAAAAGCTCTCAGCCATCGATGATTTTCTCAACGGCGAAATTGCTGCCGGCAGAATTCCCGGCGCCATCGTTCTGATCCAGCGCCACGGCCAGCCGGTCTATTTCAAATGCTTCGGCAAGCGTGACGTCGCGAAGGGAACGCCGATGACGGCGGACACCATCTTCCCGATCCATTCGGTCACCAAGACCATCACCAGCGTCGCGGTGATGATGCTGGTCGATCAGGGAAAGATCGCGCTCGACGATCCCGTCAGCAAATACATTCCATCCTTCGCCGGCGTGAAGGTCGGCGTCGAGAGAAAGGACGATACCGGCCGGCCGGTGCTCGACCTGGTGCCGCCGCGCCGGCCCATCAATATCGAGGATCTGCTGCTGCATACCTCGGGCATCACCTACGGCTTCTATGGCGAAGGGCTGGTCAAATCAGCCTATAACGGCATTTATCTCGGCGATTTCGACAATGCCGAATTTGCAGAAAGGCTGGCGAAGCTGCCGCTGGCCGAGCAGCCGCGCACGTTGTGGGATTACGGGCATTCGACCGACGTTCTCGGCCGCGTCATCGAGGTCGTGTCCGGCCAGTCGCTCTATCAATTCGAGAAGACTCATCTGCTCGATCCGCTCGGCATGACCACGACGAAATTCTTTCCTGACCGATCCCGCCGAGCGGGCGCGCTACGCCCAGCCGCTGGCCAAAGACCGTCACGTCGAGCGTAACTCGCTTGACGTCACGCGATGGGAATCCGGCGGCGGCGGCATGGTCTCGACGATCTCCGATTTCGCGCGCTATGCGCAGATGCTGCTCAATGGCGGGACGCTGGACGGCAAGACCTATCTCAGGCCTTCGACATTCGCTGCGATGACATCGGACCATATCGGGCCGGGGTCAGGGGTTGCGCGCAACTATTTCTATTACCCCGGCGACGGTTTCGGATTTGGCTATGGCTTCGGCGTTCGCACCGATCCCGGCAATGCGGTGCCGCCGCCGCCGGGCTCGCTCGGCGAAATCAAATGGGACGGCGCCACCGGAGTCTACTTTGTGGTCGACCGCGCCCAGGACATGTTTTTCGTTGTGATGGAAAACGCCCCATCGGGACGCATGCACGTTCAGGTAACGCTGAAGAAGATCGTTTACGACTCGTTCGGAAAATGATCGAACTGGCCGTTGATCGGCCCTTGCGCGGAACGAAATCGATGCTGCGGAAACCGGACCAAAGCGATCAGGCCATGATGGCCCCCGGACGCATCGCAGCGCTCGATCGCGCGCGCACATTCGTCACGCTATTGGTGCTGCTTCACCACTCCGTCATCAACTATACCTGGTTCGGCAACGGCGATCCGAAGCGCTGGCTCGGCTTTGACCTGGTCGTGCTGTTCAACGACAGTTTCTTCATGGCCTTCATGTTCTTCATCTCGGGGCTGTTCGTCCGCAACAGCCTTGCGCGCAAGGGGTCGGCGATCTTCCTGCGCGAACGCGCGTGGCGGCTCGGCGTGCCGTTCCTGATATCCATCTTCGTGCTGATGCCGATCGCGTATTATCCGACATTCCTGCGTTACCACTTGCCGGGAACGACGGATTTCAACTTCCTGCATTTCTGGTGGCACACGCTCACCGTCGGACCATGGCCCTCCGGTCCGGCGTGGTTCCTGTGGGTGCTGCTGGCGCTCGATGCGATGGCCGCCGCGGTGTGGTGGATAGCGCCCGGGATGATCGATGCTTTGGGCAGACGGATTTACGTCGTACGCGACCGGCCGATGACGGTGTTCGGGGTATTCATGATCGTCTCGATAACGGCCTATCTGCCGATGCACCTGGCGTTCGGTGACATCAGCTGGCTGGAATGGGATGGATTCCCGCTTCCGATCCAGACCAGCCGTATCCTGCTTTACACAGCCTCCTTCTTTGCCGGCGTCGGCGTCGGCGCAGTCAACCTCAGGGCCGGCCTGCTCGCGGAGAATGGCGAACTCGCAAGACGCGGGCCGGTCTGGCTGGCCTTTGCACTTGTGTTCTACGGCGCGATCCTTGTTCTGGTCTATGCCCACCACAACTGGGTGGCGGATTTCGGTTCACCGCCGCTATTGTGGAAGGCGAGTTACGGCCTCGCCTTTGCGACCTACAGCGCCGCGATGGCGTTCACGGTATCGGCAATCTTCCTGCGCTTTGCCGAATCCGGCTGGCGCCTGCTCGATGCGCTGCGGCCTTCCGCCTACGGCATCTTTCTCTTGCACTATATCTTCATCATCTGGCTGCAATACGCCGTCTACGACTATTCGTTTCCGGCGTTTGTCAAATTTGCCGTCGTGCTCATCGGGCACGCTTTCGATGAGCTGGGGACTCACCGTGATGTTGCGAAAGATTCCCGCCGTGGCGCGGATGATCTGAGCCCAATTCTCTGATAAAGCCTCGCGCCGTCATGCCCGAGCCAACGGGTTGTGCCGAATGCGCATCCGACGCCTTGGCTCTGCGAAGCAATCCAGCTCTCAGCGAAACGAGCGTGGATTGCTTCGGCGACTTGACGCTCCTCGCCATGACGATAAACCGTGCATTCTACGGCTTCAGGATCAATTTCTGCACGCGCCAGTTCAGCAGTTCCGCGGCGTAGATCACGTTCTCCGATGGACATGCCATCGCGTGAATCCAGCCGAACTGTTTCAGCTGCTTGCCGGATTGGCCGAGCATGCCGAGCACCTTGCCATCGAGCGTGAGCTTGTAGATGCGGCCGGGCCATGCGTCCGAGCTGTAGAGCACCTGATTGGGCGGCGGCGTGATGCAGAGCGACCACGGCGAGCCCGGCGCGAAGGTGCCGCCTGCCATCATCGCCTCGTCCGGTATCTTGCCGATCGCGGGCTTGGCATCCGGCGGCACCGGCACGTCGATGGTGAACTGGCGCAGGAATTTTCCGTCGCCGTCGAACACCTGAATCCGCCGGTTGCCGCGATCGGCGACATAGACGTTGCCCTTGGCGTCGGTCGCGATCGAGTGCGGGGTGTTGAACTGGCCGGGCTCCTTGCCGCGCTCGCCCCATGATTTCAGCCAGTTGCCGTTCTTGTCCACCTTGGCGATGCGCGAGTTGATATAGCCATCGCTGATGAAGGTGTTGCCGGCCCGGTCCCAGGCCACGTCGGTGACCTGACGAAACCGGCCATCCTCGGCGGCAGCGGCGGCTTCGGATGTTTCAACGGCCCGGTCTCTTCATCGGACGCCTCCTGCTTGCGGCCGAACACCATGACGACGCGGCCCTCGGGATCGAATTTGATCACCATGTCGGAGCCCTTGTCGGTCACCCAGATGTTGTCGGCGGGATCGACCTTGATGGTATGGGAGAACGACCAGGCATAGAGGTTCTTGCCGATTTCGCGGATGAACTGGCCTTTCGCATCGAATTCCAGCACCTGGGCCGCCGCCGCGGCGAAAGCGGGCCCGGTGGTGTTGCCGCGCGACAATACGAACACGTGACCCTTGGAATTGAGCGAGACGCCGGATACTTCGCCGAAATACATGTTGGCTGGCAGCCGGAGCGGATTGGGCACGGAGTCGAAGGCGATCGAGGGCACCGCCTGCTGCGCCAGGGCCGATGGCCCGATCAACAGCAATAGTCCGATCCACCAGTGCTTCATGTTATCCCCCCAAGCGCCCGTTTGCTTTTGTAGTTGCAGGCGATGCTAGTCTATCGCTGTTGCCCGCGTCCATCGCCGGCACGGGCGCATCGCGTCATGACCGTCCGTCGCCCGGCGCATAGCGCCGCACCGCAAGGCATGATCTGCTATTGCGTTTTCGACAAGCCGGCCGCAAGCGAATGCACATGCCATTTCAACGCAACACAAAAACAAACTCCTTTCTGTTCGCGCTTGCAGCATTGTTGCTCCCTGCATTTTGGGCGGACGATGCCTGGGCCCTGTATCCGGACCGGATCGTCAGGATCGTCGTCCCCCTGGCGCCTGGCGGCGGGACCGACTTGATTGCGCGCACGCTGGCGCAGGAGATGGCGAAGGATCTCGGCGCCTCGGTCATTATCGAGAACAAGCCGGGAGCGGGAACCATCATCGGCACCCAGGCCGTCGCGACCAGCGAGCCGGATGGCTATACGCTGCTGATGGGGACGTTCGCGAACGCGGTCAATCCAAGCCTGAATGCGAAACTGCCTTACGATGCGCATAAGGATTTTGCGCCGGTCGCGCTGATTGCGCGCTCCTTCAATATCGTCGTGGTCAATCCCAAATCCCCTTTTCGATCGATTGCGGACCTGATCGCGGCGGCGAAAGCCGAACCCGATAAATTATCCTACGGGACGTACGGCATCGGCACCTCGGCGCATCTGGCGGGCGAGCTGTTCAAGAGCCTGGCCCGCGTCAACCTGACGACGGTGCCCTACAAGGGCTCCGCGCCTGCTATCACCGACCTGATCGGCGGCCAGATCCAGGTGATGTTTACCACCGTTGCAAGCGCAGCTTCGCTGATCGAGGGTGGACAATTGCGTGCGCTCGCCGTGACGTCGGCGGAGCGTTCGCCGGCATTCCCGCAATTGCCGACGGTGGCGGAGGCCGGCGTCCCCGGCTACGCCGTGGAGAGCTGGTATGGCCTGTTCGCGCCGGCCAAAACGCCTGCCGATGCGATCGACCGCCTCAACAAGTCAGCGGCATTGGCGGTTCAATCCGAGGCGTTCAAACGGCTCGCCGTGAACGAGGGCCTCGTCATGGTCGCCGGTCCCCCGCAAGAGCTCGAGCGATATTTTCGCGGCGAGGAAGCGCGCTGGCGCAAGGTAATCCAGGACGCCGGGATCAGAAGCGAGTGAGCACGCTGGCCGCGGCCGGCGGCGGCGACCCGAGGTTCGCTGCATCCCTCAGGAATATTCGCTGATGGCTGGGGTTGCAGGGGAAGCATCCGCAGCGCGCAGGGCCGTTGCACCATTCTTCGAAGCACCAACAAAACGGCTTCTTCGACAAGCATCTGAGGAAATAGCCCGATCCAGCAACGGAAACATTCAAGCGTCAATTCGAACCAGGGAGGAATACAATGTCCGGCATGATACAGCGCACGCTCGCCGCTGCCAGTTTCGCCTTGATCTGCATGGCTTTGCCGGCGTCGGCGCAGGAAACCGTCCGCATCCGCGGCACCATCGAACGGGTCGAAGGTCCTGTCTACGTGGTCAAGAACCGTGACGGCGCGGAACTGAAACTGACGGTGACCGACAATCCGCTGTTTGTCGCGATCGCTCCGTCGACCATGGCCGACATCAAGCCCGGCATGTTCATCGGCTCTGCCGGAATGATGCAGCCTGACGGCACCCAAAAGGCCATCGAGGTGCATATCTTCCCGGAATCGATGCGCGGTACCGGCGAAGGCCACTACGACTGGGATCTCAAGCCGCAGAGCAAAATGACAAATGGCAATGTCGAGCAGAGCGTTGCCGCGGTCGACGGACCGGTCCTGTCGGTCAAGTACAAGGATGGCGAAAAGAAACTGCTGGTGACCCCCGAGACTGTTGTTGTGACTTATGTCCCCGGTAACAAGGACGAGCTAAAGCCCGGCACCAAGATTTTCGTCGCTGCTGCGAAAAAGCAGCCTGACGGAACCCTGCAAACGCCGCGCATCACCTACGGCAGAAATGGCGCGGGTCCCGCGTTCTGACGGCAGTCGAGCGAGTCAGGCCTCGCTCACTGCATTGCAGCACCGGCAAATTCGCTTGGCGACGCAACAAATCGACGCCTAAATAGTTCCAGTAACGGAAAGCCGGCGTAAGGCGCCGGCGCAAAGCCGGAGTCCGCCATGTGGATCCTTCTGCTGCTGCCTTTCGTCGGCCTGCTGTGGGTGCCGTTCTACAATTTCCAGGAGCCGGCGCTGTTCGGATTTCCGTTTTTCTATTGGTATCAGCTGGCATGGGTGCCGATCAGTTCGCTGCTGATCTGGCTGGTCTATCGCAGCCGCGCCGGCGACGAAGCTCCGTAAATCCTGCATGGCAAATTCCTAACCAGGCACCGTCATGGCCGATCGGATCGACTGGGTTGCTCTCGCGGTCTTTCATGTTTTTCTTCATCCTTGTCACCGTGATGGGATTCTTCGCCGCGCGCTGGAAAGCGGCTCCGGTCAGCGCGCATCTTGACGAATGGGGGCTGGGCGGACGGCAGTTCGGCACCTGGATCACCTGGTTTCTGGTCGGCGGCGATTTCTATACCGCCTACACCGTGATCGCGGTGCCGGCGCTGGTTTATGCGGTGGGCGCCTACGGCTTCTTCGCGCTGCCCTACACCATCATCGTCTATCCCTTCGTATTCGCGGTGATGCCGGTGCTGTGGAAGGCGGCGCATGCCAAGGGCCACGTCACCGCGGCCGATGTGGTCCACGGCATCTACCAGTCGCGCGGCCTTGAATTGGCGGTTGCGATTACCGGCATGGTCGCGACCATGCCCTATATCGCACTTCAGCTGATCGGCATGGGCGTGGTGATCAAGGCGATGGGGCTGATCCGGCGAGTTGCCGATCATCGCCGCCTTCATCATTCTGGCGTTGTATACCTATAGCTCCGGTTTGCGGGCGCCGGCGCTGATCGCCTTCGTCAAGGACACCATGATCTACATCGTGGTGCTGGTGGCGGTGGTGATCGTGCCTGCGAAGCTTGGCGGGTACGGCGTGGTGTTCGCTGCGGCCAACGATGCCTTCACCGCAAAGGGCGGCGACACCGGGCTGATCCTGAAGCCATCGCAGATGCTGCCCTACGCGACGCTCGCGCTGGGTTCGGCGCTGGCCGCGTTCATGTATCCGCACACCCTGACCGGAATCTTCGCGTCGAAATCCGCCGACACCATCCGCAAGAACGCGATCCTGCTGCCGGCCTATACGCTGCTGTTGGGCCTGATCGCGCTGCTCGGCTACATGGCCTATGCCGCCAACCTCAAGGTGACGTCGAACAACGACGTGGTGCCTGTCCTGTTCAAGGTGCTGTTTCCGTCATGGTTCGCCGGCTTTGCGTTTGCGGCGATCGCGATCGGCGCGCTGGTGCCGGCGGCGGTGATGAGCATCGGCGCGGCCAATCTGTTCACCCGCAATGTCTGGAAGTCCTATGTCGATCCCGGCATCAGCCACGCCGGCGAGGCGGCGGTCGCCAAGATCGCCTCGCTGATCGTCAAACTGGGCGCGCTCGCCTTCACGCTGTTTCTGCCGACGCAATATGCGCTCGATCTGCAATTGCTCGGCGGCTTGTGGATCCTGCAGACCTTTCCGGCGCTGGTATTCGGATTGTTCACGCGCTGGTTCCGCGCCGAAGGCCTGCTGCTCGGTTGGGCCGCTGGAATCCTTTGGGGATCGTGGACGGCCTGGAGCAACGGGCTGAAGCCGCTCGCGACCATCGCGCTCGGCGGCGCCAGCTATGTATTTTATGTCGGGCTCGGCGCGCTGATCCTCAACATCGCCGTCGCGGCGATAACGACGCGTCGTCGTCGCGTGGGTCTCGCCCGACCGGCGCGGCGTTACTGCTCCATCCTGATATTGGCGGCTTTCGCGACTGCGCCCCAGCGCGCGATGTCGGCAGCCAGAATCTTCGAAAATTCTTCCGACGAATTGCCGACCAACTCGATGCCGAGCGGCTTGAGTCGCGAGATCACATCCGGCAATCGCGCGATCCCCATCAGTTCGCCCTCCAGTTTTTTGACGATTCCAGGCGGTGTCGCCTTTGGCGCGAAGATGCCGCTCCACAATACCGCGTCGACGTCGGCGCCGGCTTCCTTCAGCGTTGGCACCTCCGGGAGTTCTTCCATCCGCTTCGATGCCGCGACCGCAAGCGCGCGCGCCGTCCCGCTCTTGACCTGGCTTGTCACCGGACCGGCATCCGCAATGGTCGTGGTGACCTGGCCCGAAATCACCGCCAGCACCGACTCGTTGGCGCTCTTGTAGGGAATGACCTGCATCGGTGCGCCGGTCTTTTGCTTGAACAGCTCGGTCACCAGCTGGAACGAGGCGGACGAACTCGCATAATTCGTCTTGTCCGGATTGGCCTTGGCGTAAGCCACGAGCTCCGCCACCGATTTGATCGGAGAGGCCGCGGCTACGATCATGATCAGCGGAAACGAGCCGAGCTCGGAGACCGGGACAAAATCCTTGACGGCGTCATAGGGCAGCTTGGCGTAGACGGCGGGATTGATCGATATGCCGCTGGCGCTCATCAGCAGCGTGTAGCCGTCGGGCGGAGATTTCGCGACATATTCCGTCGCCACGATTGCGCCGCCGCCCGGCTTGTTTTCGACGATCACAGGCTGGCCGAGACTTTCGGATAATTTCTGTCCGAAGATACGCGCGATGATGTCGTTGCCGCCGCCCGCCGCGAAGCCAACGATGATGTGGATCGGTCGCGTCGGATATTTTGCCGGGTCTTCCTGGGCGGAAGCGGGCGCAATCGCGCCCGCCATCAACGCGACAAATCCAAGGTACCTGGCTATCCGGGAATATCGGTTCCGCGTTCCCATGGCAGTTGACCTCTTGTCAGGATTCAAAGCCGCGTGATGTGAACGTGCAGCACCGCGGCCTTGCCGTCATCCAGCGCGGCCAGGCAACGGTCGATCGCGGCGGCGAGATCATCCGGTTCGCGCACGCATTCGCCATGCGCGCCGAACGCGCGTCCCACCGCGGAGAAATCCCGCTGCTCGCCCTGACGGCCCGACATCAGCCGCGATTGAAACTGGTCGGTTTCGGCCGCAGTGCCCTTCGGATAAACCCGCTGCACCGCGGATTTCACCGCCTGCCAGCCGCCATTGTCGAGCACGACCGTCAGAACAGGAATCTGATATTGCTGCGCCACCGCATAGACGCTGTCGGGCGAGGAGAAATGAAAGCCGCCGTCGCCGATCACCTGCACGATGCGGCGATCCGGCTGCGCCAGTTTCAATCCCAGCGCCATGCCGCCGCTGAATCCAAGTCCGCCGCCGGCCAGCCCAACATAGCTCTGCGGCCTGGTGCGCGTGATGTGCTCCTGCAGGACAGGTCCGTTGCGGATCGCCTCGTTGATGACGATATCGTCCTGCGACAATTTTCCGTTCAGCGTCGCGAACACGAAGGCCGGACTGAGCGCGCCCGAGACGCCCCTGTTGGCGCTTGCGGCAGCACGGCGTTTTGCGATTTGCTCGCGCGCGCCGCTCCAACTGGCGATGCGCTCGGCCACGCGCCGGCGATACGCATCATCGGCGCGCGATTCAACGACGTCGAGCAGCTGTTGCAATACGACCGCGCAATCGCCCTGGATTCGCGTATCGGTCGGAAATCCCCACATCGGGAAATCCGACTTCAAGGGATCGCTGTCGATCTGGATCCATTTGATCGCGCCGGCACGCCGGGCGTATTGCGGAATATAGGGCACATCGGAATCAAGCAGCAGGCCGAGGTCGGCGGTCTCCAGCAAGGGCAGGGGATCGAAGCCGGCGAAGCATGGCGAATCCTGCGGTATATTGAGGTCGATCGAATTGAATTCCGCGACCCGGATGCCGCAGGTCCGCGCCAAGCGCTCCAGCACCGCGACCGCTTGCGGCTTGCGGCCGAGATAGGCGGTCAGCGCAATCGGATTTTCCGCCGCCATCAATGCCTGCGCGATGGCGTCGATCCGCGCCGGCTCGATGCCGCCTGCGTGCACGCTGCCGTAGCGCGCGGGCGGATAGGCCGGCATGTCAGCATCGTCCCATTGCTCCGCCAGCGTCTCGCGCGGCAGCATCATGTAGACGGGGCCGGGCGGATCGCTTTGCGCAAACGCGCTGGCGCGGGCGAGCGCCTCCTTCACCACGATACCCGAGGGCAGCGAATATTCCCATTTGACGTAGGGCCTGACGATGCTGGCGATGTCGAACGGGTCCTGCACGAAATGCACATAGGTGTCGCGCGAACCCGTCAGTTCGCCGTGCAAGGTGTAGGGCGCGCGTCCGGCAAACAGCATCACCGGCAAGCGATAGCGAAACAGGTTCTGGATCGCCATGCAGGCATTCGCGGTGCCGGCATCGACATGCACGAAAACCGCCTGGCCTCGCCCGGTCGCCAGCGCGTAGCCGCCGGCCATGTGCACGGCGACGACCTCGTGCGGGCACAGGATTACTTCCGGATGCTTGCGGCCTTCCTTGTCCCAGCGCGCCAACTCCTCGATCAGGGACACGTGGTCGGTGCCGAGATTGGCGAAGATGTAGTCGACGCCGAGATCGACCAGGCCTTCGAGGAAATGGTGCGCGGTACTGTGGCGGCTCATGCCTTGTGACTTCCCGGCGCCGTTTCCGCGACAAACCGGTTGCGCAAGGTGCCGATGCCGGTGATTTCGATCTCGACGACGTCGCCGTCCCTGAGGTCGGGCGAGGCGCCGTCGGTCCCCATCCAGATCACGTCGCCGGGCCACAGCGTGAAATATTTCGTCAGTTCGACGATGAACGGCTTGATGCCGAAGATCATGTCGTTGGTATGGAAGCGGTTGCTCTCCTTGCCGTTCACTTTCACGGTTGTTTCCATCTTGTCGAGGTCGACGTCGGTTTCGATCCAGGGACCCATCGGCTTGAAGGTGTCGGCATTCTTGGCCCGCCACAGCCCGCGATCGGCCTTCTGCCAGCTGCGCTCGCTGACGTCGTTGCCGATGGTGTAGCCGAACACGCAGGACATCGCGTCGGCCTCAGTCAGGTGTTTTGCCTTTTTGCCGATGACGACGACCAGCTCGCCCTCGTAGTGTATCTTCTCGGTGGCGGTAGCCGGGATCACCACATCCTCGTCGTGCGCGATCAGCGCGTTCTGCGCGCGATAGCCGATCTCGGGCCTATCGGGAACATTGGGCACCTCGCCGCGCTTGTCCGCCGCCTCCTTGAGATGCTTGAGGTAGTTCAGGCCGACGCAATAGAACGTGCGCGGCATCACCGGCAGTTCGATCTTCACGTCCGCGAGCGGATGCGAACGCGGCGTGCGCTGCCATTCGCCGAACGGGTCGCCGCTGACAGCGATCACGCGGTCGCCCTCGACGATGCCCCAGGATGTTTGTCCGTCCGCGGTGAATTTCAGCCAGCGCATGCTTTATCCTTTTTATTCCGCCGCGGCCCGCGGCCGGGTTTTCCATGCGCCGGCGGCCGGACGCGATAGCCCGAGATTCTCGCGCAAGGTCTTGCCGGCATAATCCTTGTGAAACAGGCCGCGCCGCTGCAATTCAGGCACAATGTGACGGACGAAATCGGCATAGGACCCGGGTACATAAGTGGCCGCGATGACAAAGCCGTCGCAGCCGCGGCCGACAAACATCTCTTCCAGCCGGTCCGCGATCTCCTTGGGCCCGCCGACGATCGCGTCCTGGGTCTGGCCGCGGCCGGAGAAGGTGACAAAATCGCGCGCGCTCGGATTGGTCTTGCCCGAGGTCTTGAGCACGCCGTCGCGGATGCCCAGGATGCCCTGCATACCCTGCAGCTCTTCCGTGGTCAGCGGCTCGTCGATGCCCTTGGAGGCAAAATCGTAGTTCAGTCCCTCCGACAGCAGCGACAGCGCATCGATTTCCAGCGGCAGCTTCTCGATCAGCGCCATCTTGTCTTCGGCCTCGGATTTGGTCGCGCCGGATACCGGCGTCACCAGATTGCAAAGAAACATCTGGTCGGGATCGCGGCCCGCCTTGGCGGCCTCGTTCCTGATGGCGTCATAGCCCTGCTTGGCGCCGGCCAGATTGCGCGCCGCCGTGAAAATGACTTCGCCCCATCGGCCGGCGAAACGCTGGCCGCGGCCGCTGGCGCCGGCCTGGATAATGACGGGATGGCCCTGCTGCGAGCGCGGCACCGTGAACGGCCCGCGCGACTTGAAGAACTGGCCCTTGTGGTCGAGACGCTTGACCTTGTCGGGATCGGCAAACCGGCCGCTTTTCTTGTCGATCAAGAGCGAGCCGTCTTCCCAGGAATCCCAATGGCCGAGCACCACTTCCATGAATTCGTCGGCGCGGTCGTAGCGGAAATCATGATCGAGATGCGCGTCCTTTCCCATATTGTGGGCTTCGCCGTCGTTCACGGACGTCACCACGTTCCAGGCGGCGCGACCGCCGGTCATCAGGTCGAGGGTGGCGAAGCGGCGGGCGACGTCGAACGGCTCGTAATAGGTGGTCGAGCAGGTCGATGCGAGGCCGAGCTTTTCGGTCGCCATGCCCATCGCCGTCAGCACCACGATCGGATCCATCTTGACGCAGCGGATGCCGTATTCGACGGTATGAGCGTGATCGTTGCCGTAGCGATCCGGCATCGCCAGGCGATCGTCGAAAAACGCCATATGGAATTTTCCGGATTCGAGAATCCGGCCGATCTCCTGGTAGTAATCCGCCGACATCGAATCGTCGCGCGATTGCGGATGCCGCCACGAGCTCGGCAGATTGGTGCAGTTCTGCGCCTGCAGGAAGCCGACCATCACCATTTGCCGCGTCATGCGCTTCTCCCTGTCACGCCAGATCGAGCTCGGTGGCCAATTTGTATTCGCCGGCCAGCGCGCGCAACTTGTCCCAGGTCGCGTCTTCGACCTCGATGCCCGAAACCTTGCGCTGCTGTTCCCGGATATATTCGACCTCGCCCGGATAGAACACGCCGGTCGAGCCTTCGGACGGCGGCGTCGCCTTGAGATAGCGCGCGAACTCGGCGACTTCCTTTTTGAAATCCTTCAAGGGGCGGAACGCCGCGACGTTGAACACCGCCATGAAGCATCCGTCATTATGCCGGCCGGTGGGCTCGACCCCGAAGCCCAAGCCCGTGAGCAGTCCGCACAGCACCTCGACCATCGCCGCCAGGCCAGAGCCCTTGTAGCCTTCGGTGCCGCCGAGCGGCAGCAGCGCGCCGCCCTTGCGGAATTGTTTGGGGTCGGTGGTTTGCCGGCCGTCGCTGTCGACGATCCAGCCGGTCGGAATTTCTTCGCCGCGCGCGGCGGCGAGCTGGATCTTTCCCGCCGCCACCGCTGATGTCGCCATGTCCAGATAGAAGGGCGCTTCGAGATCCGACGGCACCGCGATTGAAATCGGATTGGTGCCGAGCCGCGCCTCGCGGCCGCCGAACGGCGCCACCGCTTTCGGAGAACGGCCGGAATCGGCGGTGGCAAGGCCGATCATGCCTTCCCGCATTGCCATGACAGGATAGGCGGCGAGCCGTCCGACATGGCTTTGGCGAAACACCGTGCAGGCCGCGACGTTGGCGATCTTCGCCTTCTCGATCGTCAGCGCCATCGCCTTGGCGTTGACATGAAAGCCAAAACCCCAATGGCCATCGATGACCGTCGTGGTCGGCGATTCCTGCACGATGGTCCACTTCGCGCCGGGAACGATATGCCCGGCCTTGATGCGGTCGATATAGGTCGGGATCGCGATGACGCCGTGCGAGTCATGGCCAGCGAGGTTGGCATTGACGCAGCCGACGGCCACCGCACTGGCTTCCTCGTCCGACGCCCCGGCAGCCCTGAGCAGCGCCGCGCCAATGCGCGTGAGACGGTCGGCCTGCACGGTCGGCATGGGAGTTCCTCGGCTCTAAGCCCGCGCGGGAAGCGGGTCTTGCTTGTTGTCTTGACTTATTGTCTTGGGCGCATGGTCTCAAAGCGATGGCTTGAGAGCAAGTGGCAAGATATCGAATTCGTGGTGCTGCCGGCGCCGGTCTCGCAGCGGATTCCATCAAGCGGAATTCGAATGCGTCGCCTTTCCGGGAAAATCGCCGGGCCATGGCAGCGAGGTCTGGCCGGCGAGGCATTTAAGGAAAATCCCCGCGCCATCGGCGTAAGTCGCGCGCTCAGGCAGTTCCAGGCTTGCGCACCACGCGGCCGGCATCGGTTGCTGCACGCCGCGTACCTCAAACGCCGGGCCCCACCACCAGGCCGGGGCCGGCGATCTCGCTTGCTCCGGAACCGCGCGCCATCGCACGAACTCGTCCACCGCGCGTTCGAATTGCACATTCGCAGCCTGATGCATCGGTTCCTCCCGACAAAAGATGATACGCGCCTTTGCAATTGCCGCCAATGCGATGGGCTGACGATGTCTCAGGGCGTCGCTTCCGAGCCTTTCGGCCGGATCCACAGCCAGCCGATGACGCCGGCGAGCGCGGCGCAGAGCGCGGTCACCAGCATCACCGTGCGCCGCGCGCGGTCGAACGCGGCGATTGCGTCCGCTGTGACGCCGGCCTCGCCGGCCAGTACCGCGTTCAACGCTTCGTTGGCCTGCGCGGGCGGCCCGGCAAGATGATGCGAAAAGCTTGCGAACAACACGGCGCCGAGGGCTGCGACTGCAAACAGGCCGGCCACCCGCGCGACCGCGTTGTTGACGCCCGATGCAATGCCGGCGCGGGCCTCGCCCACCGAGGCCATCACCGTCGACGTCAGCGGCGGAACGGTGACGGTCATGCCGATGGCGAGCACGCAGATCGCCGGAAATACGCCGGCCCAATAGGAGTTTCCGAGATCGGCGAAAGCGAGCTGAGCCAAACCGCAGGCCGCGATGAGGGGTCCGGCGGTGAGCGACAGCCGCGGCCCGAAATGGTCGGAGAGGGCGCCCGCGAACGATGCGCCAAAACCCATGATCAGGGCGAACGGCAGCAGCGCCGCACCGGCCTGCGTCGCCGAATAGCCGCCGAGCCGGATCAGGCCGAACGGCAGATAATACAATGCGCCACCGAGCGCGAAGTAGAGCAGCAGCGTCAGCGCATTGGTGGCGGAAAAATCGCGCGAGCGATACAGCGACAGCGGCATCATCGCGCGCTCGTGCAATCGCGCTTCGATCGCAACGAAGCCTATAAGGAACGCGGCTCCTGCTGCCAGCGCGGCGAGGACGGTTGTGTCGTGAAATCCCGACGCCGGAATGGCGCCCAGTCCCCAGGTGATCGCGGCAAGGCCGATGGCGACCGCGACCGCGCCCGGCCAGTCGAGCCGCTTGGCCTGGGGATCGTGGCTCTCGCAGGCAAACAAGATCGCGAGCCCGGCCGCGGCAACCGCCAGCGGCACATTGAGCAGGAAAATCGCCCGCCACGACACCTGATCGACCAGCCAGCCGCCGAGAACCGGGCCGGCCGCAGCCGTCAGCGCGCCGACGCCGGCCCATATTCCGATCGCATGACTGCGCTCATGCTGGTCGAAGGTCGCCCCCAACATGGCGAGACTGGCCGGCGTGAGCAGCGCGGCGCCAAGACCTTGAACCGCGCGGCTGATGACGAGCACGGTGATGTTTGGCGCAAGTCCGCAGGCGATGGAGGCTGTGGTGAATACCGCAATGCCCCACGAGAAAAATCCGTCGACGGCCGTAAAGATCGGCAGCCGAGCCGCCGACCAGCACCAGCGCGCCGAGCAGCAGCAGGTAGGCGTTGACGATCCATTGCGTCGATGCCGCGTCCGCATGCAGCGCCTGCTGGATCGCAGGCAGCGCGATATTCACGACCGAGCCGTCGATAAACGCCATGCTCGATCCGAGGATCGTCGCCGCCAGCGTCAAGCGCTTGCGCTTCTCGGACAGCGCCGCAGGAAAGGCCGGCGTGGCGCGGATGATCCCGGCGTCGCAGGGTGGCGGTGTGAAACCAACCATATGGGCCTCGAAGAAGCGTACCTGTGACGCCAGCGTATAACGGTCGTGGGTACTGTGACCACGCTTGCATGCGCGTGGCCGCTCTTCTGGATGAGGCGGTCGTTCGTTATTTCTCTTCCGCCGCGGTTGAGGTCGCGGGGCCTTCACCCATGATCAGCAGCACGGCATCCTCGTCCTTGGCGCCATCCCAATGCACCTGTTTGCCGAAATGGGTGACGAAACTGCCCGCGGGCATCGGCGTAGTGCCCTTGTCGGGATCGAATTTCGGCCCCGAGCCCACCCACCAGGTGCCCTGGAGCACCGTGATGTAACGGTCGTTGGGATGGAAGTGCGGCCGGCTGAAATGGTTGCCCTTCAGCCATTTGGTGAAGACGACATAAAACCCCGGCTTGCTGGGATCGCCGACGACAACAGCGTTCTGCACGCCGCGGGCGTCGGGCGCGCTCCATGGGATCTGGTCCGGTAACTTGTAGATCACCGCGGCGGGATTGAGTTCGGCCGCGGAACTTATGCTCAACATCCCGGCGAGAGATATCGGCATCACGAGGTATCGCCAAAACCGGTTTGTGGCCTTCAAGGTTTCCTCCATGGTCAGGAGACGTGGGCTGAAATCTGCCGCGAGCTCATCTCTTTTTATTATTGTGATCTCATGCTAGCCGTTCTCATTCCTGCGGAGCAAGCTGCGCGTGGACATGCGTGGCAGGCGAGACCACGCACAACGCAAGTGCAGCATGAAAAACGCGTTTACGCCGCGCGTCGCGGTGCTAACGTCCCGCCCAATTAAAACAAACAGGGAGGATACCTTCATGAAGCACTTGTCGACGCTCGCAATCGGGCTGCTGATCGGAACCGCCGCTTTCCAGTTTTCCAACTCGGCCTCCGGCCAGAGCGAAGGCGGCTGGGTGACGCTGCTCGACAGCACCAAGATGGGCGACTGGGATGAGGTCGGCAAAGCCAATTGGGCGATGAAGGACGGCGCGCTTACCGCCGACAAGTTAACGGAAGGCAAGGATCCCGCCTATCTCGTCACTAAAAGTCCCTACAAGGATTTTCAGATCAGGGCCGAGTTCTGGGTCAGCGACGATGCCAATAGCGGCATCTTCATCCGTTGTGAAGATCCGAAGAAAATCGGCGGCAAAACCTGCTACGAGGTCAACATCTACGACCAGAGGCCGGATCCAAGCTACGGCACCGGTGCGATCGTCGATGTCGCCAAAGTCGATCCCATGCCGAAGGCCGGAGGCAAATGGAATACTTACGAGATCACGGCGCAAGGCCCGCATTTTGTCGTCGTGCTCAACGGTCAAAAGACCGCCGATGCACAGGACTCGAAACACCCGAGCGGCGCGATCGCGCTGCAATACGGTTCGGGTGTGGTCAAATTCCGCAAGGTGCAGATCAAGCCGCTGTAGAGCTGTCCGGCTGCAACGAGGTATTTGCGACGACGTTGCGAAAACGGAAGCGCGCTCCCTCTCCCTGAGGGAGAGGGTTAAACCTGCCGCACCACGCGCGGCTGGCCCAGCGCGCATTCCAGCGCGTCGCGATCCCACTTCGCGGCATTGGCCGCGGCCTCATAGGTGCTTTGCAGGAATTCGAGCAGCGCCTGCTCCGGCTGCGCGGCGGTGCGCACGGCGTCATAAGGTAAAATGAATTCGCCCAAGGCTTCGCTGAAGAACGCCGCGTCGGGCCGCACCCGGGTGGTGCGAAAGCCCGCCGGTTCGGGATAGCTATAGGAATAGAACGCGGGGTAATCGATCGCGCCGCTGCCCGGCCAGAAGCCGGCGCTGCTCTCCTCATGGGAATAGGCTTCGCAGGCGACGTCGTCGGGGAGATGCGGGACGCCGCCGGGATGGCGCGGCGCGCGCCGGCCGGAAAAACGCGTCACCGCCAGATCGAAGCTGCCCCAGAAGAAATGCACCGGGCTGGCCTTGCCGAGGAAGCCGGTGCGGAATTGCCTGAACACCCGATCGGCATTGACAAGAATTTGAAAAAAGCGCCGTACCGCGTCCGGGTCGTAGGAGGCGTGCTGGTGATCCTGCGAAAAGCGGATCGGCTCCGGCAATTCGTTCGGCATCTCGTCGATCACGATGTGAATGCCGAGGTCGGCGAGCGCTGCCATGATCGCCGCGTAGAAACTCGCGACCGATTGTCCGGCCAGGGCAAACTGCCGCGCTGCGCCGTCGCTGGTCGAAATCCGCACGAGATGATCGATGAAGTCGAAGTCGATCTGAAAGGTCCTGACACCGTCGGGAATGGGCGAAGTCGTCAGCCCGCGCGCGGTGACGTACAGCGTGACGTGCCAGGAATGGTTCAGCCAGGGTGCGCGTGCGAGCCGGATCTTGCCGACGATCTGGGTCCACAGATGCAGCGTCGCATAGCTCTCGCGCCACGCCGCGGTCGGCAATTCCGGCCACGGGATTTGCGGGGCGTTGCTCATGCGTCACCGTAACATTCTGTCATCGGCACTCCCCTGACATGACAAGACCGGGCGCGATCCGGCCCGGCCTTTATATGCGAACTCGCAAACGTTGGGGATGGGCGCGCGTTACTTCTTCTTCGTGTCCTTGGCGAAGGCGGCGTCCACTTCATCTTTCTTGATGCGGGCCGCCGGGTTGCCGGGTTGGCCTAGATTCTGCTCTTCGGTGCCGTCGCCCATCATGCCGGGATGCGGCGTGGCGGGCTTCTTCCTGGTATCTTTGGGATCGGGCTTGTTGGTCATTTCGAAATCTCCGGGGCGGGTGGGCGTGCCCCAACTTCGCCAACACCGTCTTGTTCCACCGCTTGATCGATCGGGTTCACCACCTGATCAGACGCGGTGATCACGAATTGGTGCTTTCCGGGCAGCGACGTTTTCCCCGCGTGGCGCGGAACAGGCTGCGGCACCACCAGCGGCGTGTAATCGCCCGCACCGGATTGCGTGCCAGTTGATAGATAAAAAGAATTTCGATCATGGCGAGTCCGTCGTCCCCCGCCAACAGATGGGGGCGGCACCCACTGATGAGAATGCCGCCCGTATCGCATCAGCCATGCAGTTTCTTTGCGGTCTCCGCGATCACGTGTCCTTGATAGCGCGCGCCCGCGAGTTCGTTTTCGGATGGCTGGCGGCTGCCGTCGCCGCCGGTGATCGTGGTCGCGCCATAGGGCGAGCCGCCGGTGACCTCGTCGAGCTTCATCTGGCCGGCAAAGCCGTAATTCAGGCCGACGATGGTCATGCCGAAATGCAGGAGGTTGGTGATGATCGAAAACAGCGTGGTTTCCTGGCCGCCATGCTGGGTCGCGGTCGACGTGAAAGCGCCGCCGACCTTGCCGTGCAGCGCGCCCTTCATCCAGAGACCGCCGGCCTGGTCGAGGAAATTCGCCATCTGCGATGACATCCGGCCAAAGCGGGTGCCGGTGCCGACGATGATGGCGTCGTAGTTGGCGAGCTCTTCGATCTTCGCCACCGGCGCGGCCTGATCGAGCTTGTAATACGATGCCTTCGCGACATCGGGCGGCACCAGTTCGGGCACGCGCTTGATATCGACCGACGCGCCGGCTTTGCGCGCGCCTTCGGCGACAGCATTCGCCATCGTTTCGATGTGACCGTAAGCGGAATAATAAAGAACGAGAACTTTTGCCATGGTTGATCTCCAGGGGGTTGGGTTGAGTTAAGTTAATTCGTCATTGCCGGGCTTGACCCGGCAATCCATCGCCTTCGCAAGACTCTTCCGAAGTGGATGGATGCGCGGGTCAAGCCCGCGCATGACGATCGTTGTGTTAGGTGCCTCTGCGTTTTGCTTCACGCCGCATCGACCAGCACCAGTTCGGTATCCTCCAGCGCGGTGATCTTGAGCCGCGCCTCGTCGCGGATCGCGACGCCGTCGCGGGCGTTGACAACGACGCCGTTGACCTCGACCGCACCCGCCGCCGGCACCAGATAGAGGTTGCGGGCTTTTTGCGGCGCATATTCCGCGCTCTCGCCGGCCTTCAGCGTGGTGGCGAGCACGCGGGCGTCGGCGCGGATCGGCAGTGCGTCCTTGTCATCATCGAATCCGCTGGCGATGGTGACGAAGTTGCCGGAGCGATCCGACTTCGGAAACGGTTTCGCGCCCCAGGTCGGCTGACCGCCTTCGGTGGTCGGCTCGATCCAGATCTGGAAAATCTTGGTCTTGATCGGCTCCAGATTGTATTCGGAGTGACGCACGCCGGAGCCGGCGCTCATCACCTGCACGTCGCCGGCTTCGGTGCGGCCCTTGTTGCCGAGGCTGTCCTGATGGGTGATGGCGCCCTCGCGGACATAGGTGATGATTTCCATGTTGGCGTGCGGATGGGCGGGAAAGCCGCTGTTCGGCGCGATCTCGTCGTCGTTCCATACCCGCAGCGAGCCGTGGCCCATATTGCCTGCGTCATAATGGCTGCCGAACGAGAAGTGGTGCCTGGCTTTCAGCCAGCCGTGATCGGCGCTGCCGAGTTTTGCAAATGGTCTGAGTTCGATCATGGGATTTTTCCTTGATTTGAATTCTTTGAAGTGCCGGCCGCCCAACGCGTCCGGCGTCGTTGACCGTCTGGATAAGGTCTTGCGGCTGGTATATAAATAGAAACAATTGAAACTTATCGTTTCTATAATCGAGCTTATGGGTGTGTCGGATGTCAAAGCTTCCGGATTTCGAAGGCCTCGCTATTTTCGCAAAAGTCGTGGAATTACGGTCATTTGCAGCGGCAGCAAGCGAACTGGCGTTGTCCAAGGCCACGGTGTCGAAGGCGGTCAGCCGGCTGGAGGAGCGGCTCGGCGCGCGGCTGTTCAACCGCACCTCGCGGCGCCTCGCCTTGACCGATGCCGGGCAAAAACTGTCCGGGCGCGCGGCGCGGCTGCTGGTCGATGGCGAGGCGGCGGAGAGCGAGGCGCTGGCGCAGTCGGTGGCGCCGCGCGGGCTGGTGCGTCTCGCGGTGCCGATGACGTTCGGGGTGAAAGCGGTGGCGCCGATCCTCCCCGAATTTCTGCAAGCCTATCCCGATGTCGCGATCGACCTTCACTTGAGCGATGCCATGGTGGATCTGATCGGGGAGGGATTCGACGCGGGCCTGCGCATCGCGAGCCTGCCGGACTCCTCATTGATCGCGCGGCGGCTGTGCGCGATGCCGCGCTACACGGTGGCGTCGCCCGCCTATCTCAAGCGCCATGGCCGGCCGACCCATCCGATGCATCTCGCCCAGCATAAGTGTCTCGGCTATGCCTATCTCTCCACGCCGGGCGTCTGGCACTACACCAATTCAGCGGGCGAGCAGGCGAGCGTGCGCCCCGCAGGGCCGCTGCGCGTCAACAATGGCGAGGCGCTGATGCCGGCGCTTTTGGCAGGGCTCGGCATCGCCGATCTGCCGGACTTCATCGTCGGCGACGCCATTGCGTCGGGCGAGGTCGAGGTGATCCTGAAAGGCTGGAAGCAGACCGAAGGCGCGGTGCATCTGGTGACGCCGCCCGGCGGCCCGCGCCCCGCGCGCGTCGAGGTGCTGGCGGAATTTCTGGCCAAGCATTTTGCCAAGGGGAAGAAGGGGAAGTCGTAATCGAACGTGTGTTGAATGGTGGGCACGGCGCGAAGGGCGCCTTTGCCCACCGTACGGGCCACGCTATAGGCTAGGCTACACTCAACCAACCAAAAACGAAAAACCTCCGGGGGAAGACTGCCGATGAACCGACGTGAACTTTTCAAGGCCGCCGTGGCGCTGCCGCTGGCGCAGAGCGCGCTCTCGAATAGCTGCATTCGCGCAGGCGCCGTGGCCGACGCGCAATATCACCATGATCGTGCCGTTTCCGGCCGGCGGCCAGGCCGATCTCGCAGCGCGCCCGGTGGCATTGGCGCTGGAGAAAATTCTCGGCAAGCCCGTCATCGTCGACAACCGCGCCGGCGGCGCCGGCGGATCGATCGGCAATGCGGTGGCGGCGCGCGCCGAGCCCGATGGCTACACATTGCTGATGACGCTGTCGTCGCTGGCGGTGCTGCCCGAAGCCGACCGGCTGTTCGACCGCCCCGTGGCCTATGAAGTCTCGCAATTCGCACCGGTGGCGCGCGTGCTCGCCGATCCCACTTTGCTCGCGGTGCCGGCGTCAGCGCCGTGGAAGACGCTGCGGGATTTCGTCGATGACGCCAAAAGACGTCCCGGCGAAATTCCCTACGGCTCATCGGGTCCCTATGGCACGCTGCATGTGGCGATGGAGATGTTTGCGGCCAGCGCCGGCATCAAATTGCTGCACGTGCCGTTCCGCGGCGCCGGCCCCGCGCTGACGGCGCTGTTGAGCGGCACGGTGCAGGCGCTGGCGTCGGCGCCGGGCACGCTGAAGCAGCAGGTCGATGACGGCAAGATGCGCGTGCTTGCGAACTGGGGCGCGGAGCGGATCGCGAGTTTTCCCGATCTGCCGACCTTCAGGGAACTCGGCTACAAGGACGTCGAGTTCTACATCTGGGCTGGCCTGTTCGCGCAACAGGCACTGCCGGCGCCGATCATGGCGCGGCTGCGCGAGGCGATGGCGCAAGCGGTGAAAAGCCCGGAGGTGACAAAAACCTTCGAGACCGCGGGCAGTCCGGTGGCTTACCTGGATGCGCCGGAATTTTCGAAATTCGTCACGGACGACAGCGCGCGCCTGATCGCGGCGGTGAAAAAAATCGGCAAGGTGGAGTAGGAAGGGCGCGGCATGTTTTCTCTTACCCTCCCACAGCGGAGGGCAAGAAAATGACCGATATTCACGTTTTCTTGTACGGGCAGAACCTTCCCTAGCCTCATTTATTTTGAAGCCTGAGGCGTGACGGGGAACAGCCACGCCAACTCAATCCGAAAAGGATCGGACATGCGAGTGTACAATGTTGTCCTGAGTCTTGCGATGTCGACCGCCTGCGGCATCGCCATTCAAAGTCCGGCTTTCTCGCAGGATTATCGGGGAACCCTGGAACAGCAGTTGGCCTGCACTCCCGACGTTTTCCGGCTTTGCGGCGAACATATCCCGGACGCCAACCGGATTGTGGCGTGCTTGCGGCAAAACACCCCGCAGCTCTCTGGAGCGTGCCGCTCGGTGTTTGAATCAAATGCCAGCGTGCCGCCCCCGGACGCTACGCCGAGAGGTCGCAATGATCAGCCGAGATCTTATAGCAACCAATAAACCGGCCCACCGGCTACGGCGGATCCTGACAGACATCGATCCATTCGGCCCCGACCAGTTCGGCCATCCGCGTTGGCGCGATCCGCACGGCGCTGTGGGTCGAGCCTGCCGCCGGCACCACCACGTCGAACGCTTTCAGCGACACATCGCAATAAACCGGCAGCGGCGTTTTCAAGCCGAACGGACAGACGCCGCCGACTTCATGGCCGGTAATTTCCGCGACCTCGTGGACGCCGAGCATTTTCGGCTTGCCGCCGAAGCGCGCCTTGACCTTCTTGTTGTCCATCCGCGAGGTGCCGCTGGCGACGATCAGCACCACGCGCTCGCCGATCCGCAAGCTCAGCGTTTTCGCGATCCGCCCCGGCTCGACGCCGTAGGCTTCCGCCGCCAGCGTCACCGTCGCCGAACTAACAGGCGATTCGATCACGGCGATATCGGGCGCTTTCTCGGCGAAAAACGCGCGGACCGATTCAACGCTCATGGGAGGCGACCAGACCGGGCAATTCCGACAGCGCGTGGATACGATAGTCCGGCTCGAGCCCGAGTTCGTCCATCTGCGTCCGGATCGTCTTGAACATGGTGAGCGGGGCGACGAGATCGCTTTTGGCGCACGACAGCGCCATCGCTTGCGGCGTCACCCGCTCGATCCAGGCGACGTTGAGGCCGAAGGCCTTGGCGCCGCAGGCGTCCCATGGGTTCGATGACACGAACAGCACTTCGGCCGGCGCCACGCCAAGCGTCGATTCGATCAGGCTGTAGGCATCCGGGGCAGGCTTGAAGATTTTTCGGGAGTCGACGCTGATGGTCGCATCCAGCACGCGGTCAAGACCGCTGTTGGCGACCAGCGCGTTGAGCATCCCGGGGCTGCCGTTGGAAAGAATCGCCAGTTTTCGATCCCGCATCGCCTTAAGCGTAGCCATCGCGTCCGGATAAAGCTCGAGATGCAGATATTTATCCATGATGCGCGCGAACGTCGCCGGATCGTGTTTCAGCCCGAGCACCCTCAGCGTGTAGCTAAGCGAATCCCGCGTGATGACGGAGAAATCCTGATAACGCCGCATCAGCGAACGCAGCCAGGTGTATTCGAGCTGCTTGATTCGCCAGACCTGCGTGATGATCTCGCCGTGGCCGGGAAATGCTTCTTCGGTAACGGCAGCCACCGACTGAATGTCGTACAGCGTGCCATAGGCATCGAACACAACGGCTTTGATGGTCACGATTGCGCGAGTTGGCCATCCCGCGCACGGTCATGCGCAAGGCTGGCACTACGTCTTTACGGGCGGCTTATGAAGTGACAAAATGAATAATAACAATGATCGATATCGTAATCTACGATAATGGAGCGCGGCATGAATTTCGATATCGATTGTTTGCGATCGTTCCTGGTCGTCGCTGATACGATGAGCATTTCGCGCGCGGCCGAGAGCGTCGGCCGCTCGCAGTCCACAGTCAGTCAGCAGATTGCCAAGCTCGAAACACAGATCGGCAAGAGCCTGCTGGCGCGCCGCAAGGGCCGTGTGCTCGAATTGACGTCCGAGGGCGGCAAGCTCGTGCAATACGCGCGGCGAATCCTGCAGCTAACGACGAGGCGTATGCGTCGATGTCAGACGACGTGCTGACCGGTTTCGTCAGGCTCGGTGTTCCCTTGATTTCTTCGGGCGCGATTTCACGACTGGCTGGCGCGCTTCAAGAACAAGCATCCGATGGTCGGCGGGGAACTCATGGTGGGCATGTCGGAAAGTGGATGCATCCGGCCTTTCGGAGGCGTGGGAACACATTATGGTTTTGCCGGGCGCTGCCGTCCATAGCGCAGCATCACGCAGGTGCCCAGATGGGGCGGGCGCAATCAGAGGAGGCGGCATGAAGGCCTGGCAGCTGGAACGGCTCGGCGGAGAGCTCCGCTTCAATAATGTGCGCACGCCGGAGCCGCGCCCCGGCAGCGCGCTGGTGCGGATCGAAGCCTCGGCGCTGATGTCGTATCTGAAAGCTTACGTGGAAGGAAAATTGCCGGTCTACAATCCGCCGCCCGGCCCGTTCACGATCGGGACCAACGGGGTCGGCGTCGTCGAGGCGCTTGGCCGCGATGTCTGGCATCTGAAGCCGGGCCAGCGCGTGGTGCTCTCGTCGCATTTCGTGGCAGCGGAGAATGTCGAAGATCCGGCGCAAGTGCTGATCGGCCTGACGTCAAGCCCGGACGCCGCGCGGGTGCTGGCGGACTGGCCGGACGGTACACTCGCCGAATATGCGCTGATGCCGGTGCAAGCCGTCACACCGGCGGAAGGGTTGGACCAGTTCGATGCCACCCAGCTTGTCACCATAGGCCGTTGCGTCATCCCGTTCGGCGGTCTGCTTCGCGGCCGGCTGGCAGCCGGTGAGACGGTGGTGGTGAACGGAGCAACCGGCGCCTACGGCACGGCGGCGGTGTTGGTCGCGGTCGCCATGGGCGCTGCCCGCGTCATTGCGGCCGGCCGCAATAGAAGCGCGCTGGAAGCCGTGGCGCGCGCCGGCGGCCCGCGCGTTTCAACGGTAACACTGACGGGCGACGTGCACAGGGATGCACGCGCGCTTCGCGAAGCGTCGGATGGCGGCGCCCACATGGCGTTCGACATGGTGGGGCAGGCGCGCGATCCGAAGTCGACGCTGGCGGCGCTTCACAGTCTTCACCGCGGCGGCAGGCTGGTATTGATGGGAAGCATGACAACCGATCTGCCCATTCCCTATACCGCCGTGATGCTGAACAGCTGGGAGATCATCGGCCAGTTCATGTACCCGGCCACCGCCTACCGGCGGCTGCTCGAATTGTTGCGCGGTGGCCTGCTCGACATCAGTGCGATCCGCCCGCGCGTCTATCCACTCTCCGAATTGCCCGAGGCCATGGAAGCCGCGGCTACCGCCGGCAATCTCGAATGTATTGTGATGCAGCCCTAGCGAAGCTCGGGCTAGGATGGTTGCTGCCGTCGCTTCGCCGATTTGGAGTTCAAATTGCCAGCAAAATATCGTCAGTGGATTTTCGCCAGGCCGATGGTCAACGACGTGCTCGGTCCGGAGCAGTTCGAGCTGCGGGAAGGCCCGATCCCCGAACTGAAGCAGGGCCAGGCGCTCGTCCGCGTCAAGCTCTTGAACATTCATTCCGGCACGCGGGCGCGCATGGCCAACGGGATGACCAAGCTCGGCGACACCGACCGCAGCAATTATGCGTGCGCGGAGGTCGTTCAGTCGCGCGATCAAACCTTCAGGGAAGGCGATGTCATTGCCTGCCAGGCGGGCTGGCAGGATTACCAGGTCGTCAGCAGCGAAGACGCATCGGTCGGATACGGCCCGGCAAGCGAACTGGTGAAGGCCTTGAACGGTACCAACTCGCAATGGAATTACGTATTCAGGCCGGCCATGGTGAAGATGTGGCCGCCCGAAGTGCTGATGGAGATGTTCGGCACCTCCGGGATGACCGCGTATTTCGGGATGCGGGAATGCGGACCGCTGATGCCGAGGGATTGCGTGGCGGTGGCGGGCACCACCGGGTCGGTGGGTTCAATCGCCGCGCAGCTTGCAAGGATTGCCGGATGTTATGTGGTCGGCTTCGGCGGCGGCGCGGATCGATGCAAATGGGTGCTGGATACGCTCGGTATTGCCAGGTGCATCGACTATCGCGCCCAAGACTTTGCAGAGCAGCTCAAGGCCGCATTCCCCGCGGGGATCGATGTCTACTCCGATGGCATCGGCGGGGCTCTGACGGAGACCGTCACGCAACTCATGAACCAGAACAGCCGTCTGTTCTCTTACGGCGGGGCGGCGGCGTATTACGCCGACAAGCTCGACGCGCCGCGGCAGCGTCCTTCGTTGCGGCGGGCTTTCGGCATTTCGGAGAATATCGAGGCCGTTCTGAAGCAGCGAAATATCAAGTCCGAATGCTGGATCGTCGATGCCTTCTACCATGAGCGGCTGAAGGCTGAAGACGATCTCTCCCGCCACCTGCGCAGCGGGGCGCTAAAGCCGATCAACAATGTCGTCGATGGCTTCGAAAACCTGCCCGCTGCCGTGGTTGGCCTCTACACGACTTCCCGCGCCGGTAAATTGCAGGTGCGGTTTGACGCGACATGAGAACACCAGAAATCGGCGGCTGCTCGGATTGTTGCGCGACGGGCTGCTCGGCATCAGTGCGATCCGCCCGCGCGTCTACCCGCGTTTCCGACCTGCCCGACGCCATGGAAATCGCGGCCACGGCCGGCAATCTCGAATCTATCGTGATCCGGCCCTAGTGTCGCACCCTGGGATTGCCGCGGCTTTTCTTCTCCCGTCGCAGCAGCTTTTCGGATAAAACCTTCTCTCGCCTTTGATCCCGAGACCGGGTCAGGCGACGATGGGGGCCGGAATGCAAGAGATTGCGCAGTGGCTCGAGAAGCTCGGTCTCGGCCAATACGCCCAGCGCTTTGGCGAGAACGACATCGATCTTCCCATCCTGTCCGATCTGACGGACCAGGACCTGAAAGAACTCGGGGTGTCCTCGCTGGGTCATCGGCGGCAGTTGCTGCGCGCGATCGCCGAGCTCGATGGCGCGTCCCGCCGCGGCTGCACCAGTTCCTGCGCCGCCCCCGGCCGTGGCGTCCCGTGCCGAGGAGGGCGCCGCCGAGCGTCGCCACGTTACGGTGATGTTTTCGGACCTCGTCGGTTCGACCGCTCTCTCCGCGCGCATGGATCCGGAGGACCTGCGCGAGGTTATGGCCACCTATCAGAAATGTGTCACCGAAATCGTGCGCCGCTTCGACGGGTTCGTCGCCAAATATATGGGCGACGGCGTCCTGGTTTATTTCGGCTATCCGCATGCCCATGAGGACGACGCCGACCGGGCGGTGCGCGCCGGCCTGGAGATCGATCGGCGCGGTGGGCGCACTCGCCTCTCCTGTTTCTCTGCAAACCCGTGTCGGCATTGCGACCGGGCTGGTGGTGGTCGGCGAGATGATCGGATGGGGTGCTACGCAGGAGCCCAACATCGTCGGCGAAACCCCGAACCTGGCGGCGCGACTGCAAAGCCTCGCCAAGCCGAACGAGGTGGTCATCGCCGAGAGCACGCGAAGGCTTCTCGGCAATCTGTTCGAGCTTGAGGACCTCGGACCAAAGGATCTGAAGGGCATCGCCGGACCGTCGCGAGCCTGGGCGGCGCTGCGCGCAAGCTCGGTGGCGAGCCGCTTCGATGCGCTGCACGCAAGCGGCCTGACCGCCCTGGTCGGGCGCGAAGAAGAATCCGAACTGTTGTTGCGGCGCTGGGGTAAGGCAAAGAGCGGGGAGGGCCAGGTGGTGCTGCTCTCCGGCGAGGCCGGCATCGGCAAATCGCGGCTCACGGCCGCGCTGTTGGAACACCTCTCGGGCGAACCACACACGCGCCTGCGCTATTTCTGCTCTCCGCAGCACACCGACAGCGCGTTTTATCCGATCATCGGCCAGATGGAACGCGCCGCCGGACTGGCGCATGACGACACTCCGCAGACAAAACTCGACAAGCTCGATGCTCTGTTCGCGCAGACCTCGACCTCGGTTCAGGACGCCGTGCTGTTTACCGAGATGCTGTCGCTCCCGAATGATGGACGCTATCCCGTGCTCGATCTGGTCCCGCAACAGCGCCGGCAAAGAACCCTGGAAGCGCTGTTCGCGCAGATCGAGGTGCTGACTCGCGCCAATCCGGTGCTGATGATCTTCGAGGATGCGCACTGGATCGACCCCACCAGTCTGGAAGCGTTCGCTCGGACCGTGGACCGGCTTCGGACCCTTCCCGTCCTGCTGATCGTGACGTTTCGGCCGGAGTTCGAGCCGCCGTGGATCGGGCGGCCGCACGTCACGGCCCTCACCATCAATCGGCTGGCGCAGCGCGAAATCGACGCCCTGATCGACAGCGTCCTCGGCAACAAGCTGATCCCGGCAAACATCAGGCAGGATATCGTCGAGCGCACCGACGGCATTCCCTTGTTTGTGGAGGAGATGACCAAGGCGGTGCTGGAGGCGGAGAGCCAGAGCGCGGCCGAGCACGCGCTGGCGGCAGTTCCGTCGCCGGCCCTCGCGGTCCCCGCAAGCCTGCACGCTTCACTGATGGCACGGCTCGACCGGCTCGGCCCGGCCAAGGAGACGGCGCAGATCGGGTCGGCGATCGGGCGGGAGTTCTCCCATGCCCTGCTGGCGTCGGTGATGCATAAGCCGGAGGCGGAGCTGCGATCAGCGCTGGACCGTCTCGTTGCGGCGGGTTTGTTGTTCCGCCAGGGCGTGCCGCCGCATGCGACCTACCTGTTCAAGCATGCGCTGGTGCAGGACGCGGCCTACGGCACGCTGCTGCGCGAGCAAAGACGCGCGCTTCATGCCCGCATTGCCCAAACCCTGGAAAGCGAATTCGCCGATATCGCCGAGCGTCAGCCGGAACTGCTGGCGCGTCACTGCACGGAAGCCGCGCTGATCGAGAAAGCCGCGGGCCTGTGGGGCAAGGCGGGACAGCGGTCGCTGGCGCGATCGGCGCTGGTTGAAGCTGCGGAACAGCTCACCCGCGCGCTCCGCCAGATCGCGGTGCTGCCCGGCACTCCGGCGCTGCGTCGCGAGCAGATCAAGCTTCAGGTCGCGCTCGTCAACGCTCTGATGCACCTCAAGGGTTATGCGGCGCCTGAATCCAAGGCGGCGGTCGAGCAGACGCGCTTGTGCATCGAGCGGGCGGAGGCGCTGGGAGAACCTCCCGAAGATCCGCTGGTGCTGTTTTCGGTTCTCTACGGTGTATGGGTCGCGAACTATGCCGCGTTCAATGGCGACGTGATGTGCGAGCTTGCCGCGCAGTTCATGGCGCTCGCCGAGAAGCAGGGGGCGACGGTGCCGCGCATGGTCGGGCATCGCCTTGTGGGTACATCGTTGTTGAGCGCGGGAGCCATGGCGCAGGGTCGCGCGCACTTCGATAGTGCGTTCGCGCTCTACGATCCCGTGGCGCATCGTCCGCTGGTGACGCGCTTTGGCCAGGACGTTCGGGTGGCCATCCTGGCCTATCGGGCATGGGCGCTGTGCTTTCTCGGCTATCCCGAAGCGGCACTCGCGGACGCCGAGTACGCGCTTAGTGATGCCCGCGAGACCGGCCACGCCGCCACCGTGATGTACGCGCTATATCTCGCATCGGTGACCCATCTCGAATGCAGAAACTACGCGAGAGCAAGCGCGGAAGCCGATGAACTGATCTCATTGGCGGACGAAAAAGGCACCTTGTTCTGGAAGGCGTTTGGAATGCTGGGCCGAGGATCGGTGTTGGCGGTGAGCGGCAAAGCCGCGGACGCGGTCCAGCCGCTCACCGCCGCTATTGCCGGATTTCGGTCGACGGGAGCAAAAGTGGGTTTGCCGCTGTATTTATCGTATCTGGCCACAGCCTATGCGCAGCTTGGCCGATACGATGAATCTCTGCGCTGCATTGACGAGGCGATGGCGGCGAAAGAAGCGACCAAGGAAAGGTGGTGGGAGGCCGACATCCATCGCATGGCCGGCGAAATCTCGCTCAGATTGCCGGCGCCGGATGCGGAGAAAGCGCAAGCGTATTTCGAGCAGGCGCTCGCGCTTGCGCGTGCGCAGCAGGCGAAGTTCTGGGAACTGCGTGCGGCGACAAGCCTGGCGCGGCTGTGGCGCGATCAGGGCAAGCGGGACGAGGCCCGCGATCTTCTCGCTCCGGTCTATGGCTGGTTCACCGAGGGTTTCGACACGCGCGACCTGACCGAGGCACGGGCCTTGCTGAAGGCGCTGGCCTGATCACGATGTTCTGGCCGCCAGAGGCGGCTGCGCGCTTGCAAACCCTAGATGTTCAGCAGCTTCCGCGCGTTGGCCTTCAATACCTTCGGCCTGATCTCGTCGCGGATCTCGAGCTTGGCGAAATCCGCCATCCAGCGGTCGGGCGTGATCACCGGCCAGTCCGAGCCGAACAGCATCTTGTCCTGCAAGATGCTGTTGATGTAGCGCACCAGGATCGGCGGGAAATATTTCGGCGACCAGCCGGAGAGGTCGATATAGACATTCGGCTTGTGGGTCGCGACCGACAGCGCTTCTTCCTGCCACGGGAACGAGGGGTGTGCGAGGATGATCCTGAGGTCGGGGAAATCCGCCGCCACATCGTCCAGGTACATTGGATTTGAATATTTCAGCCGCATCCCCATGCCGCCGGGCATGCCGGAGCCGACGCCGGTCTGGCCGGTGTGAAACAGCGCGATGGCGCCGCCGTCGTTGATGGCTTCATACAGCGGATAGGCCATGCGGTCGTTCGGATAGAAGCCCTGCATGGTCGGATGGAACTTGAAGCCTTTGACGCCGAATTCCTCGATCAGCTTGCGTGCCTCGCGAACCCCTGACTTGCCCTTGTGCGGATCGATGCTGACGAACGGGATCAGCACGTCGGAATTATCGGCGGCCACTTCCAGCATCTCGTAATTGTTGTAGCGGCGGAATCCGGTCTCGCGCTCGGCGTCGACCGGAAAAATCACGGCAGCGATTTTCTTGGCGCGGTAATAGGCCGCGGTTTCCGGCACGGTCGGCGGATGCTTGTTCGGCGACTTGAAGTACTCGGCCATCTGCGCCTGGAAGTCGTCGTAGCCGTCGTCGCCATGCATGCCGCAGGGCTCTTCCGCATGGGTGTGGATGTCGATCGCCACGACCTCGTCGAGGTTGGGAAACTTTGGCTTGGCCATGCGGGCACCCGGGCTTTCATGGGGGGTTGGCCCCCGGGGAATTTGATTATACTATATAACGAATTTGGCAAGCGCCGCACTGTTGCGCCGAGGCGGTGTTGTCCCCGTGCTCAATCTGATGTTCGCTGCCGTCAACAACAAGACAGCAAGGGAGGCCGTCATGGTAAGGGCGGACGCCTTCGAGACCGACTTCTGGAAAGATGCCAATCTGCGGAAAGTCTGGGACGACATCGTCCCCGGCGAGCCGCGCAAGACCATTCCCTATACCCTGACGCGGCAAGCGATCGAGTTGTACTGCAAGTCGGTTGGCGAAGATCATCCGGTTTATTTCGACGAGGATTACGCCAGGACCACAGCCTATCGCGGGCTGATCGCGCCGCCGTCGATCCACATCCTCTTGATGTTTGCCTGCACGCCGGCCGACGACTGGATGCGCAGCCCCGGCACCGTCAATGCCGGGCAATCATGGAGCTACAACATTCCGGCGCGCCCCGGCGATGTCATCACGCTTCAGGCGCGTGCGCTCGACAAATTCATCAAGCGCGAACGGCTGTTCGTGGTGCACGACAATGTCTTCTTCAACCAGCATGGCGACGTGATCTGTTCCGGCCGCGGCTGGACCATCCGGCCGATGTAGAGGGGCGATCATGAGCACTGCGTTCGAAAATCTAAAGACCGGCGACACCATCGAGGGGCCGAAATTCGCGGTGTCGCGCGAATCCATCCGTCTGTTCTGCGACGCCTCGCTCGACTACAACCCGCTGCATCTCGATGACGACTATATGAAGGGCAATTTCGGCAAGACCAATTTCGGCGGCATCATCATGCACGGCATGAACAGTTTCGGGCTGATCTCGCGGATGATCACCGACTGGGCCTACCCTGCCGGCGCTATTCACCGCCGGCTCGAAACAAGGTGGGTCAAGCCGGTCAGGCCCGGCGACACCATCCAGCCGACCGGCATCGTGAAATCGAAACAGGTGACCGCGAACTCGCGCTGGGTGCTGATCGACGTCATGGTGCGCAACCAGGAGGACGAGAAGGTTGCGACCGGCGAGGCTATGGTCGAGTTCCCAGCCGACGCCGCGGCGTAACCTTTACTCGGCAGGCACGTCCGTCATTCCGCGTGTCGTCAGCCGGCTACCTGCGGGCCGTGCTGCGAGCTGAGCATTTGGCGGCACCACTTCGGTGGCCAGTCCAATCCACGCCAGAAAGCGGATGGTGAGATAGGTGTTGTCGATTTCCCACCAGCGATGGCCATGGCGCGCCGATCGCGGATCGGCATGATGGTTGTTGTGCCAGCCTTCGCCATTGGAGATGAAGCCGACGACGATGTTGTTGCGGCTGTCCTCGTCGGTCTCGTGATTCCGGTAACCCCACAGATGCGTCACCGAATTAACAGCCCAGGTAATATGCCAGACCAGGACCGTGCGCACGAAGACGCCGAACATCATGATGCTCAATCCAGTTTTCGCCGCATCCGCCGGCGCTTCGCCCAATAGCCATGCGACGGCGAATCCGGTGCCGAAGAACAGCGGCATCTGGCCGAGATTGATCCAGACCAGCCAGTTATGGCGCTCGAGTGCGACGTAAAACCGGTCGCGCAGGATGTCCTTGGCGTAGCGCTCGTAGATTCCGAGGCGCGAGAGTTCCGGCTGGTTGACCAGAATCCATCCGATGTGGCTCCAGAAGAAGCTTGCAAGCGGGCTGTGCGGGTCCGGCTGCTCGTCGGCGAATTGATGATGCCGGCGGTGGATGGCGACCCAGCGTGCGGGCGTTTCCTGGAGGCAGGACATCGCGATGACCACCATCGCGTGCTCCAGCCATTTCGGACATTTCAGGCCGCGATGGGTCAGAAGCCGGTGATAGCAAAGGTTGATCCCAAACAGTCCGCACAGATGCGTGCCCAGCATCGCGACGATGAGTCCGCTCCAACTGAAATAGCCGGGCATAAAGGCCAGCAGGGCCGCGACGTGATAGGCGCCGATCACGATGATGTAGGGCCAGTTAAGCCGAAACGGCCTCACGCCCTCCGGCAGCATCAGCCGTTCATTCCTGGCGGCATCAGGGGTGTAGTCCGCAGCGGCCAATACCGCGGTCTTTGTCGTTGGCCGGCGAGCCGTCGTCATAAGGTGGGGGTCCCAATCTGCGCGCGACGCAGGTCGGCTGAACAGCCTGATGCCAGAGATACGGACGAATCGCGTATCGGGGTCCAAACCTTTGACTGAATTTGTCTATTTTGTATATCCGCTGGAAATCGGTTCCATTGAGGCTGTTAGCCGCACGCCTCGTGATCTGCCCGTTTGGATTGACATTCGACCGCTCCATGGCTTAGAAACCGGCCGTCCCGGGCGGTATGGCCGCTGGCGGGATTAATCTCATTTTGCCACTTTCGGGCGCGCAAACGACAAGTGCCGAACACGGCCTTTCAACGCATCAGGATTGTCCCATGAAGGTCCGTAACTCGCTGAAATCGCTGCGCGGTCGCCACCGCAACAACCGTCTGGTCCGCCGCAAGGGCCGGGTTTACGTGATCAACAAGGTTCAGCGCCGCTTCAAGGCGCGCCAGGGTTGAATCACGGCTGATTCCGGCGCTTTTGGTCGCGCCCCTAAAATTCTCGCCTTCACGGGTCTTTGACGTCTTGCTGCTTTGCAAGCCGCTTTTGCTGCGTCTACACTTTGACAATGGCCCCGAGATTCCCTGACGCGCGCAACTGCCTGGCCGCCATCCTCCTCACCGCGACGATGGCGGCTGTGCCGGTGGCGGCGTTGGCGCAGGATCCGCCCGCCAACCCGCCGAAGCAGCAGAAGAAACTGCCGGAAGCGCCGAGCAAGCTGCCGAAGGTCGGCGCCGATCGCACCCGCGGACTGGACTTTCTGTTCGGCGCGCTGAAGGCGGCGCCGGACGAGAACAGCGCCAAGCATGTCGAGGCCCGGATCTGGGCGCTGTGGCTGCAGACCCCAAGCGATACCGCAGCCCTGTTGATGATGCGCGCCAAGGCCGCGATGGACGCCCAGCAGATGGATACCGCGCTGAAGCTGCTCGATGCCGTGGTCAAGCTGCGTCCCGATTATGTCGAGGCCTGGAACAGGCGCGCGACGCTGTATTATCTGAAGAACGACTACGCCCATTCGCTTCAGGATATCGAGCAGGTGCTGGTCCGCGAACCGCGCCATTTCGGCGCGCTGGCGGGGCTCGGCATGATCATGCAGGATCTCGGCGACGACAAACGCGCGCTCGACGCGTTCCGCAAGGCGCTCGCGGTCAACCCGCACCTCGACAAGGTGCCGGAACTGGTCAGGACCCTGAGCGAGAAGGTCGAAGGCCGCGACATCTGACCGATCTGTCGATCGGTCCGATCGCGCGAATGAACCACGACGACAGACAATCCAATGTGAGCCGGAACGGTTTTTCGCTGACCCGAGCTTGCCCGCTTGGATCCACGTCAGTGGGAGCGAAACTGACCATTGGCGCCTGCCCGGAGAAAGATCCGTCTGCAGACTGACAGGCGGTCAAAGCGCTTTCGAGCGAAGATCAGAACCGAGGTTCTAGTGCAGCGCGTGGCTGCCGCGCTCGAACGGCCCGCCGACGGCCACTGCCGCGTAGAGCTGCGCAAGCTCGGCCTCCAGCTGCTCGTTGACCAGCAGCAGCGCCCTCAGCGCACCATGGATGTCGCCCTTGCAACTGGCCACGATCTGGTTGATGGCGGCTTCATTTGATCTGGAAATCATCAAAAATCCTCCAATTGAACGGCGAGATAAATCCTTGGCGCCGGCCCTGTTCCTGTGGATTACGTGGATAGGTCCGGGCGACCAGCCCCGATGGGCGCGCGTGCGACACCTTGCATGTTCCGCAAAGGCGGAAACCGGTTTTCCGAAAAGATTATGTTCAAACAAAGAGGAAACGCTGCGCCGGGGCCTGATGAGCGAGGGCGCGGGCGATCACGGCTTCCGACACCTTGCAGGTGTCCAGCCGCGCAATCTTAGGTCGTTATTCCGGATACGAGTTGCCCATAAAAACTGCAGCCTCTGGGGTGGAAAGTATCGATGCGGGTCAGCCGAAAATAATGCCCCGGCCCCGATCCGTCATTGGCCGCGAAACCGCACCGCCGTAAAATCGTAACTCGTGGGTGCCCAAGCTCGTCCGGATAGTGCAAATGATATTAGTCGTTGTCGTGGCGGCGCTCGCGATCCTGGCGCTGATCACGCAGGCCGGAGTCCTTGCCCTGCAGCGCGCCTATCCCGCGCAAGGCAGGATGATCGAGGTCACCGGCGCCACACTCAACGTCGTCGATATCGGGCCGCGCGATGCCGCCGGTCCGCCGGTTGTGATGATCCATGGCGCCAGCTCAAACCTGGAGGTGATGCGGCGACCGCTGGGCGACATGCTCGCCAGAAATCACCGGGTGATCCTGATCGACCGTCCCGGGCATGGCTGGAGTACGCGCGCGCGTACGGTCGATTCGACGCCGGCGATTCAGGCCGCAATGATCGATGAGGCGTTGCAAAAGCTCGGCGTCGGGCCGGCCATTGTCGTGGTTCATTCCTGGAGCGGCGCGCTTGGCGCGCGCATGGCGCTGGATTATCCCGGGCGCGTCGCGGGCCTGGTGATGCTGGCACCGGTGGCGTATCCGTGGCCCGGCGGCGTCGGATGGTACAACAAGGCAGTCACCACCCCCGTGATCGGCCCGCTGCTGGCCTATACGATCACGCTCCCGCTCGGCTTGTTTCTGACCGAGCCCGGCGCCCGCGGCGTGTTCTTGCCGCAGATCATGCCGGACGGCTTCGTCAGCGACACCGCGACGCCGTTATTGCTGCGTCCGCGCGCGTTCCTCGCCAATGCCCGCGATCTCGTCACGCTGAAGGCGGCGGTGGCCGAGCAGTCGCCGCGCTACGCCGATATCAAAGTGCCGGCGGTGGTGATCTCGGGCGAAATTGACAAGACCGTGTCGCCGAACCGCCATTCACGGCCGTTCGCGAAAGCGGTGCCGAACGCGAAACTGATCATGTTGAGCGATGTCGGTCACATGGTGCAGAACGCCGCGCCCGAGCTTGTGATCTCCGAGATCGAGGCGATGATCGGCAACATCGCGCGGAGCAGGGCGGCCGCCGCGAACTGAGGGCATGGCATGGGCTATCTGCTGGCGAGGGTGTTGCTGATCCGGGTGACGATGCTATCCCACTGGCGTTTCTCGGCCGCCGGGTAGTTGATCAACACGCAGTGGATAAAGCGCCCGGCAAAGTTGCAGCGGTCGTACCAGATTTTTCCCTTGCGGAAACTGGACACGACAAAAAATCGCGGCGTCACCCTCTTGTAAACAATATCCGGCGGGGGATTTTTCCTGGCCAAAAAGACCGCCGGCGACAATCCTGCGTCGTTTGCAACCGACTGGACCGTCAAATCGGCGCGCCGGTCCGAGGTCAGAAAGCGCCCGCCATATCCTGCTTCCAGCTTTCCAGCCTGTTCGGTAAAAATCGAAGTTGGAATCTCAACCGCAGCGCCGGTTTCGGCAACTTGATACCTGACCCAGTTGACCGGCTGTGCGGCTCCGACCGCAGGCGAAAGGGCCAAACTCAAGGCGATGAAATGACGGCGCAGTCTCATGATGTCCTCCCGGCATCCCCGTCAATGATGCCGCAGGATTTTCGTTCCGCGCGTCGTCAGATCGATGATCGCCTGATGCGCGCGGGCGCTATTTGGTCTGTCCGGAGGGGATAACGCGTTTCGCTGTGATCCGTTCAGGCGGCGACGAAGCCGCGGCCGGGGCGGAGCACGGCCTTTGCACCGCCCGCGGAAGGCAGCGGTGCGGATCGAATGACAAGCCGGTTGAGATCGTGGCGGTTCGGCCGTTCGACGAACTTGACGGCGAAGCCATTGCGCGAAAGTCTGACGACGCGGCCGATGCAGGCGCCGACGGCCAGGGGCATTCCAACGGGCGGCTGAATTTGAGCGGACACCGCAGCACCCGCGACCGACATGTCGATGATGAAGCATTCATGAATGCTGCCGTCCGCCAAGGTCAAAATTGTATGCGGATTGGCCGGGATGATGCGCGCATCTTTCCTGACGTCGAGGATGCCGGGATTTTTCTGCTTCTGTTCCAGCCAGGTGAGCTTGCTCGCGAGCTTCTCCCGCATCGGCCGGGTCATCTCGAGTTCGAACAGGAAGGCGCCGCTCATGGTGTCGCTGATAAAGCCCTCGAGCTTACCGAAATCGCTGAAATAGGATGTGACGGGGTCGCCGACCTTGCCGACCACCGGCACGTCGACCATCATCCGGAACGGCGAAACGCGGGTGGTCCGGCACGCGAAGGTGCGTGGCTTGCCCTTCGGGTCAAACCACTTTGCGGGAGTGTAGCTGCCGCCGACGGCGATATTGACGGCTCGCTGCTTGAGAAACTTTTCGACGGACACGGGACATCCTCGCGGAAAATCGCAACTTGGGTCTTAATAGGGTAAGCTTAACAAAAAGACCGCTGCAGAAGGTATTTTGCCTGCCGAGGTTATCAAAGGCTTTCCAATGAGCCACACGCTCGGGCCATAGGTCCCCCTCACGTCAAGGTCGAATGGCACGGCAGCCGCGCCCTTTAGCGGAGAGCGGGGATCAATTCTGCATCGCGTTCAACAGCGTCGAAATCCTGATCGTCGCGAAATTGGCGAACGTATCCGACACGGCGTATGGCAAAATGATCTGGTCGTTGTGCCTCATCGCCCCGCAGGTATAGACGACGTTGGGGACGTATCCTTCGCGCTCGGACGGCCGGGGCCGTAACAGCGGCTCGCGCGAGCGCGCAAGCACCCTGGAGGGGTCGTTCTTGTCGAGCAACGCCGCGCCGATCGAGTATTTGCGGACCGGGCCGACGCCATGCGTCAGCAGCAACCAGCCTTCGTCGAGCTCGATCGGCGATCCACAATTGCCGATCTGCACGAACTCCCAGGGAAATTCCGGCTTCAGAATGGCCTGACCGCCTTCCCAGGTATGGAGATCGTCAGAATAGATCAAATAGAGGTTCTCGTTATCCTGCCGCGCGATCATGGCATACTTGCCGCCGATCTTGCGTGGGAACAACGCCATGCCTTTGTTCTGCGAGGCGGCACCCTTTAGCGGTGACATCCGGAACGACAGGAAGTCGGCCGTTTCGATCAATTCGGAGCGGATCGCTCGTCCGTTGTAGGCGGTATAGGTCGCATAATAGAGCTTTCGACCGCCATTGCTGAAATCGACGAAACGCGCGTCCTCAATGCCGTTCGACTGCGAGTCGGTGACTGGAAAGATAACGCGCTCGCTGAGCTCTTCTTCGGGATTGAAAGTTAACTCGATATGGTCGCCATCCGGTCCGGATACGCGACGGCTGATCCGGGGGCTCGAGGCGAGCCGAGCCGTCGGATCGACGCTCAAGCTGCCGTCCGCTGCGATGGTGCCGGCGCGAAACGTCAGTGACGACACATGTCCTTCGCCTACCGCACGTAGACTGAGAACGAAGCGCAGGCCACCTTTCGGTGCGTCCGATTGATCGGGGTGCGGCACGATGCTGGGGTTGAACAAGGCCGAGGCTTCGAACGAATATTCGTTGAGAAAATAGGCGCCGATCAGCTGGCGCTGGACGTTGGAGAAGGTGCCGTGAGCCGCCAGGGCCTGTTCCATGACGTCGGCGCGGGCCTCGAACGTCTCCAGCAGGTTGCGATGCCGGCCGTCGAAATTCTCCAGCACGTCGGCGAGCTGGCTGGCAACCGCCTCCGGATCGAGTGCGAGAACGCGGTCGACGATATGGTTGGCGCGTGTCTTGTCGGTCGGGTTGAGATCGCGCGGTTCGGTTGCCGGCTTGAACGGGCGCACAATCACCCGTGCGGGATCAGGGCGCAGATAAAGCGCCTGCCGGTTCAGGAAGGTGGCTTGCGACAAGGTGCCTCGGCTTCGCTGGAGCAAAAATGGTCAAATTCAAACGCCGACGGCGCGAAGCGCCGCGGGCTTTGTCTGGCCGATGTTGACGCGCGCAAGCTGCCTGATCTCTGCAAGACTAAGAAGGTAGGATAAGACCGACTCACCTCCGCGATTCTCATTAGCACGATCGGGATGCAATCCATCGCGACAACTGCCGGTGTGCGGATCGACCAGCGCCACGGACAGGTCGTTGCTGCCGAGAAACCAGGCGAAAACGCGGCTGGCGGTGGCTTTCCACTCGGCATCGCCATCCGCCCGCCACGCGGTGAGGCAGGCAGCGATCGTCGCCGTGGCTTCCAGGGGCTGCTGATCGAAGGCGCGGGGATGTTGCCGCTGTTCGCCGAAGCCGGCGGTGCCCACGGGGCGGAAATGACCAGCCGATGCCGTTTGTTGGGTCATCAACCAGCGCAGCGACCTCAATCCGGCATCGACGTAAACAGGCGTTTGGGTTGCCAGGCCGGTCAGCATCAGGGCCTGGGACAAGCGCGCGTTGTCGTAAGCCAACCCCTCCTCGAACCACACCCATTCCGGCGTCTCGACCGACGCCAGAGCGGACATCAACCTGTCGGCAAGGAAATGCCGGACTTCCTGGGCGTGGAGATCATCCGGAGCCGCAGCGCAATAAGCGCCTAAACCCAGTAGCGTGAACGCCCACGCCCGGGGCGAGCGAAAGGCCTGCGCGGTCGACAATGCCTCGGCGAACAGGGCACTAGCCCACCGCCGCCGTGACGGGCTTGCGTCCCGGCGCGCGCATTCGCCCAAGGCCCACAAGGTTCGCCCGTGACTGTCTTCGGAACCGCTGTCTTCGAGCCAGGTTCGATCGAAGCCCATGAAGTTTCGAAATCGCCTTGTGTCGGGATTCCATGCATGCTGCACGAAAGCTGCAAAGCGGGCCGTCAAGACTTCCGAAAGGGGCTGTTCGCCCGGATTATTGAGGGCGCAGGCCAGCAGCAACGCGCGGGCATTGTCATCGACGCAATAGCCGTGCGAGCGATCGGGCACCGAATACAGCGCGTGCTGGAACAGGCCGGTATCGTCGCACATCGACAGGAAATGGCCGATTTGCATGTCAGGCGCCGCAGCGCTGCGTGGCTCGGCTGAGCCGGTGTCGGAGCGCGCAATGACCTTGAGCCAGTGACCCTGCCGTGCATTCTCGAAGCCGGACACGTAACGCTCGGCCGTGCGTTGCCATGTCATCGTTCGGCTGACCGCATAGGCGCGCCGGCACATCGCCTGCCGGCGAGCATCGTCGGTGAGCAATTCCGCGATTTCCCTGCCGATCGCCGCGGCGTCGCCAAAAGGCACCAGAATGCCGCGTCCATCCGCCAGCAGCTCGCGCGCGTGCCAGTACGGCGTCGAGACCACCGGCTTGCCCAGTCCGAAGCTGTAGGCCAGGGTTCCCGACGTCATCTGCGCCTCGTTGAGATAGGGCGTGACGTAGACGTCGCACATGGAAATGAATTCGAGCAGCATGGCCTGATCGACGAACTGGTCGAGGAACACCACGTGATCCTCGACGCCAAGTTCACGCACCCGCGCTATCAGGCTCTCGCGATAGGCCTCGCCCTGGTCCCGAACCAGATTGGGATGCGTCGCGCCGAGCACGACATACACGGCATCCGCGCGGCGTTTCAGAATCGACGGCATGGCGTCGATCATGACTTCGATACCCTTGTTCGGAGACAGCAGGCCGAATGTCAGAATGACCGACCTGCCGCCAAATCCGAGCTTGGCCTTCGCTTCATCGGGCCCGGCAAATGCGACGTCAGGTATGCCGTGGGCAATGACTTCGATCTTGTCGTCCGGTACCTGATAGACGCTGCGCAGCAGCTCGCGGCCCTTCCTGGCCATCACCACGACCTTCGACGACGCCTCGATGATGCGCTCCATCACCGCGCGTTGAACGGCGGTCGGCTTGGCCAGCACGGTATGGAACGTTGTCACCACCGGCATGGTGAGCCGCGACAGCAGCACCAGGATGTGGGCGCCGGCTTCGCCGCCGAAAATTCCGAATTCGTGCTGCAGGCACACGGTGTCGAACCGGCCGGCATTCAGGAAGTCCGCCGCACGCAGGTATTCCTCGATATTGTCGTCCTTGATCTGAAAAGCGACCGTCGCAGGATAATCATAGGCCTGACCATGATCGGTCATCGCCACGATGGTGGTCTCCAGGTTCGGGCGTGAAGTCGATATCGCCTGCTGCAGGTCGGTCGTAAAAGTTGCAATTCCGCAGCGGCGCGGCAGCGAATTGCCGATAACGGCGATACGGCGGAGCGGTGTCATGTCTGTGCCTCGGCGGTCTCGTTTGATTTCGGGGAGGGTGAGGCGGGCGTTCCGGCAGATTTGGTCGCTTGCGCTCCCAATTCTTGCAGCAACGGCATGGTTGGCTCCGGTCCTGGATAGGCGATCAGGCAGCTCATCGCATCGGGACCGACTTCAATGCTGGCGCGATCGGCTTCGGCGAAGACAGCATCGCCGACCGACGCAGCTATCGATCCGATCCGTGCGCGCCCTTCAATCACAAGGATCCAGGTTTCCCGGTCGGCATCCAGTGACCAATTCGAATTCGCCGGAAGATCGATCCGTTCAAGGATGAAATGCGGGCTCGAGACGAGTGCCGTCCGAGCTGCGGTGAGACGTCGTGGACCTGATTGAAGCTGAACCGGCCCGGCATCGGAAACGGCAACGGCGTGCTCTTCGTGCAACTCGCGCCGCCGGCCAAAGTCGAACAGGCGGAATGTCGTGTCGCTACGCTGCTGAATCTCGGCAAGCACGATCCCGGCGCCGATGGCGTGGATCGTGCCGGCGGGGACGAAAATGATGTCGCCTTTGACGGCTGGACGCCATTGAACCAGATCGGCAATTGAGCCGTCCCTGATCGAGGCGCGCAATTCCTGCGGCGTGAGACATTGCTTCAAGCCAACGGCAATCCGCGCGTCCGGCGTTGCCGAAAGAATGTACCATGCCTCGGTCTTGCCGTTCGGCAAACCGATCGAGCGCGCAAACGCATCGTCGGGATGAACCTGAATCGACAATGGCTCGCTGGTGAACAGCAACTTGAGCAGCAGGGCCGGGATGGGTGCGTTTTGAGCGGCGCGCTGAAACCACAATTCTCCAACCGCATCGCCGGAACCGTCGATGCTGCTCCAGGGATGCAGATCGGCGACCCCCCAGGGCTTGCGCGCGACCTGCACGGAGGCATGTTCGATGGCCATAGGTTGTCCTGACCCGTGACGCGCATGTCGAAGCGACATGCCGTTGGTCGATACCGTCCGTACGATTTGGCGTGGCTAAGGCTCGGCGTTTCGGGACATGCGCTGTCGAAGCGATCCGATCGCGTCATCTACTCAGATGGCTACTCTGGCACCCGATAGCAACCGGTGCGCGGTCCTAAAGACCATCGTCCTTAACATTGCCGGAAAACACGCGAAATCACGGGATAATGGCGAACCATTCAATGACCGCGCGGGCTCACTTAGATGGCCATCAGGAAGGTTTCGCCGGTATTGCACTTTGCGCATTCAAAGCTGCGCAGATCGAAACCCGGCTTGTCCGGCTCGATGCGGGCCAACCGCATCGGTTTGCCGCATCCGGAGCAGTTCAGAACTCCGATCTCCGCAACGCTAAAAAGTGAATCGGGTTGAGTGGAATGCATGATGCTCCTCCTTGGACCAGGCGGGAGAATCTTGATGGTCGCGAAATTGGAGAACGTATCCGACACCGCGTATGGCAAAATGATCTGGTCGTTGTGCCTCATCGCGCCGCAGGTATAGACGACGTTGGGGACGTATCCTTCGCGCTCGGATGGCTCGGGGCCGCAACAGCGGCTCGCGCGAGCGCGCAAGCACCTTGGAGGGGTCGTTCTTGTCGAGCAGCGCCGCGCCGATCGAGTATTTGCGGACCGGGCCGACGCCATGCGTCAGCAGCAACCAGCCTTCGTCGAGTTCGATCGGCGATCCGCAATTGCCGATCTGAACGAACTCCCAGGGAAATTCCGGCTTCAGAATGGCCTGACCGCCGTCCCAGGTATACAGATCGTCAGAATAGATCAGATAGAGGTTCTCGTTATCCTGCCGCGCGATCATGGCGTACTTGCCGTCGATCTTGCGCGGGAACAGCGCCATGCCTTTGTTCCGCGCGGCGGCACCCTTCAGCGGCGACATCCGGAACGACAGGAAGTCGGCGGTCTCGATCAATTCGGACCGGATCGCTCGTCCGCTGTAGGCGGTATAGGTCGCATAATAGAGCTTTCGACCGCCATCGCTGAAATCGACAAAACGCGCGTCCTCGATGCCGTTCGACTGGGATTCGGTGACGGAAAGATGACGCGCTCGCTGAGCTCTTCTTCGGGATTGAAAGTCAACTCGATATGGTCGCCATCCGGTCCGGATACGCGACGGCTGATCCGGGGGCTCGAGGCGAGCCGAGCCGTCGGATCGACGCTCAAGCTGCCGTCGGCTGCGATGGTGCCGGCGCGAAACGTCAGCGACGACACATGTCCTTCGCCTACCGCACGCAGACTGAGAACGAAGCGCAGGCCACCTTTCGGTGCGTCCGACTGATCGGGGTGCGGCACGATGCTGGGGTTGAACAAGGCCGAGGCTTCGAACGAATATTCGTTGAGAAAATAGGCGCCGATCAGCTGGCGCTGGACGTTGGAAAAGGTGCCGTGAGCCGCCAGGGCCTGTTCCATGACGTCGGCGCGGGCCTCGAACGTCTCCAGCAGGTTGCGATGCCGGCCGTGGAAATTCTCCAGCACGTCGGCGAGCTGGCTGGCAACCGCCTCCGGATCGAGTGCGAGAACGCGGTCGACGATATGGTTGGCGCGTGTCTTGTCGGTCGGGTTGAGATCGCGCGGTTCGGTCGCCGGCTTGAACGGGCGCACGATCACCCGTGCGGGATCAGGGCGCAGATAAAGCGCCTGCCGGTTCAGGAAGGTGGCTTGCGACAAGGTGCCTCGGCTTCGCTGGAGCAAAAATGGTCAAATTCAAACGCCGACGGCGCGAAGCGCCGCGGGCTTTGTCTGGCCGGTGTTGACGCGCGCAAGCTGCCGGATCTCTGCAAGACTAAGAAGATAGGATAAGACCGACTCACCTCCGCGATTCTCATTAGCACGATCGGGATGCAATCCATCGCGGCAACTGCCGGTGTGCGGATCGACCAGCGCCACGGACAGGTCGTTGCTGCCGAGAAACCAGGCGAAAACGCGGCTGGCGGTGGCTTTCCACTCGGCATCGCCATCCGCCCGCCACGCGGTGAGGCAGGCAGCGATCGTCGCCGTGGCTTCCAGGGGCTGCTGATCGAAGGCGCGGGGATGTTGCCGCTGTTCGCCGAAGCCGGCGGTGCCGACGGGGCGGAAATGACCAGCCGATGCCGTTTGTTGGGTCATCAGCCAGCGCAGCGACCTCAATCCGGCATCGACGTAAACAGGCGTTTGCGTTGCCAGGCCGGTCAGCATCAGGGCCTGGGACAAGCGCGCGTTGTCGTAAGCCAACCCCTCCTCGAACCACACCCATTCCGGCGTCTCGACCGACGCCAGAGCGGACATCAACCTGTCGGCAAGGAAATGCCGGACTTCCTGGGCGTGGAGATCATCCGGAGCCGCGGCGCAATAAGCGCCTAAACCCAGTAGCGTGAACGCCCACGCCCGGGGCGAGCGAAAGGCCTGCGCGGTCGACAATGCCTCGGCGAACAGGGCACTAGCCCACCGCCGCCGTGACGGGCTTGCGTCCCGGCGCGCGCATTCGCCCAAGGCCCACAAGGTTCGCCCGTGACTGTCTTCGGAACCGCTGTCTTCGAGCCAGGTTCGATCGAAGCCCATGAAGTTTCGAAATCGCCTTGTGTCGGGATTCCATGCATGCTGCACGAAAGCTGCAAAGCGGGCCGTCAAGACTTCCGAAAGGGGCTGTTCGCCCGGATTATTGAGGGCGCAGGCCAGCAGCAACGCGCGGGCATTGTCATCGACGCAATAGCCGTGCGAGCGATCGGGCACCGAATACAGCGCGTGCTGGAACAGGCCGGTATCGTCGCACATCGACAGGAAATGGCCGATTTGCATGTCAGGCGCCGCAGCGCTGCGTGGCTCGGCTGAGCCGGTGTCGGAGCGCGCAATGACCTTGAGCCAGTGACCCTGCCGTGCATTCTCGAAGCCGGACACGTAACGCTCGGCCGTGCGTTCCCATGTCATCGTTCGGCTGACCGCATAGGCGCGCCGGCACATCGCCTGCCGGCGAGCATCGTCGGTGAGCAATTCCGCGATTTCCCTGCCGATCGCCGCGGCGTCGCCAAAAGGCACCAGAATGCCGCGTCCATCCGCCAGCAGCTCGCGCGCGTGCCAGTACGGCGTCGAGACCACCGGCTTGCCCAGTCCGAAGCTGTAGGCCAAGGTTCCCGACGTCATCTGCGCCTCGTTGAGATAGGGCGTGACGTAGACGTCGCACATCGAAATGAATTCGAGCAGCATGGCCTGATCGACGAACTGGTCGAGGAACACCACGTGATCCTCGACGCCAAGTTCACGCACCCGCGCTATCAGGCTCTCGCGATAGGCCTCGCCCTGGTCCCGAACCAGATTGGGATGCGTCGCGCCGAGCACGACATACACGGCATCCGCGCGGCGTTTCAGAATCGACGGCATGGCGTCGATCATGACTTCGATACCCTTGTTCGGAGACAGCAGGCCGAATGTCAGAATGACCGACCTGCCGCCAAATCCGAGCTTGGCCTTCGCTTCATCGGGCCCGGCAAATGCGACGTCAGGTATGCCGTGGGCAATGACTTCGATCTTGTCGTCCGGCACCTGATAGACGCTGCGCAGCAGCTCGCGGCCCTTCCTGGCCATCACCACGACCTTCGACGACGCCTCGATGATGCGCTCCATCACCGCGCGTTGAACGGCGGTCGGCTTGGCCAGCACGGTATGGAACGTTGTCACCACCGGCATGGTGAGCCGCGACAGCAGCACCAGGATGTGGGCGCCGGCTTCGCCGCCGAAAATTCCGAATTCGTGCTGCAGGCACACGGTGTCGAACCGGCCGGCATTCAGGAAGTCCGCCGCACGCAGGTATTCCTCGATATTGTCGTCCTTGATCTGAAAAGCGACCGTCGCAGGATAATCATAGGCCTGACCATGATCGGTCATCGCCACGATGGTGGTCTCCAGGTTCGGGCGTGAAGTCGATATCGCCTGCTGCAGGTCGGTCGTAAAAGTTGCAATTCCGCAGCGGCGCGGCAGCGAATTGCCGATAACGGCGATACGGCGGAGCGGTGTCATGTCTGTGCCTCGGCGGTCTCGTTTGATTTCGGGGAGGGTGAGGCGGACGTTCCGGCAGATTTGGTCGCTTGCGCTCCCAATTCTTGCAGCAACGGCATGGTTGGCTCCGGTCCTGGATAGGCGATCAGGCAGCTCATCGCATCGGGACCGACTTCAATGCTGGCGCGATCGGCTTCGGCGAAGACAGCATCGCCGACCGACGCAGCTATCAATCCGATCCGCGCGCGCCCTTCAATCACAAGGATCCAGGTTTCCCGGTCGGCATCCAGTGACCAATTCGAATTCGCCGGAAGATCGATCCGTTCAAGGATGAAATGCGGGCTCGAGACGAGTGCCGTCCGAGCTGCGGTGAGACGTCGTGGACCTGATTGAAGCTGAACCGGCCCGGCATCGGAAACGGCAACGGCGTGCTCTTCGTGCAACTCGCGCCGCCGGCCAAAGTCGAACAGCCGGAATGTCACGTCGCTGCGTTGCTGAATCTCGGCAAGCACAATCCCGGCGCCGATGGCGTGGATCGTGCCGGCGGGGACGAAAATGATGTCGCCTTTGACGGCTGGACGCCATTGAACCAGATCGGCAATTGAGCCGTCCCTGATCGACGCGCGCAATTCCTGCGGCGTGAGACATTGCTTCAAGCCAACGGCAATCCGCGCGTCCGGCGTTGCCGAAAGAATGTACCATGCCTCGGTCTTGCCGTTCGGCAAACCGATCGAGCGCGCAAACGCATCGTCGGGATGAACCTGAATCGACAATGGCTCGCTGGTGAACAGCAACTTGAGCAGCAGGGCCGGGATGGGTGCATTTTGAGCGGCGCGCTGAAACCACAATTCTCCAACCGCATCGCCGGAACCGTCGATGCTGCTCCAGGGATGCAGATCGGCGACCCCCCAGGGCTTGCGCGCGACCTGCACGGAGGCATGTTCGATGGCCATAGGTTGTCCTGACCCGTGACGCGCATGTCGAAGCGACATGCCGTTGGTCGATACCGTCCGTACGATTTGGCGTGGCTAAGGCTCGGCGTTTCGGGACATGCGCTGTCGAAGCGATCCGATCGCGTCATCTACTCAGATGGCTACTCTGGCACCCGATAGCAACCGGTGCGCGGCCCTAAAGACCGTCGTCCTTAACATTGCCGGAAAACACGCGAAATCACGGGATAATGGCGAACTCATTCAATGACTGCGCGGGCTCACTTAAATGGCCATCAGGAAGGTTTCGCCGGTATTGCACTTTGCGCATTCAAAGCTGCGCAGATCGAAACCCGGCTTGTCCGGCTCGATGCGGGCCAACCGCATCGGTTTGCCGCATCCGGAGCAGTTCAGAACTCCGATCTCCGCAACGCTAAAAAGTGGATTGGGTTGAGTGGAATGCATGATGCTCCTCCTTGGACCAGGCGGGAGCGCGACACTCTCAGTCACCGATTGTTGCCCATGGTGGGTCGGTGATCGAACCAGCATACGCTTGGGGTTCCAGACATGCCGGTCAATATTGCTCGCTTTCGAAAAATTCGGGACGCTCCCGGATTCAGCCAGCTCAGCGGCAGGCGGCTCGGCAGCGAAAGGTTCCCTGATCGCATCACCCGGTCATCAATGGCGATCCAGGCGCGCTGTCGATCAAAGCCCGCTCCAGGCGATACCGCTATTCCCCCTCGAGGAAGTGCCCCAGGGCCTTGAGCGGGCGCAACCTGTCAGAAATGATCTTCAGGATGGCCAGCATCGGTACGGCCAAGATCGCGCCAAGCACGCCCCACATCCAGAACCAGAATACCAGCGACAGGATGATCAACACCGGATTTAGCGTAAAGCGCCGCGCGAGCAGCATAGGCGTCAGTGTTTCACCCTCGACGAGGTGAATGCCAAGGTAGAGGGCCGGCGGCAGTAAAGCCCACCATAAGCTTTCGAAGCTCAACATTCCGACCAGCACGAAGATGAAGATCCCGAAAAGCGGCCCCAAAATTGGAATGTAGTTGAGCAGGAAGGCTGTGGCACCCCACAACAAGGGGTCTCCCAGGCCGCAAAGATACATCGCGGCCGCCGTCGCGACACCCACCGCGGCATTCATGGCCGTGATTGTCAGCAGATAGGCCGATATGTCCTCCTGGATCTGCTGAGAGATATCGACGGCTTGTCGCTTGTTGCTGAACGTCGGCAGGATTTCGACGATGCGCCGAAGGAATATGTCGCCCGCTACCAAAAGAAAATAGAGCACCAGGAAAGTCGTAAACAAGCCATCGAGTACGGAGCGCGTCCCTGCGAAAAGTGCGCCGGTTATGCCAAGATCGCGGCGAACGGAAACGATCGAACCCCGGCCAGGGGGAGCGTCTGCAGCCTGCTCGGCCTGTTGGATAACCTTTTGCAATGCTTGGATTGGCCCTTTCATAACCTGCAGATGTGCCTCCAGGCGCGGTATGCCCTCGGGCAGCCGCTCAGCCCAGGTCGCGGCCGGGACCGATAGGGCCGCCACGAGACCTACAAGCGCTCCGATGACCAGCAGGACGGTCAAGAGCGCTCCGACGGCACGGGGTAAATGCACACGCCCCAAGAGACGGACGGCGGGTTGAAGAAGGAGATTCAACACCAAGGCGAGCACGACGGGAAGGATGATGGAGCTTGCCACATAGAGCGCCGCCAAGGCACCCAGTGCGAACAAACCCCCGAGAAAGAACGTCCGCGGATCGGACGGCAGCGGCATCTCCGTCTCGTCGGCCTCCGTCACCGCAGCATGCGGCTCCGGCAGATCAACATCCAGCATCGACGGCAAAGAGGGGCGCTGTGACGGCGGTATGGCGGCAACCATGCGTTTTTCCGTCTGAATGTGAGCCTGTCATCGCTTTCGATGATCATCATACCCGCTTTGGCCGACCCAGGCTCGTCCCGAAGATGCGTGCGGGCAAGAAAGTAGATTCGAAAACTGAGCAATATTGACCAGTGGCCAGCACCGCGAGGGTGCAAAATACCCTTAATCACCGCCCCGTCCGTGGCAGCTTCCCGGCCAGGACAATTATGAAGTCCCGCAGCGATTGGCTCAGAAAATGAGGGCGGCTCTTGAGCCGCCCTTCTGGTTTGCTTGTAGTTAGTTTGTCGTTTGCCTGGCGAGTTCGTTTAACCCTCGATGATGTAAACGATCTCGTGGGTGTGCGGGCGAAGAATGATGTACTTGCCATGCACCAGGATGAATTCGTATCCACGCCATTCCGGATAGATTTCCACGATGCGTGACGGCAGCGCATGATAGCGGACGCCGGCCGGGACAGCGGTGCCGATCGAGAGATTGAAGTTCACGTTGGTAACTTCCTCGACCTTCTCCTGCTTGATCGCCGAGGTGATCTGGGTGCGCTTTTCGGCCGGGGGCGCTGCTGTGGCCGAGGTTGCGGCATTGCCGGTGGTGGTCTTGCTGTCGGTGGTCGAAGGCTTGGTCTCCGCAGTCGGGGTTTTCAGGTCCTTCGAGGTGGTGGTCGAATCAGACGCCTTCGCCTTGCCGTCGGCTTTCATTTCGCCGGTCGTCGTCTTGCTGTCGGACGTCGGCTTGGTTTCGGCGGTCGGATTCTTCATGTCCTTCGAAGGGGCGGTCGGACTGGTTGAATCTGACGCTTTTGACTTGCTATCGACTTTCATCTCTCCGGTGGTTTTTGCATCCGGCTTGCCCTGCGCGTGTTGAGGCGCCTCTTTCGACGCAGCGCCGGGTGCAGCGGTCTCGGCTCCCTTTGCCGCGGGCGCATTCATCGGTGCCGCAGCATCACCTTTGGGCGAAGCGGCAGCCGGAGACTCCTTCACCCCGCCCTGATTGACACCTTGGGCCGTCGCAAGCCCGGTCGCGGCCAACAAGGCCGCAACGGCCACAGAAACCATCAACGTTTTTCTCATCTGATTTTTTCCAATGCATTTGAATCTATGCCGACGAACGTCAGCCAGAGAGAGGAACGGGCCCAACGGCTTTAAGTTCCGCCTCTATCTTTGGTTGAGCGATGCATGGGTGAATGAGGCCAGGGCAATCGCGTCGAGGGTAAAGTCGAAGGTTAATATGCGATTGAAGGCTGGCTCGTTGCTTTAGCCGCCATAATCATCTCCGACGGGCATCATTTGAGGGCGACGTTGTTTACGGACAATCCGGGCCATTGAATTCCCTTGGGGGTGGAACAAAGCAGCGGGAAGGCCGTTTGACCTTTCGACACATCCCGTCAGGAGGACTTCATGAACAAGATAGCGATCTCTTTCGCGGTGGGCGCAAGCGCGCTCTTCGCAACTGCCGCCACGGCTGCACCGCTCACTGTCAATCCATCGGTAGCTCCGGACAGCAACATCCAGAACGTCCGCATGGTATGCAACGAAAACGGCCGTTGCTGGCGGGAACGCGGTGAACGGCGCGTCATCATCCGCGACTCCTACGGCTATTACGCTCCTCGCGAGCGCTACATCGAGCGCCGTGGTTATGAAGATCGTGGCGGCATCGGCTTCCGCGCTCCCGGCGTCAGCGTCGGCATCGGCACCGATCGCTACTGAGAAAAAAGCCACCTGCAAAAGGCCGCGGAGAAATCCGCGGCCTTTTTGTGTTTACGCTGGGCGCAATGGCCTGACCCCACATGCTTCAGGCGCGGTGGCTGAGAAGCGTCGCTTGCGTTGGAGCAATGCTTCCTTGCGAGAGCATCAGCAGAAACAACAGAACAACAGCGGAACAATTGAGCTTCGGTTGCAGTTGTCCCATTGAACCGGGGAATGTTGACCACGGCCAAACCAACCAGAAGAATTTCATGACCCATCCAGCTGCCCAAAATGGTATTCAAATCGACCGCGTTAGTAGTGCCGCTATTTGCGAGGAAGTCGGCGATCGGCTGCGTATCGACCTGCCAGGCAAGCCCGAACGAATGCCGCAACATATGAGGATGCTGGTCGAACAAATCGCGCAGAACGATTCCGCCTCAGCCGTACCCAGCGCCAAGCGAAACCGCATTTAACTGATCAAATTTGCACAGACAGCCGCAGATCGGCTTGCGATGCTGCGTTTGAACCAACAAGCCGGGGTGCCACAATGAATATGTCGAGCGAAAGCCTCCTGGTCATCTTGTTTGTGGGTCTCGTTGCCGGCTGGCTGGCCGGTCAAATCGTGCGCGGTACCGGTTTCGGGATCATTGGTGATCTCCTTGTCGGGATTTTGGGCGCCTTTATCGGAAGCTGGTTGTTGCCTCAGCTGGGCATCCATCTCGGCACTGGCGTGATCAGCGCCATCGTCAATGCCACCATCGGTGCGGTATTGCTGCTCCTCGTCGTGCGGCTCGTTCGAGGCGGCGGCGGCGGATGGGGAAGCCGTTGGCGCGGCGGCTGGGGCCGGCGATGGTAACGCCTCCCCCGCATGATTATTGCGGTCGCCTGATTTGAAAGCGGAACTCATGGGTTCCCGGAACATTGTCTCCTCGCCGCGATAACGCGGCTCCCAAGGAGAATCTCCAAAATGAAACGACTATTGCTGATCGGCGTCGCAGCCTGTGCATTGGCGGCGATGCCGACGCTATCCGCTTCTGCAATGCCGCGCGCTACCGCGGATACGCTGATCACGAGTTCTGACAGCCCGGTTATTCTTGCGCGTGGAGGTCACGGACCCGGCCACATGGGGCGTGGCGGTCGCGGTCATCACTATGGCTGGGGCAGAGGTCGCCATCGCGGTTGGCGGTGATCGATAGACCAGGCAACATTTTTATTGTCGAGGCCGCCTCAGCTGGCGGCCTCTTTCACAACGGACCCTGTCCGTTTCCCATGCGCGGCTTCTTCCTTGAGCATTTTGAGGTCATCGGGATCATATCGGCTTTGAGAAACTTGTCTCAGTGTTCGTAGTCATTCTGAGCCAATCAGGTTTGAGCAATAGCGCGGATTTGTTTCGCTCACATCGGAAATGCCGTCATGATGGTTCTGGATCATTCCGTTATTCCCGCCGTCGTTCTCGTCGTTGAGGACGAAATGCTGCTGCGCATGCGCACGGTCGATATGGTGGAAGACGCCGGCTTTACATCGGTCGAGGCCGTGGATGCCGACGAAGCCGTCGCAATCCTCGAGTCGCGTTCCGATATCGCGTTGCTTTTCACCGATATCCAGATGCCGGGCAGTATGGATGGTCTGAAACTCGCGCATGCGGTGCATGAGCGCTGGCCGCCGATCAAGATCATCCTGGTATCCGGGCAGTTGAAACTGGCAAACATCGATATTCCCGCCGACAGCCGCTTTTTTGGCAAGCCGCTCGAGGCGAGCGAAATGATTGTCGAGATGCAGAGCATGATCGGCCACGCCTGACGCCAGCATAATCAGGCCGAAAACAGCAATAATCGCTCGATTGCGGCGGAACCCACCTCAATTGATATGAGCGGGACCCGACATATGGTGATAGGGTAGGCGATGTTTGAAATCGATCATCATCAGGACCGGCACCATTTGAGGGTCGGCGGAGCACCTCCGCAGGAGTTTCTGGCGGCGGAAAACGTCAGCCTTCGGTTGCTGCTGGCCCAGGCGGAAATCAACGCCCAGGAACTGCTCGATCAGGCCGGCATCGACGCCCGCGAGCGCGAGGCGTCCGACAGGCTGCAAAAGCTGATCCTCGAAGAACTGCACCACCGCATCAAGAACACCCTGGCGACGGTCAGCGCCATTGCCTCTCAAAGCCTGCGCAACCTGCCGGGCGCCGAACACGCGCAGCATGCCATCGAGGGGCGGTTGCAGGCGCTGGGGCGGGCTCACGACCTGCTTTTGCAGGCTCGATGGACCAGCGCGGATCTCGGCACGATCATCCGCGGCGCTACCGAGGCTTTCGACAATCCCGATGTGCCGAAATTCACGATGTGCGGGGCCTGACGTCCGGATGACGTCGGGAGCCGTGATCGCGATTGCGATGACCCTCAATGAACTTTGCACCAACACCACGAAGTTCGGCGCATTGTCGGTGCCCGCCGGCCGCGTCGATATCGCCTGGACGCTGGATCCCAGCATGCAGCGTCTGCATCTGACATGGACCGAGAGGAACGGCCCCGCGGTTTCCGCGCCGGACAAGCGCAGTTTCGGGACGCGGCTGATCGAGACGCTCGGCAGGCAACTCAAGGGCGATGTGCGGCTGACCTATGAGGCCACCGGCTTCGTGTACGCGTTCGACGTGCCGCTGGCATCGTTAATGTCGATAGCACCGGCGTAGCCTCGGCGCTGCGATGGCGGTTACTTGGTCTTTCCGTCCTTGTCGTATTGCGCGAGAAACGCCCAGAGATCGTTGGCTTCTTTCTCGTTCTTGATGCCGGGGAATATCATCTTGGTACCGGGAATCTTCGCCTTCGGGTCCTTGATGTAGTCCTTGAATTCGGCCTCGCTCCAGGTGATGCCGGAATTCTTGTTGGCGTCCGAATAGGAATAGTCCGGCGCCGAGCCGGACTTGCGGCCGTTGAGCCCATTGAGCTCCGGGCCGACCTTGTTCTTGGCGCCATCGCCGATCGCGTGACAGGCCAGGCATTTGTTGAACGAGGTCTTGCCGGCGGCGACGTCCTGCGCCAGCGCTGCCGATGCGGTTGCCGATGATGCGATGACAACCAGCACGCTCAGGGTCAGTTTTTTCATTGGGAGCTCTTCGTGGGTTCGGGAGGGGATTCCGCCGCCGTTGTGGCATGGGGGGTGCGCGGTGGACAAGCCGCGAAACGCTTCCGGGTTTCATCGGTTGTCGCCTGCATTATTGGGATAGCTGGCATTCCCGGCCCGCCGATGGCCTGACGAGCTACCCAAAGCGGTCCGGACATGCTTGATTCGCCATGATAAAATCAACGGGCGCGGCTGTGCTTGTGCCGGATGCGACCCCGGAGAGTTACATATGACCATCATGATGCCCGCATCGGATCACGCGGTTCTGAACCGCCGCGACGCCATCGTGGCGGCGTTGCGCGCGATCGTGCCGGGCGAGGGCGTGATCGACAGTTCAGCCGAAATGGTCCCCTACGAGTTCGACGGCCTGATGGCCTATCGTCAGCCGCCGATGGTCGTGGTGCTTCCGGACACCACCGAACAGGTCGCGCAGGTTCTGAAATATTGCTTCGAGCAGGGCATCAAGGTGGTGCCGCGCGGCGCCGGCACCTCGCTGTCCGGCGGCGCGCTGCCGCTGGCCGATGGGGTGCTGCTGGGCTTGAGCAAATTCAAGCGTATCCGCGAGATCGATTTCGACAACCGCGTGGTGGTGACCGAGCCGGGCGTCACCAATCTCGCCATCAGCGAGGCGGTCGCCCACGCCGGATTCTACTATGCGCCCGACCCCTCGTCGCAGATCGCCTGCTCGATCGGCGGCAATGTCGCGGAAAATTCCGGCGGCGTGCACTGCCTGAAATACGGCATGACCACCAACAACGTGTTGGGCTGCGAAATCGTGCTGATGTCAGGCGAAATCATCAGGGTCGGCGGCAAGTCCGCCGAGAGCGGCGGCTACGACCTGATGGGGATCATCACGGGGTCCGAAGGCCTGCTCGGCGTCATCACCGAGGTCACGGTGCGGATCCTGCAGAAGCCGGAGACCGCGCGCGCGCTGATGGTCGGCTTCGCGCAGGTTGAGGCGGCCGGTCAATGCGTGGCTGAAATCATCGGCGCCGGGATCATTCCGGGCGGCATGGAAATGATGGACCGGCCGGCGATCCACGCCGCCGAAGCCTTCGTCCATGCCGGCTATCCGCTCGACGTCGAGGCGCTTTTGATCATCGAACTCGATGGTCCCGGCGTCGAGGTCGATGAGCTGATCAGCCGGGTCGCGGCGATCGCGCAAGGCTGCGGCTCGACCACGGTTCAGATTTCCAGTTCCGAGACCGAGCGCAATCTGTTCTGGGCCGGCCGCAAGGCGGCCTTTCCGGCCGTGGGACGAATTTCGCCGGATTATCTCTGCATGGACGGCACCATCCCGCGCGGCAAATTGCCGGAGGCCCTGGCGCGCATCCGCGACCTGTCGGGAAAGTACGAGCTGCGCGTCGCCAATGTGTTTCATGCCGGCGACGGCAATCTGCATCCGCTGATCCTCTACGACGCCAACCAGCCCGGCGAGATGGAGCGCGCCGAAGCCTTCGGCGCCGATATCCTGAGGGTCTGCGTCGAGCTCGGCGGCGTGCTGACCGGCGAGCATGGCGTCGGCATCGAGAAGCGCGACCTGATGCCGGAGATGTTCAGCGAGATCGATCTCAACCAGCAGCAGCGGCTGAAATGCGCGTTCGACGCGCAAGGCCTGCTCAATCCCGGCAAGGTATTTCCGACCCTGCACCGCTGCGCCGAACTCGGCCGCGTCCACGTCCACGGCGGCAAGCTCGCCTTCCCCGAACTTCCGCGGTTCTAGCCATGGCCGTGACAGGGTAAGGCAAGAGGGCCCAAATCGTGGGCCCTCTTGATGTCGCGCGGCCTACAGCAACGCATATTGCGAGCGTTCGCGTTTGGCGAGTAGCGGCAGCGCTTCGCCCGCGATGTAGGTCTTGAAATGCGCGCTTTCCTGATGCGCCTTGAAGGCGGCTTCGTCGCGGAACAGTTCGTAGAACAGGAACTGTGCGGGATTTTCCTTTGCCCTGGAGATCAGGAACAGCTTTGCGCCGGGTTCGCTTTGCGCCTCGGGCAGGAAGCGCGACAGAATATCGGCGATCCGGTCGGCCTGTCCCTCCCTGGCTTCCCATTGCGCGACGACCAGCAGGCCGCCGCCGTTGACGGCCTCGCTGATGGTTCTTTCGTTCATTGCGTATCGATCCATGGTGGTTGCTCCTCACTGCTTGACCTCGATCATCGCGCGCCAGGTTACATCGCGATTGACGGGTATAATTCGATATATAGCGAATTGTCTTCGTAAATGCTTCGATAACGGTCGAAGTAAGGGCGTCATCCGCGGCTATGATCCTGGATTCGAGGGGAAGCGCCTGCGGGAGCGGATGGCGTCGCCCCTCGATCCGGTTATGCAACCTGTTCGGGGATGCCCGCGTTGCCGTTCGTCAAGCTCGCCCTTGTACCTGTCAGCCACGCCTTTAGAAGGATGGTCTGGGATCCGGATGGCTGCGACAAACACGGCGATCGCAATATGGCCGTAAGAGAAACGCGAGACGTGGACACCTCCAGAGTACGTGACGCCAAGGATGTCGAGCAGGTGGTGCGCGCGGCGATTGCCAGCGACCAGCCGCTGGAAATCATCGGCCATGGCTCCAAGCGGCTGATCGGCCAGCCGATGGCGACCAATGCGCTGCTCGATCTGTCGGCGCTGAATGCGGTGAAAGCCTATGAACCGAACGAGCTGATCATCACGGTCCAGGCCGGCGCGCCGCTCGCCGACGTGCTGTCGCTGATCGACTCCAAAAATCAGCAGTTCGCATTCGAACCGATCGACACCGCGCCATTGCTGGGCATGCCAGGCGTCGGAACGGTCGGCGGCATGATCGGTGCCGGGCTTGCGGGTCCGCGCCGCATCAAGGCCGGCGGCGCCCGCGACCATTTGCTGGGCGCCCACGCCGTGTCCGGCTTCGGCGACAGCTTCAAAGCCGGTGGCCGGGTGGTGAAGAACGTCACCGGCTATGATCTCTGCAAATTGCTGGCGGGGTCCTGGGGCACGCTCGCGGTCATGACCGAAGTGACGTTAAAGGTGATGCCGAGGCCCGAAAGCGAACGCACGCTGGTGCTGCGGGGGCTCGATGATATCACCGCAAACAAGGCGATGACGGCGGCGCTGGGCTCGCCGTTCGATGTGTCCGGTGCGGCGCACGTGCCGAATTCCGCGTTTCGAGTGGCGGTGGACGCACTTGGTGACCTCGGATCGCCGCGAGAAGCGGTCACCTTGCTGCGGCTGGAGGGCATTACCGCGTCGGCTACCCATCGCGCGGCCGCGCTCGGCAAGGCTCTCGCGCCGTTCGGGACGGTGCAGATCATCGAAGACGCCGCCTCAATGGCGGTCTGGAGTTCCGTTCGCGACATCAAGCCGTTTGCGGCCGACAGCGCGCTGGGAGCCTGGCCGGTGTGGCGGATCGTTTGTCCGCCGGCCTGCGGCGGTGCGCTCGGCGGGCAACTGGCGCGAGATACCGGGGGCGATGTGATCTACGACTGGGGCGGCGGCCTGATCTGGGCGGCACTGCCGCCCAAGCCCGATGCCCAGGCCGCGCTGGTGCGTGCGCGCGTCAACGCGGTCGGCGGCCACGCCATGCTGCTGCGCGCCTCCGAGCAGGTCCGCCGCAATGTCGATGTGTTTCATCCGCAGCAAGGCGGCCTGGCCGCATTGGCCGAACGCGTCCGCCACAGCTTCGACCCGAAAAGCATCCTCAACCGCGGCCGGATGCTGCGAGGTTCCGCGGCATGAAAACCGAATTCAGCCTCGCTCAACTCGCCAATCCCGATATCGCGGAAGCCGACAAGATTTTGCGCGCCTGCGTGCATTGCGGGTTCTGTACCGCGACCTGCCCGACCTACGTGCTGCTCGGCGACGAACTCGATAGCCCGCGCGGCAGGATCTATCTGATCAAGGAGATGCTGGAAAAGAACCGGCCGCCGACGCAAGAGGTGGTCAAGCACATCGACCGCTGTCTGTCCTGCCTCGCCTGCATGACCACCTGTCCGTCGGGCGTGAACTACATGCATCTGGTCGATCAGGCCCGGGTCAGGATTGAGAATGAATATACCAGGCCGCTGACCGAGCGGGCGTTGCGAGCGGTGCTGGCCTGGGTACTGCCGCGGCCCGGATTGTTCCGCTTGAGCATGATCCTGGCGCGGCTTGGCCGGCCACTGACCGCGTTGCTGCCAAGCCCCAAAACGGCATCGGCGACGCCGACTTTATTGCGTCGAATCAAGGCGATGCTGGCGCTGGCGCCGGGCCGCCTGCCGGCGCCGGGACCATCAGGCGGAAGCGTTTTTCCGGCCCTGGGCGAACGGCGCGGACGTGTCGCATTGCTGCAGGGTTGCGCCCAACAGGTGCTGGCACCGCGCATCAATCAGGCCGCCATCAATCTGTTGACGCGTCACGGCATCGAGGTCGTGCTGGTCAAGGACGAGCAATGTTGCGGCGCGCTGACCCACCACCTCGGACGTGACGGCGACGCTCTGGCGCGGGCGCGCGCCAACATCGCGGTCTGGACTGCGGAAGCCGAGCGGGGCGGCCTCGACGCCATCCTGGTGACGACATCCGGTTGCGGCACGGTGATCAAGGACTACGGCTTCATGCTGCGCGAGGACCGTGATTTCGCTGCCGCTGCGGCGAAGGTCTCGGCGCTGGCCAAAGACATCACGGAGTATGTCAGCGGCATCGATCTGCAGCCGCCGCAGCAACACAGCGACATCGTCATCGCCTATCACTCGGCCTGTTCGCTGCAGCACGGACAGAAAATCACGCAAGCCCCGAAAGAATTGCTTTCCAAGAACGGATTCGTGGTGAAAGATGTACCCGAGAGCCATTTGTGTTGCGGTTCGGCGGGGACGTACAACATTCTCCAGCCTGACATTGCGAACCGATTGCGCGATCGAAAGGTCGCCAATATTGCGATGGTCAAGCCGGACATGATTGCTGCGGGCAATATTGGATGCATGGTTCAGATTGCCGGCGGCACGTCAGTTCCTGTGGTGCACACGATTGAGCTTCTCGATTGGGCGACAGGCGGTCCCCGGCCAGGATTGAACTGACCGATTGGCCCCGCGCTTGAGGCGGACGACTTGAAACGCTCGATAGACATTGATCGGCGGCAACAGGAGGATCACGATGGCTAAAGGGAAAAAGAGCAAGAAAAGCAAGAAGGCTAAAAAGGGCAAGAAAAGTGTTGTGACAGCGAAGAAAAAATCCGCGAAGAAATCTTCGAAGAAGTCGGCCAGGAAGTCGGTGAAAAAGGCCAAGAAGTCCGCGAAGAAATCCGCCAAGAAGTCGAAGGCGGCAGCGCCGAAGAAGTCAGCCAAGAAGGCGGCAGCAAAAAAGAAGGCGGCCCCGGCAGCCAAGCCTCCCGCACCCAGGCCCCCCGCACCCAAGCCTGCGGCGCCGATGGCTGCACCAAAGCCGGCTCCCGCGCCGAGGCCGGCTCCGACGCCGCCCCCGGCGGCACCGAGTTGGGCGGCTCCCAGTCCGGCTGCATCAAATCCCGCACCGTCATGGGGACATTCGGCCAGCGAGACTTCGCCGAGCCCGTCGTCTTCCAGCGGAGATGACGACAAATAGCCGAGCGCGTCCCGGTCAGCGGGTCACGTTTCAGGGCCGCAGCGGGTGATCGCTGCGGCCCTTTTCGTTGGGAACGCCTCCGGGCTGGAGGGTTTTCGATCTGTCGGTCGGTCGGCCGAGCCAACCGGTCCTTGAGCAAGTCGGATGTGCAGTTTCCGCCGCAAAAGTCGGTTGGCCGACACTGAAATCGGTCAAAGTTGTTGTCGGAATGCAACACCCGCCGACAACATTTGGTGGGACGGTCATAACGCCTAAAAAGTCAGCAGATGCTCGTCTTTTTTGCTTCACGCGATGGATGGCGCGTTCCAGATTGCGGTCAGTTAAGGAATTTGGTTGCAGTCGGTTATCGCTTGTCCCTGGGGGGCGCCGGAGCTGGGCTGTTTTTTAGATGGGGACCGTCATGAAGAAACTGGTTTTGACCGCGGCAGTGCTGGCGATGGCTGCGGGTTCGGCTTTCGCGGCGGATATGCCAGTAAAGGCTGTCAAGGCGCCGCCGCCGCCGCCGTTCGAGCCTTGGGATTTCGCCTTCGGCAGCGCGCTCATGAACGATTACATCTTCCGCGGCATTACCCAGTCCAACCACAAGCCGTCGGTCGCCGCCTATTTCGAGCCGCGCTACAACATCAACAAGGACGTGCAGCTCTACATCGGCGCCGCCGGTGAGAGCATCTCCTTCCCGAACCGCGCGGCGGCTGAAATCGACATCTACGGTGGTATTCGCCCGACCGTCGGCATGTTCGCCTTCGACTTCGGCGTTTGGGGTTACATCTATCCGGGTGGACAGTGCTTCGGCTCGCAAGGCGCGACGCTCCAGGGTAACTGCGCAGTTTTCGGCGGCACCCCCGATTTCGGCCAGATCGGCGGTGGTTTGCCAATCAACGGCAACTTCGCCAAGAAAAGCGCCAGCTTTTATGAAGGTTATGCCAAGGTCAATATCACCCTCAACGACCAGTGGCAGGTCGGCGTCAACGAATACTACTCGCCGAACTTCCTGAACCTCGGAGCGTGGGGCAACTACGCGTCGATCACCGGCAAGTGGACTGCGCCGAGCACGACGTTCGGCAGCAGCGGCGTCGGCATGTATATCTCCGGCGAGTTCGGCCGGCAGTGGCTCGGAACGTCCGATGCGTTCTACGGCACCACCGTTGCTACTGCCTTTGGCGGACCCTTCCCCAACGGCATTCCGGAGCCCAGCTACAACACCTGGAATATCGGCATCGGCTTTACCTACAAGGTCTTCACGCTCGATCTGCGCTACTCCGACACGAACCTCTCGAAGGGCAATTGTAACGCCTTCACCAGCGATTACAGCACCACCAACTCCAGCCCGGGCTTCGTAACCGCGATCAATCCCGGCAACGGCACGACTGCGTTCGGTTCGAACTGGTGTGGCGCAGCCGGCATCGCCAAGCTCTCGGCTGACCTGACGGCGATGACCAACCTGAAGTAAGTCATTCTCTCGAGACCACGGGGGCGGCAGAGCGATCTGCCGCCCCTTTGTTTTGCGGTGAGCCAAATGCGTCTGGATTGGCGAGGGGCGGCGAGGAATACGCGCCGGTGGACCCGCCGCCGGCCGTGGCCGCAGCGCTGGTTGTAGCGCGCCGCGAATTGCCGGGGGTCTGTGGTTATGACGCCTTGGCGTCCGCGTTTTGGTCCTGCAGGCGAAATCGATCGCCATCACGGGTCAGCACGACATGGCGCTGGTGGAAGGCCTCGAGCGTAGAGCGATGACCGATCGAGACGATGGTGGCGGCCGGCAATTTCTCTTCCAGCAGAAGGTAAAGCGCCGCCTCCGAGGCTTCATCCAGCGAGGCCGTCGCTTCGTCGAGGAACAGATATTGCGGCGCGTGCAACAGCGCGCGTACGAGCCCGAGGCGCTGTTGCTCGCCCAGCGAAAGCATTCGGTTCCAATGCGCTTCTTCCTCCAGCTGCGAGGCGAGCTGAGGCAGGCCGACCGAGATCAGCGCATCCGCGACCTGATCGGAACCGAACGCGCTCGCCTCCGCAGGATAGACGATCGCAGCCTTGAGCGAGCCCACCGGAAAATACGGCCGCTGCGGCAGCATCATCAGCGTGGCCTTTGCAGGGATCGCAATCGAGCCGCTCCCGAACGGCCAGACACCGGCGATGGCGCGGAACAAGGTCGACTTGCCGGCGCCGGACGGCCCGGTGACCAGGGTGCGCTCATGGCTGCGAATGCTGAAGCCGTCGGCTGCGACCAATGGCTTGCCGTTCGGCAGCCTGACGAGAAGTTGCTCCAGATCGATCTGATTGCTGCCGGTCGAGGCCACCACATCGATCGAGTCGGCCCTGGTCGCCAGGGTATTGGCGCTGGAGATCGCCATCTCAAATCCGTCCAGGCGCGCGACGACCGCCCGCCATTCCGCCAGCGTCCGATAAGTCGAAACGAAAAACGACAGCGCCTGTTGCACGCTGGAGAAGGCGGATGCGGTCTGCATCATGCCGCCGAGCTGAATCTTGTCGGCAAAATAAGCCGGCGCCACCAGAATGTAGGGGAAAATCACCGCGGCCTGCGAATAGCTCGCGGTAAACGCCGTCAGCCGCTTGGTCCGCTGCATGATGGCGTACCAGTTGTCGACGACGCGGCCGAAGCGGTCCGAAAGCCGCTGCCGTTCGGCGCTTTCGCCCTGCAATAGCGCAATCTGCTCGGAGTTTTCGCGCACCCGAACCAGGTTGAAGCGGAAATCGGCTTCGAAGCGCTGCTGCCGGAAATCAAGGTTGACCAGCGGCGAGCCGATCCATTGCGTCAGCGCGGTGCCGAAGATCGCGTAGATCAGCGCGCCCCACACCAGATAGCCGGGGATATCGAACTCGCGGCCGAATATGTGCAACGGCGATGCCGACGACAGGCCCCACAGGATGACGATAAAGGACGCCAGCGTCACCACCGCGCTCAAGAGGCCGACGCCAATGTTCAGCGTTTGATCGACGAACAGTTTCACGTCGTCGGTGATGCGCTGGTCCGGATTGTCGGCGGCATCGCCCTGCAGCTGCATGCGATAGTGGTTGGCGTTGTGAAGCCATTGGCTGAGATAGGTGGTGGTCATCCAGCGCCGCCAGCGGATCTGAAGCCATTGATTGAGATAGAGCTGATAGACCGAAAGCGCGATGTAGAACGTCGCCAAAAGCGAAAAGATGGCGATTTCCCTGACGAAACCGTCCCAGTTCTTCTCCTGAAGCGCATTGTAAAAGCGGTTGTTCCACTGGTTCAGCAGCACGTTGATCAAAACCAGCGAGAGCTCGATCGCGATCACCGCCGCGAGCAGCACGCGGCCGGCCAGTTTATCTTCGGAACGGAAATAGGGAGCAGCGATCCGCCATACGATCGCGAGCGTCGAGCGGATGTTGTTCACAGATTGCGGTCTCCGGGAAAAAGGCCTCAAGGGCCTGAAAAAATGGGAGAATTGGGGTGCTTAGACTAAAGTTGTAAGTTTCAGGCTCTGCGTTGGCTTGTCCCGGCCGCCGAGTCAACCCTAGCATGGCGGAACGGCGAGGGGCGGGGGACCTTCACACTTCGCGAGGTTGTGAGCGGGTTTTGGCAACGCCAAATTCGCGGCTCATTTCGCGCATCGCTAGAATAGTACCCGCGATCACGCCAGGCACGCCCGACCGTCCACGCTGGTGGGGGCGCCGCATAATGGCGTGGGGAGGAACCGCAATGTGGAATCAAGTCTATAACCCGCTTGGCAACGCGGCGCTGTCGACGGTCGCCGCCGCCATTCCGGTGGTCACGCTCCTGGTGTTGATTGCCAGCGGCAAGGTCAAGGCGCACATCGCGGCCATCATTGCCGTGATCCTGACCAACCTGATCGCGATCTTCATCTTCTCCATGCCGGCGGGCATGTCGATCCGCGCATCTCTGCTTGGTGTCGTGGCCGGCTTCTTCCCGATCGGCTGGATCGTGCTGAACGTCATCTTTCTCTACCAGCTCACGGTTGCAACGGGCCAATTCGAACTGTTGAAACGCGCCGTCGGCGGCGTCACCGAGGACCGGCGCCTGCAACTGCTGCTGATCGCGTTTTCGTTCGGCGCGTTTTTCGAAGGCGCCTCGGGCTTTGGTACGCCGGTCGCCGTCACCGGCGCGGTCCTGATCGGGCTCGGCTTCTCACCGCTCGCCGCGTCCGGTCTGTCGCTGATCGCCAATACCGCGCCGGTTGCTTATGGCGCGCTTGGCACGCCGATCCAGGGCCTGGCTTCGGTGACCGGCCTCGATCCCTATATTCTCGGCGCGATGGTCGGACGGCAGTTGCCGGTGTTCTCGCTGATCGTGCCGTTCTGGGTGGTATGGGCGTTCGCCGGCTGGAAGGGCATGAAGGACGTCTGGCCGGCCATTCTCGTCACCGGCGTGTCGTTCGCGATCCCGCAATTCGTGATCTCGAACTACATCAATCCCTGGATCGTCGATATCGGCGCTTCGCTGATCTCGATGGGCTGCCTGATCCTGTTCCTGAAAGTCTGGCAGCCGAAGCAGCTCTGGCTGTCGCCGGCGCTGCGCGGCAACGATGAGTCGGCGGCGACGATGACGGCGCCGAAGCTGATGGACAAGACACCGCTGACGCAAGAGGAGCTTTGGAGTGCGCTGCTGCCGTGGATCATCGTCTGCGTCGTGATGCTGATCTGGGGCAGTGGCTCGTTCAAGACCTGGGCGAACTCGATCTTCATCTGGAAGTATCCGGTCCCCGAACTGAACAACATGATCAACAAGATGCCGCCGGTGGCGGCGAAGCCGACGCCGGAAGGCGCGTGTTCGACTTCACCTATCTGTCGTTCACCGGAACCGGCATGCTGATCGCCGCGATCATTTCCGGCTTCATCTGGGGCTTTCGCCGGCCAGGATGATCTCGACGAATACGGCCGCACCATCAAGCTGTGCGCGATTTCGCTGATCACGATTTCGGCGATGCTGGCGATCGGCACGCTGACACGCCTGTCGGGCGTCGATGCGACGCTCGGTCTGGCGTTCGCCGCGACCGGCGTGCTCTATCCCTTCTTCGGCACGCTGCTCGGCTGGTTGGGTGTGGCGCTGACCGGTTCGGATACGGCGTCTAACATTCTGTTCGGCAATCTGCAGAAGATCACCTCGGAGCAACTCGGCCTGTCGCCGATCCTGATGGCCGCCGCCAACTCCTCCGGCGGCGTGATGGGCAAGATGATCGACGCGCAGTCGATCGTCGTCGCCTCCACCGCCACCAACTGGTACGGACACGAAGGCACGATTCTGCGCTTCGTGTTCAAGCATTCGATCGCGCTGGCGTGTCTTGTCGGCCTTCTCGTGATGTTGCAGGCCTATGTCTATCCGTTTACGGAGATGGTCCTGAAATAAGCGAGCCGTCCTGACGACACCGACGAAAGTCCCCGCGGCCGATGGCCCGCGGGGATTTTTTATGAGCCGACAATTTTTGTGGCTGCCAATCTGGTCAATGGCACGCTCGCCGATTAGAACAACGCGGGCTGTGGATGCCGGGACATTCGAGGGGCCGTATGTTTTGTGCGACAGGTTTTTTGCGGCGGGCCGCAGCGGCGCTCGCCCTCACCGCGGCCGCCTTGAACGCCAATCCCGCCAGCGCCGATGACGAGTTTCCGTTCGGACTTGAGATGACGCTGGATGTGGCACGTCAGCCCGGATCGAAACGGATACCGAATATGGAGATCGGCGACAGCGGCGAGACGATCCTCGAACTCTGGTGCAAGGGTGGCAAGGGCCAGTTTTCGGTCGCCGGCAATACCGTGATTTTTGTCGCAGGTCCTCTGGAGGATCGCGCCTGTCCGCCGGCGCAGGCGCAGGCGGACGATGAACTGGTCGCGGCACTGAGCGAAGCCGCTACCTGGAAGCGCCAGGGCGATTTCGTGTCGTTCATCGGAACGAAAACGCTGCGATTCCGGCTCAACACCAACTGAAATTTCAACCCTCGCGCAGAATCATGTCGGCGCAGGCGCCGGCGGACTGTGCGGCATGTCAAATGCGCAAATGCATGGAAAGGGTGCGCCGCAGGCTACGCGAGACCGACAGAGGACCGGCGTTATTTCCAGGCCGATTTATCCACGTCCCAGCGTTGGCCCTTGAATTCCTTCGCCAGCGCGTCGACGGAGCCGTTGTCGTCCTTCTGCTCGCCTTCCTCGTCGCTACCGGCCTCTTCAGTCAGGTTGAGTTTTGGGCCCGCGGCTTCATCCGCGGTCGAAATGACGGGATTGCCGATCCACAGCATCAGCCGGTCCGACCCGCCGGGCTTGTCCGGCGCCACCAGGGCGCTGACCTCGATCGTCTCGGTCAGGTCGAGCGCGGGGAACAGCTGGCTCGGCCGCTTGAAGGTCAATTTCAGCTTTCCGGTATTGGCGTTCCATGTCGGCGCCGACGCTTTCGCCGAAAGCGTTTTTGCCAGCACGTTGGAAATCGCCGCCGCGAGCTTGTCCTTGTTGAGTTTGTCGCCCTCGCGCCAATCGGCGGCATTGAAACGGATCGCGCGCTCCATCTCAACGATGCCGCTGGTCCACCCCGCCGCGATCACGCCGGGCAGCGACTTCGACTTCGCAATCAATGCTGCGGCGCGCTCCGGATCGACACTGATGTTGATCGTCTGCTGGCCGGCGCGCAGCGCATCGCAGGAGACGGTGAGGCTGCTCAGCGAAACCTCGACGTCCTGCCCCTTTAGTCCCTTGAGGAAATCCAGCGCCGCGTCGAGCTTCACCCTCACGCCGATCGATTCCGGAGAAACCTCGGTAAAATCCCTGGGCGCGGCCGTGATACCGTCATCGGTGGTCTGGTTGTCCTGGAATTCCTTTTCACTGAGATCGGAATTGTCGGTCGAGACCACGTCCGTCACGGTCTGGCCGACGCTGATCTGGCCCTTGAATTCGAAGGTGTCGCCGGTCGGCCTGCGCACCAGTTTCACCGTCACGGGCAATTTGTCATCGATGCTCTGCGTGGCGCCGGTCAAGGTCTGACCGTTGACCGCGAGGTTGGCGACAAAGCGGTCCTTGCGGCCGGAGCCTTTCGCGGCCGGGTAGCAGACGTCGAGCACCGCCGAGGTGACGGTCTTGCCCTGACGGGTTTCCTTGAGGATGACGTCGGCATTGCCGTCCATCAGGCCATCGATGGAAGTGAAATATCTGACTTCGTTGGCGCCCGGCGCTGCTTTCGGCGAGAGCTTCATCTGGGCGAAGGCGAGATCCGACGAGGCGGTCATCAGACCGATCAGGCAGAACAGAAGCGAGCGCATAGGGGATTCCTCGAAAGATAGATCAGGCGATACCGGAAGGCTTTTTCGATTCGGTTGCGAATCCGGACCAAGCCTTAGCAAACCTCTGCATCATTCGCCAAAAAAGAAGGCCGCCCGGAGGCGGCCTTGGTCGGTCGATGATGTCGGTAAGAGGCCGGACTTCAGAAGCCCATGCCGCCCATTCCACCCATGCCGCCACCGCCGGGCATCGGCGGCGCCGGCTCCTTCGGCCGTTCGGCGACCATGGCTTCGGTCGTCACCAACAGGGCGGCAACGGAGGATGCGTCCTGCAGCGCGGTGCGCACCACCTTGGCCGGATCGATGATGCCCTTGGCGACCATGTCGACATACTCTTCGGTCTGCGCATCGAAGCCGAACGTCTCCGACTTGTTCTCGAGGATCTTGCCGACCACGATCGAGCCTTCGACCCCGGCGTTCTCGGCGATCTGGCGGACCGGAGCCTCCAGCGCTTTCAGCACGATATTGATACCGGCCTGCACATCGGGATTGTCGTTGTGGATGCGGCCGACGGCCTTCTTGGCGCGCAGCAGCGCGACGCCGCCGCCCGGCACGATGCCTTCCTGCACCGCGGCGCGGGTTGCGTTGAGGGCGTCCTCGACGCGATCCTTTTTCTCTTTCACCTCGATCTCGGTCGCGCCGCCGACGCGAATGATCGCGACGCCGCCGGCGAGCTTGGCCAGACGCTCCTGCAGCTTCTCGCGGTCGTAGTCGGAGGTGGTCTCCTCGATCTGCGCCTTGATCTGGCCGACCCGGGCTTCGATGTCTTTCTTCTTGCCGGCGCCGTTGACGATCGTGGTGTTTTCCTTGTCGATCACGACCTTGCGGGCGCGGCCGAGCATGTTGATGGTCACGCTTTCGAGCTTCATGCCGAGCTCATCGGAGATCAGCTGGCCGCCGGTCAGGATCGCGATGTCTTCCAGCATCGCCTTGCGGCGATCGCCGAAGCCGGGCGCCTTGACGGCGGCGACCTTGAGGCCGCCGCGCAGACGGTTGACGACCAGCGTCGCCAGCGCCTCGCCTTCGACGTCTTCCGCGATGATCAGAGCGGGCGTCCCGACTGCACCACGGCTTCCAGCACCGGCAGCATCGACTGCAGGCCGGACAGTTTCTTCTCGTGCAGCAGCACGTAGACGTCCTCGAGCTCGGCGGTCATTTTCTCGGCGTTGGTGATGAAATAGGGCGACAGATAGCCGCGGTCGAATTTCATGCCCTCGACGATGTCGACTTCGGTTTCAAGCGACTTGTTCTCCTCGACGGTGATGACGCCTTCATTGCCGACCTTCTGCATCGCCTGCGCGATCATCTTGCCGATCGCCGTGTCGCCGTTGGACGAGATGGTGCCGACCTGCGCGATTTCGGAAGACGAGGCGACCGGCTTGGCGCGCTTCTCGAGGTCCTTGACCACGGCATGCACCGCAATTTCGATACCGCGCTTGAGGTCCATCGGGTTCATGCCGGCGGCAACCGATTTGCCGCCTTCGCGCACGATCGCCTGCGCCAGCACGGTAGCGGTGGTGGTGCCGTCGCCGGCGGTGTCGTTGGTCTTGGAGGCGACTTCGCGCAGCATCTGCGCGCCCATATTCTCGAACTTGTCCTCGAGCTCGATTTCCTTGGCGACGGTCACGCCGTCCTTGGTGATGCGCGGTGCGCCAAAACTCTTCTCGATGACGACATTGCGACCCTTGGGGCCAAGCGTCACCTTCACCGCATTGGCGAGAATATCGACGCCGCGCAGCATGCGATCGCGCGCGTCTCCGGAAAATTTAACGTCCTTGGCAGCCATTTGAAATGCTCCTGGAAATGAACCTCATCCTGAGGAGCGGGCCCTTGCCCGCGTCTCGAAGGATGAGCTTGTGGATGCACGGCCCTTCGAGACGGCAGCTTCGCTGCCTCCTCAGGGTGAGGGAAGCGTGCCTTAGACCAGCACGCCCATGATGTCGGATTCCTTCATGATCAGGAGCTCCTCGCCGTCGAGCTTGACCTCGGTGCCGGACCATTTGCCGAACAGCACGCGGTCGCCGACCTTGAGGTCGATCGGGATCAGCTTGCCGGATTCGTCGCGGCCGCCCGGACCGACCGCCGTGATTTCGCCCTGCGAGGGCTTTTCCTTGGCGCTGTCGGGAATGATGATGCCGCCCTTGGTTTTTTCTTCGGCGTCGATACGCTTGACCACGACACGGTCATGCAGCGGACGAAATTTGGTTTTAGCCATGACGGTTCCTTTTGGAGGCTTGGTTTTCAGGTCGGGTTTGCTATCGACAGCGGATCGGAATACGGGCGTATTCGACACCGCCAAGGGGCAAAAACAGCTCGCATCCTTAGCAATCGCGCTCTCGGAGTGCTAAACGTGCGTCCGGGAATATGGCTTGACGCTGATCCTGTCAAGCAAGGGGGTTAAGCCCTTAGTGAGGCCGATATAGGATGCTTTTGGAAACCAAATCGGAGCGCCGGCGTAATTTACCGGACGTCATTGCTCCGACAGCAGTTTTACGCTTGGCTGGGCGAGGAGTGCGGCCAAGAATTTGTTCGGGGGAAAGCCATGGTCTGGTCACGTAACGCGCGCGCGGTTGGCAATCTGGGGATCGCCTCGGCGCTGACGATATTCCTGGGCGCGTGCGGAAGCTTCAGTCTGCCGTCTTTATCCTCATCCCCTTCGGAGGCTCCCGAGCCCGGCGTGGCGCCCGAGGTGCCGGCGACGATCCGCCCGGACGAGATTGTCGGCCGCTGGGGCCTGGCCTCGTTCCAGAATCCCAATGACCGCGCGCGCACCGAAGCTGCGGCGCGGACGCAGTGCAAGCAGCCTTACGTGATCGGAGCCGGCTCTTCCGGCGGGGTGGTCATGCATTTGGCCGACCAGGCGACGCCGCAGGAATTGCGCCTCAAGGGCAGCCCGAGCGGCAAGAACTATATCGGTCCGCCCGGACCGGCCGGCGGCGAGCAGGACCGCGAGATCGTCTCGTTCGACGGACGCGTGCTGATTACCCGCTTCATCGACAAGGATGCCGCGACCCGTTACGGCAACATGGTCTACGTCCGCTGCGCGCCCCGCGCCTGACCTGCGGCCATTGAGGTCGCCGGGTACTGCCACCCGGCGGCTGGAAGAAATCGAAGCTCAGTCAAACAACGCGTCGATGTCGTCCTGCGAGGCATGACCGACCTCGCCCTCCGTCTTCGGGCCGTTCAGCAGCCTTGCAGCGCCTTCCCGGGTATCGACGATCGGCGGCGCGTGCGCCTTGATCGCATCGACGCCACCCCAGATGTCCATCATGACGGTGATGTGGTTCTCGATGAATTTCATCGTGGTCATCACCTTGCTGATGCGCTGACCGGTCAGATCCTGGAAATTGCAGGCCTCGAAGATGGAAACGACGCGCTCCTGGATTTCCTCGCTGAGAATCTTTTGCTGATCCGGCGAGGTCACCTTGGACAGCGCGGTCGCCGCCTGGTCGATCGATTCGGCGGCTTCGAGAATTTGCTGTGTCGCTTCTTCAGTGCCGCCGACCACGGCGCCAAGCTCGCCGTTGACTTTGGCCATTTCCTCGCCGTTGAAACTCTTGCCGTGCAGGACCGCGATTTCCCGCTTGGTCCGGCTGATGGCGTCGTAAATGAGGTCGAGTTCGACCTTGAGTTTCTCGCATTGCTCGATCTGGGCGCGATAGGTTTCAAGCAAGGCATGTGCCTCGGCGGCCCCGCGCGAGAGTGACGCGTCGATCGTCGCGGCGGTCGCACTGCGGCCGGCGCCGGCCATCTGGGCGCGCAGCGCGCGCAGTTCGGTCATGATCTCGTGATGCATCGGGCCGCCGTCGCCGTCGACGGCTGCGGGCATCGGCATGTCGCCGGCGAAGGCTTCTTCAATGCGAAAACGTCTGCGATGAACCGGCATGAGATTTTTTCCTGACCTGCACTGGTGACGTTTTACCCGGACGCGATTTAACATGAGGTTCACGCGGAAAATTCCTGATGATGCGTGCGCTTGAGGCCACACCCAAACGATTAACCATGCGTGCCCGCCATTCACCGAAAATAAACGCTAGCGGACAAAACCGCGCGGAATTGACGACGTGGTGAATCGAAACGCCGGTTCTGTTTACCAAACCGATGCGGTTTTGATTTTAATTGGTGGCGTGCAAGGGCGCTCGAAGCGGGCGCTCGCGCGACGCAACAGTGACGAAACAGTACAGAGTACGTCGATGTTCAAAACAATGTCTCTTGCGCTGCTTGCCGGCGCATCTTTTCTAGGCGCCGGACTTCATCAAGCCGCGGCGATCGAATTAGCGCCGCTCTCCGGACCCAGCGTGATCTACGCCGATCCATCCGTGCAGCGGCCGCTTGCGCCGGTGCGAACGGCCTCTGCCGAGCGCTCCAATCTGGGCGGCGGGTTCATCGAATTCCTGTTCGGCGACGGACCTACCCAAGGTGAGCGGTATCAGCAGCAGCCATCATACGAGCCGCGGCGTTCGCTGTTGCCGCCGATGGAGCCGCAGCAGACGTTGCGCCAGCAGGAAGATGCGAGCGACCCGGCGCAGCGCGCGTTCAATCCGAAATTCGAAAAGCAGCTTGTTGACTATCAGGGCAAGGAAGGCGCCGGCACGATCGTCGTCGATACGCCCAACAAGTTTCTGTACCTGGTGCAGGAGAACGGCAAGGCGATGCGTTACGGCATCGGCGTCGGCCGCCCCGGTTTCACCTGGTCGGGCGTCAAGCAGATTTCCGCCAAGAAGGAGTGGCCGGCATGGACGCCGCCGCCGGAAATGCTGGCGCGCCGCCCCGATCTGCCGCGGCACATGGAAGGCGGCCTGCAAAATCCGCTCGGCGCACGCGCGATGTATCTGGGATCGTCGCTCTATCGCATCCACGGCTCCAACGAGCCCTGGACCATCGGCACCAACGTCTCGTCGGGCTGCATCCGGATGCGCAACGAGGATGTGATCGACCTCTACAGCCGCGTCAATGTCGGAGCGCGGGTCGTCGTGATCTGATTCTTTTGCGCTAAAAACTGAAACGGCCGCTCGATTCGAGCGGCCGTTTTGCATTTAAGCGCCGGAAACGGATCAGGCGTAGTCGCTGTCGCCGTCGCCGCCGAAATCATCGGAATCGAGATCCATGTCGTCGTGATCGTCGCTGTCACCGGAATCGTTCGACGCAGAATCGAACAATCCGGCGCGCGAATTGTCGTCGGCGCGGCCGCCGGATGAACCGATGTCGTTGACGCCGGCGTCGCGCGCAAGGTCGCTGCCGGATTGATCGCTCTGCGGAGTTTGGCTCGCGGCCCGATCGCCAATCCCGGCCGTATCGCCGAAGCCTTGGTGGCTGCCGCCCATCATCGAGCGGATGCTGCCGAGCAGCAGCGACCCACCGACCATTCCGGCGGCCGCGGCTGCCGCGGTTCCCAAAAATGAGCCGCCCCCTCCGCCCATCGGCGCCTGGGGCGCACCATAGGGCTGACCGTAGGGCGCCTGACTATATTGTCCGGGAGACTGTGTCTGCTGCATCACCTGGCCGCTGTTCCATACCGGGCGGCTGCCAACCTCGGGCGGCCGGACGTTCGGCACCGAGCCGCGCGGCTGATCCTGTCCGAAGATCGCCTCACGCATCGAATCGAGGAACCCGCCGGATTGATGTTGTTCGCCGGCGCCTGCCCGCCTCCAGTTCCTGGATGCGGTTGTGGGCACGCTTCAGCGCTTCATCCTGGAGCAGGCAGGTCTGCACCAGCGCGTAAACGGCGTTGGGCGCATTGCGCAGGCCTTCGGCGATGGCTGCGACCGCGTCCGGATCGCGCGGCGCGCTCTCCACCTTGGAGAGCCGGTCGAAAAGATCGTCAACCAATTGGCGTTCTTGCGGGGTCATGGCGTTCTCCTTCGCTTCGAAGCGCGGGAGAGATGTAGGGGCATTTTGTGTCGCAAGTAGTGCTGGGCGGAATTAAATTTCTGTATGCGACAACACGCCCGGCGCGGTTTTGACGGATATCAACGCAATGTAACCCTGTTCGCAGCCAGCAGCCGCGGGAAATCCTCACCGCCGAGAAAAGCGTATTCGTGTTCGCGCTGGTCGGTGAGCGGATCGAGGCTGACGAGGGTTTCGTCGACGAAGCCGGGATGACACATGATGAGGCCGCCCTCCGGCAGCCCATCGAGAAACTGCCGCATCAGCGTGCTGAAATCGGGGCTCTGAGAAAAATCATAGGCGCCGGCGAATCCGGGATTGAATGCGATGTTGGCGCGCGCGGCGCGGGTGCGAAATTGCGCGCTCAAGATGTCGAGAAACAACGCCTTGGGTGTGCCGAGCCGCCGGGCCAAGGGCTGATTGCGTCCGCCCTGGCGTACCCAGGCGCCGGGGGCCGCCTCTTTCACCGCCGTCAGAAACGCATCGCGCACCCCTGGAAATAACTGCGCATGCTGGTGACCGTCGACAAAATCAGGCGCCCGGCCGAACATTTCGCTGAAAGCCGAAAGCTGCACCCTCAATTCTGCATGGATGATTTCAGGATCGAGCCGTCGCAGCAGGCCCGCGCGCAGCAGTTTCGGAAAGGCCGGGAACATGCCGCCATCGAGCGGCTGAAAGTGCATCGTCAGCGGCCGAAACGGCGCCGTTAACGTGACGTGCAGGCCGATGGCGCAACGCGGACTGTTTGCAGACGCAGTGCGAAGCGCGCTGACTTCGTCGCGGCCGATCGAAGGTCCGACCACCATCACCGAGGTGGCATTGAGACGGCCGCGTTCGATCAGGTCGCGGATGGCGCGGTTGACGCCGGGACTGAGACCGTAATCGTCGGCGCACAGCCAGATACGGCGCGGCGTCGCGGCGTCGTTCATTCCGCCGCGGTCCGTTCGCCGGCGCTGCCGGTGCTGGTTTCCGCCTCGACGCGCTTCACACTGTGTTCAGCCACGAAATAGATCGGACGGGCCTTCAACTCCGACAGAATCTTTCCGATATATTCGCCCACAATGCCGATCATGATCAGCTGCACGCCGCCAATCGTCATCAGGCCGACCACCAGCGAGGGATAGCCCGGAACCGATTTGCCGCTGACCAGGGTTTCCCAGAGGATTGAAAGGCCGAACAGGAAGGCGACGGTGGCGAGCAAAACTCCGAGCAGGCTCGCAAACCGCAGCGGCGCCACCGAGAACGACGTAAGGCCTTCGATCGAAAGCCCGACCAGCCGGCCGGCGCTGAAGGTAGTGATGCCGTGCGCACGGGCCGCGGGTTCGTAGTCGACGCGGATCTGGCGGAAACCGATCCAGCTCGCCAGCCCCTTGAAGAAGCGGTTGCGTTCGGGAAGCTGCCGCAGCGCCGCCGCGGCGCGCGGCGACAGCAGGCGGAAGTCGCCGGCGTCTTCGGGGATTTTCTGCCGCGCGCCCCAATTGATCAGCGCGTAGAAGCCGTGCACGGCAAGCCGCCGCAGCAACGGTTCGTTGTCGCGATGCGCCTTGGCGGTATAGACCACGTCGTAGCCGCCATCGATCCAATGCGCGACCAGCTTCTCGACCAGATCCGGCGGATGCTGGCCATCGCCGTCCATGAACAGGACGGCGCCGCGCCGGGCATGGTCCAATCCCGCCATCAGGGCGGCTTCCTTGCCGAAATTGCGCGACAGCGACACCACCTGGACATCGAGCGCGACGGCTGCAAGGGAGCGCGCAATCGCGAGCGTTGCGTCGGCGCTGCCGTCATCGACATAGACGACCTCGCAAGCGAGGCCGTAGCGCTGCCTGAGGCTTTTTGCCAGTTCGCCAAGCCGCTCGTGCAGAAATGGCAGCCCGGCCGCCTCGTTATACAAGGGCACGACGATCGACAGCCCCTGCGCCGCGGCGTTGGCCGCGGTGGTTGACAGACCAGAAACGTCGCTACCCAGCATCATCGATCAGGTTCCAAACCACCCATATGTCAGCATATGCTACTCGTTGCTTGCTGTCGCAACGATGAACGAAAACACCGCCGCCGCCGCCTCACGGCCGCAGGAATGCCTCGAGCCTGGCGAACAGCGGATTGTCGCGGTCGAGCACATAGTCGAGCGACGCCACCGACACCGTGTCGGCGCCATGCGCGCGAAGAAAACTGCCGAGCGCGTAAAGCTGCGTCGGTGGGCAGTGCAGCGTAACCATGCCCGAAGAGGTCGGCCCGCCGAACGGCGAGACCACACCGAAGCGATTATGGGCCTCGGCCAGCAGCGCAGCGTCGCACCCGGTAAAGCGGGTGCGGACTTCCCGGTACTTGCTGGCGCGCGCCCGGGCCGCAATGTGATCGAGGATGACGCGCGCGGTCTCGCGGGCCTCGCTCGACCAATCGGCATCCCGCGCGGCCACGAGGTTGGCCTGGCTGCGCAGGATCACGCCGTCGTCGAGCACCTTGAGGCCATTGGCGGCAAGCGTGGCGCCGGTGGTGGTGATATCGACGATCATTTCCGCTGTCCCGACCGCCGGCGCACCTTCGGTCGCGCCGGCGCTCTCGACGATGCGATAATCGACGATGCCGTGGGACGCGAAGAATGTCCGGGTGAGATTGATGTATTTGGTCGCAACCCGCATCCGCCGGTTATGCTGCGCACGGAATCCGGTGGTGACATCGTCGAGATCGGCCATGGTCCGGACGTCGATCCAGGCCTGCGGTACCGCAACCACGACATTGGCGTGACCGAAGCCGAGGCTGTCGATCAGCGCGACGCGCTTGTCGGCGTCGACGATGCTTTCACGCACCAGGTCTTCGCCGGTGACGCCGAGATGCACCGTGCCGCGCGCCAGCTGCGAGGCGATCTCGCTCGCCGAGAGATAGGCGATCTCGACATTGTCGAGCCCGCTGATGGTGCCGCGATAGTCGCGGGCGCCGCGCGGCTTCGCCAGCGCAAGTCCGGCGCGCGTGAAGAAGGCTTCCGCGTTTTCCTGCAGGCGGCCCTTCGAGGGAACCGCGAGAACGAATGGCGTCGTCATGACGCGGCCCCGCTTGAACTTCCTGCTGCGGGCTTGCGGCCGGCTTGCGTCAAGGTTTCGACCCAGACCGAAAACCCGACCGCGGGGATAGGGGCGGGGGCGCCCAACTGGGTCATCAGGCCGTCGTAGCGCCCGCCCGCCACCAGCGGCTCGACGCCGTTGCCCTTGTGCAGTTCGAACTCGAAGCCGGTGTAATAGTCGAGGCCGCGCCCGAATGAGGTGGAAAAGCGTGTCTTGCCGGTATCGATGCCGCGCGCGGCCATGAAGCCGACGCGGCTTTCGAGCTGGTCGATCGCGGCCGTGATGTCGAGCTTTGCGTCATCGGCCAGCGCGCGCAATTGCGCGATTGCCTCGTCGGGGTCGCCCGCGATCGCGAGGAATCGCTTGATCTTCTCGAGCGCATCGCGCGGCAACGCGCCGCCTTTCAAGGTCGACTGTTCGAGGAAGCGATCGGCGATTTCCGAGACCGAGCGTCCGCCGACATTGGTGGTGCCGGCGATCGACATCAAATCGGTCACCAGCGCCAGTGCCGCCTTGCGGTCGGAGCCCGCGAGCGCGGCGAGCACACCTTCATATTCGTTGCGGCCGGATCCGGTCGCGAGCGTGAGCCGCTCGATATCCTGCTCCAGGCTGACCTTGCGGTTGAAATCCTTGATCAGCCGCCGCCGCCACACCGGATAGAGATCGAGCGCATCGATCAGTGCAATGAACAGCGCCACGTCGCCGGTGCGAATTTCGACCTCGGTCAAGCCGAACGCGGCGGTCGCTTCAAGCGCCAGCGCGAGCATCTCGGCATCGGCCGCGGCGCGATCCTGCCGTCCGAAGGATTCGATACCGGCCTGCAGGAATTCGCTCGGCCGGCCGCCGCGATAGCGAAACACCGGCCCGAGATAGCTGAACCCCGCAGCCTGGCCGGCGCGACTGGAGGCAAGATAATCCCGCGCCACCGGAATGGTGAGATCGGGGCGAAGGCACAGTTCCTCGCCGCTGGCATCGGTGGTCAAATAAAGGCTTTTCCGGATGTCCTCGCCCGAGAGATCAAGGAACGGCTCGGCCGGCTGCAGGATCGCCGGTTCGGCCCTGATGTAGCCGGCCTGCGCGAACGACAACAGCAGGGCCTCCGCCCATGCGGCGGATCCGGTCGCACGAGGGGCGGCGGTCAGGGTCATCTCGAGGTCCAAATATCCCGAAAACGGGTTCTAGCGCATGATCCGCCAAAGTGTGAGCGGTTTGGCGAAAAGATCATGCGCTCTTTCAATAGTTTAGAGCGCGATCGGACGCAAAACCGGACTCCCACTTTTGCTGATCGCGCTCCAGGGTTCAGCTGGCGCAGCCCCTTAGCATGGCCGGGGCGGGGTTTCGACAGGGATCGCCCAAGTAGGCTTAATGATCGGCCAAGGCCGCAACCTATCCGCGCAAACCGGGTCCGGTCCAGTCGCCGAGCGCCGCCTGCACCAGCGCCAGCGCCGCCACCGCCGCGGTATCGGCGCGGAGCACCCTCGGCCCCAGGGAAAGCCTCAGGGTTTGCGGCTGGCGCAGCAGGATAGCGCGCTCTTCCTCGGCAAATCCGCCTTCGGGCCCGATCAGGACGTCGATCCCGCTTGAAGCCGCCAGGCCGCCTTGCAGCGCCTGCAACGGATTGGCGGTGTCCGCCGCCTCGTCGCAGAAAACCAGCAGGCGCTGCGCCTCGCGCTGGCTCAAATAACGATCCAGCGGCACCGGCTCTTCGACCGTCGCCAGGCTCAGGATGCCGCACTGTTCGGCAGCCTCGATGACGTTGGCGCGCATCCGCTCGCCGTTAACGCGGCCGACCTGGGTGAAGCGGGTCAAAACCGGCTGCAGCGATGACGCGCCCATCTCGACCGCTTTCTGCACCATGTAGTCGAGCCGGGCGTGTTTCAGCGGCGCAAAGACGTAAGCGAGGTCGGGCAGGCGATCCTGCGGCCGGGTCTGGGCCACGATGGTGAGACTGTCCGGCCGCTTGCGTCCCGCGATCGAGGCCTGCCATTCGCCATCGCATCCATTGAACACCAGAATGGTGTCGCCCGCGGAAAGGCGGAGCACGTTGCCGAGATAATTGCTCTGGCTGCGTTCAAGCGCGACCGTTTCACCCGCTGCCAGCGGGGCATCGACAAACAGCCGCGGGCTTTCGAAAATCGTGTTGAGGCATGGTCAATGTTCCAATTCGTGCGACCTTTTAGCCCAGAGACGACGAATTAGCCCAATTATTGGGGTGCGGCGCGGCCCTACGCCGCGCTGTTGCCCAATTCGACGGGTTGTTAAGAACCGGCAGGAATCGTAAAAAGCGTTGCAAATCACGCTTCCGTCGGGAAGACGCGCTGGAGACTATTGGACCTTGCCGGAGGAACAACCTTGATCATCCGCCGCTTGATCGTGCCGCTGACCGTGGCCGTCTTTACCGTCCACGCCGGTCAGGTCTTTGCGCAAGGCGCATTTCCGGCACCGCTGCCCGGTCAAGCCGCCCCGAGCAACGCGTCGCCATTTCCGCCGGTGAACGGTGCGGCTCCAGCCGTTTCCGCTCCTGCCAGTTCGTTTCCGGTAACCGGTGCGGCGCCTCTCACCGGTTCCGCGTTCGAGCGCGCGCCGGCTCCGCCATCGCAGGCAGGTGCGCCGGACGAATGCATGAAGGCGTTCATACCCTTGCGTGAGGAGGCGGAGAAGCGTGGCAAGCTGATCAAGGCCGCCGGCGAACGGCATGCGCCGCCGGATGAAGCCTGCAAGCTGATCGGGAATTTCGGCCAGGCCGAGATCAAGATGATCAAATATGTCGAGTCCCACGCAGCGAAGTGCGGGATTCCGCCGCAGATCTCGGACCAGTTGAAAAACGGCCACAAGAACACCGAGACCATGCAGAAGAAAGTCTGCGCGGTGGCGCAGCAAGCGCAGCAAAAAGGACCGGCCGGCCCCAGCCTGAGCGAGGTGCTGGGCTCTTCGGCGGCGCTTCCGGAGGCGACAGCCACGAAGAAGGGCGGCAGCACCTTCGATACCCTCAACGGCAACGTCCTCGCGCGATGATCAGGATCGGATGAGCGGCGCGGCGACCCGCGTTGCCGACGCGACCGGCAACTGGGTCGACACGCACGCGCCGCCATGGTCGCGGCCCTATCTGCGGCTCTCGCGTCTCGACCGGCCGATCGGATCCTGGCTCTTGCTGATGCCGTGCTGGTGGTCGGCAGCGCTCGCCGCCGGCGTCATCGGCGACCTCAGCCAATTGCCCCTTATCCTTGCGCTGTTCTTCATCGGCGCATTCGTCATGCGCGGCGCCGGCTGCACCTGGAACGACATCACCGATCGCGATCTCGATGCCTTGGTCGAACGGACGCGGTCGCGGCCGATTCCGGCGGGGCAGGTGAGCGTGCCGCAGGCGGTGGCCTTTCTCGTCGTTCAGGCGCTGATTGGTCTTGCGGTGCTGCTCCAATTCAACCGCTTCGCGGTGGCGACCGGCATCGCCTCGCTGGTCATCGTCGCGGTCTATCCGTTCATGAAGCGGATCACCTGGTGGCCGCAGATCGTGCTCGGTCTCGCGTTCTCGTGGGGCGCGCTGATGGGGTTTGCGGTGATGCTCGGCGCGGATCGATGCGACGGCGCTGTTGCTCTACGCCGGCTCGATCGCCTGGGTGATCGGTTACGACACCATCTATGCGCATCAGGACGCCGAGGACGACGCGCTGATCGGCATCAAATCGACCGCGCTCCTGTTCGGCGCGCGCACGCGTCCGGCGTTGACGGCGTTTTACGGACTGGCGGTGGTTTTGATCGGCGCCGCACTCGCGCTTGCGGCGGCGCGCTGGCCCGCGTGGATCGGGCTTGCCGCGTTTGCGGCGCATCTGGTCTGGCAAATCAGGCGTCTGGAGATCAGCGATCCCGCGTTGTGCCTGCGCATTTTCAAATCCAACCGCGATGCCGGACTGCTGCTGTTTGCGGGGTTGCTGCAGATGCGGTGATGCGGGCGGCGTCATCCTGAGCTGCGCGCAAGCGCGCACCTCAGGATGACGCCGGTATGCGTCGCATGGATCAATCCCTGGCGATGATCTCGCGCTCGCCCTGATGAATATTTGCGGGGTTGAGCAAATCGCCGCGCCGCCGCCGCACCAGGAATTTCGGCCGCCGTGCCCGGATCGCATTGTGGCGCCGGCGCCGCGGCGCGGGCTCGCGCGGCTTGTCTTCCGGCAGTTGCGGAAGCGCGAAGATGTCGCTCCACATCTGCCAGGCGGTTGCGATCTCATCAGGATCGGAACTCACGCACAGGGGAATGGTCAAGGACGGATCGCGGTGGGCGAGCACGAGCATCTGCGCGTTGTCGATGCCACGCAGCGCCACGCCGAGAAAATCGCGCACGCGAACGTTGACCGCCATCTGCATGCCCTGGATGGCACGGCGCAGCACGACGCGTTCGCGGTGAAGTTCTATACTCCGCACGCCGCCGTCCGCGCGGGTGTCGTGCGCCTCGAAGCTGACGGGCAAAGAGAGAGGGTCGAGCCGCAATGCGCGGCTCGACCCGGCGGGGTTGATCCCGCTTGTTGCTGTTTGACGCCTCACGGCTCTCAGTCTCCCCGCCGGGATTATGTTCCCGGTCGATAGGCGTGACCTTGCCAGAGCCGCGTCCGAATTGGCTTAAAAAGGCTGGTTAATCCGGCGTCACTAGCCCTGCATTCGCCGGCATGATTGACAAGACCTTGGCCCACATGATTGACGAGAGCTTGCGGTATCATCGAAATTCTTTCGCTTTCGACGCCTGAAAACGCTTGATGTCCGCGTGAATCGGGCACATCTCATGGGTCGGTTGATTTGCCTCCGGGCCTGCTTCCATCCTCCTTCCATCCTCCTTCAATCCTTGGGATTTTGTTCGTGATCTCTTCACCATCAGCTGCTTCGCCGCTTTCGTCCGATACCGTCACCTCCGACCTGTTCGATCAATCCGCCCTGAGTACGCTGGCGCAGCGGCTTGTTGAGGCGGCGAAGCGCGCGGGCGCCGACGCTGCCGACGCGGTGGCGGTGCGCGGCGTGTCCCAGGGCGTAGAAGTGCGCGACGGACGCGTCGAGGAATCCGAGCGTTCGGAAGGCGATGATGTCGGACTGCGCGTGCTGGTCGGACAGCGCCAGGCGGTGGTCTCCACCAACGATGTCAGCGGCGATGGCGTCGCCAGGCTTGCGGAGCGCGCCGTCGCGATGGCGCGCGTGGCGCCCGACGACAAATATGTCGGTCTCGCCGATCCGTCCTTGCTGGCGCGCGATTTCCCCGATCTCGATCTGCTCGACCCCAACATCCCCTCGACATCGGAGCTTGAGCGCCGCGCCTGTGAAGCCGAAGCGGCCGCGCTCGCGGTCAAGGGCGTCAGCAAATCCGGTGGCGCGTCGGCCTCGACCGGAATTGGCGGCATGGTGCTGGTTACCTCCACCGGCTTCCACGGCTCCTACTTGCGCTCGAGCCAGAGCATCGCGATGACCGCCATCGTCGGCGACGGCACCGGCATGGAACGCGATTACGATTACACCTCAGCGCCGCACGCCTCCGACCTCGCATCGGCTGCAAGCGTCGGCCGCAAGGCGGGAGAGCGCACGGTGGCGCGCGCCAATCCGCGCAAGGTCGAGACCTGCAAGGTGCCTGTGGTGTTCGACCCCCGGGTTTCCGGATCGCTGGTCGGCCATCTGGTCGGCGCGGTGAATGGCGCCTCGATCGCGCGCAAGACCAGCTTCCTCAAGGACCGTCGCGGCGAGCAGCTGTTTGCGAAGAACATCCGCATCATCGACGATCCCTTGCGGGTGCGCGGCTTGCGCTCGCAAACATTCGACGCCGAGGGCGTCAGGGTCAAAAAGCTCGCCATCATCGATGAGGGCGTGCTGACCTCATGGCTGCTGGATTGCGCGACCGCGCGGGAGCTTGGACTGGTCACCACCGGCCACGCCCACCGCGGCGTGTCGTCGTCACCCTCGCCGGGCGCGTATAACCTGCATCTCGAAGCCGGCGAACCAACGCCGGCTGAATTGATGTCCGACATCAAACAGGGATTTTACGTCACCGACCTGATCGGCTCCGGCGTCAATGGCGTGACCGGCGATTACAGCCGCGGCGCATCCGGTTTCTGGATCGAGAATGGCGAGATTAGCTATGCGGTGAGCGAGGTGACGATCGCGGGTCATCTGCTCGAGATATTCAAATCAATGACGCCGGCCAACGATCTGGAATTCCGTTACGGCGTCAATGCACCGACGGTGCGCATCGAGGGATTGACGCTTGGCGGACGTTAGCGCCGACGCGATGCCCGACGATATCCTGACGCGTGACGCCGCATTGCTGGCGGATACGGTGCGGGAAGCCGGCGCGCTGGCGTTGTCGCTGTTCCGCACCGACCTGAAAAACTGGACCAAGGGCACATCCTCGCCGGTGTCCGAAGCCGACATCGCGGTCAATGACCTGCTCGAGAACAGGCTGCGATCCGCGACGCCGGATTATGGCTGGCTGTCGGAAGAAAGCGCCGACGACGAGCAACGTCTCGGCAAGCATCGGGTCTGGATCGTCGATCCGATCGACGGCACCCGCGGCTATCTCGCCGGCCGCGAAGACTGGTGCGTGAGCGTGGCGCTGGTCGAGGATACTTCACCCTTGCTGGCGGCGGTGTTCGCGCCGGCCAGCGATGAGTTTTTCTTTGCCGCGCGCGGACAGGGCGCCGCGCGCAACGATGTGCCGGTCTACGCGACAGGGGGCACTGAGCTGGATTTTTCACGTATTGCGGGTCCGAAGCCGCTGGTCGAACGGCTCAGCCGGCCACCAGGTGAAATTATTCTTCATCCGCGAATCGGATCGCTGGCGCTTCGGCTGTGCCGGGTCGCGCAAGGAAGCCTGGATGCCGCTTTTGCCGGCGGCCAAAGCCGCGACTGGGACCTTGCGGCGGCCAATTTGATCGTGCAGGAAGCGAATGGTAACATGACGGCGCTCTCGGGGGATGCCATCTCCTACAATCGCCGGGAGGTGACGCACGGGGTGCTGGTGGCAGCGGGACGCGATCGTCATGCACGCATTGTCGAGCATTTCCGCAATCGTCCGTTGCCCTGAGCGCCCTCGATGCGCGTCGGGAATCCTGGCTTGCCGGGCACCGCGTCAGGAATAAGGTATCATGCCAGATAGTGCCCCCCAGCAATTGCTCCATCTCGTCATCGGCGGCGAATTGACCGATCTTCAGAGCACAACGTTCAAGGATCTCGATCAGGTGGAAATCGTCGGCGTGTTTCCCAATTACGCGACCGCTTACGCGGCCTGGAAAGCGAAGGCGCAGCAGACCGTGGACAACGCCCACATGCGCTATTTCGTCGTCCACCTCCACCGGCTGCTCGATCCGGGTCAAGACACGAAGCCAGCCCGTTGAAAAAGCTAATTCGCAATGTGCTGCGCAGCAACTGGGTTCAGCGCGCTGTGGGTTTTCTCGCGGCCGAGTATCTGCGGCTGGTCTGGCTGACCAATAAATTCAGTTTCGATCCGCCCGACATCTATGAACTGGTCGAGCCGCAGCTACCGGCGATCCTGGCGTTCTGGCACGGCCAGCATTTCATGACGCCTTTCATCAAAATCAAGGAAAGCCATCGCGCCAAGGTGCTGATCTCGCGGCACCGCGACGGCGAATTCAACGCCATCGCCGCCGAACGGCTTGGCATCGAGACCATCCGCGGCTCCGGCGATCACGGGTCGGCGTTTCACCGCAAGGGCGGCGTCGGTGCGTTCAAGGAGATGGTGCGCGCGCTCGAGGATGGCTACAATATCGCATCGACGGCAGACGTGCCGAAACGCGCGCGGATCGCCGGCCTCGGCATCATCATGCTGGCGCGGGAATCCGGACGGCCGATCCTGCCGTTCGCGATGGTGACCAGCCGCTTCATTCGGTTGAACAATTGGGACCGCACCACCATCAATTTGCCATTCGGGCGGGGCGCAGTGGTGGGGATCGATGCGGTGTATGTGCCGCCCGACGCCGATGGCGAGACCATGGAAAAGCTGCGCCTGCAGGTGGAGACCTATTTGAACGAAGCGACCCGCCGCGCCTATGTGCAGGTCGGCCGTCCGGAAGGGGCGGGTCATGGCTAACTCCTTGCCGATGACGCTGCGCTTCTACCGTCGGCTGTCCACCGCGATGGTGCCGCTGTCGCCGGCGCTGATCAAGCGGCGGCTGAAGCAGGGCAAGGAGGATCCGGCGCGGATCGGCGAGCGCCGCGGCATCAGCCAGGACGTCCGTCCGCATGGACCGCTGGTGTGGATTCACGGCGCCAGCGTCGGTGAAGTGCTGGCCGCGGCAGCCTTGATCGAGAAGCTGCGCGCGCTCAATATCCGCATTCTCCTGACCTCGGGCACGGTGACCTCGGCGGCGATCGTCGCCAAGCGGTTTCCCGCCGATATCATCCATCAATATGTGCCCTACGATTCGCCGCGCTATGTCGCGCGCTTTCTCGACCACTGGCGGCCGAGCCTCGCATTGTTCATCGAGTCCGATTTGTGGCCCAATCTCATCCTGTCGAGCGCGGCGCGGCGCCTGCCGATGGTCCTGATCAACGGCCGGATGTCGCATCGCTCGTTCCCGCGCTGGCGCAGGGTTGCCGGCACGATCGCGGCGTTACTTGGCCGGTTCGACGTCTGCCTGGCCCAATCGCACGTCGATGCGGAGCGCTTTACCGCGCTCGGCAGCCGCAACGTCATTACCACGGGAAATTTGAAACTCGACGTTCCGGCGCCGCCCGCCGACTCCGCCAGGCTGGAGCGGTTGATGGCGGTGACGCGCGGCCGCCCGATCATCGTGGCGGCCTCGACCCATCCCGGCGAAGAGGAGATCCTGCTTGAAGCACACCGGACGCTTGCACGATTCTTTCCGTCGCTGCTGAGCGTGATCGTGCCGCGGCATCCCGGTCGCGGCGAAGCTGTCGCCCGCACCATTGCGGCCTCCGGCCTGCATGTGGCTTTGCGTTCGCGCGAGGAGTTGCCGACCGCGACCACCGACGTCTACGTCGCGGACACCATGGGCGAACTGGGATTGTTCTATCGGCTGGCGCCGATCGTGTTCATGGGGGGCTCGCTGGTTCCCCATGGCGGGCAGAATCCGATCGAGGCGGCCAAACTCGGCGCATCGATCGTTCATGGCCCTCACGTCTTCAATTTCACCGATGTCTACGAGGCGCTCGATAGCGCGGGCGGCGCCAGGCGGGCTGACACGCTGGAAGCGCTGGTGAAGCAGCTCGGCCAGTTGCTGGCCGATCCGGCGGCGCGCGACCTGTCGGTTGGCGCCGCCGAGCGCGTGGTCGAACAGCTCGGCGGCGCGCTCGACCGCACGCTGCTCGCGCTGGAGCCGTATCTGTTGCAATTGCGGCTCGAAATGGGAGCGGCCAATGCATGAGCCGGCCTTCTGGTACCGGCCGTCATCATGGATTTCGCGACTGCTGATGCCGCTTGCGGCGCTCTATGGCGCGGTCGCGGGCCGGCGATTGCAGCGCCAGGGTTTTGACGCCGGCATCCCCGTGCTGTGCGTCGGCAACTATCATGTCGGCGGCGCCGGCAAGACCCCTGCGGTGCTGGCGCTGGCGAAGATGCTGCGCGATCTCGGCGAGACGCCGGTCGTGCTCAGCCGCGGCTATGGCGGACGATTGCGCGGTCCGATCAAGGTCGATCCTGAGCGGCATGTTGCGGCAGATGTCGGCGACGAGCCCTTGATGATGGCGCGGACGGTCCCGGTGGTGGTCGCGCGCGATCGCATCGATGGCGTCGCATTGGCGCGGTCGCAGGGCGCCAGCGTGATCCTGATGGACGACGGCTTCCAGAATCCCGCGATCGCCAAGGATGCCTCGCTGATCGTGATCGACGCTGAGCCGCGGCCTCGGCAACGGCTTGCGTGTTTCCCGCCGGTCCCTTGCGCGCGCCGTTGCCGCCGCAACTCGAACGTACCGACGCGCTGATCGTCGTCGGCGATGGATCCGCGGCCAAGGCGGTTGCTGCCGCCATCGCCGCGCGCGGCAAACCGGTGCTGTCGGCCCATCTCAAGCCGGACGATGGGTCGGTGGCGTCGCTGCGCGGCAAGCGCGCTCTCGCCTTCGCCGGGATCGGCGATCCCATCCGGTTTTTCAGGACGCTGCGCGCGAGCGGGATCGAGGTCGTCCGCGAGCGCGCCTTCCCCGATCACCATCCGTTTTCGCAAAGCGAGATCGAGACCTTGATCGCCGAAGCCAAACGCGATGCGCTGACGCTGGTGACGACGGAAAAGGATCTGGCGCGGCTGCGCAACGCCGAGGGACTTCCGCCTTGGGCGAAAGACATTGTGCCGTTCGCGGTGACGCTCGAGTTCGACGGCGCCGCGCAATTGCGGAAGTTGGTGTCGGAATGGCTGTTTCAGGCGCGCGAGAAGAAGTTCGGGAAAAGTACGTAGGGAGGGCAAAGCGATAGCGTGCCCACCATCATCTCGGCAACATCTTGATGGGAACGGTGGCACGGCGCGAAGCGCGCCTTTGCACACCCTACGGTCTCAGCTCTTCAAGGCCCCGGGAAAATGCCGCTGCAGCACGGCGCTGGGGATGGCGTAGGCCTCCTGCAGATCGACGCTCCAGTATTTCAGTTCGTCGAGCGGGATCCGCGCATCGGTCACCGCGCAGCGCACGTAGGTTCCCGGCGAGATCACGCGGAAATCGCCATCCAGATATTGTACCTGCGCTTCGCCATGGCCCGAGGGACCGAATTTATTCAGCACGGATGAAGTCTCCGATTAGTTCCCGGCGATTCGGGCCGGCCTAAATGTTTTTCCAGATGCGATCTATCATAAATAGGTCGTGGTGTCCGCCCGTCAAACCCACCGATTTGTGATGAATTTTTGCCTGGGCCTCATGTTAGCTTCGCGCACATGGAACGCTGTTTTTCCGGCACCATAGCGATCCGGCAAGTCAGATGCGCCTTCTGCCAGCGGCTACATTCCTGACGCTATTTGCGGTGGCTTTTGCCGCCGATGCGGCGCCATTGCCTTCCGCGCATCAGGTCGACATCGCCCTCGGCAACGGGGTATTGCACGCGCAGCTGTACAAACCCGACGGCGATGGCCCGTTTCCGGTCGTGATCGCGCTGCATGGCTGCGGCGGACTGGCCGGCCATTCCGAGCCGGTCCAGCCGCGCTATCGCGATTGGGCCGAGCAGTTGCTGAAGGAAGGCAACGCGGTCTTGCTGCCGGACAGTTATGGTTCGCGCGAACTTGGGCCGCAATGCCGCGTGAAGGGGGAGCGCCGGCTCAGCGCCCGCCGCGAACGGGTGACGGACATACTGGCGGCCAGGCAATGGCTGCTGCAGCAGCCCTGGACGGCACGCGACCGCATCAGCCTGCTGGGATGGGCGCACGGCGCCAGCGCGGTATTATGGGCGGTGCGTCCGCAATTGCCGTCGCGCAATCTCGAGCCGGACTTCCGCTCGGCGATTGCGTTTTATCCGAACTGCCGCATCTCGTCCGGCCTTGGATGGAGCACACGCATTCCGACGCTGCTATTGATCGGCGCCAAGGACGACATCAGCTCGCCGCCGGCCTGCCGCCAGGTGGTTGACGGCGCGCGCGGGCGCAGCGCGCTGGCGCGGATCGTGGTTTATCCCGGCGCCTATCATGATTTCGACCGCGCCAATTTCCCGCTGCATGCGATTGCCGCGACGCCCGACGCCATGGTGCCGGAACGCGGCCATCTCGGCACCGACCCAGAGGCGCGCGCCGATTCGCAAAAGCGCGTCGCGGAATGGCTGGCAAGGTGATTTAGCCTGTCCCTGCAAAAGAGCGGGGGAAGTTAAAAGAACGATCGTGCCAAGGCGTATCTTCTAAAACAGACTTCCCTGACCAACCGGCTTGACGGCGCGCTTGGGCGTTGCGGCCTTGGGCTCGCTGGCGACGGGCTTCGCGGGCCGCGTCGCCGCCGGCCGATCCGAATCCGCGGTGGCCGCGACGCGTCCGTCCGAAAATTCCAGGTCGAGCCGCGCCCCCGGTCCGACGCTGGCTGCGGCGTGCACGGCATGACCCTGTTCATCGCGCACCAGCGCGAAGCCCCGCGTCAGCACGCTGCGATAGGACAGCGCCGTCAGCAATTGTCCGCTATGGGCAACGCGCGCCTCGAGCCGCTGCATCGCCGTTGCAAGCGCGCGCCGCGCGCGCTCGGAAAGACGCAGCGCGCGTTCGCGGTCGCGGGCAATGGTCTGGCGCTGCGCCTGGGCGTTGGAAAGCTTCGAGGCTTTCAGCCTGATCTCAAGTCCGGCAAAGCGATCGCGACGGGCGCGCAGCAGCGACCGCGCGGAAAGCGTCATCCGTTCGCCTGATACCGTCAGTCGATGCGCGGCCTGCGCGACCTGCCGCGCAGTACCCGCACGGTCAGTCGTGCGCTGGTGGCTGCGAAGCGGCGGAAATGGGCATGGGTATTGGCCTTCAATCCGCGGGGCAGGGTGGCGGCCGCGCCATCCAGCCGCTGCCGCGGGATCGCGAGCAGTTCGCTTGCCGCGGGCAGCGCGCGCACCGCGGCGCGCAGCTCGTTGCGGCGGCCTTCCTGGCCGCGCTGCCAGCACAGCATCGTGCGCCGCGCCAGCGCCGTGACCTCGACGAACAGCTCGCTACGCACCGGGACCGCCATTTCGGCGGCGGCCGTCGGGGTCGGCGCCCGTTTGTCGGCGGCGAAATCAATCAGCGTGACGTCGGTCTCGTGTCCGACCGCCGAGATCAGCGGGATCATGCTGTCGGCGGCGGCGCGGACCACGATCTCCTCGTTGAACGACCAGAGGTCTTCCAGCGAGCCGCCGCCGCGCGCGACGATCAAAAGATCCGGCCGCGGAATCCTGCCGCCTTCCGGCAGCGCGTTGAAGCCGCGGATCGCGGCCGCGATCTGTTCGGCCGAGCCTTCGCCCTGCACCCGCACCGGCCACACCAGCACGCGGCGCGGAAAGCGGTCCTGCAGCCGATGCAGGATGTCGCGGATCACCGCGCCGGTCGGCGAGGTGACGACGCCGATCACTTCCGGCAACCAGGGCAGCAGTTGCTTGCGCGCCTCGTCGAACAGCCCCTCGGCGGAAAGCTTGCGCTTGCGCTCTTCCATCAGCGCCATCAGCGCGCCGATCCCGGCGGGCTCGATCGCCTCGATCACGATCTGGTATTTCGACGAGCCGGGATAGGTGGTGAGCTTGCCGGTGGCGATGACCTCGAGGCCTTCCTGCGGCTTGAAGCGCATCCGGCTGTGGGTGGTCTTCCAGATCACCGCCTCGATCTTGGCGTTCTCGTCCTTCAGCGCGAAATAGCAGTGCCCGGAGGAGTGCGGCCCGCGAAACCCGGAGATTTCGCCGCGCACCCGGACATGGCCATAGGCGTCCTCCACCGTCCGCTTCAGGGCGGAGGAGAGTTCGGACACCGTGAATTCCGGTGCGTTGGCTAGGGGTTCGGGCATCGCTGACGATTCGGTCTTTTGCGGCGTCTGCGCAAGGTAGGGAGTTGGACCGTCCCCGCCAATCGGGCTTGCGCAACCATATACTCTGTGATATAGAGTACTCTACACGCGACATAAATTCGTGAGGAGCGCCCATGTTCAAACGGCTTTTGCGCGGTGGTTTTAGCGCCCTGAAATGGGCTCTGTGCGGGGTTGGCGCGGCGGCGCTGTTGCTCACTGCGCTGATTGCGAGGCCACTTGCACCGCTGCCTGAGCTAAAGTCCATCTCGGCGGCCCGCGGCACCGTCGATCTCAGTGCCCTGCCTGCGATCGAGCGATTCCAGGCGCGGGACGGCACATGGCTCGGCTTCCGCCATTATCCGGTTAGTGGCCCCGCGACCGGACGCGCGGCGATCGTGGTGCACGGCTCCTCCGGCTCCAGCGGCGGCACCATTCATGCGATGTCGCAGGCGCTGGCCGCCCGCGGCGTCGAAACCTTCGCGGTCGACATGCGCGGCCATGGCGCGTCGGGCACGCGCGGCGATATCGGCTATGTCGGCCAGCTTGAGGACGATCTCGCCGATTTCGTCGGGGTGTTGCGCAAGACCGTGCCGTCAGCGCCGCTGACCTTGATCGGCCATTCGGCCGGCGGCGGCTTTGCGCTGCGGGTTGCGGGCTCGCCGATCCAGAACCTGTTCGAGCGCACCGTGATGTTGGCGCCCTATCTCGGCTACGATGCCCCCTCCACCCGGCGGGACTCCGGCGGCTGGGCCAGCGTCGATATTCCGCGCATCCTTGGCCTGCTGGTGCTGCGCAAACTCGGGATCACCTGCTGCGAGGCGCTGCCGGTGCTGGCGCTCGCGGTTCCGCCGAATTCCGAGAAGGCGCTGGTGGCGACCTATACCGACCGGCTGATGCGCAATTTCGGAACAGGCGATTTCCGCCGCGATCTCGCCACGGCGACAAAGCCGCTCACCATCATCTGCGGCGCCGACGATGAATTGATGTTAGCCGACAAATACGTTGAAGCCGTGCGCGGCGCCGCGGTGCCGGTCGACGTCAGGCTGCTCGACGGCATTAACCACATGGGCATCGTCGCCGCGCCGAAGGCGGTATCCCTCATCGCCGACGACGTCGCCACGCGTGCCATGGCGGGGTCATAGCGGTGATCCGGCGGGGGAGGGCAACATGATCGACAGCCAGCAGGCGTCCGAGGCGCTCGCCGAGATCAACGAGATGGCGCGCCGCGTCCGCCAGTCGCGGATCTACAATCTCGCAAGCCTGATGCTGATCATGTGGGGAGCCCTGGTGTTTGCCGGCTATCTCGGCTCGTTTTGGCTGCCGCGTTATGCCGGCTATTTCTGGATCGCGCTGAACGTGGCTGGAGTCGCGGGGTCGTTTGCGATCAGCGCCTTTGGATATCCCAAGACCGGCATTCGCACCTTCGATGTCAGGATGCTGATCGCGTTCCTGCTGTTCTTCGCCTTCGGTTTCCTGTGCACCAGCGTGCTCGGCCAGTTCACGCCGCGCCAGATAGGCGCGTTCTGGCCGATCTATTTCATGCTGTTGTACATCATCGCCGGGCTCTGGATGGGACACGCCTTTGTCGCGATCGGCCTTGGCATCAGCGTACTCGCACTGGTCGGCTATTTCTTCATCGGCGACTGGTTCGACCTGTGGATGGCCTTTGTCGATGGCGGCGGGCTGATGCTCGGCGGCCTGTGGATGCGCCGGAGCTAGCGCCATGGCCGAGATCGACGACATCATCCACCAACCCCTGAGGCTGCGGATCATGGCGGCGCTGAACGCGCTGCCGGCGGGCGCCGGGCTCGAATTCTCCAGACTGAAGAAACTGACCGGCGCCACCGACGGCAATCTCGGCGCCCACATCGAAACGCTGGCGAAGGCGGGCTATGTCGCGGTCGAGAAGGCCTTTGTCGGCAAAAAACCGCAGACCACGGTGACCGCGACAGCGTCCGGGCGCGGCGCGTTCGCCCGCCATGTCGCGACGCTGCAGGAAATCATCGCGGCTTCGGCGCGGCAGCCTTAAACGGTGCTATCCACACCCTGATCAGGGGTGTTCTTGCGGCGCGACGCCGCCGTGCTAAACCGTGCACCTCATCGCGCGGCAACCCCTCATCTGGCTGCATCCCATGCACATTCTTCTGCTCGGTTCCGGCGGCCGCGAACATGCGCTGGCATGGAAGATCGCGGCCTCGCCCTTGGTGACAAAACTCTGGTGCGCGCCGGGCAACGCCGGCATCGCGCGGGAAGCCGAATGCGTGGCGCTCGATATCGCCGACCATGCCGCGGTGATCGATTTCTGCCGCAGCAACGCCGTCGATCTCGTCGTGGTCGGCCCCGAAACGCCGCTCGCGGCCGGCATCGTCGACGATCTCGCCGGCGCCGGCATCAAGGCGTTCGGGCCGAGCCGGCTGGCTTCGCAACTGGAGGGCTCCAAGGGATTTACAAAAGCGCTCTGCACCGAGTTCGGCATTCCGACCGGCGCCTATGGCCGTTTCACCAATGCCGCCGACGCGCTGGCCTATGTCCGCGCCAGGGGCGCGCCGATCGTGGTCAAGGCCGACGGGCTGGCGGCGGGCAAGGGCGTCGTCGTCGCCCAGACCCTGGCCGAGGCCGAAGCCGCCATCGCCATGATGTTCGATGGCGCGTTCGGCGCCGCCGGCGCCGAGGTGGTGATCGAGGAATTTTTGTCGGGCCGCGAGATCAGCTTTTTTGCCTTGTCCGACGGCGACACCGCGATTGCGCTGGCGTCCGCGCAGGACCACAAGCGCGTGTTCGATCACGACCAGGGGCCGAACACCGGCGGCATGGGCGCCTATTCGCCGACGCCGTTCGTGACGGGCGAAATCCATGCCGAGATCATGGCCCGGATCATTCTGCCCACCGTGGCCGGCATGAAGGCGCGCGGCACGCCGTTTCGCGGCGTGCTCTATGCCGGCGTGATGCTCACGCCGGAGGGCCCCAAACTGTTCGAGTACAACGTCCGCTTCGGCGATCCGGAATGCCAGGTGCTGATGCTGCGGATGATGTCGGATATCGTGCCGGCGCTGTTGGCATCGTGCGATGGACAGTTGAAGAACTTTGATCTCCGCTGGTTTCCCGAGGCGGCGCTGACGGTGGTGATGGCGGCGAAGGGCTATCCCGGCGATTATACAAAAGGCACCCGCATCGAAGGGCTCGATGACGCCGCCAAAATCGCGGGCGTCGAGATCTTCCATGCCGGCACCACAGCGAAGGACGGGCATGTTCTGGCCAATGGCGGGCGCGTGCTGAACATCTGCGCCTCAGGCAAGTCAGTCACCGATGCGCAGCGGCGCGCCTATCAGGCGGTCGACCGCATCCAGTGGCCGGATGGATTCTGCCGCCGCGACATCGGCTGGCAGGCGGTGGAAAGGGAGAAGGCGTCGACGAAGGACTGACTCTGCCGTCATTGCGAGGAGCGCAAGCGACGAAGCAATCCAGTCTTGGTGCTTCTGGATTGCTTCGCGGAGCCTGTCATCGGGCGCGCATTCGCGCGACCCGTTGGCTCGCAATGACGAGAGTCAAATCAAATCGCCGCCCGCCGCCGACGCCGTGGTGCCGTGCTCGCGGAACGCCTTGATGACGTTGCGGCCGACCCTCCATCTGTGGACCTCATCGGGGCCGTCGACCAGCCGCTGCGAGCGCACCTGGGTGTACCATTTCGCCAGAATCGTATCCTGGCTGAAGCCGAGCGCGCCGTGCAGCTGGATCGCGGTGTCGATCACCTTGTGCACCATATGCGCCAGATACACCTTGGCGATCGAGTTTTCCTGCCTGAGGTCCATGCCCTTTTCGGCCTTGTAGGCGATATGCAGCAGCATCAGCCGCCCGATGTAGAGCTGGCTGGCGCATTCGGCGAGCATGAACTGCACCGCCTGCCGGTCGGCGAGCAGCACGCCGAAGGTCGAGCGCTTGGTCACATGCGCGGCCGCCATGTCGAGCGCGCGCTGGGCCTTGGCGATGTTGTGCATGCCGTGGCGCAGCCGCCCGTAGGCGAGGCGGTGCTGGCCCATGTTGAAGCCGTTGCCCTCGCCGCCGAGCAGATTGTCGGCCGGCACCTTGAGATCCCTGATTTCGATTTCGGAATGGCCGCCGGAGAGCTGGTCGTAATGCGGGCCCTCGATCGCCATGTTCTTGATGTTGCGCTTGATCTTGTAGCCGGGGTTCGGCAATTCCACGATGAAAGTCGAATACTGCTTGTGGCGCGGCGCGTCTGGATCGGTCTTGGCCATCACCAGCGCCATGTCGGCGACGCTCGCCGATGACGAGAACCACTTCTCGCCGTTGAGGACGTAGTTCTCGTTGCCGTCCTTCACCGCGGTGGTTTGCATTCCGGTGGCGTCGGCACCCGCCGCCTTTTCCGTCATCGAGAAGCAGATGCGCTTGTCGCCGTTCAATAGCGGTTTAAGGAACTTTTCCTTCTGATATTCCGTGCCATGCGTGAGGATGGTCAGCATCGAGGCATCGTCGGGCCCCTGCGTGTTCATCGACAGCGCGCCGAGGATGCTTTCGCCGAGCTCCATCTGCACCAGCGCGTTGGCGAGCGGACCGAGGCCCATGCCGCCATATTCCTTCGGCACGAACGGGCACCACAGGCCTTTCGCGCGCGCTTTGGTGCGCAGCCTGCCCAGCACGTCGTCGAGCGGTTTTGTGTCCAGTTCCTTCTCCGCGGGAATGCATTCTTCCTGCACCCATTTGCGGACCTTCTCGCGGATCGCCTTGGCCTCGGCCGGGACTTCGAAATCGATCGACATGGCATTTCCTCGTTCTGGTTTGTTGTTGGTTGGGCCTGGGCGATGGCATATATCCGCCACGAGCCAGCGGCAACGGCAAACAAAGTTTGAAGCAAGGCCGCCGCCGCGAAGGAGTGCCTGCCGCATGCCCGATCTCGCCGACCTGTTTCCCGGTTATTCCGCCGAATGGATCAACACCAGATCCGGCCGCATCTTCGCCCGTGTCGGCGGCAAGGGACCGCCGCTGTTGCTGCTGCACGGATTTTCCGAGACCCATGTGATGTGGCACCGCGTCGCGCCGCAGCTTGCCGACAAGTTCACCCTGATCATCGCCGACCTGCCGGGCTATGGCTGGTCGGATATGCCGGAGAGCGACGCGGATCACACGCCCTACACCAAGCGCGCGATGGCGCAGACGATGATCGAGGCGATGGAGCAAATCGGCCATGTGCATTTCGCTCTCGCCGGACACGATCGTGGCGGCCGCGTCGCCTATCGGCTGGCGCTCGATCATCCCGGCCGGCTGTCGCAGCTGGCGGTGCTGGATATCCTGCCGACCTATGATTACTGGGCGCGGATGGACCGGCGCTATGCGCTGAAAATCTATCACTGGACGTTTCTGGCGCAGCCCTTTCCGCTGCCGGAAACGCTGATATCGGGCAACCCCGACTTCTTCCTGCGCTACAAGATGGCGAGCCAGACCAAGAAGAAAAACCTCGACGCCATAGATCACCGCGCGCTGGAGCATTATCTCGCGGCGTTCCGCGATCCCTCGCGCGTGCACGCGATGTGCGAGGATTACCGCGCCGGCGCCTATGCCGATTTCGAGATCGACAAGGCGGATCGCGACGCGGGCAAGAAAATCACGATCCCGATGCTGGCGTTGTGGGGCGATGCCGGCATCGCCCGCGCCGCGGCAACGCCGCTCGACACCTGGAAGACATGGGCGACCAATGTTTCGGGCGCGCCGGTCGATTCCGGTCATTTCCTGACCGAGGAAAATCCGGATGCGACCGCGAAGGCATTGAGGGAGTTTTTTGCGGCGACTTGATTAGGGTCTAGTGTAGCCGCAATAGCGCGCCGTCATACCCGCGAAGGCGGGTATCCAGTACGCCGCGGCCTCTCGATCAATCACCAGCGCTCTGGAATACTGGATCATCCGCTTTCGCGGATGATGACGGCAGTGCCTGCGGCGCGCATTGCGTCTACATCACCGCCGCGCCTGGAAGAATTCCCGCAACAGCGTCGCGGATTCGCTCTCGCCGACCGCGGAATAAACCTCGGGGACGTGATGGCAGGTCGGCGAGGCAAAGAACCGCACGCCGGATTCCACCGCACCGCCCTTGGGATCGGCCGCGCCGTAATACAGCCGCCTTACCCGCGCAAACGAGATCGCGGCGGCGCACATCGTGCACGGCTCCAGGGTGACATAGAGGTCGCAGTCGACCAGCCGCTCGCTGCCGACCACTTCAGTGGCCAGCCGGATCGCGAGCATTTCGGCATGCGCGGTCGGATCGCGATCGGTCAAGGTGCGGTTTCCGGCCGCGGCGATGACGTCGTTGTCACGCACGATCACGCATCCGATCGGCACTTCGCCGGATTTTCCGGCGTTTTCGGCCGCTTTCAGCGCTAAATCCATGAAAGATGGTGCGGTCATGTCTCGTATCATCGGTAAAAGTCTGGTACTAGAAGCGCATTCAGCAAAAGTGGATACCGGTTTTGCGTGAGAATGCGCCGCGAAGCGAACAGCGCGCGCGTCATCTCATGCCAGCCCGTCCGCGTCAGCCTGATCGCCATTTCATCTACACACGAAAGACCATTCATGCCCCGCGATAACGATAAAAACAATGATTCCCGCGGCCGGCGTGATCGACCTTCCGGCGGCAAGGGCCGCTCCGGCGCCGCCCGGGGACCCGAGAAGAAATTCGCCAAGCGCGGTTTCGCCGGCAAAGGCGACGGCGACAAGCGCGATGGCGAGAGGCGCCCCTATGCCGGCAAGCCCGACGGCGCCAAATCCTATGGCAAGAAGCCTTATTCGGGTTCCGGCAAACCGTACGCCGGCAAACGCGAAGGTCCGCCGCCACGCTTCAACCGCGATGACCGTCCCCGCGGCGACACCGAAAAGCGCCCGTACACACCACGTGGCAATCGTCCGAACTATAACCGCGACGACCGCGCGTCGCCTGACCGGGATCGCAAGAGCGACCCGGGGTATCGCAAGAGCGACCCGGGTGATCGCAGCGAGGGCCGTCCGACATCGCGCTTCCAAGACAAGAAATTCGGTGACAAGCGGCCCTACACACCCCGGGATGGCGGCGCGGAGAAGCGACCCTATGCGCCGCGCGGCGAGCGGCCTTATTCCGATCGTCCGCAAGGCGAGAGAAAATTTGGCGGCGACAAAAAGTTCTCTCGCGGCGCCCCGGATCGCAACAGCGACCGGGGGGATCGGGGCCCGCGCAAGGATTTTGGTGGCCGGGATCGCAAGAGCGACCCGGGGATCGCGGCAATTCAAAGCCGTGGCAGAAGCGCGATGCTTCTTCGCCCGATCACGCCGGGCGCAATTCCCGCCCATCACGTGATGGCGCGAGAATTTCGACAAGCCCCGTTATGACAAAGCGCGTCCCCAGGGGGATCGACCGTTTCGGGAGCGGCCCAAATTCGACCGTCCCCGCGAGGATCGTCCGAAATTCGAGCGTCCGCGCCGGGATCGCCAGGGCGACCCTGGAGGGGGTAGCTCCTGGCAGGAGCATCCGCGCAGTGAACCGCGATCTTTCGATCGCCATGCCGATCGGCCGCGCCGCGACAACGAGGACGATGCTAAGGTTTTCGCCAAGCGTCCCGCCTTCGGCGGCCGCGGCGCCTATCGCGAGCGCGCGCCCGATTTCGACAAACGCGCACCGCGCCCGCCGCGCGAGAAGAAATCCGGCGAGCGCATCGCCAAGGTGGTGTCGCGGGCAGGGCTGGCCTCGCGCCGTGACGCCGAGGAATGGATCGTGCAGGGCCGCGTCACCGTCAATGGCCGCGTGATCAATTCGCCGGCGCTCGACGTCACCGCCAACGATGTCATCACCGTCGACGGCAAGCCGTTGCCGCCGCGCGAGCGCACGCGGCTGTTCATGTTTCACAAGCCGCGCGGGCTGATGACCACCCATGCCGACCCCGAGGGGCGGCCGACGGTGTTCGACAATCTGCCCGAGGGGCTGCCGCGGCTGATCAGCATCGGCCGGCTCGATTTCAACACCGAAGGCCTGCTGCTGCTGACCAATGACGGCGGGCTCGCGCGCGCGCTGGAACTGCCCGATACCGGCTGGCTGCGGCGCTATCGCGTCCGCGCCCATGGCGAAGTCACGCAAGGCCAGCTCGATGAATTGAAAAAAGGCGTCGAAGTCGACGGCGTCAAATACGGCTCGATCGATGCGACGCTGGAGCGCGACCAGGGCGCCAATGTCTGGCTGGTGTTTGCGATCCGCGAAGGCAAGAACCGCGAGGTGCGCAACGTGATGGCGCATCTCGGCCTCGAGGTGAACCGGCTGATCCGGGTGTCCTATGGTCCGTTTCAGCTCGGCGAACTCGCCGAAGGTGAGGTCGAGGAAGTCAAGACCCGCGTGCTGCGCGAACAGTTAGGTGAGAAGATCGCCGAACTCGCGGGCGCGGATTTCAACCGGCCGATGCAGGGCGAGTCCGGCGCAAAATCCGAGGATGAAGCGACCGTCGCGCCGGGCGGCAAAAAGCCGTTCAAGCCGGCCGGCAAGAGCGGCCTGATCGCCGACCGCAAGGGCCGCCGCGTGCTGGTGCAGCGCACCGGCAGCGAGGAGGCGCGCGCGCGCAATGAGGCCGAGGCCAGCGGCTACGGCCCGCCGCGGCGTCCGCAGCGCGGCTATCACGGCAAGCGCGATCTGAAGCCGCGGGACGAGTAGAGCCGAATCCATGGATTTGGATTGGAACTTGCCGCGAGTTCAGTTTCACCTCTCCCATCGGGGAGCAGGGTCGGGTCATAGGCGCGAAGCGTAGCCGCTCTCGCGCGGACGCGTAGCGCTGTCCGGTTACGACCTATCGATGGACCGTACCCCCTCACCCCAACCCTCTCCCCATGGGAGAGGGGGCGCACTCATGGTGCGGCAACGTCATCGCTACTGCATCAACGCCGTTGGATCGCCCTCTAATGCGCGTCGTCGGGGGACGATTGAAGGGCCGCAACCTTGCCTCGCCGTCATCGCGCGACATCCGTCCCACCGCGGACCGCCTTCGCGAGTCGCTGTTCAATATTCTGATCCATGCCTATGACGATCCGGTTTCCGGCGCGCGCGTGCTCGACCTGTTCGCCGGCACCGGCGCGCTCGGCATCGAGGCGATCTCGCGCGGCGCCAAGTTCGCGCTGTTCGTCGATAACGGCACCGAAGCTAGAGCGCTGCTCCGCAACAATGTCGAATCGCTGGGCCTGGGCGGCGTGACCAAAGTGTACCGCCGCGACGCCACCAGTCTCGGCCCGGCGCACCCGATGGAGCCGTTCTCGCTGGTGTTTCTCGATCCGCCCTACGCAAAAAAGCTTGCCGAGCAAGCGCTGGCCTCGCTGCGCGATGGCGGCTGGCTGACGCCAACAGCTTTGCTGGTGGTCGAAGAGGCAAAAGCCGCGGAATTTTTAGCGCCGGATGGTTTTACGGAACTCGAGCGGCGGGTGTACGACGATACGGAGTTCGTGTTTTTGCGGGCGGTTGCCCAACCATAAATCGTCATGCCCCGCGAAAGCGGGGCATCCAGTATTGCAGAGGCGTCGATGATCATCGCGAACGGCGCGGGGTACTGGATCGTCCGCTTTCGCGGACGATGACAGCCCATCAGGCGGACGCTGAATCTGAAGTCACATCCGCAATCGTCGAAGCGAGGAAAGCAGGAATGACAGCGCGGCCAACAGGAAATAAATAATCAGCGCATTGAGCGCGATTGCGGCCAAGAACCATTTGCTCGGAAGATAGTCGATCCAGGGCAATCCCAGCAGAACAGCGGCAAGGCCGGCAAAGGTGCTGTGGTCGAAAAGCGGATAGGCGGACGCGCAGGCAAACACCAGGAGGTAGATCATTGCTCCAATTGCCGCAAATCTTGACCGCATCACCGTCTTCCGAACAGCTTCTCGATATCGGCGAGCTTCAATTCCACGTAAGTCGGCCGGCCGTGGTTGCACTGGCCGGAATTCGGCGTGTCTTCCATCTCGCGCAGCAGCGCGTTCATCTCTTCCGGCTTGAGACGGCGGCCGGCGCGCACCGAGCCGTGGCAGGCCATGGTGGCGGCGACATGCATCAGGCGGCGCTCCAGCGGCAGCGCCTCATCCCATTCCGCCATGTGCTCGGCGAGATCGCGCAGCAATGATGCGGCATTGGTCTTGCCGAGCAGCGACGGCGTCTCGCGCACCGCGACCGCGCCGGGGCCGAAGGATTCGATCGCGAGCCCGAACGAGGCCAGTTCCTCGGCCCGCGCAATGAGCCTCTCGACCGTCGCCTCATCCAGTTCGACGATCTCCGGAATCAGCAGGATTTGCCGCTGCACGCCGTTGCGCGCCAGCGAGGCCTTCAGCTTTTCATAGACGATGCGCTCATGCGCGGCGTGCTGATCCACCACGATCAGGCCGTCGCGGGTCTGCGACACGATATAGGTCTCGTGAATCTGCGTCCGCGCCGCCCCCAGCGGGCGGTCGAGCAGATCGGCAGACGGCGTTTCCTGAAACCGCACATCCGCCGTCGGCGTGCCGACGTCGAACGCGGCCTGTCCGGGTTCGGCAAAGGCCGTCGCCACCGAGCCCTCGAAGGCCGGCAGCGGCCCGGTGGGATAGGCCGGCGAGCGCCGCCAGTCCCAGTTGGCGCGCGGCGCAAACGAGGGGCGAAACGAGGCGATCGCCGCGCTGTCGCTGTTGGCCGCGGTGCGCTTGCCCTCGCGGGCGAGCCCGTCTTTCAGCGCGTGCACGATCAGCGTCCGCACCAGACCGGCATTGCGGAACCGCACTTCGGTCTTGGCGGGATGCACATTGGCATCGACGCCCTCGGGATCGAGCGTCACGAACAGCGCCACGACCGGATGACGGTCGCGCGGCAGATAGTCGGAATAGGCTGCGCGCACCGCGCCCAGGATCAGCTTGTCGCGCACCGGCCGGCCATTGACGAACAGGTATTGTCCGAGCGCGTTGGCGCGTGTCAGCGACGGCGCCGCCGCGAACCCTTCGACCTCGACGCCTTCGCGCTCGGCACGCACCTCGATGGCGCTGCCGCGAAAATCCGCCCCCAATATATCGCCAAGCCGCGTCAGCCGGCCGCTCGCACCGGGGAGCGCCGCGGCCCAGGTGAGGGGCGCGCGTTCCTCGCCGGCGAGCGTAAAGGCGATATCTGGCCGCGCCATCGCGAGGCGGCGCACCACCTCGCGGATCGCTTCGGCTTCGGTGCGGTCGGTCTTGAGAAATTTCAGCCGCGCCGGCGTTGCATAAAACAGATCGCTGACTTCGACGCGGGTGCCCTGGCTGAGCGCCGCCGGCATGATGCCGGATTTCTCGCCGGCTTCGACCGACAGCGACCAGGCATGCGGCTCAGAGGCGTGGCGGGTGGTGATGCCGAGCTTCGCCACCGCGCCGATCGAGGGCAGCGCCTCGCCGCGAAACCCCAGCGTGCGGATGCGCAGCAGATCCTCGTCGTCGAGCTTGGAGGTGGCATGGCGATCCACCGCCAGCGCGAGATCGCCATAGGTCATGCCGTCGCCGTCGTCGGTAATCCCGATCCGCCGCCGGCCGCCGCCGTCGGTGAAAATGTCGATCCGGCTGGCGCCGGCGTCGATGGCGTTTTCCACCAGTTCCTTGACCACGCTCGCAGGACGCTCGACCACTTCGCCGGCGGCGATGCGGTTGACGACCTGTTCGGGTAGCTGGCGGACGGGCATGGGCTCAGGCGACTCGCGGGATTAGAGGCCCAATCTAGGAGCTTTTGTCCGGCGAGGGGAGTGCATGGACGCCGGCTCTCCCCACTGTTCACGAACAGAGACGCCGTTGACACGCCCCCTCAATCGTCGAATCCAGCCGAGCCGCGCTTGGCCTTGACGTCGCTGCGGCGCTTTTTGCCTTCCAGCCGGCGCTGTTTCGATCCCATTGTCGGCCGGGTCGGCCGCCGCGGGGTCGGCCGCGTCATCGCTTCGCGCAGCAGTTCGAGCAGGCGGTCGGTGGCATCGGCGCGGTTGCGCTCCTGGGTGCGGAAACGTTGCGCATGGATCACGATCACGCCGTCCTTGGTCATGCGCTGGCCGGCAAGCCGATTAAGCCGCGCCGCGGCATCGGCCGCCAGCGTGATCCGGCTTGTATCGAAGCGCAATTGCGCGGCGGTCGAGAGCTTGTTGACGTTCTGCCCGCCCGGCCCGGAGGCGCGGACGAAGCTGATTTCGATGTCGTTCTCGTCGATCGCGAGGTCGCGGGAAATCCGCAGCATGTGGCACCGGAGGCCCGACATTCCCCAATGGAGTCAGGCGGGACACAATACCGGGTTTGCCGACCGTTTGTCTTCCTGCGGATGCCGTCAGTTCGCCGCGGGCGGGGCCGCGGCCGCGGGCTGAGCGGCGGCTTGCGGGGCGCGGCCGACGATCACGGTAAGAAGGCCTTGTCCCCACAACCGCCGGGCGGCCTTTTTGGCGTCGTCCAGCGTCACCGCGTCCACGATGGCATTGCGCTTTTCGATATAGTCGATCGGAAGCTTGTCGAGCTGGTATTGCAGCAGCGCCGAGGCCAGCTTCGATGAGGTGTCGAGCGCCAGCATTTGCGAGCCCTTGAGATAGGATTTGGCCTCGTCCAGCTCCTGCTGGGTCGGGCCATCCTCGGCCATGCGGCGGATTTCCCTGGTGATGGCATCGACGGTCTCGCCGGCGCGGTCGGCGCGGGTACCGGTATTTCCGACGAACACCGCGGAGTGACCCATCCACAACAGCGATTGATAGACCGAATAGGCGAGACCCCGCTTCTCGCGGACTTCGCGGTAGAGCCGCGACGACGAGCCTCCGCCGCCGAGAATGTGGTTGACGACATAGCCGGCCATGAAATTCGGATCGTTGCGCCTGATGCCGGGGCCGCCGAATGTCACCACGGTCTGCGGCACGTCGAGCGGAATGAACGCGCGCTGCGGCGGCTTGGCGGCTTCGACGTCGGCGACCGGCGTCAGGCTGGCTTTGGCCGGCAATCCACCGAAGGCCTGGTCGAGCAATTTGCCGAGCGTGGCCGGGTCGACATCGCCGACCACGGCAATCCTCAGCGTGTCCCTGGCCAGCACGCGGCCGACGTAATCCTTCATATCGGCGACATCGATTCTGGGAACGCTTTCCAGGGTGCCGTTGGCCAGCCGGCCATAGGGGTGATCGCCAAAGGCGAGTTCCAGGAACTTGCGGCTGGCAAGCGACGTCGGACTGGAAGTGTCGCGCCGCAGACCGGACATGATCTGGGCGCGAATGCGCTCGACGTCGGCGCTATCGAAATGCGGCGATGTCAGCGACATCCGAAGCAGGTCGAAGGCTTCGTCCCGGTTATCCTTGAGCATGCGCAGCGAGCCGCGGAAATAATCCCGCGTCGAACTGAAGCTCAGCTCGATGGCGCGGCGCTCGAGGCGCTCGTGGAACGTCCTGGAATCCAGATCGCCGGAACCTTCATCGATCAGGCTGGCAACCATGTTGCCGACGCCGGGCTTGTCGGCCGGGTCCTGTGTCGCGCCGCCGCCGAAGGCATACTCCATCGCGATCAGCGGCACGGTGGCGTCCTGCACGAACCAGGCCTCGATGCCTCCGGGCGAAATCAGATGCTGGATCTTGGCCGCCGCGTGCGATGGCGTCGGCGCCAGCAGCGCCATTGTCAAGCAGGCGGCAACAACGAATGCAGCTCGGCGCGCGAAACTCCGGGGACAGGTCACGAACGCTTCTCCTCGCGTTTCGGCTCCTCGCGTTTCGGCGCGGCATCCTTGATCAGATAGCCGGTCACCGAGCGCTTCTTGTCGAGCCATTTCTGCGCGGCGTCGCGGACCTGTTCGGCGGTGACGGCGCGAATGCGATCCGGCCAGCTTCTGATGTCCTCGATGCTCAAACCGGTGGTGAGCGCGCCGCCATACCAGCGCGCCAAGGTCGCCTGATTGTCCTGGGCGTAGATCGCTTCTGCGATCAGCTGGGTCTTGACGCGCTCGAGATCCTCGGCTCGGACCGCGTTTTTTCCGACGTCCGATATCACGCCGTCGATCACCTGTTCGATTTGCGCGAACTCGACCCCGGGTTTCGGCGAGACCGAGATCATGAACTGCGTCGCATCGAGCGAGGTGCCTTGATAGCCGGCGCTGGCGCTGACCGCGAGCGGCCGGTCGACCACCAGCGCGCGATAGAGATAGGAGTTGCTGCCGCCGCCCATCAGCTGCGCCAGCACGTCGAGCGCCGGGCTTTCCCCGGCGGCGGCGGTGGCGGCGGACGGGACCAGGTAATAGCGCCTGATGCCGGGTTGTTCGACTCTTGCGATCGGACAGCGTCACGGTGCGCGGCGCCGCCGGCGTCGGTTCCTGCGGGCGAATCCGTTTCACCGGTATCGCGGGCTGAGGCGCGACTTCGCCGAACGTCCGCTCCGCCATCGGCCGGACCTCCTTGGCATCGACGTCGCCGGCAATCACCAGCGTCGCGTTGTTCGGCGCATAAAAGCGCCGGTAGAACGCCAGCGCATCTTCGCGGTCGAGCTTCTCGATTTCCTGGCGCCAGCCGATCACCGGCCGGCCGTAGGGATGATTGAGATACAGCGCCGCCATGATCTGCTCGGTCAGCCGGGCCTCCGGGTTGTTGGCGACCCGCATGTTGAATTCCTCGAGCACGACGTCGCGCTCCGGCAGCACGTTTTCGTCCTTCAGGATCAGGCCGGTCATGCGATCGGCCTCGAACTCCATCATCCTGGCCAACTGCTCGCGCGGCACGCGCTGGAAGTAGCCGGTATAGTCGGTTGAGGTGAAGGCGTTCTCGTTGCCGCCGACCCGGAGCACGGTCTCGGAGAATTCACCGGCCGGATGCTTGCTGGTGCCCTTGAACATCAGATGTTCGAGAAAGTGCGCAAGCCCCGATTTGCCGGGCGTCTCGTCGGCGGAGCCGACCTTGTACCAGATCATCTGGGTCACGACCGGGGTGCGGTGATCCGGGATCACCAGAACCTGCAGACCGTTGCCGAGGGTAAACGTGGCGGGAGGCGCCGATGTCACCGTGGTCTGGGCGAGGGCGCCGCTCGCGGAGAGTGCAGATGCCGAGAGCAGGACGGCGAAGAGAGAGGCAGCGAAGCGGCGTGAGGACATCATGACCTGTCTGGAAGCCCGGACCCAAGCGTTCGGGATAAAGCCCCGGCATCGTACACCGCGCGGGTCACGCTGGGCGTCACGAAGCAGAGAGTAAAGTGCCTGGCAGCACCAACGGTCCTCCTGGTGAGGAGGCGGAGCCGATGTCAGCGTCAGCGCTGGTCCTTGCCGCTCATGACGTCGTATTGCTTGTTCAGCGATTCTCTGGGCCCGGTGCCGTAGGCATAATTCGGCGACGGCGTCTGGTAGCCGGAGGGAGGCTGGGTCAAGGAATCTCGCGTCGGCTCACCCGTGAACGGTGCGGTCTCCGTTTTGTTGCCGCCGAACATGCCACTGAAGCCGCCGTTGTAGCCTAGCTGCGACGGGCTGAGGATCGGGTTGTTGGACGAATTGCCAGGCTGGACCGGGTCGTTATTGGTGCGGGCGGGAGTGGCGGTTCTCGCGGCGTTGAGTTCGCTCGGCGACAGGAGGCGGCCGGATTCGATGGGATCCTTGTTCTGTTTCTTTCGGGCCGCGATCGCAGCCTTGCGCCGCGCTTCGTCGGGATCCTTCGGCCAGTTCGCGTCCTTGACCTCCTTCGAGGCTTCAGCCGGCGGCGGCAGATCGAGCTTGGGAGGCACCACCAGCGGCGACCGCTCGCGATAGTCGATGCCGCGGTTCTCCATATTGGTGGCGCCGACTCCGGCCATGAGGCCGTCGATGATTTTCTCCTCGAAGGTCTTGTCGTCCTCGTCGTCGTCCTGGGCGCGCGCGGCGCCGGCCGTCATCACGAGGCCAACGCCAAGTGCGACGACGGCGAGCCGCAAGCCGCGGCTCAGCGCTTTCGGCGAATTCTGCACCAACCAAATGCCGGCTTCGGTCCTGCGCATTGCGCTATTCCTGTTCAAATTTCCCGGAGGCGCGCGCCGATTTAAGGCGCAACCCACTCCCGTAAGCAACGTCAGCTTTGAGGGCTCGTATCAGCCGGGATCAGGGCGCTTTTGCGGCGGGTACCCCCAGGAAAGAATCATACAGCAGGGCCGCTACCCCGGCAACAATCGCCACGTCGGCAAGGTTAAACACGTACCAATTGAAGGTATTTGCCCCGATCTGGACGTGGAACAGGGCGAAATCGACCACCGCGCCATAGGCGAAGCGGTCGATGGCGTTGCCGACGGCGCCGCCGATGATCAGGCCGAGCGCGACGGTCGCGATCAGGGTGCGCGAGCGTGCCATCCAGATCGCCAACACAATCACCGCCACCGCCTTGACGAGCATCAGGATGATCTGGGCGACCTGGCTGTCGTTCTGGAACCAGCCGAAGCTGATCCCGACATTCCATGCCAGCACCAGGTCGAAGAACGGCGTGACCTTCACGGCGCCGCGGTGGGCGAGGTCGAACACGAACAGCAGCCAGAGTTTCGACGCCTGATCGAGCGCCAGCACGGCGAGGGCGGCGATCACACCGGGGCGGAGCTGAGAGGTCATGGCGTGGCCACGAATACGAAACGATCCGTCGTCCCCGCGAACGCGGGGACCCCCAGCGTGAGCGCAATTGCGCTCATCGCGCCGCCGTGTCCGTTGCAGTTCTGAAAGGCAGTCGATCATCGTCCTTAATCCATCTCTGACGCCGGTGGTTATGGGTCCCGGCGTTCGCGGGGACGACAGTAAAAAAATTTCAGGCCGTCACTCCCAGCGCCTTCCATTCGCGCAGCGCCTGCGCGTCGCGCGGCGACACGTCGGGATATTCCGGGTCCTCGCCGACGGTGGGCAGGATTTTCCACGACCGCGCGCATTTGATGCCTTGCGCTTTTTCGACGACCACGGCGACGCCGGGCACATCGTTGAGCCGGAACGCACCGGCCGGCGGGTCCTGGTTGGTCACCATCGCGTTCGAGGTGATGCTGACTTCCGCCAGATCGAGATCGAACAGCGTGTCGAAAATCTTCTTGTCCGACACGTAGACCAGCGGCGAGGCTTCCAGCGAGGAACCGATCCGCTTGGCGGCGCGCTCGACCTCCAGCGCGCCGGTGACGACGCGGCGGACGTTGCGGATGGTCTCCCACTTCGCGGCCAGCGCATCATCGCGGAATGCCTCGAGCCCGTCGGGAAACAGCGTGAGATGCACCGACGGCTCGGCGTCCGGTCTGTAGAGCTGCCACGCCTCCTCGCAGGTGAAGCTCAGCACCGGCGCGAACCATCGCAGGATCGCATCGCAAATCATGTCGATGGTGGTGAGCGCGGCCTTGCGCGCCAATGACGACGGCGGGTCGCAATACAGCGTATCCTTGCGGATATCGAAATAGAACGCCGACAGTTCGGTGTTCATGAACGCCGACAGGCTCGCGACCACGGTCTTGTAATCGAACTCGGCGTAGGCCTTGCGCACGATCGCCGCCTGCTCGGCGAGCTGATGCAGCATCAGCCGCTCCAGTTCGGGCATCTCGGCGCGAGCGACCGCATCGCCCGGCTTGAAGTGATGCAGCGTGCCCAGCATCCAGCGCATCGAGTTGCGCAGCTTGCGGTAGGTCTCGATGGTGTTTTTGAGGATTTCCGGGCCGATGCGCTGGTCGTCGGCATAGTCGGTGGCGCAGACCCACAGCCGCAGGATATCGGCGCCGGATTGCGCGATCACCTTCTGCGGCTCGACGGTGTTGCCGACCGACTTCGACATCTTGCGGCCGTTCTCGTCCAGCGTGAAGCCGTGGGTGAGCACGATGTCGAACGGCGCGCGGCCGCGGGTGCCGCAGCTTTCCAGGAGCGACGACTGGAACCAGCCGCGATGCTGGTCGGAACCCTCGAGATACATCACGGTGTCGTCGCCGCCGTCGACCTTGCGCCTGATGCCGGCGAGGCCCGGAAAGTGCACGGGGTCTTCCAGCACGAAGGCATGGGTGGAGCCGGAATCGAACCAGACGTCGCAGATGTCGTCGACCTTCTTCCACTCCTCGTTGGCAAGCGAGCCGAGAAAGCGTTCGCGGGCGCCGTCCATGTACCAGGCATCGGAGCCTTCCTGTTCGAAGGCATCCGCGATGCGCTTGTTGACGGCTTCGTCCTGCAGGATTTCGGCCGAGCCGTCGGCCTTCTCGCGCACGAACACGGCGATCGGCACGCCCCAGGCGCGCTGGCGCGAGAGCACCCAGTCGGGCTTGCTCTCGATCATGCCGTTGATGCGGTTCTGGCCCGACGCCGGCACCCATTGGGTGACGGAGATCGCGTGCAGCGCGCGGGCGCGCAGCGTGTCGCCTTCTTTCACCTCTCCCCGTTGGGGAGAGGTCGACCCCGAAGGGGTCGGGTGAGGGGGCTCGTTACCATCTTGAGACCGTAACCCCTCACCCGTCGCACTGCGGCGCGCATGAGCGCTGCCGAGTGCGCCGACCTCTCCCGATGGGAGAGGTGAAGAGAGGCCCGCGATGTCCTTGTCCATCGCGATGAACCATTGCGGCGTGTTGCGGAAGATCACCGGCTTCTTCGAGCGCCACGAATGCGGATACTGATGTTTCAGCCGGCCGCGCGCCAGCAGCATGCCGGCGTCGACCAGCGCCTTGATCACGGCGTCGTTGGCGTCGCCCTTCTCGCCCTTGTCGTTGATGACGCGTTTTCCCGTGAAGCCCGGCGCCTGATCGGTGAAGGCGCCGTTTTCATCGACGGTATAGGGAATCGTGGTGTTGATGCCGCGCGATTCCAGCGCGCGTGCGTTCGCCGTCCATACATCGAAATCCTCGCGGCCGTGACCGGGCGCGGTGTGGACGAAGCCGGTGCCGGTGTCGTCGGTGACGTGATCGCCTTCGAGCAGCGGGACTTGAAAGTCGTATCCCTTGCCTTTCAACGGATGCGAAGCAGTGGGCGATCTGAGAAGGATCGACATCCTGTTTTCTGACGAAGGCTTCGACTTTCGCGGTTTTCATCACCTCGGCGGCAAGCTTGTCAGCGAGAACGAACCTGTCACCCTTCTTGGCCCAATTCTGATCGGGCGCTTCGGTGACTTCATAAAGACCGTAAGTGATTTTTGGCGAGTAGCTGATGGCTCGGTTGCCAGGCAACGTCCACGGTGTCGTGGTCCAGATCACAACCGATGCGCCAACGACATCGTCCGTCGTCCCGGGCGCGCCCAGATACGCGTCGATGCGAAACTTCACCCACACCATATCCGACGTGTAGTCCTCGTATTCGACCTCGGCTTCCGCCAGCGCGGTTTTTTCCACCACGCTCCACATCACAGGCTTGGAGCCGCGGTACAGCGTGCCGTTGGCGGCGAATTTCATCTGCTCGCGCGCGATCTGGGCTTCGGCGAAATAATCCATGGTCGCGTAAGGATGATCCCAGTCGCCGATGATGCCGAGCCGCTTGAATTCCTCGCGCTGCACGTTGAGCCAGTGCCCGGCATAGGCGCGGCACTCTTTCCGGAACGCCACCATGGCCGCGGAATCCCGAAAATCCGGTTTCGCCTTGCCCTTGGAGCGGTAGTTCTCCTCCTCGATCTTCCATTCGATCGGCAGGCCGTGGCAGTCCCAGCCCGGCACGTAGTTGGAATCGAAGCCGAGCATCTGCTGGCTCTTGGTCACCACGTCCTTGAGGATCTTGTTCAGCGCATGGCCGATATGGATGTTGCCGTTGGCGTAGGGCGGCCCGTCATGCAGCACGAATTTCGTCCGGCCGGCGGCGGCCTCCCGCAGCCTGCCGTAGAGGCCGATCTCGTTCCAGCGCTTGAGGATTTCCGGCTCGCGCTGCGGCAGTCCGGCGCGCATCGGGAATTCCGTCTGCGGCAGGAACAGGGTTTTGGAATAGTCGGATGCGTCGGATTTTTGCGGCTTTTGGGACATGAATGCTCTGGTTTGGCTAAAAGGGCGCTGAAACGCAATTCATTCGCGGATGAATCGGTGGGGATCCCGGTCTTGCGCTGAGCCGAAACTCAGACGGAAGCCGGGCCGCTAATGCTGATGGTGCGCCGCGCAAACATGGCGCCTTCCATAGCAGCCAGCCGCGGGAATCGCAAAGGCCGCCCCGCAGATACCGGCGTCACGGAAGAGATGACGACCCCACCCTCCCGAGCTTCGGGAATACCCCGGGCGCGGCGGCTAGCCGCGCGCGGGCGCGGGCGCTGTCGTCGTCCATCTGGCGCACCAGCGCTTCCACGCTGTCGAACTTCAATTCCTCGCGAATGAAGGCGATGAAGGCGACATCGAGTGCCGTCCCATAGAGATCGCCGTTGAAATCGAACAGGAAGATTTCCAAAAGCGGCGCGCCATTGTCGAAGGTCGGGCGGCGGCCGAAGCTGGCGACGCCATCGTAACGCTCGGCGCCGCGGCCGACCCGCACCGCATAGATGCCATGCTTGAGCCCGCAGTTCTTGTCGAGGCGGATATTGGCGGTGGGATAGCCGAGATCGCGGCCGCGTTTCTCGCCATGGATCACCAGGCCGGAAACGAACCACGGGCCGCCGAGCATCGCGGTGGCGTCCTCGATCTGCCCCTCCGCCAGCGCCATGCGGATCGTGCTGGAGGAGACCGGCCGCTCCTCGACATCGACGTGAGCCTGCACGTCGACCTCGATGCCAAGCCGCGGCGCTTCGCTGACCAAGAGGCTCGGCGATCCGACCCGGCCCTTGCCGAAATGAAAGTCGTAGCCGACCGCGATGCCGCTTACTCCGAGCCGCTCGATCAGGTCATGGTGAATGAAATCCTGCGCCGTGGTGCCGGCCCGGGTCTTGTCGAAGGTCATCACCACCGCGCCCGCAAGCCCGGTTCCGGCCAACAGCCGCAGCTTTGCGGCCTCGTCGGTGAGCCGGAACTGGGGCGAGTTCGGGCTGAAAAAGCTGCGCGGGTGCGGCTCGAACGTCACCGCCAGCGCGGGCCGGCCGTGCGCGCGCCCCATCTGCAGCGCCGCGGCAATAACCGCGCGGTGGCCGAGATGGACGCCGTCGAAATTACCCATTGCCACCACCGCTCCCTTGGGGATCGCGGCGGCGGGCGTGGTATCGCGGATAACGGTAAAGCCAGGCGTCATTCTTCAGGATTCTTCAACTTGGGTCGGGTGGGGGCGGGACCGTGACGTGGGGTGCCCAATGAAGTCAAGCCGGGCCCAAACCGGCGCCTTTGCCCGCTGCCCTGTATGTTTTGCGGCGGCAGCGGGTTAACGGGCTGTTTAATGGCTGATGCTAGTGCTGGGTGTGCGGCTGCGGGGCGTTTTGGCCTCGCGCAGGCCCGTTGATGGTTTGCGGCGTCAAGTGTGTGGTTGCGGGAGATCCAAGATGGCGGTTGATTTGTCGATGTCGGTTCTGGTCGTGGATGACTACAACACCATGATCCGCATCATCAGAAATCTTCTGAAGCAGCTTGGCTTCGAGAATATCGACGACGCCAGCGACGGATCGGCGGCGCTGAACAAAATGCGCGGCAAGAAGTACGGCTTGGTGATCTCCGACTGGAACATGGAGCCGATGACCGGCTACGACTTGCTCCGGGAGGTACGGGCCGACCCCAATCTCGCCACCACCCCGTTCATCATGATCACCGCGGAATCCAAGACCGAGAACGTGATCGCCGCCAAGAAGGCCGGCGTGAACAACTACATCGTCAAGCCGTTCAACGCCGCGACGCTGAAGACCAAGATCGAGGCGGTGTTTCCGGACATGGCGAGCGCGTAACCGCCGGTCAATTTACCCACGCCGTCATCCCTACCACCTCAATTCCCGCGTCAGCGCCCGCGGCGGATGACCGAACAATTCCTTCACCGAGGCGGGGTCGAGCTGATCGAGGCCTTCGAAGTCCTCGGCGTGGATGCCACGGGTCACGAACAGGCAATCGATCCCGAAACCGTGGGCGCCCGCCAGATCCGTCCGCACCGAATCCCCGATCGCAAGAACGCGGTTGAGCTCGATCGCATGGCTTTGGCGCTCGGCGGCGAGTGCCATGGCGCGCTCATAGATCGGCCGGTGCGGCTTGCCGTAAAAGATCACGTCGCCGCCGAGCTCGCGATAGAGTTCGGCGATGGCGCCCGCGCAATAGATCAGGCGGTCGCCGCGTTCGACGACGATGTCGGGATTGGCGCAGACCAGCGTCAGCTTGCGCTCGCGCGCCTGCATCAACATCGCGCGATAGTCTTCGGCGGATTCGGTTTCGTCGTCGAGCAGCCCGGTGCAGACGATGTAATCGGCCTGCTCCAGCGGCGCCAGCACCGGATCAAGTCCACGGTAGATCGAATTGTGTTTCTCGGGGCCGAGCCAGAACATTTTCCGGCCGGGATGATCGGCGACAAAGTGCCGGGTCAGATCGCCTGAACTGACGATGGCGTCATAGGTGTCGTCGGCGACGCCAAGCTTGCGCAATTGCCGCTGCACCGAATCCGCCGGTCGCGGCGCGTTGGTAATGAGGATCACGGTGCCGCCCTGCTTGCGAAAGCTATGAAGCGCCTCGCAGGCTTCGGGAAACGCAACGAGACCGTTGTGAACCACGCCCCAGATATCGCTGAGCACGACATCCACCCCGCCGACGAGGTCGCGCAGCTTCTCGGCAAACCGGAGCGTCGTCATGGCATGGGATGCCGGTCAGCCGGGCCCGGCGGCGCGACGCGCCAGCGCGGCATTGCCGTTCGCCCGGGGAGGATCGATGGCCGGACCATCGAGGGAAGCGGTCTTGCCGGAGACATAGGAGTCCTGCGCCTTGTTGGGAGAGGCCGCGGTAGCAGACGCTCCCTCGGGCCGCAACGGCCGCGGTGGCGCAAACAGAAATCCCTGCCCGAACCGCACGTCGTAATCGAGCAGATCGACCACCGCGCGCTCGCCTTCGATCCGTTCGGCGATCAGGTCGATGCCGAAGCGGCCGAGCAAATCCGAAAGGTCGGATGGATGAATGTCGGACGCCGAGGTCTGGCTTTGATCGAGCAGCAGCGCCGCGGGCACCTTGATGAAGCGGACGCCGCGGTCGGCCAGTTCGCGCGGCTCGATCCTGAGGTCGGTGACGTGATCGACCGAGAAACGGAAGCCGCGCTGCGCCAAAGCCGCGAGATGTTCGGTCTCGGCCGGGCCCAGATTGCGAAACGTCGCCTGCTTGAATTCGAGCACGAATGACGGCGCCAGCGCGCGGTTGGCCTCGAGGAAATCCAGGCATTGCGCGAAGGTGGTGGGATTGGCGAGCGTGGCCGCGGCGACGTTGCAGAACACCCCGACGTCCTTGTTGCGCACCATCAGCCGGCGCAGCACCTGCACGCAGCGCAGCATCACCATGTGATCGATCCGCCCGATCAGCCCGGCCGCTTCCGCCACCGCAATGAAATCGTCGGCGGCGAGCACCTGATCCTTGTCGTCGCGCAATCGCGTTACCGCCTCGTAGAAGCGGACCTTGCGCTGCGGCAAGGTCACCATCGGCTGCAGATAGATATCGATGCGGTTTTCCTCCACCGCGTTTTTCAGGGCGGTGAGGATTTGCGCCGGACTGCGGGAGGGCGCGGGCGCCTGCTTGATCGTGGCCGGCGCTACCGCGGCCGCCGCCATGCCAGCGTTTTCGGCCGAAAACGGCAATTCGTTCTGCCGTTCAGGTTCTGCCTTACCCGCAGGCGCGGGGCCGGCGGCCAGCACGCCCGATGACAGCATGTCGTCATGGCCGGCGACGGAGACCGCGAGCTGCTTGACCAGCACGCCGAGTTCGTTGATCTCGCCGGTCACGGCGTGGATGCGGTCCGCGCTTGCGGAATTTACCGACACCACCCGGCCCTCGACGACCGCGAGCCGGCGTCCGAATTCGGCGACCTGGCGCGCGAGGTCGGCGGTGCCGCGCGACAAATCCGCGATCTGGCCGCCGACGTCGGTGCGATCGCGCAGCCGCATCGAGACCGCGTTGTAGAGGATCAGGAAGGTCAGCGCGGTGAGCGCGACGATCGCGGATTCCGATCCGCTGATGCCGGCCACCGAATACAGGACCAGGCCGAGCGATGCTGCGACCAGCACCATGCAGATGGCGATGAAAATCGTGGAAATGCGAATCATGTTGCGCGCGACGCCCTCAAAGTCCTTGGTCCCCAAGCTTCACAGAGGCGCGAAAGGCCGTTCGCACGAGTTTGTTGCGCTTCCCCCGGCGCCGCAAGCTTAGCATTATTGTTGATTCGAGGAGCTAGTGTTCTTTCGGCACGGCCGGAACCTGCGGTGGGTAAGTTGGCGTTGAGATTTCCGGCGCGTGTTGGCCCGAACATAGCGCTGCGCCGTCAGGATCAGGGAGACCCGCGATCGGAAGCAGAGTGTCAGTTGGCGCGGGCCGGCGGCCGGACGCCTGCTTCCGTCCGTGCCTGGTGTCGTCGTCTCACGGCCGCCCAGCCCAGTAACGTCGCCATCAGGATCAGGCCGGCGGGCATGGCTTTGTTGTCGCGCGGCCGAGATTTCCTGTTCAGCCGTCTGTGGCCAGCCCGCGGTGCCGGCGACGAAGCGGCCGGCAATATCGCCGCTTCGGTATCTCTCGTTGCCGCGATCTGACCCGACTTGACCGGATTGGCCTTGATCGCGACGCGCCAACGGCTGGTGAGAGACGGAAAATGTGGTTGCCGGGGCTTGAGCTTGCTGGCGGCCACGGCCGCGCAGATGGCGGCGATCACCAGCAACAATGCGCCGACGACGCCGAACGCCTGAAACAGCCCGTAATTGATTTCAATCCAGCGAAACAGCGCGGCGATGCCGACAAGGCAGGCCGCGATCAGAAAAATACCCGCGGCTGCAAACAGCCCGGCGGCAACGGCATAGGATGCCACGGTATTGGTCGCCTGGCTGGTCCGATCGCGCAGATACGACCGCGTCGCCAATTTGATCTGGTTAAGTTTGAGCGCCAGCCCGGCGCGCAGCAGGCCGCTCGATGGCGCGAGCATGTCCGTTCCTCCACCGCAGGGAACACCCTTTGTCCCTGCCGTGGTTGAACGTGGAGTGGTTTCGAATGTTCCGCTTCTGCTCCCTCGCCCGCGCTTGCCCGTAAAGAACGGGGAGAGGTAAGAAAAATCCTACGCCACCGCGCGGATCACCTTGGCGACCTTTTCGACGATCTCGCCGATCTGGTCTTCGCTGACGATCAAGGGCGGGGTCAGCGCCAGCGTATCGCCGGCGACGCGCAGCATCAGGTCGTTGTCGTGGAACGCGCTGTTGAGCCCGTCGAAGCCGCGCTTGCCCGGCAGGTCCGGGCGCGGCGCGAGGTCGATGCCGGCCGTCAAGCCGACGGTGCGGATGTCCGCCACGTTCGGCTCGCTTTTCAGCGACATCACGGCGTCGGCGAATTTGGGTTCCAGCTTGTTGGCGCGCTCGAACAGCTTTTCGTCGCGATAGATATCGAGCGTCGCCAGACCCGCGGCGCAGGCCAGCGGATGCGCCGAATAGGTATAGCCGTGGGTCAGTTCCACGACGTGCTCCGGCCCGCTCATGAAGGCGTCGTGGATGGTGTCGCGCACGATCACGCCGCCCATCGGGGCCGCGCCGTTGGTGATGCCCTTGGCGAAGGTGATCATGTCGGGCAGCACGCCGTAGCGTTCCGCGGCGAAGGCATAACCGAGCCGGCCATAGCCGGTGATGACCTCGTCGAAAATCAGGAGGATGCCGTGCTTCTGGGTGATCTCGCGCAGCCGCTTGAGATAGCCCTTCGGCGCCGGCAGCACGCCGGTCGACCCCGCCATCGGTTCGACGATGACGGCGGCCATGGTGGAGGCGCCGTGCAGGTTGACCAAGCGCTCCAGTTCGTCGGCGAAATGGACGCCGTATTCCGGCTCGCCCTTGGTGAAGGCCTGTTTTTCGCGGTCATAGGTATGGGGGAGGTGATCGACGCCCGCCAGAAGGGTGCCGAACATCTTGCGGTTGCCGACGATACCGCCCACCGACGTGCCACCGAAGCCGACGCCGTGATAGCCGCGCTCGCGGCCGATCAGGCGGGTACGGGTGCCCTGACCCTGGATCTGATGATAGGCCAGCGCGATCTTGAGCGCGGTATCGGCAGCCTCCGATCCGGAGTTGCAGAAGAAAACGTGATCGAGCCCGGCCGGCGCGAGATCGGCAATGCGGCTCGCGAGCTCAAAGGCCTGTGGAATGCCGAACTGAAACGGCGGGGCATAATCCAGGGTCTCGGCCTGCTTGGCGATCGCCGCGGAAATCTGGCTGCGGCCATGGCCGGCATTGGTGCACCACATGCCCGACGCGGCGTCGATGATCTTGCGACCGTCGACGGTGAAATAATGCATGTCCTTGGCGCCGGCGAGCAGCCGCGGCGCCTTCTTGAAGGCGCGGTTCGCGGTGAACGGCATCCAGTGGGCGGCAAGGTCGTTCGGGACAGCGACGGCGGCGGGGCGTGGGCTCTTGTCCAGCATGGGGGCCTCTTCAAGTTTTGGGGCGTGGCGATGTTTCCGAGAAGCTATCAGCTTCGTTGCGGGACGGAAACGCCAGCGGGCGGTTATATTTGCGTTCAATCGGGCGGTTTGAGGGAGTTCAGCGGGACGTCCAGCGCATAGACGAAGCCCTTGAGGTCGTAGGCCATTTCGACCTTGCCGTTCAACTGCCTGCCAAGCGTCTCGATCAGCCGGGTTCCGAAGCTTTGGCGGGTCGGCGCGTGGACCGCCGGGCCGCCTTTTTCGGTCCAGGTCAAATGCAGCCGCCGGTTCTGCTCGTCGATGGTCCATGCGATCTCGATACGTCCCGTGGGCCACGACAGCGCGCCGAATTTCGTGGCATTGGTGCAGAGTTCGTTGAGCGTCATCGCCAATGCAATCACCGCGCCGGACACAATTTTGAGATCGGGGCCTTGAATCGAAAACTTGCCCTCGCCCGCGCTGTCATAGGGCTCGGTCGCACCACGGACGATGTGCGCAAGGTCGGCGCTCGACCATCGCGCCTGCAGCAAGAGATCGTGGGCGCGGCCCAGTGCCAGAAGCCTGCTTTCGATGGCGTGCTGGCCGTGCTCGATGCTGGTGGCGGTGCGCAGGCTCTGCGCGGCGATGGCGCTCACCGTCGCCAGCGTGTTCTTGATGCGGTGGTGCAGTTCTTCCAGAATGAGCTTTTGCAGCCTCTCGGCGGTCTCGCGCTGCTCGGCGTCGATCCCGGCCTGCGCCAGCAGCGCCCTGGCATCGATGCCGGCCTGTTCGAGCAGCATGCGCAGGCCGGCATTTTCGGCCTTCAGGAATTCCTCCGGAACGGTCGGGCCGGCCATCGATCACATAGCCCCGCGGGACTTCCATTTCGGTTGCTGTTAGGCGTTGTTATCACGGGTTACGGCCGGACAATGCGGCTATTTCCGGTAGCCGACATATGACTAAAGGCTAGCGGCGCGTAGCTCACAAATCGGCGGCGCCGATCCAGAATACCTCGCCGTCGGACTCCTCGGTATCGAGCCATAACAGCGGCAATTGCGGAAATGCGGCTTCGAGCCATTCGCGGCCGCGGCCGATCTCGCACAACAGCCCGCCCTGCGGCGTCAGGTGCTGTCCGGCCTCGTCCAGGATGCGGCGGACGATATCGAGCCCGTCGGCGCCGCCGTCGAAGGCAAGTTTTGGCTCGGCGCGGCATTCGCGCGGCAGCTCGGCCATGCCCTTCGCGTCGACATAGGGCGGATTGGAAATAATCAGGTCGTAACGCCTGTGGCCGAGCGGGTTGAACAGGTCGCCCCGATGCAACGTCACACGATCTTCAAGGCCGTAATCGGCAATATTGCGCGCGGCGACATCGAGGGCGTCCTTCGAGATGTCGACCGCATCGATGCGCGCATTTGGAAAACTCCGGCTCGCGAGAACGGCAAGGCAGCCCGAGCCGGTGCAGAGGTCGAGCACGTTTTCCACCGACGCCGGATCTGACATCAGCGCGCCGCCATCGTCATCGCCTTGGCCGCCGAAATGGGAATCCAGCAACTCGCCGATGAAGGAGCGCGGCACGATCACGCGCTCGTCGACATAGAAGGGCAGGCCGCGCATGTAGATCTTGTTGACCAGATAGGCGGCTGGCTTTCGCGTGGTGACGCGGCGCGCAATCACCTCGAGGATCGCTTTGGCCTCTGGCGCCGTGACCCGCGCGGTCGCGAACGTCTCGAACTGGTCGGGATGAAGATGCAATATTTCGCAAACCAGGAATGCGGCCTCGGCCACGGGATCGGTGGTGCCGTGGGCGAACACCAGTTTTGCCTCGACGAAGCGGCTCACCGCATAGCGGACGAAATCGAGCAGCGTCTTTAATTCGCCGGAGGCGACTTTTGGAAATCTCGAACCGGCGCGGCCGCGCTTGGCCGCAGCTTTAGCGCGCTTCGCCATCAGGATTTGGTCCAGCGCGCGGCGGCAGCGTCGTCGTGATGGCGGGCTTCGACCCAGCTTGTTCCATCAGCGCTTTCCTCACGCTTCCAGAACGGCGCGTTGGCCTTCAGATAATCCATCAAGAACTCCGCCGCCTGAAACGCCGCCTGCCGGTGCTGGGATGCCGTCAGCACCAGCACGATATTTTCGCCGGGGGCGATGCGGCCGACGCGGTGAATGATCGACAGATCCGTCAACGGCCAGCGCGACATCGCGGTCTCGACATGGCGCGCAATTTCGGCCTCGGCCATTTCAGGATAGTGTTCCAGCGTCAACGCCGCGATGGTCTCGCTGCCCTCAGTGCCCCGGCAAATGCCGGAGAAACTCACGACGGCGCCGATGTCGGTGCGTCCTTTGGTGAGCGCAGATATCTCCTGCGCGATGTCGAAATCGGCTTGCTGGATGCGGATGGTCACGGCAGCGGTCATGAGATCATCGCGATGTCAAACGGCTTAACCGCCGGTCATCGGCGGGAAAAAGGCAATCTCGCGGGCACCGGCAATGACAGTATCAGGCTTGACGTGGGCGTGGTCGATCGCGGCACGGATCACCCGCGGCGTCTCGAAGGCATGGGCATAGGTCTCGCCGCGTCCCGCCAGCCAGCCGATCAGGTCGTCCACGGTACGGACGCTCGCCGGCGGCTCGACCGTTTCCTCCGCTTTGCCGATCCGTTCGCGCACCCAGGCGAAATATTTGACCTTCATGCCTCATCCTCCTTGATGAGGTGATGAATGCCGGCGCGGAAATAGTCCCAGCCGGTGTAGATCGTGAAAATCGCCGAGATCCACAGCAGCAGCAGGCCGATCTGGGTGGTGATCGGGATCACCTGATCGCCGGCCTCGCCGGCAAGCAGGAACCCGATCGCGACCAGCTGGACCGTGGTCTTCCACTTGGCGAGCTTGGTCACGGGAACGCTGACCCGCAACGCGGCGAGATATTCCCGCAGCCCCGACACCAGGATTTCGCGGCACAGGATCACGATGGCGGCCCACAGCGTCCAGCCGTGAATGATCCCGTCCGCGGCCAGCATCAGCAGGCAGGATGCCACCAACAGCTTGTCGGCGATCGGATCGAGCATCCGGCCGAACGCCGACTGCTGGTCCCAGATTCGCGCATAGTAGCCATCGAGAAAATCAGTAACTCCCGCGGCAATGAACACGGCCAGCGCCACCCACCGCAGCCACAGCGGCCCGTCCATGATGGCCTGCGCGTAGATGCAACCGACCACCACCGGGATGGCGGCGATTCTGGCATAAGTCAGGATATTCGGGAGGGACAGCGAGCTCCTGGCCGCCCCTCGTGTGGTCGCAATGTTCATCCGCCTTACCAATACCGCTCAAGCATGAAGGTCAACCGCCCGGCGCACATGATCCCTCGCAGATGCCGCCAATATGACTCGAAACCCGCCTTTAGCCCGGCTGCGCGTGGAAAAACTCGAAAATCTTGCGCGCGCTTTCCGCGCTGACCCCGGGAACCTTGCCGAGATCGGCGATCGAGGCCCGCTCGATCTCCTTCAACGTTCCGAAATGGTGCAGCAAGGCACGTTTGCGTGACGGGCCGATGCCGGGGATTTCCTGCAACCCCGCTTCGCGAATGTCCTTTTTGCGCAGCTTGCGGTGCGAGCCGATCACGAAGCGATGCGCCTCGTCGCGCAGCCGCTGAATAAAATACAGCACGGGGTCGCGCGGCTCCAGCTTGATGGCCTCGCGGTCCGGCATGAACAGGGTCTCGCGGCCGGCGTCGCGGTCCGGCCCCTTGGCGACCGCCAGCAGCGACACCTGCGTCAGCCCGAGGCTCTCGAAAATCTCCCTGACCGCGTTGAGCTGGCCGCGGCCGCCGTCGATGATGACGAGGTCGGGCCATTGCGGAAACGAATCGTCGTCCGCCCTGGGTTTGGCGGCATCCCCCTCCGCCGCCGGCGTCAGCAGCCGCTTGAAGCGCCGCTGCAGCACCTCGCGCATCATCGCGTAATCGTCGCCCGGCGTCAGGCCTTCGGACCTGATGTTGAACTTGCGATACTGGTTTTTGATGAAGCCGTCCGGCCCCGCCACGATCATGGCGCCCACCGCGTTGGTGCCCTGGATATGGCTGTTGTCGTAGACCTCGATCCGCTTCGGCTGGCGCGGCAGCTCGAGCGTGGTCACGAGCCCCTGCAGCAGCCGGCCCTGCGTCGCGGTATCGGCCAGCTTGCGGCCGAGCGCCTCGCGCGCATTGATGAGCGCGTGCGCGACCAGTTCCTTCTTTTCGCCGCGCCGGGGCGTGGAAACTTCCACCTTGAAGCCCGCCTTGATGGAAAGCGCGTTGGCCAAGAGTTCGCATTCCTCGATTCCGTGCGACAGCAGAATGAGTTTCGGCGGCGGCTTGTCGTCGTAGAACTGCGCCAGGAACGAGGCCAGCACCTCTTCCGGGGTGAACGATTTCTCCGCGCGCGGAAAATAGGCGCGGTTGCCCCAGTTCTGGCCGGTGCGAAAGAAGAATACCTCGACGCAGGAATAGCCGCCCTCCTGATGGATGGCGAACACGTCGGCTTCCTCCACGGTGCGCGGATTGATGCCCTGCTGCGACTGGATCGCCGACAGCGCCGCGAGGCGGTCGCGATAAAGCGCCGCGGTCTCAAACGCGAGCTCGGCGGAAGCCTTCTCCATTTCGCCCGCCAGCTGCTGCTTGACCAGATGGCTGCGGCCGGAAAGGAAGTCCTTCGCCTCGCGCACCAGTTCGGTATAGCCGGGAAAATCGATCTCGCCGGTACACGGCCCCGAACAGCGCCGGATTTGATAGAGCAGGCAGGGCCGCGTGCGGCTTTCAAAGAACGCGTCGGTGCAGGAGCGCACCAGAAAGGCGCGCTGCAGCGCCGTGATGGTGCGATTGACCGCGCCTGCGGAGGCAAACGGCCCGAAATATCGGCCGGGCCGCGTTTGCGCACCGCGATGCTTGAGGATCTGCGGCGCCCAGTGATCGCCGGTGATCAGGATATAGGGAAACGACTTGTCGTCGCGCAGCTGGACGTTGAAGCGCGGCCGCAACTGCTTGATCAGGTTGGCCTCGAGCAGCAGCGCCTCGGTTTCGGTCGAGGTCGATATGATCTCGAGCGAGACGGTCGCCGCGATCATGCGCATGATGCGGGCCGGCTGGACCGCCGTGATTCTGGCGTAAGAGGCGAGCCGCTTGCGGACGTTTTTGGCCTTGCCGACATAGAGCACGTCGTTTGCCGCGTTCAGCATGCGATAGACGCCGGGCGAGGTCGGGGCGAGGCGCACCGCCTGTTCGATCGCGGCGTGGCCGACCGCAAGCCGGCCTTCCGGAATCGCGTCGCCGGGCTCCTCGGGAACCTCCGGCAGCAGCGTCTCGTCGTCCTCGTCGGTGGCGGCCATGGCGGGATCGATATCCCCCGCGCTCGCCTCTTGCGGCGGCAAATCCGTTTGGGGCGGAACCGGCTCAGAACCACGCCGCGCCGTCTGCCGGCCGGACGCCTTCGGGTTATCGGTAGAATCCTGATCCATCGGCCTGAACTTAAGCGCTGCCAACGAGCATCGCCAGCGCAGCCGCGGCAATGAAAGCCGCGCCGTCCGGCGCGATCGCCAGGCGCCGGATGTTCCTCGTAACACTTTCTTAAGAATGAGAAACGGCCGGTAACCGGCCTTAACAACCCTTTAACTTAAAAGTCTCGATAAATCTTATCGGTAAAAAGTGGAATTCCGTAACCGTGCGGGCTCGCATTGCGCCAGGCGTTTTGGCGTGCGGCAGGCGGTCGCGGCAGTGGCGTGGGAGAGTAAGATGAACAGGCTCGTATTGGGCACAGTGGCGTTGATCGCGGCGGGCTGGATGGCATCGGCGCAGGCGGCCGACCTTCCCTATGGATCGCGCGCTCCCTACACCGTCAACCAGCCGCTCAACGTCTATAGCTGGGCCGGTCCCTATCTGGGCGCCAATCTCGGCTATGCCTGGGGCTCGGTCGATCACAATCCGACCAAGCCATCGGGTTTTTCGGGCGGCGTCCAGGGCGGCTACAACTGGCAGACCGGCCCGTGGGTGTTCGGCGTCGAGGGCGACATCCAGGCGACCGGCGCTGACGATACATTTGCGCCCTGGAAGTTTTCAAACCCGTGGTTCGGCACGGTGCGCGGCCGCGCCGGCTATGCGTTCAGCAACATCTTGTTCTATGGCACCGGCGGTCTGGCGTTCGGCGAATTGCGCGGCGAGACCTTCGGCCTGTCGGAATCCCATACCAATGCCGGCTGGACCGCGGGCGTCGGCGCCGAATTCGGCTTCGCCCAGAACTGGAGCGCCAAGATCGAATATCTCTACGTCGATCTCGCGAACGACAACTTCACCATCACCGGCGTGTCGAACGGCTACCGGTTCGGATTGGTGCGCGCCGGCGTCAACTATCACTTCTGATAGCAACAAGAAAACATCCTACCGCAACCTCCCGGCCGCTTTGCGGCCGGGATTTTTTTAAGACAGGCGCTATCTAAGACGAAATCACCAGGTTGACCGCCTTGGGGCCTTTGCCCTTCTTGTCCGGTTCGACCTCGAATGTGATGCGCTGTCCTTCGGTCAGGTCCTTCAACCCGGCCCGCTCCACCGCGGTGATGTGCACGAACACATCGCGGCCGCCGTCATCGGGCTTGATGAAGCCATAGCCACGTTCTCCATTGAAGAACTTGACCGTACCAGTCATGGCCATCGGGAAACTCCTCCCCCGCATTGCTTCGCCGCTACGCACGACATTTCGCGTATCGGCCCGACCGGAAATTCGCTGCCGGAAAGCTTGGCCATTGGTGCGGATTAGGCTGTCAACGCCGATCCGTCTTTAAAATATCGAGGCCTTGTCACTCCGCCGCTACCATTCGCGGGAGCGGAACGTAAAGCCGGTCCTAATGCCTTAAGCATAATACGGTTCCCGGCAAATTGCCTACGACTCAAATCGGACTTTTCGCGGCGCCCAGGTGCCGGGCGCCTGGCTAAGGTTTGGGCGTCTCGAGCCTGAACCGGCCGGCGCCGCCCTGGCCGAGCGGCTTTTCAAGTTCGGGAAGGATTGCCCTGAGTTCACCCATCAGCGTCCACGGCGGATTGACGACCAAAAGACCGGCCGAGGCGAGGGCGGCGCCTGCGGTCTGCGGCGCGACGCTGAACTCCAGACGCAGACATTTGCCGGCAGGCGTGGCGGCGCCGGCCGCCTCGGTGACATGCCGGGCAAGGCTGTCGGTGGCACGCCGGCTTTTCACCGGATACCACAGCAGGTAGCTGCCGGTCGGCCATTTCGCGAAGGCCTCGGCGAAACCCGCAGCCAGCCGTTCGAACTCGTCCTTCTGCTCGTAAGGCGGATCGATCAGGACCAGGCCGCGGCGCTCCTTCGGCGGCACGAAGGCCGGCAACGCCACCCAGCCGTCGAGGTCGACGACGCGGGCCTGGGGGTCGCGGCGCAGCGCGTCGATCAGGCGCTTGCGCGCTTTCGGTTCGACTTCGCACGCGGTCAGGCGATCCTGCGGCCGCAGCAGCGCGCGCGCAATCAGCGGCGATCCGGGATAGGCCTTGAGGTCGCGCTCTGGATTGAAGGCCCTGACGATATCAAGATAGGGTTTTATCAAGGGCGCGGTGTTTTCCGAGAACCGCGCCTGCATCATCCGCGCAATACCCGTGAGCCACTCGCCGCCGCGGTTTGCCTCCTCGCCGGTGAGATCGTAGAGCCCGGCGCCGGCATGGGTGTCGATGACGCGAAATGCGGCCTGCTTGTCCTGCAGATGGGTCAGAATGCGCACCAGCACGATGTGCTTGATGACGTCGGCAAAGCCGCCGGCATGAAAGGCGTGACGATAGTTCATGGGGGAAAACTTACGGCCGTTTGGAGAAGACGCGTTGGTCTTCTACCCGTCATGGCCGGGCTTGTCCCGGCCATCCACGTCTTTGCCGAATAAAGCAAGACGTGGATGCCCGGCACCGCAGACAAGTTTACGCAGTCTGCGCAAGGCAGACTGCTATGGCCGGGCGTGACGATGGAGATCAGCCACCGCGCATCGGCGGCATGATCACCTGGTCGCGGCGGCAGGCGCGGCGATCGATTTCCTCACAGGCACGGAACTGCAGATCCTTGCTCATGCAGATCCGCACTTCGCCGAGCCGCGTCTTGTCGCAGGTCACCGCGATTGCCGAAGCGCTCAAGCCGGGATTGACCTTGATGAAGGCGTCCTCGATATCGGCGGGCGCTACCGTCTTCGGCGCGGACAATTCCAGATATTCTTCGGGAATTTTCACCGCGGAGCGGGCCTTGCGGATGGTCTCGAAATAGGCCCGCGCCGATAGTCCCGAGCAGGTGCCGTGCTTGTCCCACTCGCTGAAGATCAGCCCGGGCGCCGGCATCAGATCCAGCATCGAGGACATGATATTGCGATCGAGCCGCGGCGACGGCCGCTGGCAATAGTTGGGAAAGCCTTGCTCATATTGCGGCCACAGGCCGTGGACCACGAAGGAAAACGGCCGGCCGCCGCACTGGACCTGCGAACGCCCGCTGCTGCCGCGTTCCGACGCCTCCTCGCAGAACGAGGGCGACCACGACAGCGACAGCACGTAGAAATCGAACTCGCCGGATGCATTCTGCCGGCGATCCTGCGCCGACGCCGTCCCCGCGAGGCCGGTCAGCGCCGCAAGGGCGAGCAGGGCAAGCGAGATCAAAAACCGCGAAATCAGTGTGCTTGGAAAATAAAACATGGCGACGCCCCCCATACGCAGATCGTACAGGAGCCTAGCAGGCGACGAGAACATTTCAAGAACAAAATAAGGGAAAGGCGGGGAGCGAAGTCAGGCGGGGCGGAGAACCGCGCCTCGGGATCAGGGCCGGGCGGCCTTGCAGCCGGGATTATAGGCCCAGTTGCGATCGAGCCCGGTGACGCACCATTCGACGCCCTGGCCGAAGCCGGCAAAACCGCCATCCTCGATGATCGAATAATGCACGGTGTGCCGCTTGCCGTCGCTCAGCATGACGTCGGCGCTGCAGTAGCGGCGCGGAATGTTGTCGGATTGCCAGGGCCGGAATGCGGTCTCGTGGATCGCGCCATAGGCGGTGATCTGCAGGGAAGAATTCCAGAACGTGCTCTCTTTTTCCTGAAACTGGCTGGTGATGGTGCCCAGCGCGCGTTCACATTCGGCTACCCGCCCGTCGTAGCGGGGGCCCGAGAGCCAGAAATTCAGCTCCCAGGGATAGGCGGCCTGGGCCGCCTGGCCGAAGGCAAACAGGCCGAACAGCACGCCAAGCGCGGCGCCAAGACCGAGTCTTTTCAAGGATGTGGAGAGGTCGCGCATGGGCAATCCGCCGGATGATCCAACTGGCTGACGGTGCCGCGAAGCCCGGACGAGGTCAAGTGCAACGCGGCAACACCTCTCCAATAAGTCCGCGTCGAATCGCCGGCCGTTCTTTCCATGGCCAGCGATGCGCTTTAAGGTGCCCCGAGCCAAATGGAGTCTGCGATGCGAATGATTGGAGCCGCCAGCCTGATTGCCGTCTGCGGGATACTGGCGTGCGCGCCGGCGCGGGCTGACCAGGTGCCGCCATTCCAGGGCAACGACACCGGCGGCATCATCGCCTATGCGCTGGCGGCGCAGACGGATGTCCGTCAGCTCGCGGTCGATCACTGCGCGCGTTATAGCAAGGTGGTGAAATTCCTTGCCGTCGACGCGCAATATGGCGGCTACATTTCCTTCGCCTGCCGCTGGGTGCCGTATGGCGCCACCGACCGGCCAGTGCGCACGCTGTACTGAAGACGGACTATTCCATCGAAGCGTGGCGCCGGAGCTGACGCCGCTTCGTTACACCGGTATCCGCACCCTGGCGCGAAGCCCGCCCATCGGGCTGTCGCCGAGCATGATGTCGCCGCCATGCGAGCGCGCGATGTCGCGGGCGATCGCGAGGCCTAAGCCCGTGCCGCCCTCATCCTGGTTGCGGGCGCCGTCCAGCCGCAAAAACGGCTTGAACACTTCCTCGCGCATCTCGGGCGGAATGCCCGGTCCGTCGTCGTCGACCGTCACCGTCAGATAGCGGTGATCGCGGTGGCCCGTGATCGAAATCGCGTTGGCATGCCGCGCCGCGTTGGAGACGAGGTTGGCGAGGCAGCGCTTGAACGAGGCCGGCTTCACCGTCACCACCGGCAGTCCGTGGAACTTGACGGTGGCGGCGTGGCCGTTGCGCTCGGCGTCGCTGCGCAACTCCTCCAGCGCCAGCGTCATGTCGGTCGGCTGCGCCTGCTCGCCGCTGTCGCCGCGCGCGAAAGCCAGATAGTCCTCCAGCATGCCGGACATCTCGTCGACATCCCGACGCATGCCATCGACCTCAGGACTGTCGCCGATCAACGCCAGCTCGAGCTTGAAGCGGGTCAGGATGGTGCGCAGATCGTGCGACACGCCGGCCAGCATCGCGGTGCGCTGCTCGATCGAGCGCTCGATGCGCGATTTCATCTCCAGGAACGCCTGCGCGGCGCGGCGCACTTCCCGCGCGCCGCGGGGACGGAAGTTCGGCGCTTCGCGGCCCTTGCCGAAGCTTTCGGCGGCGTCCGCAAGGCGCAGGATCGGTTTGATCTGGTTGCGCAGGAACAGCACCGAGACGATCAGCAGGATCGACGACGTCCCCAGCATCCAGAAGATGAAAATCTCCGAATTCGAGGCGTAGGCCGCGCTGCGCTGGGCGAAGATGCGCATCACGGCGTCGTCGAGCTGGATGCGGATTTCCACCAGGTTGGAGCGGCCGACGGTGTCGATCCAGAACGGTTTTGCAATTTGCCGGCCGAGCTGCACCGAGAGCGTTTGGTCGAGCAGCGAGAAGAACGGTTTTGGGCCGGGCGGCGGCATGTCGCCGACCGGGAGAAAGTCCACCACCAGCGCCAGCCGCTGGGCGATGCGCCGCAACTGGGCGCGGTCCTTGTCCTGCGGATAACCCTTGTAGACGTCGATCAGGCTGGCGATGTCCTGCACCACCGCCGCCGACAGCCGCCGCGTGACCGTGTTCCAGTGCCGCTCCATGAACACGAACGCCACCACCGTCTGCAGAATGACCATGGGCACGATCATGATCAGGAGGGCGCGGGCATAAAGCCCCGTCGGCATCCAGCCCTTGAAGGCGTTGCCCATCCAGCTATTGGCCGCGGAGACGCGGCCTGCGGCGGTGCGGATCAGCGTCAGGCCGGTGTCGAGCGTGCTCATCGGGCAAGGCTCATCGGAGATTTGCTCAAGGCGAGGCGACCAGGCGATAGCCGATGCCGCGTACCGCCTGCAGGAACAGCGGATTGGCGGGGTCGCGTTCGATCTTGCGCCTGAGCCGGTTGATCTGCACGTCCACCGCGCGCTCGTTGACGGTGCCGTCGCCGGTCAGCGCACTGCGCGGCACGGTGTCGCCCGGTGTCGCGGCGAGAATGCGCAGCATCTCGCGTTCGCGGTCGGTGAGATGAATGGTCTCCTCGCCCTGACGCAGTTCGCCGCGGTCGAGATGATAGACGTAGGGCCCGAACGCGATCTGCTCCAGCGTCTCCACCGGTGGCGGCGCGGTGCGCTTGAGGATATTGCCGATTCTCAGGATCAGCTCGCGCGGCTCGAACGGCTTGGCGACATAATCGTCGGCGCCGATCTGCAGGCCCTCGATCCGGGCTTCGGCTTCATGGCGCGCCGTCAGCATGATGATCGGCACCGACGATGAGGTGCGGATGAAGCGGGCGAGATCGAACCCGGTTTCACCCGGCATCATGACGTCGAGGATCAGGAGATCGAAATGCAGGCCGAGCAGCTTGGCGCGGGCGTCGCTGGCGCTCATCGCCGTGGTGACGCGATAGCCCTCGCCGCAGAGAAAGCGCGACAACAGATCGCGGATGCGGCGGTCGTCATCGACCAGCAGCAGATGCGGGGCATCGTCGGCCGGTCGCGGCGGCGTCCGTGCGAGGGTTGCGGCCTGGGGCACGTTTATTCCTTTGCCTTTGCGGTTGCGCCGCCGGTTGCCAGGATCGTTTCCAGCACCTTGTCGGGATCGTCCTGGTCGATCATCGCGCGCAGGAACTGCCGCACCGTATCCGCGCCTGTTGGACCGATGTCCCGCAGCGCGCGGTTGATCCGATCGGTCTGCAGGCCTGCGAGCTTGCCCACCAGCGCCTCGCCCTTCGCGGTGGCAAAAAGAAGGCGTTGCCGGCGGTCGTTGTTGCCGGTCCTCTGCACGATATACCCTTCATCGAGCAATTGCTTGAGAACCCGTCCCAGCGACTGCTTGGTGATGCGCAGCACGTCCAAGCAGGTCCGCCACCTTCAGGCCGGGATAGCGGTGGACGAAATGCAGCACCCGGTGATGCGCCCGGCCGAATCCGAAAGCCTCCAGCTCGTGGTCGGCGTCGCCGACGAAATCCCGGTAGGCGAAGAACAACAGCTCGATGATATCCCAGCGCAAATTGCCGGATCGAGCGGCCGGGGATCGCGCCTCGGCTGACCGCGAATCGGGATCGGGGGAGGGGTTTGAGAAATTTATGTCAGCCATATTGACATATCTTGGGTTCAATGTTACAAAACTGTCGGCCGCGACGAAACATTAGGTCGTTTCCTTCGGCGATGACGGCGGCAGGAGAAGCCAGGGATGGCGGCGAGGGCCGCGAATGTGTTGACCGTTGAGATTGTCGAGCGGCATTTCGGCAAACATACTGGACTTCCGCATTCCGCAAAAGCATGTCCTTACGGACCTGCGACATTGGAAACCAGCCGCAAAGCTGGTTTAGGTGGGGGCCAGGCGTAACCAACAGCGCCACGGCGCGAAGCGCGCGAGCAGCGTCAATCCGGGAGAAAGCCCATGGGGGTTTCGTTCGATAAATCTGCCCGAAATCGGGCCAGCAGGCCCGGAGAAGTCAGGCCGGCGCCAGAAATCGCGCCGGTTCCGACAGCGGGAAGCAAGGCAATGGGTTTGAAATTCGAAATCCAGCCTGCGACGAATCCGACGTCGGAGAAGGAGCGCGCGGCAAGGCTCGTGGACCCGGGCTTCGGCCGGATTTTCACCGATCACATGGCTGTGGTCCGCTACGATCAGGCGAAGGGCTGGCATGGCGCGCGCGTCGAATCCCGCGCGAATTTCCCGCTCGATCCGGCCACAGCCGTCCTGCACTACGCGCAGGAGATTTTCGAAGGCCTCAAGGCCTACAAGCGCGACGACGGAGGCGTGAACCTGTTCCGCCCCGACGCCAATGCCCGGCGCTTCCGGAATTCGGCTGAGCGCATGGCCATGGCGCCGCTGCCCGAGCCTGTGTTCATCGAAGCGGTCGAGCAGCTCGTGCGGATCGACCGTGCCTGGATGCCGGGCGGCGAGGGCAGTCTCTACCTGCGGCCCTTCATGATCGCGAGCGAGGTCTTCCTCGGCGTGAAGCCTTCCGCGGAATACATCTTCGCCGTCATCGCCTCGCCGGTCGGCTCCTATTTCAAGGGCGGACCTGCGCCGGTGTCGATCTGGGTGTCGGAGAATTACACGCGCGCCGCGATCGGCGGCACCGGCGCCGTCAAATGCGGCGGCAATTACGCCGCGAGCCTGCGTGCACAGGCCGAGGCCATCGATCACGGCTGCGATCAGGTCGTTTTCCTCGATGCGGTCGAGCGCCGCTACATCGAGGAACTCGGCGGCATGAACGTCTTCTTCGTGTTCGACGACGGTTCGCTGCTGACGCCGCCGCTCGGCACGATCCTGCCGGGCATCACCCGCGATTCGATCATCGCGCTCGCGAAGGATTCCGGCGCGCGCGTGCGCGAGGAGGCCTACACGATCGACCAGTGGCGCGCCGACGCCGCCAGCGGCAAGTTGAAAGAGGCCTTCGCCTGCGGCACGGCGGCCGTCATCTCGCCTATCGGCAAGGTGTGTTCCGCGAGCGGCGATTTTCTCATCAGCGGCGGCGCGGCCGGCCCCGTCGCCATGGGGCTGCGCAAGAAGCTGGTCGACATCCAGTACGGTCGCGTGGCCGACCCGCACAACTGGATCAGAAAGGTCCTGTAAGGCGAGGACGCTCTCTCGCTCCCTCGCCCCGCACTTGCGGGGTCGAGACGAGCGAAGCTCGCTCTTAGAGGGTTGGGGTGAGGGGACTCTCCACGCATTCTTGGACTCGCTGATAGTCCCCCTCACCCGAAGCCTTCGGCTTCGACCTCTCCCCGCAAGACGGGGCGAGGTAAGCGAAGACAGCCCGGTTGCCGCGTCGCGCCTGCGCTGGTACCAACGCCGCCCATGGCCGAGAAACCCAAAAAACCGCAAAAACTCAAGGCGCGCCTGCCGCGCGGGCTCGCCGATCGCGGCCCCGCCGAGATCGCGGCGACCCGCGCCATGGTCGAGAAAATCCGCGAGGTGTTCGAGCGCTACGGCTTCGAGCCGGTGGAAACGCCGGCGATGGAATATACCGACGCGCTCGGCAAATTCCTGCCCGACCAGGACCGGCCCAACGAGGGCGTGTTCTCGTTCCAGGACGACGACGAGCAGTGGATCAGCCTGCGCTACGACCTGACCGCGCCGCTTGGCGCGCTACGTCGCGGAGAATTTTGATCACCTGCCAAAACCCTATCGCAGCTACCGCGAAGGCTACGTCTATCGCAACGAGAAGCCGGGCCCCGGCCGCTTCCGCCAGTTCATGCAGTTCGACGCCGACACGGTGGGCTCAGCTTCGCCCGCCGCCGACGCCGAGATGTGCATGATGGCCGCCGACACCATGGAAGCGCTGGGCATTCCGCGCGGCAGCTATGTGGTGAAGGTGAATAACCGCAAGGTGCTCGATGGGGTGATGGAAAGCATCGACCTTGGCGGCGACGAGAATGCGGGACGCAGGCTGACGGTGCTGAGGGCGATCGATAAGCTGGATCGGCTTGGTGTCGAGGGTGTTCGCGAATTGCTTGGTGAAGGTCGTAAGGACGAG
>CAVXHU010000003.1:0-195639 GCA_963761395.1 uncultured Alphaproteobacteria bacterium
CCGCCGCTTGATCAGCGCCATCAGATCGTTCGAGCCGGGCGGCGGCCGGCTGCTCCAGAATTTTTGCCATTCCTGCTCCGGCGCGCGCAGCGCGAAGGATGACGACGGCATGACGAACGGCCCTGACGTGACTGAAACGACCTCGCCTTCGAAGATCGAGATCAGCCAGGCGGTCTCACCGACTTCCAAAAGGAACGTTGTCGACAGAAACCGACCGCGCCTGACCAGCGCTTCATCGCCATTGACTCGCGCCTTGAGCGCCTCGATCATCCCGGCCTCCCATCCCTGCAATATCCGGCAAGCCACCGCCTGGCCCCCGGGGGCACCTCGCGCGATTTGCCTCGCATGATGGGGGGAATGGGCGCGGCGTCAATCGCCTAAAGCCACGAGCACACCAGCATCAAATTGGCCGCACACGCCGCCAACAGCGCGACTGATAGCGCGATAAGCACTCGCTCGCCGGAGGTCTTGAAGGTCGTTCTCATGACGGCGAAAAACATCGGGCGATTCTAGGAGACGAGTCTCGCACGATATTTTTCGCCGGATTCAGGACTCGTTTACGACTTAGGGACTCAAGCCCAAAACGGCCCCAATCTCCCGGGCTCAGGTTTCACCGCCGCGTGAACTGCCGGGCCCGGCCGGGCTGAAACCCGATCCGATCAGGCGCGTTAGGCTGGTTTACCGGAGCGATCCGATGCCCTACGCGCTGTTTAGCAATGACGCCAAGTTGAGCAAGACCTATCCGACCGAGGCCGATGTCTGGAAGCACGCCCGCCTGAGCGGGCTCGTGGTCGACGTGGCGTCGGAGGAGGAAAAGGCGGCGCCGCGGCCGGTTTTGGACAACGACTACGAAATCAAGCCGTGCCGGCCCGACCCCCAGGAAGATCCCGCCAGGAACCAGGCCGAGGCCGAACGCGAAGCCGAACTGGAATTCCAGCTCGGCTCGTAACAGGAGCCAGGCCTAGGGGGTCGCCACCCCCAGCGATGCCTGCTCGGCGGCAAGCGCCACGCAGGCCTTCCTGCGGTGCAGGCCCCTGATCGCGCCGGTGACCTTGAGCACCTTCCCGGCAGGACATGAAGCGTCCTGCACGAAGGCGATTTCATAGGGCGCCAGCACAAGGGGTTCGGATTTCAGGATGGTCTGGGCAAGGCACGGCAGCGCAACCGCGGAAAAAATCAAACCAAGCAACAAGGCACGCATGTTCGTTGTCCACCAACCGGCGGCAGCACAATAGCCGATCGGGAGCGGAAGTTCCGTGGACGGCAAAAATTATTTTTTGGACCGATTGAGCCGCTCGGCGGCGGCGGAAAGCGGCGTTCACGCCGGCCGGCACCGGAAATTCAGGCGGGCCGAAGAGCGCCCGGCGCGCATCGTAGCGCTGGCGCCGACGTCGCGAGCCGCTTCGGTTAGTCTTGCACCAGATTCAGGGTTTGCAGGCCCTCAGCCTTTAGCGACGGCATCGCGGGTCCGGGGCACGGGATTACTTACGGCAGCAAAAAGGCCGGCGAGACGCCGGCCTTTTTCGTATCGAAGCAAATCTTCGTCAGTACCGCGCGGCGACCGGGCCACCCCAGCCGAAGCGGTAGTTGACGCCGACCTTGACGGTGTGCTCGTCGTCGCGAAACCGGGCGCCGACGATCGGGGCGGGCCCACTGGTGAAGGTGGTGCTGCCGAAGTTGTAATACTGGTACTCAGCCTTGGCGGACCAGTTCGGCGCGAACATGTATTCGAGACCGGCGCCGACGGTGTAGCCGTCCTTGTGGTTGCCGTCGGTGGTGAAGGCCGCGGGTACGCCGGCGACACTGACGCCGATATTGGGGTTGTCGCGCCAGGCGTAGCCGCCCTTGGCGTAGAGCAGCGCCGGACCCCAGGTGTAGCCGACCCGCCCGGTGACCGAGCCAAGCTGGTTGTTTTTCGCGGTGACCAAAGTGCTGCCCGGGAAGAGCACGCCATTATTGTTGTTGTTGGCAAGCCAGCTGTACTGGGCCTCGGCACCGATCACCCAGTTGGTCGCGAACTGGTAATCGAAGCCACCCTGCACGCCGCCCATAAACCGGCCGCCGCTTCCCTCCAGGCTGTTGTTGCCCGCGAACGCGCCGCCGAGATGGCCGCCGATATAAAATCCGGTCCAGTTGTAGACGACTTCCGGCGCCGTATAGGCGGGAGCCTTGGTATAGGTACGCGCTGGCATGTCCGCCGCGAACGCGGGAGCCGCGAATGCGATTATCGCGGTTGCGCCAAGCAAAAGTCTTTTCATGAGTAGTTCCCCATTATTGTCGCTGTGACCCTCATCAAACAACGTGGCCTCAATTTGGTTGCTCCGCGGCAATGCCGGAGCACGGATCGTTCGTAACTGTGACGGCGCGGCAACAACGCCTGTTTGTTCCCTCACGAATCGATCTTTTTGCCGGTAAGGGGGCCCCTTTGCAGCTATATGCTGCGTCGACGACGGCTACATCCGGGTTCAACCCTCGCTGAAAAGTGATCGGTTTGCCGCACGCGCTAGCCGGGCAAAACCAAACATTGGGGGGAGAGCAGATGTCCGCCGGCGATCTGATGGACGATTTTCCGGCGGCGCCGGACCGATTGGTGACACTTTCGAACTGGCGCAAGGCGCCGTTCAGCGCCTGGGGCTTTCGCAACGTCCGCCGGCTGATCCCGACCGCCAACATCGCGGCCTCAGGCCATGCGGTTGATCTCGAAACGTCGCTGGAAGAGATCGGACACATCGGCTTCACCGGCCATGACGGCCATCCGACCACCGTGGGCCGGGCGCTGCGTGCCACCGATACCGACGCGTTCGTCGTCCTCAGGCGCGGACGGATCGCGGCGGAGTGGTACGGCAACGGGATGAGCGGCACCACGCCGCATATCGTCTTCTCCGTGAGCAAATCGATCTGCGGCGCGCTCGGCGGAATTCTCGCCGATCGCGGCCTGCTCGACCCGGATGACCGCGTCATCGATTACATTCCCGAACTGGCGTCGTCGGTCTATGCCGGCTGCACGATCCGGCATTTGCTGGATATGGCGGTCGGCATTGCCTTCAACGAAGATTATGAAGACCCCAGGGGCGACGTGGTGCGCTACCGCCACGCGGCCGGGTGGGATCCGCTGCCGGCGGGCGAAGCACCGATCGATCTGCGCAGCTTTCTCGCCCTGCAAAAGCCCGACGGACAAAAGCACGGCGGGCTGTTTCACTATGTCTCGACCAATACCGACGTGCTCGGCTGGGTCTATGAGCGCGCCTGCGATCAGCCTTACGCCGACATAACAAGCGAATATCTGTGGGCGCCGCTTGGCGCCGAGCGCGACGCCTATATCACCGTGGACGCCCGCGACGCGATGCGCGCCGCCGGCGGCGTCTGCGTCGCGCCGCGCGACCTTGCCCGCTTCGGCGAGATGATCCGCCGGCGCGGCGTTGCCGGTGGCCAGCAGGTGGTGCCTGGCGCGTGGATCGACGATATCAACGAGCGCGGCGATCCCGAGGCTTGGGCGGCTTCCGAATTCGCCGACATGTTCCCGCAAGCAAGTTACCGCAGCAAATGGTACCGGATCGACCGCACCAAGGGCGTGCTCTGCGCGCTCGGCATTCACGGACAATGGATCTATATCCACCCGGAGGCCGAGCTGGTGATTATCAGGATGGCATCGGAGGCAACGCCGCTCGATCTCGATCGCGTGCGCGGCTGGCGGCGTGGCTTCGATGCGATTGCAGAATATTTCCTGTGAGCGTGCGGTGCCTTCTCACCTTGCCGGAAAGCTTGATTTAGAGGCGTGCCCATCCATGGCATTCATTTGGCCTTGTGATCCAGTCTCGCAACGAAACGGGTGCCGCTCCATAACTCAACGTCGTCCACATCGATGAATTTCCTGGCCTGTTCGATCGCGGATTCGTCATCCGCGGCCACGAATGCCTGGGATCGCAGATAGTGTCCATCCCGCCCAACAACATAGGCGCGATACTCTGGCATGCCGCTAAGTCGGCGGTCGCAGGTCGGTAGAAAGCCATGCCTTCATGTCGGCGAGCGACCTATAGCCGTAAGCTTTTTTCAGGATTTCCTGCTGTTCCGGTCCCGGCGAAAGGGCCGCCGCTTCCTCGAACTTCGCGGCTGCCATCTCGTGCAGCTCTTCGATGGTCAGATATGTGGTCGGCCTTGACGCTCTGCCCATGTCGAACTCCGCTCACCTGCGGATTGGGGTGCAATGTTTGGCTGCTCGCCAGCCGATGTCTGTTGCTGGCGACACCAAATTTTATGCATGGCAAATTTGGGCGTCTGTCCGGGGCCCGACTCAATCCCGAAATTTTCGCGGCGATACTGCGCGCAAACAGGAACGATCCCGTCCGAAAAATGTTGCTCGGCGGCTAGGTCGCTATCAACCCCTGTCGGCGGCTTGGCAGAGAGAGGTTCCGCCATGCAAACCCGAAGCCCCCGGCGGGACCTCTCACCTCAGCGCGCGATCGGATCCGCGTTCTAGTCCGGACCTCCATCGTCCTCATCGGCCCATGCGGTTCGGGGGTTTTGCACGGGATGGGGCAACGGCCCCCGGTGCTCCGCCACGGCCAGCGGATCGCTTCGATCGAACCACCCCTGACAGAGCGGACACCGCGTAAAGTTATCGGCATCGAACGTTCGATCTCGGGGTGTGCAAGTTCGGCGATCGGACATGTCAGGCCCTAAAGCTGGCGGCGCTGCGCGGCCGCTCTCGGCCGTAAGGCAGAGCACGCAGGCGAGGCGCTTGCCCCTCCAGCCACGCCTCGGTCTTGGCCAAATCTCTTAGCGCCCGTGCAAGCTGGCGCGCGGCGCGGCGTTCTGACCCGAGCGGCATGGCGCGCGCCTTACGCATCATCTCGACCGCGGCATTGCGGTAGGCACAGGAACGACGAAAGAATAGCAGATTGCTCACGGCTCCACTCCTGTGGGGATGCGGCCATCATCGCTCAGCGTTCCTGAACGCAGCATGAAAGCCGGTTTTCGCCAGGGTTCACCCGCAACGGGCTGTCATGCACCTCCGGGGGAACCGTGCGCCTCTCGAAGCGTTTCCGGTTTGAAACCACGGAGTCGCTGTTGCACACCAAGAGACCATCAGGGTTGATTACCCCGTCGGGGCTGCTGAAATTGGTCGGGCACGCAGCCATGGGCGTGGCGATGGGCCTTGCGTTCGCGCTCATCTTGATCCTCGTGGACCCATCGGGCATCGCAACCCTTATCAACCACGGCGGAAGTCAGGGCATCACCGTGTTTGTGGGCACCCTGGTGCTGATCTTCGGGATCGGTGCGACCTTGACGGGCGTGGTCTTCATCATGACGGAAGATAACGAATGAGCTCTCCCCTAGGAGATCTCACAAGATCGCGCGAATGCGCGGTCCGCCCATGGCAAGACGGACCATTTTTCAAACGACGGACGATGCGCACAATACCTAAGTCATGCTGCCCGGCATGAAGCAACGGATCGAGATTTGATTGTCAAACCGCATCGGCCAAACCATCGTGCGTCCCGCCCGGTTCGGCTCGGTGATCACGGCGTCGTCGGGAACATCGATCCAACTGTTCTCGAGGCGGACCCGGTAATGGCCGTCTTTGGATTCCCAATCGGGGTCTGCGACGGTTTCGCCATCCGCCATCGAGCAGCAGAGTCCTTTGCCGCTCGCGAGATGATCGAACCACGGTTTAAGGGGTGAATCGGCGTAACGGCCGTCAAGATCACGAGCCGTCACGCTACCGACAAGGCAGGCAATCATTACACCAAGGGTCAGACCAAACACGATGCGTTTCATTTGCCACGCTCCCTGAATGTCAAAGCCAGTCCCGGTTTTGTTTCAAGTAATGTTCGTGCCGTTCCGCGCGAATCACAGCGCTGTGATAAATTGCGTCGAAAGATACAGCGTTGTGATCACTTACGTCGAAAGATATTGACGCGATTGCGGTCGCTGCTTCGACATGCGCGATCTCGGCGCGTGTTTGCTGACGGTCTTGATCGCGGGGGACTAAGGGATAGTTCGTAAAGTGCGATCACACACACTCTCGTGAGCGATGATCATCGCCCACGTCAGCTTGCCTCGCCCTGCGCAGCGTCGCGGCAACAGTTCACGTTTTCGCGGGTCTTCCGCGCTTCGCAAAAAACAGTCCCTGCAAGTCAGCGGCATTCCGGAGAATGCCGGCTTTTTTCATGGCCTCGGTTCGCGCCGGGCCAGGCGGCATCGTGCGCGCCTCTTCGAGAGCTGCCAAAGCTTGGGCTTCCAGCTCGAGCCTGGGCCGCGGGTCTTTCTGTTCCCGAGTCATGGGAATCTGACGCTATGTCAGTCGGTCTCAATTTGTCTGTCCGGTACTCGACTCTAGAACCGGGCGACCCTAGCGGGTCAGCTTTTCCATCTCGGGGAACGGCGCATAGACCGCGCCGGCGCAAATATCGCTGGCGTTCTCCACCATGCGGTCGAGCCGGCCGTTGACATAGAGAATGGCGCGCTCGCGCAACTCGCGATAACTGCCGTCGGATTCGCGCGGGGTAAAGCGCAGGCAGCTGACATACCGCAACCGACCGCCGACGGTGCGCTGCACCGGGTCGGCCATCGCAGCGTCATGCACGCCGGCGGGATTGTTGAGATAGGATTTCATGAACGCCAGCACTTCGGCGCGGTAATTGTTGGGATAGGGCTGGTCGGCGACGCCGCGATCGTCGGTGTAGGTGATGCTTCTGCCGTCGTCGCTGCCGGCGCAGGCCGCGAGCGCGATCGGCAACAGCAGGATCGCCGCGCGCTTTGCTGATATCCCCAAGTGCAACCCGTTTTCGATCGTTTGCCCCAGCGCATGGCGGATCGCGCTTCGGCGAATCCTAAACCGTCCGCCTGCGAAATGGAATTCGTATCTCGGTTATCGGGCAAACGTCCGGCTAAACAGCGCCGGCCCGCAGCCATTGGGGAAGCAATGGCGCGAGCCGGCCTGATATCCACGGTCGCGGCGGGCAATCTGGAAAAGCCACGCCCGAGGATCAGCGTCAGCCGCGCTTGGTGGCGGGCGTAACGTGCTTGATCGCGGCCTTCGAGACCTGGTGCGACTTGAGCGCGCTCATCTTCTTGTGGGAGCGATGATGGCGGACATGCTTGACATGATGGCTGCCCATCTTGGCATTGGCGTTCAGCAGGTTCGGCTTCACCTGGGTGGCCTTGGCGGCCGGCGCCTGGGTGGTCTTGCCGGAACCGGCGGCCATGGCCGGCGCGGCGAGCATGGAAACTGCGAGCAATGCTGCGGAAATTGTCTTCAACATGGTCGTCTCCTCTTTCAAAAGGGGATCGCGAGGTGGCCGGTCGGATGGCCGGGCTCGCTGATCATGCCTGCGACCCTAGTTGCCGCGCGCTGAACCCACCCTGAAGCGAACTGACGGACTTCGTTCATCTCCATGACATGTTGGTCATGTTCCGGCCTGCATGCGGTGCACGCCGCCCGCAAAATCCCCTTTCAAATAAAGACCATGGCCCGGGAATGTTCGGTTACGGCGGGTGTTCAAGTCAGCGGGCTTCGGTGTAGGATTGCTCCATTGGGAGACACGCATGAGCAAATTTGCGATCAGGCTTTTGGTGCTGGCAACGTTCTCGATGGCGCTGATCGCGGTGCCGCTGCTTCCATCGGCCCATGCCGCGGGCGACGACAATCCGGCGCCGCCGGCGTCGGGTTCCAAGAAGGAAAAGAAGAAGAGCGGTAACAGCTCCAGCATCGACGATAGCAGATTCATCAAGGGCTATCGCGCGGCCTATGCGACGATCTATGACCGCAATGACTACGCCTCGGCCATCGAGCAGTTGAAGGCGCTCGGCCACGACGACTACGCCGATGTCGCCAACCTGATCGGCTACTCCTATCGCAAGCTCGGCGACTACAAGGTTTCGCAGATCTGGTACCAGCGCGCGCTGAAGGCCGACCCCAACCACGTCAAGACCTGGCAGTATTACGGGCTGTGGCAGCTCGAACAGGGCAACCGCGATTCTGCGCAATATCACCTCAACCGGATCGGCAGGTTGTGCGGCACCGACTGTGCGGAATATCGCTCGCTCGCCGCGGCACTGGAAAAGCCTCCGGGCACCGGGCTCGTCTACTGATCTTCACGAAGGCAGATTTTCTGATCTCACGATGTCAACAGGAGCAATGCATGAGCAAATTCGCAATCAGGCTTTTGACGCTGGCAATGTTCGCGCTGGCGGTGGTCGCGGCGCCCTTGGTCACCAAGGCTTACGCCGCGCCCGACAACGACGCGCCCCCGCCCTCATCGACCAAGTCCAAGGCAAAGAAGAAGACCAGCGAAGCCAGCCCGAGCATCGAGGACGCGGCATTCTCCAAGGGGTTATCGCGCGGCCTATGCCACGATCTATGACCGCAACGACTATGCCTCCGCCATCGCGCAACTGAAAGCGCTCGGTCACGACGACAGCGCCGCGGTGGCCAATCTGATCGGCTACTCCTATCGCAAGCTCGGCGACTACAAGGTCTCGCAGATCTGGTACGAGCGCGCGCTGAAGGCCGACCCCAACCACGTCAAGACCTGGCAGTATTACGGCCTGTGGCAGGTCGAACAGGGCAACCGCGATTCCGCGCAATATCACCTGAACAAGATCGCCGCCCTGGCCGGCACCAACAGCGAGGAATATCGCTCGCTCGCCGCAGCTCTGGAAAAGCCGCCCGGCACCGGCCTCGTTTACTGACCTCGGGGAGCACGAATTAGCCGGCGCAGCCTTGAAGTTGCGCCGGTTTCGTTTTGTCCGGTAGCATCCAGGAAGATTTTTGGCCGAATTTTTCAACGCATCGTCGATCGCTGCAACTTTCTGACATTGGGGGCGCATATGGAGCCATGGGTGCAATCCGCAATCGGATATATCCGCAACTGGATCGAATTCCAGTTGCGGGCGTCGCAGCAGCCCGGCTGCATCGTCGCTATCGCGCATCGCGGCAAGATCATCGCTGAATACGCGTTCGGCCACGCCAACCTGGCTACCGGTGAAAAGCTTACCCCACGCCACCGGTTTCGGATCGCGTCGCATTCAAAGAGTTTCACCGCGGCCGGAATCATGAAGCTCCGCGAGCGGCGTCAATTGCGGCTGGACGATCCGGTCGGGCAATATGTGAAGGGCCTGCATCCGCAAGTCGCCGAAACGACCATCGCGCAGATTCTATCACACAGCGCCGGCCTCACCCGCGATGGCGCCGACGCGGGACAGTTCGCCGATCGCCGGCCATACCTTAGCGAGAGGGAGCTGATGGCAGAACTCAGGTCGCCCCCCGCCATCGAGCCCAACACGCGCTTCAAATATTCCAACCACGGATTTGGATTGCTCGGTCTTGTGATCGAAGCGATCACCAAAGAGCCTTATCGCGCCTGGATCGAACGCGAGATCGTCGATGCCGTCGGTTTGCGTGAGACCGAGCCCGACATGCCGATCGCCAAGGGCATTCCGTTCGCGCGCGGCCACACGCTACGGCTTCCCGTGGGCCGGCGCCTCGTCGTTCCCGGCGAGAACCTGGCCAACGCAATCGCGCCGGCCGGCGGCGTCGTCAGCACGGCGGCGGACGTCGCCCGCTTCTTCGCGCAATTGGCGCCCAATGCGAAGCGCAGCGTGCTCTCCGCCGCCAGCCGCCGGGAGATGACCCGGAAACATTGGCGCAATCCGCATGCAAGTCTGGAAGGATATTACGGTCTTGGAATCATGAGCGGCACCATGGGCGGCTGGGACTGGTTTGGCCATGCCGGCGGATTCCAGGGCTACATCTCGCGGACCTGCGTCATCCCCGCCTGTGATCTGACCATCACCATCCTGACCAATTCCATCGATGGCTGGGCCGGATTTTGGCTTGATGGCGCCATGCACATCTTGCGTGCCTTCAAGGCACGCGGTGCGCCCAACCGGCGCGTTCGTGACTGGACCGGACGCTGGTGGGGCATATGGGGCGCAATCGATCTCGTTCCCATGGGAAACCACGTGATTGTTGCCAATCCGCACGCTCTCAATCCGTTCATGGATGCGACGGAAATCGAGGTCACCGGCCGTGATACCGGCCGGATATCGTTAGCGGCCGGGTACGCAAGCCACGGCCAGGCCGTGCGCCGCACCCGCAACAAGGCCGGCTCTGTCACCGATATCTGGCTCGCAGGCGGCAACCTCAAGCCGGAAAAAACCTTGGCGGCGGAAATGGAGCGCAGATACGCGCCGCGCAAACGCCGCCCGGCCCGCTAACGATCCTGAGATCTGCGCTCGACTCGCGCCAAACGGCGGCGAACAGGGATTTTCACCCAATTCTCACTTCATCATCGCCTCGGCCTCGGCCCGGAAAGCCTGGCGCGCGGCGTCGCGCGAATAGAACATGTGCCCGCCCGGATACACCACGAGCTTCACCCGCTCGGGCGAAGCGTAGGCCGGCAGCTGGTCGAGCAGGATTTTCGAGCCGAAATACGGCGTGGCGAGATCGAACAGCCCGTGCGCCACCAGCAGCTTCAGCTTCGGGTCGAGCGCGAGAATCTGCCGCACTTGGGAAATCGACTCGACCGGATGCAGGCCGCGGCCGAAATCCCAGGCTTTCTCGACCGAGCCATTGAGCAGCTCGTAGGAACCGTCCGGCCGCCAATTCAGCTTGCGCGTGATGAGGTCGACCGCGGCGCTGGTCAGCGGCGCGGCCAAGGGTTGGCCAGACGGATCGTCGAAATGATAGAAGCTCGAGTCCGGATTGGGATCGAAGCCCGAGACCGATGCGTCGTAGCGTCCCCTCACCTTGCCGTTCCGCCGGTCGAATTCGCGCCGGAACTCGGCCACGTCGAAGCGACCGGCCAGCCTGCGGCTCACGGCCTGATCGATCCCCGTCAAGGCCGCCACCCTGTCGGCAAGGCGCGTTGTCGCCTCGGTGTCGGCCTCTCCCTTGACAAGATCGGATAGGAAATCGCCCCGCGCATAGCGCTCGACATCGGCCATGTCGGCGCGGCTAACGGGGCCTTTCACCTCGCGCGCCACCGCCGCCATGGTGGGAAGGCTCCAGACATATTGCAGGATGCTGGAGCCTGAAAATTCGCGGAAGTCGAGCACCGGGGAGACGAGGATCAGACCCCTGACCCCGACGCCTTGCTGGGTCTGCAAATTGCGCACGACCTTCGGCCCGCGAATGCCGCCATAGCTTTCGCCGGCGATAAATTTAGGCGAAAGCAACCGGTCGGACTTTTCCAGCCAGCGGCGGATCGTCACCGCGATCGAATTGACATCGCCATCGACCGAGAAAAAGCGCTTGCGCACGTCCTCGCCGGTCGCGACGAAGCGGCTATAGCCGGTGCCGACCGGATCGATGAAGACGAGATCGGTGAAGTCGAGCCAGGTCTCGGCATTGGGCTGGAGATCCGGTGAGGCGGAGGAAATCGCCGCGTCGCTGATCGAAAGCCGCCAGGGTCCGGCATCGCCGAATTGCAAATAAGCCGAGGCCGCGCCCGGACCGCCATTGAAAAGGAAAGTCACGGGCCGGCTGCGCGTGTCGGCGCCATCGAGCTGATAGGCGGTGTAGGCGATATCGGCTTGCGGTTCGCCCTTGTCATTGAACAGGTGGATCGAACCCGCGGTCGCCGTGAAATCGAGCGTGCGCCCGGGAAGAGCCAGCGTGTGTTTCGTGCTGGAATCCGGCGGCAGGCGATGTTGTTCGGCGGCGGCCGGCGAATTCGGGGCTGCGCCGCCGCGTCCACCCGGTGCTCCGGACTTCTGACCCGAGGGCGTTGCGGCAGGCTGCTGCTCGGGCGGCTGCGGCGCATCCTCGGCACGCGCCCCCGCCATCATGGCGAACACCAAAACCGCGAGGACCATGCGCGCATGGCGCGGCGGTGCAAAATGAATGGCCATGTCTCTATCGTCTCCCTGATGCCCGCGATCGATCCGGCGCGGCCGCTTTCCCCATATGAGGCAAGTTTTCCCGGTGAGAAGCGGGTTCTGGCTCAAAACTGCGGCAGCTTGACAGCATTCGCAAGGCCAGAAGCTATCTCGACAAGGACCGCCAAGGTCGTATAGACGACGCTCGGCCCACCCGCTCCCGCTCTCGCGCCCACATGAGCCCGCGATCCCATGACCAAGTCCAAGCGATATGACCGGATCGCCTTTGTCGCGAGTGCCGGCGCGGAGGCCCAGCAGGCGCTTGCACAGCTGCTGGAGCTCTACGGCAATCACGATCCCGCTGATGCCGATGTCGTGGTGGCGCTCGGCGGCGACGGATTGATGCTGCAAACGCTGCATCGGCACATGCGTTCGGGCAAGCCGATCTACGGCATGCATCGCGGCACCGTCGGCTTTCTGATGAACGAGTTCAGCGCGCACGATCTGCACGCCCGCCTTGCCGCCGCACGGGAATCGCTGATCAATCCGCTGCTGATGCGCGCCACCGACGTGCATGGCACGGTGCATCTTCATCATGCCATCAACGAAGTTGCGCTGTTTCGCCAGACCCATCAGGCGGCGCGCTTGAGGATATTGATCGACGAACGCGAACGGATGGCGGAGCTGATCGCCGACGGCATCCTGGTGGCGACGCCTGCGGGATCCACCGCCTATAATCTTTCGGCGCAGGGGCCGATCCTGCCGATCAACGCCGCGCTGCTGGCGCTGACGCCGATCAGCGCGTTCCGCCCGCGCCGCTGGCGCGGCGCCCTGCTCCCCAACACCGCCTATGTGGTCATCGAGGTGCTCGAGGGCGACAAACGCCCGGTCGCGGCGGTGGCCGACCACGACGAGGCGCGCGACGTCCGCCGCGTCGAGGTGCTTTCCGACAAGACCATCTCGATGCGGATGCTGTTCGATCCCGGCCACAGCCTGGAAGAGCGCATCCTGAGCGAGCAATTCGGCTATTGATTTCAGGCTCGTAGCCCTCACCTCTCGCCGCTTTCGCGCAAGCGTCAGCGCGAAATCGCAACCATTCGTTAACGGGGGCCGGATATGGTTAACGCCGGTATACCGTTTTCACCGGTACGCCCCTTCAGGGCCGGGCCATGTTTCGCATCGATTTCAACAAGTTGCGATTTCTTCTGTGCGACGACAATCCGCATATGCGCCGCATTTTGCGGACGCTGCTGCATTCGTTCGGCGCGCGCGAAGTCTATGAATCCGAAGACGGCGCGACCGCGCTCGAAATGTACAGCCATTACGTCCCGGACATCGTCATCACCGACTGGTCGATGCCGATTTTCGACGGCCTCGAACTCGCGCAGATGATCCGGCAGCCGGAATCGAAGGGCAATCCCTACGCTCCCATCATCATGTTGACCGGGCATTCCGAAAAGCGGCGCGTCACGGTGGCGCGCGACGCCGGCGTGACCGAATTCCTTGCCAAACCGATCTCGGCCAAGGGACTTTATCAGCGCATTCTCAACGTCGTCGCCAATCCGCGCCCGTTCATCAAGACCAAGACCTATTTCGGTCCGGACCGCCGGCGCAATACCAGCAACACCTATATCGGCCCCGAGCGCCGCGTCGGCGGCGAGGCGGAAGTGCTTCAGCAACCCTCGCTGCTCGACAAGGCCCGGACCACGCTTTAGCGCTCGAGGCACAAGGAAGCATCATGGCGAAAGACAAGCCTCCGACGACGCTCCAGGTCGAGACCTTCGCCGACCATCACGTGATCACGCAGCCCAATCCCTTGCGCAAGGTGTTGCGGCGCGTCGCCGAAAAAGATCTCGACGATCCGGTCGGCGCGCGCGGAAAAGGCGCTCGCCGGCCTGTCAGGCGAATTCAAGAACTGGATGGGAATCGAGGCCGACCGGCTCACGGCCGCGCATGCCGCAATTCTAAAGGGCGGTTTTACGGACTTCACCCGCGAGGAGTTGTTTCGCGCCGCCCATGACATCAAGGGCGACGCCGCCACTTTCGGATACCCTTCCGCCGGCGCCGCCGCCGAGAGCCTGTGCAGGATCATCGAGCACGCCCCTGATCTCGATGAGGTGCCGTCCGACCTGATCGCGCATCATATCAACGCCATTCAGGCCATCGTGCGCGAGCGCACCAGGCTCGACACCGCCAGCATGGCCAGCGAACTGAGCCGAAAGCTGCGCGGCGTCGCCGACGAATACCTCTTGCACGTCAATCGCGACCGTCCCGAGCACCTCGAAGCGATCCTCGCACCGAGCATCGTGCCGGGGGAGTGAGGCAGAAAAATCTGCTTCGCAGAACGCGTCGTTGTGGATACTCCGCCGTCATCCTGAGGAGCCGCGCCCAGCGCGGCGTCTCGAAGGATGGCCCGCGCACAGCCGTCATCCTTCGAGGCTCGCCGACGACGGCGACCACCTCAGGATGACGTAATGCGACTTCTGAGAAATTTGAAAAATTACGCCGCGATCAGCTCGTGCCGGATCGGGGCGACGGCCTCGTCAGCGATCAGCTCGTCGCAGAACATGCGGGCTTCTTCCCGCGCCGACTCGGTCGCAAAGCGCCGCAGCAGGATCAGCAGCGGCTCCGCGGCTTGCCGGTCGGTTTCGCAATGCGTCAGCACGCGCTCCACCATCCGGCGCCGCAGTCTTGCCGCGCCTCCGACCGTGTCGACATATCCGATTTCATGGCTGGCTTCGAGCGCCACCCGGAACGCCGCGAATGTCGATTCCGGCAATCCGGCGCGGATCAACAGCGCCTGCAGGCTTGCGCCGCCGCGGTCGTGCAGCAGCGCGGAGACGCGGGCCAGCGGCAGACCCGACAATTCCGACAACGCGTGATCGAACAGTTCGAGATTGCCCGACAACAATGCGCGCAGGATCAGTCCGGCGGTGAGCTGGCCGGTGGCGCGCAGATGCCGCACCAGGCCACGCATGTCGTCGCCGCGCGAACGCGCCGCGATATTCACGGTCGAACGATCGCGCGCCTCGCAGGCGATCCGCCCCGCCCGATCGGCGCTCAGCCAATTGCGGGCGACAACGAACTGCGCCAGCGTGTCCGACAATTTCGCGACCAGCGCGACCCGCGTCGCCGCGGGCAGGTCTTCCAGCACCAGCATCGATTCGCGGATCGCGGCGAGATGGCCGTGACGCTCGACGATGCGGTCCCATGAAAACGGCGCCAGCTCCGCATAGGCATTTTCGATCAGTTCGAGCGCCGCCGAGGGCGTACCGACTTCGGCGATCGCGGCGCAGACCGAGGCCGGCAGATTGATGCGGCGGGCGATCGCGCATTGCATCTCGCAATTGCCGGTCGCGATGATGTCGACGAGGTCGGCGTCGATCAAAAGCGGTGAATGTTCGAGGACCGGAAGCGCGACCGAGGTCTGGTCGAGCGACAGCGCCTGCACGATGGCGGCGGGCGCGTCCGCACTGCGCGCAAACACTTCGGCCATGGCCTGGCGCACCAGCGGCGATGCATCGTCGAGCAGCATCAAGAGCGCGCCTTCGGCGGCGGCGCGATCGTCTTCGGTGAGATCGGAAATCAGCCAGGCCCGCGCCAAAGCTCGCGTGGCTTCCGCCCGCTCGCCTGCCGGAGCGGTTCGTATCCAACTGATGAACTGGCGAACGATCATTGCCCTGCCGGCTTACGCAACCCTTGACGACACCATGACGCGGTGCCACTGCAACAGAAAATAAACCATGACGCTTAACAAAGCGTTCACCATAAACGGCTGGTTTTATTGACGTTTTGTTAAGGGCTCGCGGGAGCACCGAAACCTGCTGCAGGCACGCACCGCCTCATCCTGTCTCGAAAGGATGCCCACAGCCTCATGGGTCCAGGACGACGCCAGCGCGCGTCCTCACCATGAGGAGTTCAACTGCTGAATATGCCGCTGCGGTCGCTGAAGAGATCGAGCGGTTGCGGCGGGCGGACGTTGGGCGTTTGCGCCGAGAGCGACGACACCGAGGTCGCTGGCGCAACCGAGGTTGCTGGCGCAACCGAGGTCAGCGACGAAGAGTTGCCCCACAATTCACGAACCGCCGATGAGACCGGCTGAGCTCGCTCGCCGCCCTGAAACAGTGAGCGGAAGATCGGGTCGCTCGGCGGCGAGGCGTTTGTCGCTGACGATGCGGATGCCATCGTCACCGGCCTGACCGGGCGGACATCCGGAAAACTCGACAGATAGGCGGCATTGTCGATCGGCGGAGCAACCGGTGCCGCGCTGGCGAGCGCCACGCTCGCGGGCGCGCCGCCGACCGACGCCATCGCGGTGCGCGTCGCCCGGGAATTGGCGGCGCTGGCGTAGCGCGAGGTCAGCACCGAATAGACTTCGGAGACGCTGCGCGTGCGCCCGCTGCGGTCGAAGAAGATCGAACGGTTCGCCGCGGCGGCATTCGGAAACAGCCGCGCGCCGGAGGCCTGCGGGTTGTCCTCGGCATTCGAGATCAGCTTGGCCGCGCCGCCGACGCCCATGAAGTGCGCCATATAGAGTTCGCCGTCGGTCGGGCGGCGGCCGATCTTGCCGGTGAGCTTGAAACTGTTGGACTGGGTCAGCACGGCCGCCATCGAGGAGGCGGCGGCGGGATCGTCGCGCAACTTCATGATCGCGGTTCGCGCGGCGGGATCGCTGACGGAATAGGAGCCGGAGGACGATTTGGTGATGGCGTCGGCGTATTTGCCGTAGCCGAGCTGCGCGCCGGCTTCCTTCACGGTGCCGAGCCAGGTCTGGTCGATGAATTGGTAAAGCCCGCGCGCCGACGAGGTCGAGGCGCTCGCCGTCGGATTGAAATTGGATTCCATCTTCGCGGTGGCGAGCAGATATTCGAAGCTGGTGCCGGTGGTGCTGGCGGCCTGCTTGATCGCGCCGGCGATCCGCACGCGCGAGGGGTCGACACCTGCCGTTGCCGTGGCGTTTGAAGTGTCGACTGACATAGGTTGGTGCCCCGCTCCTCGCGAAACGCCGGCTGCGCATTTCGAGCGCTTAAATGCGCTCATAACCGCCGCCAGACTGCGGCGGTTATGGTTAATGGCGGGTTAAAGGAGTTCCACTCGAGCCATTGTTCGCCGCCTTGCGGCACCGCGGAATGACGAAATCATTTGCGATAAACCGCCTTCGGATCGAACACCTTGTCCGCATCCACGAACGACAATCGCGCCCCGCCCTCGCCGCCGGCGTCCACCTTGCGGTAGAAGCACGAGCGCCGGCCGGTGTGGCACGCCGCGCCGGTTTGCTCGACCCGGATCCAGACCGCGTCCTGATCGCAATCCATCCGCATCTCGACCACGCGCTGGACATGGCCGGAGGTTTCGCCTTTTCGCCACAGCGCATTGCGGGAGCGGCTGAAGTACCAGGCTTCCCCGCTGGCGATGGTCTTGCGCAGCGCTTCGTCGTTCATGTGCGCGACCATCAGCACCTCGCCGGTGCCGGCGTCGGTGGCGACGCAGGTCACGAGGCCGGACGCGTCGAATTTGGGCTGGAACTCAAGCCCTTCCTCGATGTCATTGATTTCTGCAGATGTGGACACGGGCAGTCCTCGCGAATTCTAAGCGAGGGCTAGCGCTGCGGCCCTCGCACCATGGACAGGAAACGCGCCTGCTCCGCCGGATTGTCGCGGAACATGCCGGTAAAGCGGCTGGTGAACGTCATCGCGCCATGCTTGGCGACGCCGCGCACCGACATGCAGGTATGCTCCGCCTCGATCATCACCGCAACGCCGCGGGGTTTGAGAATTTCGTCGATCGCAGCCGCGATCTGGGCGGTCAGATGCTCCTGGGTCTGCAGGCGGCGCGCGAAGATATCGGTCAGGCGCGCCAGCTTCGACAGGCCCACGACCCGCTCGACCGGCGTATAGGCGATATGCGCCTTGCCGTAGAACGGCATCATGTGATGCTCGCATTGCGAGGTGAATTCGATGTCGCGGATCAGCACGAAATCGTCATAGCCGGCGGTCTCGCCGAAAGTGCGGTTGAGCACCTCCGCCGGACACTGATGATAGCCCTGATAGAGTTCGTCGAAGGCTTCGACCACCCGGCGCGGCGTATCCAGCAGGCCCTCGCGATCGGGGTTTTCGCCGATATAGCCGAGCAGGGTTTGCACCGCCTGTTCGGCCTCGGCGCGCGACGGACGCGGCTGGTCCGCGCGTACGACCGCGGCCAGAAATTCGGAGGGATCCAGTTCGGCCGGACGGCCTTCCGGTGTTTTGGCGTCGGATGTCTTGGCATCGGATGGCTTGCCTGGGCGTAGGGATTTGATCAAAGCGTCCATGTCAACTCCGTTCGACCGGTCTCAAATGGACCGGAGTGTCACCGGCAGACGGGGCGGCCTTGCCGCCGGACGCCTGAGTCCCACAATCCTAACACCCCGGCGGCCGAATTGGCTTCTATTTCAGACCGCTTAGGGGAAACGGCCGGACTGTATTTCCGCCATTTCCACCCATATATAGGACTGTCGCCCGCGGTCGCCAAGGGCGATCGCGCCCGGGGAGCCCGAGACCTCAATCTTATGCTGAACGACATCTACAACAAGCGCATCATCGAACTGGCCGGCAACATACCCCGGCTCGGACGCCTCGCCGCCCCCGACGCCAGCGCCACGGCGCATTCCAAGCTGTGCGGTTCGACCGTCAAGATCGACCTCAAGATGGACGGACCGGTGGTCACCGACTTTGCCCATGACGTGAAGGCCTGCGCGCTCGGCCAGGCCTCGTCCTCGATCATGGCCCGCCACGTCGTCGGCTCGACGGCGAGCGAACTGCGCGAATTGCGCGAGACCGTCCGCAAGATGCTGAAGGAAAACGGCAGCCCGCCGCAAGGCAAGTGGGCCGATATCGCGCTGCTCGAGCCGGTGCGCGATTACAAGGCGCGGCATGCCTCCACGATGCTGACCTTCGATGCCGTGGTCGACGCCATCGGCCAGATCGAGGCCAAGGACCAACAGCCGGTATCGGCGCAGGGCTGAGAGCCAAGGCCATAGATGCTACCGTCATGCCCGCGGAAGCGGACACTCAGTACGCCGTGAACTCTCAGATAATCAAAACTCCCGCGGAATACTGGATCATCCGCTTTCGCGGATGATGACGTCATCGCCAGGATCGATTTTACCGCCGCTACTTGGCCGGCGTCACCGCGGCCGACGCTGCCGGTCGGAACGACGGCTTCGGCCGTCTTGGTCGATCTCGCCGGCTGTGGATTTGCCTCGGTCTCCGCCGTGCTGCTCACGAAGCGATCCTGCACCGGCTTGGCGGTCGTCAACTCGGCCACCGGCACAGCGGAGCTGTCCGTCGGTATCTGCGGCAGCACCTCGGCAACGGCGTCGGTGGTGACGAGATTGGTCAGCCGCAATTCCGCCGCCGACAGTTCGTGCAGATCTTCCCACGGCGGCACGTTCAGCGACAGCGACAACAGATCGCCCGCCCCGCCCATGTCGAAGGTGTATTTGGCGAGCCGCCCGATGTCGCGCTCGACGATCATCAGATCCTGCGCGCTGTAGCTCGCAGCCTTGGCATCGTCGGCGCGGTCGCCCATCCAGATCTGATGCACCCTGACATGCGCGGCCTCGGGCACGTAACGCGTCTTGCCCGACAGCAGCAGGAACACGCACATCGACTCGCAATAGGCTTCGGGAGCGACGCTGGCGCGCACGCCCTGCGCGGTTTGGGTCTGGACGCTGATGCCGACCGTGGTCAGCGCACCGAGATTGCGCCAGCGTCGTCCAAGCGCGATGGAGTCGTTGACCGAGCCGCCGCTGGAATCCAGCACGATGGTGGTGCCGCCGAGCTGGCGTCCGCGCGCGAATTCATCGAATTCCCTGGGACTATCTGCGGTCACAATGCCGACCGCGCTGACCCAGCCCCGGCAATTCGGCTGGCAGGCGACCCAGCTAAAGCGCATCGGCAATTTGCGTTCTTCGAGGGTGACGCCGGCATGTGCCGAACCGCCGAGCGTAGCCACGACGCCAGGCAATGCGATGCAAAGGGCGGCGGCGCCGAGCAGCGCCCAACCGCGAAATCCAAGCGACCTTACGAGCCTCAAGTTGGTTCCTTCCCCCCATCCCCAAGAGAGCAGTGGCAATGGCCCCATCATCAACGCCAGATGATTCTGTCATACAGGCGTTATGATAAGGGTAACCGTGAGAAACCTTGTCGTCCATAGCACCTCTGTTGCAGTGCCACCCCAAACAAGCGATATTTTCAACGGTGTGGCTCAAATATCTGCGATGGCGGGTTCCATGCTCGGGAACCGCGCAAATCCACGCACATGATTGCAGCACGCCGCCCATGAAGCATTCACCCTCCCATTCATCGCATTGTTCCGACTGCGCCGGCGCGGTGCAACGCCTGCCCCGCAATGCGGCGCGCGCGCTGATCTGGACTTACCGGCACACGCTGTCGCCGCTGGTCGGTTACAACTGCCGTCATCTGCCGACCTGTTCGGTCTATGGCGACGAGGCGATCGAGCGTTTCGGGCTGTGGGCCGGCGGCTGGATGACGCTGGCGCGGCTGTTGCGCTGTCAGCCCTGGGGTACCTCGGGGATCGACAACGTGCCGCTGACAAAACCGCCGGGCGCGCGATGGTATCTGCCGTGGCGGTTCGGCCGATGGCGCGGCGTCAACGCGCCCTGAAAACTGCTGCACCGCTTTCAAGCGAGACGTGCATTGCTGCCGTGCCGGGAACCGCGGCGTCACGGACGCATTGATTTGGTACCTTGGTTGTGAAGGTAAAAACAATGCGCTGGAAAATCAGCCATAGGGATCACGACCCCAGACAGATCGATCTGATCGCAATCCTTGCCTTGCTCATCCTGATTGTCGCCGCCTGCAGATTTCTTAGCCGTGGCTCCGACACACCGAATTCCACGGCCTTCATCGTCCCCAGCCAAAGCGTGCGGTGGTGAGGCGAGTTATAGCGAGCGCTTTTCACCGAGGCGGTTCGCGCAAGGAAACCGGCTCTAGCGCGAAAACCAGAGCAAGCCTCTGGGCGGAATAAACTCCGGCGGACGAGGCCCGCGGCGGCGCGGCGGCGGTGCCGGACGCGGAGATTCGGCCGATGGCGTGGCATCCACGCGTCCTGAGTCGTCGGAGGGCACCTTGATCGCCAGCAGCAGGTTCGATTCAAACGATCGCCAGCGATAGCCGATTCCGAAATCCATCGGCTGAGCCCGTCTGAACAGTTCGGCATATTGCTGCTGGTACCTTCCGGGGAATTCCGCAATCGGGCCGGCATAGCGGCCGAACGGAAAAAATCGCCATTTCCCCGGATCGTAGTTTCGCAGCGGAATGCCGGAATCGTCCTGGATGATGGTAGCGCTGTTGGCGGAGCAGAAAGTCGCGCACCGTGGTGAAATTGCCGGAGTGCATCAGATAGGACGCGCTCTTGATCAGGCTGTTGCCGGGCGCCAGCGTCTCGCAAAATTTCAGGAAGCCCGAGTGCCTGACGCCGCCATTGGAAAGATCGGTAGAGAAATAATACAGCGTCTTTTGCTCGCCATCGCTGCCTGCGAACACGATCCGCACGCCGCGCGTTGCGTTCCTGCCGGCATTTTCATTTGCGAAATACGCCGCCCCCCTGTCGTCGAGCGCGATCAGGCTGACGTCGCGGATGGTCTTTCCCGAACGCGCCAGCAACACATAGAGGATCGGCAGGGTGCCGCTCACCTGCCCGGCGACCAGATCGGTCTTCATCAGCCTGGTGATGAAGAAGCTGAAGCTCAGGACCGATCCCAGCGAGCGCTCGACGTTGTAAAGCGTGGACCCGATGCCGCCGCGCGGCAATCTCATGAGATCGGGCACCGAACCGACCGGCTCGAGCGCGCTCAGCACATAGGTCGTGGCCTTGGAATAAAACGCGTCCGCGTAGAGGAAGTCCGGACCGCTGAACATGTAGAACATCGTCGGCTTCGGCGCCGCCAGGTTGGCCGCCGCCCAGGTCCGGATTTTCGAAAGCTGGCGCTGCTCAAGCTGCCCAAACCCGGCATCGAAGAATCTCGCGTGCTGCTGCCATGAAGGATCCTTCGTCAAAGGCATGAGCGGCGAGTCCGCGGATGGCGGCATCCCCGCAAGGAAACGCGCGGTATCGTCTGCGGTAACGGTATCGGCGGCGCGCGCAGGCATCGCGGCGGCGACCAACATGGTTGCAGCGAGCGCCGCAATTTTCACAGCCTGAAGCATCGCTATTTATGGCTTTTGGACGCAGTCGGGGAGCGCGGATCGGCCCGCTTGCGGAACACGGCGTAGATCAAAAGGCCCAAAATCATAATCAAGCTACCGAGAGCAGACTGCAACGGCCGTTCCATCAAGAGATAGTACATCATGAACGCGGTCACGAGCAGGAAGACCATCGGGGTTATCGGGTACCCCCAGGCCCGATAAGGCCGCGGCAGGTCGGGCCGAGTGATGCGCAGCTTGATGACGCCGAGCACGGTGAAGAACGAGCAGAACAACAGCGCGAACTGAATGAAATCGAGCACCGCCTCGAAACTGCGGGTGAACAGCATGAGATTGGCGACCGCGAGCTGGAAAAGGATGGCGTAGGCCGGCGCTCCGCGGGTTGATTTGCGGGCGAATACCCGCAAGGACGGGATGTCCTCGCCCATGGTCATCATGACGCGCGGGCCGATCCACATCATCGCGCTGATGGACGACACCAGCCCGATACAGATCATGGCGCCGACGATGCGGCCGCCGATATCGCCGAAGATGTAGCTGCCGGCGATCCGCGCGACATCGAGCTGCCCCGACAGTTTGTCGATCGGCGTGGTGTGCAGGAACACCGCATTGAGCGCGACATACAACACAAGCACGATCAAGGTCCCCGCCAGCAGCGCGCGCGGCAGGTTCTGCTGCGGGGTTCGCATCTCGCCGATGATGTAGGTCGCCGCGTTCCACCCCGAGAACGAATACATCACAAAGACCAGCCCGATCGCGAACGGCGCGCTGGCGACATGGGCGAAGTCGGAAACATCGGGCGCAAACCTGACCGGTTGCGGCGTGCCGATGACAAATCCCGCAATCAGGAACGCGACGATCAGCACAACTTTCAAGATGGTCGCGATCAATTGAAAGGTGCTGGAGTGCCTGACGCCGCTGAGTTGCACAAGCGACACCAGCCAGACCACGCCGATGGCAAGCGCCAGCGGCGGCGCGCCCGGAAGCACCGATTTGGCGTATTCCCCGAAAGCCATCGCGGCCAGAGCCACCGGCGCCGCGAAACCAACCGTCGCCGACACCCAGCCCGCCAGAAATCCGAAAGCCGGATGAAAGGCTCGGCCGAGGAAATTGTATTCGCCGCTCGAGCGCGGAAACATCGCGCCGAGTTCGCTGTAGGAAAACACCCCGCACAGCGCGACGATGCCGCCAACGGCCCATAACAACAGAATCGAAAATCCCGAGGGGATGTCCTTGACCTGGAAGCCGAGGCTGGTGAAGACGCCGACGCCAACCATGTCGGCCACGACGATGGCGGTAGCCACGAAGACCGAAACGGTCGACCCGCTTCCGGGAAGCCGGCCGGGCCATGCCGCGCTTCCCGTTTCCGATGTTGCCATGCGGTCCACACTTGGGGCGTGCATCACGCCCATGATTTTCTCATCGTGCAGGCTGGTCCCTGTCAATTCAAGCAGTGTTAACAATGATTTAAATCTTGTGGGAATTAGGTATTTTTATACCGTCGAATGTCCTCGCGCCCGCTCGCCCATCTGCGGCATTGCGAAAGCAAGATGACCGCCCCACAATCGGGACACGATTTCGTGTTTTCCTGCGGGTTTCCGGGATGGGGAGTTTTTCCCGGAAGCTTAACGTCACCTCAACGCTAGCGAGCTGACATACGCCGATCGCCGGTGGATATTGGGGCAGTGGTGGATGGTCGGGGCGAGTCCGAAATTCCAGGCGTCTGATCGTGCAGGCCAGGTGATGTCACCGGGCGCGGCGCGGCATGCGCGGGCTCCGGAACGTCCCGCTGGTTTTACCCGATGGCGCTGGATCGCCGTTCTGTCGATGTTCGTGCCGCTGTCATTCCTTCTCGTTCAATGTGGCAAGGCGCCATCAGCCGGAATGCTGGCCGCCAATTCGCAGGTCTCATCGCGGGACTCTTTCGACGACCGCTTTCCGGCGCCTCAGTTCAGGGATCGCTTCCCGACCGCGAACGAGAGTTTCGTGCAGCGTCAAGCTGCCGACGCGCCGCGCAAACCCACGGCGCAGGCGCAGCCCGCCCCCTACAGGGTGGCGTCACTGGCACCAACGATGCCGTATGAGCGGCCGGCGAGAGGCGACCAGACCACGCTGGTCAGCCTGAAATCCTCGGCGTTTCCCTATCTCGGCAACAATCCGGGCACCGACGAGCCGTTCCTGAACATCTCCAAAGGCGAACGTCGCGGCCACCGCAGTTACGGCGGCCGCGTCTACTGGCAGGACGAGACCTACAACGACAACCGCGTCCTGATGCATGTGCCGGAGAATTTCGATGCCCGCAAACCCGGCGTCATCGTCGTGTTCTTCCACGGCAACGGTGCGACGCTGGAGCGCGACGTGCGCGACCGCCAACTCGTGCCGCAACAGATTTCGGATTCCGGCGTGAATGCCGTGCTGCTGGCGCCTCAGCTCGCGGTCGATGCCGCCGATTCCAGCGCCGGCAAGTTCTGGCAGCCCGGCGGGCTCAAGCGCTTCGTGGCCGAGTCAGCCGATCACCTCGCCCGTCTCTACGGCGATCCCGGCGCCGCCAAGGCATTCGCCAACATGCCGGTCATCATCGTCGGCTACAGCGGCGGCTTCGTGCCGGCGGCCTGGAGCCTGGAGGTGGGCGGTCTTGGCAATCGCGTGCGCGGCGTGTTTCTGCTCGATGCGGTCTATGGTGAACTGGACAAGTTCGCGTCCTGGATCGTCAACAACCGATCCGGCTTTTTCGTCAGCGCGTACACGCGTTACACCAAGCGGCACGATCGCGAGTTGATGCAAATGCTGAAAGAAAAGGGCATCGCGATATCAGAGGATATGGACGGACCGCTGCAGCCCGGCAGCGTGGTGTTTGTCGAGACGCCCGAGGGCGTGACGCATCGCGATTACGTCACCCACGCCTGGACCGAAAACCCGGTCAAGGAAGTGCTCGTCAAAATGGCGGCCACCCCGGCGCTGACAAGGATCGCGGCGAGCGCCGCATCGCGCGCCAGCCGGTAATTCCCGGCGCGCTGTCGCAGTCCCGCCTCGGCCGCCCCCCTTGAGGCAGTGCTGACGCGCATCGGCAACTGAGCAAGCCGCGCGTTCACAAACCATGGCGATTGCGGACTACCGCGGAAGTTGGGGTATTTTCTCGGCGAACCCGTTAAAACATGTCAGCCGCTCGTCTTCTTCCTTGGTGAAACGACAATCAGCTACGCCTTTCGCAGCAGGCGCCTTGGGGTTTGGTTTGGGCGGGAAGATGGCATCGTAGCAATCCAGGCGACCTTTCGTTGCATCTTCGATTTCAAGACAAGCCTGCAACTTCGCGGCAATCGATTGGGGTTTTGGCGCTGCCGACTGCTTCGGAGCTGCGCCGCGCGGCTTCACCTGGACCAGCGGCTTTCCGCCGACGGTCGGTGGGCTAGCTTGAGCCATTGCGGCGGCCGAATACAGGACCAGGACGAGCGCGAGTATGGTTCTCATGTCACTTCACTTTCGTTTTCGCCTGTCGATGTAAGGCGACGCAAGCGTTGCGCCGAGCCGGATGGTTCAGCGAAATCCGCGATTCCCACAGGCTAAAGAAAAGCATGCGGAGAAAATCTTGTCGACGGTTTCTCGCAAGGCCGGATGCCCCGCTTATGTTGACAACGCCACCGCCGGCCGAGGCTTGGTCAGGGTCGTCACGAAAAGCGCCAGCGCGATGAAGGCCACCGAGACGTATCCCGCGCCATAAAGCAGATCGCGCGCAAACAGCATGCCGCCGGTAGCCGAGCCGATCGCCTGGCCGATATAGAGCGCAGACGTGTTCAGCGACACCGATGCAGTGCCAAGCGCCGGCGCGGCGCCGACCAGCCGCACCTGCTGCATCGAATTGGTCGAGGCGAAGCCAAGCCCCCAGACCGCGACCGCGGCCGCCATGATCGCAAGGTGACCCGCGCCAAGCGCCCAAATGCAGGCACCGGCCAACAACGCGGCCATGAACAGCAGCGACGTCCGGTAGCTGCCCCATGAATCGACCAAACGCGTCGCGATGACGTTGCCGAGGAACCCGAACACGCCGTAGGTCGCAAACACCAGGCCGACTGCATCGGGCCCCGCCTGCGTCAGCCGCGTCAGCAACGGCCCCAGATAGGTGAAAACGGCGAACTGCCCCGAAACTTGCAAGGTCGTGATCAGCAGCAAGAGAACGATCAGCCGGTTTCGCCCGAGGTCGGCCCATGTCTTGAGGTCCACCGGCGCGCCGATCAATCCGCCGGGCAGGCGCCAGGCCAGAAGCAAACAACTGACGCAGGCAACAACGCTGATGCTGCCGTAAGTCGCGCGCCAGCCATAGCGGCTGGCGATGAACGTCACCAGCGGCAGGCCAATTGCCGCGGCCAGCGACCAGCCGAGAAAGATGTAGGCGATGGTGCCGCCGCGTTTCCTGGCGGGCACAATGAGCGCGGCGGTGCCGGCGGCCTGCGGGGTATAAAGCGCGCCGACCGCCAGCATGATCAGGCGGATGACGAGCAGGGCCGCATAGTCGGGCGCGAACGCCGAGGCGGCGTTGGCGAGCGCGAGCACTGCGAGCGTTGCGGTGAGCAGCATGTGCCGTTCGATCCGGCTGGTCAGCCACGCCGACAGCGGCGAACCGATACACAGCACGATCGCGCCGAAGGTGATCAGCAATCCGGCGTCGCGGATGCTGACATCGAGTCCCGCCGACAGTTCGCTCAACATGCCCGCCGGCGCCAGCACGGAAGTGCCGATGACGAAATTTCCGAGCATCAGGGCGGTGGGGGCAAACCGGCGTTCGACGTGACTTTCCATGCAAATGCATGTAGGCCAAGTCCGTCCTGAATAATAGGGCGAGGCAGGTCTATTTCGCAGCATCGTTCTTGGGATTGCCGGATTGCGTCGCGCCAATCCCCTGCTATACCGCTGCTTTCCCGCTTACCTGCGCTCGTTCGCAGGAGTGAGCATAAGGAGACCGCTATGCCAGACAAGAATGCGCCCGCGTCGGGATTCAAGTACAGTGTTGCGAATCTGAAACCGTTCGAATCGAGCATGATCGCCCTCACCTTCCCCGACGGCGCCAAGCGCGAATTCCCCAAGGGCATCACCGGAACCGATATCGCCAGGGGCATTTCGCCGTCGCTGGCCAAGCGCACCGTGGCGATGGCGCTCGATGGCGCGGTCGTCGATCTCGCCGACCCAATCGAGCACGACGCCAAAATCGAATTCATCGCCCGCGACGATACCCGCGCGCTGGAACTGATCCGGCATGACGCCGCCCACGTGCTGGCCGAAGCGGTGCAGTCGCTGTGGCCGGGCACCCAGGTGACCATCGGTCCGGTGATCGAGAACGGCTTCTATTACGATTTCTTCCGCAACGAGCCGTTCACGCCGGAGGATTTTGCGGCCATCGAAAAGAAGATGCGCGAGATCATCGCCCGCGACAAACCATTTACCAAGGAAATCTGGACGCGCGAGCAGACCAAGCAGGTGTTCCGCGACAACGGCGAGATGTTCAAGGTCGAACTGGTCGACGCGATCCCGGCCGATCAGACCATCAAGATTTACAAGCAGGGCGACTGGTTCGATCTCTGCCGCGGGCCGCATATGACGTCGACCGGCAAGATCGGCAACGCCTTCAAGCTGATGAAGGTCGCCGGCGCCTATTGGCGCGGCGACTCCAACAATCCGATGCTGACGCGGATCTACGGCACGGCGTTTGCGAAGCAGGAAGACCTCGACGCCTATCTGAAGCAGATCGAGGAGGCCGAAAAGCGCGACCACCGCAAGCTCGGCCGCGAGCTCGATCTGTTTCACTTCCAGGAGGAAGGCCCGGGCGTGGTGTTCTGGCACCCGAAGGGCTGGACCATCTTCCAGGCGCTGATCGCCTATATGCGCCGGCGCCTCTCGGGCGATTACAGCGAAGTCAACGCGCCGCAGATTCTCGACAAGTCGCTGTGGGAAACCTCCGGCCATTGGGACTGGTATCGCGAGAACATGTTCGCCGCCCAATCCGCCGGCGACGAGGCCGAGGACAAGCGCTGGTTTGCGCTAAAGCCGATGAACTGTCCGGGCCATGTGCAGATCTTCAAGCATGGCCTGAAGAGCTATCGCGACCTGCCGTTGCGCCTGGCCGAATTCGGCGTGGTGCATCGCTACGAGCCCTCGGGCGCGATGCACGGCTTGATGCGGGTGCGCGGCTTCACGCAGGACGACGCGCATGTGTTCTGCACCGAAGCAACAGCTCGCCGACGAGTGTCTGAAGATCAATGATCTCATTCTCTCGACCTATGCGGATTTCGGCTTTACGGGCGAACTCACGGTAAAACTCTCGACCCGGCCGGACAAGCGCGTCGGCACCGACGAGATGTGGGATCATGCCGAGCGCGTGATGGCGACGGTGCTGTCGCAGATCGAGGCGCAGGGCCACAACCACCGCATCAAGACTTCGATCAATCCCGGCGAAGGCGCGTTCTACGGCCCGAAATTCGAATACGTGCTGCGCGACGCCATCGGCCGCGACTGGCAGTGCGGCACCACGCAGGTGGACTTCAACCTGCCGGAACGATTCGGCGCGTTCTACATCGATGCCGACGGCTCGAAGAAAACGCCGGTCATGGTGCATCGCGCGATCTGCGGCTCGATGGAGCGCTTCATCGGCATCCTGATCGAGCATTATGCGGGTAACTTCCCGCTCTGGCTGGCGCCGGTACAGGCGGTCGTCACCACGATCACCTCGGAAGGCGACGAATACGCCAGGGTGGTCGCAGCCGCCGCGCGGCGCGCAGGATTGCGCGTCGAGCTCGACCTGCGCAACGAAAAGATCAACTACAAGGTCCGCGAACATTCGCTGGCGAAAATTCCGGCGCTGCTGGTGGTCGGCAAGAAGGAAGCCGAGACGCATTCGGTCTCAATCCGCCGCCTCGGCAGCGACGGACAAAAGGTGATGCCGACCGATGAAGCATTGGCCGCGCTGGTCGATGAGGCCACGCCGCCGGATGTGAAGCGGGCGACCGCCGCGCAGTGAGCTAGAGAGCCGCTAAATCGTGTCGCGGCTCAGCGACGCGAAATCAGGGAATGCCTATGCCCGACGCCATCGACCTGCTGAAAATCCGCCGCTCGGTAAAGCCGCGCGAGATGAGCGCGCCCGGCCCCTCGCCTGCCGAACTTGAAACCATCCTCACCATCGGCGCGCGGGTGCCCGATCACGGCAAGCTGACGCCGTGGCGCTTCATCGTGTTCGAAGGCGACGCGCGCGTTCGCGCCGGCGAAGTGATCGCGCGCGTGTTCGCGCAGAAAAATCCGAACGCCACGTCGGACGAGATCGATGTCGAGAAGCGCCGGCTCACGGATGCACCCCTGGTGATTGGCGTGGTCAGTTTTACCAGGCCGCATCCCAAGGTGCCGGCATGGGAGCAGGAATTATCCGCGGGCGCGAGCGCGATGAACATCGTCACCGCGGCCACAGCGCTCGGCTACGGCGCGTGCTGGCTGACCGGGTGGTTTGCGTTCGATCGCGACGTCCTCGATGGGCTCGGACTGAAGGCGGACGAAAAGCTCGCCGGCTTCATCCATATCGGCACCCAAACGAAGCCCAGCGAAGACCGGCCGCGCCCGGCGCTTTCGGATATCGTGACGCGGTTTTAGAGATCAGCGCGCGACGACCTCGACCTCGCCATCGACGCCGTTGACGACGTTGAAGGCACGCTCGTACACCTTGCCCTCGTTCTTGGCGATGGCGCGATATTCGCCTTCGGACAGCACCACGCGGGGGAATGCGCCGATCAATTCCTTGATGACGTCGCCGCCCGGCGTGATCACCGACCATGCCGTGTTCGCCAATGCCTCGCCACCCTTGTCGCTGACCAGCTTCAACGTGATGACCGCGGCGCGGTGGGTGATGATCACGTCGGTGAGCTTGCCGGCCTGAACCCGGATATCCGAGCGCACCACGGAGTTGGCGTCGCCGTAGTTGGAAACGATGTAGTAGGTCCCCTCCGGCAGCAGCGCGACATCGCCGGCGGCGACATTCGGCACCAGGGGAGCCCGCTCGCCGAGTTCGAACTGGCTGCCCTTGTAGATCGCGAACGAAATCTGGTTCTGCGGAATCTTGCTGCTGCCGACGCGGCCTTCGATGCGCAGGCCGCCCGCCGGCAGCAGGAAGGATTCGCGGTCGGTCTCCGACTTCAGGGTCACCGCCCGCACCGCGCTGACCAGACCGAGCGCGACATGGACGACATAGCTGCCCGGCGGCAGCACGATATTCGGCGTCGCGCCGCGCTCCTCGCGGATCAATTTGAAGGTGCCGGTCTCGTCCGGCCGATCCGAAAAAACCCGCCACACCAGTCCGTTGTTGATCACCGGCAGGTCCTTGCCGTAACGCGCTGTCAGCGACAGTACCGCCTGGCCGGCGGTCGGGGAGGCGCCCGGCGGCGGGGCAGCGGGCGGCACGGCGGCAATCGAGGGTTGCGTCAGCGGCGCGGGCAGACTGGGAATCGAGGCCGGGCCGGAGGGCGGCGCCAGATTCATCGCCGGTGCCGAAAGTTCGGGGACTGACGCAGGGGGCACCGGCGGCGGGTGGTCGCTGAACATCTGGGCCCGGACCGGCGCCGCAATCGCTGCGACCAGCACGCCAGCGAGCACAAGCGCTGGCAGCAGGCGTCCGCCCGGCCCGGATCCGCTGATGCCGTTGCCCCCGAGTGTCATGCCGCATGCTTTTCACTGAAAACGCGGCAAATTCAAGCCTCCGGGCCGAGATGGTGACCTGAAGGAACCGGCAGGAAGCCGGAATGTTAGTGCCGATGTCGCGGTCCAGTCACAATCGCTGCCTACGTCCGTCGGGAACGCGGCATAAACCATGCTTGGGGTACATTCTGGCGGGGCCAGGCGAGAGCCAATAACTTTGCGCCCCCAGGAGATATCAGGTGCTGGATATTTTGATCGGGCGTGGCCAGAACAGCCCTAACGGCCGCGACAAGGTGGGGCTTGGCAGCATCAGGCGGCCGGTGATCGGGCTGGTGCTCGGTGGCGGCGCTGCGCGCGGATTTGCCCATATCGGCGTCGTCAGGACGCTGGTTGCCCACGGCATCGTCCCCAATGTCGTGGTCGGCACCTCGATCGGCGCGGTGGTCGGCGGCGCCTATGCCGCGGGACATCTCGATAAGCTCGAAGAATGGGCGCGCAGCCTGCAGCGGCGAAATATTCTGGGCTATCTCGACATCCGCCTCAACGGTTCGGGCCTGATCGGCGGCGACAAGCTTGCTGCTCAGCTAGAGGCAGCCATAGGCCCGATCCTGATCGAGGAATTGCCGCTGAAATTTGCCACCGTCGCTACCGAAGTCCGCACCGGCCATGAGATCTGGCTGACGCATGGCCGCATGGTCGATGCGATACGCGCCTCCTATGCGCTGCCCGGGATATTCTCGCCGGTGCTGGTAGGCGACCGCTGGCTGGTCGACGGCGCGCTGGTAAACCCGGTGCCGGTGTCGGCGGCGCGCGCGTTCGGCGCGGAAATCGTCATCGCCGCCAATCTCTCCAGCGACATCTTTACGCATAGCACGACGATCTACGCCCACGGCCCATCGGCCGACATGCCGGAGGCGGTAATCGAGCCCGCACCGCCGAAACGCGGCTTCGGCAAGTTGTTTTCTGCCGAGCGCACCATGAAGCGGGAGTTTTTCGGCGGCGGCGGACGGCCGGGCATCTCCTCCGTCATGGTCGATGCCTTCAACATCATGCAGGACCGCATCACCCGTGCGCGCCTTGCCGGCGATCCGCCTGACTTGTTGATCTCGCCCCGTGTCGGCCAAATCGGCTGGTTCGATTTCCACTGCGCCGACGATCTGATCGCATATGGCGCGCGCGCCGCCGAGCGCGCCATCGATTCCATCCAGGAAGCGATCCACATTCTGGCGCCTGGGTCGCACGAACCGGGCGCGGCGATCGACAAGATGCCCTGATCGGCGAGGGCAAATCCCACGCTGCGGACGGCCGACGAGCTTGAATCAGGCGGTCTTGATATATTCGCGCAGCGCTTCCTGTTCCATCTCGTATTCCCTGACGCGCCACTTGACGATGTCGCCGATGGAAATCAGGCCGACGACCTTGCCGTCCTCGACCACCGGCAGATGCCTGAATTTGCCCAACGTCATCATTTCCATGATGGCGCTGACGGTGTCGGTCTGCTTGCAGCTGATGACCTTGCGCGTCATCACCGCGCTGACCGGCTCATCGACCACCGCGGCTCCGCGTTCGCCGAGCACGCGCACGATGTCGCGCTCCGACAGGATGCCTTCGATACTGCCTTTACTCATCACCAGTACGGCGCCGATCTTCCGCTCCCCCAGAATCTTGATCGCAGCCGAGAGCTTTGCCTCCGGCTCGACGCTCTGGATGTGATGGCCTTTGGAATCGAGAATTGCTCGTACCGTCATTGTCGTCTCCCTGAAGCCGGGCGCGCCCTTGAGCGAGCGCGGCCTTTCTTTCGTTGAGTTTTCAATCAACAGTTCAGCGCCGGTTTCGTTGCAGGCGCGTTCGGCAAGCACAGTTATTTAAGCACGCTCACGCGCTTATGCCTTGCCTCATGACGCCGTAATGATGGATGAAATCGCGGTGCGCCGCAAGCGACGATCAGTCGCTATTCGACGCGTCGGAGGATGACGCATCCGCAGCATCGAGCGCGGCGCGCGGGACCGGATCGAACAGCGAAAACAACACCAGCCCTGCGAAAAATCCGCCGATATGGGCCTGCCAGGCGACGCTGGCGCCGTCTGCGCCGATCGCGATCGATCCGATGCCGAAGATGATGTTGACGCCGAACCAGATCGCGAGAAAACCCAGCACGCGGGTATTGCGCAACGCGCGCATCAGCGACAGCGCCGGCACCCGCGCGGCGGCATCGGCGTCGCCGCGGCTGAATGAAAGAAAGCTGCCCTGCACGAAGGCAAAGCGCATCGCGGCCGCCATCGTGCCGGACACCGAGGCCGAAGCGCCGATCATCGGCGCCACCGCGTGCTCATGGGTGAGGAGATGGGCCAGCGCGCCGGCCGCGGCCGTCACCGCCATGAATGCGAAAAACCTGACCGCGCCAAAACGACGCGCCAGCGCGCTGCCGAACGGCAACAGCCACAGCACGTTGAAACCGAGATGGCTGAGATTGGCGTGCAGCAGCGAATAGGTCACGAAGGTCCAGACCTTGGCGCCGGCGCCGCCGGGAAACGTGATCGCCAGCAGCGTTGAATCGTAGCGCTTCGGGATGAAGCCGAACGCATCGATGGTCCAGTTTTCCAGTTCCGGCGGCAGCAGCACGCGCAGGTGAATGACCGCAAGCAGCAGGACATAGGCGGTCAGCGCGCCGGGCAGCGTCAGGATCGGTTCGCGCGGGGCGGCCGGCGGCAATTCTGGCGGGGATTCCAAGGGCTCAAGACCTGAAACGGGCGGCTCACGCGAGCGATTGCGCCCAATTAGGCGGCTTGGCGCTGCAGCGCAAGGTCGGGATCACCACAAGATGCCAAACGCCAAAGAAAAAGGAGGGCTCTGAGAAAGCCCTCCCTCGTTTGCGCCGATCTTTTCGCGCAAGGAGCCCGGGTGACATCCCCACCCCTCCCCGCGCGACGACCAAACTGTTCGATACCGAAACACGCGCCGAGAAACCGGCGGCATTAGGGCGCGCGAACCCTAGCAGGTTCGCGCCGATCCCCAACCGCATAGTTAATTTAACGTTAACAGCGCAAATTCGTCGCCGACCGCCCGGAAAGAGGCCCCGCGGCATGGACGCTGCAAAGCCTGTCTTGCACAACAAACAGAGGCATGCGCGTGCGCGAAAGCGGGACAGAAGTGTCCCACCGAGCCGGGCGCAAGGGCAAGGTAGACTATGAAACATCCGTCAAACCGCGAGTTCTTCGCATATTGGGATGAGAAGCGTGGCGATGCGCGCGCGCCGGATCGCAGCGAGATCGAGCCCGGCGCGGTGCGCGAGCTGCTCGGCGATATCTTCGTGCTGTCTTATGACGGTGCCGCCGGCCACCCGTTTCGTGTCGCCGGCACGCGCGTTTGCGCGCTGCTCGGCTGCGATCTGAAAGATCGGAGCTTTTCCGCGCTGTTTAAGCCGGATGCCCGCCGCGAGATCGAGGACATCATCGCCGTGGTAGCCGAAGAAATGCTGGCCGCCGTCGCCGGCATTACCGCGACAGCGGAAGATGGTTCGACGGCGCATCTGGAATTGCTGCTGCTGCCGTTCAGCGCTCGCGCGCATACGCCGCTGAGCCTGACCGGATTGCTGGCGCCGTTCGAAAGCGGGCACCGCGTGCTTCGGGATTTCAAGCTGACATCGTGGCGCTATCTCGCCCAGCCGCCGCAAAAGCTGGTTCCGCGTGCGCTGCGGAAACTTAAGATCGCGCGCGGCTTGATGGTCTATGAAGGCCTGAGCTAGTTCACTCCGCCAGCTCCGGCCACGGCACGATGGTCGACTTCACCGTCTTCATCGCCATCGCGTCGGCAACGGCGCGGCCGATGCCGTCCTCGGAAAACGGATACAGCGTCTGCATCTCGAGCCAGGGATATTTGTTGCGCGTCCGATAGAGCATATCGACGCCGAGCGGCAGGTCGTTGCCGGTGAATCCCCACGAGCCCAGGACGTTGAGGTCCTTGGTGCAGATGCGATGCCACGACGTCTCGATCGAACCGGCATCGGTAAACTGGCCCATCTCGACATAGGTGCCGCCGTCGCGCAGCATTTCGATGCCTTCGGGGCCGGCGCTCGGATGCCCCGAGCAATCCATCACCAGATCGGCCCCAAAACCGCCGACGATATCGCGCACCGCCTTGATGCGCGCCTCCGGCGTCTTGACCTGCTCGATATCGACGGTGGCTTCGGCGCCGAACTTGCGCGCCAGCTTCAGCCGCGGCGTCTCCGGCGCGCCGACACAGATGACGCGGCCCGCGCCCATTTCCTGCGCGGCGGCGACCGCCAAAATTCCGATCGGGCCGGAGCCCTGGATCACCACGGTGTCGCCCCAGGTGAATCCACCGGCACGCGTGGCGCGATTGAAGGCGCGGATGCAGGAGGTCAGCGGCTCCGACAAGGCGCCGAGCCGCAGCGGCATGTCGTCGGGCAATTTGTAGATCTTGGTGCCCGGCAGCATCTCGAGATCGACATAGACATATTCGGCCCAGCCGCCCCACAGATGCGGCGCCTTGTCGAAGCCGAGATAGCGGCCGTAATACACCGGCGTCAGGCACTTGTTGGCGCTTTCGGGATAGTGAATGCAGTAATAGCAGTGCCCGCACGGCATCAGCGGCGGGATCATCACCTTCGATCCCACGCCGAGCGGCTTGCTCATGAAATCTTCGGAAAATTCCGAGCCGACCTCGACCAGCACGCCGCCGATCTCGTGGCCGAGCGTGAACGGCCAGGGCAGTTGTTTCGGCCAGTGGCCTTTGAGGATATGCAGATCGGTGCCGCAGACGCCGCAGGCGCCGACTTTTATCAGCGCCGCCTTCTTCGGGATCTTGGGCCAAGGCACGAGCGAATGACCGGCTGCGCACCCGGCCCGTCATAGGTGCAAACGCGAATCTGTTCCATGCAGTATCCTCCCCGGCCCTTCGGCGATTGTTGATTTGAGTTGCGTGGGCGCAGGAAGCCTATGTGAACGGCGCGCCGATGCCAATCTCGGCATTGCCGCAACAATGTCCGCACCGATTGACAGGCTTGTTGCGCTGTCCCAGGTTGCAGCAACAACTACAGGGAGTGAAACGTTGCGCAATCGCTGGGGCATCCTCGCCGTTTTGTTTGCGGTTCGCGCCACCATGGCATTCCAGTTTCAAAGCGTGGCCGCCGTCGCGCCGCTGCTTTCCAGCGAATTCGGCGTCAGCATCGCCGATATCGGCGTCCTGATCGGATTGTATTTCGCGCCCGGCGTTGCGCTGGCACTGCCGGGCGGCGCCATCGGGCAAAGGTTCGGTGACAAGGCAACCGTGCTCGGAGCTCTGCTGCTGATGCTGGCGGGCAGCGTGGCCATGGCCTTCGCTGCCTCCTGGAGCATCCAGATCGCCGGCCGGCTTGTTGCCGGCGTCGGTGGCGTCATTCTCAGCGTTCAACTGACAAAGATGCTGACGGACTGGTTTGCGGGTAAGGAGATCGCAACCGCGATGGCGATCTTCGTCAATTCGTGGCCCGCCGGTGTCGCGATCTCGCTGCTGCTGATGCCCTCGATCGGCACGGCCTATGGCGTCGGCGCGGTTCATCTGAGCGTTGCCGCATTCAGCGGCTGCGCCATCGTGCTGCTCGCGATCGCGTACCGCTCGCCGGCGGATGCCGCGGTCGCATCGACGACAGGTTTGCGCCTCGATCGCCACGCCGCCGTCGCCGTGATCGCGGCGGGCCTGATTTGGGGCCTGTTCAATGTCGGCTTCGCGGTCATCTTCAGCTTCGGGCCTTCGTTGCTGGTCGAGCGCGGCTGGTCGATCGCAGCGGCAGGATCGGCCATCAGCATCGTCTTATGGCTGGCGGTGGTGTCCGTTCCGCTCGGCGGCTTTGTTGCGGATCGGACCAAGCGGCCGGAACTCGTTCTGGTGGCGGGCTGCATCCTGTTCGCGATGCTGATGGTGGCGCTGCCGCGCAGTAGCTCGGTCATTTTGATCGTGGTCGCGCTTGGTCTGATCAGCGGGCAGCCGGCGGGCCCGATCATGAGCCTGCCGGCGCGCGTGCTAAGGCCTGAGACGCGGGCGATCGGCATGGGCCTGTTCTTCACCGTGTTTTACGCCTGCATGATGCTCGGCCCCGTCATCGGCGGCGCCTGCGCCAAATGGGCCGGCAGCGCTAGCGCGGCATTCGATTTCGGCGCCGCCATGATTTTGGCGTGTCCGGTTTTGCTCTGGGGCTTCAATCGGATTCCGGCTGATGTGCCCAAGTTGGCGTGAGTGCCCACCCTTGATGCAACCGCCGCTAACGGCTCATTAACCTTGCTGGCCGTAGGGTCAGACGACACCGAGAGACCGGCTGTCGGGTGGCGAAGATGTCTTTGGTGAACAAAAAATCGGTTCTTCCGGCCACCGAGGAGCGCCGGCGCTTTCAGCGGGTGAAGGTTCATCTGCTCGGCCGCTACATGCTGCCGGACCGGCGCGAATTTCCCTGCCAGATCATCAATATGTCGCCGGGCGGGCTGGCCCTGCTGGCGCCCGGCATCGGCAATGTCGGCGATCGCGTGATCGCCTATCTCGACCACATCGGCCGGGTCGAGGGCAAGATCACCCGCATTATCGACAACGGTTTTGCCATGAGCGTGGGGGCGACCGCGCGCAAGCGCGACAAGCTCGCGGCGCAACTGACCTGGCTCGCCAACCGCGACATTCTCAACCTGCCGGAAGACCGCCGCCACGACCGTATCGTGCCGCGCAACCCGATCGCACTGCTCACGCTCGAGGACGGCACCAAGATGACCTGCCGGATTATCGACATGTCGATGTCCGGCGCCGCCATCGCCGCGGAAAACCGGCCGCCGCTGAAATCACTGGTGTTGCTTGGCAAGGTCCAGGCCCGGGTGGTGCGAAACCTCGAAGAAGGCTTCGCGATCGAGTTCGTGCACGAGCAGCTGCCCGAAACGCTCGAAGACAGCGTTACCGCGCGGTAAAGCGCCGCGCCCTGCGGCCCCCTGATTTCCCCAAGCATGGAGCGGTATCCGCATTGCCGGATGCCGCCTTCGCACCATTGGCATGTGCACCAGCGGGGTTAACGCGGCCTGCTTTTGCCGCGGCAAACCCCCGCATTGACGCACGGTTGCACCTTAATGCGTAAAATTTGAATCAATTGCAGATGTTTAAAATTTTATTCAAGTATAGATCGAATTAGCTCCGGTTTTTACTTGTATTCGCCTCAAATGTACTTGGCTTACTTAGCGGCGGCGCAAAACCTTTGTGCGAAACATGGCCCCAACAAGAAACGGGGGCCACAATGTTTGGGTTCAGGGGACAGGGGAAGGGATTGGCGCTTGCCGTCATCCTGCTGGGATTGAATGCGCCGGCGAGTGCCGGTGACGAGCACGTGCTTTATGCGAGCCTTGGCGACATCACGCGTTCGCCGATCGGCTGGGTCGAATTCTGCGCCGAGAATCCCGGCGAGTGCCAGGGCGGCGCGTCACAGCCGCGCGATATCGTGATGTCGCAGACGGCCTGGCGGGATCTGCTGCGGGTCAACCGCTGGGTCAACGAAAACGTCAAGCCGATGACCGACATGGATCATTGGGGCGTGATCGAGAAATGGTCGTTGCCGACAGACGGCTACGGCGACTGCGAGGACTACGTGTTGTTGAAGCGCAAGATGCTGATCGACGCCGGCTGGCCGCGCGAGGCGCTGCTGATCACGGTGGTGCGCGACAAGAAGGGCGAAGGCCACGCGGTGCTGACCGTGAAAACCGATAAGGGCGAGTTCATTCTCGACAACCAGAACGAAGCCGTCGTGGCCTGGACCGAGACCGGATACCGCTTCGTCAAGCGTCAGTCGCAGAGCGATCCGAATCTATGGGTCTCGCTTGGCGACAGCCGCCCCGCCGTCGCCACCGCCAGCGCCCGCGATCACTGACACAGAGACAGGAGACACGCGACCCGGTCACATCCCCACCCCTCCCCGTCCCAGACCGGATCGCGCGCGGCCAGCTCTCCCCCAAGAGCTGGCCGCAACTTTTTGGGCAGCGGAGGAGACATTCGCTCGGCAGCATTTCAGTGTCTTGACATCCGTAGCCGTGCGGTTACTATAAATGTAACCCCATGGTTACATTAGGCCACAAAAAGCGCACAGCAGTGTTTCGAGCGATCGCCGATCCTACGCGGCGCGAGATTCTCGGAATGCTGCGTGGTGGGCGCTACAGCGTAGGCGAAATCGCTGCGAATTTTCGCACCAGCCGACCGGCGATCTCCAAGCATCTTCGCGTGCTGCGTTCGGTCGGATTGGTTGCCACAAGACGGGAAGGCACGGCGCGGATTTGCGCCCTCAATGCCGCTCCGTTGCGCTTGGTGAGTGACTGGCTCAGCGACTACCAAATGTTCTGGAATGAGACCTTGCGGGGGTTAAAAGACTACGTCGAGGAAGAACGATGACCACAACCAGTGCAACGCAAACCATCGTACAGGAAATCACCATCAACGCGCCGGCCGAACGCGTCTTCGAGGCGCTGATCAATCCGGAACAGCGCAAGCAGTGGTGGGGTTCAGAAGGTCGTTTTCAAACCGCTCATGTCGAGTTTGATCTACGGGTCGGCGGCAAATGGAAAATGAGTGGCACTGGGTTTGGCAGGCCGTTCACGGTGATGGGCGAGTATCGAGCGATCGAGCGGCCTGGCGTGCTTGCTTTCACCTGGCTACCGTCCTGGCAGGCCGGTGCATCTGAAACGCTTGTGCGTTTCGACTTGTCCGAAACGGACGGCATTACGACCGTCCGCATAACACATTCGGGACTGACGCCTGAGGGCGCAGAAGCGCACAAGGGCTGGGCTCAGATCCTCGCGTGGCTGCGAGCCTTTGCGGAGCGTTGAGACACACCGGAGCCGTCAATTTGGCGCTCGGCGACGACGGCAAGCGGATTTTGCCGGGCGCGACCAAGCAGCAGTTCGTCATCAACGCCAGTTGCGAGCTTGAGCAGCTCACCGAGTCGTGCGCATCGGCGCGAATTAGCATTTCTAGAATTTTGCAGCTCCGGTTGGAGCGCTTTTCCTTTTGGGCAAGGTGAGCGACAGGCGAAAGCGCATGTCAACACGCGATCAGGAGAACGCCTCCGCCTGCATCACGGCTGCGATGAATTGAACCTGTCGTCTGGAAATGCCATAGCAGCAGGGGAAAAGTCCGTGGTCGCAATCACCACAGGCGCGGTGGAATTCCATCGCGCAGTCCGTGACGCAATTCGCGCTGGGAGGGGCCAGGTTGGTCCATGCCTGACTGATGTGGCCCATAGGCCGCTCCCGGCGCGCTGTTCGTGAGCTGCCGCTACGCTGAAGCCCGAACAAATGCAGCAGCGGTGAATGCGGCACTTCTACCCGGTGGCGTCATCAGAAAGACCCTCCGAAGTTTTGGAACGGCCAACGCACTCCGCTACGCTCAATGCGCCACGCTCGCCGGCTGCTGCCCTCTCGCGAGGACAGATCTAGAAACTGAGCATCGCTAGCTTTTTTGTCAAGGTGACAATGCACGCATTAACACAGGAACCTCCCGCGCGAGTCGGGTGAAGTGCTTCCTGGACATGGGATTCGAGGCTCGGGGCGGAACTTAATTCCCGGTTTCGGGTTATGGCCGTCGATCGGAAACGCCCATGAAACGAAGTTTGATCGGCTTCTGCTTCCTGATGGTTTTGCACGATTCCGGCCTCTGCCAAATCGCGAAAGCAAAACCTGGCTTTTACATTGTCCTCAATTCATTGACGAAGACATGCACCATTGTTGACCGGATGCCGCAAGCCGACACGCCGAACATCACGCTTGCAAGCGATGCAATTTTTGAAACTCGCGGCCAAGCCGAAGCCGCGATCAAAACGGTCAAGCCCTGCAACTAGGTGCCGGCTCGTGCGCTGGCGCGATACGTTTGCGGCTGAGGCCCGCCGCTCCGAAAGCTCGGTAACATAAAGACCGCCCGAGCGGTCCTTGTGCCCGCGAGACGAAGGCGGGATCAGATCGGAAGTCGGCGGACTAACCCTGGTGGAACCGGCTTCCCGCGCCTGCGTTGATTCCGGCCTCGGGAGGTGTTGTCCATGAACAACGATCTCAACTGGAGCAACCGAAGACGTACCCATATCACTTTGGAAATCTTCGCAATTATCGCGGCGATTGCGATCATCGCGGCATTCGCCGCGACCATCCACCGTGTCGACACGAGACCGACCAGCAGCGATCTGCCGCCGGGAACGATCGGGCTGGCCCATCCCCATCCCCCGCTCGACAGGGGTCCGGGAGAGGCGGTTAAATAGCTGTTTTGGCTAGTAAAGCACCGGAAGCGGTGGACTCATTGCCATCGACGGGATATCCGTGGATTTCGTAGATTAGGGAACTTTCGCATTCCGCTGGGCTTTTGAGTCTCATGTTCGCAGTCACACCCGATGATGCGAAGTCTAACGGCATCGCGCGTCTCGGTTCGCAACCGATCGCGCTCGCCGCTGCCGCGCTGATCATCGTGCTGGTCGGAGCCGGATCGATCGGCCTATGGCGCGCCTACACCGGCACTTCTCCTGAACAGGACCGCGTCGTTGCTGCCCGCCAAATGCAGGCTCGGGCGGCACAAGTCTCTGAGCAACTGGTCGAGAAGACCAAGGCTTTGGAAACCACGCAACAGGAGGCGATCGACCAGCTGCAGGTCGTTCAGGATCAACTACAGACCGTAAGGCGCCTTCTCGCCGCGCAGCAGGCTGACGCAAAGCGGCTGTCTGAGCAGGTTTCAGGTCTCACGGAGGCGATCGATGGCCTGCGGCAGTCCTTCGCAAGCGCCCAGGCTTCCGAAGCATCCGCTTCTCCTTCGACCCGCAACAAGTCGATCCGAACCAGATCCCACGCGGCAAAGAGCGCACAACGCAAGCACGCCAAATCGCGGGACTGACGGCCAAAAAAGCCCGTTTGCGAAAAACCATAGTGCCGGTCGCCGCGCGGTCATCTCTCCTCGAAAAGTGCCAGCCGAAACTTTTTTGTGCCAATTGTGAAGTGGATCACATCCGACCGTGGAATTCCGGGTCAATGTGTAGCTCACCGGGCGGCGCGAGCCGATTTCAATGTCCGGGCTGGCAAGGCCGCTTGGCGTTATACTGCGCCGACGGCCTTGTTTTTTTGTGGCCGATTTGCCCGAAACCCCTGACGCATCGGCCGCTCCTATCGGCCGGATCCTCGCAGGCTGGTGATTTGCCTTCCGCCGCGATTGTTTGCTGGAATGCCACATTCCAGCAAGCCGGAGGAAAATTCATCATGAGTGCCGAACCCCTGCTGACGTCGGATGTCATCGGGCTGACAAAAGCCGCGCCATTCTCGCGCCGCGGCTTCATGACCGCTTCCGCCGCCGTAACGGCGGGTTATACCCTCGCCGTCGGGCCCGTGCGCGCCGACGTCATCAAGACCGGCACCGATGGCCTCACCGCAGGCGATGCAAAGATAAAGGTGGCCGATGGCGAAATGCCCGGCTATTTCGCGCGTCCGAATGGCGTGAGCAATCCGCCGGTTGTGCTGGTCGCGATGGAAATTCTCGGCCTGCACGAATACATCAAGGACGTGACGCGGCGTCTGGCCAAGCTCGGCGCATTCGCGGTCGCCCCGGACTATTATTTCCGCAAGGGCACCGATCTCACCAAGATTACCGACATTCAGCAACTGCTGCCGATCGTGAATTCCAAGCCGGACGCGGAGTTGCTCTCCGATCTCGACAGCACCGTCGCCTGGGCCAAGTCACAGGGCGGCGACAGCAGCCGGCTCGGCATCGTCGGATTCTGCCGCGGCGGACGCAACGTCTGGGAATATGCCGCCCATAATCGCGCGCTGAAGGCGGCCGTTGCGTTTTATGGCCCGCCGGTCGATCCGCCGAACCCGCTTTGGCCGAAGAGTCCGACCCAACTTGCCCCCGAGATGAAGGCGCCGGTGCTGGGCCTATACGGCGAGGCGGACACCGGCATTCCCGTGGCTCAGGTCGAGGCGCTGAAGGCGGCGTTGGCGCAGGCCAACAAGACGGCCGAGTTCAAGATTTATCCGGGCGCACCGCACGGCTTTCACGCCGACTATCGTCCAAGCTATCGCAAGGAAGCCGCCGAGGACGCATGGAGCCAGATGCAGGCCTGGTTCAGGAAGTACAAAGTGCTCGGCTGATGGCACGGTCCCACTAAGGGCGCGCGACCAAAACGCCGCGCGCTATGGCTCATCGTCAAGCGGCACTACACTTGAGGCAGCTGCGACGAGGGCCATGATCGTTTTGCGCAACAGGATTGTACTCCGTAGGATAGATCGCTCCCAGCGACTGGACGCGTCCACCCAGAAGTAGTTTGGCTTCGGCAGAATTTAATGGGCCGGCATCGATCGCGTTTTTAAATTCTTGTTTATGTTTAGTCCGCGAGGCTTTGAGGTCGAAGTTGGGGGCGCCCAAATGCGCCGTCGTCGGGACCGCCAAAGATCGGCACACAGATCTCTCACGAGCGCCGCAACAAAGGAAATAATACGGAAGCGATCCGCCTGATGACCCTCGGGAACTATCTTCGGCCGGCGCGCTTTTAGTCTTGCCAAACACGCTGGCAGGAACAGGCACGTGCGCAAGTTGATCGCCTTCGACGACGACACCTTCGACAAGCTGAAGCAGCTTGGGCGCGACCGGATGGCAACCATTCAGGAATTGGCGGACGAAGCGTTCGCCGATGTGCTCAGGAAGCACGGCATTCCCGTCGACCTCAAGGACGCGCTTCGCAAGAGCGCATCGCTCTCGAATAGTGAGACACAAACGAACGCCAGAACGAGCTCATCACGGAAGAAGAAGTCATGACGACCGATCCCGATCCGTTCGAGCAAGGCCAGCGCGCCGCGCGAAAGAACATTCCGGCGGAAGCCAATCCCTATCGGGAAGGCAGCGAGGAACATTCGCTGTGGGCCGCCGGTCATGAAAGGGTCGCCGGCGGGCCAAGGCCCAGGAATCCGAAGATACTTGAAGAAGATACTTGAATCAGTTCGAAGGGACACAAGGCGACGGCACTCAGCCGATTTTCTTCAGGCCTTTTTTGAATCGCGACCCGTTGCCGACGTAGAATCTCGCGGCACTTCCCATCGCCGCGACCTGCGCAGGCTCAAGCGTGCGGATCACCCGCGCCGGCGCGCCGATGATCAGGGAATGCTCGGGAAACTGCTTGCCTTCGGTGATTACCGAGCCCGCGCCGACGATGCTGCCACGGCCGATCCGTGCGCCGTTCATGACGATCGAGCCCATCCCGACCAGCGCGCCATCCTCAAGCGTGCAGCCGTGCAGGATGACGTTGTGACCGACGGTGCAATTCTTTCCGATCGTAAGGGGAAAGCCCATATCGGTGTGGCAGGTCGAGTTGTCCTGCACATTTGAGTTCTCGCCGATCTCGATCCATTCGTTATCGCCGCGCAACACCGCGCCGAACCACACGCTCGCCGAATTGAGCAAGCGGACCTTGCCGATTACCGTGGCGGTATCGGCGATAAAATAGTTACCGTCGGCGGGAAGTTCGGGCGCCTGCCCGTCAAGTTGGTAGATTGCCATGCCCAGTCAGTCTCCTTTTCGCGGAGACTTTGGCATAGCAGCTTGCTTCAGGCCAGCACTCCGGCGGCGCGCAGCGTCATGACGAAGAACGTGCCGGACATCAGGCTCCAGAACCCCGCCAGGATGGTTGCCATCATCACGAATTCGAAGCGGCGGCGTTCGATCCGCGCGCCGCGCAGCGTATTGCGCATGATGATGAAGGGCGCGGCGAAGACCAGGAACGGCACCGCGACGAACGTCTTTGGCACGACGCCCTCCTGCAGCAGTCCAAAACCCGCCGGGCGCTGCACCAGTGCCTGATATCCGCTGACGAGCGCGCCGGCCAGTGCAAAGCCGATGCAGAGCGACAACAGGGAATTCAACGCATCAGGCGACATCGCAAATCTTCCGCTACACCACACGAACGTCCCCTGCTTCGCAAAATTGGCCGCCTGCCGCCACATCATCCTTAAGGAAAGGTTAACGCCGCGGACCGGAACTGCCGCCCGGACACGGCTCGCAGCACCTTCGATCGCGCGAAATCGTGCGGAAATTGGGCTGCGCATGGCATATTCGGAGCTGATTCGGCGCCAGCCCCTGGACGTCCCCCACAATGCTCCGTTCATGACATTCTTCTCGACGGCACAGCACATCGCACGCGATTCGCGCGAGCGTTCACGCGGCCACATGATTCCGATCATGCTGGGATGCGCGGTCACCGCGAGCGCGGTTGCTGCGGTTGCCTATTTGCTGTGGCCGACCTGGGGCTCGGATGCTTCAAGCAGTCCGGCGCGCTTGCCGGTGAGCATCGGCGCGACCGTCTTTAACGTGCCGACCATGGCGATCCGTATGAAAATCCAGCGTCACTCCGGGCCGCAGGAACGCGTCGATCTCAGCTTCGCCTTTCCTTCGCTGCAGGTCCCCGACGCACCGAAACACGTCAGCGCCGACACCGTGGAAGAAGCGGTACAGCCGATCGACCGGATTTTTCTGTCGATAGCGGCGCACCACGATACGCTGGCGCCGGATGCCCGCGTTCGCACCATCTATCCGCGCTACCTCGAACAGGCCTCGACGCCCGGCCAGGACGGATTGACGATGCGCGCATTTCGGGACGGCACGCCCTACAGCAACGAAGACCTGTTTCTTGCGAGTACGCCGAACCTCAGCGCCCGCTGCACGCGCGACGCCGCGACCCCCGGGATGTGCCTGAGCGAGCGCCGCATCGACGGCGCCGATCTGACGTTTCGCTTTCCGCGGAGCTGGCTCGCGCAATGGCGCGACGTGGCCAATGCCATGGACCGCCTGACGGTGCAATTGCACGGGCCGAGGGGATGACGTCAGTGTGAAACAGTTAGCTGCCTCAGCCCTGCTCGACCAGATCGTCCTCGAGGATCGCCATCTGGAACTGAAACGAGCGGTCGTCGTCTTCATCGTCGACGAACAGCACGCCGATGAATTCCTCGCCGATATAGACCTCGGCCGAATCGTCCTTTTTCGGCCGCGGCACCACGCGAATTTTCTGATTGCCGAACAGGCGCTTGAGATAGGCGTCGAGTTTCCTGACTTCCTGAACGTCCACGGCAGTCTCCAATACGATTTTAGGTTTCGGGAAGTTTTAGGACGAGACGAAGCGAACTGCTAGCCTAACTTGCAGAAATCGTCCATGCGCAAATGCGCACCAGCAAATCAAAGTCCGATCGCGTTGATCATCTGATCCATGGTGCGTGACGGCTCGGCGCAGCCGGCCTCGCCGACGATCTTGGCGGGAACGCCCGCTACCGTCACGTTGTGAGGCACGGACTTGACCACCACGGAACCGGCGGCGATGCGGGCGCAATGGCCGACCTCGATATTGCCGAGAATTTTCGCGCCCGCCCCGATCAATACGCCGTGGCGGATCTTGGGATGACGATCCTCGTTCTCCTTGCCGGTGCCGCCAAGCGTGACGCCGTGCAGGATCGAGACGTCGTCTTCGATCACAGCGGTCTCGCCGACGACGAACCCGGTGGCGTGATCGAGGAAGATGCCGCGGCCGATCCTGGCTGCGGGGTTGATGTCGGTCTGGAATACCGCCGACGAACGGCTCTGCAGATAATAGGCAAAATCCTTGCGGCCTTTTTGATGGAGCCAGTGCGCCAGACGATGAGTCTGGAGCGCATGGAAGCCCTTGAAGTAGAGCAGCGGGTCGATGAAACGCGAGGTCGCGGGATCGCGGTCGTATACCGCCACCATGTCGGCGCGGAAGGCATTGCCGATATCGGGATCGTCGCGCAGGGCTTCGTCATAGGTCTGGCGGATCAAATCGCCCGACAGCGCCGAGTGGTCGAGACGCTCGGCGAGGCGATGAACCACCGAGTCCTCCAGCCGTTCGTGATGCAGCACGGTCGAATAGATAAAAGATGCCAGCTCCGGCTCGCGATGGACGATGTCCTCCGCCTCGTTGCGCACGCGATCCCAGATCGGATCGAGGGCCGCCAGTTTCGCACCCTGCGGACTGATCTGATGCATAGCCATGTGCCGCTCCCGCAAGTTCTGGTGTTCTCGTCATGCATTATAGCACGACGGGCGCACGGCTGTCCTGACGCGTGCTTCGCAAAACCGGCAAAGGAAAATCTCAGCTTGAGCTCGAAATGCGCGCTAAAACATTGAAGCGCCACACATTCTCACGCCGGCCGAAATCCTCCCTCGCTGAAGGCGTTGGCTCAAAATGGTCGGGAATTCCGGGAAATCAAGCAGTCCGGCCTCCAACTATTTGCGGATTTCCGCGCCGAGAGCAATCCGGGCATGGTGGCCGAAAATGGGGGATGCAGTATCACTACGCAGATTATACGGGCGCGCCTGACAGACCAGGCCTGGGTCTGGATTGCCGCCGTCACAATCCCCCTGATGTTGATCGCGCCGGCGCTTTGGAATGGCTATCCGCTGCTCCAGTGGGACACCGGCGGCTATCTGGCCCGGTGGTACGAAGGCTATCTGGTCCCCAGCCGTTCCACCGTGTTCGGTCTCTATCTCCATTTCGGCGAGGATTCGAGTTTCTGGATCAATCTCGGGATTCAGGCGCTGGGGACACTGTGGATCCTGCAACTGACGCTGCGCGTGTTGGGCATGGTCAGGCCATTGCGGCTGCTGGCGTTGAGCACCGCCTTGATCCTGACCACGGCGCTGCCGTGGCTCGCCTCTATGCTGCTGACCGATATCTTTGCCGGCCTGTCGGTGCTGTCGCTCTTTATCCTGGTGCTGCACGGCGACAGGATTTCCGCAATCGAAAAATGTTCGCTGTTCGCGTTTACCGCCTTCGCCGCGGCAACCCACAGCGCAACGCTTGCGGTGCTTCTCGGGCTGTGCTGCGCCGGCTGGGTCGCGCGACCGCTGCTGCATCAGCGGATCGCCGTTGCGGGGCTGGTGCGGGGCAGCCTGACCATCGTCGCCGGCGCCGCCATGCTTGTGTCCGCGAATTTCGCTCTGTCTGGACAATTGGCATGGACGCCCGGCGGCTACGGCGTCGCATTCGGCCGGATGCTGCAGGATGGCATCGTCGCGCGCTATCTGCGCGATCACTGTCCGCAAGCGAAACTGAAGCTCTGCCCCTATCGCAATGAACTTCCGGCCACCGCGGATCAATTCCTGTGGGGCAACAGCATGTTCAATGCGCTCGGACGCTTTAAGGGCATGAATGACGAGATGGGCTTCATCGTCACGCATTCGCTCGCCGAATATCCGCTCCGGCAGACCGAGGCCGCCATCGTCGCCACCGCGCAGCAACTGGTTCACGTTGCAACCGGCGAAGGCACCAACGGCTGGATTCCCCATACCTACGGCATTATCGAGCGTTATTTGCCGGCCCAGCTCAAGCCGATGCGCGCCGCGCGCCAGCAGCACTGGGACATCGATTTCGCCGCGGTCAACTGGCTCCATATCCCGGTCGCGCTGGTCTCGATGCTGCGGTCATCGCCATGTTCGCAACCGCGATCTGGCGCCGGCGGCTCGACGATCTCACGCTGCTCGCCGCAACCGTCTCACTCGCCTTGCTCGGCAACGCCTTTGTTTGCGGCGTGATATCGGGGCCGCATGATCGTTACGGCGCGCGCATGGCATGGGTCGCAACGTTGGTGGTGCTGATATCGGTAGTCAGGCATTTCGCGGATGACGACGCGCCGCAGGACCACTCACTTTCGCTGTGAGAGAAAATCCAGCACGCCGGTCTTGTAGACCTTGTCGCCGACCGCGCGCATGTGGTCGCGGTTGGGAATGTCGAGCACCTTTGCGCCGCGGATGATTTTTCCAAGCGCTTGCGCCGAGCCCGCGATTTCGTCGGCGGTGCCGACCGCGATCAGCACGGGGACAGTGATGCCTGCGGCTTCCTCTCTGGTCATCAACCGCCGCGAGCCGCGCAGGCAGGCCGCCAGCGCCCGGCGGTCGGAGCGGGTCTGGTCCGCAAACGCACGGAACGTCCGTCCCACCGGATCGGTCACGTCATCGAGCGAGGCCGCCTCCAGCGCTGCCGCGACGTTCTCGCCGGGGCCGCCGCCCTCGATCAGGCCAATCCCGATGCCACCGAAAATCGCCGACCGCAGCCGCTGCGGCTGGCGCAGCGAAAGCCACGCCGTCATCCGCGATCCCAGCGAATAGCCCATGATATCGGCGCGTTCGATCTTCAAATGATCCATCAGCGCGCTGACATCGCCGGCCATGGTGCCGATGTGATAGGCTTCGGGATCGTAGAGTTTTGCGGAATTGCCATGGCCGCGATTGTCGAGCGCGATGACGCGGCGGCCGTTTTTCTTCAGCTCTGAAACCCAGGTCGGATACACCCAGTTCACGTTCTTGGTCGACGCAAAGCCATGCACGAGCAGAATCGGATCGCCCTCGCCTTCGTCGAGATAGGCAATTTCAACAGCGCCGTTGTGAAAACTCGGCATCGGTCATTCCGTATTTTGGGATAGGGATCCGTGATCGATAGCTGGCGGTAAAAGTAGCCGGGATCAGCCTGCGATCGCCATAGCCGGCTGCGGCGCAGCCGCCATCTGCTTTCGCAACCGCCGCGCCTTCTTGGCGGTCAGCCACGACATGGTCAGGCGTTCGGTGGTGGCCTTGATCGACGACAGAAAGCCGAACAGCGCCAGCAGCGCGCCGAACAGCCACAGCGAGAGATTGAACGCCCCGGCCGCCAGCAGCAATGCGCCGCGGCCCAGCACTTTGAGGATCGCGCGGGTCTGGCCGCCCTTGGATTCCGCAAGCCGGGCGGCGCGCGCGACATCTTTTGGGCCCTCGGCTATCCTCAGCGTATCCAGCGCGCCGCGCGCGCCGGCTTTTTCACTGACACGTCCGACGTCCTTGGCCAGACGCACCAGCGCGCCCGCCTTCTCGGCGTGGAAGGCGGCTTGTATCGCACTGATGGTCTGCCCCGGCCGCATCACCGAGCCGGACGCGACCGCATTCTGCAGCATCGGCGCGTCAACCATGCCGCGCGCCGAGCGGCCGGCCCATTGCGTGAGCCCCTCGCCCAGCCGCCCGACCTTGCGGGCATCCTTGACCAGCGTGAGACCGGCGCGCACCGGCGCCACGCCGCCGACCGAGACATAGGTCGCCGCCGTCACCGCGAGGCCGGCGGCGGCAAGGCCCAGCACCAGCCGGTCGGTGTCCTCGCCCATGGCGAGGTGCTTGCCTTCGCGCACCACGTCCCTGATGTCGCCGAACACGAACAAATCGCCGGCGACCGTGCCCGACAGGCTCGCGACATCGTCGGCGTTTCCGGTCACGAGACCGGTGGCGAAGCGTTTTGCAAAATGCGACGACGAATTTTCCTCGGCCACCGCATCAGCCACCCGCCGCGACAGTTCTTCGCTAAGCGAGATGTTTTTCTCCCCGGCGAGTTCGACAAAGCTGCTGGCGAGATCGGCATCGTTTGCGGCAAGCGCCGCCTCGATATTCTCGGCGATGACCGCCTGGTCGTTCCGCAGAGCAGAATTGAGCTGGAGGTCGGAGAGAACAGCCGGATCGTCCTGCGCCGCCAGAATGGCGCCGGCGTCGCGCGCATGCGGCCACAGCGCGGCAAACAAAGCCGCGCAAATCGCCGCACATGCAATCGCCGAACCGATCCGCATCCTCAAAATCCCAATGTTTCCAGCCCACTCAAAATGGTATGCCGCTTTTACGACACAACAGCCCCGACGAAAGAAGGGCTTCTCTGGGACGACAAGATTGTGTCGAATTTGCATGAGCAAATGAGCGGTCGGGGCTCTCGCGGGGCTTCTGGGAATCAACGACACCCGCCAGTATGGTTCGCGGCTTTTCCCAACCTGCTGCGTCTTGTTGACTGCGTCCCGTCTCCCTTGCCATCCAAGGTGCATATTATGTCCGATCATGTCGTTCCGCACTTCCACAATGATGCCGGCGTGTCGGTCATCGAGATCGGCTCGCAGGAGTTCATGTGTGTGGGCGCCAATCCGCCCTTCGATCACCCGCATGTCTTTCTCGATCTGGGCAACGACAACGAGATCATCTGCCCCTATTGCTCGACCCTGTATCGCTACGCCGCCGACCTCGCCGCCGGCGAAGCCCGGCCGCCCGAATGCGTGGTGAAAGACAAGGTCGCCTGATCGACCGGTGGCCGCTTTACGCACCATCTTCGTCGCTGGTGCCGGGATCGGAGGACTGACGGCCTCGCTTGCGCTCGCACGACAAGGTTTTCGCGTCGTCGTTCTCGAGAAAGCCGAACGGCTTGAGGAAGCCGGCGCCGGCCTGCAGCTCTCGCCCAATGCCAGCCGCGTGCTGGTCGATTTGGGATTGGCGCCGCGGCTCGCCGCGCGCGCCGTCACGCCCGAGGCCATCAGCCTGATGAGCGCGCGACGCGGCGGGGAAGTCGCCCGGATGCCGCTCGGCGAGGCCGCCACGCTGCGCGCCGGGGCGCCCTATTGGGTGGCGCACCGCGCCGATCTGCAGGCAGCGCTGCAAGCTGAGGTCAACGACAATCCCGATATCGAGTTGCGGCTCGGCTGCCAGTTCGAGGATGCCGTCGCCCATGCCAGGGGACTGACCGTGGTCCAGCGCAGCGGCATGACGCGCCAGGAGGGGCTGGCGCTGGCGCTGGTCGGCGCCGACGGAATCTGGTCCACGGTCCGGCATCATCTGTTTCCGGAAGTGGCGCCGCAATTCTCCGGGCTGATCGCCTGGCGCGGAACGCTCGATGCCACGCAGTTGCCGCGCGAATATACCTCGCGCCGGGTCCAGCTCTGGATGGGACCGAACGCGCATCTGGTCGCCTATCCGATCTCCGGCGCGCGCCAGATCAACGTCGTCGCGGTGGTGCCGGGAACCTGGAACAGGCCGGGCTGGAGCGCCCCCGGCGAGGCCAACGAAATCAAGAACGCGTTCGCGACATCCAAGTGGCCGGGGCCGGCGCGGATGATGATCGGCGCCGTCGATGACTGGCGCAAATGGGCGCTGTTCACGGTGCCCGAAGGCGGCGAATGGACCGCTGGCGCGATCGCGCTGTTGGGGGACGCCGCCCACGCCATGCTGCCGTTCGCCGCGCAAGGCGCGGGCATGGCGATCGAGGACGCCGCCGTGCTGGCCAAATGCCTCGGTGGCGGTGTTGGCGAAAACGTTGCAGCCATCCCGGCCGCGCTGAAACGCTACGCCCGGCTGCGCCGCTCGCGCGTGGCGCGTGTTCAGCGCACCGCGCGGCGGAACGGGGTGATCTATCATTTGGACGGCGCGGCGGCGTTTGCCCGCGACCTGTTTATCAGGTCGATGGGACCACGGCGCATGCTGGCGCGGCAGGACTGGATTTTTGATTGGCGGGCGTGAGAGGCGGAGCGTTGCATTATCCGTGGGTGTCTCGAAAGCAGGGACCCATAGCCACCGCGTCTGTTTTGTAAAAGACATCTAGCACCGACACCTCACCGCAAGGCCGCGGCGTATGGGTCCCTGCGTTCGCAGGGACGACGCATGGGGATTCAATTTTCAAAGCCAAAACCCTAAACCGTCATTGCGAGCGAAGCGAACCAATCCATGTTTGGGACGCAAAAAGAAGAAGAATGGATTGCTTCGTCGCTTCGCTTCTCGCAATGACGGAAGACGCACCTCCGCATTCCCGCGGCGCTGATCGCCCGAGTTGTGCGTGAAGCCTTCGCCCAGAAAACAGAGGGCGTGGGGAATGCCGGGTGCCCGCCGCACCCATAGCCTCGCGTGCAATATGTGAAACAAAGCACACGAGCGTAGTCACCACAGGTCCAGCCGAGATCACCCGGCATTCCCGCACGCAATGGTTTTAACGGCTTATTTCGTGCTCTCCCCGGTGAGCGAATTCGTCTTGTCACCGTCATAAGCGGATTAAAGGTTTGTCTAAGCCCGGTCGGGCCGACGCGCCTCCGCAAATTTAACACCAGCAACGGGTGCCAGGACCACACGGCTTTACCGTACGCAAGCAAGCATCTGTCGTCTGCACGCCGTTTCGTCAGCTCACGGGCCGTGTCGACCTCGCCCTGCGATCACCCTGACGTCGCCCGACGCTGCCGCGTCCACCGCATCCCGCCCCGCGTCAATGACGATGGCCAACGCCCCTCTGTGGGACGGGACGGCGGGCGATATAGATTTGATTTGGGTGAAACGGGAACGGAAATATTTTTGCGAAGGGGGCTGGACAGCAATTCGGTGATTTGCCCGTCAGGCAGACTAATCGATGCACGAGCAAGGATGGATGGCAGGGCGGGTTCGCTAATAGACCGCGCTGCCCGACCGCGACGGCTGCGCAGGCCTGACATTGGCCGGCGGCGCGGATGGTGCCGCCGGCGCGCCCGCGGCCGGTGCCGCATCATGACATTTGTTGCGTGCCCAGGCTTCGTCGGCGAGTTTGGTCTGCCCGCGCACCGCGATGTACTCGTTGCGATAGGCGAGTTCCGCCACCACAGGACCGGCAACGCCGGTTTGGGCTTTCGCCATCAGGCCCTGCAACTCCGCGGCGCGGGTGGCGAGCGCCTTGCGCTCGGTCACCAGTTGCGGGCACTCGTACAGCTCGTATTTGGCGGGGTCGGCGAAGGCCGAGCTCATGCTCTCGCCCATCTCGGCGCAGCCGGCAAGCCCGATGCCGAGCACGAGCAGCGCCGCGCCGGCGGCGGCGCGCGGCAAGGACAGGCCAGGGAAAAGCGAAGCGATCATGCGGCCTTCATAACGGGACAAGCTTGAGATTGCCTAAAGCAGGCGCGGGTGTCGGCATTGAGGCTTTGCCTTAAGCAGCTCGCTCGCTTAATGAAGGAGTGCGTTTTCGCCAAGCCGGCCCAATTCCCTCGCTTAAGAAAACGCGCTAAGTAACTGATCTCGCGACCAAAGCGGACGTGGCGGAACTGGTAGACGCAAGGGACTTAAAATCCCTCGATGGCAACGTCGTGTGGGTTCGAGTCCACCGCCCGCACCAAAATTTCTTCTGCTATAGAACCATCCCAGACGACCATGTGATTTCTTTCCTTAATGTCAGCTCCCTCGATAAATCCGCTCCCACCGCTCGAGCCAAAAATACTGCGTTCGGAAGAGGTCACGCGCCAACTTGTGCTTGCCTCCATGCACACTTGGCGCCGCAGGTTAGCGCGCTGGCGGTCGCCGTCTATTGCGCGGTTCCGCGGAGCCAGCGCGGCCAGAAGCGGCCACCAAGAATTATTGCCGGCGGCTGTGAATGTTGATGGCGAAAGGGTAGATCGGCCATGAAGCGGCGCGAGCAAAAGTCTAAGAAGCCGCTAACGGCAACACCAAAAACAGGTAAATCCGAGAACTAATTGGTAAGCAACCGACGCGCAAGGTTCGTGCCCGCTCAGGGATCATGTCGGTGGGCGATGCGAATGATTCTAAAAATCCTGGAAATTTGAGGTCAGCTTTTCTCATAGCAAAAGCCGGAGCTGTAATCATTTGCTTAACCTTGCCGTTCTCGCAGATCGGGATTTCACCAACGCGGAGATTGGCGGTCATAATCTCCGCAAATGGTGCGGAGAATGCCGACATATATCCATGAACTGGCCGATTGGCCCCATTTTCAATGGGATCAAGGCGGAGTCGCAAGGCAACTGGCAGCGGTCCGGCTGCGGCAAGGGCGGCTGATCGGCCGGATGCAGGCCCTCGGATTCCGCCAGCAGGAAGAGGCCGTCCTCGCCACCCTGACCGAGGACGTCCTCAAATCGAGCGAGATCGAAGGCGAAATCCTCGACAAGGACCAGGTCCGCTCATCCATTGCCCGCAGATTGGGGATGGATGCCGGCGCATTGCCACCTGCCGACCGCAACGTCGAAGGCGTGGTCGAGATGATGCTCGACGCGACGCAGAAGTTCAAAGACAAGCTGACTTCTGAAAGACTCTTCGGCTGGCATGCTGCGCTTTTCCCGACAGGACGCAGCGGCATGCGGAAGATTATCGTCGGCGCGTGGCGCGACGGTTCAGCGGGACCGATGCAAGTGGTCTCCGGACCGGCAGGGCGCGAGCATGTTCACTACCAGGCGCCCAAGGCAGGCAAGCTCGACCCGGAAATGAAAGCGTTCCTTGAATGGTTCAACACGGACGAAAAGATCGATCCCATGATCAAAGCGGCACTCGCGCATCTTTGGTTTGTCACCATCCACCCGTTCGAGGACGGCAACGGCCGGATCGCGCGCGCTATCGCCGACATGTCGCTTGCGCGTTCAGAGAACAGCCCGCAGCGCTTTTACAGTATGTCGGCGCAAATCCGCATTGAGCGGAACGCCTATTACGACATGCTTGAAAGCACGCAAAAGGGCGGGCTCGATGTCACGCCGTGGCTTGAATGGTTCCTGGGATGTCTGGATCGCGCACTCGACGGCTCCGAAACCATTCTTGCGGCGGTTCTCGAAAAGGCCGAGTTTTGGAAGAAGTACACCGCCGCCAAAATCAACGACAGGCAACGCGATATTCTCAATCGCCTGCTGGACGGGTTTGAAGGCAAGCTGACTTCGAGTAAATGGGCGCTGATCGAGAAATGTTCGCCGGATACGGCCCTGCGCGACATCACCGAGCTCGTCGCGCAGGGCATTTTGAAGAAGGATGAAGCGGGCGGCCGAAGCACAAGTTATTCCCTCGCCTAACAAATGCTTGCGCGCTTCGGGCTGATGCTGATCACCAACGTGGTTGGGATCACCCTTTATCGACCGCTTGATGAGCGACGCGATGGGGGTCGCGGCCACGACGCGACCGCCGCTTCCATCCCGCCGCCCCTGCCCCCAGGCCGGCATCATCGTCCGGGCGCATGCGGCACCGGCCGCAACCGCATGGTCATTTTGCCATTTTTTTGATATTGTCTCGGGATTGTGAGGGCTAGGGACGAGTTGGGGGACGACCATGTACCGGGATCGGCTTCAGGCGGTTTTGGACGCGCTGCAATTCGAGCAGCCGTTCCAGGTCATTCTTCCGGACGGCGGCGTGGCGACCCACGGCCAGGGAACGCCCGCCTTCACCATCCATATCAAGACCAGCCGCGCCGCGCGCGACATCGTCATGAGGGCCTCGATGGGCTTCGGCGAGGCCTATACGCGCGGCGAGGTCGACGTCGAGGGCGACCTGCAGGCCGTGGCGCTGATGAGCTATGAGCTGCAGGAGGGCGTGCTCAAGGGTTCGCTGTGGGAGCGCGCGCGCTACCTGCTCGGCTTGCTGGCGCGGCGCAACACGCTTGCCGGCTCGAAGAAGAACATCGCCGCGCATTACGACCTCGCCAACAGTTTCTATCAGCTCTGGCTCGATGCCGAGATGCAGTACACCTGCGCCTATTTCGAACGGCCGACCGACACGCTGGAGGACGCGCAGATCCGGAAGATGGATCTGGTGTGCCGCAAGCTGCGGCTGGAGCCGGGCGAGCTGGTGGTCGAAGCCGGCTGCGGCTGGGGCGGGCTTGCGCTGCACATGGCGCGCAACTACGGCGTCCGGGTCAAGTCGTTCAACATTTCCAGCGAGCAGATCGCGTTCGCGCGCGAGCGCGCGCAAGCGCTCGGCATCGGCACCGACAGCGTCGAGTACGTGCATGACGACTACCGCAACATCCCGAACCACGTAAAATCCTGCGACAAATTCGCCTCGATCTGCATGCTCGAGCATGTCGGGCGCGAGAGCTATGCGAGCTTCCACCAGCTCGTCGCCAAGGTGCTGCGCAAGCCGGGGCTCGCGATGCTGCAGTTCATCAGCCGCACCAACCCCTCGCCGATCTCCAATCCGTGGCTGGAGAAGTACGTGTTTCCCGGCTACTACAATCCCTCGCTCGGCGAGGTCCTCAAGCCGATCGAGCGCGAGCATCGGCAGCTTCACCTGATCGACGTCGAGAACATGCGCTATCACTATGCGCTGACGCTTGAAGCACTGGCTGGAACGGCTGGAGCGCAACGCCGACCGGGTTCGCGCGCAATGGGGCGAGGAAGTGCTGCGCACCTTCCGGCTCTATCTCAACGGCGGCCTTGCCGATTTCGCCCATGGCGCCGGCACGCTGGTCTACCAGGTGCTGCTCTCGCACGGCTTCGACAACAACGCTCCCCTGACCCGCCACCATCACGTCGCCGAGGCCGCCAGGACGCGGCCGGCGCGCGGCCCGGCGCTGGAGCCAGCCTAGGATTTTGGCGGTGTCCGCCCGCTACGCGGCGCTGGTCGCCGATCTGCTCGCCCATGCCGACATCCGCATCGACGGCCCGCGGCCGTGGGACGTCACCGTGCGCGATCCGCGCTTTTACAAGCGCGCGCTCGCCGGCGGCGCGATCGGGCTCGGCGAATCCTTCATGGACGGCTGGTGGGATACCCCTGCCCTCGACCAGGCGATCGCGCGCATGCTCGGCGCCGACCTGCGCGCCAGGCTGAAATTGTCGCCGTTCATGCTCGCTGACGCGATCGCCGAGCACCTGCCCAACCTGCCCTATGTGTGGCCCGGCCTGCGGCCGTTCCTGTCGCGCTTCAAGACCTATCAGGCGACCGCGGAGACCCATTACGAGGTCGGCAACGATTTCTACCGCATGCTGCTGGGCCCGCACATGATCTACAGCTGCACCTATTGGGAAGGTGCGACGACGCTGGACCAGTCGGAGGACTTGAAGCTCGAAATGTCCTGCCGCAAGCTCGCCCTCGCACCGGGCCAGCGCCTGCTCGAAATCGGTTGCGGCTGGGGCGGCTTTGCCAAATACGCCGCCGAGAATTACGGCGTCTCGGTGGTCGGCGTCACCATCAGCGCGGAACAGCGCGACCTCGCGGTCGAGCGCTGCCGGGGGCTGCCGGTGGAGATTCGGCTGCAGGACTATCGCGAGATCAAGGGACAGTTCGACCGCGTCGCCTCATTCGGCATGTTCGAGCATGTCGGGCGGCAAAATTACGATACTTACTTCCGGATTGCCCATGACTGCCTGACGGAGAATGGAATTCTTCTTCTGGAGACGATCGGCGACAATGTGTCGCGTTCGGAATGCAATCCGTGGTTCCAGAAATACATCTTTCAGTCGCCGACCTCGATGTTCCCCTCGATCAAGGAGATAGCCGCGGCGGTGGAGAACCGGTTCGTCGTGGAGGACTGGCACAATTTTGGCGCCGACTATGCGCCGACGCTGCGCGCCTGGCACCAAAATCTCGCAGCCCACAAGGATTGGGTCGTCGCCCAGATATGGCGAGCGGTTCTATCGCATGTGGGTGTTCTATCTCCTGAGCTGCGCCGGCGCGTTCGCGGCGCGCAGCTATCAGAATTGGCAGATCGTCCTCGCCAAGCGCGGCATTCCGGCCGGATTCCGCCAAATGCGGCCGACGGTTCCCTGAGCCGCCCCGGCGTCGCCGATTGGCCGGCGGCCGGCACCAATGCGGTATGACGAATTGTACTGAAATTGTCAGCTTAAAATTGTCTGCTTATGAGAGTAGACCAAAAGTGAATTGGCCCACAGTCGGAACCGCGCAAATGATCCAGGATGGACATCGGCCCTAGCCCGAGAGCCGGCCTCCAGGTTGTGATAGGATGGCGTGATCATGTCCGGTGCACCTTTGATCGAGAAACGGGTGGAAAGACGATTGGCGGCCGTGCTGGCGGCGGATGTCGCCGGTTATAGCCGGCTCATGGGCGCCGACGAGGAGGGCACGCTCGCCAGGTTGAAGGCAATCAGAAAAGTCCTGCTCGATCCCAAGATCACCGAGCACCGCGGCCGTATCGTCAAGACCACCGGCGACGGCATGCTGGTCGAGTTCGCCAGCGCGGTGGATGCGGCGCGATGCGCGGTCGAGCTTCAGCGCGATATGGCCGGGCAGAACGCCGAGGTGCCGCAGGACGGCAGGATCGAATTCCGCATCGGCATTCACATCGGCGACATCATCATCGACGACAACGATATTTTCGGCGACGGCGTCAACATCGCGGCCCGCCTCGAAGGAATTGCGGAGCCCGGCGGCGTCTGCATCTCGGATGATGCGCACCGGCAAGTCCGCGGCAAGGTCGATTTCTCCTACAATGATATGGGCCTTCAGACATTGAAGAATATCGCCGAGCCGATGCACGTTTGGCGCATGCGGCTTGCGGGCGAAACGGCTTCGATGTTTCCATCAGGCTCTGCTGCGGCGGCTCACGCGCTCGTGCTTCCCGACAGACCTTCCATCGCCGTCCTGCCGTTCCAGAATATGAGCGGCGATGCGGAACAGGAGTATTTTGCCGACGGGATGGCGGAAGACATCATTACCGCGCTGTCGCGATTCAAGTCGCTGTTCGTCATCGCCCGCAATTCGAGCTTCACCTACAAAGGCAAGGCCGTCGACATCAAGCAGGTGGGACGCGAGCTGGGCGTCCGCTATGTGCTCGAGGGCAGCGTGCGCAAGGCGGCGGGAAAAGTCCGCATCACCGGACAATTGATCGATGCCACCAGCGGCGCGCACCTGTGGGCAGACAGATTCGACGGATCGCTTGAAGATATTTTTGGATTGCAGGACCAGGTGACGGCGAGCGTTGTCGGCGCCGTCGCGCCCAGGCTTGAGGAAGCGGAGATCGAACGTACCCATCGCAAGCCGACGGAGATGCTCGACGCCTACGACTATTATCTTCGCGGCCTGGCGATGGTTTCCCAGTATTCGAAAACCACCAATAAAAAGGCGTTTCAGTTTTTTGCCAACGCGATCGATCTCGACCCGGAATATGCCTCCGCCTATGCCATGGCGACGAGGTGCATCAGCCTGAGGGCGCAAAATGGCTGGCTGACAAACCCCGGGGAGGAAATCTCCGAAGGATTGCGGCTGGCCCGCCGAGCCATCGAATTGGGAAGAGACGACCCGCTGGTGCTTGCGGTCGGGGGATATACGATCGCCTATCTCGGTCACGATCTCGACAGCGGCGCTACCTATATCGCGCGTTCGCTGTCGCTCAATGCCAATAGTGCGCTGACGTGGCTCTATAGCGGGGCGACCCACATATTGCTGGGGGAGCATGAGGTGGCGATCGAGCACGTGTTGCGCGCCCAGCGCCTGAGCCCGCTCGATCCGACGCAGCCTCAATTCATGGCTTCGATTTCTTTCGGTCACTATTGCCTGCGCCGGTTTGAGGAAGCCACGCTATGGGCGGGAAACGCGGTGCGGGAGCAGCCCAATCTGCTGTCCCCTCTTCTCATCCTGGCGGCCAGCGCCGGACAGATGGGACGACTTGACGAAGCACGGCGGCTGGTTCCGCAAATCCTCCACCTCAGTCCTTCGTACCGCTTGTCCCGCATCAAGGAACGGGTTCCATTTCGCAGGCCGCAGGATATCGCACTTTTTTCAGAGGGCTTGCGGCTCGCCGGTCTGCCCGAATAAACCAGCGGCGCCTGCCGCCGTTGGTCCGCACCCCTCATCGCCCCAAACGGGTTCGCATCGGAAATCACCGGGATGGCCGAGCTCGAAAAAATCACCATTGCACCCGGCTTGACCTTCGACGCCCTCGTCGCCGGCGCATCGGGCGCGCCGCTGGTGCTGCTGCTGCACGGCTTTGCGGAATCCATGCATTGCTGGCGCGCGCAGGTCAGCGCGCTTGCGGGTGCGGGCTATCGCGCGGTCGCGCCGAGCCAGCGCGGTTATTCGAAGGGCGCGCGGCCGGATACCGCCGACACCGCGAATTATCATATCGAGCGCTTGATGGACGATGCGATGGCGATATCGGCCGCGTCAGGTTATGGCGACCGCCGCTTCCATCTGGTCGGCCACGATTGGGGCGGCAGCATCGCCTGGGCACTCGCCGATCGCACTCCGGACCGGCTGGCGTCGCTCACTGTATTGTCGCGGCCGCATCCCAACGCCTTCAATCGCGCGCTCGCAATGCCCGATGGCGATCAGGCGCACCGCTCGCGGCATCACAAGGCCTTTCTCGAACCCGGCGCGGCCGATGTCGTTCTTGCCGACGACGCCAAGTGGTTGCGCCAGCGGTTGACGGCGGCCGGCGTACCTCACGCCGCGATCGAGGAGCATCTTGGCGTGCTCGGCAACAAGGCGGCGATGGAAGCGGCGCTGAGCCTGGTATCGCGCGCGCGGCGCGATCCGCTCGCCGCTAGGCCCGATCCGCGTGCCGACGCTGTACATCTGGGGCGATGCCGACGACACCGTCGGGCGGATAGCCGCCGAGGGCACGGTCGATTTCGTCGCCGCGCCCTATCGCTTCGAGGCGCTGGCCGGCGTCGGCCATTTCGCGGCCGACCAGGCGCCCGATCGCGTCAACGAGCTATTGCTGCAGCATGTTGCGGCCTATCCGGTCTGACGGATCGAATAGACAGCGCAGGGCCATCGCGCGCGGAACGCTCATTCCTGGCGATTTCGATCTGTTTTCGATCACGCCGCCTTGGCCATCTCCGACACGCGCTCCCAGGTGGTGGCCTTCAGGCTTGGCCGGGCTTCCATCCGCGCCAGCCACGCGACGAGATTTGGGTGCGGCACGCCCAGCACCGACCACTCCGGCGTCTGGGTGAAGAAGCCGATCTGCGGCGCGACCAACAGGTCCGCGAGCGATATTGCTTCGCCGGCGAAGTAGGGTTGCTCGCCCAAAAGCCGCGCCAGTTCAGCGAATACCGCGCGCGCCTTCGGCATCGCGGCCTCGATCGCGGCTTCGTCGGGCTTGAGCCCCATCACCCGCGGCCCGACCACGCGATGAAAGCCGATGACGTTGCCGACGCCCTGGAACAGATACCAGTCGTTGACATTCATCACCTGATCCATTCGCGCGGCGCGCTTCGGATCGGCCGGCGTCAGCGCAGGCGTCGGCAACACCCGGTCGAGGTAGCGCAGGATCGCCTGGGTCTCGTAGAGCAGAAAGCCATCATGCTCCAGCACCGGCACCCGGCCGAAGGGATGACGCGCCAGGTGTTGAGGCGAGCGGAACGTGCCGGGCGCGACCGGTGAAAAGCGACAGGACGCGCCCTTCTCTTCCAGCGTCGCCAGCACGGCGCGGCCGAACGGACTGCCGGGGATGGAATGGACTGTAAATTCCGACATGATGATCTCCTCACTCACGGTTATTATTCCAAGCGTCGATGCAGCAAACCCGACTCAACTTTTGCTCCGCTCGGCTTCCTGCACAAAACGTTCGATAAGACCCGGCCAGCCGCCGTCGACGTCTTTCCGCATCGAAGCGCCCGCCTCGGCGCCCATGGTCTCGAACTTGTGGTGCAGGAGTTCGACGCGGGTGGCCTCCGGCCCGTCGGCTAAAAAGCGCACATCGACCTCCGATTTCATCGCGGGATCCGGCTTCCATTGCGCGTTGATCTGCCAGACCATCACCAGGCGATGTGGCGGCTCCCAATGTGTAATCGTGGCGACGCTGGTCTCGGTGCCGTCTTCCGATATCTCGAGCCAGCGCCCGCCAAGGCGCGGCTCCATCAGCACCTTCTGAATCGGTTTCTTGCCGACGCCGTGGTCGTGCGGCCACCAGCGCGTAAGGCCGCTGGTGAAAACTTCGAACGCGTGGGCAATCGGTGCCTTGCACGCGAACGGTTTTGCGCACGGGCGCGATGACGGCCACATCATTCATTCACTTACTCCTTCGAGTTTTGTGGGATTTTTCGGCTTCCAGTTTGAAGGCCTGCAGGGCATCGCCCCAAAAACTGTCCAGCCATTGGCGCAACTCCACCAGACCTTCGCGCTTGAGCGAGTAAATCCGGCGCGCGCCTTCGCTGCGTTCGTCGACCAGGCCGGCGTCCTTCAGGACCTTGAGATGTTGCGATACCGCCGGCCGCGAGACCGGTAGCCCCGCGGCAAGCAGGTTCACGGCACGCGGGCCCGCGCGCAGGCGTTCAAACACCTTCCGCCGCGTCGGATCAGCGAGCACTGTCAAGGGCATTTCCGTAAGCCATGACTAACGGTAAGTCACAACTTACTCATTTGTCAAGATGGTTTCCGCCCCGCGTCGAGGATTTTCAATCCACCTATTCGGCCACAAAAGCGGAGCGGCGCCGCTTTCATAGCGGCGCCGCTCGATACTTCGGGATTGCCTTATGCCGGTTGAGCGCGAATGGCTCGCGGTCCGCCTCACTCCGACTTGTCGATATTCCAGAAGATCGGCGTCGCCGGGCCGTCGAGCACGCCGGACAGCGATTTCCGCCAGGCGCTGGGCGCGAGATACTGCCCGAGCGGAATGTAGATCACCTGGTCATAGGCTTCCTTCTGGATGTCGGCGGCGATCTTCTTCTGCTCTTCCGGTGACGACGACCGCGCGTAGGCGTCTTTCAACGCTTCGATCTTGGCGTCTTCCGCCCAGCCGAACCAGCCGCCATTCTTGCCTCTGCCGCCGATCGAGAAGTTGGCGATCGGGTTGACGACGTCGGCGCCGGCCCAGTTGGTGAAGAACATGTTCCAGCCGCCCTCTTTCGGCGGCTTCTGGCTGGCGCGGCGGGTGACCACGGTCTGCCAGTCGGTGGCCTGCACATCCACCTTGAAGCCGGCGTCGCGCAACTGTTGCGCGGCGACGATCGGCTGCGCCTTCAATGTCACGACATCGCCAGGCGCCATCACCACCACGGGCGTGCCGTCATAGCCGGATTCGGCGAGCAGCTTTTTCGCTTCCGCCATGCCGTTGCCCTTGACCAGCGACTCCGAGCCTTCCTCGGTGGCCAGCGGCGTGCCGCAGACGAAAAACGCGCCGCATGTCCGGTAATATTCGGGATTGCCGACCAGCGCGTCGAGCACGTCCTTCTGGTTCATCGCCTTGAGAGCGGCGCGGCGAACCTTGACGTTATCGAACGGCGGATAGAGGAAGTTCATGCGCCCGAGCGTCTGGAAGCCGAGCTTGTTCAAGGTTTCGACCTTGATCTCCTTGTTGGCGGCCAGCACGGGGAGAATATCGAACGACGGGTTCTCCATGAAATCGATGTCGCCGGATTGCAGCGCGTTCACCGCGGTCTGCGCATCCGCCATGGTGATCCATTCGACGCGATCGACCTTCACCACCTTGCCGCCCGCGGTCCAGCTCGGCGGCTCCTTGCGCGGCACGTAGTCCTTGTTCTTCTCATAGACCGCCTTCACGCCGGGCTGGAATTCGGCCTGCACGAACTTGAAGGGGCCGGAGCCGATCTGTTCCTTGATCTGCTGGCCGGCCGGCGTTTCCGCCATTCGCTTGGGCATCATGAACGGCACATAGGACGACGGTTTTCCGATCGAATCCAGCACCAGGCCGTAGGGTTCTTTCAGCTTCAGCGTGATGGTCCTGGCGTCGGTGGCCTCGATGCTGGCGGTAAAATCCATCAGCTTCTGGCCCATATTGTCGACCCTGCCCCAGCGCTTCAGCGACGCCACGCAATCCTCCGCCGTGACCGGCGCGCCGTCATGCCATTTCAGGCCGTCGCGCAGCGTAAAGGTATAGGTGAGCTTGTCGTCGGAGACTTTCCAGTCCGCCATTTGCGGCTGGATCTTGAAGTTGGAATCGGTCGCCAGCAGCGTGTCATAGATCATGTAGCCGTGATCGCGGGTGATGTAGGCGGTGGTAAAACCGGGATCGATGACGCGCAGGTCGGAATGCATTACCGCGGTAATGGTCTTGCCCGCGGCGGCCATCGCCTGCGACGTCAGCGCAGCCGAAAGCGCGAGGATCGACAGTGCGACGCTTGATGCTATCGTGGGACGTTTCCAACGCGAGATGTGGAACATTCTGATGTCTCCTGACGTGAAACTGGTCAAAACCCGATGATTAGTTATGCATGTGGTCCGTTATTTGGGCGAACTAACACGCTGTAAATCCTTGTTATTTGAGACTTGCACCAAGCGCGTTGCGCGTCAATCGGGTTTTGGCTCATGGCCGGGGCGGCGAATGCACGCTGGCCGCCCGCAGCGGTTCGCTTTACAAATCCGGCACCGAGCATTCCCGCAAAGCAACTCGAAACCAAGAGAATTCCGATGAACCCCGCCAATCTTCCCTTTGATTCCGAGGCCATGCTGCAGGGACTGCGCGGCTGGGTGGAATGCGAAAGCCCGACCTGGGATGCCAGCGCCGTCGACCGCATGCTCGACATCGCCGCGCGCGACATGGCGATCATGGGCGCGTCGATCGAGCGCATCGCCGGCCGGCAGGGTTTTGGCGGCTGCGTGCGGGCGCGCTTTCCGCATCCGAAGCAGGGCCAGCCCGGAATTCTGATCGCGGGCCATCTCGACACCGTCCATCCCATCGGCACGCTGGAAAAACTCAAGTGGCGGCGCGAGGGCAACAAATGCTTTGGCCCCGGCATCTTCGACATGAAGGGCGGCAATTACCTCACGCTGGAAGCGATCCGGCAATTGGCGCGCGCTTCCTTCACGACGCCGCTGCCGATCACCGTGCTGTTCACCCCCGATGAGGAAGTCGGTACGCCTTCGACGCGCGACATCATCGAGGCGGAGGCCGCGCGCAACAAATATGTGCTGGTGCCCGAGCCGGGCCGGTCCAATAACGGCGTCGTCACCGGGCGTTATGCGATCGCGCGGTTCAATCTCGAAGCCATAGGCAAACCGAGCCATGCCGGCGCGTTGCTCTCAGCGGGACGTTCCGCCATCCGCGAGATGGCCCGCCAGATCATCGCGATCGACGGCATGACGACGGAGGATTGCACCTTCAGCGTCGGCGTCGTGCATGGCGGCCAATGGGTCAATTGCGTCGCCACCACCTGCACCGGCGAAGCGCTGAGCATGGCCAAGCGCCAGGGCGATCTCGATCGCGCGGTCGAGCGGATGCTGGCGCTTTCCGGGACCGCCAATGACGTTACGTTCAAGGTGACGCGCGGCGTGACCCGGCCGGTATGGGAGCCCGATGCGCGAACCATGGCGCTCTATGAGAAGGCACGCGGTTTGGCCAAGGCGATGGGCGCCGAGCTTCCCCACGCCAGTGCCGCCGGCGGCTCCGACGCCAATTTTACGGGTGCGATGGGCATCCCCACCCTCGACGGATTGGGCGTGCGCGGCGCCGATCCGCATACGCTCAACGAACATATCGAAGTCGACAGCCTCGCCGAGCGCGGCCGCCTGATGGCGGGATTGCTGGCGACGCTGGAGTGATGGAAGAACGTCATCCTGAGGAGCCGCGCTCTTGCGCGGCGTCTCGAAGGATGCCCACACCCGGGGAAGTCGCCCTTCGAGGCCGTCGCCACGCGACGGCACCTCAGGGTGACGTCGACAAAACTGGTTCGGATGGCACAGGACTTGCTAAAACTTGCATTGGGGCGGCAGCGTGCGAGAGTAGCATCATGACGGATTTCTGCAGCGTTGCGCAATCTCGATCGGTCGTCCCTGCGAACGCAGGGACCCATAACCTCGGGCCTGCGTCGTCGTTCCGAACGTCCGCTCCAGGATTGCATCGAAACTTTCCGGCGTATGGGTCCCTGCTTTCGCAGGGACGACAGAGTGGGTGCAGCTGATGCTCGGATATCTGCTCCGCCGCGTTCTCGCCGCCATTCCCGTGATGGGCGTGGTGGCGCTGTTCGTGTTTCTGCTGCTGCGGCTGACCCCCGGCGATCCCGCCGCTATCCTCGCCGGCGACAATGCGACGCCCGAACAGCTCGAGCGCATCCGCGTCTCGCTCGGATTGCATGAACCGCTCTACACCCAGTTCTTCACCTGGATCGGCAAGCTGCTGCATGGCGATCTCGGCGTGTCGCTGATCTCGAACGTGCCGGTGCTGAAAATGATCAGCCAGCGCGTCGAGCCGTCGATCTCGATTGCGGTGTCGACCATTATTCTCTCCATCCTGATCGCGGTACCGCTCGGCGTGATCGCGGCGTGGAAGCACGGCACCTGGATCGATCGCTTCGTGATGGGACTGTCGGTGGTCGGCTTCTCGGTCCCGGTTTTCGTCATCGGTTACGTGCTGATCCAGATCTTTGCCATCGACCTGCACTGGCTGCCGGTGCAGGGCTTTCGCAGCATCTCGTCCGGCTTGGGACCGTTTCTCGAACGCCTGATCCTGCCGACCTGCACGCTGTCGTTCATCTATGTCGCCCTGATCGCGCGCATGACCCGCGCGTCGATGCTCGATGTGCTCGGCGAGGATTACGTGCGTACCGCCCGCGCCAAGGGCATCAACGAAAGCGCCGTGCTGTTGCGCCACGCGCTGCGCAACGCCGCCGTGCCCGTCATTACCGTGATCGGCACCGGATTTGCGCTATTGATCTCCGGCGTCGTCGTCACCGAGAGCGTGTTCAACCTGCCCGGCGTCGGACGCCTCACCGTCGATGCCGTGCTGGCGCGCGACTATCCGGTGATCCAGGCGATGATCCTTTTGACATCGGGCATCTACGTCGCGGTCAACCTCCTGATCGACGTCGCCTACACCCTGCTCGATCCCCGAATCCGTTACTGAGGTTGCGCTACCGATGGCGATCGAAATCCTTCCAGAGCCCTCGATACCGATCACCACGCCGTTCCGGCCGGGACTGGGATTTCTGACGGCGACGCCGATCATCGCCGCCGCCTCGGTCTGCCTGGCGCTGGTGATCCTGTCCGCGATCCTGGCGCCCTGGCTTTCGCCGCACGACCCGCTGCTGCTCGCGCCGGCGCAACGACTGAAGCCCGCAAGCGCCCAGTTCCTGCTTGGCACCGACGGCTACGGCCGCGACGTGCTGTCGCGAATCCTCTACGGCGGGCGGATTTCGCTTCTGATCGGCCTTGGCGCAGCCGTCGTCAGCATCGGCATCGGACTTGTGATCGGCCTCGTCTCCGGCTTTTTCAAATGGGTCGATGCCGTGATGATGCGGGTGATGGACGGGTTGATGGCGATCCCGAGCATCCTGCTCGCGATTGCCGTGGTCTCGTTGTCGGGCGCGAGCCTGATGACGGTGCTGGTCGCCATCACCATCCCCGAAATTCCGCGGGTGGCGCGGCTGGTGCGCTCGGTCGTGCTGTCGGCGCGCGAGGAGCCTTATGTCGAAGCCGCCATCTCCGTCGGCTCCAGCCTGCCGAAGATCATGTGGCGGCATCTGATGCCGAACACGATTGCCCCGCTGATCGTGCAAGGCACCTATGTCTGCGCTTCCGCCATCCTCACCGAAGCGATCCTGTCGTTCCTCGGCGCCGGCATCAGCCCGGAGACGCCGACCTGGGGCAACATCATGGCCGAGGGCCGCGCCTATTTTCAGATAAAACCGTCGCTGATCTTCTGGCCGGGATTGCTGCTGTCGATCGCGATCCTCAGCGTCAACCTGATCGGCGACGCCGCGCGCGACGCGCTCGATCCCCGCATGAAACAGCGGGAGGGCGGCAAGTGAACGCGGTTTATCGTCATTGCGAGGAGCGAAGCGACGAAGCAATCCAGGCCGCATTTGTGGATTGCTTCGCGGAGCCGGTCATCGGGCGCGCATTCGCGCGACGCGTTGGATCCCGCAATGACGGTGAGAGAGCGATGACATGACAAGCGTCGTTCTCGACATCGACAATCTCGTGGTCGGCCTCGGCAAGAATCCCCGCAACGAGCGCATCATCGACGGCGTCTCGTTGCAGGTCCGCCAAGGCGAGACGCTGTGTCTGGTCGGCGAAAGCGGATCGGGAAAATCCGTGACAGCGCTGACGGTGATGGGACTATTGCAAAAGGGCTCGCTGGTGCCATCCGGCGGCAGCATTAAACTGGTCGGCGAGGAACTTCTCACCGCCAGCGACCGGCGCCTGCGGCAGTTGCGCGCCACCACCATGGCGATGATTTTTCAGGAGCCGATGACGGCGCTCAATCCGGTGGTGCCGGTCGGCCGCCAGATCGACGAGGTGCTGCGCGTCCATACCGACCTCGACGCGCGCGCCCGGCGCAAGCACATTCTTGCGATGATGGAGCAGGTGCGGCTGCCCGAGATCGAACGCATTTTCGCGTCCTATCCGCACCGGCTGTCGGGCGGCCAGCGCCAGCGCATCATGATCGCGATGGCGCTGGTGCTCGAACCGAAGCTATTGATCGCGGATGAGCCGACCACGGCGCTCGACGTCACCACCCAAAAGCAGATTCTCACGCTGATCCGCGATCTGCAGAGGGATCACGGCACCGCCGTGCTGTTCATTACCCACGACATGGGCGTGGTCGCGGAGATCGCCGATCGCGTCGCGGTGATGCGCCAGGGGCGGCTGGTCGAGACCGGAACGCTCAACGCCATCCTGCGCAATCCCGTCATGGAATATACCCGCAACCTGCTTTCGGCGGTGCCGAGCCTGGTGCCGCGCAGGCCGCGCGCTGATACCACCGAACCGGTGGTGCTGGAGGCCAACCAGCTCGGCAAGGTCTATCGCGAGCGCTCTTTCTTCGGCGCCGTCCGCGAAGTGGCGGCGGCGCAGGATGTCACGCTTACGCTGCACAAGGGCCGCACGCTTGGCATCGTCGGCGAAAGCGGCTCCGGCAAATCGACGGTGGCGCGCTGCATCGTCCGGCTGATCGATCCGACCTCCGGCGGCATTCGCCTGGCGGGGCGCGAAATCTCCGAGCTGCCGCGCCGGCTGCTGCAACCGCACCGCAAGAAAATCCAGATCATCTTCCAGGATCCCTATCGTTCGCTCAATCCCCGCATCACCGTCGGCGAGAGCATCGCCGAGGGTCCTGTTAACTACGGCATGCCGCGCGACGAGGCGCTGGAAAAGGCGCGCGAGCTGCTGGAACTTGTCGATCTTCCCGTCGATGCCATCTCGCGCTACCCGCACCAGTTTTCGGGCGGCCAGCGCCAGCGCATCGCCATCGCGCGTGCGCTGGCGCTCGATCCGGACGTGCTGGTGGCGGACGAAGCGGTTTCGGCGCTGGACGTCTCGGTGCAGGCGCAGGTGCTGGAGTTGCTCGACGAAATCCAGACCCGGCTCGGCATCGCGCTGTTGTTCATCACCCACGATCTGCGCGTCGCGGCGCAAATCTGCGACGACGTCGCTGTGATGCAGCACGGCCGCATCGTCGAACAGGGACCGGCGGCGCAAGTCCTGACAAATCCGCAGCAGGCCTATACCAGGCAGTTGCTGGACGCCGCCCCCGGACGGGGGTGGGATTTTGCGAATTTCCGGCCGGTTGTACTGGCTGCGGCCTCGCTGACGTAATTAAGCCGTCATTGCGAGCCAACGGGTCGCGCGAAATGCGCGCCCATGACAGGCTCCGCGAAGCAATCCGATGTGCTTCGCGCGACCGGCGAAGAGCTGGATTGCTTCGTCGCTTTGCTCCTCGCAATGACTAGACGCCCACGCGGCATGCAAAACTGGATTGCTTCGTCGCTTGCGCTCCTCGCAATGACAAGTCTAACGTCACGGGCACGGACAATTAGCTGAGATCGAACTGATGACCCGTATCGCCGTTGGCGGCTTCCTGCACGAGACCAACACCTTCGCACCGACGAAGGCGACTTATGACGACTTCGTGCATGGTGGCGGCTGGCCGCCGATGTCGCAAGGCGCGAAGCTGCTCGAGAACATGCGCAACATCAATGTCGGCATGGCGGGTTTCGTGCCGGCAGCGGAAGCGGAAGGCTGGGAGTTGGTGCCGACCATCTGGTGCGCCGCAAGTCCATCGGCGCACGTTACAAGGGACGCCTATGAGCGCGTCGCCAAGACCATGGTCGATGGCATCGCCGCCGCCGGACAGCTCGATGCCGTCTATCTCGATCTGCACGGCGCGATGGTCACCGAGCATCTCGACGACGGCGAAGGCGAAATCCTGGCGCGCGTGCGCAAGGTGATCGGCAAGGACCTGCCGCTCGTGGTCAGCCTCGACCTCCACGCCAATGTGACGCCGCAAATGGTCGAACACGCCGACGCGCTGATCGCCTACCGCACTTATCCCCATGTCGACATGGCCGACACCGGCCGCGCCGCCGCAAAACATCTGGCGCTGCTGCTGCGCACCAAACAGCGCTTTGCAAAGGCGTTCCGGCAATTACCGTTCCTGATTCCGATCAGCTGGCAATGCACCAACGACCAGCCGACCAAAGGCATCTATCAGAAGCTGGCGGCGCTGCAGAGCGAGGCGGTGCCGACGCTGTCTTTCGCACCGGGCTTTCCGGCGGCGGATTTTCCCGACTGCGGTGCAACGGTATTTGCCTATGGCAAGACCCAAGCCGATGCTAACGCCGCGGCTGACAACATCGCCGCGCTGATCGAGAGCCACGAAAGCGATTTCGACGGCCGCATCTACACGCCCGACGAGGGCGTGCGCCATGCGATGGAGCTTGCGAAGCATGCCAGCAAGCCTGTCGTGATTGCCGACACGCAAGACAATCCGGGCGCCGGCGGCGATTCCGACACCACGGGTATGCTGCGCGCGCTGGTTCGAAACGGCGCCACCAAGGCCGCTATCGGCGTGATCGTCGACCCGGAATCTGCGAAAGCCGCGCACGCGGCGGGACCAGGCGCGACCATCAGACTCGCGCTCGGCGGCAAGTCGGGCATATCAGGCGACGCGCCGTACGAGGAAACATTTGTCGTCGAGCAACTCTCCGACGGCCGGTTCATCGCGCCCGGTCCATACTTCGGGGGCAGCAAAATGAATCTCGGCGCCTCGGCCTGCCTGCGCATCGGCGACGTCCGTGTGGTGGTCGGATCACGCAAGGCGCAGCTCGCCGATCAGGCGATGTATCGCTACGTCGGCATCGAACCGACGGAGCAATCGATCCTCGTCAACAAGAGCTCGGTGCATTTTCGCGCCGATTTCGAACCGATCGCCGAAAAGCTGATCATCTGCGCCGCGCCCGGCGCGATGCCCGCCGACACCGCGGCATTGCCATGGACGCGGTTGCGTCCGGGTATTCGTATCAAGCCGAACGGTCCCGCGTTCGCGCCCCCAGTCAAATCGCGTTCACCCTCTCCCGCCATCGGATAAATCAAATGCCCAACATCGACCGCATCGAAGCCTTCGCCGACGAACTCACCGCGATCCGCAGGGATCTGCACGCGCATCCCGAGATCGGCTTCGAGGAAATCCGCACTTCCGGCATCGTTGCCGACAAGCTGACGCAATGGGGCATCGAGGTGCATCGCGGCCTCGGCGGCACCGGCGTGGTCGGCGTGCTCAAGGGCAAGGGCAGCGGGGGAAAACGCATCGGCCTGCGCGCCGACATGGACGCGCTGCCGATGGAAGAGAATACCAATTTGAGATGGCGCTCGACCATTCCCGGCCGCTTCCACGGCTGCGGCCATGACGGCCACACCACCATGCTGCTCGGCACCGCGCGCTACCTCGCGGAGACCAGGAATTTCGACGGCACCGTGCATTTCATCTTCCAGCCGGCCGAAGAAGGCCTCGGCGGCGCCCGCGCCATGATCAAGGACGGGCTGTTCGAGAAATTTCCCTGCGACGAGGTCTACGGGCTGCACAACGCGCCCGATCTGAACCACGGCGAGGTCGCGATCCTTCCCGGGCCTGCCATGGCCGGCGCCGACTTCTTCGACATCACCATATCCGGCTATGGCGCGCACGGCGCGATGCCGGAGCGCTCGAAGGATGCCGTGGTGATCGCGATGACGCTCGGACAGGCGTTGCAGACCATCGTCAGCCGCAACGTCGATCCGCTGCAATCGGCGGTGCTGTCGATCACGCAGATTCATGCCGGCTCCGCCTACAACGTGATTCCCGGCGAAGCGAAACTCTGCGGCACCGTCCGCGGCATTTTCCGACGAGGTGCGCGCGCTGATCCGCGAGCGGATGCGCGCGATCTGCGCCGGCATCGCCAGCGCCTTCCAGGTCGAGATATCGGCCGATATCCGCGATACCTTCAGCGTGCTGGTGAACCAGGAAGAACAAAGCAGAGTGATCGCCGAAGTAGCGCGCACGGTGGTCGACCCGGCGAAGGTTTTCACCCGGTCGCAGCCGAAGATGGGCAGCGAGGATTTCGCCGATATGCTGCATGCCGTGCCCGGCGCCTATTTCTGGCTCGGCCACGAAGGCTCGGTGCCCGTGCACAATCCCGGCTATGTGCTGGACGACAAGATTCTGCCGATCGGCGCCAGCATGTTCGCGCGCATCATCGAAACCCGCTTGCCGGCAGGCGCCCATGCATAAACCGGCATCGCAGGAAGCAGTCGCGTCACTGCACGATCTCAGCGCCGTCGACCTGATCGCGGGCTTTCGGGCCAGGCAATTTTCGCCGTCGGAAGTGCTGGAGGACGTGCTGGCGCATATCGCGGTATGGGAGCCGCACATCAAGGCGCTGTACGCATTCGATCCCGATGGCGCGCGCGCAACCGCCAAGGCATCGACCGAACGCTGGCACAAGGGCGAGCCGACAGGCCTGCTTGACGGCGTGCCCGCGACGATCAAGGACAACATCGCCACCAAGGGCGTGCCGGTGCCGCTCGGCGCCGCCACCACCAGGCTGGTACCGGCTGCAGCGGACGCGCCGCCGGCGGCGCGGTTGCGCGAAGCGGGTGCGGTGATCTTCTCCAAGACCACCATGCCGGATTACGGCATGCTGTCATCGGGCCTCTCCAGCTTCCATCCCCTCACCCGCAATCCCTGGGACCTCAGCAAGAACCCCGGCGGGTCCAGTTCCGGCGCCGGCGCTGCCGGTGCCGCGGGTTACGGCCCGCTGCATCTCGGCACCGATATCGGCGGCTCGGTGCGGCTGCCCGCCTGCTGGTGCGGCCTCGTCGCGCTGAAGCCAAGCCTCGGGCGAATTCCGATCGATCCGCCCTATGTCGGCCGCGTCGCCGGACCGATGACCCGCATTGTCGATGACGCCGCCTTGATGATGAGCGTGCTGTCGCGGCCCGATCGCCGCGACGGCATGAGCCTGCCGCCTGATAACATCAACTGGAAGGCGCTCGATAAATCGCCGCGGAAACTGCGCATCGGGCTGATGCTCGATCTCGGCGTCGGCCAGGCGCTGGAAAAAGACGTGCGCGAGGTGGCCGTCAAGGCCGCGAAGGCGTTCGAAGCGGCCGGCGCCATCGTGACCGACGTACCGAGCGTGCTGACGCGGGAGATGCTCGACGGGCTCGACAATTTCTGGCGCGCGCGCCTGTGGGACGATCTTTCCCAGTTGACGGCTGCCGAGCGCGCCAAGGCGCTGCCCTATATCTACAAATGGGCGGAAGCCGGTGCGAAGCTGTCGGGCGTCGACGTGGTCCGAGGGTTTAACGCCACCATGGCGATCCGAGCGGCTGCGGCGAAACTGTTCGCCGATCTCGACTACGTGATTTCGCCGGTATCGCCGGTGGTGAATTTCGCCGCCGAACTGGCCGCCCCGATCAACGATCCCGCAAAACCGTTCGAGCACATCTGTTACACCGTGCCGTGGAACATGTCGGAAAATCCGGCCGTGTCGATCAATGGCGGCTTTAGCTCAAGCGGTTTTCCGATCGGCGTGCAGATCGTCGGCCGCCGCTTCGACGATCTCGGCGTGCTCGGGATGGCGAAGGCGTTCGAGACCATGCGCGGTCCGCAAAGGCCGTGGCCGAGCCCGCCGAAAAGTTAGAACAGCGCGGCCTGGACGGAATTGTCATGCGCGGGCTCGACCCGCGCATCCATCTTCTTCATAAGGATGGATTGCCGGGCATAGGCGAGCGGAAGCGACGCCGTCCTTCGGACGCGCTATGCCCGGCAATGACGAGATGAGAATGAAGAATTCCAGGAAGGAAACCCCGATGGCGTATGAGACGATCAAGTACGAGGTCGCCGAGCAGATCCTGACCATCACGCTGAACCGGCCCGACAAGCTCAACGCCTTCAACGGCGCCATGCAGAAGGAATTGATCGACGCCTTCGATTCCGCCGACAAGGACGACAATGTCAGGGCCATCATCGTCACCGGCGCCGGGCGCGGGTTCTGCGCCGGCGCCGATCTTTCCTCCGGCGCCGACACCTTCGACCGCGACGCGCGGCGCGGACCGGTGAAACGACTGGCCAATGGCAAGGTCGATTACAGCGATCCCAATGTGCGCGACGGCGGCGGCCAGCTGACGCTGCGCATTTTCAAATGCCTAAAGCCCGTGATCGCGGCGGTGAACGGCCCGGCGGTCGGCATCGGCGTCACCATGCAGCTTGCGATGGATATCCGCATCGCATCCGAGAATGCGCGCTTCGGTTTTGTGTTTTCCCAGCGCGGCATCGTGCCGGAGGCGGCCTCGAGCTGGTTCCTGCCGCGCATCGTCGGCATCTCGCAGGCGCTGGAGTGGTGTTACACCGGGCGGGTATTTCCGGCGCAGGAAGCGCTGGCCGGCCGCCTCGTCAGCAAGGTGGTGCCGCCGGACGAGCTGCTGCCGACCGCGCGTGCACTGGCCCGTGAAATCGCCGCCAAGACCGCGCCGGTGTCGGTGGCGCTGATCCGGCAGATGATGTGGCGCATGCTGGGCGCCGACGATCCGATGGAAGCGCACAAGGTCGACAGCCGCGGCATCTACGCCCGCGGCCGCTCGGACGACGTCAAGGAAGGCGTGGTGTCGTTCCTGGAAAAGCGCCCGGCTAATTTCAAGAACAAGATCTCGACCGATATGCCCGACTATTTCCCGTGGTGGGACGAGCGGGAGTATGAGTGAGGCGTGGAGTACGCCGTCATCCCTGAGGAGCGCGCTCATGCACCGCGTCTCGAAGGATGGGCTGATCGAGTACACGCCGATCGCTTCAGAGGCTACTGCGATGCGCTCGCACTTCGCGGGGCATGACGAGAACTCACCGCATCATCAGCGCCACGCGCCCGATGGCCTTGCGGTCGATCAAGAGCCGCATCGCCTGCGCATAATTTTCCAGCGGCAGCCGGTGCGAGATGTGGGGGCGGATTTTTCCGGCTTCCGCCCACTCCAGCAGCGCCTTGATCCGCACTTCGCCTAGCGCCGGATTTCTCCGCACCGCTTCGCCGGCGCGGACGCCGAGCACGCTGGCGCCCTTGATCAGCAGCAGATTGGTGCGGGCGAGCCCGATGCCGCCGGTGAAGCCGATCACGAGCACGCGCGCGCCCCAGGCGATGCAGCGCAGGCTGTTTTCGAAAATCTCGCCGCCGACGGGATCGAACACCACATCGGCGCCGCGGCCATCGGTGATGCGCTTGACGGCGTCGCGGAACGGCTCGCGTCCGTACAGCACCAGATGATCGGCGCCGCGCGCCTGCGCGACGGCCAGTTTTTCCTCCGATGAGGCCGCCGCGATCACGGTCGCGCCGAGCATCTTGCCCATCTCGACCGCGGCTAGCCCGACGCCGCCGCCGGCGCCGTGCACCAGCAGCACTTCGCCGGGCTGAACCCGGCCGCGATCGATCAGCGCGTGATAGGCCGTGCCGTGGGCGGCGAGAAACGTCGCGCCCTCGGCATAGTCGAAGGTCGACGGCAGCGGCGTCAGCTGCGACGGCGCAACGACGGCCTCATCGGCATAAGCCCCGTGCCGCATTTTGACGATCACCCGGTCGCCGACCGCGACGCCCTTCGCCGCGCCATCGACTTCGATCACCTCGCCCGCGGCTTCCACCCCCGGCGTGAACGGCAATTCCGGCTTGAGCTGATACTCTCCGGCCGCCATCAATATGTCGGGAAAGTTGATCCCGGCGGCATGAATGGCGACGCGCACCTGGCCCGGCGCCAGCGGCGCCGAGGCAAACGTTTCCAGACGCAAGCTCTCGGGCGGGCCGAGTTCGCGGCAGACGACCGCGTTGGGCATCAGGCGGCGCTCGCTCTTCGCCGTTGCAGCGCTTCGCGGATCAGCGGCATCCGGTCATTGCCGAAATACATATCGGTCTTGTCGATGAAAATGGTCGGCGAGCCGAACCCGCCGCGCGCCATGACTTCATCGGTGTTGGCCTTGAGCTGATCCTTGATCGCCTGCTCGCCGATCCCGGCGAAGAATTTTTGCGGATCGACACCGAGGCTCTTGCAGATCTCGGTCAGCACCGCATCCTGCGAAATGTCCTTGTCGCCGCCCCAATAGGCCTCGAACACCGCGCGCGCGAACGGCACCATGTCCTTGCCCAACCAGATGCAGCCGCGCATCGCTTTGACGCTGTTGACCGGAAACACCGTCGGCCGCATCTTGATCGCCAGCCCCGCCGAGCGCGCCCAGTCCGCCATGTCTTTCTTCTGGTAGTTGACCTTGGCCGGAACCGGCTTTTCGCGCGACGCGTAGACGCTCGGGTTGATGGTGTTGAAGATGCCGCCGACCAGGATCGGCCGCCACGAAATCTCGGCGCCGAATTCCTTCGCCAGCGGCTGGATGTTGTGGAAGGCGAGATAGGTCCAGGGACTGGAGCAGTCGAAGAAGAATTCGATCATGGCGTTTCCTTTGTTTTTGTCTTCAACGTGATCCTCATCCTGAGGAGCGCGCTCTCTTGCGCGCGTCTCGAAGGATGAGTGGCGTTAGTCGATCCAATTGGGCCTCATGGTTCGAGACGTCGCAAGAGCGCCTCCTCACCATGAGGGGATGCAATTTCAGCGTCGCTCGGTCACTTCTTCCCCGCCATCTCCTTCGCGGCCTGCCCGAACATGTTCCTCCGCGCCTCCTCGTCGAACGGCTCCTTGACGAATTTGCCGATCGCCAGTCCCGCCTGCACCTGCGGCCGCGCGCGGACCTCGGCGTACCAGCGCTTGACGTTCGGATAATCGTCGAGCGTAAAGCCTTGCGCCTTGTGGGTCATGGTCCAGGGAAAGCAGGCGATGTCGGCGATCGAATAATCGCCGGCGACGTAAGCGCCGGTCTTGCCCAGTTGGGTATCGAGCACGCCGATAAAGCCGCGCCGCCTCGTCGCGATAGCGTTCGATCGCATAGGGGATTTTCTCGGGCGCATAGAGCGCGAAATGGCCGTGCTGGCCGAGCATCGGGCCGAGCCCGCTCATCTGCCACATCACCCATTGCACCACCCGGGAGCGGCCGCGCATGTCCTTCGGCAGAAACCGGCCGGTCTTGTCGGCCAGATAGATCAGGATCGCGCCGGTCTCGAACACCGAAAACGGCTCGCCGCCATCGGGCGGCGCACGATCCACAATCGCGGGAATACGGTTGTTCGGGCTGATCGCGAGAAATTCCGGCTTGAACTGGTCGCCGGCCCGGATGTTGACGGGAATAACGGTATAGGGAAGGCCGAGTTCCTCCAGCATGATCGAGATTTTCCAGCCGTTCGGCGTCGGCGCGTAATAGAGGTCGATCATGGGGTCATCCTGAGGGAGTTGCCCACATCCTAGCCTGCGGCGCTACCGCGTTCCAGTCGGCTTGCGGTCTTGTCGGGCGCATGGCGAACATGGCAGACAGCCGCTCAATCAGGACCGACCGGGAGGCCCAAATGCTGTTTCCAACCACGATCGCCGGCTCGCTGCCGAAACCGGAATGGCTGGCCGAGCCCAACACGCTGTGGGCGCCCTGGAAATCCACCGGCGATGAACTGGCGCACGCCAAGCGCGACGCCACCATGCTGGCCATAAAACTGCAGGAAGACGCCGGCGTCGACATCGTCACCGAGGGCGAGCAGTCGCGCCAGCATTTCGTCCACGGCTTTCTGGAGAAGATCGAGGGCATCGACTTCGCCCACAAGGTCGAGATGGGAATCCGCAAAGACCGCTACAAGGCGATGGTGCCGCAGGTGGTGGCGCCGCTGCGGTTGAAGGGCCGCGTCCATGCCGACGAGGCCCGCGTCGCCCGCACCCACACCACGCGCAAGCTGAAATTCACCCTGCCCGGCCCGATGACCATCATCGACACCATCGCCGACCAATATTACGGCGACCGCGTGAAAATGGCGTTCGCCTTTGCCGAACTGCTCAACGAGGAAGCCAAGGCATTGCAGGCCGACGGCGTCGACGTGATCCAGTTCGACGAGCCCGCCTTCAACGTCTACATGGACGAGGTCAGCGACTGGGGCATCAAAGCGCTGGAGCGCGCCGCCGAAGGGCTGACCTGCGCCACCGCCGTGCACATCTGCTACGGCTACGGCATCAAGGCCAATACCGACTGGAAGCAGACGTTGGGCAGCGAGTGGCGGCAGTATGAGGATATTTTTCCGGCGATCGCCAAAAGCCCGATCCAGCAGGTCGCGATCGAATGCCGCAATTCGAAGGTGCCGCTGGAGTTGCTCGGCCTGCTCACCGGCAAGATCGTTCAGGCCGGCGTGATCGACGTCGCCAGCGACACGGTCGAGACCGCGGAGGATGTCGCCAAGGTGATCGATGATGTCTCGAAATTCGTGCCGAACAGCAACATCGTCGCGACCACCAATTGCGGCATGGCGCCGATGCATCGCGACGATCGCCGAAGCCAAGCTGATGGCGCTCGGCGCCGGCGCGAAGCTGGCGCGGCAGCGGATGGGGTGAGGTTGCATCCCTTTCCACCGTCATGGCCGGGCTCGTCCCGGCCATCCACGTCTTGACCATTGTTAGGAAGGAAAACGTGGATGCCCGGGACAAGCCGGGGCATAACGAACGATAGGGTACGTCGAAGCTCACTCCATCAACTTCACCGCGCTCGGATGCAGCACCGGCCGGTATCCCGCTGACAGCGCGCGCAGCGTCGAGGGCGGCGTCAGCAGCATGGCGTCTTGAGGCGCGTTTGACGCCTCGCGATAGCCGGCCGGCGACCACAATAGCGCCCGGCCCCGCACGATCAGAAAACTCTCCGTTCCCTGCTGCACCATCGCGCCATCGGGCAGTTCTTCCAGCGGCATGGTGCAGCGCATGCAACCGCTTCTTGCCGCCCTGAGAGCCGCTCGCGATGCAGCACGGCGTCGATGTCGCGCGCGCGAACCTGCGCAACGCCATTGCCCTCCTCCCACGCCGCGCGAAACCTGATGGCGTCGTCGCGGCGGCAGAAGAAGCACGGGCGATGCCCCGCCGCCAGCGCCGTCGCCTCGTCGAGAAAGAACAATTCGGTCCAGCTGCGGCCGCCCATCACCTCGCGCCGCCGTCCCCTGAATTCGCAGACGCAGGTGAGCCATGCCTGGCTCGCCCAGCGCCGCGTCAGCAAGGTCTTGGTCGCGGGATCGTGAATGATGCCGCGATTGCCGGTGAACAGGCCGCGATGCGGCGTCGCAATGATGTCGCCGGTAGGCATGACGCGGTTTTGCAGCGGCATCGGATTCTCCTTCTCCCGCGCTTGCGGGGCAGACAGGTCGTGATGCGGGGAGCGCTCGCACGAACTCGGACTGCCGCGGAGCAGTCCCCCTCACCCGGATTCTGCGCTGCGCGCAAAATCCGACCTCTCCCCGCAAGCGGGGCGAGGTAAGAATAATCACGCCGCGCCTTCGCGGATCGGCGGCTGGAACGACAGCGCGGTATCCCACGGAAAGAAGATCCAGGTGTCCTGCGACACTTCGGTGATGAACGTGTCGACCAGCGGCCGCCCCATCGGCTTTGCGTAAACCGTTGCGAAATGCGCATCGGGAATCATCTCGCGCACCAGCCGCCCGGTCTTGCCGGTGTCGACGAGATCGTCGACGATCAATAGTCCCTTGCCGGTGCCGCCGCCGAGTTTCGCGGTGTCGGCCGAAATGCCCTTGAGAACCTTCAGGTCGCCCTGTTTGGTATGATCGTAGCTGGCAATGCAAACGGTATCGATGATCCGCACGCCGAGTTCGCGCGCCACGATCGCCGCCGGCACCAGCCCGCCGCGGGTGATCGCGATCACGGCATGAAACGGCCCGACTTCGTTCAGCCGCCAGGTCAGCGCCCGGCAATCCCGGTGAAACTGGTCCCATGAGACCGGAAAGGCCTTGCCCGCCCGCTCCTGCGCGCTCAGTTCGGGATGCTCCGCCATCATCATTTCTCCTGCATTTTCCGGATCACAGCCGTGGCCGTCGCGGTCGCGACGATCTTGTCGTTCTGAAACAGTTCACTGCTGAGTTGGCAAATTTCCTTGCCGCGCAGCAGCACGCGCCCGACGCCTTTCAGCGAACCTACTTTCGCCGGCCGGTGAAACTGCACGTTGAGATTAACGGTCGGCGCGAATTCGCCGGCGTCCAGCGTCGCGGTCAGCGCCGGTCCCATGGTGTCGTCGAGCATCGCTGCGAGAAATCCGCCCTGCACGTTTCCCGCCGGGTTCAGGAATTCGGGCTTCGCTTCGAATTTGACTTCGACCGTGCCGCGCTCGCCGTCGATCTTGGCGAATTCGATGCCCAGCGTCGCCGCGCAAGGCGGCGGTGGCAACCGGCCATCGACGATCTTCCAGAAAAACGAATTCTTGTCCACCATGCCGCTCTCGCTCTGCCCCGAATGATCGATCCGCTACCGGACCACGTTCAATCCCGCCAGCATCTCCTTCACCGCGTTCATCGCGGCGTTGAGCTTTTCGGGATCGCGCGAGCGGACGACCAGATTGGTGTTGGGCTTCTTGTCTTCGTCCTGAAACGGATAGCTGCCGATGATCGTGTCGGGATGCGCGCTGGCGATTTCGCGCAAGGGACCGCCGATGTCGCCTTCCCTTGCATTGGCGCGAACCGAGTCCGACAGCATCCGGACGCCCGGATTTCAGCTTCGGCGCGACGATGTCCATCATCGCCTGCATGATCGAGGGCACCCCGGCCATGACGATGACATTGCCGATCTTGAAGCCGGGCGCGAGGATGGTCGCGCTCTGGATCAGTTCGGCGCCGTCGGGAATCCGCGCCATGCGCAGCCGCGCCTCGTTCAGCTCGCCGGCGCCCTGGAAGCGCTCGCGAAACCGCGCCACCACGTCGGGATGATGGTCGATGCCGACGCCGAACGCCTTGGCGACGGCGTCGGCAGTGATGTCGTCATGGGTCGGCCCGATGCCGCCGGTGGTGAAGATATAGGTATAGCGGCCGCGCAGCGCGTCCAGCGCCGCGATGATGTCGGCCTCGTCGTCGGCGACGACGCGCACTTCCTTGAGGTCGATCCCGATATTGGTCAGGTATTCCGCGATAAAGCCGATGTTCTTGTCCTTGGTCCGCCCGGACAGGATCTCGTCGCCGATCACCAGAATTCCCGCGGTGACGATATCGCTCATGACCTCTCCTCGCCCTGCATGTTCGTGACCCAGCTCAAGCAACACGGGGTTTGCCGCCGAAATAAGCACCCGGCAGCCATTTTTTCAGGCAGCATCGCGACCGTCCATACCAAATGCTCTCCGGGAATGCATATCGCGCTGGCCCGGGCCTTGCTACCATCCCTTTCAGTCATGCACTGTCCCGCATGGCCTCGAAAAAGCGTCGGGATATATGGCAGTTGCGTTCGATGAAATGAACGGGCCCGGCGGCGACCTCCGCCCGGCCTATCTGGAGCTTTCCCGCTGGCTGAAGGAGACGCCGCCGGATGCTCTGGAATACCGCCGCCAGGAGGCGGAGCTGCTGTTCCGCCGGATCGGCATCACCTTTGCCGTCTATGGCGACGCCGAAGCCCAGGAACGGCTGATCCCCTTCGACGTGATCCCGCGGATCATGTCGGCAAAAGAGTGGGCCGTGCTCGAAAAAGGCCTGAAGCAGCGGGTGCGCGCGCTCAACATGTTCCTGCGCGACATCTATCACGGCCGCGATATCCTGCGCGCCAACATCATTCCCGACGACCTGATCTTCCAGAACCCGGTGTTTCGGCCGGAGATGAACGGCCAGGATGTGCCGCATGACGTCTACGTCCACATCGCCGGCATCGACATCGTCCGCGTCAACCCGGAAAACTTCTTCGTGCTGGAGGACAATGCGCGCACGCCGTCCGGCGTGTCCTACATGCTGGAAAACCGCGAAATCATGATGCGGCTGTTTCCGGACCTGTTTGCCCGCCACCGCGTCGCGCCGGTGGAAAGATATCCGGACGAACTGTTGTCGGCGCTGCGGTCGGTGGCGCCGCTCGGCGCCGCGGCCGAGCCGACGGTGGCGCTGATGACGCCCGGCGTCTACAACTCCGCCTATTACGAGCATTCATTTCTCGCCGACAAGCTCGGTATCGAACTGGTCGAGGGCCGCGACCTCATCGTCAAGAACGACGAGGTGTTCATGCGCACCACCGAGGGCCTCAAGCGCGTCGATGTCATCTACCGCCGGGTCGATGACGATTTCCTCGATCCCCTCACCTTCCGCCCGGATTCGGCGCTCGGCGTGCCCGGGCTGATGTCGGCCTATGCGGCCGGCAATATCACCCTGGCCAACGCGGTCGGGACCGGCATCGCCGACGACAAGGCGGTCTACTCCTACATGCCCGAGATCGTAAAATTCTATCTCGGCGAAGAACCGATCCTGAAGAATGTGCCGACCTGGCGCTGCCGCGAGCCCAAGGATCTGGCTTACGTGCTCGACAATCTCGGCGAGTTGGTGGTGAAGGAAGTGCACGGCTCCGGCGGCTACGGCATGCTGATCGGCCCGGCCGCGACCAAGGCGACGATCGAGGCCTTTCGCGACAAGCTCAAGCGCGAGCCCGAGGGTTTCATCGCCCAGCCGACGCTGGCGCTGTCGACCTGCCCGACCTGCACCGAATCCGGCCTGGCGCCGCGTCATGTCGACCTGCGGCCGTTCGTCCTCACCGGCAGCAATCACGTCACCATCGTGCCGGGCGGGCTGACGCGCGTGGCGCTGAAGGAAGGCTCGCTGGTGGTGAATTCAAGCCAGGGCGGCGGCACCAAGGACACATGGATTCTGGACGAGTAGATTAGGCCACAAGAGAGCAATACATCCCGCATGCTGTCGCGCACCGCCGAAAACCTGTACTGGCTCGCCCGCTACGTCGAACGCGCGGAATATCTCGCGCGCACCATCGAGGCGACGCTGCGCGTCACCGCGCTGCCGAACACCTATATCGGCAAGACCAATGAATGGGATTCGGCGCTGCTGACCGCGGGCGTCAGCGCGAGCTTTTATGAGGTCTACCAGGAAGCCGACGAACGCAATGTCGTCGATTATCTGTCGTTCTCGCCGGCCAACCCGTCCTCGATCCGCAACTGCATCGAAAATGCGCGGCTCAATTCGCGCTCGGTACGCACCGCGCTGACCAGCGAGATGTGGGACACCATCAACTCAGCCTGGATCGATCTTCAGGAAGTCTGGGGCAAAGGCACCAAAACCCGCGAAGAACTGGCGAGGTTCTTGCGGTTCGTGCAGGAAACCTCGCTGCGGTTCGACGGCTCGGCCTACCGGACCATGCTGCGCAACGACGCCTACTGGTTTTCGCGGCTGGGCCTGCATCTCGAGCGCGCCGACAACACCGCCCGCATCCTCGACGTCAAGTATCACGTGCTGCTGCCCGAGGAGGAGCATGTCGGCGGACCGCTGGATTACTATCAATGGACCTCGATCCTGCGCTCGGTCTCGGCGCTGACCGCCTATCACTGGGTCTATCGGGAAACCCTGAAACCGTGGCTGATCGCGGACCTCTTGATCCTCAACGATTCGCTGCCGCGTTCGCTGGCCAGCTGTTACGGCAATCTGGTGCGCAATCTCGACCAGATCGGCGTCGCCTATGGCCGTCAGGGCGCAGCCCAGCGCCATGCCCGCGGCGTCCGCAATCGCCTGGAGCACAGCCACATGGACGATATCTTCCAGCACGGCGTCCATGAATTCATCCAGGAATTCATTTCGGACAACGGCAGGCTTGGCGAAATCATCACCAAACAATATTTGATTTGAGGTTTGTGATGAACTAACCAATCCGTCATGGCCGGGCAATAGCGCGACGCGTCATCGCGCAGATGTCACCGTCCAACCGTCTTCCCATCGAGAAGAGAGGAAAGACGTGCATGCCCGGCACAATGCCGGGCATGACGCATCTTCTTGCTCTACGCGCAGATCTCGAACTCTGTCTCTACGTCATGCGCCTGCGAATTGCCCATTCCACCAGTTATCGCTACGAACCGCCGGCCACCGGGGTCATTCAAATCCTGCGGATGACGCCCGGCAGCCATGACGGGCAATACGTCGCCGAATGGCAGATCGACGTCTCCACCGATTCGCGGCTCGATGTGCATCAGGACGCGTTCGGCAATGTCACGCATGTGCTGACCCATGGGCCGATCGCCGATCTCACCATCACGGTCGAAGGCCTGATCGAGACCCACGATACCGGCGGCGTGCTCAGGGGCACCGATGAACGTTTTCCACCGAGCCTGTTCCTGCGCTCGACGTCGCTGACCGAAGTCAATCCGGCGATGGCGACCTTTTCGCGCGAGCTGCGCCTGGAATCGGAAGACGACGTGCTCGGGTTCCTGCATGCGCTGATGATGCAGATCAACGAGCATATGACCTTCGACGAGGACCCCACCAACAGCGGAACCTCGGCGGTGGAAGCCTTCGCGCTGAAGCGCGGAGTGTGTCAGGACTATGCGCATATCTTTATCGCCTGCGCGCGCAGCGCCGGCGTTCCCGCGCGCTTCGTTGCCGGACATTTCCTGCGCTCCGACGGGATGGTCAATCAGCAGGCCGGCCACGCCTGGGCGGAGGCATTCGTGCCGGATCTCGGCTGGGTCGGGTTCGATCCGGCAAACGGCATCTGCACCACCGACACCCACGCCCGCGTCGCCATTGGCCTCGATTATCTCGGCGCCGCGCCGGTGCGCGGCACCCGCTACGGCGGCGGCATGGAAACGCTGACGGTCGCGGTCAAGGTCGACCACGCCGGACGGCAGGGCCAGTGGCAGAGCCAGTCGTAGTCGTGACGGTCCCTCATCCTGAGGAGCGGCTTCTTAGCCGCGTCTCGAAGGATGAGATCCGTTGCGCTCATGGTTCGAGACGCGCGAAGGCACGCTCCTCACCATGAGGAGCCGTTTTTTACTTGTCCAGCCAGACTTCCTCGAACCGCAGGTGGTTGTACTGGCTGTTGTCGTGCGGCGTGAAATTTTTGACGTAGGGCTGCCAGCAATTGGCTGCCACGCCGGATAAAATGATCGGACGCGCCGCGTCGTCGACCAGAAGACGCTCGATATCCCAGACGATTTTCCGCCGTTTTTCCTTGTCCAGCTCGCGCGATTGCGCCGACAGCAGCCTGTCCACCTCCGCATTGCAGTACTGGGTATAGTTGCGCTCCGATTTGCACGAGTAATTCTCGACGATATTGCCGTCGGGATCGTCGACGCTGACGCCGGTCACGTTTAATCCGATCGTGTAGTCTTTCTTCGCGAGCCTGGCGTACCATCGCGGCGTGTCGAGAATATCCAGCTCGCCGACGATGTAGATCTTCTTGAGTTGATCGGTCAGGATCACCGCGGGATCGCGATAGGTCGGAAGATTTCTGGTTTGAATCTTGATCTGCAGCGGTTTGGCATCGCTGTAGCCAAGCTTCTGCATGATCGCCTGGGCATCAGTGACGTTCTTTTCGGTGTCGGGACCATACCCCGTCAGCGACGACACCATTTCCGGCGGCATGCTCCATTCGCCCACCGGCTTCGGCAGCATCGCCCCGCCCATCAGCCCCAATCCCTCCATCAAGATCGTGTTGAAGGCGTTGCGGTCGATGGCAAGCGACATGGCCTTGCGAATGTCGGGATTGTCGAACGGCGGATTTTCGCGGTTCACCATCAGGTTGATTTGCGTTCCCGTTGTTATCATCTCGCAGATCGCTTTCGGCGCTCGCGCCTTGACATCCTTCATCAGGGGAACGCTGACATCGGAGGGAAAGGTGATATCGAATTCGCCGGTCGCGAAAGCGAGCATGCGCGTCGCGCGGCTGTCGATCATCCTGAACGTGATCTCATCGAGATAAGGCCGGTCCTTTTTCCAGTAATCGGGATTGCGCACCAGACGGATCAACTCGCCGCGCTTGAATTCGACGAATTTGAACGGCCCGGTGCCGACCGGCCGGGTGCGCATCGTCGCTTGCGGAACGTGGCACGGATAGACGGCCGAAAAAGCGCTCGCGAGCAGCACCGGCAGGCTCGGTTGCGGCTCGCTGAGCTCGAATGTGGCCTCGTAATCGCCATTGATGGTGACGTCTTGCAGTTTGGTGTACCAAATCCGGCGCGGGTTCCTGTGAAAGTCCGCAACGTCGCTCTTGCCGATCAGCATCCGCCAGGTGCACTGCACGTCCCTGGCGGTGAATGGCTTGCCGTCATGCCATTTCACGCCCTGCCTCAACTTGAACGTCAGTTTGGTATTGGTGGGATCCCAGGACCAGCTTTCAGCCAGGTCCGGGATCACGGTATCCAGGCTCTCGTGGACCTTGAAGGGATCGAAAACGACAAGGTTGTTGAAGACAGCCGCAAACGGCGTCACCGAGGCGATCGTGGATTCCTCGAGCAATGAGGTGCTGGGCGGATTGTCGTTGTGATATAGCCGGAGCGTACCGCCCCTTTTCTGTGCGGCCACCGGCGTTGCGGCCAGCAGCGCGATACAAAAGAGCGCGATGGACGCGGCTTCCAATTTGCCCGGCAACCGGTTGGTGCGCACGTAAGCCTCCCAGAAGGTTTTGTTTTTTATAGAATTGCCGCCGGTCGAGCGCAACGTTGCGCATGCCGCTTAAGCTTGCCACCGCGGTCAAAGCGCCCCTCATCCTGAGGAGCGACCTCTTGGCCGCGTCTCGAAGGATGGAATGTGCTGGCCTCATGGTTCGAGACGGCGCTGAAGAAGCGCCTCCTCACCATGAGGCGTCTCTAATACTCGCAACTCCGGTAGTTCGACGCCTCGCAGGCTTGCGCCATCTCGCGGGCCTGCGAAAGTTCCTCAGCTGTCATGGTTTGCGACACCTCGCGCAATTCCACCTTGGCCCTGGCGTCGCCGCGCGCCGCGGCGCGGCTGAACCACAGGAAGGCGCGCACCGAACTGCGCGCGACCCCTTGCCCCCTGCGGTACATCACCCCGAGCACGCTTTGCGCTTTGGCATTGCCCTGTTCGGCCAGCGGCCGGAACAGCCGGATCGCCGGCGCGTAGTCGCCGCGGTTATAGGACACCATGCCGTCTTCCCAGGGACCGGCGATAGCGCCGGCGATGCCCAGAATTTGCGCGACCAGGACCAGGCCGCCGATCATCATTTGCTTTTTCATGCGCCGCGCGGCCCCGCCTGTGGATTCGAGCTTCGTTATCTAGCCGGTCGATATTCGCAGCGCCACTGCCAGAATCGCCGCGAAGCCCGGCAGGAATGCCCGAATGGGGTTGGAGCCCCCAGCGAAATTGGTTAGTAATTCTCGCCGTCTGATGCGTTCGGGGATCGGGAATGACCTATTGTTGCGGAGTTTTGGTGCGGGACGGGCTGGTCATGATCGCGGACACCCGTACCAATGCCGGCCTCGACAATGTCTCGACCTTTCGCAAGCTCCATGTCTTCAGCAAGCCGGGCGAACGCATCATGGCGATCGCCAGCGCCGGCAATCTGGCGATCAGCCAGTCGGTGCTGTCGACCCTGACCGAAGGGCTTGAAGACCCGCACACCGGCGACCTCGAGACGCTGTTGAATGCGCCGACCATGTTCCAGGCGGCGCAGCGCATCGGCCGGGCGATCCGCGCCGTCCATGCCACCGAGGGCACCGCGCTGCAGTCCGAGGACATCAATTTCGACGTGTCGTTCCTGTTCGGCGGCCAGATCAAGGGCTCGCGGATGCGGCTGTTCATGATCTACCCGGCCGGCAATTTCATCGAATGCACCACCGACACGCCTTACTTGCAGATCGGCGAGCACAAATACGGCAAGCCGGTGCTCGACCGCGCCATGCATTACGACGTCGAACTGTATGAGGCGCTCAAGACCAGCCTGATCTCGATGGATTCGACGATGCGCTCCAATCTCGGCGTCGGCCTGCCGATCGACGTGCTGGTGGTGCGCGCCGACGTCTGCGACGCCGATCTCAACCACCGCATCGAGGCGGGCGAGCCGTATTTTCACGATCTGCGCTCGCGCTGGTCGGCGGCGCTGCGCGCGGCGCATCAGAATATTCCCAGACCACCCTACAAGACGGAAACAGAGAAACATAAAGAGGCGGAAACAAAATGACCAAGGCAGAAAACAAGATCGCGGTGGTGACCGGTGCGGGCACCGGCGTCGGACGCGCGGCATCGCTGGCGCTGATGAACGCCGGCTTCACGGTGGTGCTCGCCGGGCGGCGCATGGAAAAGCTGGAAGAGACCAAGAAACTCGGCGACAACGTCGGCAAGAGCCTTGCCGTTTCCGCCGATATGACCGATCCCGGCTCGATCGCAGCCCTGTTCGCCAAGGTGATGGACGTCTATGGCCGGCTCGATGTTCTCTTCAACAATGCCGGCATGGGCGCGCCGCCGGTGCCGTTCGAGGATCTGAGCCTGGCGCAATGGCAGGCGGTGGTATCCACCAATCTGACCGCGCCGTTTTTGTGCACCCAGCATGCGTTCCGCATCATGAAGGACCAGACCCCGCGCGGCGGCCGCATCATCAACAACGGCTCGATCTCGGCGCATGCGCCGCGGCCGTTCTCGTCAGCCTACACCTCCACCAAACATGCCATCACCGGCCTGACCAAGGCGACCAATCTCGACGGCCGCGCCTACGACATCGCGGTCGGACAGGTCGACATCGGCAACGCCGCAACCCCGATGACGGACCGCATGGTCGACGGCGTGTTGCAGCCCGACGGCCGCAAGATTCCGGAGCCGCGCATGGACGCCAAGGCGGTCGGCGACGCCGTCGCCTACATGGCGAGCCTGCCGCTCGACGCCAACGTGCTGTTCATGACGGTGATGGCCAGCAAGATGCCGTTCGTCGGACGGGGGTAATGCAACCGTCACTCCGGCGTCGCCGCGATAGCGCGGAACCCGTAATCTCCGTGTCGTTCCGCTGGTCTATATCGCGACTATCCAGATCTGATTTCCGCTCGCGCAGGACTGGATCCCGGAATGACCGGGTTATGCGAGTTGCGCTCGCGCCGTTGCCGCTGCCATAATCATCCCCGGGCCTCGGGGGAATCATGCTTCAACTGCAATCGGCGTTCGGCGTGCTCGCGTTGCTGGCGATCGCGTGGGCGGTTGGCGAGAACCGCCGCGCGGTATCGCTGAGGCAGGCGGCTATCGGCCTCGCCGTCACCCTTCTCACCGCCGTGGCATTGATAAAACTGCCCTTCGTCGCGCACGCCTTCGGCGTCATCAACGACGCGGTCGGCGCGATTTCGTCGGCCTCGCGCGCGGGCACGTCGTTCGTGTTCGGCTATCTCGGCGGCGGCGCGCTGCCGTTCGACCTGAAAGCGCCCGGCGCGGATTTTATCCTGGCGTTTCAGGCGCTGCCCGTCGTGCTTGTGATGAGCGTGCTCACCACGCTGTTGTTCTACTGGCGCATTCTGCCGCCGGTGGTGCGCGCCATGGCGTGGCTGCTGGAGCGCACGCTCGGGGTCGGCGGCGCGGTCGGGCTGTCGACGGCCGCCAATATCTTTCTCGGCATGGTGGAAGCGCCGCTGTTCATCCGGCCTTATCTGGCGCAACTGACGCGCAGCGAACTGTTCCTGGTGATGACCGGCGGCATGGCGGGAATCGCCGGCACCGTGCTGGTGCTCTACGCAACATTGCTGGCGCCGCTGATTCCCGATGCCGCGGCGCATTTTGTCATTGCCTCCGTGCTCGGCGCGCCGGCGGCGATCCTGATCAGCCTGATCATGGTGCCGGAGACCAGCAACGTCAGGACCGGCGGCGCGTTGGCCGATCCCCGGGTCGCTAGCGATCCCGATATGCACGCCTCCTCCACCATGGATGCGATCGTCAAGGGCACGGTGGCGGGTCTTGAACTCTTGCTCAACATCGTCGCGATGCTGATCGTGCTGGTGGCGCTGGTGTATCTGGCCAATGCCATCCTCGGACTTCTGCCTGATATCGGCGGTGCCAACATCTCGTTGCAGCGGATGCTCGGTTACGCCATGGCGCCGATATGCTGGCTGATGGGCGTGCCGTGGCCGCAGGCGATCACGGCCGGCAGCCTGATGGGGGTCAAAACCGTGCTCAACGAGCTGATCGCCTATGTCGATTTGTCGAAGCTCGGCGCGGACGCGCTCGATTCCCGTTCACGGCTGATCATGCTCTATGCGATGTGCGGCTTTGCCAATTTCGGCAGCCTCGGCATCATGATCGGCGGCCTCGGCACCATGGCGCCAGAGCGCCGCGACGAGATCAATTCGCTCGGATTGAAATCGATCGTCTCGGGCACGCTGACGACCTGCCTGATGGGCGCGATCGTGGGGGTGTTGACGTGATGTCATTCGATGCGATGCGATCATGGTCCGCTGGCAGGCCCGATGGCAATTGCACATCGGGAAATCTCGATGATTCCGGGCTCGCTCAATTCACGCGCCCCGGAATGACGCGTTTGAGCCCCAGCATCGGCGCCAGCCTGTCCACCACATACACCGACCCCTCCGCGGTGAGATGGGCGTGATCCCACGAGAGCGGAATGCCGCCATCGATCGTCAGCGGGCAGTGCCTGAACGGACAGATCGCATCGACCACCGAAACGTAGGCAAATTTCTCGTGCGCCGGCAGCGCCGCCTTCATCATTTGGTCGAGGATGAAAATATCCGGCAGCACGAACTCCGAAGGGTTCGCATCGACATTCCGCAGATGCGCGCGCATCAGCATCGACGGCAGCCTGGCCTTGAACTGCACGGCAGGACCGAGCAGCACCACGGCAATGCCTGACCGTTGAGCTTTGAGATGGTTTGCCTGATGTCGGCGATCATGCCGTCGAACCGCGGCGGGCGGGCGTCTTCCAGCCAGTCCGCCGCGAGGATGACGAGGTCGGGCTTGCTGCCCGCAAAGAATGCCTCCATTTGCGTGGCCAAGCTGCGGCACGCCGCATTGCCTTGAGCCGCCGCGTTGAATGTCGGCATGCACGCCGCCTGCGTCGCCTGCATGATATTCACGGCTTGCGGATCAGTGGTCTTGCGCAGGCCATGGAAATAATGCGCGGCCAGGCTGTCGCCCCATAACAGCACGTTGGTTTTGCCGGGCGCGAACCCGAGGCAGGCGTCGCCGAGCGACGTCCCCGACAGGTGCGAAACAACTGCCGAAGCGATACAGCGGCTGATAATTGTAGGTGTTGTAGGATTCAAGCTGCAGCGCGACGCGGTCGGCGTCCGACGGCGTCCGGCTCACGGCAATTCCGCCGGCGCTGGCGACCAGCAGAACCAACGTGCTGAGGCCGGCGATGCGGAACGCCGCGCGCCGCGTCGGCGCCAGCGTACCCCTGCGGAATGGCTGTTCGACAAATCGCCATGACAAATACGAGATCGCCACCGTCAGCGCGAACAGCGCGATCTTGTCCTGGGGATCCAGCACCAGGCTGTTTTTGGAGAACCGCGCAAAAGTGAACAGCGGCCAGTGCCAGAGATACAGCGAATAGGAAATCTGCCCGAAGAATTTTACGGCATTGAGCGGTGAATACGCCCCTCGCTTTAGTGTAGGCACGCCGATACCGCTCCAGATGAAGGCGGCGGCGCCGATGCACGGCAGCAGCGCATTGAAACCGGGAAACCCCGGCCCCTGCCGCAGCGAAAATATCGGGATCGCGATCAGAACCAGCGCGATACCCCGCGCCACCTGCTGCCCCAGCGCATTGCGCAGCACCGGAAAGCCCTCGACCGCGATGAGCCCGCCGATCAGGAATTCCCAGGCCCGCGGCGGGCTCATGAAGAAGGCATTGGCGGAGCGGTCCGTCCTCATCAGCCAGACGCCCAGCGCGAACGACGCCAGCGTCATCGCGCCGAGCGCGGCCGGCAGCGCGAGGCGCGCGCCGCGGAAAAAGCGCAGCAGCGCCCACAACAGCAGCGGCAGCGCCAGATAAAACTGCTCCTCGACCGCGAGCGACCAGGTGTGCAGCAGCGGCTTCTCCACCGCCGCGTGGTCGAAATAGCCGGTCTGGAACCAGAAGAAAAAATTCGAGGTGAAGGTCACGACCGCCGCGACCGAGCGGAAGAACTCCTGCCGTTCGGAAGTCAGCAGGTAATGGAAAGACGGTATCGCCGTCAGCGCCACCATCGCGTAGAGCGCGGGCAATAGCCGGCGCACCCGGCGCTCGTAGAAGCGCGCAAAGGAAAACGTGCCGCTCTTTACTTCCGACTGGATGATCCCGGTAATCAGATATCCTGATATCACGAAGAAGATATCGACGCCGACGAAGCCGCCGAACACCGCAGGCGCTTCGAAATGGAACGCGACCACCGCAAGCACGGCGATGGCGCGCAGCCAGTCGATGTCTTCGCGATAGGCGCGCCTCACAATCGCTATGCCGCCTTTGTCCGGCTGCACGAAAAACATGCGTTGAGGCGCGCCCGCATCATGCCGCGAGTTCGACGGTCTTGAATTCCGCGGGCAGGATGATTTCGAGCAATTCGACGTCGTCGGAATAGTCCATGACCAGATGCTTGATCCGCGGCGGCTGGGTCCAGCAGCTGCCCTGTTTCATCAGGGTTTCGCCCTGCCCTTCCATGTAGGTTTTGATCCAGCCTTTCAGGACATAGACCATCTGAAATTCGACGTCGTGGAAGTGCAGTTTTGACACCTCCGCCGGATTGCACGGCCCGATCAGCCGGATCACATGCGCCTGCGCCAGGCCGTGGGTCGCGTCCGCAATGCCGAGGTCGCGGTACTGCGCGTAGGTGCGCAAGCCATTGGTCAAAAAATCCTCGTCGCGATAATGGCTGATGGCGATGCGCTGCTTCGGACGCGCGCGCTTGGCGGAGGGCTGCCCGCGCGCCTTGGTCTTGCGATCCTTGGCCTTGATGGTTTTTCGCGCGCTGGATTTGGCGGCGGTCTTGCTGGCAATGCTCTTGCGCGGCGATTTTTTCTGCGCGGCGGTGCGGGCCGCGGCCCGTGATGTCGGCTTCTGTTTGGCCATCGACGTTCTCCCTTATCGTTGATGGAGAACGGTTAGCATAATTCTCGGCCCGTAGGGTGGGCTAAGCCACCGGGTCGCGCGAACGCGCGCCCGATGATAAACGAAGCGAGCCCACCGACCTATATCGGTGGCGGATCCATGGTGGGCACGCTTCGCCTTGCCCACCCTACAAGATCTGCGCTGGCCCTAATGCAGCCGGAACACACCGTCGACGGCGCGCAGTTCGGCAGGCTTGATCAGCTTGGAATGCGCAACGGTGACGGCGAACAGCGGGCCTTCGAGCTTCGCTTGCCAGAACGAAAGAAAGTCCCTCAACGCCGGAAAATTCGGAAACAGATCGTAATTCTGCCAGACGTAGGTTTGCAGAAGCGAGGGATGATCGGGCATCCGATACAGAATTTGCGCCGTCGTCAGCCCGTAACCCAGCACCTGTTTCCGGAAATCCTCGGAAACACCAACCCGCGAGACCATGCCAACCTCCATTGCTGGAGCGCATTTTCCGACGTGGCCGCCGACCGGGAGCCACCCGGTGGAGATGCGCTCACATGAGAGAAATGTGACGCACGATACCAACCCATCACAAGCCTAAATGTTTAATGAATTGTTGAAATTTGTTGCGCTGGCAGCAGCTTACCGCATGTGCTAATATGGGGTTTCGCGGTCCGGCCCGCCATTAACCATGATGAGCAAATTGGCAGGCGTCATATTCGACTGCCAATTTTTCTGCTAGAAGCCCTTGTCCCCGGTACAACTCTGGCCTATGTCCACCTCACTCGCGCTGGCACTCGCTGGCGGAGACTGCTAATTATTCAAAACTCGACAACATCTTCAAAAACTTAGGAGGACTGCATGAAATTCCGTCCGCTTCACGACCGCGTCGTGGTCAAGCGCATCGACGCCGAAGAAAAGACAGCTGGCGGCATCATCATTCCGGACAGTGCCAAGGAAAAGCCCTCGCAGGGCGAAATCACGGCGGTCGGTCCGGGTGGCCGTGACGAAAGCGGCAAGCTGATCCCGATCGACCTCAAGGTCGGCGACCGCGTGCTGTTCGGCAAATGGTCCGGCACCGAGGTCAAGCTCGACGGCCAGGAGCTGCTGATCATGAAGGAGAGCGACATCATGGGCGTTCTCACCGATCTTCCCGCCGCCAAGAAGAAGGCCGCTTAAGCTGCTGTAGCCCTTCCCTCATCCTGAGGAGCCGGCGCAGCCGGCGTCTCGAAGGATGAAGACTCAACCCCTCTCATCCTTCGAGACGCCCGCTCAAGGGCGGGCTCCTCAGGATGAGGATCCAGTTTCAAACGGAGAACATAATGTCAGCTAAAGAAGTCAAATTCGGCGTCGATGCCCGCGATCGCATGCTGCGCGGCGTCGATATTCTCAACAACGCCGTCAAGGTGACGCTCGGCCCCAAGGGCCGCAACGTCGTGCTCGACAAGTCGTTCGGCGCACCCCGCATCACCAAGGACGGTGTCACCGTCGCCAAGGAAATCGAGCTTGACGACAAGTTCGAGAACATGGGCGCCCAGATGGTGCGCGAAGTCGCCTCCAAGTCGGCGGACGCTGCCGGCGACGGCACCACCACCGCGACCGTGCTGGCGGCCGCGATCGTCCGGGAAGGTGCCAAGGCGGTTGCCGCCGGCATGAACCCGATGGATCTGAAGCGCGGTATCGATCTGGCGGTGGACGCCGTGGTCGCCGACCTCGTCAAGAACTCCAAGAAGGTCACCTCGAACGAGGAAATCGCCCAGGTCGGCACCATCTCGGCCAACGGTGATGCGGAAATCGGCAAGTTCCTTGCCGACGCCATGAAGAAGGTCGGCAACGAGGGCGTCATCACGGTTGAGGAAGCCAAGTCGCTCGAGACCGAACTCGAGGTCGTCGAAGGCATGCAATTCGACCGCGGCTACATCTCGCCCTACTTCGTCACCAACGCCGACAAGATGCGCGTTGAAATGGACGATGCCTACATCCTGATCAACGAGAAGAAGCTCTCCTCGCTGAACGAACTGCTTCCGCTGCTGGAAGCCGTGGTGCAGACCGGCAAGCCGCTCGTCATCATCGCCGAAGACGTCGAAGGCGAGGCCCTGGCCACGCTGGTCGTCAACCGTCTGCGTGGCGGCCTGAAGGTCGCAGCCGTCAAGGCTCCGGGCTTCGGCGATCGCCGCAAGGCGATGCTGCAGGACATCGCGGTTCTGACCGGCGGTCAGGCGATCTCGGAGGATCTCGGCATCAAGCTCGAGAACGTCACGCTCGCCATGCTCGGCCGCGCCAAGAAGGTGATGATCGACAAGGAGAACACCACCATCGTCAACGGCGCCGGCAAGAAGGCCGACATCGAAGCGCGCGTCAATCAGATCAAGGCGCAGATCGAGGAAACCACCTCGGACTACGACCGTGAGAAGCTGCAGGAGCGTCTGGCCAAGCTCGCCGGCGGCGTCGCGGTGATCCGCGTCGGCGGCGCGACCGAGGTCGAGGTGAAGGAGCGCAAGGATCGCGTTGATGACGCGATGCATGCGACCCGTGCGGCAGTCGAGGAAGGCATCGTGCCGGGTGGCGGCGTTGCGCTGTTGCGGGCCTCCGAGCACCTCAAGGGGATTCGCACCAAGAACGACGACCAGAAGACCGGCGTCGAGATCGTGCGCAAGGCGCTGTCCTATCCGGCCCGTCAGATCGCCATCAACGCCGGCGAAGACGGCTCGGTGATCGTCGGCAAGATCCTTGAGAAGGATCAGTATGCCTACGGCTTCGACTCCCAGACCGGCGAATACGCCAACCTGATCGCCAAGGGCATCATCGACCCGACCAAGGTGGTTCGCGTGGCGATCCAGAACGCGGCATCCGTCGCGGCTTTGCTGATCACCACCGAAGCCATGGTGGCCGAAGTGCCGAAGAAGAACGCCGGCGGCGGCGGCGGCATGCCTCCGGGCGGCGGCGGCATGGGCGGCATGGATTTCTGATCCGGCCTCTCAAGCGCGATTACAAGAATGCAAAACCCCGGCAGCAATGCCGGGGTTTTTGTTTTCGTTGGTCGACAAGCCGTCGCGAACTATAATTCGTCATTCCGGGCTCGCGCCAAGCGGCGCGCCCCGGAATGACGAACGTTAGTTAGCCCGCTCACTCCACCCGCGCGACCACCGCGAGCCGCTTGATGCCCTGATTGCGGTAGGCGTTCAGGAACGCATTGTAGTCCCGAAACGACACGCAGCCGTTGGAATCGCCGTTGGGGCCGAGCATGTAGGTGTGCGCGAGCAGGCCGGACCGTCCGAAGATCGCTTCCTCGCCGCCGACCGGCGTCAGCCGCAACGCCGGCACGCCGTGGAACAGCGCCTCGCGCGGCGTCAGCTCGTAAACATGCGGCGGCGTCACGCCCTGCATTCTGATATGGGCGGAACGCGGATCGTCGAGTCTCGAGCCGAGGCCCGAATGCGCTTCCAGTTTGGTGCCGTCCGGCAGATAAACCATGTGCGCGGAGATATCGTAGACGGCGGTCGATTGATCGTAGCGCGGCGCGCTGCCGGCGAGCGCGGGATTTTGGCTCGGGCCAAGGCTGCCGGTCACGCTGGCATCGGCGGAGGCAAAGGAAAGCAGCGATGAGGCATGCGACTGCGGCTTGCCCCAGAGCTTTTCGACGATCGTCTGCTTCTCGTTGGAGGCAATCGACATCACGGCCGATTTGGCGCGTTGCGCCATGTCGCGAAAGGAAGCCGCCGCGCCTTTCGCCGGCCGAGCCTCGGCCGGACGCGGCGCCGCTGCCGGAGCGATGGCAGCAACCTGAACCGGCGCCGGCGGTGGCGAAGTCTCTCTCGGCTTCGGTGCTTCTGCGAGCTTTGGTGCTTCCGCCGGCTGCGGAGCTTCGGCCAGCGCCCTCAACTCCACGCCCTGCGGCGCCGCCGCCGCAAACCGGTCATCGAACGAAAGCCATGGACCCGAGGCGACGCTCGCGGGCGCGGCTATCACCGGCGCCGGTTCGCCCAAGGCGGCGATAACGTCATTGGCGGCCGGCGCACTTCTCACAGCAACCGCCGGCGGCCGTCTGATCACCGGTGCATCAAAGTTGGCGCTGCTCAGCTGCGGATAAACACTGGCTCCGAAAACATTGACATGGAGCGTCCAGGCGCAACCCAGCACCAGGCAGGCAACCGCGGCACTGCCAAAAACATGGTTAGGAATCGCTTTACGAGATGAGCTTCCATGCCTGGGTGCCGCGAGGCCAAACGCACTGGTACAGGTACTCATTCGCCTTGCGTCCAGACAAGTTCCACTTTTTTCCTCTTGATGCCGCGCCACGTTCAATTGTGACGGAGCATCTGGCAGAGGTGCGGAGCGTCATTAAGGCGACTTTTAGTTAAATGCGGATTAAGTGCGGGCGGATGTTGGGCACGAGCAAATACGGGGCAGGTTCGGCACGGAACCGGAACTCATGAAGCCTCGTCGCTAAATTCGGTGTCATCGCCCGGCTTGACCGGGCGACCCAGTATTCCAGAGCGCTTGTGGTGGAATCGAGAAGCCGCGGCGTACTGGATGCCCCGCTTTCGCGAAGCATGACGACGTCATGTACAACGCGGCCCCTCGTTTCGCCCGCCCTACTGCAGTTCCGGCGGCGGGGAACGGTCGAGCACGCTGCCCTTGGGGCCTTCGAGCAGATCGAGCGCGTAGGTTTCGATGGTGAGCGGACCCCGTTGGCGTTTGAGTTCCGCGACCCGCTCGACCCGCGCAAACGCCTGGCTCAGATACGGCCCGCCGGGAAACGCCTCCGCCACATACAACAGCTTGCCGGACAATTGCGCCGGATCGGGCTCAGGCATGTTGACGTAGCGGATGCGCTGCGTTGGCTGCACGACGCAAGTGCCTTTCGGCAGATAAAAGGCGAGCCAGCCGGTGGTGCCGTAATCCGGCGCCAGCACGCAACTGGCCCCGACGCGGGCGCGAACCGCCTCGATCTCGCCGGCAAGCTCGCGCCAGCCGACGCCGACGCTGCGCACCGTGGCGTCGCGGCGATAGCCTGAGAGCGCGCCGGTATTGGCCTGCACGATCAACAGCGCAAACATCAAAATTCCCGTAGGCGCGGCCCAGCGCCGGCAAAAATCGACAAGGCGCTGCTGGCGCGCCTGCCATCGCGTGAGGTTGGCGGCGACCGCAGCCGCTATCGCAAAGACCGGATAGACCGGCGCGAACCAGTTGGCCTCAACGCGGGCGTGCAGCGAATGCCAGATGAAATACACCACGATGGTCCAGAACGTCGCGTTGATCAGCATGCGCGCCGCCAATGCGCCGGCCCGGCGCCTGAGCAGCGCGTAAAGCCCCATCGCGCCGAGGGCGAACACCAGCGGCGTCGCGAACGCGATCTGGGTCGGGATCAATTCGCCGATGAATGCCGGCTTGAAATCCTCGATGCGGGCGCGGCCGATCTGCTTGATGAAGGAGACCCAGTGATGATCGGCGTTCCAGAGGATGACCGGCAAAAATATCGCCAGCGACACGAGGCCGCCGAAATACGGCCAGGGCGAGATCAGCCAGCGCCGCAGCTTTGGAACGCTCACCAACCAGATCAAAATCGCCGGACCGAAAAACAGCGCGGTATATTTGGACAGCAATGCGGCGCCAACCGCGGCGCCGACCGCCAGCCACCAGGCGCCACGCCCGGTCTCCAGTACTTTCGCCAGAAAAAACAGCACAAAGCTCGAGGCCACCAGCAGCGGGGCGTCCGGCGTGACGATCAGGGTGCCGACCGCCGCCATCAGCGTGACGTTGAGCAGAATGGCCGCGGTCGCAGCCACCCGCTGGCCTCCGAACAGGATCGCGGCCGCGCGATACACCGCCCAGCTCATCGGCAGCGCCAGCAGGATCGACACCAGCCGCACGCCGAGCTCGGTGTCGCCGGCAATGATGGTACCCAGGCGGATCACGAAGGCGACGCCAGGCGGATGATCGTAATAGCCGAAGGCGAGATGCTTCGACCACATCCAGTAATAGGCTTCGTCGAAGGTCAGCGGCGTCCATGCGGCGGCGACCAGCCGCATCGCCACCAGCGCCACTATCGTGACCGCCGTGTTGCGGACGAGCCGCAAATCGCTCGGAGTCATTGCAGGTTCATCGCTTGCGCCAGACGAACAGTCCGGACATCGCGTAATTCCATACCACGCCCATCAGCGCGCCCGCCGCACCCGCCAGCCACCAGATCGGCTCCTGATCGTAGACCGAGAACGCCACGCCGACATTGGCGACGAGGCCGACGCTGCACACCAGATAAAACAGCAGCAGGCCGCGCAGGATGGCAAAACCCTTCAGGCGTTGGTCGCGATAGGTGAGAAAATTGTTGAGGATGAAATTGCTGGTCATGGCCGAGAGCGCACCGCAGGCCTGCGCCTCCGGAAATGGCAGATCGAATATTTCCAGTGCGACGAACAGCGCGACCAGATGCACGAACAGGCCGGTCGATCCGACCATCGCAAACAGCAGGAAGCGCAGCGACACCACGTCGTTGGTCAGTTTCGCCAGCACCAGCCCCAGGAAATCCAGCGCCACCATCGAGTCGAGCTTGCTCTCGCCGTGCAGCCGCGAGCCGAAGCTGTAGGGAATTTCCTTGATTCGCAGATTGCCGCGCGCGGTGGCGACGACATCGAGCAGGATCTTGAAGCCTTGCGTCGAGAGCTGCGGTGCCAGTTGCTCGAGGCAATCGCGGCGGATCATGAAAAAGCCGCTCATGGGATCGGCGATCTTGACCCGCAGCACGCGCTTGGCCACTTCGGTGGCGAGCGCGCTGGCGCCGGCCCGTTGCTTGTTGAAACTGTCGGCGCTGCCGCCCTCGACATAGCGGCTGCCGATCACGAGGTCGGCCTCGCCAGCCTGCAGCAGCGCCAGCATCTTTGGCAGTTGCGTCTCGTCATGCTGCAGGTCGGCATCGATGACGGCGGCGCACGGCGCGCTCGATGCCAGAATGCCCTCGATGCAGGCGCCGGACAGGCCGCGCCGTCCGATCCGCCTGATACAGCGGACGCGGGAATCCTGCCGCGCCAGGCTCCGCACCAGGTTCCAGGTGCCGTCCGGGGAGTTGTCATCGACGAAGATGACTTCAAAGCTGACGCCTGCGAGCGCGGTCTCCAGCCGCCGAAACAGCGTGGTGACGTTGTCGCGCTCGTTGAAGGTGGGGACGATGACCGAAAGCTCAGCCACTGCGGCGGCCTGCGGCGGGTTTTCGGGCCCCGGTCTGACGGCTTCATTCATGCCGCCAGCGTATATCCGATAGGCTTGGGGGAAGCCAAGGCGCAGTTCCGACAACAGCGGTGGAGAGAAGCCCAAAACGGGCCAAAACAGGCCCCAAAATGCCAACGACCACGAACAACAGGCGCGCGTACATCCGGCGCAGCCGAGCTATTCAGTGGTCGTCCCAGCGCCGGAGCTATGAAGCATCGACGTCGCCGTTAGATGCAACATAGGGACGATGGAGCGGTTTCGCAAGGGGGGTCCGATCAGCCTTGCGTGTTAGGCTTACTGCGGCACCTCTCTCACCACCGGCCCCCTGACCGCTGGCGCAGGGGCCGGCTGCGCCGGCTGTTCGACCTTCATCTGTTTTGCAGGCTTGCCCATTTGTCCGATCGGACCGAACGCGATCGCGATCACCAACACCACGGCCGCGACAATCGCACCCAGGATGCCTGCCACCTTTTCCGAGTTCATCTCGATAGTTCCCCGGTTGCCCTTTACCCATTGATAACACGGAAAATCGCCTCGCAGAAATAGGCAGGGAGCGCGGTCATCAAGGACCGGCGTGAGGTGCGAACTGGAAAAAGGCAAAACCACATCGGCATCCGGGGCTGACGGCCAGGCGTCGTGGCGGGTGAGCTGCGTTTAACATCTATTTACACAGTTGGATCAGATTGGGAGGGACGCTGAAAAGCCCGTGAGGCTGACCATGTTCAAAGAAAGCTTTCCGATCGTCTACGACGCTCCTGCCGACCTCAAAAAATGGCCGTCCCTGAACAACCAGCGGCTGAATGGCAAAGGCCAACCCTATTTGGTCTACAATGGCACGCTCGTGGACTGCATCCGCGAATTGCTCGCAAAACCGATCAAGCAAATCTCCCTGTACGATATCGTCACCGAACCTCAGCCGATCTTTGACAAGCCGGTTCTATCTCCCGCCGACGCCGCGGAAATCGCAATGCGTAAGGATTTCCCGAAGGGCTAAGGTTTCAGCCATCGCCAGTCCGGAGGCGACTACTTGGGCGCTGGCTTGTGCTCGATAAATGCCGTCACGATTTCTTTTTGAGCCAATGCGATGGCGTTGTTGGCTGTCGTCAAAGGGTCTCCCGCATCAGCGCTGCGGAATTGCATCGACAGGTAATCCACGAGCGCCACCCGAAAATTCTGCCGCTCGGAAGAGCACGCGCTCGCGACAAGGGAGGTGAAATCCTGTCCCGACAGGTTCCTGTTGCCGTCCCGCGTATATTCCCGCGACAGGCAATTCCAGTAGGAGTCCCGTCCCGCCACCGCCTGCCGGTGCGCGTCTTCGATCTCGTCGGCCATCGCGACGGAACCCGCCATCACCACCACTGCCATAATAAACGCTCGCATCGTGTCGTCCTTTTTACCGTCCACGCCTGACCCTCGCCTTCCAAAATATCAACACGCCAGCGCCGCGCGAGCAACAAGCCAGTACCGCGATTCCAGCGCAAACATGGCCGAGTCTTGACGCTTGATTTGATTTTTGGAGCAGGGGAGATTCAGGAATGTCGACCATGGACCCTAAAAAACCTAGCGGGAAGCCCGGCCAGCGCAGCCGGAAGGCGGGCCAGCGTAGCCCGAAACCTGATCAACAGCAGAGCCCAAAGCTGGATCAGCCGGATGCCAAAGAGCAAATCGCCGAAACGGTCGCGTCAACTGACGCCTCCATGATTGGCGCGGCCGCGTTGGCGGATGCCCCTTCAATCAGCGCAGTCGCACCAGCGGACGTCCCGCCAATCGGCGCGGTCGCGTTGGCGGATGCCCCCTCAATCGGCGCAATCGTGCCGGCGGACAACTTCCCGGTCAGCATTCAAACTATCGCGAATGCCTATGGTGACTACACCAAGAAGTCGCTCCAGGACACCAGGTCCTTTGTCGAGAAGCTCATGGGCGTGCGGTCGCTCGACAAGGCGATTGAGATCCAGACTGAATTCGCAAGGCAGACATATGAGACCTTTGTTGCCGAGTCGCAGAAGATTTGTGAACTCTACAGCGAATTTGCCAAGCAGATCTTCAAGCCTATGGAAGGCTTCGTGGCCAAGGTGACCCACGCCGGGCGCTAGGTCTCACAGCGCTACGCGAAGCAAACAGGCGCCTTGGTGCTGTGTGGAAAGAAGCGGCTCCGGTTTCCCGGGGCCTTTTTTTGCGCGAGCGCGAGCGGCTTGAAAGCATCAGATCTTGAAAGCATCAGGACCCGCACCTCCCTTTCGTCCACTATCCTCCCGGCTTGCGGGAGCTGGCCGGTAGCTCTAATCTTCGATATCCCCAACCCACCAAATGCAAGAAAGACTGGCGAGTGACCAAAAGTTCGCATCGCGGTTCAAAAAGTGCGGGCAACATCTACATCGGCGTCGGCGGCTGGACCTTTGCGCCGTGGCGCGGGGTGTTTTACCCGGAGAAGCTGACGCAGGCCAAGGAGCTGGAATATGCTGCCTCGAAACTGACCTCGATCGAGATCAACGGCACCTATTACGGCTCGCAAAAGCCCGAAAGCTTTCGCAAATGGGCGCGCGAGGTGCCGAACGGGTTTGTGTTCTCGGTGAAGGGGCCGCGCTTTGCCACCAATCGCCGCGTGCTGGCGGAGGCCGGCGATTCCGTAAAACGGTTCTACGATTCCGGCGTGCTGGAACTCGGCGACCGGCTGGGCCCGGTGCTGTGGCAATTCGCGCCGACCAAGAAATTCGACGAAGCCGATTTTGGCAAGTTTCTCGAGCTGTTGCCGCGCAAGCTCGAAGGCCGCGCGCTGCGCCATGTGGTCGAAGTGCGCAACCCCAGTTTTTGCGTGCCCGATTTCATCGCGCTGCTGCGGAAGTTTGAAACACCTGTCGTGTTCGCCGAGCACGGCAGCTATCCGGCCATCGCCGACGTGACCGGCGATTTCGTCTACGCGCGGCTGCAGAAGGGCAATGACGAGATCAAGACCTGCTACCCGCCGAAGGCGCTGGATGCGTGGGCGAAGCGGCTTGAGACGTGGGCCGGCGGCGGCGAGCCGGACGATCTGCCGCGCGTCGATCCGACACTTGCGAAAAAATCGCCGCGCGACGTCTTCGCCTATGTGATCCATGAAGGCAAGGTGCGCGCGCCGGCAGGTGCGATGGAACTGATCGAGCGCGTGAAGTAATCCCGCGCTTCAATCCAGCTTGATGCCGGCCTCGCGAATGAGTTTGGTCCAGTTCTCGTATTCGGAGGCAACGAAGGCATCGAGCCGGTCGTTCGGCAGATCCCACACCTCGCCGCCGCTCTTCTCGAAGCGCTCCTTGAGGTCGGGCAGCGAGGCGCGGATATCGGTGCGCAATTTTGCGATGACATCCGGCGGGGTTTTGGCCGGCACGAAGATCCCGAGCCAGGAATTGACGTCGAGACCGGGCACGCCGGCCTCCGACATGGTCGGCACGTCAGGCGCGAGCGGACTGCGCTTCGACGACAGCACGGCGATGCCCCTGGCCTGCCCCGACTGCACGTAGGGCAGGCCCGCCGCGATCGAGTCGAAGAACAGATCGATGCGGCCCGCGAGCAGATCGGTGAAGGCCGGCGGCGAGCCCTTGTAAGGCACTTCCAGAAGTTTCACGCCTGCGGCCTTCATGAAAGCTGCGGCCACCAATTGCTGACCGGTCCCGACGCCTGCGGTCGCCACCGATATCGAGCCCGGACTGGCTTTCGCCGCCGCGACGATGTCCGCAAGCTTGGTCTGCGGCATATCCTTGCGGCCGACCATCACATAGCCGAACCGGTAGACCAGCGCGACCGGCACGAAATCCCTCAGCGGGTCGTAACCGAGCTTCGAATACAGCGCCGAATTGAACGCCATGTTGGAGAGCCCGCCGACCAATAGCGTGTAGCCATCCGGCTCGCTCTGGGCCGCGGCCTGCGTCCCGACGACGGTGCCGGCGCCGGGCTTGTTCTCGACAAAGAAGGCCTGCCCGGTGCGTTTCGAAAGCACGTCGGCGAGATGACGCCCGACGAGATCGTAGCTGCCGCCGGGACCGATCGGGACGATGATTTTTACGGGGTGGTCGGGATAGGTGGTCTGCGCCTGCGCCACGGCAACACCGAGGGAGAAAGGCGCGAGCACGGCAGCGGTCCATGCCAGCGAGCGGCAAAATCTCATCATCGTGTTTCCCCCGGCGAGACCGGCCGTGACAACAGGCTCTTTTCGCAAGCCGACTATGCGACATGGCGCAGGTGGCGGCAACACGAGGCAACCGGGTGTGGAAATCGGTCGATGGGTGCGTTAGCGTGAAGCGGATGACATCAGAAATGTCTGGACACCGGGATGGCCCGCAAAACCAACCGCCTCTTCACCATCGGCTATGAGCAGACGCCGGCCAAGGCGGTGCTCGACGAGCTGGAACATGCCGGGGTGAAGCTGTTGGTGGACGTGCGCGCCGTCGCGGCCTCCCGCCGCCCCGGCTTTTCGAAGAACCAGCTTGCCGCAGGGCTGGATGCGCGCGGCATTTCCTATCTGCATCTGCGCGGGCTGGGTACGCCAAAGGACGGCCGCGACGCTGCACGCAGCGGCAAATTCGATGCGTTACATAAAATCTATGCGGCGCATCTGAAGACGCCGCAGGCCCAAGAGGAACTCGACGAGCTGTCGGCGCTGGTCAAGAAATCCGGGCCGGTCTGCATTCTCTGTTACGAGCGCGATCACCTGCAGTGCCACCGGCAGTGGATCGCCGAAATCATCGAAGACCGCGACGGGGTCAAGGTCGAGAACCTGGTCGCGCCGCAGGTGTGAAGTTCAATCGAGACATCGTCATGAGCGGCAGCGTGCTCCCTCTCCCATTGGGAGAGGGTTGGGGTGAGGGGCTACGGCCTATCGATGGGCTGTAACCCCTCACCCGAATTGCTTTGCAATTCGACCTCTCCCAATGGGAGAGGTGCGCCTTCATCGTTTGCCGCCTCACCCATCCCCGGCCAGCCGAAACGAACCTTCCATCATTGGCACGCAAGCCCCGCCGACATGCGCGGACGCGATAACGCCATTCGCTTTGCGGACGCGGGTCAGCAGCAGGCTGGGCCGCCCCATGTCGACGCCCTGTCCGATGCGCAGCTACAACTCGCGCATCGCGCTCGGCGGCAAGATCGGCGAGCAGTGCCGCGATGGCCACGGTGGCGCTGCCGGTGGCGGGATCTTCGGAAAGGCCGCTCGACCCCGGATGAAACATCCGCGCCTGCAGGTCGCTCGTCTTCTCGGCCGGCGGTATATCGCGGGTGTAGAGATAGACCGCATCGCTGCCGTCGCACGGAAACGTACGGGCGAACGCCGCGGCGTCGGGCCGGGCCCGTCGCAGCGCGTCGCGCGAGGCCAATTCCACCACCAGAAACGGCAATCCGACCGAGACGATCTGCGGCGGATGCCGGTCGGTCCTGATATCCGCTGATGATAGCGAAACAACTGCCGCCGCCTGCTCGGCGCTGAATTGTGTCAGCTGCTTGAGCGGCTGCGGCGCGGTGAGTTCGGCGCCGACGGCCCTGCCGTCCTGTTGCAAGGATTTCGACCGGCACAAGGCCGGCGCCTTCCTCGAACAACAGTCGCGCCGGCGGCTTTGTCGCCTGCGTCGCCAGCACGAAGGCGGTACCGACATTGGGATGGCCCGCGAACGGGATCTCCTTGTTCACGGTAAAAATGCGAACCTGTGCGTCATGCGCGGGATCGCGCGGCGGCAACACGAAGGTGGTCTCGGCATAGTTGAATTCGGAGGCAATGGCCTGCATCTGCGCGGTCGAGAGCCCGCCGGCGTCCAGCACCACGGCCAGCGGATTGCCGCCGAAGGCGCGGTCGGTAAACACGTCCACGGTGACATAACGCCGTTGCATGTGAGGTCTCCGGTTCCTCATCGGGTGAAAAATGGCCGAATGGCTATCCTGCCTCAATCGAGCGTGCGGCGGAAGCGCGTCACCGCGATCGTCATCGCCAGCAGCATCAAGGCAAACAGCGCCATCGTATCGTATTGCAGATTTTGCAGCGTCGCGCCCTTCAGCATGATGGCGCGGACGATCCGCACATAATGCGTCAGCGGCAGGCCTTCGCCGATATATTGCGCCCACACCGGCATGCCCGCGAACGGAAACATGAACCCGGACAACAGGATGCTCGGCAGAAAGAACATCATCGAGAGCTGCATCGCCTGCAGCTGGTTCTGCACGACGGTCGAAAAGGTGTAGCCGATCGAAAGATTGGTGGTGATGAACAGCGTCGAGAGCAGCGCCAGCATGATCAGGCTGCCGCGCACGGGAACCCCGAACAGCAGCACGCCAATGCTGACGATCAGCGTCGCCTGGATGAAACCGACCAGCACATAAGGCAGGATCTTGCCGAACATCACCTCGACCGGCTTGATCGGCATCGACAGCAGGTTTTCCATGGTGCCGCGCTCGATCTCGCGTGTCACCGACAGTGCGGTGAAGATCAGCATGGTCATGGTCAGGATGGTGCCGACCAGGCCGGGCACGATATTGAGCCGCGACGACGCCGCCGGGTTGTAGCGGGCATGGGTGCGGATCTCGAACGGCAGCGACGGCGGATCGCCGGTGAACAGATCGTGCGCCAGCGCGGTCTGCATAACCATGCCGAGCGCCGACAGCGCGGAGCCTGCCGCCACCGGATCGGTCGCATCGGCTGCAACCAGCAGCGCCGGATGATCGCCGCGCCGCACCGCCCGCTCGAAACCGCGCGGAATTTCCACGCCGAACAGCACCTTGCCCGACAGCAGCAGATTGTCGAACTCCGCGACATCGTGCACTTCCCGGGTGAAGCGGAAATAGGCGGTGTTTTCCAGTGCTTTCAGGATCGAGCGCGCGAGGTCGCTGTCCTCCTGCAACAGCACCGCGGTCGGCAGATTGCGCGGCGTGGTGTTGATGGCGTAGCCGAACAGCAGAAGCTGCATCACCGGGATCAGCACGATCATCGCGAACGAGACGCGGTCGCGCTTGAGCTGGATGAATTCCTTGACCACCATGGCATAGCTGCGCCGCCAGAAGCCGAACGCCGGCTCGCTGGTGTCGCGGCTATGATCGGGTGCGTTGAGTGCGCTCATTGGAAATTGTCCCTGGAGCGGGTCATAAGTTCGATGAACACATCCTCCAGCGATGGTTCGCTGTGCTGCCAATGCAACCCGGGACGGTCGCGATAGGGCGCGATGGTAGCCTCGAGCGCGGCCTTGTCGCGGCCGGACACATGCAGGCTGGTGCCGAACGGCGCCACCATGTCGATGCCGGGCTTGCCGGTGAGCTCGGCGGTGAGCGCGTTCAGGTCGTCGCCGGTCACCGTGTAGGTCGATCAGCGCCGATTTCGCGATCACGTCGTCGACGGTGCCGTGCGCCAGCAGATGCCCATAGGCGATATAGGCGATCTCGTGGCAGCGCTCGGCCTCGTCCATGTAATGGGTGGAGACCAGCACCGTCAGCCCTTCCGCCGCCAGCGCATGGATCTCGTTCCAGAAATCGCGCCGCGCCTTGGGATCGACGCCGGCGGTCGGCTCGTCCAGCAGCAGCAATTGCGGATTGGGCAAGGTGCAGGCGCCAAGCGCAAGGCGCTGCTTCCAGCCGCCGGAGAGTTCGCCGGCAAGCTGCTCCTCGCGCCCGGTCAGTCCGAGCCGCTGGATCATGTCGCGCGCGGTGCCGCGGGCATCGCGCACGCCATACAGCCGTGCGACGAATTCCAGATTCTCGCGCACCGACAGATCCTGATACAGGGAAAAACGCTGCGTCATGTAGCCGACCCGGCGCTTGATCTTGTCGGCGTCGCGGCGGATGTCGTAGCCCAGACACCTCCCCTCGCCGCTGTCGGGCGTCAGCAAGCCGCAGAGCATGCGGATCGTGGTGGTCTTGCCTGACCCGTTGGGGCCGAGGAAGCCGTAGATGGTGCCGCGCTTTACCTGCATCGACAGCTCATGCACCACCTCGCGGCCGCCGAACGACTTCGACAAGCCGCGGACGTCGATCGCGATGTCGGATGTGGAAGCCGGCGCCGCCGTCATCGCTTGTCCGCTACCGGCGTCTTGGCGTTTGGAAACACGCTGATCGGCTGGCCGACGCGCAAGGCATCGGGGCGAGAGGGCCGCGCCTGGATCAGGTAGACCAGCTTGTTGCGTTCATCGAGGCTGTAGATCACCGGCGGGGTGTACTCGGCCGACGTCGCGATGAAATAGATTTTCGCGGTGAGATCGGCGGCGCAATTGTCGCAGGCGACACGCACCTGGTCGCCGATCGCAAGCTTGGGCAAATCCGGCTCCGGCACGTAAAACCGCAGCTTCATGTTGCCGGGCGGCATGATCGACAGCACCGGCCGCTGCGCCGGCACCATCTCGCCCTCGCGGAAATAGATCTGCTGCACGGTGCCACTGACCGGCGCAAAGCCGGTCCGCCGCGCCAGTCTGGTTTGCGAGGTGTTGACGCGGGCTTCGGCCACGCGCAGCGCCGAGACGGCGGAGTCGAGATTGGCCTGCGTGCCGGAGCCGGTCTTGCTCAAGGAGGCTGCGCGGTCATAGGTCTGCTGCGCGTTGGCGAGCGTGGCGTTGTTCTGGTTGAGGTCGGCCCGCTGCAGATCATCGTCCACCGAATACAGCGGCACGCCGGTCTTGACCTCATCGCCCTCGCGGACATTGAGCTTGGTCACGCGTCCGGATTCGTCGGGGCTGACGAAGATCATGTCGGCTTCGACCCAGCCCTGATAGCCGGGATCCCTGCGCTCGTCGCAGCCGGCGAGCAAAGCCGCCAGCGCAAGCGCCACCAGAATTCGCAACGCCATTCGCGACGAAGTCATGTCACCCTCCGTTCGCCAAAAATCAGATCGAGATGGACGCCAAGCATCTCGGTGGCGTCGAGCGGCGAATGCCGGCCAAACAAGCCCTGCCAGATCACGGCGACAATCGCCGGCGCCACCACGATCTGCGGAAAGCGCGTCAGGCCCTGCTGCCGGATTTCGCCGCTGGCAATGCCGAGCTCGATCAGCGCGCGCATTCCGGCCAGGCCGCGCGAAACCACCTCGCGGTAGTAGAAGTCGGCGATAGCAGGAAATCTTGCGCCCTCGGCGACGATCAGGCGGACGATGTCGCCGCGCCGCGTGGTCACCACCTCCTGCGCGAAGGTCCTGGCAAAACCCTCGAGCGCGGCGCGAACCGATCCGCCGGCGGGCGGCGGCGCGGCAAGGCGGCCGATCAGCGGCACCAGCGCCGCCCGTATCAGTTCCTGAAACAGCGCCTCCTTGTCCTTGAAATGCAAATAGATCGTGCCTTTGGCGACGCCGGCACGCCTGGCGACGTCGTCGAGCCGCGTGGCGGCAAAGCCGCGCGCGACGAATTCATCCAGCGCCGCCTCGAGGATGGCCTGGCGCCGCACCGCCGCGCGGGCGGCGCGGCTGGAGGGCGGCAGCGATGGTGCCTTTGGCACGGCCGGCTTTGACGCCCTGTCCGAGGCAGCCTTCTCCCCGCGCCGGCGTTTGGCCGGCTTCGCTGCGGCCGGCTTGTGAGGGTCCTGTTCGCGAGCCTGACATGGCTCAATTATGACTGACCGGTCAGTCATTGTCAATCAGCGCCGAGGCGAGCCGAGTTTGCCTCGCCGTTGTCCGGGAACCATGAGCAGGCGCTGGCGCGTCAATCAGTCACAGCGGACGCAAGGGTCGTCCTGAACCCGCTAGCTGTGAAACTTCAACCCATCGACGATCTTGTCGATCACCTTGCGCTCGGCGCGCATGGCGAGGCCAACCAGGTTGAGCTCGGCGCGGATCACTGCCCTCACCACCTCGCGGTTGGCGGCATCGTGCGTGGTCTTGAACATGTCCTCGGTATAAACCGCGGGCTTGACGTTTCGCGCCAGCGCGCGCTCCAGCGCGCGGGTCAGCGCCGGCCGGTCGGCGCCATAGATCAGGATCGGCTGACCGACCAGCGACAAATATCGGGTGCCCGAACCGTCTTCGTAAGCTTCACCGATGCATTCCGGAAACGCCGCCGCAATGCCGCTGGTCAGAAACGCCGCGACGTTCAGCTTCTGCCACGCTTCGAGGTCGGTTCGGATGACGACCGCGATCTTGGTATCGAATTGCATGATGTGCTCCGGTGAGAACCCGTGATCTCGTTTTCAAAGCTTCAATAACGGTGGGCACGGCGCGAGAGCGCGCCGCTTTGCCCACCCTACGATCTACACTCACCCGCGCTGCGCGGCCTCGAGCGCCTGCGGGGTGTCGATATCGAGAAATGCGCCGTGGCCTTCGACCGGCACTTCCGCCACCGCTTCACCATGCTTGGCGATCAGATGACGGGCGCCGATGTCGCCGTCGAGCGTCATCAACTCGTGGAAGAAGCGGCGCGACCACAACACCGGATTGCCGCGCCTGTTGTCGCTGACGGGCACCGCGATCAGATTGCCGCGATCAGGCGCAAAGGCTTCGATCAGCCGGTCGATCAGATGCGCATCGATCAGCGGCATGTCGCCAAGACAGATCACCGCGCCGTCGGCATTGTCAGCCACCGCCGCGACGCCGGCCTTGACCGAGCTGGCCAGTCCTTCGGCGAAATCCGGATTGCGCACGAATTTCACGTTGAGGCCTTGCAACGCCTTCTCGACCTGCTCGGCCTGATGGCCGGTGACGACGATCACGCCTTTCGCTTTCGAGGCCAGCGCCTGCTCGGTCACGATCCGCACCAGCGGCTTGCCGCCGAGTTCGGCCAACAGCTTGTTGGGCCCGCCCATCCGGGTCGAGCGCCCGGCCGCGAGAATGATCGCGGCGACATTGCGGTTGCCGTCGGTGCCGAGATTTTCGCGCGGCTGCGGCCGCGTCACGATTTCCATCAACAGCCCACCGACGCCCATCCCGGTGAGTTCGGCGCGCGTGACTTTCAGGCCCGCCAACAGCCGCATCAGCACCCAATCAAATCCGTTCTCTACCGGCGAGCGCGCGCAGCCCGGCGCGCCCAATACCGGCACGCCGCCGGCATTGCCGATCAGGAGCAGATTGCCGGGATCGACCGGCATGCCGAAATGCTCAATGGCGCCGCCGATGCCTGCGATCGCCGCCGGAATCACGTCGCGCCGGTCGGCGATCGCAGACGCCCCGAACACGATCACCAGCTCCGCGCCGAGCCCGAGCAATTCCTGGATCGCCGCCGCCAGCGCCGCCTCGTCATGCGGCACGCGACGCTCGGCGATCACAGCAGCACCCGCGGGCGCCAGCCGCTCCGCCGTGACCCGCAAGGTCTTCTCCACCACCTTCGGCGCCAGCCCCGGCAGCAAGGTCGAGACGATGCCGACGCGCTTGATCACGTAGGGCGCGATCCGCAACGCGCCGCCGGCAGCCGCGGCCACCGCCGCGTCGCGCAGCTTCGCCTGCACCCCGAACGGAATGAGCTTGACGGTTGCGACCATCTCGCCTTCGACCACCGGCTTGTAGGCGGCAAGGGTCGCAAAGGTGATGGCTTCGTCGACGCCATTGATTTGGTCGACCTTGGCGCGGTCGACCACCAGCACGCCCGCTTTCGCCGCGAACAGATTGGCGCGGCCGGTGAATGCGCGCTCGACATGGATGCCGTCGCCGGCGACGGCCTGGGCGATGCTGGCCGCCGCGACGTCCTCGGAGACGTCGCCGTGTTCGAGCCGCACCACGACGATTTCCTTGACGCCGGCGCGGGTCAGCGCCTCGACCTCGGCGGAACCGATGGTGGTGCCTTTCTTCAGCACCAGCGAACCCTGGCGCAGGGTGTGGACGGTGACGCCGCCGATCGCCTCCGTCGGGCTGGCGGGACCGAATTTCATGCCGCGGCTTCTTTCGGCAACCGCAGCTGCGCGGTGATCTCGGCCATGATCGCGACCGCGATCTCGGACGGCGAGACTGCGCCGATCGGCAGCCCGATCGGGGCGTGAATGCGGGCGATATCGGCGTCCTTTGCCCCCTGCGCCTTCAGGCGTTCGCCACGCCTGGCGTGGGTCTTTCGCGAGCCGAGCGCGCCGATATAGAAGCAGTCGCGCTGGAACGCGTGCAGCAGCGCCGGATCGTCGATCTTGGGATCGTGCGTCAGCGCCACGAAGGCGGTGTAGTGATCGACATTGAGCGGCGGCAGCGCCACGTCGGGCCATTCCGCAACCAGCGGCACATCCGGAAACCGCTCGGGGCTGGCAAACGCGGTGCGCGGATCCACCACCGTCACGTCATAATCCAGCGCGCGCGCCAGCGGCGCCAGGGCCTGGCTGATATGGACCGCGCCGACGATGACGAGTTTGGCGGTCGGCGCATAGACGTTGAGAAACAGCTTCTTGCCGCCGGCCTCGATCATGCCGCTCTTGCCCATGCGCAACTGTTTGACGAGATCGGCGCGCAACGGGTCCGCGGCGATATCCTTCGCTTTCACCAAACGCTGCTCGCCATTGGCGGTATCGGTGACGACAATCACCGGCCGCCGCGCGGCGCGTTCGGCATTGACTTCCGTAAGCGTCTCAAGCTTCACGATTGGCCGACTTTCTCGACGAACACCCGGATGGTGCCGCCACAGGACAGGCCGACATTCCACGCCGTCTCGTCGGCGACGCCGAATTCCAGCATTTTCGGCTGGCCGCTGGCGATCACGTCGAGCGCCTCGGTGACCACAGCCCCCTCGACGCAGCCGCCGGACACCGAGCCCAGGAACGTCCCGTCATCGTTGATCACCAGACTCGAGCCCGCGGGCCGCGGCGCCGAGCCCCAGGTCTCGACCACGGTGGCGAGTGCGACGCCGTGACCGGCCTTCTGCCAGTCCTCAGCCGCTTTGAGAATGTCTTCGTCGCGATTGAGCATGGGAGCCTCTTTCAAGCTGCTGATCGGATCAGGCTGCGGTGATGCGGCGGCGAGCCCGACGAAAGCGCCGATATCAGCCCCTCGATCGAACTCAAATTATGTACCGGGCGGAATTCGTCAACGTGCGGCAGCATCATTTTGATGCCCTGCGCCTTGGCCTCGAAGCCGCCATAGCGCAACAGCGGATTGAGCCAGATCAGGCGGCGGCAAGACCGGTGCAGCCGGTCCATCTCGAACGCCAGCCTGGCGTCGGCCTCGCGCTCCAGCCCGTCGGAGATCAGCAGCACGATCGCGCCCTGCCCGAGCACGCGCCGGCCCCACAATTTGTTGAAGGTGTGCAGCGAATTGGCAATGCGGGTGCCGCCGGCCCAGTCCTCCACCGTCGACGAACAGCTTGCCAAGGCCTCGTCGGGATCGCGCGCCCGCAAGCTGCGCGTCACATTGGTCAGCCTTGTGCCGAACAGAAACACCGAAACGCGCTTGCGCGCATCGGTGATGGCATGAAGGAAATGCAGGAACAGACGGGTGTATTCGCTCATCGAGCCGGATATGTCGAGCAGCGCCACGATCGGCGCCGGCTTGTCGATCCGCCCGAGGCGATGGATATCGATGATGTCGCCGCCGGTGCGCAACGACCCGCGCAGGGTGCGGCGCATGTCGAGCCGCAAGCCCCGGGCGTCGGGCTGATAGCGGCGGGTGCGCAATTCGGCCTGCGGCAACTTCATCTGCGCCACCGCGCGGGTGACCTGGGCGATTTCCGCCGCGCTCATCTGCGCGAAATCCTTCTTCTGCAGCACTTCCTTGTCGGACACCGAGAGCCTCAGCTCCTGTTCCTGGGCCTGCGGCGTTTCGCTCATTTGGGCGTGCGACAACGCTTCCTGCACGCGGCGCGAGGCCGGCGGCGGCTTTTTCCGGGCGTGGTCCGGCAGCGGCACCGAATCCAGCATGTGCTTCCAGTCTTCGGCGGCGCGGAAGAACAGATCGAACGCCTGCGCGAATATCAGCGCATGCTCGTGGCGCTTGACGAAGATCGACTCCAGCGTGGTGTAGACGTCGGCGCGGTTACCGATATCGATCACCCGCAGCGCCTTCAGCGCATCGATGACAGCGCCGGGACCGACCGGAATCCCGGCGGCGCGCAGCGCGCGGGCAAAGCCGATGACGTTGTCGGCGATCAGGCCGGTGGGGGGCGTGGTGGTCGGCGTGGTCATCGAAGGTGAATCCGTTCGAGTTCAGTCATGACGTAGCGGCTCATGTCACCTCTCCCCGCTCTTTACGGGGAGAGGTCGAAATTCTCGCGACGCGAGAATTTCGGGTGAGGGGCCGAGCACAGCGTTAAATTCACTTGCGCTGGCGCAAAGCGGCAAAGTGCCCCTCACCCCAGCCCTCTCCCCGCAAGGGCGGGGCGAGGGAGCCTACTGCCGTTGTCGCGACCCCGTGCTTGAACAAATCGACGACTAACTTTCGCTCGTCGCCTCTTTCAAAACCTTCTGCAGCGTGTCGCCCTGCATCCGCGCGATATCGTCCTGGTATTTCAGGAGCGCGCCGAGCGTGTCGCCCACCACCTGCGGCGTCAGCGAGCGGGCGTCGAGTTCGGTCAGCGCGGTGGCCCAGTCGATGGTCTCGGCGACCCCCGGCGACTTATAGAAATCCTGCTCGCGCAGCGCCTGCACGAAGCCGACCACCTGCTGCGACAATTTTGCGGAAATGCCGGGCACGCGCGATTTGACGATCGCGAGTTCGCGCTCGGCACTGGGATAGTCCACCCAGTGATAGAGACAGCGGCGCTTCAGCGCGTCGTGAATTTCGCGGGTGCGGTTCGAGGTAACGATGACGATCGGCGGCTGCGGCGCTTTCACGGTGCCAAGTTCGGGTATCGTCACCTGGAAGTCAGAGAGAATTTCCAGCAGATAAGCCTCGAACGCCTCGTCGGCGCGGTCGAGCTCGTCGATCAGCAGCACCGGTGCGCCGGCCACATCCGGCTCCAGCGCCTGCAGCAGCGGCCGTTTGATCAGATAGCGTTCGGCGAAAATGTCGGAGGATAACTGCTCGCGATCGGTATCGCCGACCGCTTCCGCAAGCCGGATCGCGATCATTTGCGCGGCACTATTCCACTCATAGACCGCGGAGGCGACGTCCAGACCTTCGTAGCACTGCAGCCGGATCAGCTTTCGCCCCAGCCCCGCCGACAGCACCTTGGCGATTTCGGTCTTGCCGACGCCGGCCTCGCCTTCCAGAAACAGCGGCCGGCCCATGCGCAGCGACAGATACGTCACCGTTGCCAGCGAGCGCTCGGCAAGATAGCCGCGCGAAGTCAGGAGATCGAGCATCGCATCGACCGAAGCAGGTAGCGCCGATGCACTCATGGGAGAGCCAGCCTTGATGCAGCAGTAATTGGCAATGTCACGCTTTGCCGGTCGCGGCTTCGACGGCGCGCCGCGCGATCACCGCGATCAGATGCGCCCGATATTCGGCACTGCCGTGCAGGTCGCTGTTCAATCCCTCCGCCGGCACCGTCAAACCATCGAGCACCTTGGGCGAGAAGCGCTTCTTCAAGGCTTCCTCGAACGCGGTGACGCGGAACACACCATCGGAGCCGGCGCCGGTGACGGCGACGCGCACATCCGACGGACGCTTGGCGACGAACACCCCGACCAGCGCGTAGCGCGAGGCCTGGTTGCGGAATTTGACATAGGCGGCCTTCTTCGGCACCGGGAACATCACCTTGGTGATGATCTCGTCGCTCTCGAGCGCGGTGGTGAACAGCCCCTGGAAAAACTCCTCGGGCTTCAGGCGGCGCTTGTTGGTGACGATGGTGGCGCCGAGCGCAAGGCAGGCCGCGGGATAATCGGCGGTGGGATCGTTGTTGGCGAGCGAGCCGCCGATGGTGCCCCTGTGGCGCACCGCGGGATCGCCGATCAGGCCTGCGAGTTCGGCCAGCGCCGGGATCGCCTCGCCGACGACTGCGGAAGCCGCGACATCGGCGTGTTTGGCGGTGGCGCCGATCACCAGCGAACGGCCCTTCATCTCGATGCCGTCGAGCCCCTCGATATGGGAGAGGTCGACGAGGTGCGGCGGACTGGCAAGCCGCTGCTTCATGACCGGCAACAAGGTATGGCCGCCGGCGATCACCTTGGCGTCTTCATTCTTGATCAGGAGATTGGCGGCCTGCCGCACGGTCGCCGGACGATGATATTTGAATTCGTACATGAGGTATTCCTAATCGCCTGTCGCGGTGACATCAGTTACGCGAGATCGGAGTTCGCCATCGCCTTGGCGCCCGCCGCGATCGATTGAACGATGTTCTGGTAGCCGGTGCAGCGGCAGAGATTGCCTTCGAGTTCTTCGCGGATGGTGTGGTCAGACAGATCATGGCCCTTGCGGTGGACGATATCGACCGCGGTCATGATCATGCCGGGGGTGCAGAAACCGCATTGCAGGCCGTGGTGTTCGCGGAACGCCTCCTGCATCGGATGCAGCGGCGCGCCATCAGGAGCAAGGCCCTCGATGGTCTTGACCTCATGCCCGTCGGCCATCACCGCGAGCGTGGTACAGGATTTGACCGCCTTGCCGTCGAGGTGCACGACGCAGGCGCCGCATTGCGAGGTGTCGCAACCGACATGGGTGCCGGTCAGCCGCAAATTCTCGCGCAGAAACTGCACAAGCAATGTGCGGGGGTCGACATTGGCATTTACGGGGTTACCGTTCACGATCAGGGAAATCTTGGCCATTCAGCACTCTCTTCTTCTGCGCTGCTGCATTGCACGGCAGCACAGTCATTAAAATCATTCCAAAGTCATAATATGGGCCATCCCGGCAATGAGCAACCTCACCTGGGGCATAACCCGATATCACTTACCGGCCCTTCGGTCAGGACTAGCCCTGCACCGCCTTGGCGAAATTCGCGAAAAATTCATCGGCCAATTTCTTGGCCGCACCGTTGATCAACCGCTGACCGAGCTGGGCGAGCTTGCCGCCGATCTGTGCCTCGACGTCGTAGCTCAGCAAAGTGCCGCCATCCTTTTCGGCCAGTGCCACCGTCGCGCCACCCTTGGCAAACCCTGCGACGCCGCCCTCGCCTTCGCCTGAAATCTTGTAGCCGTTCGGCGGATCGAGATCGCTCAATGTCACCCGGCCCTTGAAGCGGGCCGACACCGGCCCGACCTTCATTTTGGCGACCGCGCGGAAACCATTGTCCTCGGTTTTTTCCAGCTCCTCGCATCCGGGGATGCAGGCCTTGAGCACGGCCGGATCGTTCAATTTGCTCCACACGGCCTCGCGCGGCGCCGCAAGCTGGACTTCGCCGTTCATCGTCATAGCCATGGCTGTCTCCGGGGATCCGCGCGTCTCGTGCCCCCCAAGTAAGGCACGCCCGGCCTAAAAGGAAGGGGCCATGACAGGACGGGCGATGCATATTCGCAGCGCAACAGACTTGCGCTGATGCTTGGGGATTGGCAGGAGCGAACGGGGATGGTTAGGTCGCGCGCATCATGAGCACTTCCCTCTCGCCTTTGCTCGCACCCATGCTGTCGAGCGCCGCCATGCGCGCCGTCTGCGACGATGCGGCCTATCTCCAGCACATGCTCGATTTTGAAGCAGCGCTCGCGCGCGCGGAAGCCGCGACCGGCGTCATTCCGGCAGCTGCGGCAGTCCCGATTGCCAATGCCTGCAAGGCCTCCTCGTTCGATCTCGGCGCCCTGGCCGAGGCGGCGACACGGTCCGGCAATCTCGCGATCCCCCTCGTCAAGGCGCTCACCGCTGACGTCGCCAAGGCCGACGCCGATGCGGCGCGCTATGTGCACTGGGGCGCCACCAGCCAGGACGTGATCGATACCGCTGGCATGCTGACCTTGCGCGCCGCCATCGATGCGCTGTTGCCGGATATCGACCGCGCCATTGCAGGCTTTGCCAAACTCGCACGGCGCCATCGCGATACCGCGGTCGTCGCACGCACCTGGTTGCAGCACGCGTTGCCGATGCCGTTCGGGCTTAAACTCGCGGAATATGCCGCGGCATTGCACCGCTCGCGGACGCGATTGAAACGGCTGCGCAGCGAAGCACTGGCGCTGCAATTCGGCGGCGCCGCGGGGACGCTGGCGGCGCTCGGCGACAAGGGATGGGTGGTCGCGGAGCGGCTTGCGCAAGAACTAAAACTGCCGCTGCCGGATGCGCCGTGGCACACCCATCGCGACCGCATTGCGGAGGCGGCTTCGGTGCTCGCGATTGTTGCGGGAACATGCGGCAAGATCGCCCGCGACATCCAGCTGATGATGCAGACCGATGTCGCCGAGGCGTTCGAGCCGTCGGGCGAAGGCCGCGGCGGCTCCTCGACCATGCCGCACAAGCGCAATCCCGTCGCGGCCGCGACTGCGCTCGCCGCGGCCACCATGGCGCCCAATCTCGCGGCGACGATTTTTGCAGCCCAGGTGCAGGATCACGAGCGCAGCGCCGGGCCGTGGCACGCGGAATGGCCGACCCTGCCGAGCTTGCTGCTCGTCACGTCGGGCGCCCTTGCCGCGATTGTCGACATTGCCGAGGGGCTGGAAGTCGATGCGGCGCGGATGCGCGTCAATCTCGACGCGACGGGCGGGCTGATCATGGCCGAGGCGGTGACGATGGCGCTGGCGGAAAAGATCGGCAAGAGCGCGGCCCATCATCTGGTGGAGGCCGCAAGCAAAAAAGCCGTTGCCGAGAAAAAAGGCCTGCACGACGTGCTGACAAAATATCCTGATGTCGTCACGCATTTGGGTGCTGACAAACTGACAAAACTGTTCGAGCCGATGGCCTATCAGGGCATTTCACAAGCCTTGATCGACCGGCTGCTCGCCTCGCTCGACAAATAAGACACCCGGAGAAAAGTCCCGATGCCGATGATTGATGCCGACGGTTGCCTGCTCAACGTATCCGTCGAAGGCCGCGACGGCGGGCCGACCCTGATGCTGTCGAATTCGCTAGGCAGCACCCTGCAGATGTGGGAGCCGCAAATGAAGGCGCTGACGCAGCTTTTTCGCGTGATCCGCTACGACCGGCGCGGCCACGGCAAGTCCGGCGTGCCGCCCGGACCCTATTCCATGGAGCGCTTCGGCCGCGACGTGCTGGCGATCCTCGATGACCTCAACATCGAGAAGGTGCACTGGTGCGGGCTGTCGATGGGAGGCATGGTCGGACAGTGGCTGGGCGCCAACGCACCGCAGCGATTCGGCAAGATCATCCTCTCCAACACCAGTTGCTACTATCCCGATCCGACCAATTGGCTCAACCGCATCAAGGCGGTGAAGGAAGGCGGCATCGCAGCGGTGGCCGATACCATCATCGCCGGCTGGCTGACCGCGGACTTCCGCGAACGCGAGCCGCAGATCACGGCGAATATGAAGGCGATGCTGATCGCCTCGCCGGTGCAGGGCTATCTCGCCTGCTGCGAAGCCCTGAGCACGCTCGATCAGCGCGCGCTGTTGCCGAAGATCAAAAGCCCGACGCTGGTGATCGCCGGGCGCCACGACATGTCGACGCCGGTTGCGGCCGGCGAATTCATCCGCAGCCAGATTCCCGGCGCCAGCCTGACTATTCTCGACGCCGCGCATATTTCCAACGTCGAACAGCCCCACGCCTTCACCGACGCCGTGATCGGCTTCCTGACGCAACCCTGACCCACAACGTCGTTGCGAGCGTTGCTTGGTCGCTTCGCTCCACGCAATGACAAGGAGAAACCATGGACGATCAACAACGCCGCGATGCCGGCATGGCGCAGCGCCGCAAGGTGCTCGGCGATGCCTGGGTCGACAAATCGGCCGCCAACCAAAATTCCTTCAATGCCGACTTCATCGACCTGATCACGCGGCATGCCTGGGCCGATATCTGGACCCGGCCGCATTTCGACGAACGTACCCGCCGCATCTTGGTGATCGGAAGCCTGGTGGCACTGTGCCAATGGGACGAATTTCGTCTGCATGTGCGCGCGGCGCTGACCGAAGGCGGCTTCACGCCCGATGACATCAAGGAGATCGTCCTGCAGCAGGCGATCTATTGCGGCGTGCCCGCCGCCAATCACGCCGTCAAGGAAGCGTCAGCGGTGCTCAGCGAGTTGGGGCTGCTGAAGGGATAGATCATCTGCGGCCACGCTGCGATCGAGCTGCGGCGAAACGGGACGTTCGACCAGCAACACGATTGCGGTGCCGAGCAGCAGCAATAGTTCTGTCGCATGCAGCCGAAGTGCCGCGCTCTCGCCGACCTGCGATGCCATTACCATGCTGGCAAAACTGATCACGCTGCCGATGGCAAGGGCAATGGCCAGCGCTTCGTCGCAGCCGCCGCTTTTGCGGATCGAGGCGCGGGTGATGAAAACCAGAAAGATCGCGAAAAATGCGGCGACGGTGAGCTTGCCCAAGGCCAGCAGCCACGCGAAGCGGACGGTAGTCACCGCCGCCAATTGCAGATGATCGCTGATGAACAGCGCAACCGATATATTCGGCCGTTCATAGAGGCCCTGGATCGGCGAAATCATGATCTTGAAGGCGACGATGGTCCAGGTCGGGATAAAATAGGCCGCGAGCAGCGCGCCATTGAACGAACTGATCCGCCAGTTTGTAGACATGTCGCTTCCCGCTTGTCCGCAGGCTCCGAACCGGAGCGGCGGCTGAACGGCGAGGTAACCTGCTTAAACTGCGAGGGGCAATTTAAACCTTTTGTTTACCTTAATGGCGGGGATAGCGGACGCGAGTACCTCCGGTCACTTGCCGCAATCACATCTTTCACGCGTCGTCCGGCGTTCGCCGACACGACCTATGAAGGGCGTGTCGGACATCACGACCCACAAAAGAAAAGTCCCGCCTTTCGGCGGGACCCTCCTGCTCTCGCTTAATCCGGTCCGAACTAGCGACCGCCCTTGCCCTGCTGATTGGGGTTTTGGCCCTGCTGGCCCTGACGGTTCGGATCTTGCTGTTGCTGTCCGGGCTTCTGGCCGCCGCCCTGCTGCTGGCCGGGCTTCTGACCCGGGTTCTGATTCTGCTGGCCCGGATTCTGGTTCTGGTTGGACATCGGGATCTCCCTGGTTGAACGTAACCGGAAACAACCGAAAGGCCCGGAGTTGGTTTCAGGGAAACTTCGGTTCCGCTGGGATCATTGCGTGACGCTGGCTTGGCGCGACTGTGGCGGAGGGAACCGTGGGACCGAAAAAACTACCTATGTACAAGCCCTTTAAGCCGCACCTCGCGCTGTTGCCGCACCGGGTTCCCACTGTTAGAAAATGAGACGACGCGTCGTTCCGGCTGCCGGGGCCACCGCCGCGGCTTATGAAGGTGAAGCATTTTCTTGCGGCAAACCGGATTCCACTTTGCCGGAAAATGCTCGAACAGCGGCGGCGCATGGACTATTTCGCCCAGCAACTGATCAACGGCATTGTGCTCGGCTCGATCTATGGCCTGATCGCCATCGGCTACACCATGGTCTACGGCATCGTCGGCATGATCAATTTTGCTCATGGCGACATCTTCATGATCGGCGGCTTCATCGCGCTGATCTCTTTCCTGATCCTGGTCTCGATCGGCCTCACCGTGGTTCCCGTGATCCTGCTGATCGTGCTGCTGGTATCGATGGCGATCACCGCCCTCTACGGCTGGACGGTGGAGCGCATCGCCTACCGGCCGCTGCGGCACTCGTTCCGGCTTGCGCCGATGCTGTCGGCGATCGGCATGTCATTCGTGCTGACCAATTACTCGCAAATTGCGCAGGGAGCGCGGGTCAAGCCGGTACCGCCGATCATCACCGGCGGCTACAGCTTGTTCGACCGGGACGGTTTCGTGGTGCGGCTGTCCAATGTGCAGATCATCGTCGTCATCACCACCATCGTGCTGCTGGCGATCTTCACCTGGCTGGTGGCGCGGACCCGGCTCGGCCGCGACATGCGCGCCTGCGAACAGGACCAGACCATGGCGGCGCTGCTCGGCGTCGACGTCGACCGCACCATCTCCATGACCTTCGTCATCGGGGCCGCGCTCGCCGCGGTCGCGGGCATGATGTACCTGTTGTATTACGGCCTGGTGGATTTCTTCATGGGCTTTGTCGCCGGCATCAAGGCCTTTACCGCGGCGGTGCTCGGCGGCATCGGGTCATTGCCCGGGGCGATGCTGGGCGGGCTTGCGATCGGCCTGATCGAGACGCTGTGGTCGGCGTATTTCTCGGTCGAATACAAGGACGTCGCGGCGTTCTCGATCCTGATCATCGTGCTGATCTTCCTTCCGACCGGCCTGTTGGGCCGGCCCGAAGTTGAAAAAGTTTGACAGGCGGCGGCGTGACAGCACCCGCGCCCGAACCAACGCTTGCTTCGCGCGCGCCCGGCGCCGCATTCATCTTCAAGAAAGCCCTGATCAGCGCGCTGGTGGCGCTGGTGCTGTTTTCGCTGATGATCGGTATCCGCACCGAAGCGGGGCCCACCGGGCAATTGATCTACTGGACGAGGTTCGGCGATCTCGCCGCCATGGTCGCGCGCCGTGTTCGGCGGCAGCATCATCGTCGAATTGCTGCGGCAATGGTGGGGACCGGTCGGCACCATCAGGATCGTGCCGCCGTCCGTGCAAAAGACGCTTGCGGTCGCGCGGCGCGCAATCGCGCCGGTGCTCCTGATCTTCACGTTTCTGGTGCCGGTGATCTTCTACGATCAGCGCTACATCCTCGATCTCGGCATTCTGGTGCTGACCTATGTGATGCTGGGATGGGGGCTGAACGTGGTGGTCGGCCTCGCCGGGCTGCTCGACCTCGGCTACGTCGCCTTCTACGCCGTCGGCGCCTATTCCTACGCGCTGCTGGCGACCAATTTCGGCCTGTCGTTCTGGGTCTGCCTGCCGCTGGCCGGCATCCTCGCGGCACTCTGGGGCGTCATGCTCGGTTTTCCGGTGCTGCGGCTGCGCGGCGACTATCTCGCCATCGTTACGCTGGCTTTTGGCGAGATCATCCGTCTCGTCATCATCAATTGGCAGAGCCTGACCGGCGGCCCGAACGGCGTCACCGGCATTCCCAGGCCGACCCTGTTCGGCATTCCGCTGACGCCCGGCGATGACGGCCTTGCAGCAAGGCTCGGCATCGAATTCTCGACGACCCAGCGCATCGTGTTTCTGTTCTACCTGATCCTGGCGCTGGCGCTGCTGACCAACTGGGTGACGATCCGGCTGCGCCGCCTGCCGATCGGACGCGCCTGGGAGGCGTTGCGCGAGGACGAGGTCGCCTGTCGCGCGCTCGGCATCAACACCACCACCACCAAACTGACGGCGTTCGCGACCGGCGCCATGTTCGGCGGGTTCGCCGGCGCCTTCTTCGCGACACGGCAGGGTTTTATCAGCCCGGAATCCTTCACCTTCCAGGAATTGGCGCTGGTGCTGGCGATCGTCGTGCTCGGCGGCATGGGTTCGCAGCTCGGCGTCGCGCTCGCGGCGCTGACCATGATCGGCGGCTTCGAGCTGTTTCGCGGTCTCGACCAATATCGCATGCTGGTGTTCGGCGTGGCGATGGTGCTGTTGATGATCTGGCGGCCGCGCGGGCTGATCGGCCACCGCGCTCCGACCGTCTTCCTGCGGCATAGTCAGGCCATCTCATCCGACCTCGTCAAGGAGGGGCACGGATGAGCGGCGATTGCATTCTTTCCGTCGATCGTCTGACAATGCGCTTCGGCGGCATCGTCGCCGTCAACGATCTGTCGTTTGGCGCCGAGCGGCGCAACATCACCGCGCTGATCGGGCCGAACGGCGCCGGCAAGACCACCGTGTTCAACTGCATCACCGGGTTCTACAAGCCGACATCAGGCGCGATGCGGCTGACCCATGATGATGGTCGCCACATCCGGCTCGAACGGCTGAACGATTTCCGGATTTCAAAGCAGGCAAAGGTCGCGCGTACCTTTCAGAACATCAGGCTGTTTCCCGGCATGACCGCGCTGGAAAACCTGATGGTCGCCCAGCACAATGCGCTGATGTTGGCCTCGGGCCTGACCTTCCTCGGGTTGATCGGCGCGCCATCCTGGCGCTCGGCCGAGAAACGCGCGATCGATCAGGCCACGCTCTGGCTCGATCGCATCGGACTGCTCGAGCGCGCCGACGATGCCGCCGGCAATTTGCCCTATGGCGACCAGCGTCGTCTCGAAATCGCGCGCGCGATGTGCACCGAACCCGCGCTTTTGTGCCTGGACGAGCCGGCCGCCGGACTGAACACGCGTGAAAGTGCTGCGCTCAGCGAGTTGTTGCTCGCAATCCGCGCCGACCACGGCGTCTCGATCCTCTTGATCGAGCACGACATGTCGGTGGTGATGGAAATCTCCGACCACGTCGTGGTGATGGACTACGGCGTGAAGATCGCCGAAGGCTCGCCGCAGGACGTCCGCGACGACCCCAAGGTGATCGCGGCCTATCTGGGCGTGGAAGAGGACGAGGTCGCCGCCGTGGAGTCGGAGTTAGGCTTGTGAGGCGGCACTACATATTCTCGTCATGCCCGGCCTTGTGCCGGGCATCCACGTCGTTCTTACCGATCGGGCACAAAGGCGTGGATGGCCGGGACAAGCCCGGCCATGACGGCTTGGAGGTCATGCGATGACCTCAACCTCGTCGCCCCTGCTCGCGATCCGCGGCCTGCGCGCCGCCTACGGCAACATCGAGGCGCTGAAGGGCGTCGATCTCGAGATCAACCCGGGCGAGATCGTTGCCTTGATCGGCGCCAATGGCGCCGGCAAGTCGACGCTGATGATGACGATCTTCGGCAAGCCGCGCGCCCGCGCCGGCCAGATCCAGTTCGATGGCCGCGACATCACCGATGTGCCGACCCATCAGATCGCCCGGCTGCGCATTGCGCAGGCGCCCGAAGGCCGCCGGATCTTCCCGCGCATGAGCGTCGCGGAAAACCTGCAGATGGGCGCCGACGCCACCGAGGGAAGCGAGGCCGACCGCGCCGCCGGCCTCGACCGTGTCTTCACCCTGTTTCCGCGGCTGAAGGAGCGCCTGACCCAGCGCGGCGGTACGCTATCGGGCGGCGAACAGCAGATGCTGGCGATCGGCCGCGCCTTGATGAGCCGCCCTCGCCTGTTGATGCTGGACGAGCCCTCGCTGGGCTTGGCCCCGCTGATCGCGCGCCAGATTTTCGACGCAATCCGGACTTTGAACCGGCGGGACGGTCTCACCGTGCTGATCGTGGAACAGAACGCCAATCACGCGCTGCGGCTGGCCCATCGCGGCTATGTCATGGTCAACGGCCTGATTACGCTGAGCGGAACCGGCGCGGAACTGTTGCAGCGTCCGGAAATCCGCGCTGCCTATCTGGAAGGCGGAAGGCGGAGATAAGCCACAGCCCCAACGGGTCGTCCTGGCGTACACCGGACGACGACCCATGGTGAGTGGATTTGCCTGAAAATTGCCGGTGACTTCACGGCAAAATCAGCCGACAATAGCCGCGATCTTTCGAACCCGGCCTGCCCGGGTGCTTCCCGTAGCGATCTACCCGCGAGGACTCCTCATGAAATCATTGAAACTCATCGGCCTGGCATTGGGCGCATCGCTTGCGCTGTCGACAACAGCGCTTGCGCAGGACATCACCATCGGAGTGGCCGGCCCGATGACGGGCGGCGAATCCGCATTCGGCCGGCAGATGAAGAACGGCGCCGAACAGGCGGTGGCGGACCTCAACGCCGCCGGCGGCGTGCTCGGCAAGAAACTGGCGCTGGAAATCGGCGACGATGCCTGCGATCCCAAGCAGGCGCGCTCGGTGGCGGAAAAGTTCGCCAGCGCGAAAATCCCGTTCGTCGCAGGCCACTACTGTTCTTCGTCGTCGATCCCGGCGTCGGAAGCCTATGCCGACGGCAATGTGCTGCAGATTACGCCGGCCTCCACCAATCCGCTGTTCACCGAGCGCAAGCTCTGGAACGTGGCGCGGGTCTGCGGCCGTGACGATCAGCAGGGCCTGGTCGCCGCCGACTACATCGCGAAATTCTACAAGGGCAAGAACGTCGCCATCCTCAACGACAAGACCACCTACGGCAAAGGCCTCGCCGACGAAACCAAGAAGGCGCTCAACAAGGCCGGCTTTACCGAAAAGATGTTCGAGTCCTACAACAAGGGCGACAAGGACTTCACTGCGATCGTCTCGCGCATGAAGCGCGACAATATCGACCTGGTCTATGTCGGCGGCTACCATCAGGAATCCGGACTGATCGTGCGCCAGATGCGCGATCAGGGCTTGAAGACCACCCTGATGGCCGGTGACGCGTTGGCCGACAAGGAGTTCGCGTCGATCACCGGCCCCGCCGGCGAAGGCACGCTGTTCACCTTCGGCCCCGACCCCCGCAACAAGCCGACCGCCAAGGCCATCGTCGAGCGGTTCAGGGCCAAGAACATCGACCCCGAGGGCTACACGCTCTACACCTATGCCGCCATGCAGGTCTGGTCGCAGGCGGTGGCGAAAGCCGGCACCACCGATCCGAAGAAAGTCATGGACACGATCAAGGGCGGCGCGTGGGATACCGTGATCGGCAAGATGGAGTTCGATGCCAAGGGCGACATCAAGCAAATCGACTATGTCGTCTACAAATGGGACGCCAAGGGCAACTACACCGAGATCAATCCGAAGGGATCGTAAGGCTCGATAAACCCTTCACGACGTCAAACGCCCCGGCTCGCCGGGGCGTTTTTGTGTTCACCGCAAGTGCAGAAGCCCGGGCCGGAAAATCAGCTAGGCGACATTTATGTCTTCGGTAGCAGACGGCCGGGATAGCCTGCACGCCGCTTCGATCGCACGCGACCAGCTCATTCGGGCGAAACGGCTTCTGCAGACATATGACGTTGGAAAGTTCGGGCGATGCGGAGAGAAAGTCGAGTGTCGTCATTCCCGATATCGCGACGATCGGCAAATCCGGAATGCGTTCGCGCATCACCGTGATGATGTCGAAACCGTTCATTCCCTGCAGAAAGATATCGACGATCACGAGGTCGAATCGGGAATTTTCGAACTCTTTCAGTCCTGCGGCGCCGCTCGCGGCTTCCACGATATCGAAGTGGTTGATCCGCAGCACGATGGAGATCATCGCCCGCACATCGGATTGGTCGTCAATAACAAGAATGCGGGGCATAACGGGGTCCCGGATGCGCTCCAAACCAGCCTACGACGGCACCTGCGATTTGCGGCAAACCCGCGGGTATTATTCGACTTGTGAGTAAAGATGCGGTTACTCTGGTCAGCCAATCCTCTGGCTCTTCGCCCCAAATTAAGAGATATGTAACCTTGGGTTGAGGCGTCGAGTTGCAAGGAGGCATTTTCCTTCTGCAGATATTGGCATATCTAGTCGATAAGCGGGTTTTGCGGATGCGTTCATGTGGGAGACCATAAGTGCACGCAGGTAACGACCGGATCATCTTTCTCTCCACCTTGCCGGCGACAAGTCGCGATCGTACGGCCGCTGTTGCCGTTGTCGGCGTCTCGTCGGTTCTCTTCGCATGTGCGGTGCCTTTTGCCGGTGTTCCGCTTGCTCCGGTTCCGGCATTCGTTGCGAGTTATCAATCCGCGCTCGCGATCAACGACCTTATCACCGCTGTCCTGCTGTTTTCGCAGTTCGGCATCTTGCGGTCGCGGGCCCTGCTGCTGCTTGCGAGCGGATATTTGTTCACCGCAGCCGCGGCGGTCGTTCACGCTCTGACCTTTCCAGGCCTGTTTGCGCCCGCTGGACTTTTAGGCGCCGGACCGCAGACAACGGTCTGGCTCTATATGATCTGGCATGGCGGATTTCCTCTTCTGGCGCTCGGTTATGGGCTGCTGAAAGACCGGGATGGCGGCGCCAAAATAACGGGATCGGCCGGCCGAGCGATCCTGGGGAGCGTCGTTGCGGTCGTCGTTGCGATATCAGCCCTGGCCTGGGTCGTTACCGCCAGACATGACATGCTGCCGACGCTGCTGAGCGAGGGGCACTATACATCCACCATGATCGGCGTCGTGTCGGCGGTGTGGTCTCTTAGTCTCGCGGCCCTGCTGGTCCTATGGTTTCGGCGGTCGCATTCCGTGATCGACATCTGGCTCATGGTCGTCCTGTGTGCCTGGCTGTTTGACATCGCATTGTCAGCGATCGTCAACGTGGCGAGATTCGATCTGGGATTTTATCTCGGCCGGATCTACGGACTCTGTGCGGCAAGTTTCGTTCTGGCGGTGTTGCTGATCGACAATGTCGGCCTGCAGGCCCAGTTGTCTCGCCTGCTCGTCACGCTGCGACAGCGGGCCGCCTCGGAACGGGATCGCCACACTCGAGCGCGAGGGCCTGTTCAGCGCGGTGGTGGAATCGTCCAATGATGCCATCATCACAAAAGCGCTTGACGGCACCATCACCGGCTGGAACCGGGCGGCCGAACGGCTGTATGGATTTTCCGCAACGGAAGCGGTCGGCAATCACATTGATATCATCGTCCCGCCCGACAGGCGCGCCGAGGTGCGCGAAATCCTCGATCGAATAGCTCGGGGTGAAGAGATCGAACATTACGAAACCTTGCGGCTGCACAAGGACGGCAGAGAGGTGCATGTTTCGCTGAGCGTCTCTCCGATCAGATCGTCTGCGGGGGAGATTGTTGGAGCGTCCAAGATTGCGCACGATATCGGCGAGAGCAAAAGGACGCAGCAGGCGCTTAGTCAGGAAATCGAGGAGCGGCGGCGAATCTTCGAGACTTCGCAGGACCTGATCCTGGTCACGGATACCGCGGGAAATTTTGTTCAGGTCAGCCCGAGCTCCATGGCGATCCTCGGTTATGAGCCTGCGGAAATGATCGGGCACAGCGCGGTCGAATTCATCCATCCCGATGATCTTGACAGCACCCGGAACGAGATGCGGTCGGCGCGGCGCGGGCACGACATGCGCAACTTCGACACCCGTTATGTCCACAAGGACGGCCGGGCCGTGATGCTGTCGTGGATGGGGACGTGGTCGGAACCGGTGCGGCGGCATTTCTTCGTCGGTCGCGATCTTACGGAAAAACACGCCGCGGAAGCGCAATTTCGGCAGGCCCAAAAGATGGAAGCTGTCGGCCAGTTGACTGGCGGCATCGCTCATGACTTCAACAATATCCTGACCGTCATCACCGGGACCGTCGGGATTCTGGCCGATGCCGTCGCCGACCGCCCGCAGCTCGCCGCTATCACCAAGATGATCGATGAAGCCGCGGAACGCGGTGCCAGCCTGACCAAGCATCTGCTCGCATTTGCCCGCAAACAGCCGCTGCAGCCGCGCGAGGTCGACGTCAATGCGCTGATCCTTGAAACCGAGAAGTTGCTGCAGCCGACGCTCGGTGAGCAAATCGAAATCGCCCCGCTGCTTGCAGCAGACGCATGGACGGCTTTGGTCGATCCAGGCCAGCTCACGACCGCACTACTGAACCTTGCGCTGAATGCCCGCGATGCCATGCCGGCCGGTGGCAAGCTCGCACTCGAGACCAACAACGTTTATCTCGATGAAGGCTACGCAAACATGCACAGCGAGGTCACGGTGGGAAACTATGTCATGATTGCCGTGAGCGATACCGGCTCCGGGATCCCTGCCGCAGACCTGGAAAAGGTTTTCGATCCCTTCTTTACCACCAAGGAAGTCGGCAAGGGCACGGGCCTTGGTCTCAGCATGGTCTTTGGCTTCGTCAAGCAGTCCAACGGGCATATCAAGATTTACAGCGAGGAAGGTCACGGGACGACCGTCAAGGTTTACCTGCCGCGAGCAACCGGACTGCATCAGACCACCGCGGAGTTGTCGGCCTCATCGCGCATCGAAGGGGGGCACGAGGTAGTCCTGATCGTGGAGGACGACGCACTCGTGCGTCGATATGTGATTACCCAGATCGAGAGTCTTGGCTACACCACCCTCGAGGCGCGCAACGCCGCGGAAGCTTTGGCTGCTATCGGCAACGCTGCCACCATCGATCTGCTGTTCACCGACGTGATCATGCCCGGGTCGATGAATGGCCGCCAGCTGGTTGACGAGGCGCTGAAGCGGCGACCCTCGCTCAAGACGTTGTTCACGTCAGGCTATACCGAGAATGCCATCGTTCATCATGGACGTCTCGACTCCGGCGTACTGCTGCTTGCCAAACCGTATCGCAAGTCCGATCTCGCGAGAATGATCCGAATGGCGCTGGACAGTTGAACCGTTTTTCGAGGCTGGTATATCCCCGTGACGAGATATCGAGGTCCCTGACGGGACCAAGGCCTGACGGACCTGCTCCTTGAAAAATCTCCTGACCGACATTGCCGGCGTCCGCGTCGGTCACGCCGATGACGCCGCGCTGGCGTCCGGCGTTACCGCGGTGATCTTCGACGAGCCGGCGGTGGCGGCGATCGACGTGCGCGGCGGCGGGCCCGGCACCCGCGAGGGCGCGCTGCTCGACCTCGCCAACACCGTGGAACGGATCGACGCCATCGCGCTCGCGGGCGGCTCGGCGTTCGGGCTCGAGGCCGGCGGCGGGGTGCAGGCCTGGCTCGCCGAGCAGGGCCGCGGCTTTGCGGTGCGCGGCGCGCTGATTCCGATCGTGCCCGGCGCGATCATGTTCGATCTCTTGAACGGCGGCGACAAGGCCTGGGGCCGCTTCGCGCCCTACCGCGAGCTCGGCTACGCCGCGGCGGCTGCGGCGGCGGCGCGGATTTCGCGCTCGGCAGCGTCGGCGCCGGGCTCGGCGCCACCACCGCGAATTTCAAGGGCGGGCTCGGCTCGGCATCGGCGGCGACGCAAGGCGGCGTCCGGGTTGCGGCGCTGGCGGTGGTCAATGCGGTGGGCAGCGTCACGGTCGGCGATGGGCCGTGGTTCTGGGCGGCGCCGTTTGAAATCGACGGCGAATATGGCGGACGCGGACTGCCGCCCTCGTTCACGCCGGACATGCTGACGATGCGTATCAAGGGCGGGCCTGCGGCAACTGGCGTGGAAAACACCACGCTGGCGGTGGTCGTGACCGACGCGATATTGACGAAACCCCAGGCCAAGCGGCTCGCCATGATCGCGCAGACCGGATTTGCCCGCGCGATCTATCCGGTGCACGCGCCGCTCGATGGCGACGTGCTGTTCGCCGCCGCAACCGGCGAAAAGCCGATCGATCCCCTGGTCGGCCTCACCGAACTCGGCATGGTCGCGGCCAATGTCGTGGCCCGCGCCATCGCGCGCGGCGTCCATGCGGCTACCGCACTGCCCTTCCCCGGCGCATTGCCGGCGTGGAAAGATCGTTTTGGGTAGATGTGAACTTTCCGGCCCCGCAAACGGTTTGCTAAAATCTATTTCAGACGCTGACCGAGAGCGATGCGGTAGCCGAGGACGCAAGCGCCTGTGCCTCGCGTTGAATCATCTGCTCGATGACATTGTAGGATGACGTCGCGCTGCCGGATGCCGTCTTCGCCGCGGGCGACGTCATCGTCACCTTTGAGCCGTCGGCATACGTCATTGACGTCGTGGTCGAGCCGTCGCTGTTGGTCACCGAGGTGGAGGAGGCGCCCTGCAGCGCCTGCAGCAGCGGATCGGAGTTCGATCCATCGGTGCCGGGCGCGCCGCCGGATCCGTCCGAACTGGCGGAATGATGATGGCGGTGACGGCCATTGGCCTTCAGCCCCGACGACATTTCGTCGAGGCTGACCGAACCGTCGCCATTGCTGTCCAGTTTGCTGAACACGTCGTCGGCCTGCGCGATGTTGGTTCCGCCGGCGCCGAGCGCGTTTTCAAATTCCGATTTGCTGATCAGGCCATCGCCGTTGGCATCGAGCTGCGAGAACAGATCCTTCAGGGCGTCAGACTGGCTGGTCGGTGCCGACGTGGTTGTTGCCGTCGATGACTGGCTTTGCGCCGCCAGCAGCGCGCTCATGGTAGCCGGCGATAGCTGCGAAAATCCGTTGGAGCCGGAAGCCGGCGTCGAGCTTCCCGAGGGCGCGGTGCTGCCGGAAAGATCGAACGGGTTGGCCGGGGCCTGGCTAAAGCCGGTCGATGGCGGAGACGACGATTTCGACGAGGTCAGCGAGTGGAGGGCATCCAGCGCGGACGACACGGCGCCAAGAGCAAGCAGCATGACAAAACTCCGACAAATGCCGCGCGGCGCGGCCTTTTACCTTCACGGCATAAGGATCAGCAAACGCCGTGCCATCGCGAAAAAGCCAATAAAACCGGAGTTTTTGGTAACTGAACCGGCCCGGCTATCCCGGCAATTGATGCCGTTGCGGCAGAATTTTCCGCCTTCGATACGCGCTGCCGCCCGCATTGCCCGCGAGGCTGGCGCGTGTTACCCGAACCGTTCCGCACGCTTCGAAAGTGGTTTTTCGGAAAGCGCACATGTCCCAGCAATTTGCGTCACGCCCCCTCGTCATCGCGCCGTCGATTCTGGCGTCCGATTTCGCCAAATTGGGCGAAGAGGTCCGCGCCGTCGATTCCGCCGGCGCCGACTGGATCCATCTCGACGTGATGGACGGGCATTTCGTCCCCAACATTTCCTACGGCCCCGACGTCATCAAGGCGATGCGCCCGCACAGCAAGAAGATCTTCGACGCGCATCTGATGATTTCGCCTGCTGATCCCTATCTCGAGGCCTTCGCCAAGGCCGGCTGCGATCACATCACGGTGCATGCCGAGGCCGGCCCGCATCTGCATCGCTCGCTGCAGGCGATCCGCGCGCTCGGCAAGAAGGCCGGCGTCTCGCTCAATCCGGGCACGCCGATCACTGCAATCGAATATGTGATCGACATGATCGATCTGGTGCTGGTGATGTCGGTCAACCCCGGCTTCGGCGGCCAGGCCTTTATTCCGTCCGCGCTTGGCAAGATCCAGGACCTGCGCGCCATGACTGCGGGCCGCCCGATCGATATCGAGGTCGACGGCGGCGTCGGTCCGGATGTCTCCGGCCAGCTTGCCGCCGCCGGCGCCAATGCCTTCGTCGCCGGCTCCGCCGTGTTCAAGGGCGGCACCATGGAAGCCTACAAGGCCAATATTTCCGCGATCCGCAATGCGGCGGCGCTGGCGCGCGGCGAAGCGATCTAGGGTGGTGGTTCGGAGTTCTCTGCATCAGTGCAGCGAGCCGATAAGAGAACGGCCAGGCGCCAAATCCAAAACTGGAGTTTCCGCCTTGGCGTGACCCAAAAAACGGGAGGCCGGTCAACGCAGAAGACCATTCCCAACTTGCTTTTGCCGGGGCGCTCAATCTATTCTTGGGTGCTTGGCCTCGACCGCGTCGGGCGGGGCTTTGTGGCTACGCAGAGAGCCCGTAAAAAAACGAACGCAAAGGAGGAAACGCTATGACGACGAAGCATGTTGCCGTGAGTCTAGCTATCGCGCTCGGCCTTGCGGCGAGCGCCGCTGCTCCGGCCGCCGCGCAGGAAGGCCCGAAACTTTACGTCTTCACATCCGGCTCGTTGGGGGGGTTCCCGAAGGCCGCCCTGCAGATGGGCGGGCAAGGCAATATCGACTGGGCACCGGTGAGCTTCTACGTGCTCAAACATCCCAAGGGCAACGTCATCATCGACACCGGAAACAACGACAAGACGATAACCGACGCCGACGGATGGTGGGGACCGCTCGCCAAGGGCTTCGGCCTCAAGATGACCAAGGATGACGCGATCCCGGCGCAGCTGGCCAAGATCGGCCTCAAGACCGACGATATTAAGTTCGTGGTCACCGGTCACTTGCATCTCGATCACGGCGGAAACGTCAGCCAGTTTCCGAATTCGACCCTCGTGGTCCAGGACGACGAGCTGAAGGCTGCCTGGTGGCCGGATGTCGGCTTCTCGGTCTATTACATTCCGGGCGATTTCGCCGATACCAAGAAGATGAACATCGTCCGCCTCAATGGCGACCTGGACCTGTTCGACGACGGCTCGGTGCGCATCATGCGTGCTCCCGGCCATACCCCCGGCAGCCAGTTCGTGGTCGTGAAGCTGCCGAAGACCGGCTCGGTGATCCTCACCAGCGATGTCGTCTATCTGAAGGAAAACCTCGACAAGAACCTGATTCCGCCGATCCCGGGCACGGTGGATCCGGGTGCCGCCTATCGCAGCTATCAGCGCATCCGGCTGGTGCGTGACGCCAATAACGCGCAGATTTTCTACGGCCACGATCCGGAGGTCTTCAAGGCGACCAAGCACGCGCCCGAATTCTACGATTGAGAGCTGAAACCGGCGCGGGCTCTCGCGGTTGGAGTGCCCGCGCCAGACCTGGAGGCGAGCCCGCCGGGGCGACGCAGCAGTAAGCTTGTCTGCTTTTTCGAGGCCGCATGACCATCTCGTCAATCGACGCGGCGCCGCCGGACCATGCGCCGGCCCGAGCGACGGATGCTCCGGCCATCTCGGCTGTCAGCGTAAGCAAACGCTACGGCTCGGTCACGGCGCTCGACCGACTGACGCTCGACATCCGCCGCGGCGAGGTGTTCGGCCTGTTGGGGCCGAACGGCTCCGGCAAGACCACTTTCATGCGGCTGCTCGCGGGCTATCTGCTGCCTTCTGCAGGGCGGCTCACGGTGGCAGGCCTCGACACCGTGCGCGATTCGCTCGCGGTGCGACGGCGTATCGGCTATGTGCCCGAATCGGCGCCGCTCTACCGGCAGATGCGCGTCGGCGAATTCCTCGCCTTCATGGCGCGGCTTCGCGGGCTGCCCGAACGGGCGGTCGCCAACGCCGTGGAGCGGGTCGTTGACCAGCTTGCGTTGGGCGCCGTCGTGGACAAGCCGACGCGGGCCCTGTCGCGCGGCTATCGCCAGCGGGCTGCCCTCGCCCAGGCGCTGATCCACGATCCCGACATCCTCATCCTCGACGAGCCGACCAACGGGCTCGATCCACGCCAGATCATCGAAATGAGGCAACTGATCCGCTCGTTTGCCGGGCGCCATACGGTACTCATGAGTTCACATATCCTCAGCGAGGTGGAGAAGACCTCGGACCGGGTGGCGGTTCTGCTCAACGGCCGGTTGCTCGGCGTTCGGGCAATGGCCGACACCCCGGATCTCGAAGGCTGGTTTTTGTCGCTGACATGAGAACGCTGCGCATCCTCTTCGCCAAGGAGCTGAACGCGACGCTCACGTCGCCGGTAGGCTACACGGTTGCGGCCGTATTTCTGCTTGTGCTTGGCTATACGTTCAGCCTGACGCTATTCGTCACCAAGGTCGCGAACCTCCAATACATCTTTCACCAGATGTATGTGCTCTCGATCCTGCTGGTGCCGGTGCTGACGATGCGCACCTTCGCCGAGGAGCGGCGATCGGAGACGCTCGAACTGCTGCTCACCGCGCCGGTTCGGGAACTCTCGGTCGTGCTGGCGAAATATGCCGCTACCCTGACGCTTGTGATCGGAATTTTCGCGCTGACGCTCGTCTACACGGTCATCCTCGACCGCTACGGCGAGCCGGACTGGGGACCGATCTACGCAGGCTATCTGGCGCTGGCACTCCACGCCTCGCTGCTGGTCGCGGTCGGCCTTCTGATGTCGAGCATCACCGAGAGCCAGGTCGTCGCCGCGGCGCTGTCGATCGGCGCATTCCTGATGCTTTGGTTCGCCGATTCGGTGTCCTATCTTCTGCCGCCCCCGTTCGACAGCTTTGCGATCAACCTCTCCCTGATCGGCCACTTCAAACCGATGGTCAGCGGCTCGGTGTTCCTGTCGGACATCGGCTATTTCGTCACCGCGAGCATGCTTGCGCTTTTCCTCACCACCTGGGGGCTTGCGCAGCGATGACCGAATCGCTGCAATCGCTCGACTGGATCAATCTCGGCTGGTTTGCCGGGGTCGTCTTCGCGCTGGCGCTGCTCTTTGCGGCCGGGCTGAAAGTGCCGGTGAGGCTGGCCTTCGCCAGCCGCGTCGCCTCCGCCACGCTTGTTGCCGCCGCCGCCCTGACGGTCGCGATCCTCGCCAATCTGGCGCTGTTCCGCCACGACGCACACCTCGACCTCACGCACGAAAAGGCCTTCACGCCGTCGGCGGAGGCGCGCGAGGTCGTGCGCGGGCTCAGCGAACAGGTCGACATCGCCTATTTCTACCAGAAGCAGAACCTGGCTGCGGGCGCACTCGGCGCCATGCTGCGGCAACTCGAGCGACAGAACCCGAATTTCCGCGTGCAGCTGATTGACGCCGACCAGAATCCGGCAATGGCCAGCAGCCTGGGGGTGCGGACCTACAATTCAGCCGTGCTGCGCCTCGGTGAGCGCCGCGTCGAAGTGATCACCACTGACGACCGCGAGATCGCGCTCGGCGTGTTGCGACTGCTGCGGAAACGCCAGGTCGTGATCTGCTTCGCCTCCAGTCACGGCGAATACGACATCGACAATTTCGAGTTCCACACCCATTTCGAAGGCGCCCACAACCACAGCCACGACGTCTCCGGCATCGGTGTCGTGCAGATGGAGCAGCACGGTCTCGGCCGCCTGAGACGCGCCATCGAGAAGCTGGGCCTCGTCGCCCGCAAGGTCTCCTTCGCCACCGGACAGCCGATCGCGGATGATTGCGCCGTGGTTGTCGAAGCTAATCCGCGGACCCGCTACAGCCCCGGCGAAACCGACGTGCTGCGCCGCTATCTGGAGCGCGGCGGCTCTGCGATGTTCTTGATCGAGCCGGACTACACGCTCGACGAGAGCATCGCGGCCCTGCTTGCCAGCGCCGGCATCGTGGTGCGCGACGGCGTGATCGTCGACCCGACGGAGCACTATTTCACCGACGAGCAGATGATCGCCGTAGCGCGCTACGGGTCCCATCCTGCCACGCGGGGACTGGCACTCTCGTTCTATCCCGGCGCGCGCCCGCTGCAGGTCTTGCCCGTGGCGGGCGTGCAGGTGACGCCGCTCGCCGGAAGCAGCGCCGACAGCTACGTCATCGCCAATCGCCTGGAGGACCAATCGAAGGCGAAGTCCGGGCCGCACGCATCGCAGATCATCGCGCTCGCCGCCGAGGGACGGTTGAGCGGATCGGCGGCAGCGACGTTCCGCATGATTGTCGCGGGCGACGCCGATTTCGCCTCCAATTCCTTTTTTCCCTATCTGGCCAACTCCGACGCCGTGCTGGCCGAACTCGCGTGGCTCACGCGTGAGGAAAGGGCGCCGGCGATGAAACCGCCCGTCGAAGTGCTTCCCACGGTCTCGCTCACCGGCGAACAGATGCGCGGCATCTTCTTCATCACGGTGCTGCTGATGCCCGGGCTGATAGCGCTCGCCGGCAGCGCGATGTGGTGGTGGCGACGATGAACAGGCTGGCCTGGGCCGCTGCCGCGCTCGGCGCCACGGCCTTCCTCGTGACACTGGCGTTTACCGGCGGTCGCGGCGGCCCGGGGCTCGAGCCGTTCGTACCGAAGGGACTGATGACGATCCCGATCGAGGACGTGCGGGAGATCGATGTCGCCGCCCCGCGCGGCCATTGGCACTTCGTGCGCACGCAGGACGGCTGGCGCGCCACGCAGGGGACAGCCACCGCGGGTTTCGAGGTGCGCCTCGACGGCGCGCTCAAGCTCCTGCGCAATTCGGGGCCGGACCGCGTCCTGACCGAGACGGAAGTCGCTCGGGCCGGCGCGGCGCAGTTCGGCCTCGCGCCGCCGCGGCTGCGCATTGTTGTCAGCGGGCCCGACGCTTCGGTTTTCGCCATTTCGTTTGGCGTCACCAATCCGATGGGCCTGTCGCACTATGCGAGGCTTGACGGCAGTTCGGAGATCGCGCTGCTGCCGACCTTCGTGGCTGAAGAATGGGAGCGGACAGGAGGAACGCCGTGACGGCGAGGCTGATGCGATGGGCGGCACTCTGGCTGGCGCTGATCGGCTGCGGCGACGCTCTTGCGCATGTGACCACGACGGGATTGCTGCGCATCGACGTAGCAGGCGGTCGGGTGCTCTATGCGCTTTCCGTTGCCTTGCCCGAGCTGCCGGCCGCGTCGGCGAGCATCCTCGTCGCTGCAGCCAACGGCGACCGCGCATCGGCGGAGGCGGTTGCCGAAGCGGCGCGCGGAAGCGTCACCGTCGACCTCGCCGGCGTCCGCTGTCGAACGGGGCGGGTGCGCATCGGCGGCGCCGGCGCAAACGAGACGCGTGCAACGATCGAGATCGACTTCACCTGCGCCGCCTCACAGGGTCGCCTCGACATTACCGAAGACTGGAGCGCCTTTCTGGGCGAGCACTACCAGACCCTCGGCAATATCCGCACGGCGAGCGGCGAGCGCCAGGTGACCTTCGGGGAGGCGTCGAGGACGGCCAGCGTGGACATCGACCGCACGACCGCGACGGGCTGGTTCGACTTCGTCAGGCTCGGTGTCGAGCACATCCTCACCGGCTATGACCATCTGCTGTTCCTGGTGGCGCTGCTCGCCACTGCGCGAGGCCTGTGGTCGGTGGTGCGCATCGTCACGGCCTTCACCCTGGCTCACAGCGTGACGTTGACGGTCGGGGCGCTGGGCATTGTGACGATACCTGACCGCATCATCGAACCGCTGATTGCGGCGACGATCGTCTGGGTCGCGCTGGAAAATCTTTTCGCAGCCGAGCCGGACCGGAAGCGGTGGATCTGGAGTTTCGGTTTCGGCCTTGTGCATGGCCTGGGGTTTGCCTCCGCGCTTGGCGAACTCGGCCTGAAGGGGGCGGCGCTGGTACGCGGACTGGTCGGCTTCAATGTGGGTGTCGAGATCGGGCAGCTACTCTTCGTCGCCGTCTTCCTGCCGGCGCTGATGTGGCTGGCACGCGGGCGCGGCGCGCGGCTGACCCCGCGCATCGCCTCGCTGACGGTGGCCACGATCGGCACCTACTGGTTGGTCGAACGCATCTTTGTCGGCTGAGGTACCGCTGCTAAACTGTGGTCCGCATGAGAACGCCGCGCGCCGGGATCGCAAGCCGACCGCGCCGGGCTGAACCGAAGGCCTGGCCGTCGCTTACCTCCCGACCAATAGCCGATCGGCCAGCCAGAGCGGCAGGCCGTTTTCGCGAATCCGCTTCGCCGCCGCCTCGACGTCGTAGGGCACCCGGCAATAAGTGATTTCCCTGGCGCTGGTATCGAACATCGCAAACGAGGCCGCCGGATCGCGATCGCGGGGCTGCCCCACCGAGCCGAGAACGGCCAGCCAGCGCCTCCCCCCAAGCAATTGCACCGGCACGCCTGACGTCGGGACGAAGCTCGTTATCTTGGCGGCTGAAGACATCGAATAGAGTGCGGGCTGGTGGATGTGGCCGCAAAAGGTGGCGTGGGCTTCTGTCGCCACGATGCTGCGCGCGGCATCCAGCGAATTCTGCACGTAGCGCCACCTTGCGGGATTGCTGGCTTCGGAATGAACGTAGAGGCGATCATCCTCCTGCAGCGTAAGCGGCAATTCTGCCAGAAAGCGCCGCTGTGCCGCACTGAGCCTGCCACGCGTCCATTCGATCGCGGCCTGGGCTTCGGCATTCATCGTCTCCGTCATGGTGCCGATGGCGTTGTCGTGGTTGCCGCGCACGGCTATGGCTCCGGCATCGACGAGGCCCATCACCACTTCAACCGTCCATTCCGGATCGGCGCCATATCCGACGTAGTCGCCGAGGAAAATCATCCGTTCGGCGCCGCGCGCGCGCGCAAAGTCGAGGCACGCGCTAAAGGCCTGCCGGTTGGCGTGGATATCGGTAAAGACAGCCAGCAGCACGCGTATCCTCCATGCCGACGATACGGTCAGCCTTGGGCCAGATTTGATGGATATCAAACAACACGCGGCCTGAGGCGCGCAATTGCGCTAAAGGCAGGGATGGGTGTCACGCGGCGGAACTCGAGCGCTTCGGCACGCGGTACGGCGGCGGCTGGCGCACGGAGCGATGATTAGCGCTTGCGCGGCGCTTCCAGGCCCCTGAGCAACAGCGCCAGCACGGCGTCGATCCGCGCGGCGAGCGCCGGATCGCTCCATTCCTCGGAATGGGCGGGATGATGGAAGCGGATGGTGGCGTCGAACACCGCGCGCGCCGAGGCCTTGACGTCGGTGACATGGAACGCGCCCTGCTTCACGCCGTCGGACAACATATGCGCGATCTGATCGACGAGACGATCCTTGTGCGCCTGCACCACCTCGCGCGCCTCTTGCGCCAGCGCCAGATAGGTCGCGAACATCTCGGGGTCGTCGCAAACCTTTTTGTATTTGATCGCAAACATGGCACGCAGCCAGCGCTCCAGCCTGGCGGGCGCCGGCCCCGCCCCTTCCGCGATCTTGGCAAGGGGCGCGTTGGCACGGTCGAGCCAGCGCTTCGCCACCGCGTCGCGCAGCGAGGCCTTGCTTGGAAAGTGGCGGTAGACGCTGCCATGGCTGACATCGAGCGCGCGGGCGACGTCCACGACCGTGGCTTTCGCCAGCCCGAAGCGGCGCAGCACGTCCTCGGTGACTTCGAGAATTCGCTCAGGGGTCAAAACCAGGGTTTCGTTCATGCGCGCACCGTCTGTTTCTCGCTCTCGTGCGCTGCCATCTGCGCGGCAGGATAGCGCGAGCCCGTGGCGGCGTCTCTGCCGGCGATGCCTTCGGCATCTTCAGCGGAGCCATCGCAGGCCGGCATTCCCATCCGGTCAAGGCCAACTGAACCTCCGGGACCGTCGGCGCCGAGCTTCCGCAAGGCCATCGGGCCGCTCGTCATAACCGCCCCTTCAGCAGGACGTAATCTTGTGGCCTGCGCTTCGAGGTGGCGGGCCACCTGCAAGTTGAGCCAGCGGTGCATTTGGGCAGTCAGATAAAAGAGTTCGATCGTCATTGGAAAAGTCCCTCTGTAACTCCGGGGCTCGCGGTCGATCGGCCAGCGAGCCAAGGTGACGCCGCGTCACCCAGCGTCACGCTCGGATATAGCACATCTGACTGACAGATTTCAGTATCTGTCAGTCAATATTCCGTGATTGAGGCGGCGCCGGCCGCCTGGCTTGTTGGAGCGACCGCCCCACCGACGGGCGTTTGTCTCTCCGGGGCGGCTCTGCTAAAGCGCGGCTTGATCCAGAGCATTTTCCGGCAAAGTGGAAACCGGTTTGCCGCAAGAAAATGCTCCCATAAAAATTTGCGTGTATTCTAGTCGCAAAACCGGTCCCCACTTTTGCGGAATACGCGCTTGAGCCACGAGTTGTCGATGATTTCCCGCTACACCCGCCCGGAAATGGCCTCGATCTGGGAGGCGCAGACGCGCTTCAAGATCTGGTTCGAGATCGAGGCGCATGCGGCGGATGCGCAGGCAGAACTCGGCGTGATCCCCAAGGAAGCCGCCAGGACGATCTGGGCCAAGGGCAAAAACGCGACCTTCGACGTCGCGCGGATCGACGAGATCGAGCGCGAAACCAGGCACGACGTGATCGCCTTCCTCACCCATCTGGCGGAAATTGTCGGCCCGGAGGCGCGCTTCGTGCACCAGGGCATGACCTCGTCCGACGTGCTCGATACCTGCCTCAACGTGCAGCTGACCCGCGCCGCGGACTTGCTGATAGCGGACGTCGAGAAAGTTTTGGCGGCGCTGAAGAAGCGCGCCTTCGAGCACAAGATGACGCCGACCATCGGCCGCTCCCACGGCATTCATGCCGAACCGGTGACGTTCGGGCTGAAGCTCGCTTATGCCTATGCGGAATTCACCCGCGCCCGCGAGCGGCTCGTCACCGCCCGCAAGGAAGTCGCGACCTGCGCAATCTCGGGCGCCGTCGGCACCTTCGCGCAGATCGATCCGCGGGTGGAGGCGCATGTCGCCAAAGCGATGGGGCTGGTGCCGGAGCCGATCTCGACCCAGGTGATTCCGCGCGACCGCCACGCGATGTATTTTGCAACGCTCGGCGTGATCGCATCCTCGGTCGAACGCCTCGCCACCGAGATCCGGCATTTGCAGCGCACGGAGGTGCTGGAGGCGGAGGAATTCTTCTCCGAGGGCCAGAAGGGCTCCTCGGCGATGCCGCACAAGCGCAACCCGGTGCTGTCGGAGAATCTCACCGGCCTCTCCCGCATGGTGCGCGCCTATGTGACGCCGGCCATGGAGAATGTCGTGCTCTGGCATGAGCGCGACATCTCGCACTCCTCCGCCGAGCGCATGATCGCCCCCGACGCCACGGTGACGCTGGATTTTGCCCTCAATCGCCTCGCCGGCCTGATCGACAAGTTGCTGATCTACCCGGCGAACATGCAGAAGAACCTCGATCGCCTCGGCGGCCTGGTTCATTCGCAGCGGCTGTTGATCGCGCTGACGCAAAAAGGCTGTAGCCGCGAGGACGCCTACAGGCTCGTGCAACGCAACGCGATGCCGGTGTGGCGCGGCGAAGGCGACTTCCAGACGCTGCTGAAAAAAGACGCCGAGGTGAAGAAATATCTCAGCGACGCCGAGATATCCGAGCAGTTCGACCTCGGCTATCACTTCAAGCACGTCGATACCATCTTCAAGCGCGTGTTCGGCGAGAGCTGACCAGGGAACGGGCCGCGCAACCCCGAGCCTGCAATGGCAACTGAATGGTAACCCGGGATCGGCTAAGATTGCAGCGTGGCAGGACCTCCGACGATTCTGGTGTTCGATTCCGGGCTTGGCGGGCTCACGGTATTACGTGAGATCGTCGCGGCGCGGCCTGATGCGCACTACGTCTATGTCGCCGACGATGCGTTCTTTCCCTACGGCCACCACAGCGAGGACCAGATCATCGCGCGGGTGGTGCCGCTGATCGGCGAATTGATCACAGCCCACGCCCCCGATCTGGTCGTGATCGCCTGCAACACCGCTTCGACGCTGGTGATGTCGCATCTTCGCGAGCAATACAAAGTGCCCTTTGTCGGGACGGTGCCGGCCATCAAGCCGGCCTGCGCGCAGTTCGAAAACCAAACGCGTCTCCGTGCTCGGCACCAGGGGCACCGTCAAGCGCGAATATACCAAGGCGCTGATCCGCGATTTCGCGCAAGGTTGCGAGGTGACGCTGGTGGGCTCAGCCGAGCTCGCCTCGCTGGCCGAAGCGGCATTGAGCGGCGTTGAGGTCGGCGACCCCGAGATAGCAGCCGAACTCGCGCCCTGTTTTGTCGGCGACAGCGAAGCCGATCCGGCACGCACCGACACCATCGTGCTGGCCTGCACCCATTACCCGCTGCTGATGGACCGGCTGGTCAGGCTCGCGCCATGGCCGGTGGACTGGATCGATCCGGCGCCCGCGATTGCCCGGCGCGTTGCGGATCTGCTGAGGGCCCCCGGCGGCGAAATCGACCGCGCCGGCGCGGAGATGATTTTCACGTCCAGACGGCCGCACACGCTGAGCCGGGCGTTGATGCCGTTTTTCGGCGGCCGCGTCCCGGCGTGAATGCATCCTGATCTTTTCGACGTCCTGCCGCGCTGCTAGTTTTTCAAGCGACCGCCCTTCCCCATGGCCTACCCGAACGGAGTTTCTGATTTGACGTCCGCGACGCCCGCACCGCTCAACCGTCTCCGCAAGCAATGGCGCGAGGGGCGTCCGACATTCGGCGCGATTGCGACCATTCCCAGCATTCAGACGGTGCAGATCATGGCCCGTTCAGGATTCGACTGGATCATCGTCGACCTCGAGCACGGTCCGATCGATCTTGGCTCCGCACACGCCATGATAACAGCCACTTCGGGCACGCCCTGCGTACCGCTGGCGCGGATTGCCGCCAACGAGCCCTGGCTTGCGAAAGCGCCGATGGATATCGGCGCGCTGGGAATCAATTTTCCGATGATCTGCAGTCGCGAGGATGCCGAAAAAGCCGTGCGCAGCGTGCGCTATCCGCCGCGCGGCGACCGGCTCTGGGGCCCGTTTCACGCCCCGTTCCGCTGGGGCGTCTCGATGCAAGACTACATGGCGACCGCGGACGACGACATGATCTGCATGATCACCATCGAGCACGTCGAGGCGGTCAATCGCATCGACGAGATCATGGCTGTGCCCGGCATCGACGTCGCGGTGATCGGGCCCGGCGACCTCGCAACCAGCATCGACAAGCGCGGGCGCGCCGATGACCCCGAAGTGCTGGCGCTGATGGCGCGCGCCGAAGCCGGCATCCGCAAAAGCGGCGTCCCGATCGGCGGCGTGGCGCGCACGGCGGAACAAGCCAACCAGATGATCGAACGCGGCTACGTGGCGCTGGCGCTCGGCTTCGACTGGTCGCTGTTTCAACGCGGCATCGCCGCGAGTTTTGACGGGATCAAGCGCTGAAAACGATCCACGCCGTGGTGGCAAAGTACTGAAAACATTTTGGATTTTGGTCGCGGCCCCGGCCAGACCGGCTGCCCCGCCGGCGCCACCGGCCAGAACCATCTGGCGTCAGGTCGGCCTGTTCGTGCTAGATCAGGGGCTGGCGGACGGAGTAATCCGGTCCGCCGGATTGTTGTTGCGGGAACTTGAGTGGAACGATGCGCGGAACGGTTCGAAAAATCTCACTGCCACGCCGTCTCGTCGCCGACCTCATGCGTGCATCGATCCGCGTGCCCTTTGTTTCGCTCACCCGACCCCTCAACGTCCGCCAACTGTTAGAGGCCCGCGCGCTTGCCACGCAGCCGCCCGGCTGGGCGGCGATCTTCGTCAAGGCGTTCTCGCTGGTGGCGAAGGAAGTACCGGCGCTGCGCACGCTTTACGCCAAATGGCCATGGCCCAGTTTCTATGAACTGCCGCGCAGCGTCGCGATGATCGCGATCGCGCGCGTCGAGGACGGGCAGGATTGCGTGCTGCCGCAAAAGGTGCCTGCGGCTGATGCGTTGCCGTTGACCGAGATCGATGCGCAGATCCGGCACGCCAGGGATGCGCCGATCGGCGAGGTACCGGCCTTCCGGAAGATACTGCGGGTAACGAGGCTACCGCTGCCGCTTCGCCGGCTGTTCTGGGTGGTCGGGCTGAATTTCGGACGCCAGCGCGCCAACTGGTTCGGCAGTTTTGGGGTGACCTCGGTTGCCGCCTACGGGGCTGGCGAGCTTCATGCGCTCAGCCCTGGGCCGTTTATCCTCAGTTATGGCGTGGTGGCGCAGGACCAGACCATCGATGTCGTGATCCGCTGGGATCACCGGGTTACCGACGCGGCCCTGGTCGCCAAGGCCCTGACCCGGCTGGAACAGGTGCTGAACACCGAGATCGCGGCTGAAATGCGCAGCTATCGGCAGCAGGCGGAGCCAAAGCCGGTCCGGGCGGTTGCGACCTGACCGGCCCGATGCCGGCGGAACCGCCGATTGCGACCGTTTTGGCCCGCAAAACCGGGCCTTTCATTTGACAGGACGGCGGTTTCTCCGTAAGACCCCGCCTGCTCGCGGGCCGATTTCGGCCCGCGATGCGTTTCGCGACCCGTGGTCCGTCCCTTCAAGCTTAAGGGCTGGACCTGTCGGCTCCGGGAATTTCCCGGCGCACAGGAGGGCGCGTTTCCTCAAAACTCGAACTCAAAAAGAGGACGCGATGACAAAGCGCAGTGAGGCGAAATACAAGATCGATCGCCGTATGGGCCAGAACATCTGGGGCCGCCCGAAGAGCCCCGTGAACCGCAGGGAATACGGCCCCGGCCAGCACGGCCAGCGCCGCAAGGGCAAGCTCTCCGACTTCGGCGTGCAGCTGCGCGCCAAGCAGAAGCTGAAGGGCTACTACGCCAACATCAGCGAACGCCAGTTTCACGGCATTTATGTCGAAGCCGGCCGGATGAAGGGCGATACCGGTGAAAACCTGATCGGCCTGCTCGAGCGCCGTCTCGACACCGTGATCTATCGCGCCAAGTTCGTGGCCACGATGTTTGCCGCGCGCCAGTTCATCAATCACGGCCACGTCAAGGTGAACGGCCGCCGCGTCAACATCGCGAGCTTCAAGGTCAAGGTCGGCGACCTCGTCGAGGTCAAGGAATCCTCAAAGCAGCTCACTGTGGTTCTGGAAGCCATCCAGCTTGCCGAGCGCGACGTGCCCGACTTCCTCGAGGTCGATCATTCCAAGATGACGGCGAAGTACGCCCGCATTCCCGCTCTGTCCGACGTGCCGTTCCCGGTACAGATGGAGCCGCATCTGATCGTCGAATTCTATTCGCGCTGATTTTTATTATCGGCGTGTTCCTGAAGATCGAGGGCCCCGGTTTTGCCGGGGCCTTTTTGTATGGATAAGATCGGCCATCTGCTGAAATACGAGAACCCGCCATGACCTACACCCCTGCCCCGCGCGATCCCAAGCAGCCGCCGGTCCGCGTCAACCTGTTGTCCGATACCCAGACCCGTCCCACGCCCGGCATGCGCGAGGCCATTGCGCGGGCCGAGGTCGGCGACGAGCAGATCGGCGACGATCCGAGCGTGAACCTGCTGTGCGAGCGCGTGGCCGATCTGCTCGGCAAGCAGACGGCCGTGTTCATGCCCTCCGGCACCATGTGCAATGTCGCGGCGACACTTTCGCATTGCCGGCCCGGCGACGAAATTCTGGCACACGAGACCGCGCATATCATCGCCCGCGAAGGCGGCGCGCACGCGGCGCTCGGCGGATTCCAGATCACGCCGCTGCCGGGCGCCGACGGGCAATTCACGCCCGACGCTTTTCGCAAGGCACTCCACCCGCGCAGCCGCTACCAGCCGCCGCAGATCGTCGTCAGCGTCGAGCAGACCGCCAATATCGGCGGCGGCACGATCTGGAAGAAAGCCGCGCTCGATGAGGTCGTGCAAATCGCAAAATCCAACGGACTTGCCACCCACATGGACGGCGCGCGGCTATTGAACGCCTGCGTCGCCACCGGGATCAGTGCGCGCGATATGGCTGAAGGCTGGGATTCGGCCTGGATCGACTTCTCAAAGGGCCTGGGCGCGCCGGTCGGCGCTGTCATCGCCGGCTCGCGCGATTTCATCGACGAGGTCTGGCGCTGGAAGCAGCGGTTGGGCGGTTCGATGCGCCAGGCCGGCATTTGCGCGGCGGCCTGCACTTACGCGCTCGACCACAACATCGACCGGCTGGCGGACGATCACGCCAATGCCCGGGCGCTGGCGCGGGGATTATCGCAAATAGCCGGCATGAAAGTGCAGCAGCCCGAAACCAATTTGGTTTTCTTTGATCCCGATGGCGCCGGCGTCAGCGGTGAGAAGATGGTCGCCGAGTTACGTCAGCGCGGCGTGCTGCTCGCGATGATGGACGGCCGTATCAGAGCCTGCACCCATCTCGACGTCTCGGCTGCGATGATCGAGGAGACGGTCGGACTGGTGCGCGAGATCGCGCGGGGAGCGTAGACGGCCATCCGGTATAATTCTCGTCATTGCGAGGCAGCGAAGCTGACGAAGCAATCCAGCCTTTCTTTGCGGCTCTCTGCGATTGCGTTCGCTTCGCTCGCAATTGACGGTTGAACCGGTTGAAGATTATCTAAATCGAACGTCCTTAGCGATCACCGCGTTTCCGCGCCGCAATCAAATTCCAGCGATGAAAAAACCTGATCTTCTCGCCCTCGACCGACAATCCCATTCCGGCCGACGCACCGGCGTTCGCCAGCGCCCGCACCACCGCGCGAAGCGGCGAGACTCGCGAGGCGTCGTTGACAATGCCCATCCATTCCTCGAACTCGCGCGGGTCGTCGCGCACGCGATTTTCATGATCCAGCAGGGTCGTTTCCTCCGTTCTCGTCATTGCGAGGAGCAACGCGACGAAGCAATCCATTGTTGTTTCACTGCTCTGGATTGCTTCACGGAACCTGTCATCGGGCGGCGCTTTGCGCCGACGCGTTGGCTCGCAATGACGATTGTTACAGCACTCAATTCTTCAGCGCCTCATAGATCAGCGTCTTCAGCGCCAGTTGAATCCGTCCGCGCTGCTCTGACGGCGTCTGCACCATGAAGATCACGAACATATCGTCCTTCGGATCGATGAAAAAGAAGGTCCCGGCGGCGCCATCCCAGCGATATTCGCCAATCGGCCACGATGTATTTGGCGGCGTGGAAGTACGCACCGCAAAGCCGAGACCGAACCCGCTGGAAGGGCCTGGAAAATAGAAATAGTCACGGCCAATCCTGGTCTCCGGCCCGATATGATCCGATGTCATCAAGGCGATCGTCTCGGATTTGAGGTAGCGCCTGCCATCGAGCGTACCGCCGTTCAGCAGCATTTGCGCAAAACGCGCATAATCTCCGATCGTCCCGACCATGCCGGCCCCGCCGGATTCCCAGTGCCGCGCATCATCGGATCGCTGATTCCGGCGATCGGACTGATGAAGCGATCGTCGGGCATCGGCTCGGCGATGCGCGGCCGCTTCGCGGCATCGGCAACGTAGAACACGGTCTCGGTCATCCCGAGGGGATCGAGCAGCCGCTGCTTCTCGAACTGAAACAGCGACTGCCCGGACACCACCTCGATGACGCGGCCGAGCACGTCGGTCGAATGGCCGTAATCCCATAGCGTTCCCGGCTGTTCGGCAAGCGGCAGTCTGGCGATGCGCTCGACGAATTCGGCATTGTCGACATCGCCATTGAACAGGTCGGCCTGCGCGTAGAGTTTTCGCACCGCGCTGTCGCCATAGAAGCCGTAGGTAAGGCCCGATGTGTGGCGCAGCAGATCTTCGATGGTGATGGGGCGGTTGACCGGTTCGAGCGCGAGCACTGTCTTGCCGTTTTCATCGCGCTTCTCGACGCCGACTTTTACGTCCGCAAATGCCGGGATGTATTTTGAAACGGGATCGTCGAGGGAAAGCTTGCCGTCCTCGACCAGCATCATGGCGGCGACGGATGCGATCGGCTTCGACATCGAGTAAATCCGAAAGATGGTGTCCGCGGTCATTGGCAGCCTGGTCGCGACGTCGCGCACGCCAAAGTTTTCGAAATAGACCGGCTTGCCGTGCTGCTGGATCAGCAGGATCGCGCCGGGGATCTTGCCGGTCGCAATCTCGTTGCGGATGTAGTCGCCGACCCGCTGCAGTTTTTCGCGCGAAAAACTTGCCGAAACGGGCGACGGCGATTCGGCGCGGCCGGCGGCGAACGCGACGATCAGAAACGCCAGTACCGCGACGCAGCACCGGCAGGTAAAACCGTCAGTTCTCCATGGCTTCATAGATCAGCTGCTTTACGGCCTTCTGAATGCGCTGGCGCTCCGAGGGCGTCTGCTCCAGCAACACAAAGAACATGTCCTGCTTGCGGTCGATCACGAAATAGCAGCCGCTGGCGCCATCCCATTTCAACTCCCCCAGCGATCCCGGCGGCGGCGGCTTGGCGTTGCCGGGATCGGTGCGAACCGCAAGTCCGAGCCCGAAGCCGAAACCATCGCCGGGAAAATAGAAGTAGTCGCGCTCGACGCCGGAACCCGGACCTACATGATCCGTGGCCATCAGTTCGAAGGCCTTGGGACTTAAATAGGTCTTGCCCTCGAACTTGCCGCCGTCGAGCAGCAACCGCGCAAATTTCGAAAAATCCGACATGGTCGAAACCATGCCGCCGCTGGCGGATTGCCACCTCTTCGGAACAGTCGGATTGTTCTCGCGGCCGACCCGGAAATCGCTGTCGTTCGGCATCGGCTGGGCCAGCAGCTTCTGCTTCTGCGGATCGGTGACGAAGAAACCGGTGTCTTTCATGCCGAGCGGATCGAGCAGCTTTTCCCGCTCGATCTCGAGCAGGGATTTTCCGGACACGATTTCCATGATCCGTGCCAGCACGTCGGTGGAATGACCGTATTGCCAGAGCGACCCCGGCTGATCGTGCAGCGGCAGCTTTGCGATCCGCTCGGCGAATTCGGCAAGGTCGAAATCGCCGTCATAAATCTTGGCGTTGCGGTAGGCCAGCCGAACCAGGCTATCGCCATAAAAGCCATAGGTGATCCCGGAGGTGTGGCGCATCAGGTCGAGAACGGTCGGCGGCCGGTTCGGCGGCACCAGGTCGAGCGTCTTGGTGCCGTCCTCGTTCTTCTTCTCAACGCCAACCTTCACATTCGCGAAGGAAGGAATGTACTTCGCGATCGGATCCTCGAGTGCGAGCTTGCCTTCATCGACCAACATCATCGCGGCCACGCTGGTGATGGCTTTGGTCATCGAGAACAGGCGGAAGATGGTTTGGTCCGTCATCGGGGCCTTGGAGACGACATCCTGCACGCCGAAAAACTCGTGATAGACCGGCTTGCCGTGCTGCTGGATCAAAAGGATTGCGCCGGGGATCTTGCCGGTCGTCACCTCGTTTTTGAAGAACTCGCCGATCCTGGCAAGCTTGTCCTGGTTGAAATGCGCGCCGGGCGGAATATCGAAAGTGCCTTCCGCGCGAACCGATGGCGCCGCCGCTATCGCCAGCAATGCTCCACAAAGAAGCGACCCCAATACATGACGTAAATTCATGTCCCTTCCCCCCGATTTTTGCCGGGGAGTTTAGCGGCCGGCTCAATCGGTACAAGGGCTACCGACGTCCGCCATCGCCCGCGCATGCAGGGCGGCGCTATCGTCGGAAAAGCAGCAGAAGATGATGCGGGTGAGCGAAGGCGCCGCGGGCAGCATGTCGACCGTGGTCGAGACCGCAATTCGCGCCGCGCGGTCGGCCGGGAAGCGATAGACGCCGGTGGAAATGGCGGGAAAAGCAATCGAAGCAAGGCCGTGGGCCTGGCACAGTTCGATCGCGCTGATGTAGCAGGACGCCAGCGCCTGATCTTCGCCCTGGCCTCCGCCGTGCCAGACCGGGCCGACGGCATGAATCACATGCCGCGCGGGTAGACGATACGCCAAGGTGATTTTGGCACCGCCGGTCTCGCAGCCATGCAGCGTGCGGCATTCGGCAAGAAGCTCAGGCCCGGCCGCGCGATGGATCGCGCCGTCCACGCCACCACCGCCGAGCAGCGAGGTGTTGGCGGCGTTGACGATGGCGTCAACGCTTAAGCCCGTGATGTCGGCGACGATGACTTCCAGCCGCGCCGTGCCGATCTGGCGCGCGGCCAAGCTCAGGCGGAGGCTGCCGCGTTGACCGTGACGCCCTTGTCGGCAAGCAGCTGCTGCAGCTCGCCGGCCTGGAACATCTCGCGGATGATGTCGCAGCCGCCGACGAACTCGCCCTTGACGTAAAGCTGCGGAATGGTCGGCCAGTTGGAATAGGTCTTGATGCCGTCACGCAGTTCGGCGGATTCCAGAACATTCAGGCCCTTATAGCCGACCCCGACGTGATCGAGGATCTGCACCACCTGCCCGGAAAAGCCGCACTGCGGAAATTGCGGCGTCCCCTTCATAAACAGCACGACGTCGTTCGATTTCACTTCGTTGTCGATAAATTTTTCAATGCTCATCTCAGCGTCCTTTTGCGGCACAACCTTGCGGGCCGCCATCAGCCCGTTAAACCCGACACTGTCATATATGTATCCCAAACCATTGTGCATCCAAAGTAAAATGGCGGGGAGCTGGCATGCAGGGGCAAAAGCGCGAAGCGCGTTTTCGCCCTCAGACCAGCCGGCCCCTGGCCGAAGGCCGGGCCATAGCCGGCCGGCAGCATCTTCGTAGCCTTGATGGTCGCCTCGGGAGGCTTTTATCCCGGACGGAAGCCCCTATCTAGGACAGGCTATTCTCGGGGAACCCGACCGCCGGTGCAGCGTTCTCTCCCCCGAACGGAGACTATCGTGACGAAAACAGCATCCGCTGCGGCCACGCTTGCCGCCCCTTGCCCGTCATTATTCTCCGATTCCGGCAACCCGGCCCAGGATTTGGTGGACGCCTTCCTTAACGTCCGCAACGAGACCGAACGCCGCGCCGCCCCCCTGACCCCGGAAGATCAGTTGATCCAGTCGATGCCGGACGCCAGCCCGGCGAAATGGCACCGCGCCCATACCACCTGGTTCTTCGAGCAATTCCTGCTCGGCGAGCATTGCGAAGGCTACAAGCCCTTTCACCCGGATTATGCGTATCTGTTCAATTCCTACTATGTCAGCGCCGGACCGCGGCACGCCCGCCACCAGCGCGGCCATCTGACCCGTCCCGGCGCTGACGAGATCACGGCCTACCGCCGACATGTCGATGCGGCGATCGTGAAGTTCTTTCACGAGGCCAAAGCGGACACGCTCGCCGCGATCGCGCCGCTGGTGGAAGTCGGTCTCAATCACGAGCAGCAGCATCAGGAATTGATGCTGACCGACATCCTGCACGCATTTGCGCAAAACCCGATCCCGCCGGCCTACGATCCCGCATGGAAATTCCCCGCTTCAACGCGAACCGGCGACGAATGGATCACGCTCAACGAGGGCATCCATACCGTCGGGCACACCGACGATACGTTTCATTTCGACAACGAAAAACCCGCGCACCGCGCGCTGGTAGGTCCGGTCAGGCTGGCCCGCAATCTCGTCACCAACGCCGAATGGCTCGCGTTCATGAAGGACGGCGGCTACTCCACGCCGACGCTCTGGCTGATGGATGGCTTCGCGGCCGCCAGCAACGAACAATGGCAGGCGCCCGGCCACTGGCGCCAGATCGACGGCGAATGGCAGATCATGACGCTCGGCGGATTAAAGCCGGTCGATCCTGCCGCCCCGGTCTGCCATGTCAGCTATTACGAGGCCGACGCGTTCGCGCGCTGGAGCGGCAGGCATTTGCCGACCGAAATGGAGTGGGAAGTCGCGGCGCGAGCCGGCCATCTCAACGACGCTTTCGGAATCGTGTGGCAGTGGACCCGCAGCGCCTACGCCCCCTATCCCGGCTACCGCGCGATCGAGGGCGCGCTCGGCGAATACAACGGCAAGTTCATGGTCAATCAATTGGTGCTGCGCGGCTCGTCGCTTGCAACTCCGAGCGGACATAGCCGTATTAGCTATCGCAACTTCTTTTATCCACACCATCGTTGGCAATTCACGGGACTGCGCCTCGCCGACTACGCCACCTGATTTCGTTCGAATTCAACCGCGCCGGAAAGCGCGTTCTGGAGAGTATCATGAATGTGCATGCCGCCGCTTTGGCCAAAGCGCAGCGTTTCGATGAACAAACCACGGCGTTTGCCGGCGACGTGATCGACGATTTGTCGCAGCATCCGAAACGGCTGTCGCCGAAATATTTCTATGACGCCGCGGGTTCGGAACTGTTCGAACAGATTACGCTGCTGCCGGAATATTACCCGACCCGCACCGAACTTTCGATCCTGCGCGATCGGGGCAACGAGATATCGGCTGGTATCCCTGACGGCGCTGCGCTGGTGGAATTCGGCGCGGGCGCGACCACCAAAGTCCGGCTGTTGTTAAGGGAATGCGCGTTCGGCGCCTACGTTCCCGTGGATATTTCCGGCGATTTCCTGAAAGCCCAGGCCGCCGCCTTGCGCAAGGATTTCCCCGGTCTCGACGTCTTTCCGGTCACCGCGGATTTCACCGCGCCGTTCGCGTTGCCCGAGGCCATCGGCGCGATGCCGAAGGTGGGGTTTTTCCCGGGATCGACGCTCGGAAATTTCGAGCCGCATGAAGCCTGCCGTTTCATGCGCAGCGCCCGCGACATTCTGGGCCACGGCGCGCAGATGGTGATCGGCGTCGATCTCGAAAAGAACGAGCGCGTATTGTATGAGGCCTATAACGATGCCGCCGGCGTCACCGCGCGCTTCAATCTCAACGTGCTCAACCGCATCAACCGCGAACTGGGCGGCAATTTCGACACCAGCGCATTCCGCCATCGCGCGATCTACAATCGCGAGCATCACCGGATCGAAATGCACCTGATCAGCCGCAAGGCGCAGAGCGTGCGCGTGCTTGGCCGGAGTTTTTCATTCCGCGCCGGCGAGAGCATCCACACCGAGAGCAGCTACAAATACAGCCTCGAGCGCTTCACGGCGCTGGCGCGCGGCTCAGGCTGGACGCCGCGCGAATCCTGGACCGATGAGGAGCGCATGTTCTCGGTTCACGCGCTGGTGGCCTCGGACTGAGAATGGCGAGCGCCTGTCTTCAGCGAGATCGATTCCCAGGCCGCGACAATGATCATGATCGCTGATGTCAGGAACGACAGCATCAACGGCGATAGTTCGCCGGCAAACCAGGCCAGGATGCCGAGCGCAACGATGCCGGCGCCGTGGGAGAGTTGAAGCCAGCCGCGAATGGTGTGCTTGAAGAGGATCGTTCCGAGCAGAAACAGCAATGGCCCGCCGATCGCGCTCAAGACCGTCTTCAGGTCGGAATGGTCTGCCGGATGCTTCAGCACGAGTTCATCGGCAACCGCCGACAGAATGATGCCGGCCACGATCGGCATATGCAGATAGGTGTAGGCCAGCCTCGCCAGCCGCCCCGGGCTCGCTCGATTTTGAGATCAGCTCGGAGCCTGCTGCGGCGCCCTTGTGGAAATAGATCCACCACATCGCGAGAGCGCCGAGGAAGGCCGAGGCGAAGGCTGCAACGGTTTCGGTCGTCCAGGACAGCTCGGCAAATGTCGCACCGGTGACGACGATGGATTCGCCGAGCGCGATGATGATGAATCCGGCGCAGCGCTCCGCCATGTGACCGCCCTCGACGACCCAGTCCGCCACCGAAGACGCGCCGTATTTCGGGATCCAGAACCGCACCGCCGGCGAGATGTATTCGATCCCCAGCGCCACCGCCCAAAGGATCAGCCGCCAATGTCCTTGCGCAAAGCCGCCCGCGATCCAGAAGACGGCCGACATCGACAGCCAGACCAGGATGCGGACTGCATTCATGCGCGCCAAGGTTCGGGCAGGTGGTGTCGATACCAGCAGAAAGATCGTTCGGCCGACCTGCATCGCGGCATAGGCAGCGGCGAACCACAATCCTCTCGATTCGAACGCCTTTGGAATCGAGGTTGAGAGCACGAGCCCGCCGAGCATCAGCAAGAACAGCAGGACCCGGACCGGGGTCAGTTCGGGATTGAGCCAGTTGGTGATCCAGGAGGTATAAACCCACACCCACCAGACCCCCAGGAACAACAGGGTGGTCTGCAGCGCCCCAAGCGGGGTGAAGTCGCCGAGCAGGGTATGCGATAGCTGCGTGACCGCGAATACGAACACCAGATCGAAAAACAGCTCGGCATAAGTGACGCGGCTATGCTGGTTCGGCACAAATGGGCGAAACAGCGCGCCACGTTGATCGTCCCCGGCCATGGAGTCCCTGCCCCCGCTAGCCCTCCGGCACCCCGGGTCCGCCAGGTACCCCGGTCTGCAGCGCCAGCGCGTGAAGCACTCCGCCCATCTGGCCCTGCAACGATTGATAGACGATCTGATGTTGCTGGACGCGGGATTTGCCGCGGAACGACTCCGAAATCACGGTCGCCGCATAGTGGTCGCCATCGCCGGCCAGATCGCGGATCGTCACTTCGGCGTCGGGTATAGCCGCCTTGATCATCGATTCGATATCGTGGGCGTCCATCGGCATTCCAGTATTTCTCCATTTCCGGCGGTCCGAAGCGCGGCCGGCGATCGGCACGCGGCGGCGCCCGAACTTAGCGCGGTCACCCTTCTACGTCACGCCTTGTCGCACTATATTCCCGATCCAGTCATTGCAAAGCCGCTTGCGTCGCGCCCCGCGCGATCACAGCGGACTGACCGAAAGAGGCTGCCGACCATGAAACTCCCCGGTCCCGACCACCCCATCGCCATTACGGCGAACCCGAAGCGCGTCCGCGTCTCCGCCGGCGGCGTCGTCATCGCCGACAGCACCCATGCCCTGACACTGAAGGAAGCAAGCTACCCGGCCGTGCAATATGTGCCGCGCAAGGACGCCAATATGGCCGTGCTGGCGCGCACCGACCGGGTAACGCACTGCCCCTACAAGGGGGATGCGAATTACTTCAGCGTCGTTGCCAACGGCAAAACCATCGAAAACGCAATCTGGACCTATGAGACGCCATTCCCGGCGATGGCGGAGATTTCCGGCTATCTGGCGTTCTATCCGGACAAAGTCAGGATCGAGCAGGTGCCGTAACGTCATTGCGAGCGCATGCGAAGCAATCCAGAGCCCCAAGGGAAGCTGGATTGCTGCAATGACGGAAAAAACGCCTATTCCCCTCGCCTACACCCTGAAGATGGTGAGGCCGAGGATGAGCAGGACCAGGAAGATCACGACGAACACATAAAACAGGAAGCGGGCGATATCCGCCGTTGCCGCCGATATGCCGGTGAAGCCGAGGACGCCGGCAACGATCGAGATCAGAAAGAAAAGCAGCGCCCATCTGAGAAGTGTCATCGCCCGCTCCTTCCAAGCCTTTGCAGCCGCGGGACCGGCGGCCGCAATCGAAATCGCTGATCTAACTTCGAGCGCTGGGACTGGTTCCGCTAACGGGCGCGAGACCGGTGCGTTTGATCGCCGCTCGTTGACCGAAATCAACCATTGGCCAACCTTTCCGGGAAACCCCGACGGGCCGGCATCGTCGCCCGGCAAGCCGAATCACATCGGCATTTTGCCGCGTGGCCCTTGCTGAATCGGGTTCCCGGCGGCAACATCCGAAACGATCATCTGCCGGGGCACACATGACGTCCATTTCCAGCTCAGCGGCGCCCGCGGAAATTCGGGCGGTGCCAAAGGCCACCACGCGCAACGCCGCGCTGGATCGCACCCGCACCTTCCTGACTCTGGTGGTGGTCATCCACCATGCGGTCATTCCCTACACTCATTTCGGTCACACCGATCCCACGTCGTGGCTCGGCTTTGACGCGGTCGTTCTCGCCACCGACAGCTTCTTCATGGCGATGTTCTTCTTTCTCTCGGGATTGTTCGTATGGCCAAGCCTTGCTCATAAGGCGCCGCAGATCTTTATTCGCGATCGCCTCCTCCGGCTTGGCCTGCCCTTCGCGATAGCCGCGTTCACGATCATACCGATCGCGTATTACGCCATCGCGCTGCGGCAGCAGCCCGATATCGGCTTCGCGGCATTCTGGTGGAAGACGATCACCGTCGGTCCCTGGCCCAGCGGCCCGCTTTGGTTCGTCTGGGTGTTACTGGTTTTCGATCTTTTGGCCAGCGTGCTGTATCGCCTCTCACCTGCGCTCGTCGATCCCATCAATCGGCTGTCGCTGCGCGGCCACGACCGGCCGGCCGACTTCTTCCTGTTTCTGGCGGCGGTCACCGCCGTCGTCTATATTCCGGCGCGGCTCTACTTCGGACCGAGCCGCTGGTTCGAATTCGGACCGTTCGACGTTCAGGCCAATCGCGTGCTGCTATATGCCGCATACTTTCTCATCGGGGCCGGGGTCGGCGCGGCGAATTTCGATCGCGGGCTGTTGAGTGCGGACGGGCGGTTGGCGAAGAGCAGTTGGGGCTGGGTGGTCGCGACGCTCATTCCGTATTGCATGCTGTGGGTGCTGATCGCCATCAAGCGCGAAATATTGGGGAATCCGCCCGTGCTGCCTGGATGGTATGAGGCGAGCTACGGCTTGTTCTTCGTCGCCTTCAGCGCGGCCATCCTGTTTGCGATCCTTGCGTTTTTCCTGAGGTTTGAACGATCGGGCTGGAGTGTGCTCGATCCGATGCAGAGTGACGCCTACGGCATCTTTCTGGTGCATTACCCGATCGTGCTCTGGCTGCAATACTGGCTTTTCGATTTCGATCTCCCTGCCATCGTCAAGGCCCCGATCGCGTTCGTGCTCACCGTCGCATTGAGCTGGGCTGCGACGGCAGCGCTACGCAAGATTCCCGGCGCGACGCGGGTACTGTGAACTTCAGGACGCCTTGCCGTTCATATAGGCCGGAAACCAGCCCTCGAAGCCGGTCTTGAGTGAGCTAACCGAAACCGGCGCCTCGCCCGCGATGGCGATGGTCTCGCCGCCGGTGGTTCCGATGCGCACGCATGGCACGCCGCAGCCCTTCATCTTCGCCAGCACGCGACCGGCCTCTCTCCCCGGCACCGTCACGATGTAACGCGCCTGATCTTCGCCGAACCAATAGGCATGCGGCACGATCTCTCCCGGCGCAGCCAATAGCCGCGCACCGATTCCGCCTGCCATCGCCATCTCCGCCAGCGCAATCAGCAGACCGCCGTCGGATACATCGTGCGCCGCCGTCGCGGTGCCGGCGTGGATCATGCCGCGCACCACGTCGCCGTTGCGCTTTTCGGCCGCGAGATCGACCGGCGGCGGCGCGCCCTCTTCGCGGCCGCAGATGTCGCGCAGATAAACCGACTGACCGAGCCAGCCATGGGTTTCCCCGATCAAGCAGAATCGCCTCGTCCTCGGCCTTGAACGCCAGCGTGGCGGATTTAGTGAAGTCGTCGAGCAGCCCGACGCCGCCGATCGAGGGCGTCGGCAGGATGCCGCGGCCCAATTCTTCTCCAGGAAATCGGGTCTCGTTGTAGAGCGAGACGTTGCCGGACACGACGGGGAAATCGAGCGCGCGGCAGGCTTCCGAGATGCCCTTCAGGCAGCCGACGAACTGGCCCATGATCTCCGGCCGCTCCGGATTGCCGAAATTGAGATTGTCGGTGATCGCCAGCGGCCGTCCGCCGACCGCCGTGATGTTGCGCCAGGCCTCCGCCACCGCCTGCATGCCGCCTTGATAGGGATCGGCCTCGCAATAACGCGGCGTGACGTCGACCGTCAGCGCCAGGCCCTTCGGTCCGTCCTGCACCCGCACCACCGCGGCGTCGCCGCCCGGACGCTGCACGGTATTGCCCAAAATGACGTGATCGTATTGCTCCCACACCCAGCGCTTCGAGCAAAGCTCGGGCGTCGCGATCAGCTTTTCCAGCGCAGGCGAAATTCCGATCGGCGGCTTGACGTCGCGCGCATGGACGACCGGCAACAGCGGCGACGGCAGATGCGGCCGGTCGTACAGCGGCGCTTCGTCGCCCAATTCCTTGATCGGCAGATCGGCCATGACGTCGCCGCCATGTTTCACCACGAAGCGCTTGCTCGGCGTGGTGTAGCCGACCACGGCGAAATCCAGTCCCCATTTGCGGAAGATCGCCTCGGCCTGTTGCTCTTTTTCGGGCTTGAGCACCATGAGCATGCGCTCCTGGCTTTCCGACAGCATCATCTCATAGGCGCTCATGCCGGTTTCGCGGGTCGGCACCGCATCGAGATCGAGATCGACGCCGAGATCGCCCTTGGCGCCCATCTCGACCGCCGAGCAGGTCAGGCCGGCCGCGCCCATGTCCTGGATCGCGATCACGCAATCGGCTTCCATGATTTCGAGGCAGGCTTCCAGCAGCAGTTTTTCCGCGAAGGGATCGCCGACCTGTACGGTCGGGCGTTTTTCAGCGGAGTCGTCGTCGAATTCGGCCGACGCCATCGAGGCGCCGTGAATGCCGTCGCGGCCGGTTTTCGAGCCGAGATAGACGATCGGCATGTTCACGCCCGAGGCCGCCGCGTAGAAAATCCTGGTCGTGTCGGCGAGCCCGACCGCCATCGCATTGACCAGGATGTTGCCGTCATAACGGGTGTGGAAGCGCACCTGGCCGCCGACGGTCGGTACCCCGAACGAATTGCCGTAGCCGCCGACGCCGGCGACGACGCCGGAGACGAGGTGCCGGGTCCTGGGATGCTCCGGCGCGCCAAAACTCAGCGCATTGAGGCAGGCGATCGGGCGTGCGCCCATCGTAAATACGTCGCGCAGGATGCCGCCGACACCGGTGGTCGCGCCCTGATACGGCTCGATGTAGCTCGGATGGTTGTGGCTCTCCATCTTGAACACCACCGCCTGGCCGTCGCCGATGTCGATGACGCCGGCGTTCTCGCCCGGGCCCTGGATCACCCAGGGCGCCTTGGTCGGCAGTCCCCGCAAATGCAGCCGCGAGGATTTGTACGAGCAGTGCTCGTTCCACATCGCCGAGAAAATCCCGAGCTCGGTGAAACTCGGCACCCGCCCGATCAGCTTGAGGATGCGTTCGTATTCGTCCGGCTTGAGGCCATGGCTGGCGACGAGTTCGGGGGTGATTTGCGGCTGGTTCATGAGGCTCTTAAAGCGATTGAGGTCCCTTATTAGGGAGATCGGATCATCCGGAAAAGGCCTTTTATGGCGCAATTTCCTGCTGTCCATAGCTTTGCGGGCACCCGATGCACCAAGAGGGTTTGCACATCAGGTGTGGATCGGATTTAAGGGCTGAATATCTCAAATGAAGGCCAAATCGCGTGGACGACCTGACCAAATCCGCATTCCTCAACCGCCCCGATCTGCACGTCGAAACCTCAGGGGAATTCGCGGGCTGGCGGACCTGGAGCCGCGACAATTTTGAGACCCATAACGGGCCGTTCTACCACCGGATGAAGGATGACGGCCGCATCCATTGTGCGTTCCGGGTCGAGAAAAAGCATCTCAACGGCATGCGCAACGTCCATGGCGGCGCCTTCATGGCGTTTGCGGATTATTGCCTGTTCGCCATGGCCGCGCCCGTGCTGCAGGGGCCGGGGGTGACGGTGTCGTTCGCCTGCGAATTTCTCGACGCCGCGCGCGAAGGCGAACTGGTCGAAGGGTCAGGCGAAATCATGCGGGCGGGAGGCTCGATGATTTTTCTGCGCGGCTTGCTCAAATCCGGCGAGCGCAAGCTGTTTACGTTTTCCGGTACGCTGAAGCGGGTGGGACGAAAGATACCGGCAGCAATGTCTGACAGCGCCCCATCATAGCGATGGAGGACGGCTACGCCGCGCGCTCCAGATGCGCCACCAGGCCTGCGAACAGGCCGCGGCCGTCGGTGCAGCCCATGATGTCTTCGACGTGGTTTTCCGGATGCGGCATCATGCCGAGCACGTTGCCGCGCTCGTTGACGATGCCGGCGATCGACTGCGCGGCGCCGTTGATGTTGGAGTCCTCGTCGACCACGCCGTCGGCGGAGCAGTAGCGATAGAGCACCCGCCCCTCGCCCTCCAGCCGCTTCAGCGTCTCTTCGTCGGCCTCGTAATTGCCCTCGCCATGGGCGATCGGTACGCGAATGACCTGCCCGGCATTGTAGCCGCGCGTGAACGGCGTATCCGAGCGTTCGACCCGCAGATGCACGTCATGACAGATGAACTTCAGCCGCGCGTTGCGCATGAGAACGCCGGGCAACAGGCCGGCCTCGCAGAGAATTTGAAAACCGTTGCAGACCCCGAGCACAAGGCCGCCGCTGCCGGCGAAGGCGCGCACCGCGTCCATCACAGGCGCGCGCGCGGCGATGGCGCCGCAGCGCAGATAGTCGCCGTAGGAAAATCCGCCGGGCACCACCACGAGATCGGTGCCCTTGGGCAGCGATGTCTCGGCATGCCAGACCATCGCGGGTTCATGACCCGATGCGAGGCGCAGCGCGCGCGCCATGTCGCGCTCGCGATTGATTCCGGGAAAGACGAGAACGGCGGATTTCATCAACTGACTTGCCTAGCTCAGAACCTCAACGCGGTAATTCTCGATCACCGTGTTCGCCAAGAGCTTGTCGGCGGCGTCTTTCAACGCCGCTTCGGCGCTAGCCTTGTCGGAGCCTGCGATTTCGATGTCGAACACCTTGCCCTGGCGCACGCTGGCGACGCCGTCGACGCCGAGCGATTTCAGCGCGCCTTCGATGGCCTTGCCTTGCGGATCGAGAATGCCTGATTTCAGCGTTACGGTGACACGCGCTTTCACAGAAAACCTCAGCTCTTCACCAGCACCGGACCGGAGCCGGCAGGCCGCTCGTTCTCTATCAGGATGCCCAGCCGTTTTGCCACCTCGGTGTAAGCTTCCAGCAAGCCGCCGAGGTCCCGACGAAAACGGTCCTTGTCGAGCTTCTCGTTCGACTTGATGTCCCAGAGCCGGCACGAATCAGGCGAGATCTCGTCGGCGACGATGATTCGCATCATCTCGTTCTCGAACAGCCGGCCGCATTCCATCTTGAAATCGACCAGACGGATGCCGATACCCAAAAACAGCCCGGTGAGGAAGTCGTTGACGCGGATCGCCAGCGCCATGATGTCGTCGATTTCCTGCGGCGTCGCCCAGCCGAACGCGGTGATGTGCTCCTCGGAGACCATGGGGTCGTTGAGCTGGTCGTTCTTGTAGTAGAATTCGATGATCGAGCGCGGCAGCTGGGTACCTTCCTCGATTCCGAGCCGCTGCGACAGCGATCCCGCCGCGACATTTCGTACCACCACCTCCAGCGGCACGATCTCGACCTCGCGAATCAGCTGCTCGCGCATGTTAAGGCGGCGGATGAAGTGGGTGGGCACTCCGATGTCGTTGAGATGCTGAAACAGGTACTCCGAAATCCGGTTGTTGAGGACGCCTTTGCCCTCGATCACCTGGTGTTTCTTGGCGTTGAACGCGGTCGCATCGTCCTTGAAGTGCTGGATCAGGGTTCCCGGCTCCGGCCCTTCGTACAGGACCTTGGCCTTGCCTTCATAAATGCGGCGCCGACGGCTCATTGGGATGTACCGTGTGTTGTTGAAATCCATGAATTTGGTGTGCTCCGGATGACCTAGGGATTGCGACCCACGACGGAGCTGCCGTGAAGGCCAGGAACGGGAAACAGAACGAGAACCGGGCCTCGGGTCCAACCTATCCGATTGGCCCACCCAGCACAATCGATCCGGTCCCTCGGAGCCGAGTTTTACCGCACTCGATGCGACTTTAAGGCCGTTGTTTTAGCTATTTTCTCCCGTTATCTAAGCGCGCAAGCCGGCTGCCGCAATGAGGCCGCCGTCACCATCCCGGCACAGGATCGGAACCTCTCAAATGACCATTTTCGACAAGCGCGAGGAAGGTTTCGAGAAGAAATATGCTCTCGACGAGGAGCAGAAGTTCAAGGCCCAAGCGCGCCGCAACAGGCTGCTCGGATTGTGGGTGGCGGACAAGCTCGGAATGTCGGGCGAACAAGCCAACGCCTATGCCAGGGAGGTCGTCGCAGCCGATTTCGAGGAAGCCGGCGCCGGCGCCGTGGTCCGCAAGGTGATGGGCGATCTCACCGCCAAGGGCATCGCCATGTCAGAAACCGAGCTCCGCGCCAAGATGGACGAGCTGATGGCGACGGCCGATCATGCAGGTGAAGGCGGGGACGTAAGAGGCGAATAGCGAATAGCGAATAGAAATTTGTAGGCGCCATTCGCTACTCGCCATTCGCCATTCGCGTCTTAGGCTCACCCCTCCTTGAATCCATATTCCGGCACGTTGCCGCTGGCGCCGTAATATTTGTAGGGCAGGAATTTGCCGGACATCGTGATCTTGACCCGGTCGCCCTTGGGATTGGGCAGGCGTTCCATCACCATGTCGAAGTCGATCGCCGACATGATGCCGTCGCCAAATTCCTCCTCGATCAGCGCCTTCCAGGCCGGCCCGTTGACCATCACCAGTTCGTAGAACCGATAGATCAGGGGATCGGTCGGCGGCATCGGCGTGCCCTCGCCGCGCATCGGCGTCTCATTGAGCATCGCGATCTCGGATTTCGACAGCCCAAACAGCTCGCCGGCGTTGGCGGCCTGCGGCTTTGTCAATTTCATCTGGCCGAGGATGGCGCCGACGATCAGGACTTCGGAGTAGCCGCCGATCTTTTCGCAAATGTGTTTCCAGCTCCAGCCGTTCTCGCGCTTGATGTCGAGCAGCTTTTCGGTGAGGTCGGATCGTTTCATGTGCGTTCTCCATGGCATTATCAGACGTGCCGTATCGGCACGCAAAGAGCATGCCAAATCAGCAAGACAGAACTGGAATGCCGCGACCGCCTGACGCGCTGTTATTTCAGCGCGGCTTCGACCTTGGCGATGCCGGCAAGAATGCAGGCTTCGTCCTTTTCGCCGCCGGGAGCCCCTGACGCGCCAGCAGCACCGATCACTTCATTTCCGACCTTGATCGGAACGCCGCCGCCCACCGCCACCGTATTCGGAATCTGGCGCAGGTAAGCGTTCGCCGGATCCGAGGTGAGCTTCTGGAACTCAAGCGAGGTCTGACCGCGGGTACGGGAGGTGTAGGCCTTGAGGCGGCTGAACTCCATGGTGTGGGGATTGGTGCCGTCGCCATCGAACCGAGGCTGCGACATTGCCGGCTTTGTCCACAACCGTGACCGAAACCTTGTATCCATCCTTGGTGCACTGATCGAGCGTGCCCTGAATGATGGCGAGCGCCATCGCCATCGACACATTCTTTTCGACTTGAGGCGCCTGCGCGCAGGCAGGTCCGGCCACGCTGAGCGAGTTGCAGCGACTGACGAAGACGCATGTTTTAGCCTCCCTGGATTTTCTGGTTTTGCGTCCTGTTGAACCCTCGTGGCCGCACATTAATCCCGGGCCGACGAAGTAAATTTGTGAGCGCGAATTGGCTTGTGGTGGCGAAGACTTGCACCGGACTCTTAACGGCATTCCAGAACGCTGGATTCAAGCCGATCGAGCTGCCCGGGCAGATCGCCCTCGACGTCGGCGACATGCATGGTGATGACCCGGTAGCCACGTTGCTGCAGCCACGCCTGCCGCGCGGCGCGGTCGCTGGCGATGACTTCGGTCTCGTCGGAGTTGATCAGCTCGATCGCGATTCTGTGCGCAAAGGAGACAAAATCCGGAATGTGCCGGCCGACCGGGGTCTGGCGTTTGAATTTTCCGGCGAAGCGGCGGTCGGTGGTCAAGGCCTGCCACAGGATGCGTTCGGCATCGGTCGGATTTCGCCGCAGCAATCGTGCCAGCCCCCTCACCGTGCCGCTTTCCGACGGCAAGACGCCCTGCCCGTGCTCGGCCAGCAGCGCGCGCAGCCTGGTGGCCTGTTCGCCGTCGAGCACGCCGCCCTTGGCCGGCCCCTTCCGCCCCTCGGCGATCGCCATCACCACGCCGTGCAGGGTGTGCATGTCCTGCTTGGTCGGCTCCATGCGGGCGAAGATATTGCGCAGATTGACCAGCATGGTCTCGCGCTTCTCCGCCGGGCGAAGGAATTCGACCTGATCGAGTTCGCGCACCAGATTGTCGAAGAACGCCTGCATCTGATGCTGCGAGGCGCGCTCGGAGCGTTCGGGCATCGCGAACGGCAACGCGCCCTCGGTCGAAAGCTTGAACCATTCATAGCCGATCAGCAGCACCGCCTGCGCCAGGTTGAGCGAGGCGAAGCCGGGATTGACCGGAAAGGTGACGATGCGGTTCGCCAGCGCGACCTCCTCGTTCTGCAGGCCGTAACGCTCGCGGCCAAACAAGATGCCGACGGTGCCGCCGCCGGCGATATCAGCCGCGATCTCGCGCGCGGCGGCAGGCGGCGCGACCACCGGCTTGGCCTGATCGTGGGCGCGGGCGGTGGTGGCGAACAATAGCGTGCAGTCGGCGACCGCCTGCTCGACCGTGTCGAACAGCTCCACTTGATCCAGAATATGATCGGCGCCGGCAGCGGCGCGCTGCGCACCGATGTTCGGCCAGCCGTCGCGCGGATTGACGATGCGCAGCCGCGTCAGCGCAAAATTGCCCATCGCGCGCGCGGCCATGCCGATGTTCTCGCCGAGCTGCGGCTCGACCAGAATCACGATGGGGCCGGCGAGCGTGACGCCGGATTTGGTCTTGTCGGTGCCCGAACCGGACATCTCACTTCACTTTCTGATTCAACCTCTGAAGGTTTTGAATCAAGTTCTGAAGAACCTGATTCAACGCCTTATCTAGCGGCCCTATTCGATTGCCTGTCCGGCAGAATTTCTCAAGCAATATAATTGGCTTAGGCACGTCTCTGAATCTTCCATCAAAACCTCAAACGCGCCGTCACAGCGGCGCTTGCGCGCGTTCGCCCTTCGGATAGGGTATCAACCACAACCAAAGCGAACCTGCAAAAACGAGCCCGAAAGCCGGCTCAACGGCTCGGGGATATGGGGAGGCTGCCATGCGCCGCAGTTGGTCACTGGCGATTGCCGGACTGATTCTCATCCTCGCCGGCGGCTTGCTGGCCCATCTGACGCAAACCTCCGGCGGCATCCGGATCCAGGATGTGCGCTTCAACGGCGCCAAGGGCAACACCATGAGTGCCCTGCTCTACATCCCGCCGAATGCATCAGCGCAGACCCCCGCCCCCGGCGTGCTCGCGGTTCACGGCTACATCAATTCGCGGGAGACCCAGGATGGCTTTGCCATCGAGTTTGCCCGCCGCGGCTACGTGGTGCTCGACCTCGACCAGACCGGCCACGGCTACAGCGATCCGCCGGCCTTCGCAGGCGGTTTTGGCGGGCCCGATGGGCTGGCGCACCTGCGCAGCCTCGACATCGTCGACAAGAACAATATCGGCATGGAGGGCCACTCGATGGGCGGCTGGGCCATTCTGGCCGCCGCGGCCGCGATGCCGAACGATTACAAGTCGATGGTGCTGGAGGGATCGTCGACCGGCAAGCCGTTCGCCGCCGACGGCACGCCAAGCTGGCCGCGCAATGCCGCGCTGGTGTTCGCGCAATACGAGGAATTCTCCAACCTGATGTGGGGGGTCGAACGCGCCCGCGATGTCACCCAAAGCCCGAAGCTCTGGGCGATGTTCGGCACCCAAGGCCCCGTCGAGCCGGGCAAGGTCTATGGCGACATCGCGCAGGGCACCGCGCGGGTGCTCTATACGCCCGCGATCACCCATCCGGCCGAGCATATTTCGCATCAAGCCATCGGCTACAGCCTCGACTGGTTCGCCAGGACGTTGCAGGGCGGCACCCCACGCCCCGCCGACGATCAAATCTGGTTCCGCAAGGAGATCGGCACGCTGATCGCGCTGATCGGTTTTGTCGTCCTCCTGGTCGGCGTATTCGATGGCCTGCTCGAAGCCTCCGTGTTTTCGCATCTCCGGTTGCCCGAGATCGCCGACGGCAGCATGCCGGCCCACGTCGCCGCCAGCGGTGGCCGCTGGACCACGGCGTTCGTGCTAACAGCCCTCATCCCCGCGCTGACCTATTACCCGGCGTTCGCGCTCGCCGGAACGTTTGTAACACCGTCGGCATTCCTGCCGCAGGGCATCACCAACCAGATCATGGTCTGGGCCATCATCAATGGGCTGATCACGCTCGCGCTGATGCCGTTCGCGCCCAAACGCGCCAGCAGGATAGGCATCGTCCTGCCCTCGATCCTGATTGCGGTCTTAACCGCCATCGTCGGCTATGCCGCGCTGTGGCTGGCCGATATTCTGTTCAAGATCGATTTCCGGTTCTGGATCGTCGCGCTCAAGCTGATGAGCGCAAAACAGTTCCTGATCTTCCTGATCTATCTGGTGCCGTTCACGGCGTTCTTCGTGATCGCGCTGCACGTGCTGCACCGGAATTTCTCTACCATGGGCACGGGGCGCGGCGCGCTCTACCTCACCAACGTGTTAGCGCTGACATCAGGCTTCATCGTGCTGTTGGGCTTCCAATACGGCACGCTGTGGCTTTCGGGAAAACTGTTCAATCCGCTGTCCGATCCCGGCTTCGTGCCGCTTTCCACCATCGTCGCCATCCAGTTCGTGCCGCTGCTCGGGATAGCCGCCATTATTTCTACCTTCACCTGGCGGCGTACCGGCTCCAGCCTGCCGGGCGCGCTGATCTGCGGAATCTTCGTGACCTGGTATGTGGTGGCGGGCACCGCCACGCAGGCTGCGTTCTAACCCAAAAGATGGGCTGAAACTGCATAACGCCTTGGCTTTCGCCAGCGCGTTTGCGGTGCTATAGCGCGGGTTGCATCACCATCCGTCCCGAAACGCGCTATTTTCCCAAAAGGCCCGATCTCCATGGCAAAAATCAAGGTGACCAACCCCGTCGTCGAACTCGATGGCGACGAGATGACCCGGATCATCTGGCAATACATCAAGGACAAGCTGATCAACCCGTTCCTCGATATCAACCTGATGTATTTCGACCTCGGGATGGAAAACCGCGACAAGACCAACGATCAGGTCACTGTCGATGCCGCCAACGCCATCAAGAAGGTCGGCGTCGGTGTCAAATGCGCCACCATCACCCCCGACGAAGGCCGGGTAAAGGAATTCGGGCTGAAGGAAATGTGGAAATCGCCGAACGGCACCATCCGCAACATCCTCGGCGGGGTGGTTTTCCGCGAGCCCATCATCTGCAAGAACGTGCCGCGGCTGGTGCCGGGCTGGACCAAGCCGATCATCATCGGCCGTCACGCCTTCGGCGACCAGTACCGCGCCACCGACTTCAAGTTTCCCGGCAAGGGCACGCTGACGATGAAATTCGTCGGCGACGACGGCAAGGTGATCGAGCGCGAAGTCTACAAGTCCCCGAGCGCCGGCGTGGCGCTGGCGATGTACAATCTCGACGATTCCATCGCCGATTTCGCCCGCGCCTCGTTCAACCAGGGCCTGTCGAAGGGCTATTCGGTCTATCTCTCGACCAAGAACACCATCCTCAAGACCTATGACGGCCGGTTCAAGGACATTTTTCAGGAGATTTTCGATCACGAGTTCAAGTCCAAATTCGACGAGAAGAAGATCACCTACGAGCATCGCCTGATCGACGACATGGTCGCCGCCGCCATGAAGTGGTCGGGCGGTTACGTCTGGGCCTGCAAGAACTACGACGGCGACGTGCAGTCCGACACCATCGCGCAGGGCTACGGCTCGCTCGGCCTGATGACCTCGGTGCTGATGACGCCGGACGGCAAGACGGTCGAAGCCGAAGCCGCCCACGGCACGGTGACGCGGCATTACCGCGAGTATCAGAAGGGCAAGGAGACCTCGACCAATTCGATCGCCTCGATCTTCGCCTGGACCCGCGGGCTGTCGCATCGCGCCAAGCTCGACAACAACGAGGCGCTGGCCAAGTTCGCGCTGACGCTGGAGAGGGTTTGCGTCGAGACCGTCGAAGCCGGCTTCATGACCAAGGATCTCGCGTTGCTGGTCGGCGCCGACCAGCGCTGGCTGTCCACCACCGGCTTCCTCGACAAGGTCGCGGAAAACCTGACCAAGGCGATGGTGCCGGCATAAGCGTCGTCTGATGCAAAGAATTGGCTAGACCGTCATTGACACTTCGCTCCCCGCAATGACGACAAATTCGGAAAGTGCGAGATGCCATTCCCAAAGACGGCAACACTGGCCTTGCTCCTGCTATCGGGCTTACTCGTGAGCGCCCGCGCCGCCGAGGCACCGCTTCCCGACGCCATTGCGGCGCCGGGCGAAACCATTGTGCTGAGCGTGCACGCCGAGGGCGCGCAGGTGTACGAATGCAAAGCCGGCACCGACGGCAAGCCAAGCTGGGCATTCCGTGAACCGATCGCGACACTATTGCTCGATGGCAAGACCGTCGGCCGTCACTATGCCGGTCCGACCTGGGAACACAGCGACGGCAGCGCCGTAGTCGGCAAGGCCGCCGCCAGCGTCCCCGGCGCGACGCCGAACGATATTCCCTGGCTGAAGCTCGAGGTGATTTCGCGGCGCGGCAGCGGAGTCCTCTCAGGCGTCACCACGGTGCAGCGGATCAATACAAAGGGCGGAAAGTTCGAGGGGGCGTGCGACAAGGCCGGCGCGACCCACAGCGCGCCCTACTCCGCGGATTATGTGTTCCTGCGCAAGGGCTAAAGCGGCGCAACGTCGTGAACGCTGCGTAACGCCGAGCGACGGAGGTTACCCATGCTCTTCATGGTGATCGAGCGTTTTAGGGATCGGGACCCAATTCCGGTCTACAAGCGGGTGCGCGATGCCGGGATAAAATTTCCCGAAGGGCTGACTTATGTCGGCAGCTGGATCGAGCCCAACTTCGACCGCTGCTTTCAGCTGATGGAATGCGACGATCTCCGGCTGCTTCAGGAATGGATCCTGAACTGTCACGGGCTGGACATGACATTCGAGATCGTGCCGGTGGTGCCGAGCAAGGAAACGCGCGAGGTCGTCGCGCCGTTTCTGGATCCGAAATAGCTCATTGATCCGGCAAAGCCTGGCGAACCTTACACTTTAGGGCATTCTTACCATCGCAGGCCCCTCCTCTCGCGAGGGATCCTGCGCGGCCGTTCGCTGTCGGGACACCGACGGCACCGAAGACGCAATTCTGGCCTGATCAACGCGCTGCTTCCCGGCCGTCGCCGGGGAAGATTTGGTACGGCCTGGCTTTTCGACCCGCTTCGCCGGTTCGATGTCAGCGAAGGCACGGCCGAATTCTCGCAGGTAATGGAAAATGTTGCCGCCGTTCGGGTCGCGCTTGCGGTCGGCGGAAACTCGCCGCGCTCGCAAGGATCTGGCGCCCGCGGTGAGATCGAGAGGCGGGCCGACATTAGCCGCCGGGACATTTTCCACAATGGGCTGGGGCACAGCGGCGCTCGGCGCGATCGCCGGACCGGGGCTGCTTGCACTCTCATGTTTCGCGAGAGAAGCACTCTTGCCGGTCGTATCCGATGACCCTGCCGGGCTGCGGCAGCGATCTCAGCCGATGCGCGCATGGTAACGTCAACCTGGTTTGCCGGAGCCATGGATGCCACCGACATGTGCATGAACAGCAAATATCCCCCGACAGTCACAACCGAGGCTCCTGCAAGCGCGATCGTGCCAGAGGCGAGCTTGTGAATCCTCGCGGCGGTGGCGCGCCTGGACCCCAACTCCTGCTCCAGGTGCGCAAGATCCAGCAGATGGTCATAGGCCGCCCGCTGTTCGACATCGCCAAGGATTTCGTTGGCGCGGACGATCTCCCTGAACTTCAGCGCCGCGTCGGGATCGCCAGGGTGGATGTCGGGGTGAGCACCTTTCACGGCTTGACGGAAGGCGGTCCGGAGACCTTCAGCATCATCCTTCGGAAGGGCCCCAAGCAAATCGTAAAGCGTTTCCATCCCCGCCCCCGCTGCTGGATTTCCTGGTCTCCGTCCGAAATTCCCGCCGCGAATTTGCTGTGGAGGCCTCGTACCAACTGAACTTCACCGCCTGTGGATAATGTTGATCCAGTACGGCAGAAAAATGACTCGTGGGACGCGCCCGAACCGGTGCCGGCTGCCCGTCGGACTTTCGTTGCGCCGCTATTGTCGACTGGACTCGGCCGCTCATCTCACATTGGACCGTCCGAAGCCACAATCCGGCGCGGGTTGTGGCGCAAGCAAGGCGCGGTCGGGACGACATTTAAAAAATTGAATCCCGGTCGTCTCAGCCGCTTTTTTGCGCGGGAGGACCGCCACCGCTACACGCTGGCCATCGCTTTTTCGATGGCCGAGAGGGCTGCGCCCGCCTTGGCGCCGTCGGGGCCGCCGGCCTGCGCCATATCGGGCCGGCCGCCGCCACCCTTGCCGCCGAGCACCTGGGAGGCCACGCGCGCCAGATCGACCGCGTTAAAGCGCGAAGTGAGATCGCTGGTGACACCGACGACGACGCCGGCCTTGCCATCCCCGGTGACGCCGACGATGGCGACGACGCCGGAGCCGAGCTGCTTCTTGCCGTCATCGGCGAGGCTCTTGAGGTCTTTCATCTCGATACCTTCGACCGAACGCGCCAACAGCTTGACGTTTCCGACCTCGCGGACGCCGCTCGCACTCGCCTCCGATCCGTTGGAAGCCGACGCGCCGCCCCCCATCGCCAGTTTCCTGCGCGCCTCCGACAGATCGCGCTCCAGTCTCTTGCGCTCTTCCATCAGCGAGGCGATGCGCGCCGGCACCTCCTCGAGCGAGGTGCGCAGCTCCGCAGCCGCGGTCTTCGCCAGCGCCATGGTGTCGTTGGCGTGTTTTCGCGCATGGCGCCCGGTCAGCGCCTCGATGCGGCGAACGCCCGAGGCAACCGCGCTTTCGCCGGTCACCGAGATCAGGCCGATATCGCCGGTGCGACGCACATGGGTGCCGCCGCACAATTCCACCGACCAGCCGAGCGCGTTGCTGCCGTGTTCGCGCGCGTTTTTGCCCATCGAAACCACGCGAACCTCGTCGCCGTATTTTTCGCCGAACAGCGCGCGGGCGCCGGCTTCGCGGGCGTCGTCCACCGCCATCAGCCGCGTGGTGACCTCGTCATTCTCCAGCACCACGTCGTTGGCGATATCCTCGATGCGCGCCAGCTCGTCATGCGTGATCGGCTTGGGATGCACGAAGTCGAAGCGCAGCCGGTCCGGCGCCACCAGCGAGCCGCGCTGCGCGATATGGTCGCCGAGCACCTGCCGCAACGCTTCATGCAGCAGATGCGTCGCGGAGTGATTGGCGCGGATCGACGTGCGTCTGGCGTGATCGACTTCGAGCAATAGCGCCGTGCCGGCTTTAAGCGTGCCCTGCTCGACGGTGCCGAGATGCACGACCAGGTCGCCCGCCTTCTTCTGGGTATCGGTGACGCGGAATCGCACGCCCTCACCGGTCATCAGGCCGGTATCGCCGACCTGGCCGCCGGACTCCGCATAAAACGGCGTCTGGTTCATAACGATGGCGCCGCTCTCGCCGGCCTTGAGGCTATCGACCTCGTTACCGTCTTTCACCAGCGCAGCCACCACGCCTTCGGCGGTCTCGGTCTCATAGCCGAGGAATTCGGTGGCGCCGAGTTTCTCGCGCAAGGGAAACCACACCGTCTCGCTGGCGGTATCGCCGCTTCCTGCCCATGCCGCGCGCGCTTTTGCGCGCTGGCGATCCATCGCGTCGGTGAAGGATGCGACATCGACGGAGATGCCGCGGTTGCGCAGCGCATCCTGGGTGAGATCGAGCGGAAAGCCATAGGTGTCGTACAGCGTAAACGCGGTGTCGCCGTCGAACATGTCGCCCTTTTTCAGGCCGGCGCTCTTCTCGTCGAGAATCGACAAGCCCCGTTCCAGCGTCTTGCGAAACCGCGTCTCTTCCAGCCGCAGCGTTTCCTCGATCAGGTTTTCGGCGCGCACCAGTTCGGGATAGGCCTGGCCCATCTCGCGCACCAGCGCCCAGACCAGCCGATGCATCAGCGGGTCCCTGGCGCCGAGCAGCTGCGCATGGCGCATCGCGCGGCGCATGATCCGGCGCAGCACATAGCCGCGGCCTTCGTTCGAGGGCAGCACGCCGTCGGCGATCAAAAATGACGTCGCGCGCAGATGATCGGCGATGACGCGCAATGAGGCCTTCTGCTCGCCCTTCGGATCGGCGCCGGTCAATTCCGAGATGGCGCGGATCAGCGCGACAAACAGATCGATCTCATAACTGTCGTGCTTGCCCTGCAGCACCGCCGCGATGCGCTCCAGTCCCATGCCGGTGTCGATCGAGGGCTTCGGCAACGCGTTGCGCACGCCGCTCTCGAGCTGCTCGAACTGCATGAACACGAGATTCCAGATCTCGACAAAGCGGTCGCCATCCTGCTCGGGCGACCCCGGCGGTCCGCCCCAGATCTTGTCGCCATGATCGTAGAAAATTTCCGAACAAGGACCGCACGGACCGGTGTCGCCCATCTGCCAGAAATTGTCGGAGCCGGCGATACGGATGATGCGGGACTCCGGGAGCCCTGCGATTTTCTTCCAGAGATTGAAGGCCTCGTCGTCGTCGATGTAAACGGTCGCCGTGAGTTTGTCTTTCGGCAGGCCGAATTCCCTGGTGACGAGATTCCACGCCAGCTCGATGGCGCGATCCTTGAAATAGTCGCCGAACGAGAAATTGCCGAGCATCTCGAAGAAGGTGTTGTGGCGCGTGGTGTAGCCGACATTGTCGAGATCGTTGTGCTTGCCGCCGGCGCGCACGCATTTCTGCGAGGTGACGGCGCGCTGATAGGGACGCTTCTCGACCCCGGTAAAGACGTTCTTGAACTGCACCATGCCGGCATTGGTGAACATCAGCGTCGGGTCGTTGCGCGGCACCAGCGGCGACGACGGCACGATGGCGTGGCCGTTATCGGCAAAGAACTTCAGAAAAGTCGACCTGATTTCGTTAACGCCGCTCATTTTGGTCCAATCGCAAAAAGCCCGGGATTCGCCGCAAAAGGGGCATGTGTCCCGCGCACCGCTTTTAGACAAGGGGGATGGCAGTGTCCAGAAAGTGTGCAGCGGATCAGAGGCTTGCCGCATCAGCACAAGAGCCGTTGATAGCTCCCGTGGCTGCGTTGACAGCCTTGGTGCAGCCGTGTTTTTCTCCTATCTATAGGAGATAGTCACGTCGGGAGAGACCGGCTCTGGAAGCCGGCGCCGAAGGAGCAACCGCCCCGGAAACTCTCAGGCAAACGGACCGCGTGACTTGCTAGCATCTGGAAAGAGACGCCGCCGGGCTCAGGCCCGGATGTGTCCGCCGACGGGATAATACTCTCAGGCACAGCGACAGATGGGGCTTCGACGGGTTTTCGAGGAATTTTCCTCGACAACCGCGAGGGCCCCACGATGCTTGCGCGCGATGACCAGTCCCCCCTGAAACGCACCCCCTTGCACGCGCTGCATGCGGCTTGCGGCGGCAAGATGGTGCCGTTTGCGGGCTACGACATGCCGGTGCAGTTCGCTCCCGGCGTGCTCCGGGAGCACCTGCATACCCGCTCCTCGGCCGGCCTGTTCGACGTGTCGCATATGGGCCAGATCGCGCTACGACCGAAATCCGGCAAGGTCGAGGACGCGGCCTTGGCGCTGGAACGGCTGGTGCCGCAGGATATCCTTGGCGTGGCGCCGGGACGGCAGCGTTACGCGCAGTTCACCAACGCCGCCGGGGGCATTCTCGACGACCTGATGGTGGCGAATTTCGGCAGCCATCTGTTTTTGGTGGTCAACGCCGCCTGCAAGACCGAGGACGAGGCGCATCTGCGTGCCAATCTCGCGGACGCTTGCGTGATCGAGCCGCTCGCGGATCGCGCGCTGATCGCGCTGCAGGGGCCGAAGGCGGAATCCGTGCTGGCAACATTGTGCGCGGACGCCCCCGCGATGCGATTCATGGACGCCGGTCCGCGCCGCGTTAACGGCATCGATTGTTTCGTCTCGCGCTCGGGCTACACCGGCGAGGACGGCTTTGAGATTTCGGTCCCGGCCGAACCGGCCGAGACGCTCGCCAAGGCGCTGCTTGAACATAGCGATGTGCTGCCGATCGGGCTCGGTGCCCGCGACAGCCTGCGGCTGGAGGCCGGGCTTTGTCTTTACGGCCATGACATCGATACCACGACGACGCCGGTGGAAGGCGCGCTGGAATGGTCCATTCAAAAAAGCCGCCGCAACGGCGGGGCGCGCGCCGGCGGCTTTCCCGGCGCGGATAAAATTCTCGCTCAGCTTGAGAACGGCGCGCCGCGCCGCCGCGTCGGATTGCGGCCGGAGGGCCGCGCCCCGGTGCGCGAAGGCGCGCCGTTATTTGCAGATAGCGCCTCTTCCGAACAGATCGGCGCGGTCACCTCGGGCGGCTTCGGGCCCAGCATCAATGCGCCGGTCGCAATGGGTTATCTGCCGTCGTCGCATGCAGCCATTGGCGGCGTGGTGTTTGCCGAATTGCGCGGGCAGCGATTGCCGCTGCTGATATCGCCGATGCCCTTTGTTCCCAACACCTACAGACGCTGAACCTGCAAACGCCAAAAGGATTTTTCATGACGACGCTGTTCACATCTGACCACGAATGGCTCCGCATCGAGGGCGACGTCGCCACCATCGGCGTCACCGATTACGCGCAGTCGCAGCTTGGCGATGTCGTGTTCGTCGAATTGCCGAAAGTCGGCCGCAGCCTGAAGAAGGCGGAAGCCGCGGCGGTGGTGGAATCGGTCAAGGCGGCGTCCGACGTCTACGCGCCGATCTCAGGCGAAGTCATGGAAGTCAACGACGCGCTCACGGCCGAGCCGGCACTGGTCAATTCCGACGCCGCCGGCAAGGCCTGGTTTTTCAAATTGAAGATATCGGACAAGAGCGAGCTCAACGGCCTGATGGATGAGGCCGCCTATGCCAAGCACACGGCGTGAACGCGAGGAACAACCCATGACCGCGCACCGCAAACCCGCCAACGAGGCCGCAACCACCTTCGCGCGCCGCCACATCGGTCCCTCCCCCCGCGACATCAAGGCGATGCTGGAGACCGTGGGCGCGAAAAGCCTCAATGCGCTGATGGCGGAAACCCTGCCGTCGTCGATCCGGCAGAAGACGCCGCTCGATCTCGGCGCCGCTCTAAGCGAGACCGAAGCGCTCGCGCATATGAGCGAGCTTGCCTCACAGAACCAGGTCTTCACCTCGCTGATCGGCCAGGGCTATTTCGGCACGATTTTGCCGGCGGTGATCCAGCGCAACATCCTGGAGAATCCGGCCTGGTACACCGCCTACACGCCGTATCAGCCGGAGATCAGCCAGGGCCGGCTGGAAGCCTTGTTCAACTTCCAGACCATGATCTGCGACCTGACCGGCCTCGACGTCGCCAACGCCTCGCTGCTCGACGAGGCAACGGCCGCGGCCGAAGCGATGGCGCTGGCCGAGCGCGCCGCGCACGGGAAAGCCAAAGCGTTCTTCGTCGATTCCGAGGTGCATCCGCAAACCCTGGCGGTGCTGCGCACCCGCGCCGAGCCGCTGGGATGGAATCTGATCGTGGGCGATCCCCTTGCCGATCTCGACCAGGCCGATGTGCTCGGCGGATTGCTGCAATATCCGGGAACTTCGGGCGCGGTGCGCGATCTGCGCCCGGCGATCGCGGTGCTGCGCGCCAAAGGCGCGCTCTCGATTGTCGCCGCAGATCTGCTGGCGCTGACGCTGCTAGCCTCCCCCGGCGAACTCGGCGCCGATATCGCGATTGGATCGGCGCAACGGTTCGGGGTGCCGATGGGCTATGGCGGGCCGCACGCGGCCTATATGGCGGTGCGCGACGCGCTGAAACGATCATTGCCCGGCCGCCTCGTCGGGCTGTCGGTGGATTCGCGTGGAGAACCCGCCTATCGCCTGGCGCTGCAGACCCGCGAGCAGCATATCCGCCGCGAAAAGGCGACCTCCAACATCTGCACCGCGCAGGTGCTGCTGGCGGTGATCGCCTCGATGTACGCGGTCTATCACGGCCCGGAGGGACTGACCCACATCGCGCGCACCGTGCATCGCCGCACGGCGGTGCTGGCGGCGGGATTGCGCAAACTTGGATTTGCGCCGCAATCCGAGGCGTTCTTCGACACGGTGACGGTGGATGCCGGCGCCAAGCAAAGCGAAATCGTCGCCCGGGCGAGAGCTGAAAAACTAAACTTGCGGATCGGCGAGCGCACGCTCGGCTATCGCGCTGGACGAGACCACGACGCCAGCGGTCGTCGAGGCGGTGTGGCGCGCCTTCGGCGGCAAGCTGCTTACGCCGACGTCGAGGCCGGCGCGCGCGACGCGCTGCCCGCTGAGCTGAAACGCGCCAGCGCGTTCCTCACCCATCCGGTGTTCCACGCCCATCGCTCCGAGACTGAACTCTTGCGCTACATGCGCAAACTCGCCGACCGCGATCTCGCGCTCGACCGCGCCATGATTCCGCTGGGCTCCTGCACCATGAAGCTCAACGCCACCTCGGAGATGATCCCGCTGACCTGGCCGGCCTTCGCAAGCCTGCACCCGTTCGCGCCGCGCGAGCAGGCGCAAGGCTATCACGCGCTGTTCAAGCGGCTGGAGCAATGGCTGTGCGACATCACAGGCTATGACGCGATCTCGCTGCAGCCCAATTCCGGCGCGCAAGGCGAATATGCCGGGCTGTTGGCGATCCGCGGCTACCACGCCGCGCGCGGCGAGCCGCATCGCAAGGTGTGCCTGATCCCCTCCTCGGCGCACGGCACCAATCCGGCCTCCGCCAGCATGGCCGGCATGGAAGTCGTGGTGGTCGCCTGCGATATCCGCGGCGACGTCGATGTCGGCGATCTCAGCGCCAAGGCAGAAACAACATTCGAAAAATCTCGCCGCCATCATGATCACCTATCCCTCCACCCACGGCGTGTTCGAGGAGCATATCCGCGAGATCTGCGAGATCGTGCATGGCCATGGCGGACAGGTCTATCTCGACGGCGCCAACATGAACGCGCAAGTGGGGCTGTCGCGGCCCGGCGATTACGGCGCCGATGTCAGCCATCTCAATTTGCACAAGACCTTCTGCATTCCCCATGGCGGCGGCGGCCCCGGCATGGGGCCGATCGGCGTCAAGGCGCATCTTGCGCCGTTCCTGCCGGGCCATCCCGTGACCGACGGCGGCAAGGCGCCGATGGTCGGGCCGGTGTCGGCGGCGCCGTTCGGCTCGGCGTCGATCCTGACCATTTCCTACATCTACATTCTGATGATGGGCGGCGAAGGGCTGACGCGGGCGACCGAGATCGCGATTTTCAATGCCAACTACATCGCGACCAGGCTCGATCCGCATTTTCCGGTGCTGTACCGCAACGCCAGGGGCCGCGTCGCCCATGAATGCATCGTCGATCCGCGGCCGCTGAAGGCGTCCAGCGGCGTCACCGTCGACGACATCGCCAAACGGCTGATCGATTACGGTTTCCATGCGCCGACCATGAGCTTTCCGGTGCCGGGCACGCTGATGATCGAGCCGACCGAATCCGAATCCAAGGCCGAGCTGGATCGGTTCTGCGATGCCATGATCGCGATCCGGCGCGAGATCGCGGAAATCGAATCCGGGCGCTGGAAGGTCGAGGCTTCCCCGCTGCGCCACGCGCCGCACACCGTGCACGACATCGCCGACGATAATTGGGCGCGGGCCTACAGCCGCGCCGAGGGCTGCTTTCCCGCCGGCACCTCGCGCACCGACAAATACTGGTGTCCGGTCGGGCGGGTCGACAACGTCTATGGCGACCGCAACCTGGTGTGTTCGTGTCCGCCGGTCGAGGATTACGCGCAGGCGGCGGAGTGACGCGCGACACGAATGCATCGTGTCCCGGACGCGGTGCAGCGTGCTTCACGATGCACCGCAGAGCCGGGACCTACACTTTGCGAACATGGCCCCGGATCAGCAGCGCATCATCGTCCGCGCACTGCGATCGCGCTGCGCAGCATCCGGGGAACGTGGCCGCGCCAGACGGCGGAGTGACGGCGGCACAGATGCATAGGCGCGATCAGCACCGGATTCCAGCGCCACAGGCGATCGTTGGTCAACTCGGTGCCGCCCCACCAGCGGTCGATCGGGTTGTGTCGGCTGAAATCTTCCTTATGGGCAAGAACCGCCTTGCCGAACTCGGTGAGCGACAGTCGCTTCGCATGTAAGCCGCATGCCGGTCCCGAAATTTTCGTGGTCGAGCGTGCGCAGTTCCTCGTCGAGGCCCGCCACGGCCGGTCGCGGGCCATGCGCAAGCCCATCGAGCAGGTAGCCGATTTCCAGGTCGCTGAATACACGCCGTTGGCGGAGTCCGCGAAGATGAAAGAGCGCATTCGTGAGCGAGTATCCCCTCGCGATCAGCTCGAGCATCCGCATTTCCGTCGCGCCAAGCCCCGTCGCGCTGGAGGGAAGCTCTTCGAGCAGGTCGAGCAAGGCCGGCTTGAGCAGCGGCAAGGCGCTCAAATCCTTGCCGAGCAGATCGAAGCAGGCTTCCGGCGTCGGCGCTCGATAAGCCTGCCAGGTCACGCTGGCCGTCTCGAGCTCATCCCCGGTGACGTCGACGGCCGGCAGCTGCCACCTGCCAAGTTCCTCGTCAGACGCGCGATCAGATCGTAGTCAACCAGGCGCAATCTCAACCGGGCGACGATCTCCGGATGAGAACGGAAATAGTCGAGTAGCCAAACCAGTTGCAATTGGTCGTTCGGGGCCGGGTCAAACCATAGTTCGACCGTCTCACAGTGCTGGCAGAACTCGACCAATCCGAGATCCTTGCGAGCTTCGGTGGCCGGACGCCATCGGCCGACAAAGTCCGACCAGTGAGTACCCGAGCGTGCGTGTCCGAGCGCGCGGCGAGATAGGCTGCAAGCTCGTCAGGAGACGGCAACGGTCCCCACACGAAGCGAAAGGAGAAAGGAATCACAATGTCGGCGAGGTCCGAACGCTCGAGACTTCACCGGACGCAGCCGGTCAGGATCAGACGCGTCATCGGTCCTCACCGGCTATACGCAAAACAAAACGGGCGCCGAGGACGTCGGCAACTCAACGTCCTCAGCGCCCGCCTGTCGAAACGTCAGACTCAATCACTCCTCCGCAGCCTCCGGCTCGTCGCCGTCGGCGTCGCGCTCGGGGGAGCCGGCCAGGATCTGCTCGGCGATCAGGCCGGAGTTCTGGCGGATCGCGGCCTCGATCTTCGCGGTCATGTCGGGGTTGGCTTTGAGGAACGCCTTGGAGTTCTCGCGGCCCTGGCCGAGCCGTTGGCTGTCATAGGAGAACCAGGCGCCGGATTTCTCGACGATGCCGGCCTTGACGCCGAGGTCGAGAATTTCGCCCATCTTGGAGACGCCCTCGCCATACATGATGTCGAATTCGACCTGCTTGAACGGCGGCGCCAGCTTGTTCTTCACCACCTTGACGCGGGTCTGGTTGCCGACCACCTCGTCGCGCTCCTTGATGGCGCCGATGCGGCGGATGTCGAGGCGGACGGAGGCGTAGAATTTCAGCGCGTTGCCGCCGGTGGTGGTCTCCGGCGAGCCGTACATCACGCCGATCTTCATCCGGATCTGGTTGATGAAGATCACCATGGTGTTGGATTTGTTGATCGAGGCGGTGAGCTTGCGCAACGCCTGGCTCATCAGCCGCGCCTGCAGCCCGGGCAATGAATCGCCCATCTCGCCTTCGAGTTCGGCCTTCGGCACCAGGGCCGCCACCGAATCGATCACCAGCACGTCGACCGCGCCGGAGCGCACCAGCGTGTCGCAGATTTCCAGCGCCTGCTCGCCGGTGTCGGGCTGCGAGATCAGGAGCTCGTCGATGTTGACGCCGAGCTTTCGGGCGTAGACCGGGTCGAGCGCGTGTTCGGCGTCGATGAAGGCGCAGATGCCGCCCTTCTTCTGGCCCTCGGCGACGGTGTGCAGCGCCAGCGTGGTTTTGCCCGAGGATTCCGGCCCGTAGATTTCCACCACCCGGCCGCGCGGCAGGCCGCCGACGCCGAGCGCGATATCGAGCCCGAGCGAGCCCGAGGAAATGGTCTCGACGTCCATCGAGCGGTCGTTCTTGCCCAGTTTCATCACCGAGCCCTTGCCGAACTGACGCTCGATCTGGGAGAGCGCGGCGGACAGGGCCTTGGTCTTGTCCATGGAGGATCCTTCGACGATACGCAGGGCAGTGGCGGACATAGGTCGTGCTCCTTATGGCGGGGATTTGCTAGCGGGACAAACGGGCGGCAAGGACTGACGCGCCGGAACGGAAGCGTCAGGGACCGATGGAACAACGTACCCTATTTGTTCTCAGTTCGCAATATGTTCTTTTACGAAATCTGGTGCTGGCCCCTTTCCATCCCCCGTTAAGTTAATGGTCCCTTTTGATTTTTAGCAGTGGCCCCTTTTGGAAATGGGGGCGCTTATGTCGCATCGCGCACACTACACGGAACCGTGATCAAAGCGTGATCGCGGGAGGACTAGGAGGCCGGGCGCTGGCCTGTTTCGAACGAATTGGCATCGGGTTGCGACCAATGGTCCGCTTGCCGAATAGGTAGTTTGCGATTGTGCTTTGGCCTCCGAATTGGAGGGGGCCGCACATGAACGTATGGACCGGGATCGCGATGCTGGCCATCGCCGCTGTGATGATCTGGGCGGGCCGTCCCGACAAGAGCGGCGCCCATCCGAGCTTTCTGCGATTTGATGCGGCGCTGGTCCTTTACCCGCCAATCATCCTCGCATTTTTTGCGATGGGCGTGGCAGCGTTGCTTAGTTCGATTTAGAAGTTAAGGTCGTCTGGCGGCTCTTGCCTTCTCCAGTGACCCAATTTGGTTTTCGCAGTGGCTTGATTTGAAGAAAATGAGAAGTCAAACGCCGCCGCGTCCGGCTCAGTAGTTCCCCTGAGCCGCGTTCCACCTCCGGAACCCCCTTTGCCCTTAAGTACACTTTTGTACTTTTGCCCGGAACGAATTCCCGGCTCCCGCTTGAAGTATTCGGGCAGGGCAAGTTGCATGAGGGAAATGAAATGCCCCACAGAAATGCCCTCAACCTCGATTCAAACGACAACACAGCAATCCGTAAGGAAATAGGAGAGCGGCTTCGGGTTCTGCTCTCGAAAGAACAGCCTAGCCCGCCACCGCGCGTTCAACATTTGATCGATTGCCTGAGTACATCGGACGCGGCCCTGGGCCGATCCGACAACCGCCGCCGTTATCTCTCATGGTTAAAACCAAGAGGAAGGTAATCGGTTGGCCGCCTCAGTTGGCGGCCTCTTTCATTCCGTGCAGGGCACCTGCACAAACGACCGGGCGGCCACAGGAAGCCCACAAAAACAGACTGTCCTAATTCCCCGCCGCGAGTGCAAAAAGGCCGCTGAGATCGTCAGCGGCCCTTCCGGGAAAAATACCTACCTGATGAAATCGTCGCCCCTGCCCCGGATGCTACACTTCAATCATGGCGGGGGGTTGAGCCGAAGTGGAGTTCGAAAAGTGAGTTCCGCAGAGCGGAACAATTGTGACGTTACCGCTGCGCCACACAGGCAGGTGTCCTAATTTCAAATAGCGAGCGTCCTAAATTCGGCCAGCACCCGAAATCGGGTACTGTCCATATTTAACCCTCCGTGTCCTATTTAGAATTTTGTTAGTGTCCTAATTTGTTCTGCCCTCGCGGAGGTGGCCATGCTGGCACTTGAAGTATTGGCGATCTACGTCACGCCCTTCTTAATCCTTGGCGCGATGGTCAGGTTATGGATGAAGCGATACGCCGTTGACCTGCGCGATGCCCAAAGGCAAGCTGGCGGTCCACCTCGGCGCAGGTTTCTCCTCGGAGCTTGGCGCACGGAAGAGTAAGGCCGCCTCGGTTGGCGGCCTCTTTCATTTTGTGAAGTCCGGTACCTCTTCCAGAACATTTCGGGAACGAAGTGTCTTCTGGCGCACACCCCGCCCTTAAGTTCACTTTTGTACTTTCGGTTTGGAACAAATGTCCAATTCCCGAGTAATGGGGTCGGCGCTGGTGGGATACCACGGGGAAAGTCAGGTGATCGGGAAAGAGTACTTCGTGCGTCAAGCGGCGATCATGTTCGGGTTGGCTAAAGCAACAGCGGACCCCAGGATTTCCGCAGCTCTCTTGGACAAGGCGGCCGATCTTAAATTGCAAGTGGACGAACCAGGCGCGGCGGACCTGTCGCCTCTGGCGCCCGACATTGAGCCGCCGCCCGCAACATGAACGTAAAGGCCGCCTCGGTTGGCGGCCTCTTTCATTTTTGGTGGGCTCTCGCAGGCATTATCAACTCTAAGAAAGCCCCCGGCTAGTCCAAATAAAAAGGCCGCTGAGGTGATGTCAGCGGCCTTCGGAAAATTTATACGGAATGAAATCCCGCCCCGGCTATTGGAATACTGCAGAGCGCGGCTTTTGTGGATTCCGGGAAAATACGGGTGTCCTGATCTGTCACGAGGAGTGTCCGAACGAGGGACAGCACCCGAAATCGGGGTACTGGCCTGTTTCAACCATCATGGCCTAATTGAATTTCGCAGTGGCTTTGTTTTGATTTCTAACAGTGGGCCCTTTTGGTTCTCAGGGACTGCCGTCTTAACGACATAGGGAACGTTTCGAGACCGCGGCGCGTATTTACGATGGCCCGCGACAGTTGGGTTGAAAATCTCAGGTGCCCTCGCTGCCAAAAGACCGGCCTTGCCCGGGTTTCGACAGCGGACGAGTATTCGTGGGACGTACAGATGAACAGCGTTCCCGACGGGTTTAAGGTTATCCAGTGCGGGGACGTCCGCAACTTTTACTGCTCTCCGTGCAACTGCCCAGTAGAGCCATAGAGTTCTAATTCTTTTGGAATGTGAGCTGTATTGACCACCGACTCAGGAACCCGAGGCGCATGCTGATTCCATCACCGCCCAGCCATCGGCAACCATCGGTGACAGAGAGTCGGTAAATGCTCCCGCCCAAAAGCAGGGAAGCATCGTGACCTCATCCCAGCAATTCTTGACCGCCATTGAGCGTCCTCGCTGTTCTCGTTGCCAAACGAGGATGATGCTGGAGCGCGTTTCATCGGGGCCAATTGGTTTCGAACAGCGATTGTTCGAATGCCCCAAGTGCGATCACGTTGAGATAAGTGTCATTGCATCTGATCCGATCAAATCGAAGGCGGCCGGCTGGCTTGCCGGGGAACTCACAGCGCCGACCTAAGGGCTGACACATGCTCGACACACAAAACCAGGGTCCGCAATGCACCGCTTGCGGTTCCCCAATGAGGTTGACGGCGATTGAGCCGAGCGCGTTGGGCCAAGACCTGCGAACGTTTGCTTGCCCGCAATGCAAAAGGGTTCAGCGGCACATAATCGAAAGTACCGTGACTGAGGCATGGTTAGCAACAAAGAGGTAAGGCCGCCTCCATGCAAAAGTTTTTCTTCGATATGAAAGACGGCGTTCCGATGCGGGACCGAATCGGCATGGAGTTCAAGACAGATGCGGAAGCGATCACTCACTGCAAAGAACTTGCCCAACACTTCCGCGACGAAAGCCTGCGAGACGATAGGGACCTGGAGATAGCCGTGGTCAATTCGCTCGGGCGCGAGATTCATCGGGAGTTTGTCCACCGAGAGTAGGCCGCCTCAGTTGGCGGCCTCTTTCATTTTTGGTGGGCTCTCGCAGGTATTGTCAACTCGTTAAGGAAGCGCTCCCCGGCTAGTCCAATTAAAAAGGCCGCTGAGGTGATGTCAGCGGCCTTCGATAAATTTATACGGAATGAAATCCCGCCCCGGCTAATCGGAATACTACAGAGCGCGGCTTTTGTGGATTCCGGGAAAATACGGTGTCCTGATTTGTCAGGAGGAGTGTCCGAACTAGGGACAGCACCCGAAATCGGGTGCTGGCCTGTTTGACCCTCAGCGGCCTGATTTGAAAAGATTTCGCAGTGGCCTGTTTTGAAAGCGATGATCATTTCAAGGTGATTGGCGGCGGTGCGGCCCGCGCATCACATGAGAACGGGGGCTGGTCGATTGGAGCAAATGCGATGCGTTTTGTTTTGGCCTTAGGCCTGTTGGTCAGCCTGTGTGCTTCTGCTCACGCCGCAACGGTGCATCACTCCAAACCGCGACATGTCATCGTTCGTCACAGCCAGGGTGCGACCCCACGTTTCGTCGTTCCGCCGGCCAGGTACGACGACACCCCCAGCTACAACGATCCATCCAAATTTGGCGGCGCCTGATCTGCGGCGACCTGAAAGGATGAGGGTGTTCGGCACCCCATGGTTCTCCGTAGAACTACGGAGATCGGCTCGATCATTGAACCTTGGCATGAGCTGTGCAGACACAACCTTGCTGGGGAATTTGAGGGACCCAGTACCTAAACCAACGCCGCCGAGCGATCATATTCCGCTCAGGCGGCGTTGCGCATTCTGGTGCCGGCCTGTTTCGACCCGCCAGTGGCCCAATTTGGTTTTCGCAAGTGGCTTGATTTGAAAATGAGAAGTCAACGCCGCCGCGTCCGGCCCAGTAGTTCTCCTGAGCCGCGTTCCACCTGCGGAACAGCTTCGCCCTTAAGTACACTTTTGTACTTTTGCCCGGAACGATTTCCCGGTTCCCGCTTGATATCTTCGGGCAGGGAAAATTGCATGGAAAAATGCCGTGTTCCGCAAGCGGATCAAGCTCCAGTCTGAGAGCATCCAGGCCGATATTTGTCTCGGCGTGGCGATCGCTGGCGTAAACACCCTGATCGGAATCGGGCTAATTCTCGTGTTTGCATGATGGGCCGCCTCCGTTGGCGGCCTCTTTCATTCCAGCGAACTCGAACCGCCTGACAGGCGGTCGGCTGTCCGTATTCGATGCAAGATGTCCCAGGTTGAATCAGCCACCGCCTGATTTGCCGGCGGACTTAACGGACCATTAACGGGCCTTCGGGAATGGCGGGGTTTACCGAAATCTCAGGTTCTACGCCTATGCTGCCGCCATGGACGAACACCGCAGGACATCGCGACGGCGTATTCTGAAGGCGGGAGCGATTGGGTTGCGCGGAGGCGGAGCCATCAGCTGCACCGTAAGAAGCCTGTCGGCGATCGGGGCTGCGCTTGAAGTATTCAGCCCTCTCGATATTCCCGACCGATTCAAACTGGTCATCCAGGCCGACAATGTGAACCGGCCCTGCCACGTCATATGGCGGAAACAAAAGCGGATTGGCGTGGCCTTCGATTAATTGAATCGCCCGGGGAACAACCCACCAATGGCAACCGGATCGTCGCCGGCTGGCCATGGATTGTCGTTGCGCTGTTGGTTCCATGCGCCATCGGCTATATCTTGAGGCCGCGGGTAGCGGAGAAATCGGCATGGCGTACTTTCCGAGAAAAATGGACAGCATCGAACGCGGCGGCAAGGTTGTCGCCGATATCTTCTGCGTCTTGCTTTTGGGGGCGATAGCGGCTGCCTGTGCCGGGATCTTGCTCGGCGTCGGCGCAACCATCCTGGTTGTGCTCGGGCTGCTGATTATCGACTATTTCGTGCCCGACACGGACGAGTCGGCCGCAGGCGTGGTGCGGTAAGCGACGAGAAGGGCCGAGAGGCGCAAAAGCAAAAGCAACGAATGCCGCCCCAGTTGGCGGCCTCGTTTATCGTGCGGATAGAAATGCCGTGGCCAGCACGACGAGCCATCCCACGATGACCAGGGAAGCCACCGCCCCGGCGATGATTTTAGCTTTCTCTTTGGTGGTGTAGGGACGCATTCAACGCCTCGGTTGGCGGCCCCTGAAAGCCCCCTCGGAAAAGCCGCGGAACCTCAAATTGAGCCAATACGCTTCATCAAACCTTAGATTTTGCATCGTATTTTTCAGTTCCACGCCAACACAACCCACCCATGCGGGAGGCAGATTTGAAGCGCCATTTTACCAGGTTTTTGTCCAACGAATCCGGGGCAACCGCCATTGAATACGGGCTGATCGCAGCGGGCATTGCGCTTGCGATTATCGCTGTGGTCAACGGCCTCGGTACTACCCTGAACGACAAGTTCACCTCGATCAACAACTCGCTGAAGTAGCAAAATCCCTTCTCAGGGGGCGCACCCAGAAACTCCATAAGACTTGGCCCCGCCGATTCGGCGGGGCTTTTCATTACGCCAGCGCGTGTCCATGCCGCATTTGTTCATGCAGGGCATCCACGCTTGCGCCGGACTTTCCGGACCCCGCCTTGGTTGGCGGCCTCTTTCATTTCTGGCGGCGATGAAGCGGCCGGTAACCAACTTCTGTTCTCGATTTACATGAACCCTGGCACAGCCTGCGCCGACAGATAGTGACCGGGGGATTGCGCTGTCCGGATTTAACGCAACGCCACCAGGCATTATTCAGCCTGGTGGCGTTGTGCGTTTCCGGCCTGTTTTGCGCAGGCAAACGGCCTTTCGGCCCATCCAGAGCGTTTTCAAGCGAAGTGGAGGCCGGTTCGCGTCAAGAAAACGCGTCAAATCAAGAATCTAGAGCCCCGTTTCGATTCGATCGAAACGGAATCGGCTCTAGTGTCCTGATTTCAATTGGTTAGTGCCTGTTTTGGTAACAAAAGATTAAGTTGCCAAGTCCCGATCCTGGTAGAATTACGGTGTTGCGCGAAAGCCGCTAAGTTCACTTTTGGACATTTCGCCGGAACGAAATCCCGATTCCCGCGTGATGTTTACGCCGGGCAGTCGGGGGGAGTTGAAGCGTTGGAAGAGCTACCCGTCATTCTCGTCGTTGAAGACGACCAATCGGTTCAGAGCATCGTTGAAGACGCGCTTGGCGATGGCGGCTTTGAACCGGCTATTGCCGCTTCGGGCGAAGAGGCGGTGACGTTGCTCAAGGGCGGCTCGACCAAATACCGCGCGCTGGTGACCGATATCAATCTGCGCGGCAGTATGGGCGGTTGGGAAGTCGCGAAGAAAGCCCGGGAGATCGACCCGAATTTTCCCGTCGTTTACATGACCGGCGCCAACGCCGACGAGTATGGTTCGCACGGCGTTCCCAACAGCATCCTTTTGACCAAGCCGTTCGCGCCCGCCCAACTCGTCACCGCCGTTTCCCAGCTTCTCAATGCGGGCACGCCAACCACGTAAATCGCCTCGGCTCGAGCAGCGTTGCTGCCGGCGTGTTGTTTCACGCGAAGATTCAGGATCTCCTCGTATCTCACGCGCCCCAAGTATACTTTTGTACATTTCGCCGGAACGAAATCCCTTGGTTCTGCGTCATGTATTGCGCAGGGCAATACGGGGAAAATAACCATGGTCGGAAGAGACTATTTCACGCGTCAGGCGACGACGCTGCTCAAGTTCGCCAAATCAACGGCGAATCCTGAGCTGGCGGCCGTATTGGTCGAGAAAGCCGCCGATTTAACATCGCAAGTCGAGACCAGCCCGCCGCCGGACCGCAGTGCTCGCGCCCCGGACGTAGAACCGCCTGCCCAATTGCCCTGAGACCGAAAATGTATTCAGCATTTTCAGGCTGTTTCTAACCACTTGAAAATGATTACTTTTCGTCATGGCCGGGCTTCGTCCCGGCCATCCACGTCTTCCTTGCTCAAGTGAAGCTAGACAAGACGTGGATGCCCGGCATCGCAGACAAGTTTACGCAGTCTGCGCAAAGCAGACCGCTATGGCCGGGCATGACGAGATTCGCCTTTGAGCCCCATTTGCTGATCGGCGATCTGTCCGGCACCGGGCCGACATTTTGCGCGCGGAATTGTATCTTTCCCGCGCCATGACCCATTACACATTCCGAATCCGCCAAGGCGCCCATTCAAGCGATGTGGCCGTCGACTTGCCGGATGACGGCGCGGCTTGGGACGAGGCCGCAATGGCATGCTCCGACATGATCCGCGACACCATCGCACGGCTTGGCGACAGTCCCGAATGGCGGCTGGAAGTCACGGATGGGTCGGGCGCCATCCGCCATCTTTTTCGACTGACCTCCGAGAGCTTCAAATAACCGGCTCATCAGGGACCCTTTTTTCATTTCGGGGTTAGGCCGCCTCACTGGGGCGGGTCCGTTTTGTTTTTGGGACCTCGTAATCCCCTTCATCGGAACCGTTAAGTTCACAAGTGAACATACCGGGCAGCCACTTTGGCTTATGTCCCGCTCCGCTGACATGCGGAGAAATCTTATGCAATACGAAGGAGTAGAATACTCCGTTGTTCAATTGACTGAAGGCGGCGGCTGGCGATGGGAAGTCAGATTTGCCGACGGGAAAAACAAATCCGGTGTGACCCCGGTAAGTCGGGCGGTGGCAATCAAACAGGCTGAACATGAAATCGATCGCATTCTAAAGGACAGGAAGTGAAGGAAGACCGCCAGCGTCCCAATTGTTCTAATTCGCGGGCGAGAAGGCCTTCTCAATCGGCCGGCACCTTGACCTTCGAATCGGCGTCATCGGGGACAAGACCCTGGCGAAGCTCCTTGGCGGAGACGAAGCGCGCGCCGATCAGTTCGCCCCGGCGCCAGACCAGCGAACATATCCGAAGGACTTCGCCGCCGGCGGTGAATGCCAGGCCGAAAAGGTCCGGCACCGCCAGCGCGCCGACGTCCAGGCAGGCGCCCTCGTCGGAGACATCGACGATCAGGCACTCGATCCATGGCGCCTCGGGTGTCGGAATCAGAAATCCCTGCTTGTACAGATCGACCCGAATTTTTTTGCGGGCGCCGAGGTCGCTGCGTTGTCTCGCCATCGTATTCCCCTCGGGCCGAAGCCTAGGCAAAAATACTTGAATACCTCTTACCGGAAAAAGTTAACATTTATAGAGGGTTGAAAACCTGACAGGTCCGCAACGGCTCCCTCGCTGGAACCCTAGTCGGCACTGGGCAGCCGCCGCATGGTGAACTCGATGGCGCCATCCGGCAGTTCGCGCCAGCTTTCGACGGAGCTCATATAGGCGGCCTTGGGGTAGCGGGTGAGGAAATCGCGCGCCTTGGACCGCGCCAGGTCGCGCGGCAGGGTGAAGGTCTCGCGCAGATAGCCGTCGTCAGGTTTGCGCCGGCCGGCCATCCGGTCTGCCAGATCACGCGGGCGAGAGACCATGTCGCAACTCCCGGTACACATAACGACAGCCTCAATATAGCGCGTGCTGGAACCAATCCGAGTCCTCTGTCGTTCTCAGGCGAAGCGGGAATTGAGTCGCATACCGGACATAAAGTCGATACAATGCAGAGACTGCCGGCAACCATCATTAGGCGCCGGCACTGAGAGCCCCGAAGGGGACTCCCGCCGCGTTGCGAGTGAGTCCGATGGCGCAGTCTTTTCACCTTCGCGAACAGGCCGAGCGTTGCCGCCGCCTCGCCCGCGACTGCACCGATCCGACCTTGCGCGACAGCCTTCTCAGGCTCGCCGGGGAATACGCCGCACGGGCCGGCACCCAGGAAAATGACGACATGACGGTTTGGCAGGCCGGCTCGCGCAAACAGGACGACTGACTGGCTTCGAGCCATTGGGCTTCGATGCCGGCGTCAACCACGGGAGACAACAGTCATGCTCCAGCATGATCGACGAACGAACCGGCTGCTCTCGCTGTTGTCGGACAGCGATTACGAGCGGTTGCGGCCGCATTTGTCGCAGGTCGTATTCGATTACAAAAAAAGCCTCTACGAGGCGTCGCGTCCGATCGAGCACGTGTATTTCCCGATCGACGGGGTTGCTTCGCTGGTCCTCACCACCGCCGACGGCACCAGTGCCGAGGTCGGCACGATCGGCAACGAGGGAATGGTGGGATTGCCGATTTGTCTCGGTGACGACGATGCGCCGTCATCGGTCTACGTGCAGGTTCCGGGGACGGCGCTCAGACTGGACGCCCGCTTCTTCCGCGGCGAACTCGCCGCGAGCCCGACATTGAACCTGATCATGCTCCGCTATGCCCATGCTTTCTTCAACCAGGTCGCGCAATCGGCAGCCTGTGCGCACCTTCACAGGGTGGAGCAACGTTGTTGCCGCTGGCTGCTGATGACGCGCGACCGCATGCCTACCGGCAATTTCCTGCTCACCCATGAATTCCTCGGAATGATGCTCGGGGTCCGGCGAACGACGGTCACCGACGTGATGGGAGGTCTGCAAAAGGCGGGGCTGATCCGGTATCGGCGCGGCCATGTCACCATCCTCGATCACGAGGCCCTGCAGCAGCGCGCCTGCGAATGCTACGACATCTCGAAAGTGGAATTTGACCGGCTGCTCGGCGATACGGCGGGGACACCCAGGACCGACAAAGCGCATCGATTGATCAGCGAGGTCGGATAGAGCCGCGGAGAAGCTGCGTCCGTTCCCCGACAATCAATTTTGGCCTGCGAAAACCTCCCTGCCAAGGCCATTGCGGTTCAAGCCCCCAATGGAAACGGCGCTATGACGGTTACCGGACCGACAGCGCGGCTTGCTTCTTCCTATAGTGAGTCTTTCCGCGGACCGCCCTCTCGGAGCGTCCTACCCACCCCTGCGGTAAATCGGCCCGACCGATCGGGCAGGAATATCGCAGTGCAAGTACCCGTTGCGAAGGCCGGTCTGCCCTTGGACAATAAACTGCTCGCCTCCCTGCCCCGCGATCATTTCGATCGCCTGCTTCCTCATCTGTCGACGGTCGCCCTGGAGCAGGGGATGGTGCTGTACGAAGCCGGCGACGAGGTCGACCAGGTTTACTTCCCGCATTACGGCATGCTGTCGCTGCTCGCCGTGCTGCGCGACGGCAAGGCGATCGAAACCGCGACCGTCGGCCGTGAAGGCGTGGTCGGCGCGATGGCCGGGCTTGGCCTCTACAAGTCGCTGGTTCGCGTCGTCGCGCAGATGCCGCTGTCCTGCAGCAGGATCGCCGCCTCCCACTTCAGGACGATAGCCGCCGGCAGCGATCCCGTGCGCAATCTCTGCGTCCGCTACAATGAGGTGCTGTTGTCGCAGGCGCGGGTGACGGCCGCCTGCAATGCGCTGCACTCGATCGAGGCGAGATTTTGCCGCTGGCTGCTGCAAAGCGCCGATCGGGCGGCTAGCGACACCGTCGGTTTGACGCAGGAATTTCTCGCCGAAATGCTGGGGGTGAGGCGAACCTCGGTGACGGAAGTCGCAAGCAAGGTGCAAAACGCGGGCGCGATCACCTATTCGCGCGGCGTGATCAAGATCCTGGACCGCGCCGCGCTGATGCGGATGTCCTGCGAATGCTACGAAACGCTGCTGGATCAATCGGCGATGCTGGCCTGACGGCCCGGGCAAGCCCCTGTTTCAACTGATAATTGTCACAAGAGCGGAACTCTATCGACGGTAGGTCGTTGGTTTCCTGGAGAAGGAACCAAAATGACCCTGCCCGAGCAACGCTTGCTAAAACGCCGGCTTCAAATCCTGGATGACGAGACCCGGGACGGCCACGGGTTCAACGTGCGCCAACATGAAAACACCTGGGCGCACGCGGACATGTGGATACGAAGTTTCATGGCCCGGCTGGCCGGGCTGGTCCGGAAGATGGGCGACAAGAGCTAAACTCACTTCCATTGCGAGCGAAGCCTGAGGGCGCATGCGCTCTCAGGCTTCGCTCGCGCTTGCCATCAAGGCATTCCGTTTTAATTTGCGGTGCTGCCGGTCTTGGCGCGCGGCTTTGCCGGCGCTGACGCCTTGGGCGTATCGACGCTGCGCACATTGCCCCACGGATCGGAAGAGACCTTCGCGTCGGGAATTTTCCTCAGCGATTCCCGGTAGGCCTTTTGCTGGGCGGCCTCCTGCTCCTTTTCCTCCGGGGTCTTGGAGGCAAGTTCGGGGATCAGATTGATGTTGGGAGCCTGCGCGTAGGCCGGCCCTGTCAGCAACACGACGACAGCCGCTGCGCCAAGAATTCTCATGAGATGTTCCCTGCACTTTCCCGGCAATATACCACCGCGCAGAGCGCGACGCCAAGCGCGAGCTAGAGTCTGATCCGGCTTCGCCGAATCAAACTCGTCGCTTATCTTTTGTTGGGGCATGATCTTTTCCGAAAACCGGTTTCCACTTTTCGGGATCATGCCCTTAGAAACGGTCCGACTTGCAGGATTTCGGCGATTGCACCCAATCGTCCCAGATCGGACCGCATTTGGTGCAGCCATTGAGGGCGAGGCCCATCGCGACCACGCTGAAAATCAATGCCAATCGCCTGAACATGGCCGACCCGCTCCCCGCACCCTCATCATACGGCCTCAAGTCGGGCATTTTCAAGCCGCGCCGAACCAGTATCCCTTTCCGCAGCGCCCTCTATGATGTTGTTTGGCATCATATCGCGGGCGAGGAACTAGCGTTCATGCAACAGGGAACACAGGCTGCCGAATTGGATATCGAGGAAGCCAGGCGCGTGCTGGGCGATGTGTTCGCGCCGTGGGTGCAGGATCTCGGGCTGTCGATCGGCAGCATCGAATACGCGCCGCCGCCGGGCGCGGCGGCCGACTGGCAGCCGGGGGCGATCCTGCGCATGGCGTTTTCCGAACGGCTGTGCCGCAACGGCGGCATCGTCTGCGGCCAGGCGCTGATGGCGCTGGCCGACACCTCGATGGTGATCGCTATCCTTGCGGCGAACCGCGGATACCGGCCGATGACGACGGTGGATCAAACCACGCATTTCATGCGCGCCGTCACACGATCGGACGTGCTGGCCGATGCGCGGGTGGTGCGCCTCGGGCGCACCATGAGCTTTGGCCGCGTCACCTTGTCGAGCGCGTCCGACAACAAGCCGGTGGCGATGGTCTCGAGCGCCTTTGCGATGCTGTGAAGCCATGCGCCTGGCGTCGCGGGTTATGCGCAACGCATCATCGTAAACCGATGATAAATTCGCTTGTTGCGATGGTACTGATCGGATTTATCAATCCGAAATCCCCGCCGTGGTAGCCTCACAGGCTAAACGGCGGATGCGGACCGCGGCGATGACCGAAATTACGATCGAGAAGAGAACAGCGCAGCGACACAAGGTGCTGAAGGGCGCCAAGATCGCGTTCGACGGCAACGACGTCGAGTGCACCGTCCGCAATTTGTCATCGAAAGGCGCCGCCCTTGAACTCGCAAGCAGCGTTGAGCTGCCGCCGTCGTTCACGCTGGTGATCGAGGCCGATCAGTTCGTCCGCCGCTGCCATCCGGTCTGGAGCAGCAACAAGCGGGTCGGCGTCGCGTTCGATTAGTTCGTATACTCCAATCGAATGTCCTGGCCGATGTGCGCCTGGAAGCGCATCACGGATTAAAGTCAGCGATTGCGTCAGGTCCGAGAAGTGCACATCGCTTCTATTCGATCACCTGATCGGCGCGGCCCAGCAATGACAGCGGAACGGTGACGCCGAGAGCCTTGGCGGTCTTCAGGTTGACGATCAGTTCGACCTTGATGGACTGCTGTACTGGCAGGTCGGCAGGCTTGACGCCCTTGAGAATCCGCCCGGCATAGACGCCGGCCCACCGATACAATTCCTTGATGCTGCCGCCATAGCTTATCAGGCCGCCGGCGTCGGTGAATTCGCCGTACTGGTAAATCGCAGGCACCGCATGGCGCAGCGAGAGTTCAGCGAGCAGTTGGCTCTTGCTATTGAACAAGGCGTCGGCACCGATCACCAGCACGCCGGCTTTCAGCTGGGCGAATCCGGCGAAAGCGGCGGCGATCTCCGCGTCGGTCGCAGCGCGCAGCACATCAAGCCGCAGCCCGAGTGGACCGGCTGCAGCCTGCGCGTCTTTCGCCAGCCTCTCGGCGCGTGCGCGGTCGCTCGGATTCACGAGGATGGCCACCGCGGTCGCAGCGGGCATCAGCTCACGCGCCAGCTCCAGCCGTTTCGGCCCGATCTCCACATTCAATTGGCTTATGCCGGTGACGTTGCCGCCGGGTCGGCTCAAATTCGGGACGAGGCCTATTTGAACCGGATCGCTGGCGGTGGTGAAGACAATGGGGATCGTGTCGGTCGCTTTCTTCGCCACCAGATTGGCGGGCGTGTTCGCAACGATCACCGAAACCTGGCGGCGCACCAGATCGGCCGCCATCGCCGGCAGCCGATCGTATTGTCCTTCCGCCCAGCGATATTCGATCGCCACGTTCTGACCCTCAACATAGCCGCTTTCTTTCAGACCCTCGCGAAATGCGGCGACATAGAGTGCATACCCCGCAAGCGAAGCGACGTTGAGAAATCCGATCACCGGCATCGGCTGCTGCGCACGCGCCATCAGTGGCCACGTCACCGTCGCGCCGCTGATAACAGCGATGAAATCCCGCCGCCTCATGCTGCCCCCTCCCCGAAAATTCGCCTGGTGCAACAGCTAAAGTCTAGGCCCTGTTTACAGAGTTGCATAGCGTAGGCATCTGCGGATAGCGGCAATATGAAGCGCCTCGAGGAAGCAGCGGGCGAGCTTGTCATATCGCGTGGCGATAGCGCGGTTGATCTTCAGGTGACCGATCATGCGCTCGATGCGGTTGCGCTCGCGATACATGCGCCTGTTGCAGCGGATTTTGGCCTTGCGATTGGATTTGGGCGGAATGCAGGAACGGATGCCGGCCTCATGCAGGCTGGCGCGGATGATTGGTGATTGGTACCTTCGCAAGATAGAAAAACAGCCGAATGAGGTGCAAACAATATGAAAAAGAGCGCAACGACCAAGGGCGAATCCCCTTCTCGGCTGATCGACGCGAGGATCAAGGAACTGGACGACTGGAGGGGCAAGACGCTCTCCCATGTCCGCGCTCTCATCAAACAGGCTGACCCTGAGGTGGTCGAGGAGTGGAAGTGGAGAGGCGTTCCGGTTTGGTCTCACGATGGAATAATCTGCACCGGCGAGACGTACAAGAGCGTCGTGAAGCTGACGTTCGCCAAGGGCGCTTCGCTCAAGGACCCTTCAGGACTATTCAACTCCAGCCTTGAAGGCAACGTCAGGCGCGCTATCGATATCCATGAGGGTGATGAAATAGATGAGGATGCCTTCAAGACGCTGATACGCGCCGCTGCAGCCCTGAACAGGTCATCGGCCCGATAGTCGAATCCGGCAAGCAGTCCGCCGGGATGAAAATCCCGGCGGAACTGTTGTTAAAGC
>CAVXHU010000004.1:0-90159 GCA_963761395.1 uncultured Alphaproteobacteria bacterium
GCCGGCTGCGTTCGATGATTTCCGTCGCGCCCTTGGCGAGCAGTTCGAGCCCGACCGCGCGGCCGAGTTCGCGCGGGCGGTTCGCAGGCCCGGTGCGCGAGGCCTGGATGAACAGGCCGCCGGCTTCATCCAGCACGGAGGCGGTCAGCGACATCTGCGTGCCCTGAATGGTTGAAAATCCCGCGATCGGCGAATTGCAATGGCCGTTGAGGATCCATAGCACCTCGCGCTCGGCGACGGCGCTTCGGTGCGAGGCGCGGTCGTCGATGAGAGAGAGAATGCGCCGCGTCTGCCAGTCGTCGGCGGCGCATTCCACCGCAACGATGCCCTGGCCCACGGCCGGCAGCATTTCCTCAATCGAAAATTCGTAGGCGATGCGGCTGGCGAGGCCAACGCGCTCCAGCCCGGAGCGCGCCATGATCAGCGCGTCCGCCGGGCCGACCTCGCCGCCATCGGGAAGCCGCTGCATCTCCAGATTGTCGAGCTTGCGCACGCGGGTGTCGGCGGCGCCGCGATAGTGTATCACCTCGACTTCCGGAAACAGCCGATGCGCATAGGCTGCGCGCCGCACCGCATTGGTGCCGATCTTGAAACCCTTGCCGCGCGAGCGCCTGAGGTCGTCGACCGAAACGCCTGATCGCAGCACCAGCACGTCGCCGGGCGGATCGCGCGAAAGCGTCGCGCCGATCACCAGCCCCGGGGTGTCTTCATTGCCCGGCATGTCCTTCAGCGAATGCATCGCGGCCTGCAATTGGCCTGAGATGACCGCCTTGCGGATTTCGGCAACGAATGCGCCGCCCTTGCCGCCGTGCGGCAACAGCTTGCTGGTCTGGTCAGTATCGCCCGTGGTTTCGAATTTGACGATCTCGACCTCGACATCGGGCGCGGCCGCGGTCAGGCGACGGGCAATTTCCTCGGTCTGCGCCAGCGCCATGGCGCTCTTGCGCGTGCCGATCCGTATTCGAATTGCCACCACTCACGCTCCATGAGGCGCCGCGCAGGAATAGCGGCTGATTTCAGGCCGGAAAACATAAGGCCAGCCTGCGCCGGAAAGCAAACGCATGGCGGGCGCTCCCCGCGTTACCGCGCATCCTGCAAGATCATGTCAGCGGCTTTTTCAGCGATCATGATGACCGGTGCGTTGGTATTGCCCGACACCAGGTCCGGCATGATCGAGGCGTCCACCACACGCAGTCCTTCGATGCCGCGAAGGCGAAGCCGCGCATCGACCACGGCAAGCGGATCGCTTCCCATCCGGCATGTCGAGGTCGGATGATAGACCGTGCTGCCGCGCTGCCGGCAGAAATTCAACAGTTCCTCATCGGTCGAAATCTTCGCGCCGGGATCAACCTCCTCGGTCACATAGGAACGAAGCGCCGGCGCCTGCAAGATCTTTCGCAATATCTTCAGGCCTTCGATATTGGCGGTGCGATCGACCTCGGTGGCGAGGTAGTTGATGCGTATTTCCGGCGGCGCCGTCGGGTCGGCGCTCCTGATGCGAAGCGAGCCACGGCTCTCGGGGCGCAATTGACAGACCGACGCCGAAAATCCGGAAAACGAATGCAGCTTTTCTCCCATCTTGTCGGTCGAGAAGGGCAGGAAGTGGATCTGGATATCGGGTGTCGCAAGCCGCGGACTGGTCTTGAAAAATGCCCCTGATGTACCGGCGGCGATGGTCAGCGGGCCCTTGCGAAAGGCCGCGTATCGCGCGCCGGCCAACATCCGGCGGACCGGATGGTTGATGATGTCGTTGAGCGTGATCTTTTTCGTGCAGCGCATGACCATTCTGACCTGCATATGATCCTGCAGATCCTGCCCTACCCCGGGGGCGTCGAGCACGACATCGATGCCGTGCTTGCGCAGCAATTCCGCAGGGCCGACGCCCGAGAGCTGCAGCAATTGCGGCGAGTTATACGCACCGCCCGAAATCAGGATCTCCTTTCGCGCCCGCGCGGTTCGCATGCTCCCTGCCTTGCGGTATTCGATCGCCACGGCGCGGCGCCCCTCGAACAGGATGCGCTGCGCCAGCGCTGAGGTTTCGACGTGCAGGTTGTTGCGGCCCTTGGCGGGGCGAAGATACGCCACCGCCGTGCTCGCCCTTCTTCCCCGCCGGGTCGTGGTCTGGAAAAAGCCGGCGCCTTCCTGCGATGCGCCGTTGAAGTCAGGGTTTAGCGGTAGCCCACTCTCCACGGCAGCGGCGATGAAGGCCGCGGAGAGCGGATCGGGATGTCCGAGATCGGAGACCGGCAGCGGGCCGCCGGTGCCGTGGAAATCGTCGGCGCCGCGCTGCTGGTCCTCGGCTTTCTTGAAATAGGGCAGGACGTCGTCATAACCCCAGCCGCTGTTGCCGTGCTGGCGCCAGCGATCGTAATCCTCGTGCTGGCCGCGAACGTAAAGCAGGCCGTTGATCGAACTCGATCCGCCCAACACCTTGCCGCGCGGCTGAAACACGGTTCGCCCGTCCAGTCCCGGTTCGGGTTCGGTCTGGTACATCCAGTTGACCTTTTTGGCCTTGAACAGCTTGCCATATCCGAGCGGCACGTGAATCCAGATGTTGCTGTCCTTCGGACCGGCCTCCAGCAGCAGCACCGAATTCTTTCCGTCCGCGCTCAGGCGATTGGCGAGCACGCATCCGGCCGACCCCGCCCCGACGATGACGTAGTCGAATTCGAAGGTTTCGGACGACTTGTCAGTTACCGTGCGGGATGGAGCTTCGCTTCTCATGGGTGCATCAACTGCAACATGCGTTGTGCCTCTCACGCGCTCGCAACGCGCGGCAACTGCAACCGCGCGGCGACGCGGCGGATCAAGTCCGCGGTGCGGTCGGGCGCGGTCACCGGCAGCATGTGGCCGTGCTCGTCCACTAGCACCAGATCGAGTGCGGGGCATTTTTGTTTCATCGCCTCGCCCTGCCTGCGGTAGTCGAGGATCCGGTCGCCCTTCGCAAACAGCATGGCGAGCGGAATGGTCAGCCCGCCATAGCGCGTCATCATGCCCGGCAGATCGTCATTGACGGCGACGAGATCGGACGAGGTGTTGTAGAAACTCTTCGGCCGCAGGCCAAGCAGCCCGCCGCCGCGCGTCGGGTAATCCGCCGGCACGGCGTCCGGGCCGAACACGATCTTCAACAGCTCCGGCGCGCGCCGGATCGCCATCGGGATCGCCAGCGTCCAGGCGATGATCTTGCGCAGCGCGGGCGAGTAGACGACGAGGCCCTGGAACGGTTCCGGCACGTCGTCCTGCGCATGGGTCAGCGGCGCGATCAGCGCCAGCGCGCCTGCGCAGTCCGGATGATTGAGCGCAATCGCGAGCGACAAGGCGCCACCCAGCGAATGCCCGACCAGCAGCGGCTGCTTCAGCCCCAGCGCGCGCATGAATTTCGCCAGCGTATCGGCCTGTGCACCGAGCTTCGCCGGCGCATCGTCGGGGCGCACCGAATAGCCCGAGCCGGGCCGGTCCACCGCGATGACCCGGAACTCGCCTGACAGTTTGTCCACCAGCGCATAGGTGTAGTTCCACAGGGTGCCGCCGAGGCCGTGGATCATCACAATGGCCGGGCCGGTACCCCCGGTGTCGATGTAATGCAGCCGCTGGCCGTCGATCTCCATGAACTGGCCGCACGGCGGCACCGCGGCTTCGACCTTCCGCGCGGTGTTGGCGGCAAACCAGACCAGACCTGCAACGATGACGGCAACGATCAGGATCAGCGTCAGCACAATGCTCATGATCGGCGCCCCAATATTTATCCGGTGACTTTGCAGTACGACACCGCGGCAAGCCGCTCAAGCACCGAGATGAATTTTCGTATCCTTGCCGACCTGCGCCCGCGATCCATCCGGTTCAGGGTCCGGCACTGCCCGGCTCGGCGAACCCTGCCTGCACGACTTCGTCGCGCTTGCGCCGAAGATGGGTCCGCAGGATATGGGCAAGCCCGCTGGCGTCGCGCCGCTGCAGCGCATTCAGCATCCCCTCGTGCTCGCTTACCGTTTCTCACCAAACGCCAGCCTCAACGGACCGGCGAATAAGCGAAAATAAGCACCAGCACTATCCTGATGTGTTACCAGAGCCGGGATTTCCGCGAAGGCATGGAGGCGGGGAGAAAATCATGGGCCCTCTGACCGGATTAAGGGTTGTCGACCTGACGCACGTGATGGCAGGCCCGACCTGTACGCTGATGCTCGCGGACATGGGCGCCGAGGTCATCAAAATCGAGAAGATCCCGGCCGGTGACGACACCCGCTACATGGTTCCGCCAAAAATCGGCGACGAGGCGGCGTCGTTTTTGATGATGAACCGCAACAAGAAGGGCATTGCGCTCGACCTGAAGAAGCCGGGCGGCGCAAAGGTCCTGCGGCGCCTGATCGCGAAGGCGGATGTGCTGGTGGAAAACTTCGGGCCCGGCGTCATGGATCGGCTCGGCTTCGGTTACGCGGAGACAAGCAAGGCCAATCCGGCCCTGATCTACTGCTCGCTGTCCGGCTTTGGACGTACCGGCCCTTACAAGCATCGGCGCGGCTTCGATCTGGTGGCGCAGGCCATGAGCGGCATCATGAGCTTCACCGGCGAAAAGCCGGACGGACCGCCGGTAAAATGCGGCGCGCCGCTGTCCGATATCACCGCCGGCATTTTAGCCGCCATGGGGATTCTCGCAGCCTATACCCACCGCCTGAAAACCGGCCAGGGTCAGTGGGTCGAAACCTCCTTGTTCGAGGCCGCTCTTGTCCAGACCTATTGGCAGGCGGCCATCGCGCTCGCAACCGGCGTGGCGCCGAAGGCGATGGGCTCGGCGCACCCGCTCAATGCCCCCTATCAGGCTTTCGAGACCGCCGATAAGTGGATCGTGGTCGGCGGCGCCAATCAAAAGCACTGGCTGCGCACGCTCGAGGTTTTGGGCGCCCTGGAGCTCGCGCGCGATCCGCGCTTTGCGACCGGCGCCGACCGAATGGCGCATCTGAAGGAATTGGAAGCCTTGTTGAGCGCGCGCTTTCAGACCCAGCCTGCCGCGCACTGGCTGAGCGCGCTCGAGGACGTGGGCGTACCCTGCGGGCCGGTCAACGATATGCTCCAGGCACTCGCCGATCCACAAACGATTGCGCGCGAAATGGTGGTCGAGGTCGGGCATTCGTCGCTCGGCAACGTCAAAACGCTGGGATTGCCGATCAAGTTTTCGGCGACGCCCGGCAAGGTGCGAACCGGCGCGCCGCTCTATGGCGAGCACACCGGCGCGGTTTTGAGCGCATATGGTTTTGACGCCGATGAAATCGCTGCGCTCGAGGTAGAAGGCGCGGTGGCCGCGACAAGCGTGGTGCAGGACGAGGTCAGCTAACGCCAAAACCAAACCAGAAGACAGTCGATGTGCGATGCCTTGGCGTTCAGATCGGACGAGCCTGCCTGCGAACCTCATTTGCAATCGGCCTTAAGGATTCCGGAGCCGCTTGGCCAACCAGACTGTAGCCCACGCCGTCGTCAGCCCAGGCGAAGCCCCTGACATCGCCCTGCGATTGGGACGTCATTGGCGCATTCTGGTCCGCGCTGCTCATCGGGCGCGTCAGCAGGACAAGCCGACTGCCGTGATCATCGTCATACATGAACATCGCCGTCGGGCCGTGCTGGGTGGCGACCAGGCGCCCTCCCATCAGCCGGTAACCGGACGCGGCCAGATCCGGTACCTTCACCGGTCGATGCAGCCGGTCGGAGACCCATTGCACGAGCTGCGCGCTGTCTGACGCGCGAACCTCGACGGGTCGGACCCGGTCCGGTGCATAGACGTTGTACGAAGCGGTGGCCTCCTGAGCGAGCGCCACCAGTCCGCCCGGCGATACCTGCAGCGCGCCGCGCGTGACCCAGCCGCCGGCAGCCGCCGATAAAGAGCAGCAGCATCGCCGCTATTGCCCACCGGATCGCAAAAGGCCGTCGCGCGCGCTGCTCGATAATGCGCGACAGATTGAGCTCCGGCGGCAGGGGTTCTTCGGCGATTGGCGCGAGCGCTGTGCGCAACAGGTCCCGCTGGTCGGTGAAGGCGGCGACGCGTTTGGCGACATCCGGATGATCGCCCAGATAGGCGGCGACGTCTGCCTGCCGCTCCGGTTCGAGGACACGATCCACATAGGCGTGGAGATCATCTTCCGTGATCGGTCGATGGTTCATTTTTCACGCTCCGCAGTGGCACGACGTTCTTCGTCGTGTCGTCCGAAATACCTTCAATTTCCTGCTGCAGTCTTTCGCGCGCGCGGGACAGCCGCGACATCACAGTTCCTACGGGAATGTTGAGCACTTTCGCGGCGTCCGCGTAGGAGAGATCCTCGACGGCAACAAGCAGCAGCACCGCACGCTGGTCGTCGGGAGCCTCGCGAGCTTGTTCAGCACGTCCTGATACATGAGCTTTTGTTCCTGCGCGGCGGCCTCGCCGAAGTTGTCCTCGTTGATCTCATCGACCGGCACATGCCTGCCGCGCGCAGCAGATTGGCGAAACTGATTGACCGCGAGGTTATGCAGGATGGTGAAGAGCCAGGCGCGTACGTCGCCGTCGCGCCGTTGGTACCAGCGGCTGACGGCGCGCTCCAGGCAATCCTGCAACAAATCGTCGGCATTCGCGCGATTGCGAACCAGTGCACGGGCATAGCGGCGGAGCGCGGGTATCAGCGGTTCGACCTGCAGCAGCATGTCTTTCATAATGCGCTCCGCCTGTGGCTTGCCTCAATCTGCCATCACTGGGTTTGCACCTGAACTACCTCTCCGAATTTCGTCGCATCTCCGGGGGCAATGACCAGATAGCGCCGCTGTGAGGTTGCGGGATCGTTGACGATTTGCCGGATCGGGCCCGTTGCGTTGACGATGGCCGATCCGGCCGGATTGGTCATGAAGGCGGCTAGCGGCTGCAAGGGGCCGCTTCCGTCCGCGTGTTCAGCCAGCGCAAGCACGTATTTCTGCTTCGGCTCAAGCTCAGTGACCGAGGCCTGCAGGATCTGGATCAGGCCCTGATCGAACAGCGAGACGCTGGTCGGCGCCTTGCCGTCCTTTGCTCCATCCTTCGGCGCCAGCGCGAGATGCGCGACCTGGCCGGCGACGCCGAGGGCCTGCAGGTTCTGGCGGTCGTCGGGATCGGGCGCGGCGTTCGGCACATAGGCGATCGCCTGAGGCGCCTGTCCGATCGGAATATTCGCGATCACGTTGTTGGTCGCGGTGTCGATCGCAGCGAGCGCATCGGCGTTCTCGAGCCCGACGTAGATACGCGTGCCATCGCCCGAAGGCCATACGCCGTGCGGAAGATTGCCGACCGGGATGGTCGCAATCTGAGAAAAATCGTCGGTGCGGAACACCTTGACTTCATTCAGGCCACCGATCGTAACGTAGGCGAACGTTGCCTTTGGCAGTATGAGCGAAGTTCACGTGGTTGGTGATCGGGCCAGTGTCGATCGTCTTGATCAGGTTGAACGGCGGGCGAGCGTTGAACACCTGTGTCTTGCCGATGTCCTTCAGCGTGAACCACACCTGGTTGCCGTCCGGCGTCGCCGCGATATTGGGGCAGAACGGGCTCTTCTGCTTGACCTTCGCGACGATCTTGTGATCGGCAACGGAGACGACGTCGGTCTCCGGGTTGAAGGACGAACAGATATAGCCGTATTTGCCGTCGGGCGAGAAGATCTGCATGCCTGGGCCGCTGGGCGTGATGATGCGGGTCTTTTCCATGAACGTCTTGGCGTCGAGCACGGAGACATAGTTCTCGCCGCGCACGGTGACCCAGACTTCCCGGCCGTCAGGTGTAAAGAACGCTTCATGCGGCGATCGGCCGACATAGGTCACATGCTTGACGGCGTTTGTCGCGGTATCGATGAAGGTCACCGAATTCGACCCGATCGAAACCACTGCCAGCGTCCGATGATCGGGTGAATACCCCATCCCATGGACGAGAACCTGCCCCTTGTAGAGCGGGCTGAAATTAGCCGGCTGCGCATCGCCCAACTTGATCACGCCGAGGAGCTTGTTATCGACCGGGTCCGTCACCGAGACCGTGTTCGAGAATTGCTCCGCTGCGTAAACGCGGTCGTGATGGCTGATCGGGACGTCAGGCGCGGATAGCGCGCCGGGCGCCTGACCTGCCCACGCACTGCTAGAGGTCGCAAGCATCGTGCCTGCAAGGAGAAGGGTTTTCCAGATCGTCATGTTTCGCTCCTAGTGCTTCATTTCCGATGACATGTTCATCTGCATGCCGGAGTGGTGATGTTCGGCTGCAGTCGAAGCCGGTTGCTGTTGCGTCGGAGCAGGCGCGGAATCCGGTAACCGGCTTGCCGATCGCAAGGTTCATGGCCGCGATCTCCTGCATCTGGTCGACGATGATCTCCTGCGCGATGCGCCGCAGCTGTTCGTTCTTGCCGTAGCGCAGTTCGCTGATCGCCATGTCGATCGCGCCTTGATGATGAGGGGCCATCATGGCCACGAAGTCGCGGTCGATATCGCCGCTCGGCTTGATCGCCATGTCGTTCATCATCTTGGTCATCGCAGCGTCGTTCTCTTTCAAGAACGGAGCCTCGTCGAGCACAGCCGCTGTAGCCGGTTGCGCGGGCGGGTGGACTTCTTGCGCGAAGACGTGTGACGGAAGAGAAAAGGCGATGAGAAGGCGCGCGCCGAAGACCGCAGTGCCGAGACCTGGTCTCGGAGCTTTGCGCGATAGCGCCGCCACGATGCCGCGAAATGAAGGCTGATGCATTGTGGTCTCCACAGGTGGTTGTTGCGGGTGTGACGTGTGGGAACGCGTCCTATTCCATCGGGCCGCCAAAAATTCTGGAGTCGCGACGCCAAATCTTGGAAAGTGCAGTGATTGCAAAGGCAAAGAGCTACCAAACGGCCTGATCACATAAACGTTAGGGCGAAAAAAGTAACTTTATTGCTTCGTGGTTTCGGCGGTAGCTCTGCAGCAGTTTGTTGGCATGGGGCTCGCGGTGGACAAGAGGCCGGCAGGCGATTTTCTATTTAGCGCCTTGAGGGCCGTCAAATATTCAACGATCGGACGACATCTCCGGGGCTACGGGGCTTATAGTTGTTGATCATCTTGTTGACTTCCGCTGCCAGGCTTGCTTCGACAATGCTGGCTGGTTCAGTACCATCCAGCCGAATGACAGGCGAGGCAGTTGTTGTTGATCGCGTCGAACCGGACCGTCGGGGAACATCTTGTCGCTGTCAGGCAGATCGATCTTGACCGACTTCAGTTCCAGGGGTGTAGCGGCGCGAGCGGCAAGAGGCGTCGACGCACGGCTAAGAGAACGACGGCGGCACAAATTGCGATACATTGTGAATACTCCGTCAAACGCAATGATATCGATCAACTATACGACGTTGCGCATGAAGCCGGCCGGATTCAATTTGGTGTATCGGGTTGGGCCACGCCGTTGCTATTGGTGCAGCGGATCAACAAGGCGTGTTCACCGGGCGTGGGCAGCGCTAATTGCGTTTGCCACTGCCGAAATCCATATTTACCCTCGTCTTTTCAAGCTGCGTCTGGTGCCAGCTTTGGCCGCGATCGATCGAGTAGTCGACGCTTGCCACCCGCAGTCGCCACCAAAAGCAATACCGCGCACCATCGTCGGCGAAGCGGCTTCACCTTCTGGCCGAAGGAATATTTGTGACGAAAGATCTCGGTACCATTCGGTTGATTGGAACCATCTTCACGTTCGTTTCGCCGGGCTTGATGTCGGCATGTGGCGTATCGGGAATGGTGTAGGCAACTTTTGTCAGTAATTGGTGTCTGGTTGATCAGTACTTCAATATCATTCAGCATCTTGACCAATAGGTAGCGTACAACCGGGCACGACCAGCGTAGGGGAAATCCGTTTACAATGGCAGCTGCTCGCATTCATGGCATAGGCGATCATCACTTCGCCATCGCGCGCGTGGTCGATGTCAGCGACTTCATGAAATGCGGCGCATCCGCACAACTGGCTCTCCAACCTTTAAATCGCACCTGCAAAGCACGGGCTTCACGCCGGCTTTGTCAGCACGTCTTGAGACGGACTCGGTAAGCGCGTTGCATGGCGCCGTTGGATTCCGCGAGACGAGGCTGAAAAAGGGATTGAAGACTGATTTACGAATTGACATGGAATATGAGGATATGTAAGAAGAAATTTTGATTGTGGGCACGGTTAGATAATTTGTGGTATAATATGGTCGGATGAGAGTGAGTAGTATTATTTTAAAAATCAAATAATATAAAAATAAAATAAATTAAAAAAAAATAATATATAGTAAAAATTATAAAATAATTAAAAATATATAAATAAAAAAAAAAATTTAGAAATGGAGGAAATGAAGGTATAAAAAGATAAAGATGCGTTCAAAAGTAGAAAATGATGCGTTTTGCTATATTTTGAAGCTGTGCGCTGCAAGCATTGCGCGATGATGCTACTGTAGTTTTGAAAAAAAGGCGCGTGATAGAATTCGGATGGTGGTAGAGCTGGCGCGACGAGCGGAATACAAGACGATGATTGGGAATATGATTGATAAATGATGTGACTTGGGAGTTTATTTTTGTAGCGAGAATAATGATCGCAACTACACAAAACGCGGGAACGAGCGATTTTCTGCTGGATAGACAGGCTGGGTGGCGGATTTGGATTTTTTCTATAAGCTGAACGTTTTGTGATGCGGTCAGTGACGGAGCATAAATATTCGCGGAAGACGGGGCGTGGTGCGGGCAACCGCTATGCGGACTGGCAATGGTGGTGATTGGAATTGCCGTCATCGCACGAAGCGGCGCAGTTTCAGCGACCGCGCGCATCGATGCGATGAGGTTATCAGATGAGATCCGTGCGGAGTGCTACTTTCGGCGGCGCTCGCGATTGCGTGCTGATTTTCTGCATCAATCTCGCGCGGATATGACTTGGCGCGCGCGATTCAATAAAACGATAGGAGAACTCTGGATGGATATGAAAACCGAGAACGATCGCACAGCGTGCGTGTTGGCTGATATCGGAAAAAGACTGAATAATCTCGAAATGCATTCGATAGCTGGCGATTTCATCACGCGTCGAACTGTTTTACATACGCAGTATTTCACGCGGAGATAGATCAGTATATCGGCTGTGATAAGCGGCGGTGCGGAAAACTAAGCTGAGCTACGGAAATGCGCATGTTACGGACATGCGTGACACTGGAATGCGCGCAACAGGGTATTCTGGCGCGGGTCTGGGCACAATGAACTCGGCGCGGTGGAATGGAATGGACGGGTTCTTTGTGCTGTTGGAGCGCGCGGACTTGCGACAGGTTTGCGAACTGGTGCTGAAGGCGGATGCGGGTGGAAGGAAGAGAAAGGAGTACGATTTATGGCAGTATAGCGGGCGCGATAGTGAGTGCTGATGATAAGATGAACGGCAGATTGACACGATACGATATATCGCGATTGTGCGCATTACGGATGGGTGTAAGTGGCTGAGGATGTTGCGGACGCAGGTTTAGTACTGAAGTGATATTTGGACGTCGACGAAGAAGTCATGATGTTTTCCGACAGCCCCCGCGGCGATTTCATTGAATCGACCGCTCGCCGCAGGATGGCCTGCCAAAAAATCTGAGCTATATTAGCACGGGAATGCCGGATTCCGCGGTCGAACAAGATGCGCACTGAGCTAAATGGAAGGCGGCTCTGGAACCAGACATCGTGTTTGGTGCCTACCATGACTGTCGCCATTTACTTCGGCGAGATCATTTTCGCCACTGCCGTTGCAATCGCGCTGCTGGCCACCTCGACTGCCAAATCATCCATCATTATTGGTCTGTTCTGCAGCGGTCTGGTGGGGTTTACGCTGGCGGAATACCTCGGGCATCGCTTTGTGTTGCATGCCATCGCCCCCGTACAACACCGGATTCATCACGCGCGCCCGCAAGACCCTGTAGCCAAGATCTTCTGGCAAATATGGCTAGCCTTCGTCGCGCTCTACATGACCGCCGGAGGCGCCGTTCTGGCCGGCACCCTCGTCGCCTACGCCTGGTATTTATTGGTCCATTATTGCGCCCATCACAATCCTGCAATTCTCCCGGCCTCCCTGCTGAAACATCACCGCGACCATCACCGGTTTGCGAACCGAAACTACGGTGTCACGACAAAACTATGGGATCGTGTTTTCGGAACAATGCTTCGGTGACGCGAAGCGACCTCCTCATTGAAGATTGACGGATGTTTTACCCGCGGAGCCGAGGTAAAGCGTGTCCGCGGCGCCGAGCAAATGAATTGAGCCGATCCGGCAACATTCGTAAAAGCGCCGGGTTTCGGAACAAGCTTCGGCCGCAAACCACCGGCTAACATCAGCACTGCCTACGCGGCTCGATACAGCGTTTGGCCGGAAACGTTCCCTTCCCGCATGGCGGACTGACGACAATCGCGCTGCTGAGGAAAAGATCCATGCTTTGGAACAGGGCACTCATTTATCGGATACTGCGATACGCACTCTTGATGACAATTCCTGTCATCGCGCCGGCTTATGCGCTGCAGAGCTTCGACAGCGTGGCTGGTTCATGGTCGGGTGGCGGTTGGATGACGACGAAGGATGGGCCGCGTGAGCGCGTCCGGTGCAAAGTCGACTACGTCGTCAAGAACGCGAGTCAGTCCGTGAAAATGAACGTGCGCTGCGCCAGCGATGCCTACAAAATGAATTTAAGTGCCAATATCGATCAAAGCGGCACCGCGCTTTCGGGCAACTGGTTTGAAAGCGAGTATCGCCAGGGGGGCCAGGTCTCAGGGCAGAACGTTGACGGCCTGATCGAAGCGAAGGTCGAGAGCGCTACCATCACGGCCTTGCTGACGGTTCGCACCAAGGCCAACCGCCAGACATTCGTCATGGAATCACCGGGAGCCTGGATTTCACAAGTTTCTATTGATCTCGCTCGAGACCCCCGCTGAATGTGCGGCGCTCGATGATGTCCACTTGATGTGTTGACGGCATGTGTTGACGGCGGCCGCTGCTCCAGGAACCATTTCCTGAACGGCCTGACCCGCACAGCCCGATTGCGGGTCGGTGATCGCCGATAGGCAATTAGTAATAGACAATTAGTATATGTGCCGGCTTCACAAGCGCCGGCCCTCACATCGCCTTGCTGCGGCGCCGCGCCAAGATTTCCTAAATTTAATCCTGGGCCCAGCGGCCCTTGCCTCGCCCCCTCCACGTTTCAACACCATTTATTGAATCAAAAGTGATCGGGTGGAAACCATGAAGCGGGGAATAGCGGTTTTGGCCTGCGTCTGTGCGCTTGCCGGTGGCGTCTATTTTGCCATCAGCAAATGGGGCATTCGACACGAGCCGTTGGATTTCTTCGATGCCGCACGACAGCGGCCCGTTGCTGTCGATCTCGCCGTGCGTCGCGACTATGAGATGAAGGCGGATGCCGGTTACTGGAAGCTTCCGGTCGCCATCATCAGCAACGGCAATACGGTGAAGAACACAGAGTATTCGTTCCTGGCCAATGTCCTTGCGGCAAGGGGATATTTGGTCGCCAGCGTTCAGCAGGATATTCCGACCGATCCGCCGTTGATGACCAAGGTTGGATTGCCTTACGTCGGCCGGCAGGGGGTCTATGAAAAAGGTGAAGCGAACATACTGTTCGTGCTCGGGCAATTGAAAAAATTGCAGCCGAACGCCGACTACAATCACCTGACACTGGTCGGACATTCGAACGGCGGAGACATTGCCATGTTCTTCGCCAAACAACATCCGCAACTGGTGTCGAAAGTCGTCACGCTCGATAATTTGCGCGTTCCCTTCGTGCTCCGCGACAAGCTCAAGATCCTGTCGTTCCGCTCGAAGGATCCGAATTTCAAAACCGATCCCGGCGTTCTGCCGACCCCTGAGCAGGCGAAGGCGGAAGGTATCGATATCGTCAACACGCAATTTCAGCATACCGATATGAGCGACCGTGGTCCCGATTCCGTAAAACAGAGGATTCAGGCTACCCTCGACCGGTTTCTGAGCGACGGCGCTGCCAGCGAACTGGCGCCGGTGAATACCGATCGACTGATCGTTACCAAGCCCGGGCCGCCTCCTTATCCCTAGGGCAGGCCGATAGCCGTCCGTGTCGACTGGGCTCGAGAATAATTGTGCGCCGCTCGCCGATGACGGCCGTGGCGTTCGCCGCCATGGCAATCAATCCCGCCAATCGCGAAGTGGCCGCCAGAACGACTGGCGCATCTCGTAGTCGACGATGCCGGGATCGACGCCGATGTCACGCAGGATCCGCTCGTCGAAGTTTGCGAGCTCGCGGCGCGCCGCGCTGCGGCGGCGCCACTCGCGCAGCGTCGCGACGATCGAACCCAGGATCACGCTCCAGCGCGCGCGTGGCGCCTCGACCGGGCAATTGGGAACGGTGGCCGCCGGCGGGTGCCTGGCCGATGCCCGCGGGGTCGCACGTTGCGCCGCAACCCGGTCCCGAAGCCTGGGCGCAGTGATCGGCTGCTGGCGCTCCTGCAAGAGTGTCGACATGATCGCCTCCTCATTCTCTGCGTTGCGACTACCGAAACAAATATCGCTGCTATTTCAGCATCTTATTCAGTTTCTGCCGAACCGCGACGGCCTCGGCGACTGCTGCATCGGTTATACGCCGCCATACCTGTCAACACGTGTCAGGTATTTTCTGCTAGGCTGTGGAAATGCGAGCGAGCCGGCTGTTGTCGATCCTGTTGCTCTTGCAAGCCCGCGGTCGGATGACGGCCGAAGCGCTGGCGAGCGAGTTCGAGGTTTCGGTTCGCACCATCTATCGTGACGTCGATCAGCTCAGCGCCGCTGACGTGCCGATCTATGCGGATCGCGGCCCGAGCGGCGGATTCCAGTTGCTCGACGGCTACCGCACCAAGCTCACGGGACTTTCGCCCGCCGAGGCCGAAACGCTGTCGCTCGCCGGCCTGCCCGGACCGGCCGCGCAACTCGGGCTCGCCGACGTGCTCACGGCGGCCCAACTGAAATTGAGCGCGGCGTTGCCCGAACGCGCGCGCGCGAATGCAGGCCGCGTCGCCGCGCGGTTCCACCTCGATCCGGTTGGCTGGTTCCGCAGTGCCGATGACGCCAAGCTGCTGCCGACGATCGCCAATGCGGTGAGGAACGAGAAGTGCCTCGACGTGCGCTACCGGCGCCCCGAGGGCGCGGTCGAGCGCCGGCTGCAGCCGCTCGGCCTCGTGCTCAAGGCGGGCGTCTGGTATCTGGTCGCGCAGGTCGGCGATCAGCCGCGCACCTATCGTGTCTCCAACATCATCGACCTCGCAGTGACCGAGGAGTCGTTCAAACGGCCGAGGGATTTCGACCTGACGCGGTTCTGGGTATCGTCATCACGCGCGTTCGAGACCAGCGTCTACCATTCCAACGCGACGCTGCGCGTGACGGCGCGCGGCCTCGCCAAGCTCGACGTGCTCGGCTCGCCGGTCGCTCGGGCGGCCGCCGAGACGGTGACGCCGCCGGATGCCGACGGCTGGCTCAGCGTCACGATCCCGATTGAGTCGATCGACCGGGCCGCGTCCGGTCTGATCGCGCTCGGCGCCGACGCTGAGGTCGTCGAACCCTCGGAACTGCGCGAGCGGCTCGTCACGACGGTGCGGGAGCTCGTCCGCCTCTACACGCCCACGCAGCTGACGGAACGCCGCCCGCGACAGCGCAAGCGGCGCTGAAGGCCGCCCTTCGCGCCATGGCAAGCCGGCCGGGCTTCGAGCGAGACGAGAACCGGCCGACTTCGGCCGGATGAAACAGAAGTTCGTTGGAACCGAGCGGCCTTCGATCTCGTTGAGCAAACGTGGAAATCGAAAGAGGCAGAGCGGCTGACGTCTTTTTCCGGTTTCTTCCCTGGAACATTTCGAGCGCATCCTGGACGAACGAAAAGGGCCTTGCCATGCAAATCAGCAATTTCAAGGACATGTATCTTGCAGAACTGCAGGAATTGGTGAGTGTCGAAGCGCAGCTCGCCGACGCGTTGCTGCGCATGGCGGGAGCAGCCTCGCGTCCCGTTTTGAAGCGCGTGCTGGTTCATCATCGCGCGCAAACAGAGATCCAGAGGGAGCGATTGTTGACCATCCTGCGAAAGCATGGTGCCGATCCCGCAGCGCATACCGATCAGGCCATGCAGACGCTCATCACTGAAACCAAGAAGATGCTTACCATATTGACCAACGACGACCTTCGCGACGCGGGCCTGATCGCCTCCGCCCAGAAGCTCGAACATTACGAAATTGCCGCTTACGGCACGGCGGCGGCGCTCGCCGGCCAACTGGATCTGCGCGACGAGCAGAAAATGCTGCACCTAAGTCTTGAGGAAGAGAAACGGGTCGACGCCTTGCTCACCCAACTCGCCAAACGGGAAGTAAATCCGAAGGCACTGGCCGCCTGAAAAGCGTCTGCTCACCTCGGTCTGCTGCACCTCGCATGCCGTGCCTCTGGAAAGCCGTTTCGGCGCGGCAAAGGATGCCGCTCGTTCGCCCGAATGACCTGCCGAAGTTGTGGCCCGATATCAGACGAGCTCACCCATCTTTTCTGAATCCTTGCGACGGATTTGCGACGGTGGACGTTGACACCCCGTGCATCGGACGGTTTCTTTGTAAGGTACTGATATTTTTATGAATTCTGGTAGCGGGAGAGGGACTCGAACCCCCGACCCCAGGATTATGATTCCCGTGCTCTAACCAGCTGAGCTACCCCGCCACGGCGTCCGCCGGCACGGCTCATATACCGCAGTCGCGAACGCGCGGCATATAAGAAGCAGGTCTTGGGCATGTCAAGCAAACCCGGATAGCGCTTATTCGGTTCTGATTGCATCAGAACCGAAGCTCTATTTCTTTGTTTGACACGTTTTCTTCACGCGAACCGGCGCCCACTTCGCTCGAAAACGCTTTTGTTCCGCCAAGTGGTTGCAGGCAGCGTCTATTTCGGCCGCACGTTGGGATCGCCGCCGGGGCTGCCGGGCGGCGGGATCACCGGCGTATTGCCGGTATCGGGGGTGGGCGCGTGGATTTCCGGATCAACGCCCGCGGGCGGGCACAGCACGCCGTCGGACCTCGCCAGTTTGTCGCCGAGCGGCTCCGCCGCCCGCTGGCCGGTGGTCGTGCCTTCCGGCGAGACGGTGCCCCGCGGCGGCATCGGCGCGCAATCATTGGCGCGCGCGGCCGCAGGCGGTGCGGTCTGGGCCGGCGGCGTCGCCGGCGAAGGCGGGGATTGCGCGCTCGCGACGCCGGACGCAGCCGTCAGCACGCAGGAGAGAAAGAGCGTGTGTTTCATCTGCATGCAGGGAAAACGGCCCGCACGCGCCGGGGTTCCGTGAAAAAGTCGGAAACCTCAGGATTTGCGGTAGCGGATCAGCGAGAAATGCCCCATCGGCGGCATCGGCCGGCGCTCGGTCAGGCTGACGCCGCCGTGTTTTGCCGCCCAATCGGCCAGCCGCGCCCATGGAAATTCCGGCCGCCAGCCGAGCCGCCGCGCCAGCGGCGCGAACGCCAGTTCGAAGATGCGGCGCGGGCCGCTCTCGGCGCCGATGTGATTGACCAGAATAAGTTCTCCGCCGGGTTTCAGCACGCGGATGAAATCGTCGAGGGTGGCTTCGGGATCCGGCACCGCGGTGATGACATATTGCGCCACCACCGCGTCGAAAACCGAATCCGCAAATGCCAGATTCTTGGCGTCCATCACCGCGAGCGTCTCGACATTGCGAAGACCGAGCGCCCGCACGCGACTCTGCGCCTTGCGCAGCATCGGTTCGGAGATATCGACGCCGCACAATTTCGTGGTCGGCGAATAATCCGACAGCGACAATCCGGTGCCGACGCCGACATCGAGTATCCGCCCGCCGATCTTGTCGGCTTCCACGATGGTCGATTGGCGGCCGTGGTCAAAAACCTTGCCGAACACCAGATCGTAGACCGGCGCCCAGCGCCCATAAGCCCTTGCGACCCCCGCGCGGTCGATATCTGCAGCCATGCCCCCGCCCTGAAATTTTTATCCGCGCATTGCCTCGACGAGCGGCTGCGGCCGCGCCGGGCCTTTGGCCGCGGCGCTCTTTGCGGTCGCGCTTTGGATGAACCCGCCGCCGAGCACGCGCGCCTGCCCTGAGGGTGCATCGTAGAACACGCAGGCCTGTCCGGGGGACACGCCCTCTTCGCCCGCGACCAGCTCGACTTCATATCCGCCATCGGCCGCGCGCAGCCACGCCGGCTGCGGCGCGCGGGTCGATCGCACCCGCACGAAAATCTCGAGACCCTCGCCGACCGCGCGATCGAGCGCGCCGTCACCGATCCAGTTGACATCGCGCAGCACGATGCGATCCATCCGCAAGGCCTCGCGCGGGCCGACCACGACGCGGCGGCTGGCGGCCTCCAGCCGCACCACATAGAGCGGCGCGCTGGCAGCGATGCCCAATCCCCGCCGCTGGCCGACGGTGAAATGAACGATGCCCTGATGCCGGCCGATGGTACGGCCATCGAGGTCGACGATATCGCCGGGCTCGATGGCGTTCGGCCTCAACCGGCCGATGATGTCGGTATAGCGCCCGGTGGGCACGAAGCAGATGTCCTGGCTGTCCTGCTTGTCCGCGACCGTCAATCCGAAGCGCCGCGCCAGTTCGCGCGTCTGCTGCTTGCTCATGTCGCCCAGCGGAAAGCGCAGATAATCGAGTTGCTCGCGCGTGGTCGCAAACAGGAAATAGCTCTGGTCGCGATCGGCGTCGGCGGCACAGGTCAGCGCGCGCGTGCCGTCGCCCATGCGGTGGGAAGCGACATAATGCCCGGTGGCGAGCACGGAGGCGCCAAGCTCGCGCGCGGTTGCCAGCAAATCGCGAAACTTGATCGAGCGGTTGCACTCGATGCAAGGCACCGGCGTCTCGCCGGAGGCGTAGCTGGCGGCGAAATTGTCGATCACCGATTCACGAAAACGGTTTTCGTAGTCCAGCACGTAATGCGGGATGCCGAGCCGCTCGGCGACGTTGCGGGCGTCGTGGATGTCCTGCCCGGCACAGCAGGCGCCCTTGCGATGGGTGGCCGCGCCATGATCGTAAAGCTGCAGCGTGATGCCGACGACGTCGTAACCCTCGGACTTCAGCAGCGCGGCGGTCACCGAGGAATCGACGCCGCCGGACATGGCGACGACGACCCTGGTGTCCTGCGGACGGCCTTCGAGATCCAGACTGTTGAGCATGGTTACGGTCATCGATGCGATCGCGGTGACGTCAAACGCTTCGCGGTCAGGAAGCCATTTTGCGATTAGAAAGCCACTCCGAGCCTAGAAAGCCTTGGAGCGGTTCCGAAAAAAGCCAATTCGCTCTATCGGAAACGGCTGAAAAGCTACTCTCTAATATAGGCCGTATTCCCGGGAGGCAATCACGCCAGCCGCTTTTGCATGCGGCAGACGGCAAATCTTGCCGCCGGGCAGAAAAGGGGATCGCCACGACGGCTCCGTAGTTTCCCGCACGTGCCCATAAGGCATTGAAATACATTGATATTTTTTATGGCTAGGGGTGGCCCGGTCCTTGCTGATCTCAGTTCCAGTTTCATTGCAAGAGGCCGCCCCGTGCATAGCGTCACGTCAGAAGCAGTCACAAGCGTGTCTTTTCAGACCGCGCCGCCGAAGCCCGCGCGGTCCGACCAATCGTCCGGAAACGATCATTTCGGGACCCTGATCGACAGCAGCACCGACACCGGCAATGATCGCGCGGCCTCGACCGCCCAGCAGCCATCCGCGTCGCAGCGCCGCTCCGACGATGCGTCGGCAACCGCCGCGGACCACGCACGATCGCGTGACGCCACGGCTGCCGACCAGGCAGCACAGAAGAATTCGGACGATCGCGACGCCACCGCCAAACGGCTCTCCGATACCAACGCCGACAGCAATGCCGATGCCGATGCGCTCCAGCGCTCCACGGCGAAGTCCAGCGTCTCGAAAGCCGGCGTCTTGAAAGCCGGCGCCCTGCAATCAGCCGAAAAGTCCTCTTCCGGGCAAACTTCTGCAGCCGATGCTGCAACGGTTGCTGCCGTCCCGGCGCAGCAGGGCGAACCGTCCGTGACGACGCCGAACGCGGTCGCCGTTGTGATCCCCGTCCCCATCGCGCTGGTGGATATTCCCGCGGCAACGCCTGCGGCCGGCAATGCCACGGCGCCGCTTGCGATTGCGGCGGCGGCAATTGCTGCCAGTTCGTCGGCCACATCCGGATCGGCTGCAACGTCAGCACAGGTCAAGTTCGATGCGGGCGCAGCAATCGACGCGATCGCACCGGCAGTCGCTATCGCATCGGCAGCCGCTATCCCAACCGCCTCGGATGCGGCCGCGACCGCAAAGATCGCAGTTCAAGCGGCGGCAACCGTGGCGGCAGCCGCGCCCGTGAAGCAACAGGCAACGCAGACCGTTGCAACCGCGGTAACCGATGTGGCCTTGGCGACGGCTGTCGCCGCGACGGCACCCGTTGCACCGAAAACCACGCCCCTCAAGGCTCCGGTCGCGGCGCCAAGCAAGACTGCGGCATCGAGCGCCCCGGATATCGCGCCGGGCACGCCCGATCCGTCCGCATCGGCCACGCCGGCCGAGGCGGCTCACAACGATGTCGCGCCACCACCGGCCGTCGCAGCCAGGCCGGAGACCCGAAATGGCGTGGCTGACGCGGCGAAGGCTGATCCTTCCGCCGCCTCTTCATCGACGCCGGCAGCCACCGCGGCGCCCCATGAGCATTCGCCGATCATCGCGACAGCGCCCGCGCCGACCGATGCATCCGACGCAGGCGTGCAGGCGACCGCAACGATCCAGCCGCAACTCCCCGCCGTGGCGGCCCCCGCCGCTCTCGTCGGACCATTGAGTGTCACGCCGGCCACGAATGCGGCCGTGCCATGGAGCGGGCTCGCGCTCGAGATCGCGGTATCGGCACGAAGCGGCAAGAGCCGTTTCGACATCCGGCTCGATCCGGCCGATCTCGGCCGCATCGACGTTCGCATCGACGTCGATCGCAACGGCCAGGTCACCTCGCATTTGACGGTCGAAAAACCGGAAACGCTGTCGATGTTGCGCCAGGATGCACCCCAGCTGCAGCGCCAGCTCGATGAAGCCGGCTTCAAGACCGGCAATGGCGGCCTGCAGTTCAGCCTGCGCGACCAGTCTTCTTCCGGACAGGACAACGGCAACGAAACCGGTCGCAACGCGCAGCGGCTGGTCATCAGCGACGAAGACACAATCCCCGCGGCGGTTGCGGGACGAACATATGGCCGCATGCTCGGATCGAGCAGCGGCGTGGACATCAGGGTTTGAGGAGACGAACATGACAGCAGCAGCAGCAGGCGTGGCCAGCCCAGTCGTTTCGGGGACGACACCGCTACCGACCTCATCATCCGGGTCCTCGGGGTCTTTGAATTCGACCACCGGCTCGACGCTCGCCGGAAACTTTCAAACATTCCTGACGCTGCTGACAACGCAATTGCAGAACCAGGATCCGCTCTCGCCGCTGGACACCAACCAGTTCACCCAGCAGCTGGTGCAGTTCGCATCCGTGGAGCAGCAGCTCAAGACCAACGATCAGCTGACCACGCTGGTGTCGCTGCAGCAGACCGCGCAATCGACGCAGGCGCTGACTTTCGTCGGCAAGACCGCGGTGGTCGACGGCAGCACCGCCGCCCTGACCAACGCTTCCGCCACCTGGAATCTGGGCGTTCCGACCAATTCCAACGTCACCATCTCGATCGCCAACAGCACCGGGCAAACCGTCTTCACCGGCAACTACGCCGTCAACGCCGGCAGCAATCAGGCCTTTAGCTGGGACGGCAAGGGCAATGACGGCACGCAGTGGCCGGATGGCAAGTACACGCTGACGGCTACCGCAGCCGACACCGCGGGCAATGCGGTGGCGGTCTCCACCCAGATACAGGGCGTGGTCAATTCGGTCGATCTCACCCAGTCGCCCCCGTTACTGTCGATCAACGGCCAAACCTACACCGTCAATCAGATCAGGAGCATCGCCGCCAACTAGTGTGGTGGTTCTTCGGATTCGGGACACGGGTCCGCAACACCGCCGGCTCCCGCGATCGAGCCTTCGAATTAATGATTGAGTCACATCCCGCTTCAGCCCGGCGTCTTCGAGATGCCGGGCCGAAACTCTTGGCAAGCATTTTCAAGGAGATTCGTATTGAAGCCTTGGGCTTAGGCAAATTTTAAGTCGCGGGGCGTAGGTTGTTCCGGTGAGTTCAGTGGTTGAGAGTTTGTGAGTACGCCATGACAGAACCCCATCGCCCGAGGGTAAAATACGTCATCGGGCCTGACGGTAGTCCGTTAACAATTGCGGATCTGCCCGCGCCCGGGACCAAACGGTGGGTAATTCGCCGTAAGGCCGAAGTCGTTGCCGCGGTCCGCGGCGGCCTGCTCTCCCTTGAGGAGGCTTGCAGCCGCTACACGCTGACCGTCGACGAGTTCCTTTCCTGGCAGTTTTCCATCGATCAGCATGGCCTTGCCGGATTGCGCACCACCCGCATCCAGCAATATCGCCAGTAAGCGCCCCTCCAGAACCGACGGCATTTGACGAAAATCGGCCTCGCTTTGCGAAGCCGATTTTTTTCATGCTGAACTTTCGCCACGGCACTTAACCTTCGTTAACCATATCGAAACCATCCCATAGGCAATAATTGCCCAGTCGGCTCTCGGGGCCGAATCTGAGGGGCGGTTGGTTTGCAGGGTATTGGTGGCTTCCTGAAAGGTCTGGGCGCTTCGCGGTTGATGGCGATGGTCGCGGTGACAACCGCGCTGATCGGTTTCTTCGCGTTTGTCATCATGCGCGTCACCACGCCCCAGATGACCACCCTCTTTACCGACCTCAGCTTCGAGGATTCCTCCGGTATCATCAAGGACCTGGAGCGCCAGGCGATTCCCTTCGAGCTGCGCAACGATGGCGCGGTGATCATGGTGCCGAAGGATAAGGTCACGCGGCTGCGCATGAAGCTTGCCGAGGGCGGCTTGCCCAAGGGCGGCGGGGTCGGCTACGAAATCTTCGACAAATCCGACGCGCTCGGCACCACCAGCTTCGTCCAGAACATCAATCATTTGCGCGCGCTCGAGGGCGAACTTGCCCGCACCATCCGCGCCATCGACCGCATCCAGGCGGCCCGGGTCCATCTGGTGCTGCCGGAGCGGCCGCTGTTTTCGCGCGAGACCCCCGAACCATCGGCCTCGATCGTGGTGCGCGTGCGCGGTTCGCTCGAACCGCAGCAGATTCGCGCCATCCGCCACGTGGTCGCCTCCGCCGTCAACGGCCTGAAGCCGCAGCGGGTATCGATCGTCGACGAAGCCGGTCAATTGCTCGCCGACGGCGCCAGCGGCGACGATAATGCCATCGGGGACGAGCGCCGGGCCGGATTCGAGAAGCGGATGCGCAATCAGATCGAGGCGATCGTGTCGTCGGTGGTCGGCGCCGGCCGCGCCCGCGTCCAGCTCTCCGCCGATTTCGACTACAACAAGGTTACCCAGACCTCCGACCGCTTCGATCCCGAAGGCCGGGTGCTGCGCTCGAGCCAGACCCGGGAAGAATCCAGCGCGACCGCCGACAATAGCGGTCAGGTCACCGTCAATAATGAATTGCCGGGCAATCAGCGCCAGGACAACGCGACGCCGGCGCGCGACCAGAGCAAGAAAACCGAGGAAACCAACAACTACGAAATTTCCCACACCACCAAGACCGAAGTGACCGAGGCCGGACGGGTCAATCGCATCTCGGTCGCCGTGCTGGTCGACGGCAGCTATTCCAAGAACGACAAAGGCGAGATGGTCTATCAGGAGCGCGGCAAGGAACAGCTCGATCGCATCGCGGCGCTGGTGCGCTCGGCGATCGGCTTCGATCAGAAGCGCGGCGACCAGGTCGAGGTCGTGAACCTCAAATTCGCCGAAGCGCCGCTGGTGGTCCCGGTCGCCGAGCCGGCCGGCCTGCTCGGCATGCTGCAGTTCACCAAGGACGACGTGATGTACGTCATCGAACTCGGCGTCATGATGCTGCTCGGTCTTGTGGTGTTGTTCATGGTGATCCGGCCGCTGGTCAGGCGCATCCTCGCTTCCGAGGAGGTATCCTCGTCCGGCGCAGGCTCGATGTCGGCCCTGACCGACGGCAGCGCCCAGCCCGCAGGCCAGAACCTCATTCCCAGCGTCAACGCCACCGCGCAGATGATCGACGTCGCCCAGGTTCAGGGCCAGGTTCATGCGCAGTCGGTGCATCGCGTCGGCGAGCTGGCCGAGCGCAATCCCAACGAAACCGCCAACATTGTTCGTCAATGGCTAACCGAGCCGGCAGCGTGATCTGACATGGCCGTACCGCAAACCACAAACTCCAGCGATATCGCCACCGTCATCGCCAATTTGGCGAGCCGGCAGGGCAATCGCCCGAAGGGCCCGGCGATGAGCGGCCCGAAACGCGCCGCTATCCTGATGCTGGCGCTGGGAGAGCAATATGGCGGCAAGGTCTGGTCGCTGCTCGACGACGACGAGGTGCGCGAACTGTCGATGGTGATGTCGACGCTCGGCACCGTCGAGGCCGAAGTGGTGGAAGACCTGTTGCTCGAATTCGTGTCGCGGATGTCGGCGTCCGGCGCGTTGATGGGCACTTTCGACGCCACCGAACGGCTGCTGCAGCAATATCTTCCTTCCGAGCGCGTCACCGGCATCATGGACGAAATCCGCGGGCCGGCAGGCCGCAACATGTGGGAGAAACTCTCCAACGTCCAGGAAGAGGTGCTCGCCAACTATCTCAAGAATGAATATCCGCAGACCATCGCCGTGGTGTTGTCGAAGCTGAAGCCCGAGCACGCCGCGCGCGTGCTCGCGATCCTGCCCGAGGACATGGCGCTCGACGTGATCGGCCGGATGCTGCGAATGGAGGCGGTGCAGAAGGAAGTGATCGAGCGCGTCGAGCAGACGCTTCGCGTCGAATTCATGTCGAACCTGTCGCAGACCCGCCGCCGCGACGCCCATGAGGTGATGGCCGAGATCTTCAACAATTTCGACCGCCAGACCGAAACCCGCTTCATCACTTCGCTGGAAGAGGAGAACCGCGAGTCGGCCGAACGCATCAAGGCGCTGATGTTCACCTTCGACGATCTGGTCAAGCTGGACTCCGGGTCGGCGCAGACGCTGATGCGCCACATCGACAAGGACAAGCTCGGCGTCGCGCTGAAGAGCGCCAACGAGGATGTCCGCGGCTTCTTCCTCGGCAACATGTCGTCGCGCGCCGGCAAGATGCTGCTCGACGACATGGCGGCGCTCGGACCGGTACGGTTGCGCGACGTCGACGAGGCCCAGGCGCTGCTGGTCAATCTCGCCAAGGACCTCGCGGCCAAGGGCGAAATCATGCTGACCAAGAACCGCGCCGACGACGAGCTGGTGTACTGATGGCCGCACCCGCAAAATTCCTGTTCGACATGGACTTCTCCGCGCCGGACAAGACGCGCGAGCGGCCCGCCACGCCGTCGGAAATCGCGCAGAAGATCGCTTCCGCCGAGGCCCGCGCCTATCGCGACGGGTTCGATGCCGGGCAGCGCGAGGCCAAGGCGGAAAGCGACCGCCGCACCGCGCTGGCGCTTGAGGAGATCGGGATCGCCATCCAGGGCATCGCGACGCGCTTCTCCGGCATTGAAACCCGGATGGAGACCGAAGCCGTCGACGTCGCGGTCGCGGTGGCGCGCAAGCTGTGCAGCGAGCTGATTGCCTCGGAGCCGCTCGGCGAGATCACCGGCTTGGTGAGCGACTGTTTTTCGCATCTGGTCTCGACGCCGCATCTCGTGGTCCGGATCAACGATTCGCTTTACGAGGCCGCACGCGAGCGGATCGAGCGGCTGGCGAAACAAAGCGGTTTCCAGGGCCGCCTGGTGATCCTGGCCGAGCCGGACATCGAGACCGGCGATTGCAAGATCGAGTGGGCCGATGGCGGCGTCGTGCTCGAGCGCGCGGCGATCGAAGCAAAGATCAACGAACTTGTCGGGCGCTACATAGCGTCCCGCAATCAGGTGGAACCCGGGCTATGAGGAATGAACCATGAGTGACACCGACGCACAGGTTCCGCTTCCGGATCTCAATGCCGCCGATGTGCCGGCGATCGATGACGTGGCCTATCACGAGGACGAACAGGCGTCGCGGGTCGCGGCCGATCTGGAGGCCGTGTTCGACGTGCCGGTGCAAGTCTCGGCGGTGCTCGGCCGCTCCAAGATGGATGTCGGCGAATTGCTGAAGCTCGGGCCCGGCACCGTGCTGGAGCTCGATCGCCGCGTCGGCGAAGCCATCGACATCTATGTCAACAACCGGCTGGTGGCGCGCGGCGAGGTGGTTCTGGTGGAAGACAAGCTGGGCGTGACCATGACGGAAATCATCAAGGCGGAACGCACCTGAGGCTCTCTACTATAGCGATACGCGCATAACGGGCGCGAACAGACGAACAGGAGATTACCATGCGGCTTCTCATCGTTGGCACACTGAAGGGCCAGCTTACGACCGCCACCAAGATCGCCATGGACAACGGTGCTTCCGTTACCCACGCCGAGGACCACGAACAGGCGATGCGCGTGTTGCGCGGCGGCAAGGGCGCCGACCTGCTGCTGGTCGATGTCGGCCTCGATATCCGCGATCTGGTGATGCGGCTGGAGGCCGAACACATTCACGTGCCGATCGTCGCCTGCGGCATCTCCAATGACGCCCGCGCCGCGGTCGCCGCGATCCATGCCGGCGCCAAGGAATACATCCCGCTGCCGCCGGATCCGGAATTGATCGCCGCGGTGCTCGCCGCCGTCGCCAACGACTCCCGCGATCTGGTCTACCGCGACGAAGCGATGGCCAAGGTGATCAAGCTGGCGCAGCAGATCGCCGGCTCCGACGCCTCCGTCATGATCACCGGCGAATCCGGCACCGGCAAGGAAGTGCTGGCGCGCTACGTCCACACCCGCTCCCACCGCGCCAGGAAACCCTTCATATCGATCAATTGCGCGGCGATTCCCGAGCACCTGCTGGAATCCGAACTGTTCGGCCACGAGAAGGGCGCGTTCACCGGCGCCATTGCGCGGCGGATCGGAAAATTCGAGGAAGCCACCGGCGGCACGCTGCTGCTGGACGAAATCTCCGAGATGGATGTGCGGCTGCAATCCAAATTGCTGCGCGCCATCCAGGAGCGCGTGATCGACCGGGTCGGCGGTACCCGCCCGGTATCGGTCGACATCCGCATCATCGCGACATCGAACCGCAATTTGGCCGACGCCGTGCGCGAAGGCAGCTTCCGCGAGGACCTGCTGTTCCGGCTCAATGTCGTGAACCTGAAAATACCGCCGCTGCGCGAACGTCCGGCGGATATTCTCGAACTGGCGCAGCACTTCGCCAAGAAATATTCCGAGGCCAACGGCGTGCCGGTGCGGCCGATCTCCGCGGATGCGCGGCGGGTGCTGACGTCCAACCGCTGGCAGGGCAACGTCCGCGAACTGGAAAACACCATCCATCGTTCGGTGCTGATGGCGCAAGGCGACGAGATCGGCGTCGACGCCATTCTGACGCCGGACGGCGACCGTCTCGATACGCCCAGGACCGTGCCGGCGGTGGCGCACGCCACCTTCGCCGCCGAACAGGTGACCCGCGCCCTGGTCGGACGCACCGTCGCGGACGTCGAGCGCGATCTCATTCTGGAGACGCTGAAGCATTGCCTCGGCAACCGCACCCACGCCGCGAACATTCTCGGCATCTCGATCCGCACGCTGCGCAACAAGCTGAACGAATACGCCGACGGCGGATTGCCGATCACCCCCGCGGGCGCCGGCGACTATCACCGCGTCAGCGCGACGGCGTGATCGGAACCTCATCGTCGTCATTGCGAGGAGTCGCAGGCGACGAAGCAATCCAGTCTAGGTTTCGTTGCCTCTGGATTGCTTCGCGGAGCCGGTCATCGGGCGCGCATTCGCGCGACCCGTTGGCTCGCAATGACGTTAGAATTGTCACGGCACGAAACGAATAATTCGGTGCGTCGGGTTTGCGGAAGATGTGGATCGGATCGCCGGGTGCGAGGTCGCGGCCGGTAAATGCCGCATAGGCGTAGAGCGCGAGGTAGAGAATTGCGAGCGCGCCGACCCCGTAGAATGCCCAGACTGCGATACGTTTCATCAGGTCGGTGCGCTGCGTTGCGCCACCCAGGCGACATGGCGCTGCCAAAACCACAACAGCGGCGCGAGCGCGAAGGCGATTTGAAGGAGTTTGCGTTCCATCGCGTGACCTCCTCTCCGGTCCCTGCATCGCTGGCCATTGGGAGCTTTTAGGCTGCGAACGGAAGAAAGGCCACCTCTTCGAGGTGCGGCGTCTGGGACCGCGACGTCAAATTTTGAGTAGCAAGGGGACAGAAGGCTGACCTCGGCGAGTTGATCGCGTCCTCGCTCTTGGGCTAACAATCGAAGTGCTTTTATGGCACACCGTGCTGCAGTCCGAGATAGCAGCAAAACCGCATCGTCTTCGAGTTCAACATGCCCGCACCCAAGCCGCCCGCTTTCGAAACCCTCAGCCTCCATGCAGGCCAACATCCCGATCCCGTCACCGGCGCGCGGGCCGTCCCGATCTATCAGACCACATCCTATGTTTTTCAGGATTCCGAGCACGCCGCGGCGTTGTTCAATCTCGAACGCGCAGGGCACATCTATACCCGGATTTCAAACCCGACCACGGCGGTGCTCGAGGAGCGGCTGGCCGCGCTGGAAGGCGGCGTCGGCGCCATCTGCACCGCGAGCGGTATGGCCGCACTGCATCTCGCCATCGCAACCCTGCTCAACGCCGGCGACCACATCGTCGCCTCTTCCTCGCTCTATGGCGGCAGCATCAATCTGCTCACGCACACGCTGCCGCGCTTCGGCATCACCACCACGTTCGTCAAGCCACGCGCGCTGGACGAGTTTCGCGCGGCAATCAAGCCCAACACCCGGCTGGTGATTGGCGAGACCATCGGCAATCCCGGTCTCGAAGTGCTGGATATTCCGAAGGTTGCTGACATCGCGCATGACGCGAAAATCCCGCTGCTGATCGACAATACGTTCGCGACACCATATCTGAGCCGTCCGATCGAGCTTGGCGCCGACATCGTCATGAATTCGGCGACCAAGTGGATCGGCGGCCACGGCATCGCCATCGCCGGCGTCATTGTCGACGGCGGCCGGTTCGACTGGCGCGCTTCCGGCAAATTTCCGGTGCTGACCGAGCCCTATGCCGGATATCACGGCATTGTCTTCGACGAGCAATTCGGCCAGGCCGCGTTCATCATGCGGGCGCGCACCGAAGGGCTGCGCGATTTTGGCGCGTGTCTTTCGCCGACCAATGCCTTTCAGCTGCTGCAGGGCGTCGAGACGCTGGGCATTCGCATGGAGCGCCATATCGAAAATACCCATGCGGTGCTGGAGGCGCTTGCCGCGAACAAGGCGGTCGACTGGGTGCTGCATCCCTCGCTGGAAAGCCATCCCGACCACGAACTCGCCAAGCGATTGCTGCCGCGCGGCGCCGGGTCGATCGTCAGCTTCGGAATCAAGGGCGGCCGGCCCGCCGGCAAGAAATTCATCGAGTTGCTGCGGATGATCAGCCATCTGGCCAATGTCGGCGATGCCAAGACCCTGGTCATTCATCCCGCCAGCACGACCCATCAGCAGATGGATGCCGCCCAGCTCGAGGCCTCGGGCATCGGCGAGGAACTGGTGCGGCTGTCGATCGGCATCGAATCCGCCTCCGACATCATCGACGACCTCGCCCAGGCGCTCCGTATTTCGCAAAAGGCTTGAGCCATGCAGTTGTCCGTGAACGGCATTGATACCTTCGTCGCCACCGGCGGCCGGGAGTTCGACACGTCGCAACCGACCATCGTGCTTCTGCACGGCGCCGGTTTCGATCACACCACCTGGGCCTTGCACAGCCGATGGTTCGCCCATCACGGCTATGGCGTGCTGGCGCCGGATTTGCCGGGCCATGGACGCTCAGTCGGCGCACCTCTCCGTGCGATCGCCGACATGGCCGACTGGACCGCCGCCCTGCTCGATGCGGCCGGTGCGGCAAAGGCAAGGCTGGTCGGTCATTCCATGGGATCGCTGATTGCGCTTGAGACCGCCGCGCGGCACCCGGCAAGAGTTTCCGCGCTCAGCCTGATTGGAACGGCGGCAACCATGACGGTCGGACCCGATCTGCTCAAAGCCGCGGAGGCCAACGATCCTTCAGCCGTCGATATGGTCTCGATCTGGGGCCTTGGTTTTCAGGCGGAACTTGGCGGCAGCCTCGCGCCCGGTTTGTGGATGCACTTTGGCGCCCAGCGGGTTCTTGAACAGTGCCGGCCCGGCGTGCTGTTCAACGATCTCGCCGCCTGCAACGCCTATCAGGGGGCACTCGCCGCCGCCGCGCAAATCAAAATCCCGACCACGTTCATTCTGGGCGAACGCGACATGATGACACCTGCGCGAGCCGGCAAGGCGCTCGCCGCCGCGCTGCCGAATTCACGCACCGTGGTGCTATCGGGCGCCGGCCACATGATGATGGTCGAGCGGCCCGACGAATTGCTCGCAGCTCTGCAAACCTGACCGGGCCTGTTAGCCCGCCGCAGCGATGGTCGGCTTTGGCGGCACGACGTTAACAGCCAATTTGCCGTAGCGATCCTTGAACGCTTCGGTGTCGATCTCCTCGAGCTTGATCGCGCCGCTCATCACGCCCGCCTTCCAGGCGTCGTGCTCGGGATCGACGCGGAATTCCGGCATCACTTCCCTGGCGAACAATTCAAGCGAGTCGCAGATGTGCTCGTGGCTGTTCTTGCCGGCCTGATTGAGCAGGATCACCTGGTCGATGTGCGAACTCCTGAACCGCCGCAATTTCCTGGCGATGGTTTCGGGCGATCCGATCAGGCCGCCGCGCAGCGCCGCCTCCTGCGCCTCCGGATTTTCCCGTTTCCACTTGTTGTATTCGTCCCACATGTTGACGGTGCCCGGCGCGGGACGCTGGCGGTTCTGCGAGGCGCCGTAGAAGCGCAGCGCGAACTGGAAGAAGGTCGCGCCGTCGGCGCGCGCCCTCGCCTCCTCGTCGGTTTTCGCGCACATGAAGAACGACACCAGCGCCATGTTCGGATTGATCTCGTAGTCCGCGAGCTTCTTCAGCCGTTTTGTCATCGCATTGTAGTAAGCATGCACCCAGGCATGCGCGGCATCGGCGCTGACGAATTGAAAGCCGAGCGCCCCAAAACCGTTCTGGCCGGCGCGCTCGATGGTCGGAAGCTGCGAACACGCCATCCACAGCGGCGGGTGCGGCTTCTGAACAGGTTTGGGCACCACATTGCGCAGGGGAATGTCGAAATACTTGCCGTGATGCTCGCTGCCGCCTTCCTTGAACATCGGGAAGATGGCGCGGACCGCTTCCTCGAACACTTCCTTCTTGGTTTCCATGTCGCGGCCGAACGGCGTCAGCTCGGTGATCGAGGCGCTCTCGCCCATCCCGAACTCGACGCGCCCCTGGCTGAGCAGATCGAGTACCGCGACGCGCTCGGCGACGCGTGCGGGATGGTTGGTGGTGAGCTGGAAAATGCCATGGCCGAGCCGGATGTTCTTGGTGCGCTGGCTGGCGGCGGCGAGAAACGATTCCGGCGACGGCGAATGCGAATATTCCTCCAGGAAATGATGTTCCACCACCCAGGCATAGTCGTAGCCGAGCCGGTCGGCGGTTTCCAGTTGCGTCAGCGCGTCCTGGTAAAGCTTGAGTTCGTCGCCGGCTTGCCACGGGCGCGGCAATTGCAGCTCGTAAAAGATGCCGAATTTCATGACGTCTCTCCCCGCGCGCGGCTTGTTATTGGCCCCAGTGTATTCGCAGGCGAGGCCCTGTCCAGCCTCGGCCAATTCCGCGCCGCGGAAGTTGGCTTGCACTGGGCGCTCGAATGGTTAGTTTTGCGGGCTGTGAGTCGCAGCCCCGGGCGCGACCTTCCCCACCGAGACCCCATGCCCACCTTTACGCCGCACCAGGATTCCGCGCTGAAGGCCGTTGCCGACTGGCTGAAGGCAAAACCCGGCAAGAACGGCACGCCGCCGATCTTCCGGCTGTTCGGCTATGCCGGCACCGGCAAGACCACGCTGGCGCGGCACATCGCCGACGGCGTCGATGGCGAGGTGAAATTCGCGGCCTTCACCGGCAAGGCCGCGCTGGTGATGCGCAACAAGGGTTGCGACAACGCTTCCACCATTCACTCGCTGATCTACCGCGCGCGCGAATCCGGCGTCGAGCAGCCAAGCTTCGAGTTATGGGACGATGCGCCGGCCTCGAAAGCAAAACTGATCGTGATCGACGAATGCTCGATGGTGGACGCCGAACTCGGCCGCGACCTGATGTCGTTCGAATGCCCGCTGCTGGTGCTCGGCGACCCCGCGCAACTGCCGCCGATCCAGGGCGGCGGTTACTTCACCGACTGCGAGCCCGACGCGATGCTGACCGAAGTGCATCGCCAGGCGCAAAACGATCCGATCGTGCGGATGTCGATGGATGTGCGCGAGGGCCGCGAACTCGATATCGGCCGCTACGGCGAAAGCGAGGTCATCTCGCGCGCCGAGCTCGATCCCGACCGGGTGATGCGCGCCGACCAGGTTCTGGTCGGGCGCAACAACACCCGGCGCTCCTACAACATGCGGGTGCGGCAAAAGCAGCACATCGAGGATCCGTTACCGGTCGCCGGCGACAAGCTGGTCTGCCTGCGCAACAACCGCAAGAAAGGCCTGTTCAACGGCGGGCTGTGGCGGGTGAAGTCGCGCGCGCAGTCGAAATCGAAAATCATCACCATGCGGCTGTCGCCCGACGAAGACTTCGGATCGAAAGTGACAAAAGTCTCGGTTCGCGGCGACTGTTTTGGCGGCGCCATCGAAACCATCCCGTGGGAGCAGCGCAAGCCCTATGACGAGTTCGACTACGGCTACGTGCTCACGGTGCACAAATCGCAGGGCTCGCAGTGGGACGACGTGGTGCTGTTCGACGAGAGTTTTGCGTTCCAGGACAGCCGCGCAAGATGGCTCTACACCGGCATTACGCGCGCGGCGAAACGGCTGAGTGTGGTGGTGTGACGTCTTCCTCCACGTCATTGCTCAGGCGCTAACGCCCTGGAGCTGTGGAATTTTATTCACGAACTCGTGTGCAGCCGACGGTAACAATGTCCGCCCCGCCGCGTATCTTGGGACATCGGGCAGGCCGGCCGATTGCGAACGGTGACTGCCGCTCTAGACTGCGCTTCAATCCGAGCCCCAAGAGGAAACCCCATGCCCCGCCGCCCATTCAGCCGCCTTTCGCTCTGCGCTGCCGCCATCGGCGCGCTGGCGATCACCGCCTTCGCGGTTGCGCCCTCGCGCGCCGCGGAAGACGCCGTCATCATCCCCGCTCCCGCCGCGGACACTCAGGCATCCGACGGCATCCAGACCGCTGTCATCGCGGGCGGCTGTTTCTGGGGCGTGCAGGGCGTGTTCCAGCATACATCGGGCGTCGTCAACGCCGTGTCCGGTTATGCCGGCGGCAGCAAGGCTACCGCCGACTACACCATGGTCTCTACCGGCACGACCGGCCACGCCGAGTCGGTCCAGATCAAGTACGACCCGAAGAAGATCAGCTACGGCAAGATTCTGCAGATCTTCTTTTCGGTCGCGCACGATCCGACGCAGTTGAACCGGCAGGGGCCCGACAGCGGCACGCAATATCGCTCGGCGATCTTCACCACCAGCGACGAGCAGAAGAAGGTTGCGGAGGCCTATATCGCGCAGCTCAACGCCGCAAAGGTCTACCGGAAGCCGATCGTGACCAAGGTCGGGCCGCTGGAGGCGTTTTATCCGGCCGAGGCCTATCATCAGGACTACCTGACGCTGCACCCGAACCAGCCCTATATTGCCTATAACGACATTCCGAAGGTCGAGAACCTGAAGAAGATTTTCGCGGAGAATTACATCGAGAAGCCGACGCTGGTGAGCAGCGCAAAGGTCACCAACTGACGGCAGGTTCGTAATTTACAGGGAGGCTCCATGCCCGACACCAAGACGATGCCCGGCAAGATCGCGAAGAGCGAAGCGGAGTGGCGCAAGGAATTGACGCCGATGCAGTATGCGGTGCTGCGCGAGAAGGCGACCGAACGGCCGTTCTCCGGCGAATACGAGCATGAGCAGCGGCCCGGCACCTATATCTGCGCCGGCTGCGGGCAGACGCTGTTCGAATCCGACGCCAAGTTCGATTCCGGCTGCGGCTGGCCGAGTTTTACGCAGCCCGCGGCCGAGAGCCATGTCGACGAGGAGCGTGACGTCAGCCACGGCATGATCCGGACCGAAGTGCTGTGCGCGAAGTGCAACGGCCATCTCGGGCACGTGTTCGAGGACGGACCCGGCCCGACCGGCCTGCGCTACTGCATCAATTCGGCGGCGCTGAAACTGCAGCCGAAATAGAAACCTTGGTTCCTTTCATGGAACCAAAAGCCGGAATATGCTTTGTCCTCAGTGGCGGGGCGGCGGATTTCCATTCGCCGGCCGCTGCTCGGGGAGCGCGCCATGACGCTTGGCACCATACTTGTCATCATCCTGATCATTTTCCTGCTGGGCGGCTTCAGCGGCCGGTTCGGCGGCTACGGCTACGGCTATGGCCACTCCGGAATGGGCCTTGGCGGCGTCATTCTGATCGTGCTGCTCATCCTGCTGCTGCTGGGCAAGCTCTGATCCATACAAGCTATTGAAATCACATGATTTATTCCAGGCATGGCCTCGCCATGCCCGGATTCATCATCAGGCCGGTCAGGAGTTGCATTTCTGTCAAACGAGCTTATATTGAGGGCTGTCCTGAAATGACGTGTGCCGGCGCGCCGCCGCTTGAGGCGTGCTCGTACGATCCGTCCGCGACCTCGGTCGCGTTCTCACTAAAAAGATCAGAGGTCCCTGACCATGGCTTCCTTCAGCTACAACACTGCCGCCGAACTCTTCCCTGCCGCGATCCGCAAGAAGAAGCGGGCGGGCTTCGCCTATCGCCGTTTCGACACCGCGGCCGCCGCGGTGCAATTCGCGATCGAGGAATTGCCGGCGGATTCGCTGAACGGCGCCTACCTGCAGGTCGATGAAGCCCGCTTCGATCAGAGCGGCATCCGCACGCTGTACGAAAGCCAGGATTTTCCGCTGCCGCGCCGCCCCCGTGCGCCCGAGCCCGCGCCTGCCACCGATAAAACGGACGCCAACGCGGACGCCGCGTAATTCCACGTTGATGACAACGCGCCTTCTTGTCGGCGCATGATCTCCGGACAAACAAATTCGTTTGTCCGGGAAAACCGGTATCCACTTTTCCGGATCATGCGCTAGCGCGGTTGCTTGTCCATCCAGCGCCGCAGCAGCCGCACATTGCGCACGTTGGCGCGGAACATCACGTCGAAGGCGTCGCCCGCCAGCGGCACCATCCCGACCACGCCATCAAGCGCGACATTGCCGAGCATCCGCGCCGTGACATGCCAGGGCGCGCCGAGCGCGCGCGCCTCGCGCACCAGCCATAGCGAGATCGCGGTCGTGATGAGATCGCCGATCACCGGGATCAATCCGATGATGCCGTCGATGCCGTAGCGGATGTTGGTGCCGGGCAGAATGAAGGCGACGTCCAGCAGCTTGGCCAGCGCATCGAGCCGCGCCAGCCGCTGCTCGCGGGTGAGATTGCCGAACGGATTGGCGCCGGCGCCGGCGTTGCCGAACTCGAACCGGAAGCTGCGAAACTGCGGGCCCAGCGATTCCGCCGGGATTTCGCGCCCCTCCTGATCGATGATCGGGCCCCGCGCCTCCGCGTCACGATGCGTGGCGCGGGAGGTTTTCCCGGATCGCGCGGTGCGGGAGAAAAGAATCTCGTCGTTCGACATCGCCATCACATGGGTAACGCCTGAGACCGGCGCAAGTTGCGTCACGCCGTCGCGCCGCTACGCCCGGCCCTCATGCTATCGCCGGCTCATCCATCGTCTTGTGCGTCAGCCAGGAGGAGACCGTGCCGGGAATAAATCCGACCAGGCCGTAAAGGAAGAACTGGGTTACGCCGCTGTCCGGTCCGCGCGAGCCGTACAGCAATTCAGCCGCGATGAACCCGACCGCGCCGACGATCAGCATCCGCCCAAGCGGGCCAATTCTTTTGACGTGGAAGAGAATATCATCCACCGCGCCTAACATCAGCGCCGGCAGGATGCCGAACAGATAGCTGTACTGAAGCGTCTTGGCGAACACCACGAACAGCTTTGCGACCTCCGCCCAATTGGTTTCGGTCCAGTAGCCGGACATATAAGTGGTCGCCAGCAGCAGCCAGAACCCGCCGAGCAGCGGCCCAAGCGCTGCAAAAATCAAATACCGCTTCATGCGTGACCTCGCGTGTTTTGCCCAGCATAGTAGTTTCGCTTTTGCGCCAACTGCGTCAACTGTTTACGCCGGCCCAACCACGAAACTTGTCAAAACAGATTCTGAACTTGAGATCGGCAAGACAGTTGGTAAACTCGCCGCATGAACCGCATTTCCCGTCAGCCCGCCACGTTATTTTCGAAGGTCTCGGTCAAGAGCCAGACCGTGATCCCGCGCGAGGTACGCGAGCACTGAAGCTGAAGCCGGGCGATACTTTGCGCTATCGCGTGACGGACAACAGCATTCTGCTCGACAAGGCGACCGAAATCGGCGATGACCCGTTCGCGGCGTTTTCGGAATGGACATCCGAGGCCGACGAAAAGGCCTATGGCGGATTATAGGACAGCGGGTCTTCTGTCCGGGCATAGCAGGCGCAGAAGTTGAAGGGATTTTTGGGAAACGCTTGAGACTCGTGGCGCGACGCTCCGCTGCGAAACGTCATCCGGAGCCCATCGGGTCCCCGCATCCCGCCCTGCACTCGCAAGCCAGCGATCGGTATAGGAATATAATCTTTGAAGCCGAAGTTGTTCGCGGTACGTTTAGGGAACAAATTAGGAATACATTTCTTATACGTTTCATAATTGACAAATATGAAACAAAAAAGTAGTATGGTTTGTGATCAAGAACGTGAATTCGGCGGCGGGCGGTCAAAGAAGATGACAAGTGCGGTTTCCAAAATTATTGAAGACTTGAGAGATCGAGGTGGATTGAAAGGCACCGATGTCGCGAATATCGCGTCGGTATCTCCCGCCACGGTCTCGCGTTGGACCGCCGGCAAAGCACTCCCTCATCCCAAGACGCAGCTCGTCATTTCCGATTTGCGATACGTCGTGGATCGGCTTTCAGAGTTCTATACACCCGAGGAAACCCGGCTGTGGCTCTATTCGAAGCATCGTATGCTGAATGGCGAACGAGCGATCGACCTTATCAACCAGGGCGGCGCCGATAAGGTACTCGCCGTGATCGAAAGTCTCGATGAAGGCAGCTTCACCTGATGTCTTCTGGGGGCCGAGTCCACGATCGGTCAGTGCTCGACGCCTTGGAGAAACTGGACCCCGAGCCCTTCGATTCAGATGTATGGCGCGTGGCCCGCAAAGGCAGAGATCCCTTGAGAGGCTCTTCGGCAAACGGCCGATGGGGCGCGCCGGGAGAACTGGAAGTTCTTTACACCAGCGAACAGCGTGACGGAGCTTTGGCCGAGGTTGGCTTTAGACTTTCTCTCGAACCGGTGTGGCCGAGCCTCATTCAACACCAGATACATGTCTTGGCTGTCAGGGCGGAGCGCACGTTGCGCCTCCTCGACATGCGCGAACTGGCAAATCTTGGTGTCGATATCTCCCGATATGAAACATTCGAATATGGGGCGACGCAAGCGATCGCGGCCGCTGCGCACTTTCTCGAATTCGACGGCATGCTGGTGCCGAGTGCGCGATTTGCGTGTTCGAATCTGGTGCTGTTTACAGACCGTGTTTCGCACACCGGACATCTCCAGCTTGTGAGCAGCGAGGATGTCGATTGGCCAGATTGGCGAAAGAAGAATCGTCGGGCCTAATGCTTTTCGGTTTCGATGATGCGGCCCGCCGGAAGCCAACATCGTCGCAAGAACGAAACCCCTACTCCCCCCACGCCGCGAACGCGTCATTGAATGCGCGCTCGCCGGGGGCGCCCTTTTCGATGGCGATGATGGCGCGGCGCTGGTTGACATAGACCAGCGGCACGTCGAACCACGAGCGCTCCTTGAGGAGCTGCAGGTTGCGGCTCCGGTCGGCATCGACATTCGACAGACCGACCAGGAAGAAGCCGTCGGTGACCTTGACCGCGAGCCCCGCCAGCGGCGTGCCGCGCGCCTGCTCGTTGGATTTCATCAGAATGCCCGGCACGTTGCCGACGCCGCCGCCGGTGAAATCCGGCGGCAGGATGAAGGTCAGCTCCGCGGTGTGGCTGGCGGGCAGCGAGGTGTCGGTGTTGCGGCGGAACGACATCGTCATCTTGAACTTGCGGTCGGGGATTTCGATGTCGGCGCGCACGGCGATATCGGCCTTCTGGCCGGCGGCCGCCTTGATCTGCTCGGTGCGCCAGATCACCGAGCCGACATATTGCTTGCCCTTGGGATCGGAAGGATCCTCGTCATACAGCACCACGCGCTGCGCCACCGGCGCGACCTGCTCGGTCGACGACGGCTGGCCGACGCGATCGGGAATCTTCGGCTTCGACAGCGGCGAGGCGTCCTTCGGCGCTTCGACCACCGAAGGCTGCGGCTTCAACAGGCCGCTGATAGTCGACACCGCCGACTTGCCCCACAGGATCGCGGCGCCGACCAGGATCAGCACAACGCCGATCGCGATCGCGCTCTTGAATGGAAACACGGTGCCGGTCCGGGCGCGCCTTTTCGGCTCCTGCGAAGGGCGCGGGCGCGGCGCGGGCTGTTGCGGCGGGGTGTAGCGCTCGGCCTCCTCGACCAACTCGTCATACGAATAGGGCGCGTCGGGATCGGCGCCGCGGTTCTCCATGCTCGGCTCGAGCCGGTCGAACTCCGGCGAGGGCGACGGCACGTTGGCATAGGTCTTTCGCGCCGAGCGGCTGGCTTGCGCCGCGGCGCGGCCGAGATCGTCGGCGTCGGCGGCGATGTCGCGGAAGCCGCGCACGCCCGGCGCCTGCGGCGCGCTGTTGTCGGGGCCGCGGCGCGGCGCACCCGATCGTTCGCGGGTCGGCGGCAGCTGCGGATCCTGCATCGGGACTTGCGGCTGCGATGACGGCGGCCGCGGCGCGTCGGCGCGGAGGTTGCGCGGCGGGCGCGCATCTGCTCGCTCTTCCTGTCCGAGCGGCGGACGCTCGTTGCGCGCTTGCGGCGGCGAAGGCGGGCGCGGAGGCGACGGCTGCGCTGCCGAAGGCTGAGCCGGTGCGCCGGGCCGCGCAGCGGCGCGGGTGGTGGCGCGGAACGCATCTCCGGCGCGGCCGCGATCGCCGCGGGCGCGCTGGGCGGCTTCGGACTCGACCTTGCGCACGGCCTCTTCCAGCGACAGCCGCTCGCGGGTGATTTCGGATTCGCTTAAAGGCGGCTGCACGCTGCGCAGCTGCGCGATCAGCGCGGCGCGCGCCCGCTCATACAGCGCGCGGCGGCTCTCGCCGGGGGCACTGGGGTCCAGTCCGGCAATGGCGCGGGCAATCAGCGGGTAGTAATCAGCCATTTCGACTCAACAATGCGGGCTTTCCGGTAACATCTCGTTAAGCCTCGAACGGGTTCTGAACCAGAATAGTATCCTCGCGTTCCGGGCTGGTGGAAAGCAGGGCGATTGGGCAGCCCACGAGTTCCTCGACCCGGCGGACATATTTGATGGCCTGCGCCGGCAGATCCGCCCAGGAGCGGGCATTGGCGGTCGGCTCCTTCCAGCCCTCGATGGTCTCGTAGACCGGCACCACCCGGGCCTGGGCGCCCTCGCCGGCCGGCAGATGGTCGATTTCCTTGCCGTCCAGCATGTAGCCGGTGCAGACCTCGATCGAGTCGAAACCGTCGAGAATATCGAGTTTTGTCAGCGCCAGGCCCGCGATGCCGCAAGTGCGCACCGTCTGGCGCACCAGCACGGCGTCGAACCAGCCGCAGCGCCGCTTCCTGCCGGTATTGGTGCCGAACTCGCGGCCGCGCTCGCCGATCCTGCGGCCAATCTCGTTGTCCAGCTCGGTCGGGAACGGGCCCTCGCCGACCCGGGTCGTGTAGGCCTTGCAGATGCCGAGCACGTAGCCGACCGCGCCCGGGCCCATGCCGGTGCCGGTCGCCGCCTGCGCCGCCACGGTGTTGGACGAGGTGACGTAGGGATAGGTGCCGTGGTCCACATCGAGCAGCGCACCCTGCGCGCCCTCGAACAGGATGCGCTTGCCCTCGCGGCGCTTTTGGTCGAGCAGCCGCCACACCGTTTCGGCGTAAGGCAAAAGCTGCGGCGCCAGCCGCGGTCAGCTCCCTCAGAATTTCGCCGCCGTCGATCTCTTCCAGATTGAGCCCGCGGCGCAGCGCGTTGTGATGCGCCAGCAGGCGGTCGATCTTGTGCGGCAGCGTGTCGAGGTCGGCGAGGTCCATCAGGCGGATGGCGCGGCGGCCAACCTTGTCCTCATAGGCCGGCCCAATGCCGCGCCGCGTGGTGCCGATCGCGGTCACCGCGTTGCCGGTTTCGCGCAGCGCATCGAGTTCGCGATGCAAGGGCAGGATCAAGGTGACATTCTCGGCGACACGCAGATTTTCCGGGCTGACGGCGACGCCCTGGCCCTTCAGTTTTGCCACTTCATCGAGGAACGCCTGCGGATCGAACACCACGCCGTTGCCGATCACCGCGAGCTTCGAGGGCCGCAGCACGCCGGAGGGCAATAGCGCCAGCTTGTAGGTTACGCCGTTGATGACCAGCGTATGGCCGGCATTGTGGCCGCCCTGGAAGCGCACGACGATGTCGGCCTGCTCCGACAACCAGTCGACGATCTTGCCCTTCCCTTCGTCGCCCCACTGGGCGCCGACGACGACGACATTGGCCATTTCGTAAGTTTTCCCTCTGCAACTCTCATTGTTCGAGCATGATCGGTTCGGAAAGACGGTGCTCGCCCTCGGATCAAGTCCGGGGGCATGCTGTTTGCGGATCATGCGCCCAGCTAAATCACGGCCGGGGCCGCTCGCATGCGAGGCATACAATCGGATAACGGAAGCGGGCTATCGACGCAAGCAAGAAGGGCGCAAAAGCCGGGCCTGGAAAGCCTCCAACCCCTTGATATCCCCTTAAAATCTGCGCCGGTACGGTGGCGGCGCGGGCTCGGCTACCTCTGGTATCAGCGATGGCATAAAATCGAAAGCTGGCGGGACCTTGTTCAACCGGCTTCCTTTCCGAATATCAATGTTCCCGGGGCCTGTCGTGGCGGGTCGCTTGAAGCTTTGTTGAGAAAGGCGGCGGCGTCATGTCCAAAACCACCCGCGCGACGCTGGCGCTCAGCAAACTGGGCGTCAAATTCACGCTGCACACTTACGACTACGATCCCGACGCCGACCGCATCGGCCTTCAGGCCGCGGAGGCGCTCGGCATCGAGCCGCGGCGCATGCTGAAGACATTGATGGCGGAGGTCGACGGCAAGCCGGTCTGCGTCGTCATCCCGTCGGATCGCGAAGTCAGCATGAAGAAGCTGGCGGCGGCGTTCGGCGGCAAGGCTGCGAACATGATGCGGCCGGCTGATGCCGAACGGCTGACGGGATATCATGTCGGCGGCATCAGCCCGTTCGCCCAGAAGAAGCGGGTTCCGGTCGCGATCGACCAGGCGGCGCTGGCCGAGACCAGTGTCTATCTCAACGGCGGACAGCGCGGGTTACAGATCGAGCTCGATCCCAACGATGCCGTCCGCGCACTCGATGCGACCGTACAGGCGTTGACGGGATGAGCAGCGATGTCGATCAGGATTGACGTCCGGCGGCGAGCGCGCCGCCGGATCATGGCATGGCCCGCAACCGGTCACGCCGCGAGCGGTGTCCGCGCGGTAGACTTCAGCCGGGCCGGCTTGCCGCCGGGCGGATTCCTCGGCGAATGATCGAGGCTCGACAGCGCCTCGAGGATCTCGTCGATGGAAACCGGCCGCTTGGCTCCGGGTACGGCGCGCAAGGATGGGCACGACGTCACCGCCGCCGCATCGGACGCCCAGGATGCCAGAATAGCCCTCTTCTCTGCCCGCGACAGCGCGGTGTCGGCCAGCACATCCCGGGGATGATCGAATACCGAACCGGGATGTAAAATGGCGTTCAAGTCGTAGACATTTTCATCGAAGCTGCGGTCTATATCCGTCATGTCGTCCTCCTCGACTCCTTTCGTTTTTGGGACGGAAAACCACTTAGAAAAACGGAAACAGGTTTCAAGACCGCGCGGAAAAAATTTTGAACGCCTCTGTTGAGGACCGGTCCGCACGGATGGCGCGGAGGTTCCCTGCGTCCTATTTCCGGCGTGGCGGCAAGATCGATCAACCCGGCGCATGGTCGCGATGCATCTGGTGCCATTGCTGCGCGGTGAAAATCCGTGTCTGTGAGCGGGCCGGGCCAGACTTCCGGCCCGGTGCCGCACACCGGGCGGGGCCGCGGCGTCATTGAACCCGGGCCAAGAACGTCTGCCTTATGTCTGCTTCCGGCCAAACCTCGCGCGCCGCCTCCCCCGGCGGCTGGCTCGCCAACCAGCCCTACCTGCTGCTTTCCATCACCGCGCTGTGCTGGGCCGGCAACGCCATCGTCGGCCGCCTGGCCGCAGGCCATATTCCGCCGGTGACGCTCTCGTTCCTGCGCTGGACGTTCGCGTTTCTCATTATTCTGCCGTTCGCCTGGAAACATCTGGTGCGCGACTGGGGCGCGATCCGCAGCCACCTCGGCACCATGATCGTGCTTTCCGTCACCGGCATCGGCGGCTTCAACACCTTGCAATACTGGGCACTCGAACATACCCAGGCGCTCAACACGCTGCTGCTGCAGTCGGCGGGGCCCCTGTTCGTCGCGGTATGGTCGCTGATCCTGCTCGGGGTGCGGTTGACGCTGGCGCAGGCCGGCGGGATCGTGCTGTCGCTGACGGGGGTGCTGGTGATCCTGCTGCACGGCGACCTCACCGCACTTGCGAGCATCCAGTTCAACGAGGGCGATATCATCTTCACCGTGGCGATGGTGATCTTCGGGCTGTATTCGGTGCTGACGCTGAAGCGTCCCAATATCCACGGCCTGTCGTTTGTCGGTTTTACCTTCGGCTGCGGCGCGGCGTGCCTGATACCGCTGTGGATCTGGGAATTGTTCTCGCGCCCGGCGATGCAGCTGGATACGACCAACCTGCTGACGCTGTTTTACGTCGCGGTATTTCCCTCGACGCTGGCCTATCTGTGCTTCAATCGCGGCGTGCAGTTGATCGGCGCCAACCGTGCCGCGCCGTTCTTCCATGTGGTGCCGGTGTTCGGCGCCGCGATGGCGATGGTCTTTCTCGGCGAGCACCCGCAACTATTCCACATCATCGGCTTCGCGCTGGTGCTGACCGGCGTTTTCGTGGCGTCGCGGAAGCCGGCCCATGCGCGCCGCGGCACAGGTTGACCGCCGTTCTCCATTGTCAGACCATTACAAAACACGGATTATTCGCCGACATGCACGATAGAACCGCAAATATGAACGCCCCGCCGCCGACGGTTGAACGCTCCACCAGCGCGGTTCCGCGCGCGCTGCGGCGCTACCTTTCGCTCGATGATTTTGAGGCAGCCGCCAGGGCGCGGCTGCCGAAGTATCTTTATGGCTATATCTCCGGCGGCGCCGAGAGCGACGCCGCGGTTGCCGACAACCGCCGGGCTTTCGAGGAATACGGCTTCATTCCGCGCGTGCTCAACGACGTCTCGAACCGCGAGCAAACCACAAACCTGTTCGGCAAGACCTACGCGGCGCCGTTCGGCATTCCGCCGATGGGCTCGGCGGCGCTATGCGCCTACCGCGGCGATATCGTGCTGGCGCGCGCCGCTGCCGCGATCAACGTGCCGATGTGTCTCAGCGCGTCCTCCCTGATCACGCTGGAAGATGTCCGGCGCGAAAATCCGGCAGCCTGGTATCAGGCCTATCTGGCCGGCGAGCCTTCGCGCATCGAGCCCTTGGTCGACCGGGTCGCCGCCGCCGGCTACGACACCTTCGTGGTGACCGCTGACGTGCCGGTCCCGGCCAACCGCGAGAACAATATCCGCAACGGTTTTCAGGTTCCGCTCGCCATCACGCCACGCCTCGCCTGGGACATCGTCACCCATCCGGATTGGCTGTTCGGCACCTGGGCGCGCACGCTGATGAATCACGGCATGCCGCATTTCGAGAACATGGACGCGGTGCGCGGGCCGCCGGTGCTTGCCAAAAACCTGATGCGCAACATTGGCCGCCGCGACCAGCTCGCCTGGAAACATGTCGAGCTGATCCGCCGCCGCTGGAAAGGCAAGCTTGTGGTGAAGGGCCTGATCGCGCCGGCGGACGCCCGCATCGCCCGCGAAAGCGGCGTTGATGGCGTGATCGTCTCCAATCACGGCGGCAGGCAGCTCGACCATACGGTCTCGGCCCTGCGCACGCTGCCCGAGATCGCAGCCGAAGCCAACGGCATGACGGTGATGCTGGACGGCGGCATCAGGCGCGGCACCGACGTGATCAAGGCCTTGGCGCTGGGTGCGCAGTTCGTCTTCATCGGCCGGCCGTTTCTCTATGCGGCGATCGCCGGCGGCCAGGCTGGCGTAGAGCGCGCGATCACGCTGCTGCGCGACGAAGTCGATCGCGACATGGCGCTGTTGGGCATCCGAAGCATCAGCGAGATTTCGTCCGATCTGGTGCGGAAGTTCTAAAGCATTTTTTCGTGTCCCGTCATCCCGGCGCAACGGCTGGGTCGCCGCCTAGCGCAGTATTGTCGTTCCCGACTCAAGGCCGGGAAAACGACAAAAAATCGATTTTCGATTGACGATTGTTTTGCGCCCTGTCACGTTTCCCGTCGTGGACAACATTGCAGTCGGTTTCGATGTACTGGGCAGTGGCGGGCCGAGACCCCTCACCTCTGCCGTGCTGGAGCGCCTGCGCGCAAAGCCGAACACGCCGCGATCGTGTGTGCCGTGCTCAGGCGCGATGCAGATGCCGCCGTCGCGGCGCTGTCGGAGCACCTTTTGACCACCATGCATCTCGTTGAACTCGCGGCTCCCGGAATTTCGGAGATGAGCGAGACTGTTTGAACCGGGGAGCGCGAAGAACTCCCGACCAATCCATAACAAAACAGAGGGAACGCGAAATGAACATCACACGCCGCCATCTGCTGGCAACCATGACCGCCTCAACGGCGTTCGTCATACCGGGCATCGCGAGAGCCGCGGAAAAGGTCCGCATCGGCCTGCCGACGAAAACCTATTGGCCGACCACCATCGCCGAAACCGCGGTAAGACAAAAACTCTTCGAGAGAGAGGGCATCGTCGGCGAGCTCACGATCTATCGCGGCGGCGCGGAGACATTCGAAGCGATGGCGGCGGGAGCCGCCGATGTCATTCTCGATGCGCCGTCGCTGCCTGCCGCAGGCCGCAAGAAAGGCGTGATGTCGAAAGTCGTGGCGAACGCTGCGATGGGCAATTTTGGCTGGCAACTGATGGTGCTCGCGAAATCGACGTTGGAGGTGAAGGACCTGAACGGAAAGAAGGTCGCCATTACTTCCGCAGGTTCCGGCTCCGACCTGCTGGCGCTGTGGACCATTCAGGAAAAGAAGATCGACTTTACCCGCGTGCCAGTCGGCGGCGGCGGTCTGGTGCCGAACCTCCTCGCCGGCAATGTCGATGCGGCCGTGGTTTACTCCCCGCTGAGCTTCCAGATCGCCAAGTCAGGCGAAGCGCGGACCATTCTCGACTACTCCAGGGAAGTGCCGCCAAGCCTCACGGCAGGCTGGATCGCACCCGATAAATACGCGCAGGAAAAGCCGGAAATGGTACAGAAGACGCTGAACGCGCTGTATGGCGCGCTGGCTTTCATGCGCGGCAACAAGGACACAACCGTCAAGCTGATCGCCGATCTCTATGAGATTCCCGCGGAGATCGCGGCTTTGGAATACGAAAACACCATCATGAAATTGGAGACCGACGGCAGCATGAGCGCTCCCAACACGCTGTCAGCGCTTCAGTTGTCGCTCGACATGGCAAAGCTCGGCGGCATGAAAGACCTCGTGCCGGCCGCCGAGATCGTGTCGACGCAATTCAAACCGGTTCCGACCAAGATCTGAGGCAGGCGCAATGACCGGGACGCTCGGAGTAAGGGTGGCGCGCGTCGCCATTGTGGCGGCGGTCTTCGCGGTGTGGGAAATCCTTTCGCGGACCGGCATCATCAATCCGCGTCTGCTTCCCTCGGCTTCGGATACGCTGGCTACCCTTGGCGAACTGCTGCAGCGCGCGAGCGTGCGCAACGATCTGGCGGTGACTGCGAGCGAGGTATTGACCGCCTTCGTCCTGGCCGTCCCGGTCGGCGCCCTGATCGGGTTCGCGATCGCGGAGAACCGCTACTTCGCCGAGGTCGCAAAGCCGCTGCTGTTCTTCGCCTTCAGCATTCCGAAATCGATTTTCCTGCCGATGTTCATCCTGGTGTTCGGCGTCGGCTTCTCGCAGAAGGTCGGGTTCGGGTTCTTCTCGACGATCTTCATCGTCATCATGTCGACGACGACGGCGGTGGAGTCCGTCAAGGTCGAGCATCTGACCGTCGCCCGCTCCTATGGGGCGACGCCGCTGCAGACCGCGTTCCGGGTCTATCTGCCGAGCATGCTGCCGGTGCTGCTGGAAGCACTGCGGATTTCCATGATTTTCAATCTCACCGGCGTCATCCTCGCGGAGATGTATGCCTCGCGCGATGGCATTGGCCATCAGATCGCGACCTGGGGCGAGAACTTCCAGATGAAGCAACTGCTCGCCGGCGTGATCATGATCGCTGTGACCGCCATGGCATTCAACGAACTGGTCAGATCGGTAGAAAAACGGTGCAGCCATTGGCGAACGTAACCCCGCTCAAGCCGGCTCCGCGCGCAGGGTCGATTCAGATCCGCGATGTCGGGCAGATCTTCAAGACCTCGACCCAGGACGTCGAGGCGCTGTCGGACGTCTCGCTCGAGGTGAAGCCCGGCCGCTTCGTGGTACTGGTCGGCCCGAGCGGCTGCGGTAAATCCACGCTGTTGATGATGATGGCCGGGCTGCTTCAGCAGACCTCCGGCACCATCCTGATCAACGACGCGCCGATCCCGCAGCCCGATCCGGACCGCGTCGGCGTGGTGTTTCAGGAGCCGAGCCTGTTTCCCTGGCTGACGGCGGAGGAAAACGTTGAATTCCCGCTGGCCCTGCGCGGCGTCGCCAAATCAGAGCGGCGCGGCAAGGCCGAGGATGCGCTGAAGTTGGTCGGCCTCGAGGGTTTCGGCAAGCGGCATCCGCATGAACTTTCAGGGGGCATGAAGCAGCGCGTGTCGATCGCGCGCGGCATGGTGCAGGATCCGCCGGTGCTGCTGATGGACGAGCCGTTCGCAGCACTTGACGAGCAGACCCGCATGACCATGGGCGACGAATTGCTGCGGATCTGGGCGGCGACCGGGAAGACCGTCGTATTCGTCACGCACAGCCTGACCGAAGCCGTCTATCTGGCCGACGAGGTCGTGGTGATGTCGGCCCGGCCTGGCCGCATCGTCGATCATCTGACGATTTCGCTGCCGCGTCCCCGCACCTACGACATGCTGAGCGGCGAGACGTTCGGCACGCTGCGCGACCGCATCTGGCGTCATATCCGCAAATCGGCATGAGACATTCGATGTCATCGACAACGCTGCGCCGCCTGATCGTCATTTCCCTCATCGTATTATGGGAGCTGCTGCCGCGCGCCGGATTTATTCCCGAGTTGTTCCTGCCGTCGCTGTCCTCGACCATCGCAGCCGGCTGGAACGACGCCGGCGAGTATGGCCACGCCTTGGCCGTGACGCTCTACGAGGTCGGGATTTCCATGGTGTTCGCCTGCGGCGGCGGCATTCTGGCCGGCGCCATCGTCGGCAGCCTGCCGCGGCCCCGCGTCCTGATCATGCCGATGATCTCCAGCATCTACGCGGTGCCGCTGGTGATCCTCTATCCGGTGTTCACCGTATGGCTCGGCATTGGCTCGGAATCCAAGATCGCCTTCGCGGCCATTTACGGCTTTCTGCCGACGATGCTGTCGACGGCCGCCGGCATTCAGACCATCGATCCGCAACTGGTGCTGGCCGCGCGCAGCATGGGCGCCACGCTGAGCCAGCGCCTGGTCCGCGTCATCGTTCCGGCGGCTATCCCCACGGTTTTGTCCGGGCTGAGGGTCGGCGGCGCGCTCGTCATCGTCGGCGTCGTGGTATCGGAAATGCTGATCTCGTCGGCCGGCATCGGCTACCTGATTTCGCGTTACCGGACCATACTCGACAGTGCTCACGTCTTTGCAGGCGTGCTGCTCGTGCTGGCGATGGCGATCGCCTTCAACGCCGCGATCAAATGGATCGAACGCAAGGCATCGATCTGGCAGACCGGGTCGCGCGTCGGCCAGCGTGCGGCGGACGATATCACCGCCGCCGCTGTTCAGCCGGCGACCTGACGGAGAGTTCGCGTGTTCGACCTGACCTTGTCGTTCGATAACGGGCCGGAGCCGGAGGTGACGCCGCGCGTGCTGGATGTCCTCGGCAGGCGTGGCATCAAGGCCACCTTCTTCATCATCGGAGAGAAACTGCTCGATCCCGAACGCCGCCGCCTGTCGGTGCGTGCACATAACGAAGGCCACTGGATCGGCAACCATACCTACACCCATTCGGTGCCGCTCGGGATGCAGCGCGATCCCGACGCGGCAGAGCGCGAAATCGCGCGCACCCAAGCTCTGATCGGCGATCTCGCGCACCCGCAGCGCTGGCTCCGGCCGTTCGGTGGCGGCGGCAATCTCGACGACCGCCTCCTGAAGCCCTCGGTCGTCGATCATCTCTGCGCAGGCGGATATAGCTGCGTATTGTGGAATTCGATTCCGCGCGATTGGGAAGACCCCGAGGGCTGGACGGACCGCGCGCTGGCGCAGTGCCGCTCGCAAGCCTGGAGCCTGATGGTCCTGCACGATCTTCCGAGTGGCGCCATGCGCCATCTCGAAACGTTTCTCGATCGCGCCGCCCAAGCCGGCGCCCGCTTCCGTCAGGAATTTCCGCCTGATTGCGTTCCGATCCGCGCCGGCGAGATCGTGCTGCCCATCAAGCCCTATGTCTCAACCATCGAGGAGAATGTTGCCCAATGAAGATCGCAAGTTTCAAGGCTGGCGGGGTCGGAGCCTACCGCGTGCCGCCGCTCTGGATGAAAGACGGCGGCGTGGTCGAGATCGAGATTTCCGGGATTGGCATCCTCCGCAATCCGGTCAAGGATGAAGTCGCCAAGGCCGTCGGGAAGGCCGCCTGAACCGGCGCCGTCCATCCCAGCAAGAAACCAGGAGAGCGTCGTGAACATGCCGAAGCATCTGTTGCCGACGACGGTTGTCGGAAGCTATCCGCAGCCGGAATGGCTGGTCGACCGCGCCATGCTGTCGAAGTCGGTTCCGCGCACACGCATGCACGAGATGTGGCGGCTTCCGGAAGAACATCTTGAGGAAGCGCAGGACGACGCGACCATCGTCGCCATTCGGGATATGGAGCGCGCCGGCATCGACATCGTGACCGATGGCGAAATCCGCAGGGAGAGCTATTCGAACCGTTTTGCGACCGCACTTGAGGGTATCGATATCGACAAGCCTGCGATCATCGTGTCGCGATCGGGACAGCAAACGCCGGTGCCCCGCGTCGTCGGTCCGGTCCGCCGCACCCGTCCGGTCGAGTTGCGGGATATGGAGTTTCTTCGCCGCAACACCGATCGCGCGGCAAAAATCACACTGCCGGGCCCCTTCACCATGAGCCAGCAGGCCAAAAACGAATTCTACAACGATGACGAAGAGCTGGCGATGGCGTTCGCCGAAGCCGTCAATGCGGAAGCGCTCGACCTGCAAAAGGCCGGCGCCGATGTCATCCAGCTCGACGAGCCTTGGGTGCGCAACAATCCCGAACTGGCGAAGCGCTATGCGGTGAAGGCGATCAACCGCGCGCTGCAGGGCATTACGGTGCCGACCGTGGTGCATTTGTGCTTTGGCTACGCCGCGGTCGTGCCGGGCTCGACCAAGCCGGCCGGCTATTCGTTCCTGGCCGAACTTGCCGACACCCATGCGGACCAGATTTCCATCGAGGCCGCGCAGCCCAGGCTCGATCTCGGCGTCCTCAGGGATTTGTCGTCGAAGAAGATCATGCTCGGCGTGCTCGACCTCGGAAACCCCGAGATCGAAACCGCCGAAATCGTTGCCGGCCGAATCCGGCACGGCCTGAAATACGTTGCGGCGGACAGGCTCATTCCCGCGCCCGACTGCGGCATGAAATACATGCCGCGCCATATCGCCTTCGGCAAACTGAAGGCGATGTGCGATGCGGCGGCTATGGTACGCAAGGAAATCAGCTAGCCTACGGATACGGCGAGCGCTAGCTGATCTTGAATTTGCTATAGGCCTCGGCGGTCGCAATGATCACGTGCTCGGCGCAGCCGTTGCGGCGATGCGGATCGGACAGATTTTCGTAATCCGCCGACGTCATCATGTCGATGAAGGCGGCGACATCAGGATAATACACCAGCGCCACATAATCCCATTGATTGCCGTCCTGCGGTCCGAGCGCGACCGCCTTGGCATTGCCGGTCCACAGCAAGGTTCCGCCGCGCGCCTTGATCATCGGCACGGTGAGCGCGCTGTAACGCAGATAGGCATCCCAGCCGCTGCCGTCGCCATCGAGCGAGCGATCGCGGAACCGCATCAGGTTCACCATCACGATCGGGCCCTTATGCTCCAGCTCCTTGAGGCCTTCGATGTCAAGTAAATCCACCCCCACGGCCGTCTCCTTCTCCACTCGCCAAGGTCAGGACATTGTAGCATTGCAAGCGCGGGACTTGTCGAACGGCGTGAATCCGGCGCAACTCCGGGCGAAACAATGACACCTCCCACGCCACCGCCGCCTGCCGATCCGGTCAGATGGCTCAACAACCAGCCCTATCTGCTCTTGACCCTGACCGCGCTGTTCTGGGCCGGCAATATCGTGCTTGCGCGCTACGTCGCCGGCCATGTGCCGCCGATGACGCTGTCCTGCGTGCGGTGGATCGGCGCGCTTTTCATGCTGCTGCCGTTCGCATGGCCGCATCTCAAGCGCGACTGGCCGGCGTTGCGGGCGCGGCTGCCGCTGATGTTGGTGCTGTCGGCGACGGGATTTGCCATCAACAACGCGCTGTCCTACTGGGCGCTGCAATACACCCAGGCGCTCAACGCGCTGTTGATACAGTCGTCCGGACCGCTGTTCGTGGCGTTGTGGTCGCTATTGCTGTTCGGCGTGCGGCTGACTTGGGCGCAGCTTGCCGGCATCGCCATTTCGCTTGCCGGCGTGCTGACCATCATCCTGCGTGGCGATCTCGGGGCGCTCGCCGGCATCCAGTTCAACAAGGGCGACATGATGTTCGCCGGCGCGCTGCTTGTTGTTCGGGCTGTATTCGGCGCTGATGCCGCGCCGGCCGAAGACGCATCAGCTGTCGCTGATTGCCTTCACCACCGGCTGCGGCGCGATTCTGCTGTTGCCGTTCTCGATCTGGGAATTCTCGACCGGCTTTACGCTGAAGTTCGACGCGTTGACGCTGGCGACGCTGATCTATGTCGTGATCTTTCCCTCCACGCTGGCCTACCTGTTTTTCAACCGCGGCATCGCGCTGATCGGCCCGAACCGCGCCGCGCCGTTCTTTCATCTGGTGCCGGTATTCGGCTCGGCGATGGCGATCCTGCTGCTGGGCGAGCAGCCGCGGCTGTTCCATCTCACCGGCTATGTGCTGGTGCTGGCGGGCGTGGTGATCGCGTCGCGGCCGGCATCGGCCGCCGCATGAGCACTCGGCGTTGTAGCGGCTTCCGCTTTGCCTTCCGGCAGGCTAGCCTGTCCGGCAAAGAAGCCGTCAAAAGCGAATTTAGGGGGAGAAGCAACGGTATGATCGCACTATTGAGACGATATTGGCGCGCCTTGGCGGCATTGCCGCTGATATCAGCGCTGATATCCGGCGCCGCCGTTGCGCAGACTTCGACCTATCCGAACCGAACCATCACGCTGGTGCTGCCGTTCGCCGCCGGCAGCGGCACCGACACCACGACGCGCATCATTTCGCAGCACCTCGGTGCGGCGCTCGGTGTCGGAATCGTCATCGACAACAAGCCGGGCGCCAACGGCATGATCGCCGCGACCTATGCCGCACGCGCCGCGCCGGACGGCTATACGCTGTTCGTCACCACCAACACCACGCACTCCGCCAATCCGTATCTGCTCAAGACCCTGACCTATGATCCGGTGAAGGATTTCACGCCGATCGCGCGGACCGGCGATCTGCCCTTCATGCTGGTGGTGCATCCGGACGTCCCCGCCAAAACCGTCGCCGAACTTGTCGCTTATGCCAAGGCCAACCCGGGCAAGCTGACCTATGCCAGCGGCAGCTCGTCCGCGATCGTCTCCGGCGCCACCTTCGCGCACAATGCCGGCATCGACATGCTGCACGTGCCCTACAAGAGCTCGCCGCCGGCGATGAACGACGTCATCGGAGGCCGCATCACCATGATGTTCACGGACGTGCTGACCGGTTTGCCGCACGTCAACGGCAACGCGCTTCGCGCGCTGGCGGTCACCACCAGGGACCGCTCGCCGCTGGTGCCGAACCTGCCGTCGATGCAGGAAGCCGGCGTGCCGGACTTCGACATAACTTCCTGGCAGGGCTATTTCGGTCCCGCCAATCTGCCGAAGGAAATCGTCAGCCGTCTCAATGCCGAGATCCGCAAGATCGTCGAGAAGCCCGAGATCAAGGCGCAACTGGCGACGCTCGGCATGGACGCGTTCTCCAGCACGCCGGAAGAACTCGGCGTGTTCGTAGGCGACCAGCTGGTGCTGTGGGAGAAACTGATCAAGAACGCCGGCATCGAAAAGCAGTAGCAACATCGCGTCGATAACAAGACCGAAGATCAATCGGGAGCAGATAATGTCGAAATTCAAGATAGTGACGCCGAAAGGCGCGAGCTTCACCGTCGCCGGCGGCGGCTATGCGTTTGAAAAGGAAGCGCTCGATCCGATCGGCGCCGAGATCGTCGAGGCGCCGGCCAACGAGGCGGAATTCATCGCCGCCGCCCGCACGGCCGATGCCATCTACGCCAAGGGCATGCCGATCTCGAAGACGATCATCGATGCCCTCGAAAACTGCAAGGTCATCACGCTCGGCAGCGTCGGCGTCGACAGCGTCGACGTCAAGGCCGCTACCGCGCGCGGCATTCCCGTCACCAACATCCCCGACACCTTCATCGAGGAAGTCGCCGACCACGCGATGATGCTGCTGCTGGCGGGCTTTCGCCGGCTGGTCGAGCAGGACAAGATGGTCCGGCAAGGGCGATGGTCAGAGGGCCGCCCGGCGCTGCTCAAGATTCCCCGGTTGATGGGGCAGACGCTGGGCTTCATCTCGTTCGGGCGCGTGGCGCGCGCCGTTGCCAAACGCGCGGCGCCGTTCGGGCTGCGGATGATGGCCTACGATCCCTTCCTTGCCGAGACGCTGATTTCCGATCATGGCGTACTCCCGGCCACCCTGTCGGAAGTGCTGTCGCAGTCCGATTTCATCTCGATGCATGCGCCGGCGCGCCCCGAGGTCCACCACATGCTCGGCGAAAAGCACTTCCGGCAAATGAAGCCGAGCGCGATTTTCATCAATACCGGGCGCGGTGCCACCGTGAATGAAGAGGCGCTGATCAAGGCCTTGCAGGAAGGCTGGATCGCGCACGCCTCGCTCGACGTGCTGGAGAAGGAGCCGCCGTCGCACAACAATCCGATGCTGGGCATGGAGAATGTCACGCTGACGGCCCACGTCGCCTCGGCCTCGGCACGTTTCGACGAAGCGCGCAAGCGCCGCGTCGGCTACGAATTGTCACTGGTTTTGTCCGGCATGTGGCCGGTAAGCTGCGTCAACCCGTCGGTGCTGCAAAACACCTCGCTTCGCCGCTGGCAGCCGGTCAGCATGGAACGCGGCCCGAACAGCTAAGCTCACGGCTTGCGCGTGCGATAATCCCCGAAGGTGGTATCGCGCTCATCTAACTGCGCCTTGACGCTGCCGCCGTCGCGCCGGAACGTCGACATGTAGGCGCGGCTGGCCTCGGTCGTGAACGCCAGCGCCTGGATTTCGGTGCCGGCGCGCATCGCCGCGCGCGCCCCCATGATCTCCATCGCGCGGTGCACCGAGCGCTTGTTGAGCTGCTGCAGTTCGACCGGGACCTTGGCGGCGCGTTCGGCGAAATCCAGCGTGCGTTGCTCGAGCTCTTCGAGCGGAAACGAACGCGTGGCAAAACCCCATTCCGCGGCCTCGCGTCCGGACATGGCGTCACCGGTCAGCATCAGCTCCATGGCGCGCCGCATGCCGACCAGCCAGGGATGATATTGCATGTCCGGCGGGCTCATCAGCCGCACCGGCGGATATCCGATCTGGGCGTCGTCGGCGACATAGACGATGTCGCAGGCGGTTGCCAGTTCGGTGCCCCCGGCGAGGCAATAACCGTGCACCTGCGCGACCACCGGTTTTGCCAAATCCCAGATCGAGAACCAGCCTTCGACGACATGGCGCGACCATTGGCCCGGTCCCGACGCCGAGTGATAGGGCTGATCGACCGAATTGTCCGATGACAGATCGTAGCCTGCGGAAAAGCACGGACCGGCGCCGCGCAGGATCGAGATCGAGATATCGGGATCGCGGTCGGCCGCCTCCAGCACCTCGAACACCTCAGCGCGCAGCCGGTTGTTGAGCGCGTTGCGCTTTTCCGGCCGGTTCAGCGTGATGCGCCGAACCCGCGGCCGGGGATCGTCGACGAGAATATGCTGATAGGGCATCGGCTTGCTCCTCCCGATCTTTGTCTTCGACACATTTAATGCCTGAGATCGGAGACGAAGTCATCGGCGGCGGGCGATTCAAGAAAAGCAGCGCGGCGATGGCCCCGCCGCGCTGCTGATGTCTTGATAGTTCGCACGGGCACATTCCCGTGCCGGCATGCCGAACGGGCCGAGGCTCAGCTATAGATTTCAAACAAGCCGGCGCCGCCCTGGCCGCCGCCGATGCACATCGTCACGACGCCCCACTTGGCCTTGCGTCGACGGCCCTCTTGCAGGAGGTGGCCGGTCAACCGCGCGCCGGTCATCCCGAACGGGTGGCCGATGGCGATCGAGCCGCCGTTGACGTTGTACTTCTCGGGATCGATGCCAAGCTGGTCACGGGAATAGAGGCATTGGCTGGCAAAAGCCTCGTTGAGTTCCCAAAGATCGATATCGTCGACTTTCAGGCCATGGCGCTTCAACAGCTTCGGAACCGCGAAAACAGGGCCGATGCCCATCTCGTCCGGCTCGCAGCCCGCTGCCGCCCAGGCGACAAAGCGGCCGAGCGGCTCGAGGCCGCGTTTTTCCGCGTCCTTGGCTTCCATCAAAACCACGGCTGCCGCGCCATCCGATAGCTGGCTGGCGTTGCCGGCGGTAACATACTTGCCGGGGCCCTTCACCGGCTCGAGCTTGGCGAGGCCTTCCATGGTGGTGTCGGGCCGGTTGCACTCGTCGCGGTCGACCACATAGTCGACGATGCTCTCGGCCTTGGTCGCCTTGTCGACCACCTTCATCCTGGTCTTCATCGGGACGATTTCGTCCTTGAACTTGTGGGCCTGCTGGGCTGCGGCCATGCGGCGCTGCAATTCCAGCGAGTACTCGTCCTGGTATTCGCGGCTGAGCTTGTAACGCTCGGCGACGATATCGGCGGTGTCGATCATCGCCATGAAGATGTCGGGCGCGGCCTTCAGCAGGTCCGGATCGATCAATTCCTTCGGCGATCCGCCGCCGGGAACCGAGATGCTTTCCACGCCGCCGGCAACGATGCAATCGGCGCCGTCCGAGCGGATGCTGTTTGCCGCCATCGCAATGGTCTGCAGTCCCGACGAGCAGAACCGGTTCACCGACACGCCCGCCGTCGACTTCGGCATGCCGGCGAGCAGCGCGGCCTGACGGCCGATGTTGGGCGCGCCATGCGCGCAATTACCAAGATAGCAATCCTCGACGTAGTCCTTGTCTACGCCGGCGCGCTCGACGGCGTGCTTGATGGCGTGGGCCGCCATCGACATCGGTGGGGTGATATTGAACCCGCCGCGACCGGATTTCGCCAGCCCGGTGCGCGCATAGGAAACGATCACGGCTTCACGCATTTTCTTACCTCCCTTGGATATGGCCGATTATGGATCATAAAAACGGTAGTCGCACATAATTTTCACCGGGGGCAAGAAAATAGCGCTCGTTCAAGCCTTGCGGCCGTCCGCGAGACCGGATCGAGGACCTCAGCGGACTAAAATGCCAGCGCCTTGGCCTGCTTCACCTGCGGCAGCGCCTGCACCTTGGCGAGGACGTCCGCCGGCACCGCGCCGTCGACCTCGACCAGCGCGATGGCGTCGCCGCCCGGCTTGTTGCGGCCGAGATGGAAGGTCGCAATGTTGATCCTGGCATCGCCGAGCAGGCCGGCGAAGTGGCCGATGAATCCCGGCTTGTCCTCGTTGGTGACGTAGATCATCGACTTGCCGAATTCGGCGTCGACGCGGATGCCCTTGATATCGACCAGCCGCGGCTTGCCGTCGGCATAGACCGTGCCCGATACCGAGCGCTCCTGCCGCTCGGTGGTGACGGTGACCGTGATCAGGCTTTCGTAATCGCTCTGCGCCGCGCGCACGATCTCGTCGACCACCATGCCGCGCTCCTTGGCAACCACCGGCGCCGAGACCACGTTGACGTCGCCCAGCATCGGCCGCAGCAGGCCCGACAGCGCCGCCGACGTCAGCGCCTTGATCTTCATTTCGGCGACGTGTCCCTCATAGGTGATCTGCACCTTCAAGATGCCGCTCTCGGTGAGCTGGCCCGCGAACGAGCCGAGCTTTTCGGCAAGCTCGATGAACGGCTTCAGCTTCGGCGCCTCTTCCGCCGTGATCGACGGGAAGTTGACCGCGTTGGAAATCGCGCCGGTGAGTAGATAGTCCGACATCTGTTCGGCAACCTGCAGCGCCACGTTCTCCTGCGCCTCGGTGGTGGCCGCGCCAAGATGCGGGGTGCAGATCACGTTGGGATGACCGAACAGTACATTTGACGTGGCCGGCTCCTCGACGAATACGTCGAACGCCGCGCCCGCGACATGCCTGGAATTGAGCGCATCGAGCAGCGCCTGCTCGTCGACCAGGCCGCCGCGCGCGCAATTGATGATGCGCACGCCCGTTTTCATCTTCGCCAGCGCTGATGCGTCGATGATGTTGCGGGTCTTTTCGGTCAGCGGGGTATGCAGCGTGATGAAATCGGCGCGCTTGAGCAGATCGTCGAGATCGACCTTCTCGACGCCGATGTCCTTGGCGCGTTCCGGCGACAGGAACGGATCGAACGCGATGACCTTCATGCGCAGGCCGAGCGCGCGGTCGGCGACAATCGAGCCGATGTTGCCGCAGCCGATCACGCCCAGGGTCTTGGCGGTGATCTCGACCCCCATGAAGCGGTTCTTCTCCCACTTGCCGGCCTGGGTCGAGGCATCGGCCTGCGGAATCTCGCGCGCCAGCGCCAGCATCAAGGTGATGGCGTGTTCGGCGGTGGTGATCGAATTGCCGAACGGCGTGTTCATCACGATGATGCCCTTCGCGGTGGCGGCCGGAATCTCGACATTATCGACGCCGATCCCGGCGCGGCCGATCACCTTTAGCCGTTTCGCCTTCTCGATGATCTTCGCGGTGGCCTTGGTGGCGGAACGGATCGCGAGGCCGTCGTAATTGCCGATGATCTCGGCGAGCTTGTCCTTGTCCTTGCCGAGGTTGGGCTGGAAATCGACGTCGATGCCGCGATCCCTGAAAATCTGCACGGCGGCCGGCGACAAGGCGTCGGAAATGAGAACTTTGGGTTTGGACATTGCGGGTTTTCCTTCACCCTCCCCTGGGGAGGGAGGGTCGGCCTGCAGGGCCGGGGTGAGATGAAAGACTTGCTGCGATCTCTTCTCCCTCTCCCCGTTCTTACGGGGAGAGGGTTGGGGTGAGGGGCATTTGCCAACGAGTGCGAAGCCCAAGAGCCCCTCACCCGGACCGCTCAGGCGCGAATGCGCGGCCGAGCAATCCGACCTCTCCCCGCAAGAACGGGGCGAGGTTAAGAAAAAACTTACGCCGCCTTCGCGAGCGTGGATTTGGTTTCGGCGAAGGCCCAGTCGATCCACTGCGTCAAAGCCGCGACGTCCTTTGCGTCCACCGTGGCGCCGCACCAGATGCGCAGGCCGGCCGGCGCGTCGCGATAATGCGCGAAATCGTAGCCGGCGCCTTCCTTCTCCACCAAGGCCACCAGCTTCTTGGCAAAGTCGGACTGCGCGTCCGCGCTCAGCGAGGTGATCGCGGGATCCACCACCTTCATGCACACCGAGGTGTTGGAGCGGATCGCCGGGTCCTTGGCCAAAAAATCGATCCACGGCGTTTTCGCCTTCCAGTCGGCGAGCACCTTGGTGTTGGCATCGGCGCGCGCGATCAGCGCTTTAAGGCCGCCGACCGACTTCGCCCAATTCAGCGCGTCGAGGTAATCCTCGACGCACAGCATCGACGGCGTGTTGATGGTCTCGCCCTCGAAGATGCCTTCGTTGAGCTTGCCGCCCTTGGTCATGCGGAAGATCTTGGGCAGCGGCCACGCCGGCTTGTAGCTCTCCAGCCGCGCTACCGCGCGGGGCGAGAGCACCAGCATGCCATGCGCGGCCTCGCCGCCCAGCGCCTTTTGCCAGGAGAACGTCACCACATCGAGCTTGGCCCAGTCGAGCGTTTGCGCGAACGCCGCCGAGGTCGCGTCGCAGATGGTGAGGCCTTCACGGTCAGCGCTGATCCAGTCCGCATTGGGCACGCGGACGCCCGAGGTGGTGCCGTTCCAGGTGAAGACAATGTCGGAAGCCGGGTCGGCCTGGCTCAAATCGGGGATTTCGCCATAGCCGGCATGCAGCTTGGTCACGTCCTTGAGCTTCAACTCCTTGACGATATCGCTGACCCAGCCCTCGCCGAAGGATTCCCAGGCAATCGTGGTCACGGGCCGCGCGCCGAGCAGCGACCACAGCGCCATTTCGACCGCGCCGGTATCGGAGGCCGGCACGATGCCGATCCGGTAACCGGCCGGCACTTCAAGCACTTCGCGCGTCAACTCGATCGCGAGCTTGAGCTTGGCCTTGCCGATTTTCGCGCGATGCGAACGGCCGAGGGCGGCATCTTTGAGATTTTGCGGGTTCCAGCCGGGGCGCTTGGCACAGGGGCCGGAGGAAAAATGCGGCACATTCGGCCGCAATGCGGGCTTCGCTGCAGTCATGACCTATCCTTCCAGATAGTAAGCCTCCCGTTGGGGGGAGGTGTCCCGCCGCGGTGCATAAGGGAAACGCCTTAAATCGTCAAGGAACTTCGCTGGGATCAGGTATGACCCTGGGGATCAGGTATGACCCTGGGATCACAGGCGATTGATGGCTCGGCGTGCGCTTGCGGCGCCAATGGCGGGGCCGATTGCGAATCCAGCAGTTCCGCCGCATCGTTGACAAGTCTGGCGGCTCTTCGCCGGCTCGTGATTTTCAGGATGCTCTTCTCGTCGGCCTGCACAATGTACTCATTGCCGATCTTGACGATCGAATAATTTTTTTTCATGTGCGATCCCCAAGCGGCCCGAGCCCGACGGGATGCATCATGATGTCACGAACCGTTGCGCAAAGAAAATTACGAAGGGCTGGGTAGTTTATCGCGCGTTAACCGGATCGAATGGCAAAGCGCGTTTCGCAATGGTCGCAACACCGCCGGGATTGTTGCAGACCAAGCTGGCTGTATCAAAATCGCAGCGTCATCCCGACATGGCTCGGCTGAAATCCCAGCCGCGCGTAGAACCGTTGCGCATCGACGCGGCTGCGATGCGTCAACAGCTCGACCAGCTTGCAATCGCTGGCGCGCGCTTCCGCGACGGCCCATTGCACCATCCGCTCTCCAATGCCGCGGCTGCGGCAATGCGCCGCGACGCGAACATCCTCGATCAGGCCGCGCGAGGCGCCCTGCGAGCTCAGTCCCGGCAGGATGCAGAGCTGCAGGCAGCCGATGACGGCGCCCTCACCATCCTCCGCGACCACCAGCTGGATATTCGGGTCATGGTCGAGCGCCTCGAACGCCCGGAAATAGGACGGCGGCAGCGGCTGTTCGAGCCGTTCGCGCGCGCTGCCGAGCGGATCGTCCGCCAGCATCCCGACGATGGCGTCGACGTCGTCGCGACGGGCGCGCCGGATGGTGATCGAGGAAATCGCGGCCATGAGGGTTCCGGTAGATCCTTAGCGCGCCGGCGGCAGGCCGAGAGCTTGCTCGCTCTCACCGATCCAGCGCCGCACCGCGGCATAGCCGCCGAGGTGGAAGCCGCCCTCATGCGCCAGCCTCGTATAGGCCAGCAGCGAGACGTCGGCGAGCGAGAGGGTATCGCCGACCAGGAATCGCGTCGCGGCGAGCTGGTGCTCCATCCGCGCCAGCGCGGCATAGCCGCGCTTGATCTTGTCGGGATCGAGATCGGATGCCGGCTTACCGAGATACACCATCTGGAAGCGGCACACCGCGACATAGGGCTCGTGGCTGTATTGTTCCCAGAACAGCCATTCATCCATCTTCGCGGCCGCAAAGGCGTCGGCCGGAATGAGATCGCTGCCGCGGGCGAGGTATCGGATGATGGCGTTGGATTCCGCCAGCACCCGGCCGTCGTCGAATTCGACCGCCGGCACCTGGCCCGCGTTGTTGAGCTTGAGAAATTGCGTGGTGCGGGTTTCGCGCTTGAGCGTGTCGACGCCGATCCATGTGTAGGGCAGCGCCAGCCTGTCGCAGACCCATTTCACCTTCAGGCAATTGCCCGAATTGGTATCGCCGTAGATTTTCATGGATCGCGCGGCCTCCCGGACAGGAGCGGCATCGGACCAGCCGCGTCAATTCCTGTCAAGGTGGCACGCCGTCAGGATCAGAACTTGTAGCCAATCGCTGCGCGCACATTGTTCATTTCAACGACAGTGTTCTTGACCGACAGGAATTTGATGTATTCCCATTCTCCCCGCATGAACACATTGCTCCACAGCATGTATTCCACTCCAAGACCCCCGGTCCAGCCGGCCACGAAGGCGTTGGTCCTTTGTTCTATCAGAGTCTGGGATTGCGCCGGAACGGGAAGCGTGGGTCCCTGTTATCATGTTCGTATTGCCAAAGATGTCGGTTGTGGTCACATCGTCGCGCCTCGTTACGTTACTCGTCACCGAGCGAGAGACGTCCATGCGCCCAACGGCAAGACCGCCGAATACATAAGGCAGGAAATTGCCGGTTGCCCAACCCGCGCGCCCCCTGAGTGTGATCGCGTCCTTGATCTGCACCGCGGCGCGGCCAGTCAGCGTTACGCCATACGTGGTGGTGACGTTTGGAGGGTTGGTCTGACCGGGCGGATTGACGATTTCGAGGGAGTTTGAACCACTGGTCGAAGTAGCGAGCCTGTCAAAGTAACTGTAATTCCCTTCAACACCAAAGACCAGATCGTCCCATTGCCAGTTGTGGCCGACGAACCCGCCAAAGCCGGTGCCCTGCGTCGTCGTTTTGGGTAGCAATCCGAATTGCGATGTCGGTTGCTGAAGCACGCTGTCACGAAAGATGAAATTCGTCAGACCGACGATGCTCTTGCTGAAATCGCTCGCTACCGCCGAATAGCTGACCTGCCCGCCGGCGTACCAGCCATCCCAGTTTCTGGTGCCGGTGCTCAGGGTTGGGGGAATGCTGCCGCGAAGGTAATCGGGCATATCGGCCGCCTGCGCGCCGGACGCCGCTCCGAACATCACCACCGCCAACAGAAACCCACGCATCGCAATGCCCCTACAAATACTCAAACCGATTATCATCTGTTAACGTTAACCAATCCTTTCAAATGGGATGAAGGGGCGACTCATTCGACTGGTTAAAGCCAACCAGCCCCTGAGCTCATGCGATCAAGCGGTCTGGTTTTCGCGGGCGACGCCGAGCCGCAGGTTTTTGGCAATGGATGCTGCGTCGGGACCGAGGTTAGTTTTTCGATTATTGATAAAAAGGCTTCAGGGAAAACAGGATGTGGCGGAAATTGGAATTGTGAAAGTTCTAAACCCCACATTCATCGAGTAACTGATCGACGCGCTCACCGAGTTGCCGCAGGCGGCGGCGGCGTACGTAAAGGTGGGCGAAACGCTTGGGCCAAAATAATGGTTTTGGGTATAGGTTTGGGTCAGGGTTGCATCAGCGACGCCGGCGATCTGACAGGCAGGCTTGACGGAAGCGCAGCGCGCGCCTTCTTCCACGGCAAAATGAAGGCTCCCAATGAGAAACAGAGCCACACACAATGCCAGCGTGCCGACCAGCAAGGCGATGAAAACGGGCGCCACAATTGCGAACTCCACCGCCGTGGTGCCCTGCTCGTTGAAACGCAACGATTTCAGAAGACTGCGCACGATCAACCCAATCTCATCATTGCGGTTCGGTTGATGGGTGTCGGGAAGGTGCTGCTGATACTGAGGCCGGGGAATAATGGCACATAAGTAAATGTCGTTTGTATCTGAATATAATCACCAGGTTGCAAGCTCGGCGTGCCCGCAGCCGTGCAATCGGCAGGCTTGGAAGAAACATTGCTCACGAATTGCAGCGCGTTTGACGAATTGACGCAGTAGTATCCCTCGGATGGCGAGCCTGAAATCAGTGCAACGCGCGTACCAAGCGAGGTGCTTCCTAATGCGCTCGCGACCGCGGTCGCCAGTCCGGGGCAGTTTGTAGTGGCTGGCAGCTGCGACTGCGACGGATCACAGGCCTTCCACGCCGCCTGTGCTGCAACCTCCGTCGCGTTCTCCGCCTGCATCCGCTGGTAAATGTAAATCGAGACGTCCGTGACGTTGACGAGCGCGAGCGATAGAAAAATGGCAAAGAGCCCAAACTCGATGGCAGCCACACCGCGCTGGTCGGCCCAAATCGCCGCGGTCCTGCCGGCGAAGTTGAGCGCAAGCTTCCTCGGCGACGGACGCTTCAACCGTACTGCTGGATCGCGTTTCATAGGACTAACGCGCTCCTCCCGGCAATTATCGCTTGTGGCATCTTCAACCCCGCTTGACCACATTGTCCTATATCCGTCTTTAAAATGCCGGCCGTGCCGCTGATTGTGAAATTGTCCGCGACCAGGACAACGCACGATTTGCCGGCGTTCCCTTTATCGATCGCCCCCTTCACGGTGACACTCGCATGCGGCATATAAACCAATCCGGTTATGTCCCAGGTCGGGCTGTTGCCTGCCGCCGAAACATCGAGACCGGACGTCAAGCTGGGATCCTGGTAAATCGCGACGCCCGACCAAGGCCCTGAGGTCGGAGCGGTGATGTCGAGAGCACCCGTATTACCGTTTGTGTTGTCGGTGGGTGCGTGGGTGTACGAACCCGAATCGCCGGAAAAGACCAGCGTCACCGCCGAGCCACTGGAGGTCGTCAGGCTGAATCCATTGAGATCGAGTTGACCGTTTTCAATGACGAGGACGGCGGGGCTGCCGGGCGGCGTATTGATAACCGTGTTGCCAGTGAGCATCTGGTCGCCGCACTTAAAATTATTGCCAGCCGACAAGTTCAAGGACCCGGATACCTGGTTACTGATCGCCACCGTGGATGTATTGCCATGGTGAGATTCTTGCGGATAAGTTCCGCCACAGCCGCTGGAGCTGAGAGGGGGAATATTGCTCGCAAAACTCGAGTAAGGATCCGTCACAACTGGAACATTCGAAACCGGTGTAACGCCACAACCATTGCTGGTTCCGTGGGCAAGACCAAAGGTGGAGTTCAGGTTGGAGCCATTACACTGAGCCGCGGTGTTTGACATGACATTGCAGCCGTTCATGTTGGCGGTTGGCGCCCCGTTAGTGCGGATACCCTGGGCGGCGCCACTCGTGGCGAGCGCCAACATGCAAATATCTTGAGGCTGAACGGTTGGCTTGGCTACCGCAACAGAGCTTAATTTCTTTTCCAGGGTGCCATTCAAGCTGGTATCGCCCCTGAAGCCCACCACCTGCGACAAAAGCAGCGGCGTAAAACCAGAAATGGTCACGCTATAACAGGTGTTGCCACCAGCGGGACAGGGTGCCGTATTGGATACCGCGATGCTGATATTATTGGTTCCATCGACAAAGCCATACTGCGCCGCGACAGCCTTGGCTTCGACGTCGTAATTGGACCCGGCATTGGTCGCAGCCGCAAGCGCCGCCGCATCGGCCGCGTTTTGCATGCCGCGCGTTGTCATGTACCAATTGGAAACCTCGAAGCCGATGCCCAAGGCTCCTACCAGCGGGATTATCAGAACGCCCATTATTATTGCAACCGTGCCGCGTTCATCGGCGCGCAGGCGGCGCAGCTGTTTCGTAATCGAAAAAGTGATCATGAGCGTCTCGCTGATTGCGGTTCCACGACACGGACTTGACCGATCATGACACGGGATACCCCCACAAAAAATTCAAGAAACCAATAAGATTTTCTGAAAATTACTACGGTCTTGCCGCGCAAAACCAAACGGCGCGGAAAAGCTCCCGCGCCGTCTGCAAAGATTAAGAAAAGCTTAAGAAGCGAGAGGCCCGATCAGCCCTTGCGCACCAGAGGTGGCGCGTCGGTCGGCGGGCTTTCCAGATTCCAGCGCACGCCCAGCTTGAGGTCATGCGAGGTAAGGCCCTTGAAGGTCGTCGGGTTGACGATGCTGTTGGTGCCGTCGAAGCTCCGCAAGTCGCCGGTCAGGCCGTCGCCCATATCGAGATAGCGATAGGCGAGTTCGACGATGAAATTCGGCGAGACCCTGTAAGCAAGACCTGCATGAAGCGCCCAGGCGAAATTCCATTTTGACACGTTGTCGCCGAAGGCCAGGCCCGGCGGCACGCCGGCGCTGGTGATGCCGAGGTCGGTGAAGTTCGCGATCGAGACCCGCGCCGCACCGGCGCCGGCGCCGATGAACGGCGTTACGCCCCACCAGGTGCCGAGGTCGACATAGGCGTTGGCGAGAGCCAGCCACCCGGATGTAGTGGCGTGATAGGTGTGGCCGCCGAAGCCACCTGGGAAGGTGACGAGGTCGAGACCGTTGAAATTCGAATTACCGCGATACTCGCCGGTAACATCGCCGCGAAACCAGGGGTTGAACTGATAACCGACGCCGAGGCCGAAGATGCCCGCGGTGTCAAAGCCCAGGTGCTGACTCGACGAAGTGTTGGCGGCGTCGAGCGCGTTATTCAGCCGCTTGACGTGCTGATTGCTAAATCCGATATCGCCCCGCAGATACCATCCGCCGAAATCCTCGATCGGGGGCGGTGCATATGACATTGGCGGCGGCATGATGGCCATGTCCGCGGCGAACGCCATCGACGACAACAGGGACGCCGCTCCGGCGGCAACAACAGACTTAACGCTACGCATTGGCTTCGTCCTTTGGTCCGGTGAGGCAGACAACGGAGGCCTCACGTCTCGAAACTCACGTCCGGACGATGGCAGCAAATATTTAAGCGCCGCTTAACCTTAATTTTTAAGGTTGATATTCTCTGACTATCTCTGCATCGCTGAAATCGGCAGCGCCAAAAATGGCGGAATCGCCGCAATCGCTAACAATGTATTGATAAATCCGGAACGGACGCTGCGCCGGTCCGCGTCAGCGCGCGGTTCTGGGCATCCTCGGCAGGAACACCGCGAGCAGCCCGATCGCCGGCAATAGCGCGCAGACCTGATAGACGAACGCGATGCCGGTGTGGTCGGCGAGCTTGCCGAGCGCGGCGGCGCCGAGACCGCCGAAGCCGAACGCAAATCCGAAGAACACCCCCGATATCATCCCGAACCGGTGCGGCATCAATTCCTGCGCGAACACGATGATCGACGAGCTCGCCGACGAAATGATAAAGCCGATGAACACCGTCAGCACCGCGCTGGTGAACAGGTCGGCATAGGGCAGCGCCAGCGTGAACGGCAGCGCACCGAGGATCGAAAACCAGATCACGTATTTACGGCCGAAGCGATCGCCGAGCGGCCCGCCGAAGAAGGCTCCCGCCGCGTTCGATGCGAGGAAGATAAAGAGATAGAGCTGCGCCGCCTGGGTCGAGACCGCGAACTTGTCGATCAGGTAGAATATGTAATAGCTCGACAGGCTCGACACATAGAGCTGCTTCGAGAACAACAGCGCGACCAGCACCACCAGCGCGATTCTGACCCGACGGGAGCTCGGCGCATCCGGATGCGCAGGAAGCGGCGCCGGCTTTTTTGCCGTGATCTGCGGCTTGTACCAGCGCCCGATCCGCCACAGGATGACGATCGCCAGGAATGCGATCGAGGAAAACCACGCGATGCTGGGCTGGCCGAACGGCACCACGATCAATGCCGCGAGCAGCGGACCCATCGATGTTCCAAAACTGCCGCCGACCTGAAACACCGACTGCGCGAAGCCGTAGCGCCCGCCCGAGGCGAGCCGCGCGATCCGCGCCGACTCCGGATGAAACACTGCCGAGCCCAGCCCGACCAATGCCGCCGCGACGAGGATGACGAGGTATTGCTGCGCGACGCTGAGCAGCAGCAGGCCGCAGAACGTAAATCCCATGCCGATGGCGAGTGAGAACGGCTGCGCCTTGCGGTCGGTGAAATGTCCGATCACCGGCTGCAGCAGCGACGCGGTGAACTGGAACGCCAGCGTGATCAGTCCGATCTGCGCGAAATCGAGCGCATAGCTCGCTTTCAGGATCGGATAGACCGACGGAATCAGCGACTGCATGGTGTCGTTGAGGAAATGCGAGAGGCTGATGCCGCCGAGCACGACATAGGCCGGCCCCGCCGCGACCGCCTTGCCGGCCGAAGGCGGTGTCACCTCCGGCACGACCACCGGCGCGACCAGCGCTTCTTCGGAGACGACGACAGGCTTGTTCAAAAGATAATTCCCGGAAAAGCGATTTGCGGCGCGACACGCGTTTCCTACGATGGCCGCGCGGCGGCGACCAGCGCCATTAGATAATGGCTGCGATGCGATTGGCGCGCTCAGGCCGCCGCGGCCTGGCCGAGCGCGGAAACGATGTGATCGACCACTTCCTCGACCAGGATGCGGTCGTCGCCCTCGCCCATCACGCGGATCACCGGCTCGGTGCCGGAGGAGCGGACCAGCAACCGGCCATGGCCGTCGAGCCGCTTTTCGCCGGCGTCGATCGCCGATTTGACCTCGGCGTCATCGAGCGGCTTGCCGCTGCGATAGCGCACGTTCTTCAGGATCTGCGGCAGCGGGTCGAAGCGGTGACAGACTTCCGACACCGGGCGGCGATGTTTTTGCACCACCGCGAGCACCTGCAGCGCCGCGACAAAGCCGTCGCCGGTGGTGGCGTAGTCCGACAGAATGATGTGCCCGGAGGGCTCGCCGCCAAGATTGTAGCCACCGCTCAGCATCTGCTCGAGCACATAGCGGTCGCCGACCGGCGTGCGCACGAGCTCAAGCCCCAGGCCTTCCAGAAAACGCTCCAGTCCCAGGTTCGACATCACGGTCGCGACGATGCCCGGCCTGGCAAGCCGGCCGTCGTCCTTCCAGCTTTGCGCGATCACCGCGAGCAGCTGGTCGCCGTCGACCAGGTGTCCGCGTTCATCGACAAGGATGACCCGATCGGCGTCGCCATCGAGGGCGATGCCGATATCGGCGCGCATTTCGCGCACCTTGCGGCTCAGCGCTTCCGGCGAGGTGGATCCGCATTCCTTGTTGATGTTGAATCCGTCCGGGTCGACGCCGATGGAAATCACGTCGGCGCCCAGTTCCCACAGCGCTTCCGGCACCACCTTGTAGGCCGCGCCGTTGGCGCAATCGACCACCACGCGCAAGCCGTCGAGGCTGAGATCGCGCGGCAGCGTGCGCTTGGCGAATTCGATGTAGCGGTCATGGACGCCGTCGATGCGGCGGGCGCGCCCGAGACTGGCGCTCTGCGCCAGGCGCTTGTCGAGCGACTCGTCCAGCAACTGCTCGATCTGCTTTTCGACATCGTCGGACAATTTGAAGCCCTGCGGGCCGAACAGCTTGATGCCGTTGTCTTCGAACAGATTATGCGAAGCGGAAATCATCACGCCGAGATCGGCGCGCATCGACTTGGTCAGCATCGCCACCGCCGGTGTCGGCATCGGGCCGAGCAGCAGCACATCCATGCCGACCGAGGTGAAACCGGCCACCATCGCGTATTCGATCATGTAGCCGGAAAGTCGCGTATCCTTGCCGATCACGACGCGATGGCGATGCTCGCCGCGCTGGAACACCAATCCGGCCGCCTGCCCGACCTTGAGCGCCAGCTCCGGCGTGATCAAACCGTTGGCACGCCCCCGAATCCCATCCGTACCGAAATATTTGCGGCTCATATAACCCCCAGTATCGCGCAAGGCTTCTCAAGCCACCCCGGCAAGAAGCCTCGAACGCCCGCCATCACGGCGTGCAGGGGTTATAATACCTTGGGCGACAAAAATGGCTTCAAAAAATATCATGAATCATTACCGACGTCCGGTCCGGCGGTTGGCGCTTAACCCGTTGTTAACGCACGCATATGTCGGGGACCGGACCCTGGCGGGCTGGGCGCTAGTCCTTGCGCTTGAGGTGAAGGTCGCCTTTCGAGGGCGGCGGCTGGGTGACATTGACCGGGTCCGAAGCCGGAAAGGTCTCCTCCAGCCCCTCCTCCAATGCCTGATCGAGCAGGCGCTTCTCTGCGCTTTTGGTGTCTTTGGGGACGGAGCGTGGTCCGGTCATGGATGCCCTCCTGTTCGGCGGCCTGTTGCCTTGAAGCGATTTTGCGGGTGCCCCAAGCATGCTAGATGAACAGTCAAAGCCATAAATACAAGAAGGGCCGGGAGCGTTCATGAAACACATCACCTGCATCGAGGATTTGCGCCAGGTCCATATGCGAAAGGTGCCGAAGGCGTTTTTCGACTACGCCGATCGCGGCTCCTATGCCGAGGAAACGCTGCGCGCCAATCGCGACGACCTGCAGCAAATCAAATTTCGCCAGCGCATTCTGGTCGATGTGTCGAAACGCGATCTCTCGACCACGATCCTCGGCGAGCCCGCTGCGCTGCCGCTGATCCTGGCGCCGGTCGGGCTGACCGGCATGCAATATGGCGACGGCGAGATTCATGCCTGCCGCGCCGCGCAGGCCGCAGGGATTCCCTACACCCTGAGCACGATGTCGATCTGCTCGATCGAGGATGTCGCCGCCAGCGTCGGCAAGCCGTTCTGGTTTCAGCTCTACGTCATGAAGGACCGCGGCTTCATCAGGGAGCTGATCGAGCGCGCGATCGCGGCGAAATGCAGCGCATTGGTGCTGACCGTCGATCTGCAGGTGATCGGGCAGCGCCATCAGGACATCAAGAACGGCATGACGGTGCCGCCGGAATGGACGCTGTCGAAGTTCGTCGATTTCGCCACCAAGCCGGCCTGGGTCGCCGGCGTGCTGCGCGGCAAGCGCCGCACCTTCGGCAATCTCGTCGGCCATCTCAAAGGCACCGACGACATCACCGCGCTGGGGGCGTGGATCTCGACGCAATTCGACACCACGCTGAACTGGAAAGACGTCGAGTGGATCCGCAGCATCTGGCCCGGCAAGCTGATCCTCAAAGGCATTCTCGACGTCGAGGACGCCGAGGAAGCGGTGAAGACCGGCGCGCACGCGCTGGTGGTCTCCAACCATGGCGGCCGGCAGCTCGACGGCGCGCCGTCGTCGATCGAAGTTTTGCCGGAGATCGTCGATGCGGTCGGCTCGCAGATGGAAATCATGTTCGACGGCGGCATACGCTCGGGCCAGGACGTGATGCGCGCGCTCGCGCTCGGCGCCAAATCCTGCATGATCGGCCGGGCTTACATTCATGGCCTCGGCGCGTTCGGCGGCCCCGGCGTCGCCAAGGCGATCGACCTCATCGCCAACGAACTCAGCGTGACCATGGGGCTGTGCGGCGTCAACACCATCGCCGAGATCGACGACCACGTGCTGGCGATTTGAAGCTTCCGTCGTCCCGGCCAAGCGAAGCGCGCCGGGACCCATACGCCGTGTCGCCTCGATTTGACTCGGGCAAAAGCCCTTCTTCAACTCTAACGGCGGTGGCCATGGGTCCCCGCGCCCCGTGCGCAGTTGCGCACTAGGCGGGGACGACCCGTTGAGAGGTTTTCGGCAGAAGCGTCTCGGCCTCACATCGGCGGGGTAATTCCGTCGCGGCCGACATTGACGCGGGCGGCTTCCAGCGTGCCGTCCTCTTTCTTGTTGGCGCCGAAGATAATGATCTTGGCGCCCGGCTTGAGTTCGGACTTGTCGCCGGCGACGAAGGTGACGATCGGGGTATTCGGCGGCACCACGACTTTCTTCTCACCGTCCTTGTATTTGACCAGGATGTTCTGGCCGTCGGTCCCCGCGACCGTCTCGGCGACGGTGGCATTGGTCATGGTTGAGTTGGGCCGGGCATCCCAGGGCCGGAAACCTTCGGCGGCGCCGCGCTGGACTCGGGGAAAATATGAACCGCGAACGCCTTCTGGGTGCCGTCGGGCTCCGGCATCGCGGACACGCCGATGTAGGAGCCCGGCTTGATTTCCGACAGCGCGGTCTTGGCAACGCCGAACACCGCCACATTGTCAGTCACGCGCACCTTCATCTCGGTGCCCTCGCGCGATTTCACCGCGAGCAGCGGACCGTCGACGGCTTCGATGGTGCCGCGAATGCGGACCGGCGGCGGCTGCTGCGCCCATGCCACCGATGTCAGCACGGATAGAGCCGTCAGCGACGCTGCGAGCACGCGCGGCGTCAAAGCAGGGATTTTCGGCATGGCTTTCTCCTCAAAAGGCTTTTCTTGATAAAGGGGAAAACACCACGGCTCGGAGGCTATTCCACGCTCCGTGGGCACCACCTTCACATCGGCGGCGTCAGCCCGTCGCGGCCGACGCTGACGCGGTTGGTTTCGAACGAACCGTCCGGCAGCTTTTTCATGAAGGCGATCACCTTGGCGCCGGCTTTCAGGTCGGATTTGTCGGCGGGGACATAGGTCACGACCGGCGTATCGGGCGAGACCACGACTTTCTTCTCGCCGTCCTTGTATTTGACCGTAAGCGTGTGACCGTCATTGCCCGCGACGGCCTCGGCCACCGTCGCATTGGTCATGGTGCTGTTGGGACGCAGATCGAAGGGCCGCGATCCCTCGCCGGTGCCGCGCATGTTTTCCGGAAATAAGTGCACCTCGATCGCGTTGGCGCCGCCGTCGGGTCCGGGCACCGTGGTGGTGCCGATGAAGGAGCCGACCTTGATGTCGGACAGCGAAATCCTGGTGATGCCCACCACCCGCATGTCGCCGGTCATGCGCAGCTTGACGTCCTCGCCGCTGCGCGATTTGACCGACAGCACGTCGCCGTCGACGGCTTCGATGGTGCCGCGAACCCGCGATGGCGTCGGCGGCTGTTGGGCGATCGCGTACAGGCACGACGCGGCGACAACAGCAACTGCAACAAGCGGGCGAATGAGCGTCGAACGATGAACGGGCATGAACTGGTCTCCGGCTGGTATCACCTAGCATTGGACCCCGAAGCGTCCACGGTATTCCGGCTCAAACAGCGCGCGATCAGCAAAAGTGGGCACCGGTTTTGCCGGACAAACGTCTTCGTTTGTCCTGAGATCGCGCGCCAATTTATTGAAGAGCGCATGATCTTTTCGCCAAACCGCTCACACTTTGGCGGATCACGCGCGCGTGAGATCGGTCAAGCTCTTGACGCGCTGCTGGAGTCGAGCCTTCAGCTCCGGCCATTCGCGGTCCAGGATAGAGAACACGACGGTATCGCGAATGTGACCGGTCCAGGTGAGACGATCCCGGCGCAGCACACCTTCCCTGACGGCGCCCAGCTTGGCCACGGCCGCCTGACTGCGCCGGTTACGCGTATCGACCCTGAACTGCACACGCACTGCGCCGCAGTCGAAGGCATGGTCCAACATCAGCAATTTCGCCTCCGGATTGGCGGCACCTCCGCGGGCGGACGGGTGGAGGAACGAAGTTCCGATCTCCACGCCGCCCTGGCTTAACAGTCCGGTGTAGTAAGTTGACATCCCGATCACACGGTCATCGCTCTGTCGTCGGATCGCATACGCCATCCGCTCACCAAGCGGAGCGCCACAGGCTGCGGACCAGTAAACATCAAAGCCATCGCCCATCGGATTGACCGGCATGATTGCCCAGGTATCCGGATCGCAATCCACCGCCGAGCGGACCTCCTCTTTGAGGTCGGGGGCAAACGGTTGCAGACGCAGGAAGGTTCCTGTCAGGGGGATATATTCGAGTTTCACGCTGCAGTCTCCATTTTCGAAGCGACAACGATATTCCGGCTCAAACAGCGCGCGATCAGCAAAAGTGGACACCGGTTTTGCCGGACAAACGTCTTCGTTTGTCCTGAGATCGCGCGCCAATTTATTGAAGAGCGCATGATCTTTTCGCCAAACCGCTCACACTTTGGCGGATCATGCGTGCGCGAGATCGGCCTCGACCAGCGCGCGGAGCTCGGCGGTGACCTCGGGGCGCTGTCCGAACCACAATTGGAACCCGCGCACCGCCTGGTGCAGCAGCATGCCCAGCCCGTCGGCGGTCTTCAACCCCCGCGCCCGCGCCGCTGCCAGCAACGGCGTCTCCAGCGGCACGTACACGAGATCGGCGACCACCGCGTGCGACGGCAGCCGGCCGGCGTCGAGCTCCAGCGCGGGCTGGCCCTGCATGCCGAGCGACGTCGTGTTGACCAGCAATCCCGCACGCGGCAGCAGATCGCTCACGGCATCCCATGAAACGGGATGAACGCTGGCGCCGAATTGATCGGCAAGCGCGCGCGCGCGTTCGATGGTCCGGTTGACCAGATGCACGTGCTTGATGCCGCGCTCGATCAATCCGAACACCACCGCGCGCGACGACCCGCCGGCGCCAAGCACCAGCGCATCGGTGGCGCGGTCCCACCCGGGCGCGCAGGCATCGAGATTATTGATAAAACCTTCGATGTCGGTGTTGGTCGAGCGCAGTTCGCCGCCCTCGTACCACAGCGTATTGGCCGCGCCGACCGCGCGGGCACGGGCATCCGGCGTCGACAGCGCCAGCGCGCGCTCCTTGTGCGGAATGGTGACGTTGGCGCCGACGAAACCGTGCGTCGAAAGGTGCAGCACGAACTCGGCAAAGCCCTCGGGCGGCACCGCCTCGATGCTGTAGCCGCCCTCGATGCCGAGCTTGCGCAGCCAGTAATGATGGATCAGCGGCGAGCGCGAATGCGCCGCCGGCCATCCGATCAGGCACGCGGCGCGGGCTTTGGTCTCGGCTGTCATCCGCCAATCCTGTTGCAGCGCCCGTACACAGGCGTCGTCGCCGCTCCAATCGGGCAAGCCGGGTTCGCTGTCAATGCTATCGATGGGTGGTCGCGGCAACGTCGCGCTCAAGGCCAGCGCCGCGCCTGCGGCAAACCAGATCGCGGCGAGATTGATCCAGTGATAGGCGAGCGCACCGCACAAAGAACGCCGCCACCATCACGCTGACGCGCTTTCGGCAGGTCGGCATTGATGCGCGTTTGCCAATGGATATGATCGAGATCGATTGCCGGCGCACCGATGCGTTGCGCGATTTGCTGCGCCAGCGTGCTCTTGCCCGATCCGCTGTTGCCAATGATCACGACCCTCGATCCGAAGGTCATGATCGCTGGCTGCGCTTACGCCGCGACGCGATGCGCGGCGATGATCTGATCGGCGGCGCGGCCGGTGACTTCGGCCATGCGGTCGAACTGCCGCGTGAAACTGCCGGCACCGGCGGTCGCCGAGCGCAACTCCACGATCAACTCGCCGATCTCGGCTTCCGGCATCATGGCGCGGACGCGATCCCATCCCGGCCAGCCCTCGCGGGTGTCAAAGCCGAGAATCTGCCCGCGCCGCCCCGACAGGATGGCGTTGATCTTCGCGGTGGCGTCGGTGGGACAGACGATCTCCACCACATGGATCGGCTCCAGCAGCACCGGCTGGCACTGCGGCAGCGCTTCGCTGACGCCGATCCGCGCCGCGGTGCGGAATGCGAGGTCCGAGGAATCCACGCTGTGATACGAACCGTCGGTCAGCGTCACCTGCACATCGATGACGGGAAAGCCGAGCGGCCCGCGCAGCAATCCATCGACCACGCCCTCTTCCACCGCGCCGATATAGTTGCGCGGAACCGCGCCGCCGACGACCTTTTCGTGGAACTCGAAACCGCCGCCGCGCGGCAGCGGCTTGATATCCAGCACCACGTCGCCGAACTGGCCGTGGCCGCCGGATTGCTTCTTGTGCCGGCCGCGCTGGGTGATCGATTTGCGGATGGTCTCCTGATATCCGATCGCCGGCGGCTGCGATTTGACGTTGACGCCGAAGCGGTCGCGCAGCCGCTCGAGGGCGACCCGCAAATGCATCTCGCCCTGCCCCCACAGCACGATGTCGTGGGTCTGGGCGTTGTGGATCATCGTCAGCGAGGGATCTTCCTCGTTCAGCCGCAACAACGCCTGGCCGAGTTTGACGTCGTCCTTGCGGTCCGTTGCCGCAAGCGCCATCGCCAGCACCGGCGGCGACGGCTCAACGCTGACCAGCGCTGGCGGCGCGGCCTTGCCGCTCGACAGCGTGTCGCCGGTCTTCATGGTGTCGAGCTTGCCGAGCGCGACGGTGTCGCCGGCCTCGGCGGAGGCGCGCTTGGTGTCATGGGCGCAATTCACGGCCGATATCCCGGATACCCGGCCGGTCTCGCCCGATGAAGACTGCAGTGTCGCGCCGTCATCGAGGCGTCCGGCCAGCACGCGCGCCAGCGACAGCTTGCCGCCATGCTGCAAATGCACGGTCTTGAACACATAGGCCAGCGCGTCCTTGGTCGAAGGCGCGCCGAGACGTTTTGCGGTCTCGGCCACGCCAGGCGATTCATGCCGCAGCGCCTTCATCAGGCGCAGCACGCCGTTCTCGCGGGTTGCGGAGCCGAGCAGCACCGGACAGATCAACCCTTCGCGCAGTTCGCGGGCGAGATCGTCGAACACGGCATCGCGCGGCGGCGAAATATCCTCGAGCAATTGCTCCATCAGCGCGTCGTCGTGATCGGCGAGCTTTTCCAGCATCGAGAACCGGGCTTCCTTCTCGCGATCGAGATCGCCGCCTTCCAGCGCCACGACCTCGGAAGCCTTGTGCTCGCGATAGACGAAGGCGCGTTCCAGCGCCAGATCGACGAAGCCCGCGATCAGATCGCCGTTCCAGATCGGAATTTGCCGCAGCACCAGCGGTATCCGCGATGCCGGCTGCAGGGTCGCAAGCGTCTCGCGGATGCGCTTGTTGGCCCGGTCGATCTTGTTGAGAAACAGAAAGCGCGGAATGCCGAGATCTTCCAGCTCGCGCAGGATAATCTGAAGCTGCGGCAGCTTTTTCTCGTCGGCTTCGCAGACCACCACCGCGGCATCGACCGCCGGGATCGCGGCGCGCATGTCGTGCGCGAATTCCACCGAACCGGGACAATCGATAAAGGTATAATTGTCGCCCATGAAACTGGTCGTGGCGGCGGTGAGGCCGACGCCCATCTTGTGGTGGCGGGCCTCGGGGCTGGAATCGCCGACGGAGGTTCCGGCCTCGACGCTGCCGACACGGGGGATTGCGCCCGTGCGCGCCATTATCGCTTCAAGAAGTGTGGTTTTACCGCTTTGGAAAGGGCCCACCAGCGCAATGCACCGTGGACCGCGGGGACTTCTGACGTCCTGTCCCATCGCCGCCTCCTTCATCTGGAGCTCGGCCCTTGATTGGGTCGGCAGCCGGATGCTCCCCCGACATCAGCGATTTGGCAAGCCAGAAAAACGTCGCGACGGTGCATCTTTCCGGACATACCGGCGTCGCCGCAAGGCGCGACCAGCCACAGCGTCATTGCGCGCCCGATGACAGGCTCCGCGAAGCAATCCACAAGCATAAACAAAGAACGGATTGCTTCGTCACTTCCGCCTTCGCTCGTTGAGTTACGGCGGACAAGCCGCTCGTCGCCATGACGGCGAGAGTGACTTGATTACCTTCCCGGCCGAAGTTCCAGGCTTTCCAGCCCGGCCGCGACATTGAGGCCGACCTGGCCCTGCAGGCTAAGCGGCTGCAGCGCAATCGAATTCGCCGAGCCGCCGACCAGCACGTTGCCGCCGAGCCCGACGCCGATCGTGGCGCTGCCCTGCGCGCCGGCGTAATTGCCCGAGAGATCGCCCGGCCCGAGGCGGGCGACCGGCGCGTAGACGGCCCAGCCAAGCGCCAATTCCTGGGTGATGCCGAGATCGAGGCCGACCTTGCGGATGGTCGCGATGTAGCGGTCCTCCGGCATGCCCTCGACGCGCAGCACGCAACCGAGGTTGGTCACCGAGCCGACGATGAAGCCGACGCTTGCACCGCCGCGGCATTCGAGGATGCCGACCTGCACGCGCTGTATCGGCTGCTGCGCTTTGGCGCCGGCGAAGGACGCAACCAGCATGGTCAGGGCGGCACCGGCAAGGATGAATGAACGACGCATAAAGAAATCTCCGGCTGAAAAAGATGTGATGCGAGCAGAGAATCAGCAAAGCGCCCTAGCCCCGGCGCTCGCTTCTCTATGACACAACATCGGCGCCCGTGCCAGATTTGCCGCGCTCTGGACCGAACCCACTCAAACAAAAAAGGCCCGCTTCCGCGGGCCTCTTTCAGTCAGTGCGTGCCGCCTCTCAGCCGTGATGGCGGTGCCGGTGAATGTGCCGGCGAGGCGCGCCACGCGCGAACCGGACCGGCTGCAGCTCGATATCGGCGACCCCGGCCGCGACGTTCAACCCGGTCTGGCCCTGCACGCTGATCGGCTGCAGCGCGTAGGAATTCGCCGGGCCGCCGACCAGAAAGTTGCCGCCAAAACCGACGCCGACGGAAGCGTTGGCGCCGACGCCGCCGTAATTGCCCGCGAGATCGCCGCGTCCAACCTGCCCGGTCGGCGCATTCACCGCCCAGGCCAGGCTGGTTTGGCCGGTGATACCGAGATCCACGCCGTAGCGGCGAACGGTTGCGATATAGGGTTCGGGACGGCGGCCTTCGCTCTGGAACACACATTCGAGGCTGGTCACCGAGCCGACGACGAAGCCGACATTCTGGCCGCCCTCACATTGCAGGATGCCGGCGCGAACCGGCGGCAGCGCGTTGGCGCTTGCGATCGGCGCTACCAGCGCAACAATGGCAATACTGAGTGTCGAGAGTCGCATGTGTCTGTTCCCCGAGTGATGAATTGAATTCGCGGAGGGGACAGAAAGGAAGCGCCGTGTCCAAAACAAGGCGCTTCCAAAAAGCTGCCGTCAAAACATCAAGGGTGAGACGACGAAGTGATTTGACTATCTCAAATTGCCACAAAATCGCTGGATGCGTTTGCAGGCTTCCTCGAGATCGGAGTTCTTGGCCGCATAGGAAATCCGGAACGCCGGGCCAAGCCCGAACGCCGAACCCTGCACCACCGCAACGCCTTCATTTTCAAGCAGCTCGGTGACGAAGTTCTCGTCGTTGCCGATCACATTGCCGGTCGGCGAAGTCTTGCCGATGGTGCCGGCGCAGGACGGGTAGACATAGAACGCACCCTGCGGCCGCGGACAATCGATGCCCTTGGCCTGATTGAGCATCGACACCACGAGATCGCGGCGCTCCTTGAACGCCTTGTTGTTCACCGGGATGAAATCCTGCGGACCGTTGAGGGCTTCGACCGAGGCCCATTGCGAGATCGAACAGGGGTTCGAGGTCGACTGCGACTGAATCGTCGCCATCGCCTTGATCAGCTCGGCGGGACCGCCCGCATAACCGATGCGCCAGCCCGTCATGCAATAGGCTTTCGACACGCCGTTCACCGTCAGCGTGCGGTCGTAAAGTTTCGGCTCGACCTGCGCGGGCGTGGTGAACTCGAAATCGTCATAGACCAGATGCTCGTACATATCGTCGGTCATGACCCAGACATGCGGATGCTTCACCAGCACGTCGGTGATCGCCTTCAGTTCAGCACGCGTATAGGCGGCGCCGGTCGGGTTCGACGGCGAGCACAGGATGATCCACTTGGTCTTCGGCGTGATCGCCTTCTCCAGCGCGGCGGGCTGCAGCTTGAAGCCATGCTCCGCCGTGCACACCACCGGCACCGAGACGCCGCCGGCCAGCGCCACCATCTCCGGATAGCTCACCCAATAGGGGGCGGGAATGATGACCTCGTCGCCCGGATTGATGGTGGCCATCAGCGCGTTGTAAAGCACCTGCTTGCCGCCGGTCCCGACGATGATCTGGTTCGGCTTGTAGGCGAGACCGTTCTCGCGCTGAAATTTGGCTGCTATCGCCTCCTTCAGCTCGGGAATGCCGCCGACATCGGTATATTTGGTCTTGCCGGCCTCGATGGCGCGGATCGCCGCCAGCTTGACGTTGGCGGGGGTATCGAAGTCGGGCTCGCCGGCGCCGAGGCCGATGACGTTGCGGCCGGCCGCTTTCAGCGCGCGTGCTTTATCCGTTACCGCGATGGTCGCGGACGGCTTCACACGGTCGAGCGCAGCGGACAGAAACGGCATCATCATCTCCTTGCAAACGTCGTGAACACGCAAGTCCACGACTCTTGTTGTTGGGATCGATGCACCCTAAAGCGCGTCACGCTGCATCGCAAGAAGGTTAGCCCGATGCGCCCAAACTTTGGCGTGCCTTAAAAGGGCCGCGCTGGATTCGCGCAATATTCATCAAATTCCGCGGCGAAATGACTCATATCCGGCAAAATCGCGCCGATCGGTCCTGCCGTTGCGCCAACGTCAGGCACGCTGACCTGGCGGGGCTGGCCGGCAGGCCGCCGAGGGCGAATAGAGCAGGCTCCGCTGCGGGGCCCGGCACACCTTTCGCGGACGCCATGACATCCAGCAGAACGTGCTCGAACAGGGACACCGGCCGGGAGAAAATTTGCCCACCGAAGCGCGCAAACGTGATCTGATTTGTTCCGGCGTGTTGCAGGATATTTTGCGAGGTTGCAGTGCGGGAAAGGTTTTCGACTTTTCGTATCGTCCGGGACTTGCGACGCATCTGCATCGGCATCATTGTTTAGCCGCGTTGCGGGGCGACAAGGCGATCTCACTCGCCAGCCGCGCGGGGCGCGCGTCCCACCGATCGAACGAATCCAATGTACAAACTCTATTCGATGCAGCGCTCCGGCAACAGCTACAAGGTCCGCCTTGCGCTGGCGCTGCTGAATGCGCCCTACCGCGCGATCGAGATCGACATTCTGCGCGGCGAGAGCCGTACGCCGGATTTTCTCGCCAAGAATCCGAGCGGACAGGTGCCGCTGCTGGAAGTCGCGGAAGGACGCTACCTCGCCGAATCCAATGCCATCCTCTGGTATGTCGCCGGCGGCACCCCGCTGGCGCCGGAATCGCGGATCGAACGCGCCGAAGCGCTGCAGTGGATGTTCTTCGAACAACACGCGCTGGAGCCGAATATCGGCGCGGCCTATTTCTGGTTGTCGCTGGTCAGGGGCGGCCGCGACCTGCAGACCCACGCGCTGGAAGACTGGATGGAGCGCGGCTATGCCGCGTTGCAGGTGATGGAAAATCACCTCAAGACCCACGAGCATTTCGCAGCCGGCCAGCTCACGGTCGCCGATATCGCGCTCTACGGATACACCCACGTCGCCGACCGCTGCGATTACGACCTCGCGACATTCCCGGCGATCCGCGCCTGGCTGCGGCGGGTCGAGCAGACCCCTGGCTTCGTCGCCATGGACTGGCAACCCGGGGCCGAGGTCGACGATTCGCCCGGCATCGCCGCCGAGGCTTAAGCAACGAAAATAGCGGGCATAACCGCTTTCCTTGCCGCCATTTTGCCGTTTTCGGGGCGGGCCGCCGCCGCAATATTGCCCGCGATCGCAGCGAAATTGCCGACGTCGCGGGTGATTCGCCCGCGCCTTGAAGGATTTAGACCATGATACGGTCGCCCGGCGCTGCAGGCTTTGACGGCCGCGCGGCGTCCGTCGCCTCGTCCCGGCTGACCCACGCGGTCGCGGCTCTCGCTCGCGATCGGCGCGTTGTCGCTGTGCCTGATCGTCACCCTCACGGTGCTGTCGATCAAGGTCAGCATGGCGATGCCGATTCCAGCTTAGCCAGGATTATTTTTCCAAAATCATTCGGATCCCAGGCATTCGCAATTTCTTCGCGACAACGCGCGGTGAAGCATCGCGATCGGGTAACGATGAAAACACCTGTCGTACTTGTTACCGCGGCGCTGACGGCGGCAATTCTGCTGGCAGCGTCGCTCCTGATCGCCACGGGAACGCGCGGCGAAGGCGCGCTGCGGCCCCATAACGTCATCACCCGCGAAGGCGGGTGACCCAGTATTCCAGAGCGCTGGTGATGGAATCGTGGAGCTGCGACGTACTGGATACCCGCTTTCGCGGGTATGACGACCAAATATGGCGCGGCGCGTCACTTCATCTCGAAGCGCGTTCACCGACGGTCACGACCATTTGTGAAGGATAAAAAACGCGCCGACGGCGATCAACAAAAACCCCAGCGCGTGATTCCAGCCCAATGGCTCTTTCAGATACAAAACCGAGAATCCGGCGAACACAACAAGCGTGATCACTTCCTGCATGGTCTTGAGCTGCGCCGCCGTATACACCGCGCTGCCCCAGCGATTGGCCGGCACCGCCAGCCAGTATTCGAAGAACGCGATGCCCCAGCTCGCCATGATGGCGAGCGGCAGCGAGCTCTCCTTGAACTTCAAATGGCCGTACCACGCGAACGTCATGAAGACATTGGAGGCAAACAGCATCAGGACCGGCAAGACCGACGGCGAAATGGTGGGCATGAATATCCTTTTCGAAACCTCAGCGCTAACAGATAGGCGTGGAACCCGATTCCCGCCGCGCCATCGATATCATTTGATCGAAGAAAGCGGAAAGCCGCGCCGGCTCAATAAACTTTTTTTTAAGGATGGCGCAAGAAATCCGGCCACTGACGCAACCAATCGTCATGTTGCATCCCTTATTCTCGGAAGGAAACGAGAACAGGCATGCAGTTCGACTGGCGCGCAATCTCCGGTCCGGCTCTGACGACAGCGACGGCTGCTGATCGCCATCCTTGTCGATCGTAATTTCGTTGCCGTTCCCAATCCGGCGCCGCTGTTCGTTTGCATCGTCGCCTTTGCGGCCTCCCTCAGCGGCCTCGCCTCGGGCATGATCAGCGCCGCCATGGCGGTTGCCGCTTCCGCGCTGTTTTTCCTCAACCACCGCGCGACACCCGGCTACGACACCGCCGATCTCGTGCGGCTGTCGATGCTGGCAATGACGGCGGCCGGCACCGCCGCCATTACCGGGCTGTTGCGAAAAAGATTGATGGACGCGTTCGCGTGGGAGCGCAGGCATCATGCCACCGCGGAGCGTCTGTCGGCGGCGCTCGATCAGGTCGACATCGGCATCGTGCTGCTCGATTCCGACACCCGCGCGGAGTTCATCAACCGCGCCTTCCGCGATTATTTTTCGCTTCCGGACGAAAAGGCCGACAGCAAGCCGCCCTTCATCGCGCTGATGTATCACGGCCGCGATACCGGCGCCTATGAATTGCCGGAGGAGGAATTGAACGCCTTCATCGCGCGGCGCACCGAGATGATGCGATCAGGCAATTCGACCCCGATCACTATCAATCTCGCGGACGGGGAGGTGCTGCGCTTCAGCTGCACCGCGTTGCCCGACGGCGGGCGAATGCTGAGCTACACGCCGGTGACCGACCTCGTCCGCCATACCGACGATCCCTCCCGCGCCGACTACTACCGGTCGCTGCGCGGCGGCGGCGATCGTGGCCTGACCCGGCACCTGCGCGCCGCGGAATAGCCGCCTCCACGCAGGCGCAATCCCGCCTGTGGATAAGTCCGGCTGTCATGGGCGCGTAACAAAGCAAGGTTAGGTTCCGCCTCGCGTCTGATCAGGCCCCCCGTCACAGATCACGCGCCCCCAAGCGGCCCCCGTCAGTCGCCGCGTCTGACCGGGGCCGCTTTTTGTCTCCTCACCCGATCGTGTTCGGTGTAACCGCCGCACGATGGCTGGCGCGCCGCGGCGGGCTCCTGTCTTGCGGCTTGGGGGCGTGCGGGCCACAATGCGATCCCGTCTCGCGCTCCCCACCCAACAGGACTGATCCATGCAAATTCGCAATCTCGGCGGCTCCGGCCTGCGTGTTTCCGCCGTCGGCCTCGGCTGCAACAATTTCGGCCAGCGCACCGATCTCGAAACCTCGCGCAAGGTGATCCACCGGGCGATCGACCTCGGCATCACGCTGTTCGATACCGCCGACATCTATGCCGGGATGGGCGGCTCCGAGACCGTGCTGGGCCAGGTGCTCGGCGACCGGCGCAAGGACATCGTGCTGGCGACGAAATACTCCAAGCCGATGAGCAACGACGGCACCAAGCAGGGCGCGTCGCGGCGCTACATCATGTCCGCGGTCGAGGCCAGCCTGACCAGGCTGAAGACCGACTACATCGATCTCTACCAGCAGCACGATTACGATCCGCTGACGCCGATCGAGGAAACCTTGCGCGCATTGGACGACCTGGTCCGGCAGGGCAAGGTGCGCTACATCGGCAATTCGAATTTTCCGGCCTGGCGCATCGCCGAGGCCGAACTCACCGCGCGGCAGATGAACGTCAATCGGTTCGTGTCGTGCCAGGACGAATACAGCCTGGTGGTGCGCGAGATCGAAAAGGATCTGCTGCCGGCGGCGCAGGAATACAAGCTTGGGCTATTGCCGTTCTTCCCGCTGGCCAGCGGTTTGTTGACCGGCAAATACAAGCGCGGCGCCGCCGCGCCGGACGACACCCGCTTCGCCAAAAGTCCTGCGCTGCGCGACCGCTACGTCACGCCGCGCAACGAGGACATCGTCGAGAAGCTGCAGGCTTTCGCAAAGGCGCGCGGGCACACCATGCTTGAACTGGCGTTCTCCTGGCTGGCCTCGCGGCCGCAGGTAGCAAGCGTGATCGCCGGCGCGACGCGGGTCGAGCAGGTCGAGCAGAACGTCAAGGCGATCGACTGGACGCTGAGCGCGGAGGAAATCGCGGAGATCGACGGGATTACGAAGGGGTGACGAAATCGCGCAACATGCACATCGTCGTCCCGGCGAACGCCGGGACCCATAACCACCGGAATTCCTGATTAGGCGAACGTGTTGCCCCAGCTCTCGTAGCAACGACACGCTGGGGGTCATGGGTCCCGGCTCGCGCTTCGCTTGGCCGGGACGACGCTATGGTGTTGCTCGCGCTACGAACTTCCATCACCCCACCAGCCCCTTCATCGCCTTCGCCGGGGCGCTGTCGGGGAACACCGTTTCCGCCAGCACGCGCTCGGCGAGGCCGAGATGATCGTGCAGCACGCCCTTGATGACCGCGCGCAGATCGGTGGTCGGCGCGAGATCGCGGCCCTCATAGAGATGGGCGGGCTTCAGCCCCGGCCAGTCGGAAATCACCCGGCCGCCTTGCACCGCGCCGCCGGCGAGCAGCGCAATGGTGCCGGTGCCGTGATCGGTGCCCTCGGTGCCGTTGATGCGCGCGGTGCGGCCGAACTCGGTGGCGACCACCACCACGGTGTCGCGCCAGCGCGCGGAGAGCCCGCTTTCGAATTCGGCGAGCGCGCCGTCGAGGCCCGACAGCAGCTGCGCCAAGCGGCCCACCGCGCCGCCTTCATTGGCGTGGGTATCCCAGCCGTCGAAGGCGAGCGCCGCGATCCGCGGGCCGTCGTCGGCCGCCATCAGTTTGGCGGCGCCGCGCGCCACCAGCCGCATCGCGCCGGCATTGTTGGTGCCCGGCTTCGGCCTCATGTCGTCGCCTTGCGCGGTCTTGTCGAGCTGTAACCCTTGCGACAATGCCGAGGCCAGCGCGGGATCGCGATGATGGTAAAGCTCGACAAGGCGCATCGCGGTATCGTCGTCGGCTTGCGGCAACGCGACCGGCGCCCAGCCGACGGTCGGCGCCGCGCCGCGCAACACCAGCGGCGTGGTCGGACCGATGGCGAGGCCGCTCATCACCCGCTCGCCCCTCGGCAACGCTTCCAGCGCGCGGTTGAGCCAGCCGGATTGCACCCGGCCCGGACCGGCAAAACCGCTTTCGAGCACATCCTGTCCGTCGAAATGCGAACGGTCGCGATACGGCGTCGACACCGCATGGATCGACGGCGGCGTGTTTCTCTCTATACATCCGCGCGAATTCCGGCATCGAGGGATGCAGCGCGAAAAAGGAATCCAGCATCAGCGCCGGATGCGGGCCATCTGATGTCAGCGCGATCGAACCATGCAGGCCGGCATAATCGGGGTCGCCAACCGGCGCCACGGTTGCGAGGCCGTCGAGCGCGCCGCGCAGAATAACGACGATCAGCCGCGGGTCGCGTCCGTCGGCGGCGCGCGCGAATTTCGGCAGGTATGCCCAGGCGGCGAACGAGGCGCCGCCGAGCAACAGCGCGCGGCGCGATGTTGCCGGTGATGTCAGGCTTTCGCAGCAATCCATCGTCATCTCCTCTGGAATTCCGGCGACATCAATAAAAGCGCCAGCGCCTGCTGCCGCGATTCCGCGCGTTCGATGGTCTGCCGCGTTTCCGGCGATGCCGCGTCGGCCGCGGCAAGCTCCAGGAGATCGCGGGGGTCGATATTACCGGCGAGACGCGAGGCAATTTGCGCCGAGATGTCCAGCCGCAGCTTCATCCCCTCGGGCGCGGCCCATGCGGCGTTGGTGTCGGGAAATCCGTTCGGCCCGGCCGGAGACCACAGCGGCTGGCCCAACAGATTGAGGCCGCCGAGATATTGGCCGGGATCTTCAGGAATTCGCGCCAGCAAGCGGCCGGCCGCCACCAGGAATTCGTAAGGACTGCGCAGCTTGGTCCGCGGCGCCTGCCAGGCCTCGTCGGAATCCAGCAGCGCCGTCGCCAGCGCCCTGAGGTCGCCGTCGGATTTGCGGAACACGTCCTGCAGCCGCGCCACCAGGGCGGGCGGCGGATCGTCGGCCACGAAATGCCGCGCGAATTTGGTGGCGATGAATTTCGCGGTGGAGGGATGGCGCGCGATATCCGCCAGCGCCGCTTCGCCCTGCGCGAGCGCCGTTGTTCTCGTAAATCTTGCCGAGCAGCCGCTGCGCGCCGGGCTGGTGCGCATTGGCGTTGAACACGAAGCTGCCGGGCGCTCCCAGTTGTCCCTGCCGTCCGGCAAAGGTCCAGCCGGTGATGATGCGCGCCAGCGACGTCACGTCGTCCTGCGAATAGCCGCCGCCGACCCCGAGCGTATGCAGCTCCATGATTTCGCGCGCGAGATTTTCGTTCAAGCCCCGCTTGCGGTTTTGTCCGGCGCGGGAGTCCGGGCCGAGCGATTGCTGATTGTCGAGAAAGAACAGCATCGCCGGATGCTGCTCGACCGCCTTCAGCATGTCGCCGAAGCGTCCGAGCACATGGGGGCGGATCGCCTCGCGCTCGAACGAGCCGGCCCAGATCCGCGCCAGCTCGCCCTTGCTGGCGGAGATGCAAAAATGGTTCGACCAGAACACCACCAGCCGCTCGAGGAAATCCGCAATCGGCGATCACAGCGCGTTGCAGCCGCGCCAGCGCCTCGGCGCGGTAGGTTTTCTGAATGACGTTGAGCGGCTGCGGCGGCTTCGGCGCGTTGGGCTGCATCGCTGCATTGGGCTGCATCGCTTCGGCCGGAGCCATCGCCGCGTTGGCGTTGCCGTTTTCCGGCGCCTGCATCGCCGGCGCTTTTCCCGAGATATCCATCGCGACGCTGTTGAGCGAAAGGCTGCGCTTTTGCGCCCTGGCGTCGGCCGGCGGTCGGGGCGGCGCGGCCTCTGACGCGGGCGCGCCGGATTTCGCAGCCACCTCGCGCGCCTGCTTGACCTCCGCCTGATACGCGAACACCGCAGTTGCCAATGCCGGCGTCGATAACAATCCGGGCACCTCGAGCAGAACGCCGTTGGGGCGGCTGAGCTCGGCTTTGACAAAGCCGCGCGGATCGGACGCCGCATTGACGAAATCGCTCGCCGCGGCGCCGCGCGCGCCAAATCCGAAGCGATTGAGCGCGACAAGGGCTCCTTGCGAATCGCGGGCCATCGGATTTCCCTTTGCGCTTTCCTTGGGCTGTGCTGCGCGTATATTGGCTCAGCGGATCATAATGCCGTTCGACATGAACCCGAGATGAAAAACACGCTCACGATCCGGTTCGATTGATGACAAATCGATTGGAAAATCCGGCCTCGCGCCGGCTGGCTTGTTCCGGTTGCGGAACGGAATTCACCTGCGGCCTGGCAGGGCCGTGCTGGTGCGCCGAGGAAACCGCCCGCCTGCCGATGCCACTCGATGGCAGCGATTGCCTGTGCCGGGATTGCCTGCGGAAGGCGGCGGCCGCAGGCGCCGATCCTGTCACCTCGTCGCCTTAGCTGGCCCAGACCGTATCCTCTGTCCACCCCAGCTCTGCAAACTCCGTTGCGCGCAGCGGCGCCTCTCCTGCGGAGAAGAACTCGTCGAGCTGCGGCGGGCGGACTTCGGTCGCGCTCAACATCGCGTGCGCCTGACCCCGATGATGAATTTGATGCTGAAACAGGTGAAGCAGCAGCCGATCGATTCGCTCGCGTTGAATGCGATCACCGCGGTGGATGTCCACGACGCGATTGAGATCGGCCACGCCCAGGCGCTCGACGACGGCAATCAATCGCCGGTCCATCTCGCTCTGCGCAGTTCGGAGCATGATTGCAGTTTCGCAAGGCTCGGGGTCCGCCCAGGCTGCCGGCCCAAGCGTGCCGCCCTCCATGGCGTCCACGTAAAACAGATCGATAATCAGGATGTGATTGAGCGTGGCGCGCAGGCTTGGAAAGAAACCGGTCCGCGGCGCCACGAAATCAGCCTGCGACAGCCGTACACAGGCCGCGAGCAGACGATGGTTGGCCCAGCCATTGTTGTAGGCCATGGCACGGTAGGGAAGGACAGCATCCATCGGCACCCTCCACAGTCCAAATCACTCGAAGTTCTCCGCGCGGGCCGCAACATATCCCGGCGATTTCCGCGCCATGCCGTCTGGTCAGCCGCATCGGCTCCAGTCGCCTTGCGAAAACGCTTCGTCGGTACCGACCAGTTCGAAGAGTTTCAGTGGCCATTGAGCTGCGTCCACCGCCGAGACCGGCCGATAGCGCGTCAATTCCAGGTCGTCATTGCCGACTTGATCCGGCAATCCATCCTTTTTCAAGAGGATGGATACGCGGGTCAAGCCCGCGTATGACGAGATCGAATAATCGCGCTAGCCTACTTCACCACCGCGGCGGTCTGCCCGAACAACAGCTTGCGCTCTTCCTCGGTGCGGATCGCCGGCTGGCCGTAATTCGGATTGACCTCCTTGGCCTTGGCGTAGGCGCGCACCGTCGCCGGCCGTTCGCGAATGGTCTCGAGCCAGCGCTTGAGATGCGGGAAGTCGTCGATGTTCTGGCTCTGGTTCTTGTAGGGCACGACCCATGGATAGCTCGCCATGTCGGCGATCGAATAATCGCCGGCGATGAATTCGCGATCTTTGAGACGCTTGTTGAGCACGCCGTAGAGCCGGTTGGTCTCGTTCACATAGCGGTCGATGGCGTATTTGATTTTCTCCTGGGCGTAGTTCGAGAAGTGATGGTTCTGCCCCGCCATCGGCCCGAGGCCGCCCATCTGCCAGAACGTCCACTGAATCGCGTCGTAACGGCCGTAGATGTCGGCGGGCAGGAATTTGCCGGTCTTCTCGGCGAGATACAGCAGCATCGCGCCGGATTCGAAGATCGAGATCGGCTTGCCGCCGCCCTTCGGCTCGTGATCGACCATCGCAGGGATTCGGTTGTTCGGCGCGACCGCCAGGAACTCCGGCTTGAACTGATCGCCCTTGCCGATATTGACCGGGAAAATCTTGTATTTCAGCCCGGTCTCTTCGAGAAACATCGTGATCTTGTGGCCGTTCGGCGTGGTCCAGTAATGCAGGTCGATCATGGCGCGTTCCTAAAGTGATGGAATTTGCAGGCATCGCGAAATGGATGCGGATGCATGAATGTCGCCATTACCCAAGGGCGAGTCAATGGCGAAGGCAGCGGGGCGCACGAAAGTGATGACACGCTGAGTGCGCCGGCATTCCGCAATTGCCGGGGATCGCGAGGGTCAGCCCAGTCGGCCATGCGCGCGCAGGAATTGTTCGCCGTCTGCGGTGATCGCGACCCTGACGCCTGTTCCCGCCACCTGCTCGCGCGCGACGTAGCCGCGATCGACCGCGTCCTCCCAGATCGTCAGCCGCGGGCAGGATGTGCGCCAGGTCTCGATCACCTCGGAATAAAGCCGCGGCTCCCGCGCGATCCATTCGACGAGATCGAGTACCAGCGGGTCTGTCGTGTCGACCATCGGCTTCTCCTCCGTCAAAAGGCAAAAGCATTGTTGCGCGCCAGCAGCAGCCAGCTTCCGTAAATGATGTAGTATCCGGCCACCGTCGTGATCAGCCGCCCCGCCCAGGTGCGAAATTGCAGGTCGGTCATGGCTTCGAGAAAGCGCCGCGCCAGCGTCGTGCCGGTCATCGACGCGGCGACGGCGACAATAGCGAGAATCGGATCGAGCGTGGCGGCCTGATCGATGATGCCGCCGAAGTAGATCAGCTTGACGAAATGACTGGCCACCTGACAGGTGGCCTTGGTCGCGACGATGCCGCGGCGATCGAATTTGCCGCCGAGAAAGAAGGTGTCCATCAGCGGCCCGGAGACGCCGGTCATCAGCATCAGCCCCATGCAGAGGGAGCCATAGAAGGTGCCCTGCCAGATGCTGTCGGGATTGGGCTTCAGGCCCGGCGGCGTCAGCCGCGCCATGAACGGCGTCGCCCCCAGCAAAAGCAGGGCTAGTCGGCTTGTCCGGCACATAGCGGGTGATCGACCACGCGCCAAGCGCGAGCGCGCATCCGATCAGATAGATCGAAACCGGCCGCCATCGGATGTGGCTCCGCCACAAAAACGCGCGCCAGCCATTGGAGGCCATCTGCGTGATCGCGTGCAGCACCATCGCCGACGGCAGCGGCAGGATGGTCAGCAGCACGCCGATCAGGATCAGCCCGCCGGCCATGCCGAACAGGCCGGACAGAAACGCTGTCGCGACCATCAGCAGGCCGAGCGCGGCAATCAGAAGCGGCGTCATTCGAATCTCCGCCGGTATTTCTGCCTTGCTTGGACAGGGCGCGCAAACTGAGTTATCTTGGCCTGGCATCAGTTTTCCTGAGGGTGAAATGCGGCGGCTGCTGTTTCTCAATGGCATCAAGGCGTTCGAGGCCGCGGCGCGAAGCGGAAGCTTCAGTGCCGCCGGCGCCGAGCTCAACGTGTCGGCGGCGGCGATCAGCCGGATGGTGCATCTTCTGGAGCAGCGGCTCGGCGTCGCCCTGTTCGAGCGCAAGGCGAACCGGCTGGCGATGACGGCGGCAGGGCGCGCCTACCAGAACGGGTTGACGCCGATCTTCGATGCGCTGGCAAGCCTGACCGCGCAGGTGACGGCGCCCTCCAGCGTCCGGGTGCTGACCGTCGGCGTCGGCCCGACCTTTGCGATGCGCTGGCTGATTCCGCGGCTGGCGGATTTTCGGAAAGAGGAGCCCGACATCGACGTGCGGATCACCACCGGCGGCGCGGCGGCGCCTTTCGGCGACGACTGGAGCTGCGGCATCAAGCTCGGCGACGGCGAATGGCCGGGCCTGGTGGCCGAACCGTTGTTCGCCGCCGATCTGTTGCCGGTGTGCGGGCCGCGGCTGGCGGCGAAGTTGAAACGCCCCGGCGACCTCCGCGGGCCGGGCCTGCTGCGCGTCGCGCACGCGCCGGAGGACTGGCCGTTGTGGCTGAAAGCCGCCGGCATCGCGCGGGTGACGGCGCGCGGACCGCAGTTTCAATATTACGTCCAGGCGCTGCAGGCCGCCGCCGACGGCTTGGGCGTTGCGATGGGCATCCGGCCCTACATCGACGACGACCTCGCCGCCGGCCGGCTGGTCGCGCCCTTTGCACTGACGGTGCCGAAGGGCATGCGCTGGTATCTGGTCTATCGCAGCTTCCAGACCGAGCAGCGCGATTTCGCCGCGTTCCGGCGCTGGATCATCCGCGCCG
>CAVXHU010000005.1:0-115619 GCA_963761395.1 uncultured Alphaproteobacteria bacterium
GAATACCAACCAGAAGGGCGACGCAAATCCAGGCAAAACGCAACTTGCGAGCGGCAGCACCCCGATCGTTCCGACCGATACGCCCCCGCCCACGCTCACCGAGCCGGTGGGTGCCAACACCAAGAATCCCGCCATAATCGCCATCGAAGCAGCGCTTGCTGGCAGCAACACCCAGCCGACTGGCACGGCGCCAACTTCCACTTCCTCCAAACTCATCGAGCCCGCTGCAGCCTCTACCCATCATCACCATCAACGACCTGTTTGTCCCTGTCGGGGGGGTGCCGGCCATACCGCCTCCGCTCGTCGTGCCGCTGCCCCCGGTCACCAGGATCTCGTCGGGCTCAGGTGACCATTTCGGCCCGGTGATGAGCGCCGACGGACACTTCGTGACCTACGATCCCGACGGCTCTATTTTCCTTTACGACCGCCAATCGAACACGACGACAGACGATCGCGTCTCCGGGCAATGGATTCACTTATAGCGCTCCGACCATCAGTTCGGACGGCCGCTACATTGTTTATCAGGGCTCGAACGGCAGCCAGACATTCGTTTTCATCTATGACAACGATCCTTCCGATCCGATTCACTACCAGCAAACGACAGAGCTCCTGGCTGGAAGTTCGCCGGCCATCAGCGGTGACGGCAGCACGATCGTTGTCGAAAATGGCGGCAGCAGCATCGGCATCTACGATCTGCAAGGGCATGCGATTGCCATCATCACGCCCGCGGTCATCGGCGTTTCAGGAACCGTTTGGAAGCCGGCGATCAGCGCCGACGGCCACGTGGTCGCGTTCTGGAGCTCGGATTCAGCGACGTCCGGCGGGGCCGGCCAGCTCTTCACCTATGATCTGTCGAGCGGGCAGATAGCGGCGATTGCAAGCACGGCGACGGGCGCCGGCACCAACGCGGCTTCGTTCAGCGCCGACGGACACTATGTCGTCTATCAAAGCGATGTGGCCGGGCATTCAGCAATCTATCTCTACGATTTGACGGCCGGACAGGTCGTTTTCAGCACCGCAAACCTTGCGGGCAACAGCTACAACCCGGTGATCAGCCCGGATGGCCATTTCATCGTCTTCGCCAGCGATGCCAGGCTGACGGCCGACGACACGAATTCCTTCGCGGATACCTATGTCGTCGATGTTACCAATCCCTCCGATCCCGTCTTCAAGCTCGTCTCGGCTCTCGCCGATGGCACGCCGGGTGATGCCGCGTCCGATCTCGGCGCATCGATCAGCGCCGGTGGCTTGTTCGTCGCGTTCGGCAGCAGCGCATCAAATCTTTCGACCAGCGGCGGTGGCACCGGCAATATTTTTGTTGTCGACCCGACTTCAGGGCGTAGCGCCGTCATCCAGGAAAGCGCGAGTTCGCCTGCGACGCTCACCGCGGGCGGCGTCATCGCGCTGTCCGGTGATCACAGCGGAGTAACGCTCAGCGTTTCGGATCAATTTGGCAATCCCACCAGCTTGTTGGCTGCGGCATTCGATTCTAACGGCAATATCCAATGGAATTTTAGCGAGTCGAAATCGGACTTCGCGTCGCTTTTGCCCGGCGAGCAGTCGATCCAGAACTTCGTCATCACGCTGAGCACCAGCATCAGCACAACGACGATTCCGGTCAGGGTCAGCGTCTACGACGCGGATCAACCGGCCGTCATCGTGGCGAACACTGCTCCGACGATCCACGATGCAACCCTGACCGTATCGGAAGGCGATACGGTGATGCTGAGTCCTTCGGACATCGGCATCACCGACCTCAACGACAGCAGCTTCACGTTCAAGGTTACCAACGTCACCCACGGCATGTTCCAGGTTCTGGTAAGCGGCGCGTGGGAGAATACCGCGACGTTTACGAGTGCCGAACTGGCCGCGGGCCAGATCCGCTTCATGCACGACGGCGGCGAGATTGCACCGACGTTCTCGATCCAGGCGGATGACGGCGAGACGCTCAATCACCGGAGCAATGTGCTCGCGGGCACCGTCAATTTCACCAACGTCAACGACGCGCCGGTGGTTGGGTTGGCAACGCTCGTTGTGGCGCAGGGCGGCACGGTGGTGCTCGGTCCGTCGGACCTTGACATTACCCACGCCGACACTGTCCTGGGATTCTCCGATTTCCAGACCCGGCCTGACTTGCCCGCATTCGCGATCGTCTCACCGCCGTTTTCGAGCGGCTCCTTCACGCTCTCAACCCTCTTCCCCCCTGAAATATTGCCGCCGATTACATTCGCGCCGCCGGGCAGCATCATCAGCATCAACGATCCCGACAGCAGCAGCTTTACATTCACGGTATCGAACGTCACCCACGGTGTGTTCCAGACGACGGCGGATGGCACCACGTGGACCGACGCCACCACATTCACGAGCGCCGATCTCAACGCCGGACACGTCCGCTTTGTACGAGAGGACAGCCCATCCACGCCGACCTTCTCGATCCAGGCCGATGATGGCGCGAGCGTCAACGATCTCAGTAGCGTGTTCGCCGGCACGGTCGTATCCCCACCTATCAACAATCCACCGGTAATCACGGCGGCGTCGCTGACGGTGTCCGAGGGCGGCACGGTGCTGGTCACGCCTGCCGATATCGGCGTGACCGATCCGGACAGTTCAAGCTTCACGTTCACGGTTACCAACGTCAGCTCACGGCACGTTCCAGACCACGACGAACGGCACCAACTGGGTCGATGCCACCACATTCACGACGGCCGATCTGACGGCCAGCCACGTCCGCTTCGTGCATGACGGCGGCGAGGCGGCGCCGACCTTCTCGATCCAGGCCAATGACGGGGCTGCGACCAACAATCTGAGCAACGTCTTCGATGGCAGCGTCGCCTTCACGAACGTCAACGATGCGCCGGTGACGACGCCGGTGACGCTGGCGGCGATTGCCGAGGACAGCGGCCCGCACCTCATCACCCAGGCCGATCTTCTGATCAATGCGTCGGACGTCGAGAACAACACGCTGACGGCGAGCAACCTGCAGATTGCGTCCGGCACTGGATTGCTGGTCGACAATGGCGACGGCACCTGGACCTACACGCCGGCGCTCAATGACGACACCTCGGTGTCGTTCAGCTACACCATCACCGACAACGGCACGACCAATGGCGTGGCGGACCCGAAGAGCGTCAGCGGTTCGGCGTCGCTCGACATCACCCCGGTCAATGATGCGCCGGTGACGACGCCGGTGACGCTGGCGGCGATTGCCGAAGACAGCGGCGCCCGCATCATCACCCAGGCCCAACTGTTGGCCAATGCGTCAGACGTCGAGCACAACACGCTGACGGCGAGCAACCTGCAGATTGTGTCCGGCACTGGATTGCTGGTCGACAACGGCAACGGCACCTGGACCTACACGCCGGCGCTCAATGACGACACCTCGGTGTCGTTCAGCTATACCATCACCGACAACGGCACGACCAACGGCGTGGCGGACCCGAAGAGCGTCAGCGGTTCGGCGTCGCTCGACATCACCCCGGTCAATGATGCGCCGGTGACGACGCCGGTGACGCTGGCGGCGATTGCCGAGGACAGCGGCGCCCGCATCATCACCCAGGCCCAGTTGCTGGCCAATGCGTCGGACGTCGAGAACAATACGCTGACGGCGAGCAACCTGCAGATTGTGTCCGGCGCCGGGTTGCTGGTCGACAACGGCGACGGCACCTGGACCTACACGCCGGCGCTCAATGACGACACCTCGGTGTCGTTCAGCTACACCATCACCGATAACGGCACGACCAACGGCGTGGCGGACCCGAAGAGCGTCAGCGGTTCGGCGTCGCTCGACATCACCCCGGTCAACGATGCGCCGGTGATCACCGCGGTGTCGCTGACAGTGTCCGAGGGCGGCACGGTGTTGGTTACGCCCGCCAGTATCGGCGTCATCGATCCGGACAGTTCAAGCTTTACGTTCACGGCCAGCAATGTCAGCCATGGCACGTTCCAGACCACAACCGACGGAGTGACCTGGGTCGACACGACTACGTTCACGTCTGCCGACGTGAACGCCGGCCATGTGCGATTTGCCCAGGATGGAAGCCTGGTCGCGCCAACCTTCTCGATCCAGGCCGATGACGGTTCCGCGGTTAACAATCTGAGCAATGTGTTCGTCGGAAGCGTCGGTTTAGCTCCGGGAATCCCGGGTGCGATCTACGGCGATGTCCACGACAACACGCTGACCGGCACGCCCGGAAACGATGTGTTCCAGGGGTTTGGCGGCGACGATTCGATCAACGGTCTGGGCGGCTTCGACCGGGCACTCTATACCGACGCGACGGGTGGCATCACCGTCAACCTTGCGGCAGGCACGGTGTCGGGTGCGGGCGTCGGCAACGACACCCTCGTTGCCATCGAAGGCATTGTCGGCAGCGATTTTGCGGACACCTTCAACGCTGCCGGCTTCACGGGATCAACCAGCGTCCCCGGCACGCCCGTGGGCTTCAACGAGTTCGAAGGCAGAGGCGGTAACGACACCATCATCAGCGCCGTCAATGGGTTCGGTGCAGCGCTGACGCGGGTTTCCTATGTCAGTGCGACTGCAGGTGTCACCGTCGATATTGCGGCGGGAACGGCCGACGGCGATGCCTCGGTCGGTCACGACACATTTGTCGGCTCGGGAATTCTTTCAGCCTGGGGCTCGGCGTTCGCCGATACGTTGAGCGGCAGCAACAATGGATTCGGCACCATAGAAGTATTTGCGGGCTTCGGCGGCAATGACACGATCAATGGCCGCGGCGGCTTCGATCGTGCGGACTACAACACTGATCCGGCAACTACGTCCGGCATCACCGTCCATCTTGCAGCGGGGATCGTGACAGGGGATGCCACTGTTGGCACCGACACGCTGGTGTCAGTCGAAGCCGTGCGCGGCACGAACTTCGCCGACACCTATGATGCGACCGGCTTCAGCGGCACCAGCACCAACGCTGGTTCCCTTGGTACCTTCAATGAGTTTACGGGCGAGGGCGGCAACGACACCATCATTGGTAACGGCAATACCCGTCTCGGCTTCAACAACGCGACCGCAGGGGTCACCGTGGATATTGCTGCGGGAACGGCGGACGGGGATGCGTCGGTCGGTCACGATACGTTCACGGGCGTCAATGCGATCATGGGTTCGATGTTTGCCGATTCCCTTTCGGGAAGCGCCGGCAATGAGACCTTTACCGGTCTTGGCGGCAACGACTTCATCGACGGCCGCGGCGGCTTCGATACCGTAAGCTACAATAACATCTATCTTTCGACCGGCGGGGTCAGTGTCGATCTTGCGGCCGGCACCGCGACGGGCGACGCCACGATCGGCACCGACACGCTGCGCTCGATCGAAGGCATTCAGGGAACCAACGCTGCCGATACGTTTGTGGCGACCGGGTTTGGCCTCGCGGGCGCTCTCAATATCGGCAACAACGGCACCTTCAACCAGTTCGAAGGATTGGGCGGCGACGATACCATCACCGGCAACGGCAACACGCGCATCGCATTCTTCAACGCCAGCGCGGGCGTGACCGTCGATCTTGCAGCCGGCACCGCGCAAGGAACTGCGGCGGGAGATGTCGCGCTGGTCGGACACGATCACATCACCGGTGGCGTCAACTCGGTGGCCGGCTCGCAATTTGACGACATCATCTCCGGCGATTTGAACAACAACACCCTCGACGGGCAGGGCGGCAACGACACGATCAATGGCGGCGGCGGCAGCGATACCATCATTGGCGGCCCCGGCAATGACGTGATCGATGGCGGCCCCGGCGCCGACATGGCGGTGTTCACGGGCCTGCGGTCGGCCTACACGATCACCACGCCGACAGCGGGTGTGACCCAGGTTGCCGATTCCGTCGCCGGCAGGGACGGCACGGACACGCTGACCAATGTCGAGGTTCTGCAGTTCAGCGACGGGTTTGACTTGCTGGCGTCGGGTTCGTCCGGCAGCCCGGTCGACGTGTCGGGTCTGAACTTCACGGGCAACGGTGCCCCGTTGACCGCGCGCACCGGCAGCAACGATGATTTTCTCACCATCGGCCCCAACCTGTTCGGTCATGCGATCGATCTCGGGGCAGGGACCGGCGACACAGTCAATCTTGGCTTTGCCGGCGGTTACACGCTTAACCTGCTCAACGTCGAGAACCTGACCGGCAGCGCCGGCGACGATTTCGTTCAGTTGTCGAACAACGCCAACGGTCTCGCCATCGATCTTGGCGCCGGAAACAACACACTGAGCCTCGCCAACGGCAGCAACTCGGTGAGCGTTGCCAACATTCAGAACATCAACGGGACCGATTTCAGCGGCACCGCCTCGGACGATACGCTCACCCTGCTGAACGATGTCAATGGCGTTGCCATCAATCTGGCACAGGGCGCCAACACGCTCAATCTGGCGGCCGGCAGCAACACGTTGACCAACGCGTTCGGCGTGCAGACCATCAACGGTTCGGCTTCCGACGATACGCTGACATTTGTCAACAGCACCTTCAACGTCACCGTCGATCTCGGCGGCGGCAACGATACGGTGGATATTCTTGCCGGAACCGGTTTCTTCTCCAGCCTCAGCCTGCTCAATGTCGAACACCTGACCGGTAGCGCCGGCGACGATTTCGTTTCGCTGCAGAACACTGTCAGCGGACTGAGCGTCGATTTCGGGGCCGGCAACGACAGCCTCACGCTTGCCAATGGCAGCAACAGCATCAGCGTGTCGAATGTCGAAAATATAAGTTCCAGCGATTTTGCGGTAGGGACGTCGTCCGACGATACGCTGACGCTGCTCAACGACGTCACCGGGGTTTCCATCAACCTCAACAACGGCACCAATACGCTTAACCTGGCCGCCGGCGTCAATTCGCTAAGCAACGTATTCAATGTCCAGTCGATCAACGGAACAGCTTCCAACGATACCCTGACGCTGGGGCAAGTCGGCAGTTCGAGCGGTGTCACCAGGGTCGATCTGGGCACCGGCAACGACACGCTGAACCTGGGCGCGCAATCGTTCGGAGTAACGTTCGTTTACGCCGATAATGATGGCGCCGATGTGGTTTCCGGCTTCAACAATGGCAACGGCGACAAGATTGATCTGTCCGGAGTGGCAAGCGTCCATGGCCTCGCCGATGTGCAGAGTATTGCGAGCTCGCCCAACGGCACGGACACGGTCATCACCTTTAGCGCCGGCAATACGCTGACGCTCACGGGTATTCTGCCGGCCAGTCTTGTTGACGGCGATTTCGTATTTGCCGGCACCGACTTAGTGTTCGGCGACATTGCGGGGTCCGTTGTCGAGGCGGGCGGCAGTGTCGCGACCCCAATCCCGGGGACGCCGACAGCGACCGGGACGCTGACCGACAACGCGACTAACGTCTTCACCGCGGCGGCGGCCGGATCGGCCACCGACCACGGTTACGGCACCTTCCAGATGACGGCGGGCGGGACCTGGACCTACACGCTCAACGACAACAACGCGACGGTGCAGGCGCTCAACAGCGGCGGCACGCTGAGCGACAGCTTCAGCGTGACGACAGCGGACGGCACGGCGCAGCTGGTGACCGTCACCATCCACGGCGCCAACGACGCGGCGGTGATCTCGGGCACGTCGAGCGGGTCGGTGACCGAAGCGGGCGGCGTCGCCAACGGCACGCCCGGCACGCCGACGGCGAGCGCCACGCTGACCGATACCGACGTCGACAATCCGGCTAACACGTTCACGGCGGTAGCGGCGGGTGCGGCGACCACCAACGGTTACGGCACCTACCAGATGACGGCGGGCGGGACCTGGACCTACACGCTCAACGACAACAACGCGACGGTGCAGGCGCTCAACAGCGGCGGCACGCTGACCGACAGCTTCACCGTGACGACAGCGGACGGCACGGCGCAGCTGGTGACGGTCACCATCCACGGCGCCAACGACGCGGCGGTGATCTCGGGCACGTCGAGCGGGTCGGTGACCGAAGCGGGCGGCGTCGCCAACGGCACGCCCGGCACGGCGACGGCGAGCGCCACGCTGACCGATACCGACGTCGACAATCCGGCTAACACGTTCACGGCGGTAGCGGCGGGTGCGGCGACCACCAACGGCTACGGCACCTTCCAGATGACGGCGGGCGGGACCTGGACCTACACGCTCAACGACAACAACGCGACGGTGCAGGCGCTCAACAGCGGCGGCACGCTGAGCGACAGCTTCAGCGTGACGACAGCGGACGGCACGGCGCAGCTGGTGACCGTCACCATCCACGGCGCCAACGACGCGGCGGTGATCTCGGGCACGTCGAGCGGGTCGGTGACCGAAGCGGGCGGCGTCGCCAACGGCACGCCCGGCACGCCGACGGCGAGCGCCACGCTGACCGATACCGACGTCGACAATCCGGCTAACACGTTCACGGCGGTAGCGGCGGGTGCGGCGACCACCAACGGTTACGGCACCTACCAGATGACGGCGGGCGGGACCTGGACCTACACGCTCAACGACAACAACGCGACGGTGCAGGCGCTCAACAGCGGCGGCACGCTGAGCGACAGCTTCACCGTGACGACAGCGGACGGCACGGCGCAGCTGGTGACGGTCACCATCCACGGCGCCAACGACGCGGCGGTGATCTCGGGCACGTCGAGCGGGTCGGTGACCGAAGCGGGCGGCGTCGCCAACGGGACGCCCGGCACGGCGACGGCGAGCGCCACGCTGACCGATACCGACGTCGACAATCCGGCTAACACGTTCACGGCGGTAGCGGCGGGTGCGGCGACCACCAACGGCTACGGCACCTTCCAGATGACGGCGGGCGGGACCTGGACCTACACGCTCAACGACAACAACGCGACGGTGCAGGCGCTCAACAGCGGCGGCACGCTGAGCGACAGCTTCACGCGTGACGACAGCGGACGGCACGGCGCAGCTGGTGACGGTCACCATCCACGGCGCCAACGACGCGGCGGTGATCTCGGGCACGTCGAGCGGGTCGGTGACCGAAGCGGGCGGCGTCGCCAACGGCACGCCCGGCACGCCGACGGCGAGCGCCACGCTGACCGACACCGACGTCGACAATCCGGCTAACACGTTCACGGCGGTAGCGGCGGGTGCGGCGACCACCAACGGCTACGGCACCTTCCAGATGACGGCGGGCGGGACCTGGACCTACACGCTCAACGACAACAACGCGACGGTGCAGGCGCTCAACAGCGGCGGCACGCTGAGCGACAGCTTCACCGTGACGACAGCGGACGGCACGGCGCAGCTGGTGACGGTCACCATCCACGGCGCCAACGACGCGGCGGTGATCTCGGGCACGTCGAGCGGGTCGGTGACCGAAGCCGGGCGGCGTCGCCAACGGCGACGCCCGGCACGCCGACGGCGAGCGCCACGCTGACCGACACCGACGTCGACAATCCGGCTAACACGTTCACGGCGGTAGCGGCGGGTGCGGCGACCACGAACGGCTACGGCACCTTCCAGATGACGGCGGGCGGGACCTGGACCTACACGCTCAACGACAACAACACGACGGTGCAGGCGCTCAACAGCGGCGGCACGCTGAGCGACAGCTTCACCGTGACGACGATGGACGGCACGGCGCAGCTGGTGACCGTCACCATCCACGGCGCCAATGACACGCCGGTGATCACGGCGGCGTCGCTGGGGGTATCCGAGGGCGGCACGGTTCTGTTCACACCGGCCAGCATCGGCATCACCGATCCCGACAGTTCAAGCTTTTCGTTCACGGTTACGAACGTCAGCCACGGCACCTTCCAGACCACAACGGATGGCACCAACTGGGTCAACGCCACCACCTTCACGACCGCTGACCTGACTGCCAGCCACGTCCGCTTCGTGCAGGATGGTAGCGCCACGGCGCCGACCTTCTCGATCCAGGCCAACGATGGCGCAGCGGTCAATAATCTGAGCAATGTCTTCACTGGTAGCGTCTCGTTCACCATCGTCAACAACGCGCCGGTGATCACGGCGGCGTCGCTGACGGTGTCCGAAGGCGGCACGGTTCTGTTCACGCCGGCCAGCATCGGCATCACCGATCCCGACAGTTCAAGCTTTTCGTTCACGGTTACGAACGTCAGCCACGGCACCTTCCAGACCACAACGGACGGCACCAACTGGGTCAACGCCACCACCTTCACGACGGCCGATCTGATCGCCGCTCATGTCCGCTTCGTGCATGACGATGGTTTACTGGCGCCGACCTTCTCGATCCAGGCCAACGATGGCGCAGCGGTCAATAATCTGAGCAATGTCTTCGCCGGCAGCGTTACCTTCACCCCTGTCGCCGGCGCGATCCCCGGCGACAATAATAACAATACGCTGGTGGGCACGCCCGGAAACGATGTGTTCCAGGGGTTTGGCGGCGACGATTCGATCAACGGTCTGGGCGGCTTCGACCGGGCACTCTATACCGACGCGACGGGTGGCATCACCGTCAACCTCGCGGCAGGCACGGTGTCGGGTGCGGGCGTCGGCAACGACACCCTCGTTGCCATCGAAGGCATTGTCGGCAGCGATTTTGCGGACACCTTCAACGCTGCCGGCTTCACGGGATCAACCAGCGTCCCCGGCACGCCCGTGGGCTTCAACGAGTTCGAAGGCAGAGGCGGTAACGACACCATCATCAGCGCCGTCAATGGGTTCGGTGCAGCGCTGACGCGGGTTTCCTATGTCAGTGCGACTGCAGGTGTCACCGTCGATATTGCGGCGGGAACGGCCGACGGCGATGCCTCGGTCGGTCACGACACATTTGTCGGCTCGGGAATTCTTTCAGCCTGGGGCTCGGCGTTCGCCGATACGTTGAGCGGCAGCAACAATGGATTCGGCACCATAGAAGTATTTGCGGGCTTCGGCGGCAATGACACGATCAATGGCCGCGGCGGCTTCGATCGTGCGGACTACAACACTGATCCGGCAACTACGTCCGGCATCACCGTCCATCTTGCAGCGGGGATCGTGACAGGGGATACCACTGTTGGCACCGACACGCTGGTGTCAGTCGAAGCCGTGCGCGGCACGAACTTCGCCGACATCTATGATGCGACCGGTTTCAGCGGCACCAGCACCAACGCTGGTTCGCTTGGTACCTTCAATGAGTTCACCGGCGAGGGCGGCAACGACACCATCATTGGTAACGGCAATACCCGTCTCGGCTTCAACAACGCGACCGCAGGGGTCACCGTGGATATTGCTGCGGGAACGGCGGACGGGGATGCGTCGGTCGGTCACGACACGTTCACGGGCGTCAATGCGATCATGGGTTCGATGTTTGCCGATTCCCTTTCGGGAAGCGCCGGCAATGAGACCTTTACCGGTCTTGGCGGCAACGACTTCATCGACGGCCGCGGCGGCTTCGATGTCGTAAGCTACAATAACATCTATCTTTCGACCGGCGGGGTCAGTGTCGATCTTGCGGCCGGCATCGCGACGGGCGACGCCACGATCGGCACCGACACGCTGCGCTCGATCGAAGGCATCCAGGGAACCAATGCCGCCGATACGTTTGTGGCGACGGGGTACGGCGTCGCAGGCGCTCTTAACATCGGCAACAATGGCACGTTCAACCAGTTCGAGGGATTGGGCGGCAACGACACCATCACCGGTAACGGCAACACGCGGATCGCGTTCTACAATGCTTCGGCGGGCGTGACTGTCACGTTCGGTCTCAATAGCTGGACCAGCGCCAGCAGCGGCGCATCGGGCACTGCGACTGGGGATTCGTCCGTCGGCACTGACACCTTCTCGGGGGTGAGCGCGGTGGCAGGCTCGGCGTTTGATGACACCATCACCGGCGCCAACAATCCCAACAACACAACGGAAGAATTTGCCGGCCGCGGTGGCAACGACTTCATCGACGGCAAAGGGGGATTCGACCGAGCCTACTACAGCGATGATTCCTCGGCCGCTTCCGGAATCAGTGTTGACATGGCCTCGGGCGTAGTGACCGGCGATGCCGCCATCGGGACCGACACACTGCGATCGATCGAATCCATTCGTGGGACCAATTTCGCGGATACCTACGTAGCGACCGGCTTCAGCGGCTCCAGCGTCAATGCCGGTTCATTTGGTAACTTCAACGAAATTGAAGGATTGGGCGGCAACGATCAGATTACCGGTAACGGCGATACGCGCATTGCGTTCTACAACGCTCTCGATGGAGTGACTGTTGACCTTGCTGCCGGCACCTCACATGGCACGGCGGCCAACGATGTGGCAAACGTTGGCACCGACACGTTCACTCTGGTCAATGCGGTACGTGGCTCCAATTTCGCCGATACGATTTTGGGCGATGCGAACGCCAACACCCTGGAAGGTCGGGGCGGCAACGACCTTCTCGACGGCCGCGGCGGCGGCGACGTCCTTGTCGGCGGCACCGGTGCGGACACCTTCGTCTACGCGAAGGGATACGGCGCCCTGACGATTTCGGATTTCGATCAGGGCGGCGGAATTTTCAATCAAGCTGAAGGCGATCAGCTCCAACTGACAGGTTTCACCGGCCAGCCGACGATCACCAATGTCGGCGGCAACACCATTGAGGATTTTGGCAATGGCGATGTTCTGACATTGCTCAATGTCAACATCCAGCCATCGATCACCGGCGACCTGTCGGTCCTTACCGTCAAGGGCAGCGCCGTACAGCTGACGGGCGGTGCTACCGCGACGACGACGGCGGATTTGCAGGCCGTCGATCCCGGCTTCACGCCCGACCAGCTCACATTCACGGTGACAGCCACCAGCCATGGTCATCTCGCAACCTCGGTAACCGGTCCGGCAATTACCAGCTTTACCCAGGCCCAGCTCAACAATGGCTCGGTGTTCTTCGTCGCCGACAGCCTCAACGCCGACCTCACCCCCTATGTCGGACAGGGCAGCTTCACGGTTTCGTTGTCGGATGGGGTGGTGGCGACGCCGCCGACGACGGTGGGTGTTACCATCGTCGACGCGCAACTGAGTGTGCTGACGCCGGGCGGTTACAACTTCGACCAGGACAATTCGATCGGGGCGATGGGATCGGCCCCGGTATCGCCCGGAGGGACGTCGACAACATTCACGATCATCAATGCGGCGGCCAACCGTGACTTCACATTTGTCGGCAGCGGTTTCGCCTATGATCTGGCCGGTAATCTCATCGGGGGCACGATCACCTCGATCCTGGAGACGACTGACGACGCCAGCCATACCCCGCTGGCAAGCTTCGGCCTCAACGTTTTGGCTGTCGACTGGATGAATGCCGTCATCGCCAGGGCGAACGGCGACCAGAGCCTGATCGAGGCCCTGGTAAGTCCCTGGACCTTCAATTTCATCGGCAATGCCGGCGCGGACGCATTCGGCGCATCGGATAACAACGACATTTTCACCGGCAGGGCCGGCAACGATACGATCGACGGCCAGTTCGGCTACGACCGCGCCAATTATGGCGCCGCCACCGGGCCGATCAACGTCCAGCTTGCCGCCGGTACCGTGACCGGGGACGCCTCGGTCGGCACCGATACATTGCAGTCCATCGAAATGGTGACCGGCAGCGATTTTGCCGATACCTTCAACGCGACCGGCTTCAGTTCGACCAGCGCCAACGCCGGCAGCACGGTGACATCCAATACCCTCGGCTTGTTCAACGAGTTCGAGGGCCGCGGCGGCAACGACCAAATTACCGGCAATGGTTCGACGCGGATTTCCTATTTGCACGCCACGTCCGGCGTTACCGTGACCTTCGACGGCAATAGCTGGATTCCGGCTTTCAATCCCAATGGCGGCGCCTCCGGCACCGCCACCGGCGACGCCTCCACTGGCACCGATACCTTCAGCGGCGTCAACAGCGTGCGCGGCACGAATTTTAACGACGTTTTCCACGGCAGCAACAATCCGTGCGGCACCGCCGAGAATTTCGAGGGGCTTGGCGGCAACGACCTGATCAACGGCGGCGGCGGTTTCGACCGTGCGGTTTACAATTTTACCCATGACGGGATCGGGATTCACGCGGCAGCTCGCGGCGGGAACGGTGACCGACCGGGCCGGAGGGAATGAGGTCGGCACCGATACGCTGCAGTCGGTCGAAGCAATTTGGGGAACGGAATTCGCGGACATCTATAACGGCGCGCTAACGGCTTCACCACCACGAGCACGAACGCCGGAAGCGCCGGCGTCAATGGCAACGGAGCTGCCTTCAATGAATTCGAGGGTGGCGGCGGCAACGATACCATCACCGGCAACGGCAATACCCGCATCGCCTATTATCACGCGACCGGCGGCGTGGTGGTGACGCTTGGTGCGAACGGTTCAGGCACCGCCGACGGCAATGTCTCGGTCGGGCACGACAACATTATAAGCGGCGTCAATGCCGTGGCCGGCTCGGAATTCAACGACATCCTTACCGGCAATGGCGGCAACAACACGCTGGACGGGCGGGGCGGCAACGATGTCCTGAGCGGCAATGGCGGCAACGATACGCTGACCGGCGGCACCGGAAGCGATATTTTCGTATTCAAGGTCGGTGTAGGCGACGGCAATACTCCACCTTCCAACAACGATACCATCACCGATTTCAGCCATTCCGACGGCGACAGGATCGATTTGCGGTCAATCTCGTCGATTCACAGCCTGTCCGATCTGCTGTCGCTTGGCGCGTCAGCGGGACCGGATACCATCTTTACTTTTACGGCTCCCAACGGGCGACCCGACTTCACTGACTTTCAAAAATGTTGCGATCGGCCAATTTGACGGCCAGCGATTTCATCTTCGCAAGCTCGCTGGGGCCATCGGTCGCCGTCACCGTGCAGACGCCTGATGGTTACGACTTCAGCACGCTGTATGACGACTTGGCGGCAAGCAGCCTCGCGACATCGGCAAATACCACCGATCACATCTTCGCCGTCGATGCCGCCAAGGGCATTACCTTCGAGATGATCGGGACCGGATTTACCTACAGCTGACACGGAAATGTCACCGGCGGCACCATCACCGAGATCGACATTCTCGACACGACCGATCCGACCCAGACCACGCAGGATCATGTGCTGGTCAATACCAACGGCTGGAATATCAACGCATCGGCTTTCTTCACCGACATCGCCACCAGCAGCAATAACGGGCCGGGCCTGGCGTTGCTCAACGGCATCTTCAACGCAGCCACCTACAGCATCGTCGGCAGCGCTGGCGAACAATCCAATAACGGGCCTTCGCATGATGGCGCAGATGTGTTCTTCGGCGGCGATCATGCCGACGTCTTTAACGGCATGCCCGGCCCGTTCGGCCCGAACGATCCCGGCAACGACACCGTGGATTATTCCCACGCCGCTACCGGCGTCACCGCCAATCTCTCGACGGGATTAGGTTCAGGCGGTGCCGCCGCCGGTGATATCTATATCTCGATCGAAAATCTGCGCGGCAGCAATTCTGACGACACCCTGATCGGCGACGGCAACAACAACGTGCTGGAGGGCGGGCTCGGCAACGATACGCTCGACGGCGGCGGCGGCGGATTCGATATCGCGAGTTACGAGCATGCGACCGCTGGCGTTACGGTGAGCCTCGCTACGCCGGGAGTTGCGCAGACTTACCGGCGTAACCGGCATCGATACGCTGACGAACATCGAAGGACTTCTCGGATCGAGCTTCAACGACACGCTGACCGGCAACGGCAACAGCACGCTGGAGGGCGGGCCGGGCGATGATCATCTGATCGGTCAGGGGACGAACGATACCGCGAGCTATCAGCATGCAACGTCCGGAGTGACCGTCAGCCTCAACGATTCTCGTAGCGCAGAATACCGGCGGCGCTGGAAACGACACGCTCACCAACATCGCCAATCTGTTCGGCTCGCAGTTCAGCGATAACCTCACCGGCAACAACAACGCCAACATCCTCGACGGCGGCTTCGGAGGCAACAACACAACCGATACCCTGACCGGGCTCGGCGGCGCCGACACCTTCGTTTTCAACAGCGGCCATGTCACCATCACCGATTTCAGCGAGACCCAAGTGACCATGTCGATATCTCGCATGCCAACAACGGCTCCAGCCTTTACGGTCGACCAGTTGAATGCGCTGCTTGCCGCCTCCACCGGCGACACGATCGACTTCGGCAACAACAACGTCCTGACATTCGGCGGCATTACGAACGTCAACGTGCAGCTGCAGGCGTCGGACTTCCAGCTGACGCACTAGGTGATCGACTGGCGCCTACGGGACCAAGGCTTTCAAAGCCGCCGGTCGAGCCCGCCGGGACAGGCGTGCAGGCGTTGCATTTTTTTGTTAAACGTCAATAAGATAACAAATATGCGGCGACCGGGTCGAGGCGGAGTTCGAACTTGAGCGCCCAATTCGCAGGCTTCCGGGCAAATCCGATCGAGCGAGAAATCCGAAAAACACATGAAACGACTAAGGGCCCTCCGAAGGTGGTTCGCGCGCAGGTTCGGGTATGCGAGGCTGGTCTGCCTGGCACTCCTGATCGGGCTCGCGGCGCTGCGGATCGCCGACCCCGCCGCGATCGAGGAGCTTCGGGTCAGAACCTTCGATGCCTTCCAGGCCATCGAGCCGCGCAAGAAGACGGCAAGGCCGGTTACCATCGTCGATATCGATGAAAAGAGCCTGGCGAAACTCGGCCAGTGGCCGTGGCCGCGGACGCGGATCGCGGATCTCATCGCCAATCTGACCAAGCTCGGCGCCGTGGTGATCGCCTTCGATATCGTGTTCGCCGAGCCTGACCGGCTCAATCCTGACGCTGCGGCCGACACCATTCGCAACCTCGATGAGGAAACCCGAACCAAGCTGCGCGCGCTGCCGAGCAACGATCAGATTTTTGCCGATGCGATGCGGCGCTCGCGCGTGGTGCTGGGCGAATCCGGGCTGCCCTATGTCATTTCGGAATACGACAACGCGCTTCCGGTGACGGGGCTTGCAATGCTGGGCGAAGCGCCGCAGCCCTTCATGCTCGATTTTGCAGGCCTGCTGCGCAACGTCCATGTTCTGGAACAGGCGGCTGCCGGGCGCGGCCTGTTCACGATCAGGCCGGAACGCGACGGCATTGTCCGGCGGGTGCCGATGATCATGCAGGCCCAGGGCGCGACCATGCCGTCAGTGAGCTTCGAAATGTTGCGGGTTGCGACCGGCACCGACACTATCTTCATCAAAACCGACAAGGCCGGCATCAAGAGCGTCGCCGTCAAGGGTTTCGAGATTCCGACCGACCGCAACGGCCAGCTCTGGGTTCATTTTGCGCATTACGATCCGTCACTCTATGTTTCGGCGGTCGACTTGCTCGAAGGCAACGTCAAGCCGGAAATGATTGCGCGCAAGCTGGTGCTGATCGGCACTTCGGCGGTGGGGCTTAACGACATCAAGACCACGCCGGTCGATCCCGCGCTGCCCGGCGTCGAGGTTCATGCCCAGGTGCTGGAGAGTGCGCTGACCCGCACTGTGCTTTCGCAGCCGAATTACGGCATCGCCATCGAATTTTGCGCGGCCCTCGTGCTCGGAATTCTGGTGATCGCGTTCGCGCCGCTATTCGGACCAATCAGCCTCGTTGCGGTCGGTGCGCTGTTCGCATCGCTGCTGGTCGGGACGTCCTGGTATTTCTACACGCAGCACCGGCTGCTGATCGATTTTACCTATCCCTTGCTGTCGACCACATCGATATATCTCACCCTCATCTTCACCAGCTTCGTCAGGGAGCAGAAGCAGCGGCGGCAGATTCGCTCGGCATTCGGCCAGTATCTGTCGCCGGCGCTGGTCGAACAGCTCGCGCAGGCGCCGGAAAAACTCGTGCTCGGCGGCGAGGAGCGCGAGATGACCATCATGTTCTCTGACGTCAGGGGCTTCACCACGATCTCCGAATCCTTCAAGCATGATCCGCAAGGGTTGACGAAGCTGATGAACCGCTTCCTGACGCCTCTGACCAACGCGATCCTGGCGCGCAAGGGCACCATCGACAAATATATGGGCGACGCCATCATGGCGTTCTGGAATGCGCCGCTCGACGACAAGGAGCACCAGCTCAACGCCTGCGAGGCCGCGCTCGACATGCTGGAGCGGATCGACGGGCTGAACGAGGTGCGCCAGGTTGAGGCCCAGGAGGGCGGTCACCCCTATATTCCGATCAATGTCGGCGTCGGCCTCAACACGGGCACCTGCGTGGTCGGCAATATGGGTTCCGACCTGCGTTTCGACTATTCCGTGCTGGGCGACAGCGTCAACCTTGCCTCGCGCCTGGAAGGACAATCCAAGGAGTACGGATTCCCGATCATCGTCGGCTCCAAGACCGCGCTCGCGGTGAAGGACAAGTTTGCGATTCTCGAGCTCGATTTCATCATGGTCAAAGGCAAGAAAGAGCCGGAGGTCATCTATGCCATTGCCGGCCGCGAGGATACCGCGCAGTCCGGCCGTTTCCAGCGGCTGCGCAACCTGACCATCGAGATGCTGGCGTGTTATCGCAGCCGCGACTGGGAAGGCGCGCTGGCGGCGATCGAGCGGGGCCGCCGCACCGACGACGCCAATGCGCTTGAGTTACTCTATAACTTGTACGAGGCGCGAATTCGGGGATATCGGATGAATCCGCCCCCGGAGGACTGGAACGGCGCCTTCGCGCTGTTGACGAAATAGCGTCGAAGGGCGTCGCTTTGCTCGCAGTCGTCATCACCCGCGAAAGCGGGTGATCCAGTATTCCAGAGTATCCGCGATTTGGCCGAAAAGCCGCGGGGTACTGGATACTCCGCTTTCGCGGAGTATGACGGCTTTTGTGAGCGGTCAGACGGCGCTTCAGCACTCAGACCCTTATTCCAGGCCGATGGTCGTCAGGTCCTGAAACCAGTGCTGCGCCTGCACGAATTTCTTGATCTTGGGCGATAGCGCGTGCGGATTGGTGTCGTGCACCACCCACACCAGCGCGGCATCGTCGACGATCAGCGAATGCGCCTGCGCCAGCAGTTCGTCCTGCTTGACGGGATCGAAAGTCTGCTTGGCTTCGTCGATCAAGGCATCGACTTTCGGATTCTTGTAGCCGCCCCAGTTGACGCCCACCGGCGCGATCTGGCCCGAGTGGAAGAAGCGCACGATGGCGTAGAGCGGGTCCGAGGTCACATAGGCGATATTGTTGGCGGTAATGCCGGCATTCATTTCGTCCGCCGCGCCCTTGCGCCAATGCGTATAGAGCGTCTCGAGCTCGACCACCTTGAAGTCGACATCGATGCCGATCTCCTTGAAGCTTTGCTGCAGGAATTCGTTCATCGGCAGCGACAGCATTTGCCCGGTGCCGCCTTGCGCGATGATGAATGTCGTCTTCAGCGGCTTTTCTTTTGAATAGCCGGCTTCCTGGACCAGCTTCTTCGCCGCGGCGAGGTCGTATTTGATGTCGAAGGTCGGCTTGCCGAACCACGGGCTCGATGGATCGACCTGACCCTTGGCAGGTTTGGCCAAACCGTTCATCAGTCCGACCACCGCGTCGCGGTCGATGGCGAGATTGAGCGCCTTGCGCAAGCGCACATCGGTCCATGGCGAGCCGGGCAGCACGCTGAGATGATAATTCCACACATGCGGGGTGATGTTATCGACGATCCGCATCCCTGCCGATTTCAGTTGCGGCACAGCGTCCGGCGCCGGCGTTTCGATCAGATCGACTTGTCCCGCCAGCAGCGCGTTGGTCCGCGTCAGCGCTTCCGGCATCGGGATCAGGATCAGCTTGTCGACTTTCGGAATCCGCTTCTTGTTCCAGTAATCCTCGTTCCTGGAAAGTTCGGCCAGTTCGCGCGGCACCAGTTTTGTCAATTTGAACGGTCCGGTGCCCGAGGGCTGGCTGGCGAACTTGTCCCAGTCCTTGCCGAGCTTGTCGTATTGCGCAGGGCTGGAGACCAGGAACCAGAGCATCTGGTAGGGGAAGAACGAGTCGACGGTCTTGGTGGTGATCTCCACCGTGGAGTCGTCGATCTTGGCGTAGCTCGCGACCGACGGCAGGCGGGTTTTCACTTGCGCGCTCTGGCGCTTGTCGAATTGCGGCGCCTTGTCGTTGAGCACCTTGTCGAGATTCCAGATCACCGCATCGGCATTGAAGTCGCTGCCGTCGTGGAATTTGACGCCTTTTCGCAAGCTGAACCGCCATTTGGTTTTGTCATTGTCGTCGACCTTCCATTCGGTGGCGAGGCCGGGCACCAGTTTGCCGGGCCGGTCCGAGACATCCATTTCCCAGGCGACCAGCGGATCGTAAATCGTATAGGCGGTGAACTGATAGGCACCGGCGCCACGATCCGGCTGGCCCGTTGTCAGCGGAATATCCGCCATCGAAATGCCGTACCGCACCACCTGTTCGGCTTGCGCGGGAAGGGTGGGCAGGCCGGCCCCGATGGCGACGGCCAAGGCAACAAGAAGGATCGAATTTCGGGCGCGCATGAACTAAGCTCCATTGGACGGGTACTGGAGCTTGACCTGCAAGGTAGATGCCAGATTAGGCACCTGTGTCTTTTCTTGGTGCGGACCCACAAGGAGTTGTGCTGCCAATGGCAATTGATCGGGCGACTACCGCCATTGGCACAGCCGTTGCATGCGATTGCATAAGAAATAGTCACCGACAGTTGAGAGGGAATTGCTGCGATGCGTAACGAAAAATCTGGAAAAATCCGGGCAATGGCGGTTGTGACGCTGGCGATCGCCGCAGTGGCCGGGCTGCCGCGGATCGCCGCTGCCGAGACGGTTCTGCGCATCGGCATGACCGCGGCCGACATTCCGCGCACGCTGGGCCAGCCCGATCAGGGTTTTGAGGGTAACCGCTTCACCGGCCTGACCATGTATGACGCGCTGACGATGTGGGATCTCTCGTCCGCCGACAAGCCAAGCGTGGTGATTCCCGGGCTCGCCACCGAATGGGCCGTGGATGATGCCGACAAGAAGAAGTGGACGTTCAAGCTGCGCCCCGGCGTCACCTTCCACGACGGTTCGCCGTTCAATGCCGACGCCGTGGTCTGGAATGTCGAAAAAGTGCTCAAGCAGGATGCACCGCAGTTCGATCCGAGCCAGGTCGGCGTCACCGCGTCGCGGATGCCGACGCTGGCTTCGGCCCGCAAGATCGACGACATGACGGTGGAATTGACCACCAAGGAGCCGGATAGCTTCCTGCCGATCAACCTCACCAACCTGTTCATGGCGAGCCCGGCGAAATGGCAGAAGCTGTTCGACGCCGCCGAAGGCGCCGATGCCAAGGCGAAATCGCAGGCCGCCTGGGCCGCGTTCGCGCGCGACGCGTCCGGCACCGGCCCCTGGAAAATGTCGAGCTTCACGCCCCGCGAGCGGCTGGAGCTTAAGAAGAACGAGAATTACTGGGACAAGGCGCGCGTCCCCAAGGTCGACAAGATGCTGCTGCTGCCGATGCCCGAGGCGAATGCCCGCACCGCGGCGTTGCTCTCCGGCCAGGTCGACTGGATCGAAGCGCCCGCGCCGGATGCGGTGGCGGAAATCAAGCAGCGCGGATTCCTGCTCAAGACCAACGAGGAGCCCCATGTCTGGCCGTGGCAGTTCTCGCGCGTCGAAGGCTCTCCATGGAACGACATTCGCGTCCGCAAGGCAGCCAATCTCTGCGTCGATCGTGAGGGCCTCAGGGACGGCCTGCTCGCCGGTCTGATGGTGCCGGCGACCGGCACCTTCGAGCCGGGTCATCCCTGGCGCGGAAAACCGACCTTCGAGATCAAGTATGACAAGCCCGCGGCGCAGAAGCTGATGCAGGAGGCCGGATTCGGTCCGAACAAGAAATTGTCGGTCAAGATCCAGACCTCGGCGTCGGGGTCCGGCCAGATGCTGCCGCTGCCGATGAACGAATACCTGCAGCAGGCGCTGGCCGAATGTTATTTCGACGTCCAGCTCGACGTCATCGAATGGAATACGCTGTTCACCAACTGGCGGCGGGGCGTCAAGGACCCTTCCGCCAATGGCTCCAACGCCACCAACGTGACCTACGCGGCGATGGACCCGTTCTTCGCCATGGTGCGTTTCCTGCAATCCTCGATGGCGCCGCCGGTGTCGAATAATTGGGGCTTTATCAACAATCCGAAATTCGACGAGCTGGTCACGAAGGCGCGCCAGACCTTCGATCCGGCCGCCCGGGATCAGGCCTTGGCCGAACTGCATGCGGCCTCGGTCGACGACGCGGCATTCCTGTATGTCGCCCATGACGTCGCCCCGCGCGCCATGAGCCCGAAGATCAAGGGTTTCGTGCAGCCGAAGAGCTGGTTCGTGGACTTCTCGCCGATTTCCATGACGCCGTAGCGCTCGTTTAGGCGCGATGGCTGCGCTTCACTTCACCTCTCCCCTTGTGGGAGAGGTCGCCTACGAGGCGAAGCATCGTAGGCGGGTGAGGGGTTTCTATCGATAGACCCCAACCCCTCATCCGGCACGGACTTCGTCCGTGCCACCTTCTCCCACAAGGGGAGAAGGGAAGAAAAAGGTGATCTGTGCTCGTCTACGTTGCGCGGCGTATCGTCTATGTGATCCCGATCGTCATCAGCGTGGCGCTGGTGTGCTTTATGCTGGTGCACATCACGCCCGGCGATCCCCTGGTCGCGATCCTGCCGGCCGACGCGTCGCAGGAACTGGCGTCGCAATTGCGCACCGCCTACGGCTTCGATCGTCCGCTGCCGGTCCAGTTCGGGCTTTGGCTATGGAAGGCGGTCAATGGCGATCTCGGCCATTCCATCGCGACCGGGCGCCCGGTCCTGACCGAAGTCATGCGCGCGGTCGGCAACACCGTGACATTGGCGATCGCGGCCGCGATGATCGGATTTACGCTCGGATTGTTCTTCGGGCTGGTCGCCGGCTATTTCCGCGATACCTGGATCGACAAGGTCGCGACCTCGATCGCGATCGCCGGCGTTTCCGTGCCGCATTACTGGCTCGGCATGGTGCTCGTCATCATCTTCTCGGTGCAGCTTAACTGGCTGCCCGCCGTTGGCGCCGGCCCCGGCGGCTCCGGCGCATGGGGATGGGACTGGGAGCACATCCGCTATCTGATCCTGCCCGCGATCACCACCTCGGTGATTCCGATGGGGATTGTCACCCGCACGGTGCGCGCGCTGACCGGCGATATCCTGAGCCAGGATTTTGTCGAGGCTTTGCGCGCCAAGGGCTTGCGCGAAACCCATGTCTTCCGTCACGTCATCAAGAACGCCGCGCCGACCGCGATGGCCGTGATGGGGCTGCAACTGGGATACATGCTCGGCGGGTCGATCCTGATCGAAACCGTGTTCTCGTGGCCGGGCTCGGGGCTCTTGCTCAATTCCGCAATTTTCCAGCGCGATCTGCCGCTGCTGCAGGGCACGATCCTGGTGCTGGCGCTGTTCTTCGTGTTCCTGAATCTCATGGTCGATATCGCGCAGGCCGCGATCGACCCGCGCATCAAGCGGAGTTGAAGGTAGTGAGTATCAGCCCCATGAGCGCCATGACCGACGCAGCCCTGCAGGCCGCGCCCGCCAGCAAGGCGCGCGGTTACTGGGCCACCGTCGGACGCCGCATCGTCAGCGACAAGGTCAGCATGGTCTGCGCCTGCATCCTGATCGCGATTTTTCTTTCCGCGCTGTGCGCGGGCTGGCTTGGGCTCGCCGATCCCTATCAGGGCTCGATGATTCGCCGGCTGCGCCATATCGGGACGCCGAACTATCCGCTCGGCACCGACGAACTCGGCCGCGACATGCTGGCGCGCCTGATCTATGGCGGGCGCTTGTCGCTCTTGGTCGGCATTCTCCCCGTGATCTTTGCCTTCGTGATCGGAACCTCGCTCGGCCTCGTCGCCGGCTATGTCGGCGGCAAGATCAACACCGCGATCATGCGCACCATCGACGTGTTCTACGCATTTCCCTCGGTGCTGCTGGCGATCGCGATTTCGGGCGTGCTCGGCGCGGGCATCGTCAACTCCATCGTCTCCCTGACGGTGGTATTCGTGCCGCAAATCACCCGGGTCGCCGAGAGCGTCACCACCGGGGTGCGCAACATGGATTTCGTCGAGGCGGCGCGGGCATCCGGCGCCGGACCCTTCACCATCATGCGCGTGCACATGCTCGGCAACGTATTGGGGCCGATTTTCGTCTACGCCACCGGCCTGATCTCGGTGTCGATGATCCTGGCGGCGGGCCTGTCGTTCCTCGGCCTCGGCACCAAGCCGCCGGAGCCGGAATGGGGTTTGATGCTCAACACGCTGCGCACCGCGATCTACATCAATCCATGGGTGGCGGCGTTGCCCGGCGCCATGATCTTCGCGGTGTCGATCTGCTTCAACCTGCTCAGCGACGGAATGCGCAGCGCCATGGATATCCGGAACTAATGCCATGAACGAGACAGCGTCGCTCGATATGCTTGAGCCGCTCGAGGATCGCGGCGGCGTGGCGCAACCGCTGCTGCAGGTCAATGGCCTGACAAAACATTTCCCGGTGCGCGGCGACCTGTTCAGCGCGCGCAAGACGGTGCGTGCGGTCGACGATGTGTCGTTCTCCATCGCCAAGGGCGAAACGGTCGGAATCGTCGGCGAATCCGGCTGCGGCAAATCGACCACCGCGCGGCTGTTGATGCACCTGATGAAGCGCGATGCCGGGGATATCGTCTATGACGGCATGCAGGTCGGGCACGCCCTGTCGCTTCGCGAACTTCGCCGCTGCATGCAGATGGTGTTTCAGGACAGCTATGCCTCGCTCAATCCGCGCCTGACCATCGAGGAATTGATCGCGTTCGGCCCGAAGGTCCACGGCATGGCCGACACGGCTGCGCGCGCGCTGGCGCGCGAACTGCTCGGCAAGGTCGGCTTGCGGCCGGAAATCTTCGCCAATCGTTATCCGCACGAGATTTCCGGCGGCCAGCGGCAGCGCGTCAACATCGCCCGCGCGCTGGCCTTGTCGCCGCGTCTGGTGATCCTCGACGAGGCGGTGTCGGCGCTGGACAAGTCGGTCGAGGCGCAGGTGCTCAATCTCCTGGTCGATCTCAAGCGCGAGTTCGGGCTGACCTATCTGTTCATCAGCCACGATCTCAACGTGGTGCGCTACATTTCCGACCGCGTTCTGGTGATGTATCTCGGCGAAGTGGTCGAGCTTGGTCCGGTGGACCGGGTGTGGGATGCGCCGGCGCATCCCTATACGCGGGCGCTGCTGGCGGCGATGCCGTCTTCCGATCCCGACAACCGGACGGAGACCCCGCCGATCTCGGGCGACCCGCCCAATCCGATCGATCCGCCCTCGGGGTGCCGGTTTCACACCCGTTGTCCGTTTGCGGAGCCGCTCTGCGCAAACGCCACACCAAAACTCACGGCGCTCGATACAATGGGTCATGAGGCGGCGTGCTACATGGCCATACCAGGCTCAGGCCACAGCCTCGCGCCAGCAAAGGGGGAGGATGCCGCATGACAAGACCCACGCCCAAGGAGATCAAGGCAATGGCTGACGTCGCAGGCGTGCCTGTGGACGCTGAAGTGGCCACACGCATCGCCAATTCCATCGGTCCGGCGTTCGAAGGCTTTGCGCCGGTTGCCGGCACGCTGCCGTTCGACCTCGAGCCCGCGACATTCCTTCTCGTGCAAGCCGCCAAGAATAATGAAAAGACTGCGAAATGAACGTCCACCAAAAGAACACTGAACCGGCCTTGATGTCGTTGACGTCAGTTGCGAAAGCGATCGCGCAAAAGCGCATCTCGTCGCGCGAGGTGACGCAATCCTGTCTCGACAGGATCGCGCAATGGCAGCCCCGTCTCAATGCGTTCATGGCGATCGAAGCCGAACAAGCGCTGGCGGCCGCCGATGCTGCCGATACGGCGCAGGCGAAGGGCAAGGTCAGCGGCGCGCTGCACGGCGTGCCGCTGGCGCACAAGGACATGTATTACGATGCGGGCAAGGTGGTCACCTGCGGCTCCAAAATCCGGCGCGATTTCGTCGCTACCACGACCTCGACCGCGTTGCAGCGTCTCAAGGATGCCGGCACGGTTCGGCTGGGCTCGCTGCAGATGGCCGAATTCGCCTATGGACCGACCGGCCACAACTCCCATTACGGCGCGGTGCATAATCCCTGGGCTTTCGATCACATCACCGGCGGCTCGTCGTCGGGCTCGGGCGCAGCCGTCGCGGCGCGCCTGACGTTTGCGGCATTGGGCTCGGACACCGGCGGCTCGATCCGGATGCCCGCGCATTTCTGCGGCGTGACCGGATTGAAGACGACCGTGGGCCGGATCAGCCGCGCCGGCGCGATGCCGTTGTCGCAATCGCTCGACACCGTCGGACCGCTCGCGCGCTCGGCCCAGGATTGCGCATTGCTGCTGGCGCTGATGGCGGGGGCGGACCCGGAAGACCCCACCGCGTTCAGCGGGCCGGTCCCGGATTACACCGCGGCGGCGCAGCAATCGATCAAGGGCCTGACCATCGGCGTCCCCACCGCTTTCTATGTCGACGATCTCGATCCGGAGGTGGCGCGAATCCTCGACGAGACGATGGCCGTCCTCAAGCGCGAGGGCGCGCATGTCGTTCAGGTCGAATTGCCGGATCAGCGCCAGCTCACCGCGGCATGTCAACTGGTTCTCGCCACCGAAGCGGCGGCGTTTCACAAGCGATGGCTGATCGAGCGTCCGCAGGATTACGGCCCGCAGGTCCTGATGCGGTTGCAGAACGGGCTCGCGATACCCGGTGTGCTGTATCTTGAAGCGATGCGCTGGCGCGGTCCTGCGTTATCAGCGCACCTTGCGGCGGTCGCCGGGGTCGATGCCGTGATCGCCCCGGTGGCGCCGGTCGCGGCGCCGACCATTGCCGAGAGCGACGTCGGCAACAGTCCCGACGCCGAAGCGGTGATCCAGCGGCTGACGCGGTTCACTCGCCCGATCAATTATCTCGGGCTGCCGTCGCTCTCGATACCGGCTGGTTTCACGGCTAGCGGTCTTCCGGTTGGCATGCAGTTGATCGGCCGTTCGTTCGATGAGGCCATGCTGTTGCGGATCGGGGCTGCGTTCCAGCGCGCCACCGATTTCCACGACCGGGTGCCGGAATTGCCATGAGCAATCTCGTCGAAATACGCGGCCTCAACATTCGCTTCACCGGCGAGCGCACGGTCCATGCCGTCAACGATCTCAGCCTTGTGCTCGGCGACGGGGAAGTGCTCGGTCTGCTCGGTGAATCCGGTTCAGGCAAGAGCGTCACGTTACGCGCGCTGATGCGGCTATTGCCGAAGAAGCGGACCCAGATCTCCGGCAGCGTTCGGGTTCTCGGGCGCGACGTGCTGGCGCTCGACGATGAAGAACTGTCGGCGTTTCGCGGCCAGACCGTCTCGATGATTTTTCAGGAGCCCGCGCTGGCGCTCGACCCGGTTTACACCATCGGCCAGCAGATTGCGGAAACCGTGATGCGCCACGAAGGCAAAAGCCAGGCCGAGGCGAGGGCACGCGCGCTGGAAATGCTGGAAGTGGTGCGGATTCCCTCCGCCAAGCGCCGGCTCGATGCCTATCCGCACGAAATGTCCGGCGGCATGCGGCAGCGCGCCATGATCGCGCTGGCGCTGGCCTGCAAGCCGAAAATCCTTCTCGCGGACGAGCCGACCACGGCGCTCGACGCCACCGTGCAAATCCAGATCCTGCTGCTGCTGCGCGAACTGCAGCGCGAGTTCGGGATGTCCGTCATCTTCGTCACCCACGATATCGGGGTGGCGATCGAAATCTGCGACCGTGTGGCGGTGATGTATGCGGGCCAGATCGTCGAGCAGGGCACGCTCAGCCAGATCGTGCGTTCACCGATTCATCCCTATGCGCGGGGCTTGCTGGCCTCCACCGTCCACGGCGCCAAACGGGGCCAGCGGCTCGGAACGATTCCGGGGACGCCGCCCTCGCTCGACAAGGCGCCGAACAACTGCTCGTTCGCGCCGCGATGCGGTTTCGCGGAAGCCCGCTGCCTCGAGCGGCTGCCGCCCAATGTGCAGGTAGGGCCGGAGCGGATCGCAAGGTGCATCCTGGCTGAACCTGCCGAGGTCGTTGCCGCGACTTGACGGCCGCCCGTGGCAAGCGCTTCAGCCGCCGAGGCCCGGGTCTGCCCAGCGTTCGATCTGGGAAGCCCCGACAATCTGTTTGGGCTGATGAGGATTGAGCGTGCCCGCGCTGGCCGTCCAGCCCTTCGCCAGAATCTGCATCGCGAACAGCTTGGCGTCGACCTCCGATTTGAACGTGCGGGTCGATCGGACGGCGCCGGTTGCGCTGTCGTCCGTTTTCACCGCTCTGTCCGGGCCAAAGGCCACATACCAGGTATCGGGCTGCGTCATGGTTGCATAACGCCGATGAGGGGGTGAAAGTTTCCTCGACCAAGAGCGCTTCGGCGCTTAGTCCACGAAATGGCAAGCTCGACCGGGCCAAGAGTCCCGCAAATTGGAGTCGTCACATCAGGCCATTGTCGATAGGCTTGAACGGGCGAGCGGGAAATGACGCGCGCAAACCGGGGGAAGTTCTCATGCAAATCTCCAATGAAGGCATTCTCGTTATTTTATTCGTCGGCCTGGTTGCGGGCTGGCTGGCCGGGAAGATCGTGCGCGGCACCGGCTTTGGGATCATCGGCGATATTCTCGTCGGTATCGCCGGCGCGCTGGTCGCCAGTTATCTGTTTCCAAAGCTCGGCATTGCCATCGGCACCGGCCTCGTGCGGGAGATCATCTATTCGGCGATCGGCGCCATCCTGCTGTTGCTGGTGGTGCGGCTCGTTCGAACCGGCGGCCGGTTCTGACGCTCATTGCCGGAGTATAAAAATGGGAGCCGTCTCCACGGACGGCTCCCATTCGACTTGAGCGAAGCTGCCGTCGTTTTACTCGACGATCTCGACAATCCGGCGTGTTCGCGGTTCGACCAGAACCGTGCGGCCGTTTACAACCGTGTAGCGATAATCCCGGGCGCCGTATTCCGGCGGCACGTCGTAATAGGTGACGCCTTGTTCCGGCAGAACCGCGCCAATGCGGACGTCCTCGCGATATTGATAGGAAGGGCGCCGCTGCTCGACAACATAATTGCGAAAGCGGGGACGCTCATCGACGCCGAGAACCCCGGCGACGCCACCGACCACGCCGCCAATGACACCGCCGACGACGGCGCCGACAGGACCGGCTGCTCTTTCGCCATCCCTCGAGCCTCGCTCAATTCCACCGGGAACCCCTTGGGCCTGCGCCACGACGGGGAGCGCCACGGCGGCGACAAGGACAGCTATTCCGATAAAACGGCGGATCATGATATCTCCAATGATGTTGGGTAAGGTGGCGGTACAAGTGATGGGGAGCCATTAGGTTCCGTCGGGCCGCCCGCCGGCCTCCCGCAGGCCGATCGCGCTACCGTTGCGTGTGTCCTGTCCCTGACCGGCCAAAGGCAATGGCCGTGGGCCGATTCTGTTGTTCCGCCTCCAGCCGTCGGGCGGCAAGGCCACCGACGGCGTTTAGGTTGACGGCGTTTAGGTTAATGTCACCTCAATAGACGTTAGCCGCAAAAATCGGTAAGATAGGCATCCGCGTACCCCGTGATTTTGGGGGCCGCGCGCCCCTCGTGAAGAGATCAGGATTGATGGCAGCCGTTCCCGGTGTCCGGCGTTCCGAACTCGGTGATGCGCTGCGCGCCTGTCGCAGTGCATTCCTTGGCGTCGGCGCCATGAGTTGCATGATCAACCTGCTTTATCTGACCGGCTCGGTCTTCATGCTGGAGATTTACGACCGGGTGCTTCCAAGCCGGAGCGTACCGACCCTGGTCGGATTGGTCATTCTCGCCGGCGGATTGTACATCGCCCAAGGCATTCTCGACCTGATCCGGGGACGAATCCTGATTCGTGTCGGAACCTCGCTCGATGAGGCGCTCAACGCCCGGGTGTTCGAAACCGTCGTGCGCCTGCCGCTGATGGTGGGCGGGCGCAACGAGGGCCTGCAACCGCTGCGCGATCTCGACAACGTTCGTTCGTTCCTCTCCGGCATGGGGCCGGGCGCGTTCTTCGATCTGCCGTGGTTGCCGTTCTATTTGGCGATCTGTTTCGCTTTCCACGTCCTGATCGGCCTGACCGCGCTGGTTGGCGCGATCATTCTGGTCACCCTCACCATCGTGACCGAGTTCATGTCGCGCGCGCCGGCGCGAGAGGCCATGGGTCTGGCGGCGCGCCGCAACGATCTGGCCGCCAGCAGCCGGCGAAACGCCGAAGTTCTGGTCGCGATGGGAATGGCCGGGCGCCTGACCAAGCGCTGGAGCGAGGCCAACCAGAATTATCTTGCGGGCAATCAGCGCGCCAGCGACGTCTCGGGCGGGCTCGGCGCCATTGCCAAGGTCATGCGCATGACGCTGCAGTCGGCGGTGCTGGGAGTCGGCGCCTATCTGGTGATTCACCAGGAAGCCACCGCCGGCATTATCATCGCGGGCTCGATCCTGAGCGCGCGGGCGCTGGCGCCGGTCGATCTGGCGATCGCCCATTGGAAAGGATTTGTTGCCGCGCGCCAGAGCTGGCACCGCCTCAACCACCTGCTCGGATCGTTGCCCGCACGGGCAGCGCAGACCTTGCTGCAGAGCCCATCGAGCCGGCTGTCGGTCGAGGCTGTCAGCATCGTGCCGCCGGGCGATCAGAAAGTCATCGTCCAGGACGTGACGTTCGCCCTTCAGGCCGGAAACGGACTGGGCGTGATCGGGCCAAGCGGATCGGGCAAGTCTTCGCTGGTGCGTGCGCTGGTCGGCGTCTGGCAGCCGTTTCGCGGCAAGGTGCGCCTCGATGGCGCAGCACTCGATCAGTGGTCGTCCGATGTGCTCGGCCGTCACATCGGTTACCTGCCGCAGGATGTCGAATTGTTCGCCGGGACGGTCGCCCAGAATATTTGCCGCTTCGATCCGGACGCCGGTGCTGACGCCATCATCGCGGCCGCGAAGGAGGCGGGCGTCCACGAGATGATCATCAAGATGCGCGACGGCTACGACACCCAGATCGGCGAGCAGGGTACCGCGCTTTCGGCCGGTCAGGCGCAACGCGTGGCGTTGGCGAGGGCGCTCTACGGCAATCCATTCCTCGTCGTCCTTGACGAGCCGAACTCCAATCTCGATACCGAAGGAGATGAGGCGTTGACGCGCGCCGTTCGCGCGGCGCGCGAGCGAGGCGCCATCGTTGTGGTCGTTGCGCACCGGCCGATCGGGATTGAGGCGGTCGATCAGCTCCTGGTGCTGAAGGACGGCCGCATGCAGGCGTTCGGCCCCAAGGAAACGGTACTGGGGCAGGTGCTGCAGCAGCGGGTTGCGCCGCCTTCTCCCATCAAGATCGTATCCGAGGGAGGAGTTGCCAAATCATGAGCAAGGTGCGCGGAGCGCGATCGTCGATACGGCTGCATTTGATCATCGGGCTGGCGGTGGTCGTCGTTCTCGCCGGCGGGCTTGGCGGCTGGGCATCCACGGCTCAGATCTCCGGCGCCTTGATCGCGCCGGGATCGATCGTGGTCGAATCCAACGTCAAGAAAGTGCAGCACCCGACCGGCGGCGTGGTCGGCGAAGTGCGCGCGCGCGACGGCGATCTCGTCAAGGCCGGCGACGTGGTGGTGCGGCTCGACGACACCGTCACCAAGGCGAGCCTTGCGATCGTCACCAAAAACCTCGACGGGCTGTGGGCGCGGGCGGCGCGGCTCGAAGCCGAACAACGCGGCCTCGACAAGATCGTATTTCCTTCGATGCTGCTCACGCGTGCCGATGACCCCGATGTCAGTAACGTCATCGCGAGCGAGACCAAGTTGTTCGAGGTTCGTGTCAATGGAAGGGTCGGACAGAAGGCGCAATTGCGCGAGCGGGTCACGCAGCTGAACGAGGAAATCGCCGGTTTGACGGCGCAGGAGACCGCGAAAGACAAGGAAATTGCGCTTGTGGAGAAGGAACTGATCGGGGTTCGCCAGCTCTACGATCAGCACCTGGTGCAGATTTCGCGCCTGACGGTGCTGGAGCGCGACGCCGCCCGGTTGGCCGGCGAGCGGGCGCAATACATTGCATCGCGGGCGCAGGCCAAGGGCAAGATTACCGAAACCGAACTGCAGATCATTCAGGTCGACAAGGATATGGTCAGCGAGGTCTCCAAGGATTTGCGCGAGACCAACGACAAGATCGGCGAATTTGTCGAGCGCAAGGTCACGGCCGAAGACCAGTTGCGGCGGGTCGATATCCGCGCCCCGCAGGACGGCATGGTGCTGCAATCCACGGTCCATACCGTCGGCGGGGTGATCACGGCGGGCGACGCCATCATGATGATCGTTCCGCAGGGCGATGACCTCCAGGTCGAGGCCAAGGTCAATCCGCAGGATATCGATAAATTGCAGATCGGCCAGAAAACCCTGCTGCGGCTGTCGGCATTCAACCAGCGCACGACGCCGGAACTGAACGGTCTTGTTACCCGGGTCTCGCCCGACGTCACCACCGACCAGCGCACCGGACAAAGCTATTACACGATCCGCGTTTCGATGCCGCCGGAAGAAATCGCGCGCCTCGGCGGCGACGTCAAACTGATACCCGGCATGCCGGTGGAAGCCTTTGTGCAGACCGGCGACCGCACCATGCTGTCCTACCTGGTCAAGCCGCTGAGCGACCAGTTGATGCGCATGTTCCGGGAGAAGTGAGGCGATCCATAACGTCGTCCCGGCGTTCGCCGGGACGACAATAACGGCGAGCTATCGAACCATCAGCGCGACAAATTCTGCAGCAAAAAATTCAGCGCCGTGGAAGCGAACACGTGCATGTTGGCGAGCCGGTCGCTGCTGCCGGTTTCCAGCGTCATCGCGAGAGGCTCCAGACCCGCGACCGCGATGCAGCTGTGGCCGGCGGCGTCGCCATAGCGGTTGCCGGTCGGCCCGGTGGCGCCGGTCTCCGACAAGCCCCAATCGGTGGAAAAGCGGTGGCGGATCTGGCTCGCCAGCAACTTTGCGTAAGGCTCGGAGGCCGAGCGGATTCCTTTCATCGCCTCGTCAGGGATGTCCATGAGTATCCGCCGCGCATCGCGCGTATAGACCACGGCGGAGCCGAGGAAATAGGCGGACGCGCCGGGCACCGCGAGCAGCGCGGCAGAGATCAGACCGCCGGTCGAGGATTCCGCGACCGCGATGGTCTGGCGCCGCTCGATCAGCCTGGCGGCTATTTTTTCGGCGATTGCTGCGAGATCTTTCATCTATTCTCTACTCCTGCGGAAGAATCTTTTTAACGATGGCCGCTGGGCGTCGGGCTTGTCGGCAAGCGAGTGGTAGACGACGCGAACAAAATTCTTGCTTGCCAGCTCCGTGGGCGCCCATTTTGCATCGAAATCCGCGAACGGTTTTGCCGCCACCACCTCGTCTTCGCTTTTTCCCTCCTTGACCAGCTTCGCCATGCGGTCGTGCGCCGAGATCAGCATGGTCCGGTATTCCATCAACGCCGCTTTGTCGGCGAGCGGCCCATGACCGGGAACGATCCTGGTCCTGGCGTTCACCAGCTTGAGATAGGCGTCGGCGGCGGCGATCATGCCCCTGATGTTGCCGCCATTGGCAAAATCGATGTTGGGATAGCGGCCATTGGTGAAGGTATCGCCGGTCGACAACACGTTGGCGGTTTTGAACCAGACATAGGTGTCGCCGTCGGTATGCGCATTCGCGATGTGCTTGAGGTCGGCGACGCGGCCCTCCAGCCTGATCTTGGAAAAGTTCGTATAGGTGTCGGACGGCAGCGCGGCCGGCGGCGCGGGGGGTGTCTTTGCGCCTGTCAGTCCGTTGCTGGTTCCCGCCGCCAGCCGGTTCTTGACATTGACCTGAGAGACGATGGTGGCGCCGTCCCTCGCAAAGAGTTCGTTCCCGCCGGTGTGGTCGCCGTGAAAATGCGTGTTGATGAGATATTTGATCGGCTTGTTCGAGATGGCTTCGATGGCGGCCTTGATCTTGTCATGCAGCGGCGCGTACTGGCCGTCCACCATGATGATGCCGTCCTTCCCTACCGCCACGGTGATATTTCCGCCCTGGCCTTCGAGCATGTAGATGTTGTCGCCGAGGTCGGTGGTCTTGATCTCGACTTTTGAAAAATCCGGAGGCGGCGGTGCCGCGGCCGGCGGCTGCTGTGCGAAGGCCGGCCCCGACAACGCCATGATGGTTGCGACGACGGCAATTCCCGCCCTGTTCATACCGGCCCCCCTTGCGGCGATTTTCAGATGTCCTAGCACAGGATTGCATCGGTGCCGACTTAAGGGATCGGCGGGCTCGGCCGATGGACGGCGGAGCCCGCGCGCCATATGCTGTCTCGATTCAACGATTGAGCGCTGAATTCAAGGGACGCCGCGAGCAAGAGGAAACCAAGGTCATGACGTCACCGATCGCGGGCGGCGTGGATTGCGATCTGCATCCGGCCGTTCCCCACCTGACCAGCCTGTTGCCCTACATGAACGATTACTGGCGCGATCAGGTAACGACCCGGGGAATGACCGATCTGGTGTCGCAATCCTATCCCCTGAATTCGCCCATCACCTCGCGACCGGATTGGCGGCCAGCCAAGGGCAAACCGGGCTCAAGCCTCGACGACATGAAGGCGCAGGCGCTCGACCCGTTCGGCATCAGCTACGGCATCTGCAATCCGCTGTACGGGGTGCAGATGGTGTTCTCTGAGGATATGGCGGACGCGTTTTGCCGCGCGCTGAACGACTGGCTGGTGAAGGAATGGCTCGACAGGGATACAAGGCTGCGCGGCTCGATCGTGATTCCGGTGCAGAGCATCGAGAAGTCGGTCGCGGAGATCGAGCGCTGCGCCAGCGATAAGCGTTTCGTTCAGGTCCTGATGCTGGTGATGGGCGACATGCCCTTGGGCAAACGCGCCTACTGGCCGATTTACGCCGCCGCCGAGCGGCTGGGCTTAGCCGTCGGCATCCATGCCGGCAGCAATTATCACAACCCGCCGACGTCGGTGGGCTGGGGCTCCTATCACATCGAGGATTACGTCGCGCAGGCGCAGGCCTTTCAGACCCAGTTGACCAGCCTGATCGTCGAGGGCGTGTTCGTGCGGCATCCGAACCTGAAAATGGTGATGCTGGAATCCGGCTTCACCTGGCTGCCGTCCTATCTGTGGCGGTTGCACAAGTTCTGGCGCGGCATCCGCATGGAGACGCCGTGGGTGGATCGCGCGCCCCAGGAAATTGTGCGCAGCAACATCCGGTTTTCGCTGCAGCCGATCGATGCGCCGCCGGATCCCCAGACATTAAATCGCCTGTTTGACCATATGCAGTCGGATGAATTGCTTCTATTCTCGACCGACTATCCGCACTGGCAATTCGACGGTGACGCGGTGCTGCCGGAGGGGATGTCGCCCGATCTTGTGCGCAAGATCATGATCGATAACCCGCACGCGACCTACAGCCGCCTGAAGCAATCGGCGCTAGGGCATGATCCCGAAAAGTGGAACCCGGTTTTCGGAGAAGATCATGCCCAAACAAAATAACATCGACGAGTCTAATTCAGCGAAGCTGGATTGGACCCTGGAGGAGACGACGCCATGAACATCCAGTTCCGCGACCGCCCGGAGCAGGCCTCGCCCGTTCATGCGAAGACGGCAATTGCCGATTGCGATATCCATCCGGCGCGTGCGACCAAAACCGAGTTGTATCCGTATCTCGCAAAGCGCTGGCACGCGCATCTCGAGACCTACGACAAGCACCCCTATCAGGGCATGATGGAAGGGCCGCCCTATCCGAAGGCGCAGCCGAACGCGTCGCGCCGTGACGCCTATCCGCCGGAAGGCGGCCCGCAGGGCTCGTCGCTCTCGTTCATGCAAGCCCAGCATCTCGATCCCAACAACGTCGTCCTTGGCGTTCTCAATCCGCTCGCCACCGGGCAAGGCATCCGCAATCACGATCTCAGCGCTGCGATCTGCTCGGCGATCAACGACTGGCAAATCGACAAATGGACCGGCAAGGACAGCCGCCTGAAAGGCTCCGTCGTGGTCGCCAACGAGGATGGTCCGGCGGCTGCCGCCGAAATCCGCAAGCGCGCCGGCGACAAGAATTTTGTCCAGGTGCTGCTGCTGAGCCGCAACGTCGAGCCGCTCGGTCAACGCCGCTACTGGCCGATTTACGAAGCGGCGGAGGAGGCGGGGCTTCCGGTCGGCGTGCATGCCTTCGGCTTCGGCGGCAATCCGATCACCGCCTCGGGCTGGCCGAGCTACTACATCGAGGAGATGGTCGGCCATTCGCAGTGTCAGCAGACCGCGCTCGCCAGCATCGTGCTGGAGGGCGTGTTCGAGCGGCACCCCAGGCTCAAGATGATCATGATCGAGGCCGGCTTCGGCTGGGCGCCGTCGCTGTCGTGGCGGCTCGACAAGAGCTGGCAACGGTTGCGTAGCGAGGTGCCGCATCTCAAGCGACCGCCGTCGGAGTATATCCGCGACCACATCTTCTGGACCACGCAGCCGATGGAAGACCCGGAGCGGCGCGATCATCTGTTCGAGGTGATCGAATGGGTCGGCTGGGACAAATTACTGTTCGCGACCGACTATCCGCATTGGGATTATGACGACCCGTCGCGGGTGCTGCCGGCCGGCGTCAGTGACGCCAACCGCGAAGCGTTTTATCTGAACAATGCGCGGAAGCTGTACGGGTTGGCATAGCATGATCCGAAAACGCATGCCCTCGGGCTACGACCCGATGGGTGGGAACCGGTTTTTCGAAAAGATCATGCGTCAGAAAACAACATGACTCGTCATGTGATCGCCCCGGTGGACGAGCTGCCGCCGGGCACGCGAAAATTTCTCACCATCGATGCGCGCCCGATCGCGGTCTTCAACATCAAGGGCGAATTTTTCGGCCTGTTGAACCGCTGTCCGCATCAAGGCGCGGCCTTGTGCGAGGGGCCGCTGATCGGGCTCGCGCAGTCATCCGATCCCGGCGAGATCGAATATACCAGGCTAGGCGAAATCATCCGCTGCCCCTGGCATGGCTGGGAATTCGATATCCGCACCGGCCAATCCTACTGCGACCCCAAGCGGTTTCGCGCCAAGGCCTATCCGGTCAATGTCGAGCCGGGCTCAAGCGTGGTGAAGGGGCCTTATATCGCGGAGACCATCAAGGTCGCGGTGGAAAGCGACTACGTGGTGGTGGATCTGTAATATTCGTCATGGCCGGGCTTGTCCCGGCCATCCACGTCTTCACGCCGTTGCATCAAGAAAAGCCGTGGATGCCCGGCACAAGGCCGGGCATGACGGTCAAACTCTATGCCCCATCTGCCGCCGCTCTTGCGCGTAACGCACCAGCGCGACGTAGCGATAGATGCCGTGCACGAACTTGCCGTAGGGCATGGTGATGAACAGCGAGAACACCAAGCCGAGATGCACCGCCAGCAGCGGCCCCATCGCCGGCGTATTGCGCCACAGCAGCAGTGCCATGCCGGTAAGACTCGTCAAGAACAGCATGAGAATGAACGCGACATCCATGCCGGTGCGTTTCTCGTCGACCAGCGCCGGATCGCGCTTCCATCTTTCCTTAAGCAGGCCGGCGGGTCCGATCAAAAGTCCGACGCCGCCAAGCGTGCCCAGCAGCACCGGCAGGTCCCACCACGGATACGGCGCCTCGCGCGCCAGCAGGTAATGATACAGCGTCGCCACACATGTCGCGGCGAAACACAGCAGGAATCCGTAAAATGTCAGATGATGATAGATCTTGCGCCGGTCGCTCGGCCGCTCGTCCTCGTTGACGCAACCGACGCCGCCGCCATCGAGATAACGCAGCTCTCCGGCATCCTTCATCGCCTGCCACAGCGATCCCGGATCGGCCAGCATGCCCACGGGCTCGCCGATATCGCGCCAGAAGGCGCGCACACCCATCACCAGCGCCACGATCGCATAGAGCAACGCCGCGCCGAACAGCGCCGCCATCGCGTTGTGCGGCATCAGTGCGTAGAAGGCGCCCGGGCCGGTATGGATTCCGAACAGGACTTGCCGGTCGTTGAATGCGGCAAAGCCGAAAATGAACGCCGCGACGCTCAACGCCGCAATGATGCTGATGGCGAGGCCGTTGCGCGCGAACACGCCCGAGAAGGCGCGCGGCCAGGCATAGGCGGCGTAGGATTCGGCGCGCGCAATGGCCAGCGTTTTTGGGACGTTGACGTTGAATTCATGCGGCGGCGAGAACTGGCAGTCGGTATAGCAGGCGCCGCAGCCGTGGCAGAGATTGGCGAGATAATTGAGGTCGCCGTCGGAAAACGCGCGGCGCATTTCCATCGCCGGAAATACCGCGCAAAGGCCCTCGCAGTAGCGGCACGAATTGCAGACCGTCATCAGGCGGTCGGCCTCCTCGAGGATCTTAGTTCCGTGCATTTTGCGCCGCTTCCCGTCCCGCGATCCGGCCGAACACGCTGCCGATGGTCATTCCGATTCCGGCCGCGTAGCCCTTGCCGAGCACATTGCCCGCCATGATCTCGCCGGCGGCGAACATGTTGGCGGCGGGCTTGCCGTCCTTCATCAGCATGCGCGCCTGCCTGTTCACGCGGGTGCCGAGATAGGTGAAGGTGATGCCAGGCCGCACCGGGTAGGCATAATAAGGCGGCGTCTCGATCCGGCGCGCCCAATGGCTTTTTGGCGGCGTCAGCCCTTCGGTGCGGCAATCATCGAGGATGGTGTGATCGAAGGTGCCGGGCTTAACCGCGGCGTTGAAGTCGGCGACGGTTTTTTCCAGCGCGGCCGGATCGAGCTCGAACTTGCCCGCTAGCTCGGCGATCGAGCCGGCCTCGATCGGCGGGAACAGCGTCGGCATGAAGCTGTTGCGCGAACTCGCGTCGAAGATAATGTAGGCGATCTGGTCGGGCTGGGCTGCGACCAGTCGGCCCCAGATGGCGTAGCGTTTCGGCCAGATATCCTCGCCCTCGTCGTAAAAACGTGCGGCGTTCTTGTTGACGACGATGCCGAACACCACCGAATCGTGCCGGGTGATGATGCCGCCGTCGAATTTCGGCGCGCGCGCGTCGATCGCGACCGCATGGCATTGCGTGGGATCGCCGACCTCCTGCACGCCGTTGGCGAGCAGCATCTTGAGGATCGAGCCGCGATTATAGGGCGTACCGCGGATCAGGAAATTATCGGCGGCCTCGCCCCAGTATTCCCTGAGCCATTCGATGTTGGCCTCAAAGCCGCCGGCGGCGGCGATCAGGGTCGAGGCGCTGACGTTCACGCTGGCCATCGCCCTGCTTTAACCCAGCGGAGAGAAACATGCCGTCGGCGATTTGGAGGTCGAGCACTTCGGCGTCGTAGAGGATTTCAACGCCGAGCTGCTCGGCGGTGAGATAGAGCGCATTCAGCATCGCCCTGCCGCCGCCGAGGAAGAACGAGTTGGTTCGCCCCAGGCTCAGCGTGCCGCCGAGCGACGGCTGCCAGCGCACGCCCTGTTCGACGATCCAGCCCAGAATGTCCTTCGACTCCGCGATCATGAAGCGCGCGAGTTCCTCGTCGGTCTGGCCGCCGGTCACGCGCTTGAAGGTCCTCCCAGAATTCCTGCTCGGTATAGGGCCCGGTGAGGATATCGGTCGCGGCATCGTGGGCGCAGCGCATATTGCGGGTATGGCGGGTGTTGCCGCCCCGATAGAATTTCGGGGCGCCTTCCAGCACCAGCACGGAGGCGCCGGCCCGCCGCGCGCTGATCGCAGCGCACAGCGCGGCATTGCCGCCGCCGATCACCAGCACGTCGAATTTACGAGTCAAATCGACCATGCGGTGTTGTTAGCTTGTTTGCATGGAAATCAAACGGCGCCGGCAGGCCGGCTGCCGGCACCCGGATTTCACGCGGCAAGCGCTTGGCGCGCTTCGGCCGCCCCGCTTCGGTAGATGGCGAGCGCGGCAATGAAGCCGCTCGCGCGGCACACATCAGCCAGAAGCCGGGGGACGCCTTGTCGCCGGTCATGTCGATCAACTTCGTTGCCGCGAACGGCGTGAACGTGCCGAACAGCGCCGCTGCGAGAGCAAACGCCAAGCGAGAAACAGGTGGTGCGGACATGAGCCGGCACCACTTCGACCAGCGCACCCAGCATCGTGCCGCTATAGACACCGAAATAGAGCGAAAACATCATTTCGACGGCCAGCATTTTGCCGAAAGTCGGAGCGGCGGTGAGCCAGAGCAGCGCGGGATATGCCGTCAAGAACGAGAGGCCCGCGATCGTGAGCAACACGGGCTTGCGGCCGATACGGTCCGACAGCGCGCCCCCGACCGGATTCCAGAAGAAGTTGGTGACGGCAACCATGAGGGTGACCAACAGGCTATCCTGGGTGGAGAGTTTCAACACGGACTTGCCGAAAGTCGGTGTATAGACCGTAACGAAATAGAAGGTGACGGTGGTCATCGCCGCCAGCATCATTCCAAGCAGAATGATCTTCCAGTTGACCGCCGCGGAAGCGAACACCTCCGACGTGGTCGGGTGTTTCTTCATGGCCAGGAACGCTGGCGTTTCTTCCAGCGTCCGGCGCAGAAAGAAAATAAAGGGAATGATCATGCAGCCGATGAAGAATGGAATTCGCCAGCCCCACGCCGCGACGGTATCAGCGGGCATCATCTCGCTCAGTACGTAACCGATGATGGCCGCGACGAAGATCGCGACCTGCTGACTGGAGGACTGAAACGAGGTGTAGAAGCCCCTGTTGCCGGGCGTGGCGATCTCCGCAAGATAGACCGATACGCCGCCGAGTTCGACGCCGGCGGAAAATCCCTGCAGCAGCCGGCCGATCAGCACGATGACCGGCGCGGCAATGCCGATCGTGGCATAGGTCGGGCAGATCGCAATCGTCACGGTACCGATTGCCATGATCGTCAGTGTGACGATCAGACCCTTGCGGCGGCCGATCCGGTCGATATAGGCGCCGAGCACGATCGCGCCGACCGGGCGCATCAATGCGCCCAGCCAGAACACGCCGAAGGCGTTGAGCAACGCGGCGGTCTCGTTTTCAGATGGAAAGAACGCTTTGGCGATATAGGACGCGTAAAAGCCGAACAGGAAGAAGTCGAATTGTTCGAGGAAATTGCCGCTGGTCGCGCGCAGGATGGCGCCGATGCGCGATTTGATCTGTGGCGGTTGCGACGTGGACGTATTCGACATGGCGAGTTTCTCCCCGTTTCGAAGTAGCCGGTGCGGAAAAGCTTCTCGCCAGCCGACATTTGCCTGGTTTGATGCGACAATCTGCCACGCCGGTGCGGCGCGACCAACCCGGAAAACGCCGCTGAAGCGGATATCGCAGCACGTGTGGATTGTTTTCAGGTTTTGTTCTGCACCGAGGCGATCAGCCATTGCCGAAATGCGCTGAGCTTGGGCGAATCCGCTCTCGCTTCGGGTGAGACGAGATAGAAGCCGGCGTCCGCCGGCAGCGTGATCTTGAACGGAACCACCAGGCGGCCCTTGGCGATATCGGCCTCGACATAGGAGGTCCGGCCCATCGCTACCCCGATCCCGTCGATCGCGGCCTGCACCGTCATAAAAATAAGATCGAAGGTCACTCCGGGTTGCTTTGAGATATCCGCCGGCAGCCCCGCGGCCGTGAGCCATAGCCGCCAATCGTCGTCATAGCCTGCGCTGCTATGCAGCAGGGTCTGATTGGCCAGATCTTGCGGGCACCGCAGCGGCTTATCGCCGGTGAGCAGCGCCGGACTGCACACCGGGAATAGTTCGTCGGCCATCAGCCAGTCGGCGCGCAGGCCGGGCCAATGGCCGCGGCCATAGCGGATCGCGGCATCGACGTCGCCGCTCTTGAAGTCGACAAGGGCGGTCGAGGTGGTGATGCGGACGTCGATGCCGGGATGGGCTTCCTGGAACGCGGAGAGCCGCGGCAGCAGCCACTTTGCCGCCAGCGAGGCCAGCGTGGAGACCGTCAGCACATGGTCGTTGTCCCGGCGCAGCAGCCGGTCGGTGGCGAGCCGCAGATCGTTGAACGCGGCGCGGACGCCGGGGAGATAATCCCTGGCTTCCGGCGTCAATGCCAGCGCCCGGTTTTGCCGGACGAACAGGCGAATCCCCAGTTCCTGCTCCAGCCGCCGGATCTGATGGCTGATCGCGGTTTGCGTGACGTTCAGTTCGGAAGCCGCATTGGTGAAGCTCAAATGCCGGGCCGCGGCCTCGAACGCGCGCAATCCATTGAGCGATGGCAGTCTGGCGGTCATCTTCCGCATCCCAGAGGCATGAGTTTATATCATCCGAAGCGGTACAAAGTGTCGTTTGTCGAAGGCGCGGATAAGGCCAATATTAGTGCCAACAGATTAGCTTTGGGAGATAAAAATGTCCACATACACACATGAATCGATGATAAATCATCATGGTTCCGGGTTTTTCGCGCAGCTCAGCGAGACCTTCCACACCTGGCGGCAGCGGCAGATTCAACGGCGCCAATTGGCCGAATTGAGCGCGCGCGACCTGCATGACGTCGGACTTTCCTGGAGTGACATCGCTTACGAGGCGGAAAAGCCGTTTTGGCGGGCTTGAGCAGCCGCCAAGGCTGGCGTCGCCTCTTTTTGGGGGACGCCGGCCGCGACTTTTCGAAGGACAGAAGGACAGGAGCTTGCGATGATGCTTCGCCTCAACGACCTCCGGCAACATTCCGATATCCTGCGGCTGCGCAGCGGCAAATCGCTGACGGTGCGTTTTGTCGAGCCTGATGATGCGGACGCGTTGCAGGGCTACTTCCGGTCGCTCTCGGTCCGCTCCCGCTACAATCGCTTCCTCGGCGCCATGAGCGAGTTGCCGCAAACCCAACTCGATCATTTCATCCATGTCGGCGAGGGCGACCGTTTCAGCGTGATCGCCGTCATGATGATCGATGGCATCGAGACCATTGTCGGCGAAGCCCGCTATGCGTTCGACGCCGACACGGCTAGTTTCGAGTTCGGCCTGTCGATCGACGACCGCTGGCAAGGCCAGGGCGTAGGGTCAGCGTTGCTGGGAAATCTGCAATGCCGCGCCGCGGCGTTCGGCGCCGAACATCTGTTCGGCGATACGTTGCGCTCCAACGCTGCGATGATCGGCCTTGCACGCAAGTCCGGCTATGCCTTCATCCCCAGCCCCGGCGACTGGAAGCTGGTGCGGTTCGAAAAGCACATCGACCTCGCCCCGCAGGAGATCCCCTGCGCAAGCTGGAGGCTGGCGGCCATTGCTTCCGGTGAAATCGCGGCCGGTTCATCGGCAAACTGAAACAGCGCGATTTTGATCCAGATGGAATCGAACCGCCATCCGGCAGCTCGCCAGCTTGGTTTTCAAACACTGGCCTTTCTATTGTGTTGCTGGCGATCATGAGCCTTTACTTCGGTGCATACTGCATCTCGCCGTTTCCAAACGACCAATCCTCGCGTGCGTTGTCGGCGAGCGTGATCCAGACATCCTGCATCCGAACCCCAAGCTTGGCGTGCAGATCATCGGCGATCCGGCGATAAAAGGCCTTCTTTACCTCCGTGGTCCGGCCCGCGACCCAAAACACCTGAACGAAAATAATTTTTGGCGTGTAATCGATGCCGAGATATCCATCCTTCGGATAGACCAGTTCGCCGTCGGCGTGGAGCGTGATGATCTGAAACTTGTCGTGCTCAGGGACATTCGCAATGTCGATCATCGCGGAATAGACGATGTCACCAACGATCAGCCGCTGCTCCCGGGAATAGCTGTTGCTGAGATCGATTCTGACGAGGGGCATTTCGAGCCTCCAGGGTTGGATCCTGCCGATTGAGATAGCGCTTTTTCGCCTTTCGTCGGCATGCGCTGAAATGCTGCCACACCCCGTCGTCCGTGTTTCATTTTCATATCCTTCTTGGCTGAATGAGTGAACGAACCGGCTGCCTCCTCACGAGGCACGCCATCGATTGTGGTCATTTGTAGTTGGCTGGCCCCATTCGCGTGGTCTCTTGGTCGGGGTGTGCATTTACGTATGCGACAATGTTCCGCTCACGCCCGCTGCTTCAACGCAGCGGTGTCGATCGGCAAGTTTCGCAAGCGCTTGCCAGTTGCCGCAAAGATCGCGTTGGTTACTGCAGGAGCGACGGCCGAAGTCCCGGCCTCACCCATTCCGCCCGGCGGCTCGGAGTTCTGGACGATGTGGATTTCGATCGCCGGCGCCTCATTGATGCGCAGGATTTGGTAGGTATCGAAGTTGGTTTGCTCGACACGGCCATCCTTGAGACTGATCTTGCCATAGAGCGCCGCCGTGAGCCCGAACATGATCGCGCTCTGGATCTGCGCCCGGACGGTATCTGGATTGACGACAGTGCCGCAATCGACCGCGCAGACAACGCGTCGGACACGAACCTCTCCATCCCTCGACACCTCGACCTCAGCGACTTGCGCCATATAGGTAGCGAAGACGAACTGGAGGGAGACGCCGCGGCCGACCCTGTCAGGCAACGGCTGTCCCCAGCCGGCCTTTTCCGCGACAAGCTCGAGGACGGCCTTGGCGCGGGGTGACTTGTCGAGAAGAGCCCGCCGATAGGCGACCGCATCTTGCTTCGCCGCCGCCGCCAGTTCGTCCATGAAGCCTTCGGTCACGAAGACATTGTGCGACGGCCCGACGCTGCGCCAGAAGGCAGTCGGAATGCCCGGAGGCTCCACCCGCAGGTACTCGACGTGCAAGTTCGGGAGGGCATAGGCCAGATCGATCGCGCCCTCGGTCGTGTCGGGATCGAGACCATTGTTGAACAGTGGAGGGGCCCATCTCGCGATGATGGACGAGCCCGCAAAGCGATGGTTCCAGGCGACTGGCATCCCTTTCTCATCGAGACCGGCGGACATCCGGTCGAAGAAATAGGGCCGATACATGTCGTGCTGGATGTCTTCCTCGCGCGTCCAGATGACCTTGACAGGACCGTCGACGTGTTTGGCGATCTCGACCGCGCGAATGACACCATCGATCTCCAGCCGTCGGCCAAATCCGCCGCCGATCAAATGATTGTGGACTATGACCTTGTCCAACGGCAGGCCGGCGGTCTTTGCCGCCGCCGCCTGGGCTCGTGCGAGGACCTGGCTGCCGACCCAAACTTCGCAGCCGTCCTTGCGGACATGAACTGTACAGTTCATCGGCTCCATCGTGGCGTGCGCGAGGAACGGAACCTGGTAGATTGCGTCGACCTTGGTGACGCTGCTCGCCATGGCCTTGGCGACATCGCCGACATTCTGCGCCACAGCGCCAGGATTCTGCGTTGCCCGCTCGAGATCATGCAGGATGTCGTCCGTGTCGAGCTTGGCGTGCGGACCGTCGTCCCATTCGATCACCAGGGCCGCCAGCCCTTTCTTCGCAGCCCCCATATGGTCGGCGACGACGGCGACGGCGTCGTCGAGCCGAACGATCTGACGCACACCTTTGACTGCCTTGGCTGTTGAATCATCCACACTCTTCACGCGACCGCCGAACACGGGCGATTGTGCAAGGGTCGCGATCTTCACGCCCGGCGGCCGGACGTCGATGCCATATACAGCCGTTCCGTTAACCTTCGAAGGCGCATCCAGCCGCTTGGCCGGTGTGCCGATCAGCTTGAAATCCTGCGGTCGTTTAAGCGCCACGCTTTCGGGGACAGGCATACGGGCCGCAGCGTCGGCAAGTTCGCCATATGTGACCCTTCGTCCTGTCGGTTCGTGGAGCACTTCACCGCTTTGCGCACGACAAGACGCGGAGTCGACATTCCAGGTTTTTGCCGCAGCTGCTACCAGCATGGTTCTGGCAGCGGCACCGGCTTGGCGCAGGGGCTGCCATGCGGCGCGAATCGCGTTCGAGTTGCCTGTTGCCTGGATGCCGCCCAGCAAGGGATTTCCATAGAGCTTTTCATTGGGCGGAGCATGCTCCAGCCGCACCTGTTTCAGGTCCACCTCCAGCTCTTCGGCGATCAGCATCGGGATCGAGGTATAGGTGCCCTGGCCCATCTCGACATAGGGCATGGTCAGGACAATCTGCCCATCGCCTCCGATGCGAATGAAGGCGTTGGGCGCGAAGCCATCGGCGCCGGCCGCTTCGGCTTCGCTGTTTGCGAACGGGAGACTCAGGCTCAGCATCAGGCCTCCGCCCACGGCCGCTCCGGCCTGCAGCAACCTGCGCCGGGAGAGACCGTTCGCTGATGACAGCCAAGCCGAGCCGGCGGCGCGAGAAGTGATGTGATCGCGGATCATCGTCAGCCTCCCTGTCCGCTCGACTGCGCGGCGTCCTTGATCGCTTCGCGGATTCGCACGTATGTGCCGCAGCGGCAGATGTTGCCCGACATGGCATCATCGATGTCGGAGTCCGTGGGATGAGGGTTGCCTGCGAGCAGCGCCGAAGCCGACATGATCTGGCCCGACTGGCAGTAGCCGCACTGAACGACCTCGCGGTCAAGCCAGGCCTTCTGGATCTTGGCGCCCGCTGCTGTCGCGCCGACCGCCTCGATCGTCGTGATCGCCGAGCCGCCGATGCTGTCGATCGTGGTGATACAGGAACGGGTCGCGGCGCCGTCGATGTGTACCGTGCACGCGCCGCAGAGCGCCATGCCACACCCGAACTTCGTGCCGGTCATGCCAAGCACATCGCGCAGCACCCATAGCAAAGGAGTATCGCCGTCGACATCCACATTGTGGGCGGCTCCGTTGACTTTGATGGTGTAGGCCATGGCTGCCTCAAAGGTGGCTGGGTGCTAGTTCGGCAGGATTCAGAATATCGGGGTTGCTTGTGATTCTGGCGGCCGCCTGGTTTCGAGATGCCATGCAACGTTCAGCATGCGAAGGCCAGGTGCAGAGACGAGCCTCCCGGCACGACCCGGAGCATTGCCGTCATGCGGGGCCGCCGACCCGCGCAACCTCGACCAAGATGCCGGCTAAATCTTGTCATGTCGTACTCGCTCTGTACGGGGACGCCGGATGTTCGTATCCGTGAGCTTAGGCTTGCAGACGCCTGTCTCAAATGTCATATAAACGTCGTTTTAGGACATCTTGGGAGTTTCCCATGCAGCGCATCGGTTTTGCCCTCTTGCCCGGCTTTCAGGTGATGAGCTTTGCCGTCATCTCTGTCTTCGAATTCGCGAACAGGGAAATTGGCGAGCCGGTCTATGACGTGCATCTGCTGTCCGAAACCGGCGGGTCCATCCGCAGCTCGATCGGCATCAGCGTCGCGACCGAGCCGTTCGACGATAGGAATTTCGACACGCTGATGGTCGGCGGCAGCGCCGTGGCTGGATCGTTGACGCCAGGCGTGATCAAATTTCTGCGCCAGGCTTTGGAGCGATCCCGGCGAATAGCCTCGACGTGCACCGGCGCGTTCGTCCTGGCCGAAGCAGGTCTGCTCGACGGACGCCGCGCGACCACGCATTGGCACCGTGCGCGCGAGTTGCAGGCTCGTTTCCCAAAAGTGAAGGTGGAGGAAGACCGCATCTTCATCATCGACGGCCCGGTGTGGACCTCGGCGGGGATGACCGCGGGCATCGACCTCGCACTGGCGATGATCGAAAAAGATTTTGGCGCGGATATCGCCCGGGCCGTGGCCAGGCAACTGGTGGTTTATCACCGCCGGGCCGGCGGCCAGTCGCAATTCTCGGCACTGCTGGAGCTGGAGCCCAAATCCGACCGTATCCAGCGCGCACTGGCCTATGCGAAGCGCAATCTCGCTACACCGCTGACGGTTCGGCAACTCGCCGAAGCGGCGCATCTCAGTCCGCGCCAGTTCAGCCGTGCCTTCCACGCCGAGACCGGCCAGTCGCCGGCCAAGGCGGTCGAGAACCTGCGCCTCGAGGCCGCCCGGCTGATGATGGAGCAGAGCCGCCATCCGATCGAGGCGATCGCCCGGCAAACGGGTTTTGCCGATCGCGACCGCATGCGCCGCGCCTTCCTGCGCGCCTTCGGACAGCCGCCGCAGGCGATCCGGCGCAACGCGCGTGCGGAGGCCGCCGCCTGAACGACGGGTGACCGTGCTGCCGCAATTCTCTAGCTCCCCTTGAACACCGCTTTCCGCTTTTCGATAAAAGCCTGCACCGCCTCGCGGTGATCCGCGGTCATCGTGGTGCGGATCAGGCGCTCGGCCTCATGGTCGCGCGCGGTGGCAAAATCGAACAGCAAGGCTTCATCGAGATTGTCCTTCATGTAGCGGAGCGCAATCGTCGGCCCTTCGGCCATCGTTTTTGCGAGCGCAAAAGCTTCATCCTGAAGTTTCGCGTCCGGGACCACGCGGTTGACGAGGCCGATCGCCTCGCATCGCGTCGCATCGACCTTGTCGGCGGTAAACATCAGTTCGCGCGCCCGCGATGTCCCGACCAGCCGCGTCAGCAGCCACGCGATGCCATAGTCGCCGCTCAAGCCCACCCGCAGATAGCCCGTGGAAACGAATGCAGATTGCGCCGCGATCCGGATGTCGCAGGCCATCGCGATAGCCAGTCCCGCGCCGACCGCGGGGCCGGGCAGCGCCGCGATGGTCGGCTTGCGCACCGAGATCAGCGCGCCGGTCAGCAGGCGCTGCCGCTCCTGCAGGTCGGCGACCTTCTCGTCATAGGACATTTCCAGTTTCTTCTTGTCGCGATGCGCGCCCATGCCCTTGACGTTGCCGCCGGCGCAGAAGGCGGTGCCGGCGCCGGTGATCAGGAGCGCGCCGACCTCGGGGTTCTCGCCGCAGGTCTTGATCATCGTTCGCAATGCCGGCGTCAAATGGTCGGACAGCGCATTGCGGACCTCCGGCCGGTTCAGCGTGATGACGGCGACGCGGCCGCGGATCACGCACAGCAGTTCGCTGGTGCCGGTGTCGATTTCAGTGATTTCGGTCGTCATTCCGAATTCCCCCATTTGCGTCCGTCATTGCGAGGAGCAAAGCGACGAAGCAATCCAGCTTTCCTGCGTGGCGGTGGATTGCTTCGCTTCGCTCGCAATGACGACAATGTTTTCGTCGACCGTCTTACTTTCAAAACTTCTCCACCCACGGCCGCAATTCCATTTCCCAGGTCCAGGCGCTGCGCGGCTGCTGCAACACGTTCCAGTAACTCAAGGCAATGGCGTCGGGATCGAGCATCGAATCCGGCCGGTCGGCCGGCTCGGCGCGGGCGGCGCTGCGAATGCCGCCGTCGATGACGAAATGCGCGACGTGAATGCCCTGCGGCGACAATTCGCGCGCCATGCTCTGCGCCAGGCCGCGCAGCGCGAACTTGCCCATCGCGAACGGCGCCGATTGCGGATAGCCCTTGACGCTGGCGGAAGCGCCGGTGAACAGGATCGCGCCGTGCTGGTTCGGCAGCATCCGCTTCACGGCCTGCTGCGCCACCAGAAAGCCGCCGAACGCGCTCACCGTGATCGCCTGCGCGACATCCGCCGGCACCAGATCGGTGAATGCGCCGCGCGCCCGCCCGCTGGCGTTGTAAACCACGACGTCGGGCACCCCGATCTCGCGCTCGACCAGGCCGAACAGGCGCTCGACCTCGTCGGGATCGGTGGCGTTGCAGGCAAAGGCGCGGGCGCCGGTCTCGGTGCAGAGCGCGCCAAGTTTTTCGATGCCGCGTGCGGCCAGCGCGACACGGATGCCCTGGCGCGCAAACAGCCGCGCCAGCGATGCGCTGAGGCCCGCGCCGGCGCCGACGATCAGGGCGATCTTGTATTTTGGAATTTCCATGAGCATCTTTCCTTTTCTTCGAGCTTAGCCGCGCAATCCGGCCAAACAGCCCGCGGCTTCCAGAACCGGATCGAGCGCGGCCTTGTCCGCGACATCAGCGTATTTGGCGCGCAGCATGCCGAGCGATCGTGCGTGATATTTTTGCGGCTTCTGGGTCCAGATCTTGTCGCCGAGCGTGACGCTGAATTCTTCCCTCGCGTCTGCCAGCGCCTTCTCGTTGGCGCATGTCCACGGCATGAACTGCGCTCCAATTTGCTTGGTCAGGATCGGCATCAGGGTCGGCTCCAGCGTCGACCAGGTCTCGAACTTGCCTTCGGCCCTTGGCCAGAGCATGCGGTGCACCCAATCGAGCACATGGGGCGCGCCGCCACCGATGAGGGCGCCCGCGGTCGGGTCGGTCCACATTTCGTAGATCTGCCCCCAAAGACCGAAATCGCCGAATGCGGGCCGTCCGCCGAACAGGTAGGGACGTCCGGCGAGATGATTGTCGAGCAATCCCAGCATATCGAGAAATCCAGCCTCGATCTGCGGCGCGGTTACCGCGTTCGAGCCGACGAACCAGACCCGGTCCACCATGCGGGCCCGAACTTGGCCGGCGAAGGCTGCATGCTTCTCTTCGCTGGCGTCGGGACCGCGCATGCGCGCGATGCGCCCCGCAGAGCTGATCTGGTCGACGTCGCGCGCCCAGCGGTAGTGGAACATCCACTTGTTGCCCCACTCGTCGCCGAATTCCTCCACCAATGCGGAAATGAAGCGCGCGACGGGATCGTCGGGATGAATCGACGGCTCCGGATAAAGCTTCTCCATTTGATCGATAATCGGGGTGGAGTCTTGAATGCCGGTGCCCTCGGGCGTAACGACGAGGGGGATGATCGGCATCCTGGCATGTTTCTCGTATTCCGCCTGGCTTGCCGCATTGCGCAAAATCCATTGATGCGGAATGGCTTTGTAGCGAAAATAGGAGCGCACCTTGACCGAGTAGGGCGACATCTCGGCGCCGATGATGCGATAGCCGTCCGCCATGGGTCATCCTCCGGATTCAGGTTTCTTGACGCTCTATCGGTCGACTTGTCTGGAGAATGATCTATATCATTCAATGCGGCATGTCAGGGATAACAGCGAAGTTCTCAAAGATTCAATACAGCGCGGAACGAACAAGAGTTGCAAATGCACCTTTCAAGTCGCAAGCTCAGTGGCGCTGGCGTGGGAAGGCGGGCGTATCCATGAGATGCGCGGCGATGCCCGCCGGCTCTTGCTGTCGCGCATGGTGATCGACCACCGGGTCTTAGCGAACGATCCGTTCCGGCTCACGGAAAATTCGGCACAGCGCGAGATATCAGGCCATCTGCTCGGCGAGCGCGCCGTCGGCATGGCCGAGGTTGGCGAATTGCTATCGCGGCGTAGGCTTGAGCCCGCAACAAGTCATGGTTTCAAGAACAACACAAAATCTTGGGAGTATCCGATGAAGGCCGCCGTCCTGCATGAAGTCAACAAGCCGCTGGTGATCGAGGACGTCAGCCTGCCAAAGCCCGGCCCCCGCGAGGTCCTGATCCGCACCTCCGTCGCCGGGCTCTGCCATTCCGACCTGCACTTCATGGAAGGGCTCTATCCGCATCCGCTGCCCGCGGTGCTCGGCCATGAGTTCGCCGGGATCGTCGAGCAGGTCGGCTCCGACGTGACCTATGTGAAACCCGGCGATCATGTCGTGACTTGCCTGTCGGTGTTTTGCGGCACCTGCGACAATTGCACGACGGGGCGGCCGGTGCTGTGCACCGATACGTCAGTGAAGATGCTACCGGGCGCATCCAACCGGCTGTCGTGGGCGCGCCCGGAGAAACTGAACCAGTTCCTCAACCTGTCGTCATTCGCCGAGCAGATGCTGGTGCACGAGAACGCCATCGTCAAAATCCGCAAGGACATGCCGCTGGAATTGGCGGCGCTGATCGGCTGCGGCGTCATCACCGGTTATGGCGCGGTGGTGAATACCGCGAAGGTCGCGCCCGGCGAGACCGTGGTGGTGATCGGCTGCGGCGGCGTCGGCATGGCCGCGATCAACGGCGCTGAAATCGCGGGCGCCGGCCGCATCATCGCGGTCGATACCAATCCCGCCAAACTTCAATTGGCGACCAAACTCGGCGCCACCGATATCGTCGATCCCCGAAATGGCGATGTGGTGCAGCAGGTGCGCGATCTCACCAATGGCGGCGTGCATCATTCGTTCGAGGTGCTGGGCCGCAAGGAAACCGCCGAGCAGGCCTTCGCGATGCTGGCGCCCGGCGGCACCGCGACCATCGTCGGGATGATTCCGTTCGGCCAGAAGATCGAGCTGCACGGCTTCGATTTCCTGCGCGAACGCAAGATCCAGGGCTCGTCGATGGGCTCGAACCATTTCCGCGTCGACATGCCGCGGCTGATCGAATTCTACATGCGCGGCAAGCTGCATCTCGAGGACTGGATCTCGGCGAGGCTGAAACTGTCGGAGATCAACGAGGGTTTTGCCGCGATGAAGGCCGGCAAGACCGTGCGCAGCGTGATCATGTTCGATGCGTGAGCATACCCCGCCGTCATGCGCGGGCTTGACCCGCGCATCCATCAATCTTCAAGCCCTTTTCCAAAAGGGATGGATTGCCGGGTCAAGCCCGGCAATGACGGTTTCACCTTGAAACATGCGCCGACACCGCAAGCCAGCGGCCGTTGCGCCGCGCCCAGACATCGGTGTAGCGCCCCAAACCTGGCTTGCCATCCGCCATCGTGTAGCTGGTGCGGGCGTGGATGATGGCGAAGTCGCCCATCAGCGCGAATGTTGACATCATGCGCCTCGAGATTCCTGATCGTCACCGGCGATCGCCGTCTGCTTGAGAAAGCCTGATCGGTCGACCAGCGACTTGTCGGGATTGGAGCAATAGAAATCGTCGGCGAGAATTTCGTCAAAACGCTTCACGTCTGAATTCTGCACGGAGGCGACGTAGTCGCGATTGAGTGCTGTCAGTTCGCGATATCCTTGTTCATGTTTTCCTCCGGTTCCCATTCGTCATTGCGAGGAGCCAACGGGTCGCGCGAACGCGCGCCCGATGACAGCCCGCAACGAAGCAATCCAGACTTTCTGTTTGGCTCTGGATTGCTTCGCTGCTCGCAATGACGCTCGCACCTCTATGAGGCAGCTCTAGTCATCGAAATCAGGCGGCGGCACGAAGCCGCCGAATTCGCGCTCGATCAGTTCGGCAAGCTTCAGCGGCGTGCGGTCTTCCAGCCAGGGGCCGACGATCTGCACGCCGACCGGCAATCCTTCCGGCGAAAGGCCGATCGGTATTGCCGTCGCCGGCAGGCCGGGTAGCGTAGCGATGCCGGCCCACGCCAGCTGATCGGGGTAGACATAGGCCTTGCCGTCGATCTCGATGCGGCGCGCCTCCTGGTCCAGCGAATGATCGTGCGGATAGGCCGGCGTCGGCATCACCGGGCAGATCACCGCGTCGAAGCTCTTGAACAGCTCGCGCCATTGCGCCCTGAGCCGGGCGCGCCCGCCCTCCGCCATCAACCAGTCGCGGTGGCTGAGCCCGATGCCGCGCAGGCGCTCCGCCGTAAGGCTGATGTCATCGGGCGCGAGTTTTGCCGCAGCGGCTAGCGCACCCGCATAGATCTCCGGCGCGAACGATGCTGCGAGGAATGACATCAGCATCCGCATATACAACCGCGACGACGCGGCGAAGTCGGGCAATAACGGGCTCGCGCGCGCAATCGTCGCGCCGGCCTTGCCAAGATTGGCCGCAAGTTTCTCGATCGCCGCGCGCATGCTTTTGGAGGTCGGCATCACCGGATCGGTATCGATCAGCAGCACGCGAAAATTCTTCAACTCGCCGTGGCGCGGCGGCGGCAGCGCAAGCTTGTAGGCTTTGCCGGCTTCCAGCGGATCCGGCCCCGCGATCGCATCGAGCAGCAGTGTAAGATCGGCCGCGCCGCGCGCCATCGGTCCGATCACCGCCAGGTCGCGGTCGAGTGGCAGCGGCGGAAACGGCGGCGGCGTGTGGCCGCGCGATGGCACCAGCGCGAAGGTCGGCTTGTGTGCATAGACGCCACAATGGAACGCGGGCACGCGCAGCGAACCGCCGATGTCGGAGCCCAGCGAGAGCGGCCCGTAACCGGCTGCCAGCGCCGCCGCCGATCCGCCGGAGGAGCCGCCGGGGGTGCGGCCGAGATCGAACGGATTGTTGGTGATGCCGTAGATCTCGTTATAGCTCTGCCAGTCGGCGAGTCCGACCGGCACGTTGGTCTTGCCGAGGATCACGCCGCCCGCGGCTTTGACGCGGGAAATCGGCAGCGCGTCCTCCGGCGGCGTGAAATCCTTCTGTGCCGGAAAGCCCCAGGTCGTGGGCAGCCCCGCGACGTTGTAGGATTCCTTCACCGTGAGGGGAATGCCGAGCAGCGGCCTTGTCTCGCCGCGCGCGAGCGCTGCGTCGGCGGCGCGAGCGGCGTCGAGGCCGCGCTCGAAATCGCGAACGCAAATCGCGTTGATCTTGGCGTCGTGACGCTCGATGCGGTCAATCGCGTCCTGCGCCAGCTCCACGGCCGAGACGTTCTTTGCCGCAAGGGCTGCCGACAATTCGACGGCGGTCTTGAAGCTCCATTGCGACTTGGCCAAGGCGTTTCTCCCGGTCTCGTTTCTTTTATTGCCGGATGATGCTCAGTTCCAGCGTGGGCCGCAAGACGGCTTTGCATCCGGATTTGGAGGGTTGCTGCAGGAGAACAGCTATCCCGGCAGCATCCGCTGCATGATGCGGTCGCGGTAGATGAAAATGTGGACCATCGCCACCGCGACGTGGATGCCGATCACCGCCAGCAGCGTCCATTCCATCGCCTGATGCAAGCCGTCGAGCGCCTTTCCGGCCGCGGCATTTTCCGAAGCCAGCATCGGAAGCGGCGCGAGATAAAACAACGATATCGACCAGCCGCGAAACGACGCAAACAGCCAGCCGGTTACGGTCGTGGCCAATACCAGCGCATAGAGCAGCCAATGCATGGCTTCCGAGCCCAGCCGCTGCCATCGCGGAAGCGAACTCTCGGGCGCCACCGGATGCGCAAGCCGCCATGCGAAACGTAAAACGATAAGTACCAGAATGACGATTCCGAAGGAGACATGAAACGTCATGGCGGCGCCGGGTTTCATGCCCCGGTGAATGTCCGGCATCAACCAGCCGATCGGATATTGCACGAGCAGAAGTGCCACGACGAGCCAGTGGAACACCTTCGCGGGGGTGCCGTATTGCAAACGATCGGTCATGCGGTTCCTTTTGCGCGTTGGCAGGTTTTTTCGAGCAGGGTTTTGAATCGCAAATCGGGCTTGCGCGCCAAACCTGACGCGCGAAACATCGCGTCGCTTCGTTAGGGTTGTGCCAGGCGCGCGGCGGAGCGAAACCACGGTTGATCATCGCCCCAAACGCTTCCTACGCCGCGCCGATGAGAATGCCGACCGCGAGCACGATGGCGCCGCCGAGCACGATCTGGAACACCGCCTGCAGGAACGGCGTGTCCATATAGCGCGCGCGAATATAGGCGATGGCCCATAATTCGAAGAACACCACGACGCCCGCGATGGCGGTCGCGATCGAGAACGCGTTGGGCCATGAATCGGGAACCAGATAGGGCATGGTATGGCCAAGACCGCCGACTGTCGTCATCAGCCCGCAGGTCAATCCGCGCAGCCAGGGCGAACCGCGTCCGGTCAACGATCCATCGTCGGACAGCGCCTCGGCAAAACCCATGCTGATGCCGGCGCCGATCGAGGCGGCAAGTCCGACCAGAAATGCCTGCCAGTTCTGATGGGTCGCAAATGCCGCGGCGAACAGCGGAGCGAGCGTCGACACCGAGCCGTCCATCAATCCGGCGAGACCCGGCTGCACATATTGCAGCACGAACACGCGCCGCCGCGTTTTGTCCTCTTCCGCGCGCACGTCCGGACTGAGGATCTGGTCGGTCAGCTTGGCCGCAACGTTTTCGTGGCCTTTTTCCGCCTCCGCAAGATCGCCAAGCAACCTGCGGACGCCGACATCCTGGGTTTGTTCGGCAGCCTTGACATAGAACCGCTCGGCTTCGAACTCCATCGTCCCGACTTCCTTGCGGATGGTGTCGAGCGACAGATTCTTGGTTAGCCAGATCGGACGGCGGCGCAAAAATCCCCTGACGTTGTCTCTGCGAATGGGCGGAAGGTTTGTGCCGAACCGCTGCTCGTACATTTCCAGCAGCATGTGGCGATGGCCTCTTTCCTCCTCGGCCATCTCCTCGAATATCTTGGCCGATTCCGGATAGCGTTCTGCGAGATCTTCCGCGAAGCTCATGTAGATGCGGCTGTCTTCCTCTTCCGCGGAGATCGCAACCGCCAGCACTTCCCGCTCGGTCAAATCGGCGAAATTCTTCATCAGAACCTTCCCAGGACAATTTAGAATGGTTCTAAATATATAGAGACTCGATTGGGCGGGGTCAAATCGAGCGCGCGTGACGGGATGGCGCAGCGGCCGCCTGCCGCAGGAACTGGAGCAGCAGCCGGTTCACCTCCGCAGGCCGCTCCTGCTGCACCCAATGGCCGGCGCCGTCGATCAGATGACAGCCGAGCATGCGCGTGCACGCGCTTGCCTGCATCGCCTCATAGACGCCGGGGCGTTGATAGGTGCCCCAGTCTTGTTTGCCCGAGATGAAGCAGGAGGGCACGTCGATGGTGCGGCCCGAAAATGTTTGGAGCTCGGGGGTGAACGCACCCGAGGTGCCGCAGCGATACCATTGCAGCCCGCCCTGAAATCCGGTGCGCGCATATTCCGCGCTGTAGAACGAGAGCTCGCGGTCGGGCAGCCATTTGTTGGCGGCGATCGCATCCGCGGAGGGCATTTCCGCTGCGACCGTCTCGGCCATGTTGCTGGCGAGGTCCATGACGTAATAGGTCGGCAGCTTTGCCAGCTCAGTCGCGGACCACGATTTGAGCGGATAGGGCGTGTTGTCTTTCCAGTCCGCGCTCTTGTGATGATAATAGGCGCGCAGGAAATCATGCACGCCCTGCGGCGCGCGGTGCATGTCGGCATTGGCTGGCCGCGTCGAGTAGTACCATTGATAATGCTTGCGCGGACGCGGCAGCGCCGCAAGCTCTCGATGCACGGGATCATCCCGCTTCGGCCTCGGCGGCGCGTCTGATGTATTGAACGGCAGCGGCGGCGGACCCGCGAACGGCGCGCTCATCAGCGCAACCGATCGAAACACGTCCGGCCGTACCAGCGCGCACCATGCCGCGACTGAGCTGCCGAAATCGTGCCCGACCACGGCGTCGACCGAGCGATAGCCAAACGCCGACACCAGGCCGAGCGCATCGCGCACCAGGTTCAGCAGCCGGAACGAATTGAGGTCGCCGTCATAGTTCGCGTCCCAGCCGGTGGTGCGGCCATAGCCGCGCTGGTCCGGCGCGATCACGTGATAACCGGCCTCCGCCAGCGCCGGCATCACCTTGCGCCAGCTGAAGCCAAGTTCGGGAAAGCCGTGCAGCAGCAAGACGCATGGCCGGCCGCGAGTCTCATAGCCAGCCTCGAGCACATGCATGCGCAGGCCGTTGATGTCGTCGACGAAACGCGAGCGGATGCCGGGCGGGAGCGGGATGTCGGGGAGGCTGGTGGTTTCGTTCATGCGTTGCATCTCCTCATGGTGAGGAGGCGCGTATGCGCCGTCTCGAACCATAAGGCCAATGTATCGCTCATCCTTCGAGACGCGCGCAAGAGCACGCTCCTCCAGCGATAACGGCGAAGCCGTTACGCAGGGATGTGGACTGCGCCCTACACCCTCACCACGCTGTTCGGCCAATATCGGTCGCGCAAATGCCGTTTTACCAGCTTGCCGGTGGGCGTGCGCGGCAGCTCGGCCTCGAAGTCGATGCTGCGCGGGCATTTGATCGGCGACAGGTGCTTGCGGCAGAACAGGATCAATTCCGCCTCCAGCTCTTTGCCGGCCCGCGCCATGTCGTGCGGCTGCACCACCGCCTTGACCTCTTCGCCCATCTCCTCGTTCGGAACGCCGAACACCGCGACATCGGCGATCTCGGGATGGGTGATCAGCACGTCCTCGGTCTCCTGCGGGTAGATGTTCACGCCGCCGGAGATGATCATGTAGGACTTGCGGTCGGTGAGATAGAGAAAGCCCTCGTCGTCGAGATAGCCGACGTCGCCCAGCGTCGACCAGCCCTTGGCGTTGTAGGCGCGCTTCGTTTTCTCGGGATCGTTGTGGTAGGAAAACAGCGGTGCGTCGGAGAAAAACACCGTGCCGATCTGCCCCGCCGGCAATTCCTGATCGTTCTCGTCGAGAATCCTGACCTTGCCGACGACGGCGCGGCCGACGGTGCCGCGGTGCGACAGCCATTGCTGCGAGGTCGATACTGTGATGCCATTGCCTTCGGATCCGGCGTAATACTCGATCAGGATCGGTCCCCACCATTCGATCATCTTCGCCTTGACGTCGACCGGGCAGGGCGCAGCGGCGTGAATCGCGCCCTTCAGCGAGGAGACGTCGTAGCGCCTCCGCACTTCTTCCGGCAGTTTCAGCATGCGCACGAACATGGTCGGCACCAGCTGTGATTGGGTGACCTCGTGCTTCTCGACCAGTTTCAAGAATTCCTCGGCGTCGAACGATTCCATGATGATCGAGGTGCCGCCGAGCGTGATCGCCATCCTGTTGAAGCGCAAGGGAGCGGCGTGATACAGCGGCGCCGGCGACAGATAGATGCTGTCGGATGTCATGCCGCACATGTCGGCACAGAGAAATTTCAGGAACGGATTCGGCAGGTCGATCGGGTTGCGCTCGAATTGGTGCTTGATGCCTTTGGGCCGGCCGGTGGTGCCCGACGAATACAGCATGTCGTTGCCGCCGACTTCGTCCGAAATCGGCGTGGTCGGCTGCCGCGCCATCTCGCGGTCCCATGAGCGAAATCCCGGCAGCGGTTCATCGATCATGTAGAACAGCGGTGCGCCGGGCGCGTCCGAGACCAGCCCCTTGATCTGCTCGGCGCATTTCGGCGAGGTGATGACGACCCGCGCGCCGCAGTCTTTGACGATGTAGGCGATCTCGTCCCGGGTGAGGTAGCGGCTGATCGCGGTGTAATACAGCCCGCTGCGCTGCGCCGCCCAGCAGATTTCCATGAACGCCAGCCGGTTCTCGAGCAGGAACGCGACGTGATCGCCGGCTTTCAGGCCGAGCGCGCGGAACAGATGCGCGCCCTGGTTCGACAATTCGTCGAGCTCGCGATAGGTGATCGCCTTGCCGCTGCCGGCCATCTGATAGGCGATCTTGTCCGGCTGGGTCCGCGCGTGCACCGACGGATGAGTCATGGGATTGTGCGAATTCCTGTGTGAATGGCGGATTAGTACAGCGAATAGCGAATAGGGAGTGGCGAACAGGGAAAGGCCTTAGGGTTGTATCGCCTCTATTCGCTACTCGCCACTCGCTATTCGCCGCTTCTCACAGCTATTCGCCTCTTCTCACAACCTCTCCACAATCGTCACATTGGCCATGCCGCCGCCCTCGCACATGGTCTGCAGGCCGTAGCGCTTGTTGCGCTGCTTCAGCGCGTTGACCAGCGTGGTCATCAGCTTGGTGCCGGAGCCGCCCAGGGGATGGCCGAGCGCGATGGCGCCGCCATTGACGTTGAGCCGTGCAGGATCCGCGCCGGTGGTTTTCAGCCACGCCGTCGGCACCGACGCGAAGGCCTCGTTGACCTCGAACAGGTCGATGTCGTCGATCGACATGCCGGCCTTCTTCAGCGCGCGCTCGGTCGCCGGAAGCGGGGCTTCCAGCATGATCACGGGATCGCCGCCCATCATGGTCATGTGATGAATCCGCGCCATCGGCTTGATGCCGAGCGACTTCAGGCCCTTTTCGTTGACGACCATGACGCCGGAGGCGCCGTCGCAGATCTGGCTGGCGCTGGCGGCGGTGAGCTTGCCGTTCTCCGCGATCAGCTTGACGTTGCGGATGCCCTCGAGGCTGGCGTCGAAGCGGATGCCTTCATCGATGTGGTGGGTGTCGGTCGAACCGTCGGCGCGGGTGATCTGCAGCGGAATGATCTCGTCCTTGAACTTTCCGGCCTGGGTCGCGGCGATGGCACGCTGGTGGCTCTCATAGGCGTATTTGTCGAGATCGTCTTTGGAGAGGCCGTATTTCTCCGCCATCATTTCGGCGCCGGTGAACTGGCTGAACACGATGTTCGGATAGCGTTTCTCGATGTTCGGGCTCTTGTAGGTGCCAAAACCGTTCTTGGCCGGCAATTGCGACGCAAGGCCCATCGGCACCCGGGTCATCGCCTCGACGCCGGCGGCGATCACGATATCCATGGTGCCGGACATCACCGCTTGCGCGGCGAAATGCAGCGCCTGCTGCGACGAGCCGCATTGCCGGTCGACCGAGGTGCCGGGCACGCTCTCCGGCAGCTTTGACGCCATGATGGCGTTGCGCGCGATGTTGTTGGACTGCTCGCCGGCCTGCATCACGCAGCCCATGATCACGTCTTCGATCTGTTCGGGATCGGCGCCGGTACGTTCAACCAGCGAATCCAGCACGGAAGCGGCGAGGTCCGCCGGATGCCATCCTGCGAGGCGTCCTCCCTTGCGGCCGCCTGCGGTGCGTGCGGCGGCGACGATATAAGCCTCGGCCATGTGCGTTCTCCCTGATCGTTTTGGGTCGGTATCTGAATGATGGCTGGATTTAAGGGGCGCACAGGGATTTAGTCAATCATTCAATTAACTCTTGAGGTGGGCCCCAGCATCGGGTTATCTGCGGCGCGGATTTCCCGACGGGCGGCCCCATGGCGTCACAGTTGAATACCAGCGTACCGATCCGGCCTCAGGCTGCGAAAAATACCACCGCCGAGAGGCTCCTCGTCGCGGCGAGCGAGCTGATGATCGAGCGCTCGTCGATCGATGTGTCCCTGAGCGACATCGCGCAGAAATCCGGCGTCAACGCCGCGTTGGTGAAATATCACTTCGGCAACAAGGACGGTCTGCTGCTGGCGCTATTGGCGCGCGATGCCGCGACCGAAGTGACCCAGCTCGAATATCTGCTGGCGCAGCCGATCGCTCCGACCGCCAAACTCAAGCTGCATATCGCCGGCATCATCCGGGCCTATCACCAGTTTCCCTATATGAACCGGCTGATCCATTACCTCTTGCATGAAAGCAGCGCGGAAGCCGCCGACGAAGTCTCAAAATTCTTTGTCGCGCCGTTACTCGACTTCCATCGCCGCCTGCTTGCCGAAGGCATCAGGGCCGGCGAATTCCGCAATATCGATCCGGTGCTGTTCTACACCAGCCTGATCGGCGCCTGCGATCATCTGTTTTTCGGACGCCACGCGATGTCGCGTGCCACCGGCGTCGGGCCGGTCACCGAGGAGGTCTGCCGCCAGTACATCAGGCATATGGAAGCGCTGATTTGCGGCGGCATGCTGACGAAAGAAAGCGCGAATTGCGAGTAGCGAGTAGCGAATAGGGAGGAAGACACGAGAACGTAGATACGAGTACCTGTTCTTTCTCTTATTCGCTATTCGCTACTCGCCATTCGCTATTCGCCATCCGCCCTAAAAGAAACGCCCAAGGAAAGGTTCTTACCCCATGCAGTTGAAAGACGTTGCCGTTCTCATCACCGGCGGTGGCTCCGGCCTCGGCGCCGCCACCGCGCGCGCCATGGCCGCCAGGGGCGCGAAAATCGGCGTGCTCGACCAGAGCAAGGAAAACGCCGAGAAGGTCGCAGCCGAAGTGAAGGGCGTCGCCCTGCATGCCGACGTAACCGACGAGGAACAGGTCAAGGCGGGAATCGCGAAAGCGGAAGGCTCCCACGGCATCGCGCGTGTACTGATGAACTGCGCCGGCATCGGCGGGTCGCAGCGCATCGTCGGCAAGGATGGCGTCTATCCGTTGGCGAAGTTTGCACGCATCATCAACGTCAACCTGATCGGCACGTTCAACTGCTTGCGGCTGTTTGCCGAGCGCCTGGTGACGGCGGAGCCGATCGGCGAAGAGCGCGGCGTCATCATCAACACCGCGAGCGTTGCGGCCTATGAGGGGCAGATCGGCCAGATCGCTTATTCCGCCTCGAAGGGCGGCGTTGTCGGTTTGACCTTGCCGGCCGCACGCGACCTCGCCAGCCAAAAAATCCGCGTCAACACCATTGCGCCCGGCCTGTTCCTGACGCCGCTGCTGATGGGACTGAACGAGGAGGCGCGCAAGAGCCTGGGCGCGCAGGTGCCGCATCCGGCGCGGCTCGGGGATGCCTCCGAATACGGCAACCTCGCGGTGCACATCGTCGAGAACCCGATGCTGAACGGCGAGACCATCCGGCTCGACGGCGCCATCCGCATGGCGCCGAGGTAGTTACCGTCGTCTCCGCGAACGCGGGGACCAATAACCACCGGCGTTGTTTGTTGCAGAAGGACTTGGCCACCATGCCAAAACGAAACGACACGGCGTATGGGTCCCCGCTGTTCGCGGGGACGACCGTGAAGAGGGCATCAGGGCCTTTCTGGAAAAGCGAAAGCCGGATCTATATCAGGCGTTAGCAATTGATCGAAAAACAAAGGTCCGGAAAAAGAGACCGTTTGGGAGCGATGACATGAGTGGGAATGCAGCCGCGGTTTTGACAAAGCCGGCCTTTCGCAAGATCGAATGGCTGGCGCGCGATATCGCGGTCGAGCGGCGGCCCGACGGTGTGATCATCCTGAAGTCACGGATTCCGCTAAAACCTTATGAGAAGCATATTCCGGCCTCGCTGGCGAAATGGGCCAAAGAGCAACCCAACCGCATCTGGCTGGCGCAGCGCACAGGCAGCGACCGGCAATGGCGCAAGCTGTCGTATGGCGAGGCCAAGCGCACGGTCGATGCGCTGACGCAAGCGCTTCTCAATCTGAAGCTTGAGCCTGGCCGTCCCGTCGCGATCCTGAGCGGCAATTCGATCGAGCACGCGCTGATGACGCAGGCGGCGATGCAGGCGCGGGTTCCGGCAGCCCCGATATCGCCAGCCTATTCGTTGATGAGCCACGATCACGTCAAGCTGAAATACCTGTTCGACCTGATCAAGCCGGCGGTGGTGATGGTTCAGGACGGCCCGAGCTTCGAGAAGGCGCTCAGGGCGCTCGATCTCGACGGCGTCACCGTCGTCCATGTCGTGCGCCCCTGCGAGGGCATCAAGAGCATCGCGTTCGCCGAGCTTGCGGCAACGCCGGTCACCAAAGACGTCGAGGATTCGATCGCGCAGATCACGCCGGATACCGTCGGCAAGCTGCTGTTCACCTCGGGTTCGACCGGCATGCCCAAGGCGGTGATCAACACGCAAAAAATGATGTGCGCCAATGCCGCCATGATGATGCAGGTCCGGCCGCGCGACCCGAATGCGCCGCAGGCCACCTATCTGGACTGGATGCCGTGGAATCACACCATGGGCGGCAACGCGCTGTTCAATCCGGTGCTGACCGAAGGCGGCACGCTCTACATCGACGACGGCCGTCCGATGCCCGGCCAGATCGACGAGACCTTGCGTAACCTGCACGAGATATCGCCGACCTATTACGCCAACGTGCCGGCGGGCTACGCCGCGCTCGCCGCGGCCATGGAAAAGGACGACGCGCTGTGCCGCAGCTTCTTCAGGAATCTGGGCCTGATGGCCTATGGCGGCGCGCGGCTGCCCGACGATCTCTATGACCGGATGCAGGCGCTCGCCGTGCGCGCTACCGGCCAGCGCATCGTATTCTACACCGGCTGGGGCTCGACCGAGACCGGGCCGACCTCGACCGGGACCTATTGGAATACCGAGCGCGTCGGCCTGATCGGGCTGCCGTTTCCCGGCGTCGAGTTGAAGATGATCCCGGTCGGCGCGAAATACGAATTGCGCCTGCGCGGCGTCAACGTTACGCCCGGCTATTTCGGCCGGCCCGATCTCACCGAAGCCGCGTTCGACGAGGAAGGCTTTTACTGCATCGGCGACGCCGGCGTGTTCGTCGATCCCGACGACCCGCTGCAGGGCATCATCTTCGCAGGCCGCGTGGTCGAGGATTTCAAGCTCACCACGGGCACCTTCGTTCATGTCGGCTCACTGCGCACCGACGCCATCGCCGCGGCGACACCGGTGGTGCAGGACGCGCTGGTCACGGGGCAGGATCGCCCGTTCGTCGGGCTTTTGGCCTGGCCCAATCTCCACGCCTGCCGGCAGATAGCAGGCGATCCCGACGCGAGTTATGAGGACGTCGTCAAGCACCCGGAGGTGCGGGCATGCCTGAAGCGCGGCTTGCAGGCGCACAACGCGTCCACCGAAGGCGCCAGCAGCATGCGGATCGCACGCGCCATGCTGATGACCGAGCCGGCCTCGATCGACGGCAACGAACTCACCGACAAGGGCTACATCAATCAGCGCGCCGGGCTCGAGCGCCGCGCCGCGCTGGTGGAACGGCTCTACGCCGATCATCCCGGAGAGGACGTCATCGTGCTGCAATGAGTCTCTCGCGCCAACCTATCAACGTCGTCTCCGCCTCGTGCGCAATTGCGCACTAGGCGGGGACGACATACGAAAATATCTCTCACCCAACAGAGTAACACGCCATGAATTTCGATTTCTCCGACGAACAAAAACAACTCCGCGACGAGGCGCGAAAGTTTCTCGCCGAAAAATGCCCGTCCAAGGCGGTGCGCGTGGTGCTCGACGGCAAGGAACCCTATGACCGCGAATTGTGGAAGGGTCTCGCCGACATGGGCTTTCTCGGCGTCGCGATCCCGGAAGCATTTGGCGGCGCCGGCGCCGGCCATCTCGAGCTCTGCGTGATCGCCGAGGAGATGGGCCGCGCGCTGGCGCCGGTGCCGTTTTCGTCAACGGTCTATCTGGCGGCCGAAGCGATCCTGCTTGCCGGCAGCGAGGCACAAAAGCAGAAGTGGCTTCCCTTGATTGCGTCAGGGGCGGCGTTGGCACGCTGGCGCTGTTCGAAGGCAAGGGCAATCCGTCGCCGCAGGCAATCAAGCTCTCTGCCTCCGGTGGCAGCCTCAATGGCGTGAAGAAGCCGGTGCCCGACGGTACCATTGCCGATTTCGCCATTGTCGCCGCGCGCACCGGCTCGACCGGGCGCGAGACCGATATCTCGCTGTTTTTGGTCGACATGAAAGCCGAAGGCGTCGAAGCCAGGGCATTGACCAATGTCGATCCGTCGCGCGGCCAGGCCGAGCTTACGTTCAAAAACTGCAAGGCCGAGCCGCTCGGCGCCGCCAATGAAGGCTGGAGCGTGCTTTCGCAGGTGCTCGACCGCGCCGCGGTGCTGATGGCGTTCGAGCAGGTCGGCGGCGCCGATCGCGCGCTGGAAATGGGCCGCGACTATGCGCTCGATCGCATCGCCTTCGGCCGGCCGATCGGCTCGTTCCAGGCGGTGAAGCATATGCTCGCCGACATGTATGTCTCGGCGACGCTGGCGCGCTCGAATTGTTATTATGGCGCCTGGGCGCTCTCGACCAACGCATCCGAACTGCCGGAGGCCGCGGCTGCCGCGCGCATCAGCGCGACGCAGGCGTTCCAGCATTGCGCCAAGAACAACATCCAGGTCCATGGCGGCATGGGTTTTACCTGGGAGTTCGATTGCCACATGTATTACCGGCGCTCCAACGCGATGGCGCTGGCGCTCGGCAGTCTGTCCTATTGGGAAGACGCGCTGATCGACCGCATGCGCAAGAGGAATGCGGCGTAAAAGGTTACTCGTGTCCCGGACGCGGTGCAGCGTACTTTCACGCTGCTCCGCAGAACCGGGACCCAGAGAACCAATTGATGGACCCCGGATCAGCAGCGCACCGCAAGAGCGCTGCGCAGCATCCGGGGAACGTGTCGAGAGATGAGAAAGAACTGCAATGAACTTCGATGACACCCCGCAGGAAGCCGCGTTCCGCGCCGAGGCCAGGACCTGGATCGCCGCCAACGCGCCGAAGCAATATGAGGAGGATTTACGCAAATCCTCGCTCGGCCGCAGCCAGCTCAAGGGCGCCAACATCCTCGAGGTGGCAAAAGCCTGGCAGAAGAAAAAGGCCGATGCCGGCTGGGCCTGCCTGCACTGGCCGAAGGAATATGGCGGGCGCGGCGCAACCCCGATCGAGCGCGTGATCTGGCAGCAGGAAGAGGGCGCCTTCGGCAAGCTCAGCGCGGTGTTCATCATCGGCCATGGCATGTGCGGGCCGACCATGATGGCCTTTGCCGGAGAAGACCAGAAGCGAAAATATCTGCCGCCGCTGGCGGCCGGCGAAAACATCTGGTGTCAGTTGTTTTCCGAGCCCGCGGGCGGATCCGATGTCGCCGGCCTGCGCACGCGCGCGGAGCAACGCGGCGACGACTGGATCATCAACGGCCAGAAGATCTGGACCTCGGGTGCGCATTACTCCGACTATGGCATCCTGCTCACCCGCACCGATCCCGATGTGCCGAAGCACAAGGGCCTCACCATGTTCTTCCTGGACATGAAGAGCAAAGGCGTCGAGATCAAGCCGATCAAGCAGGCCAACGGCCAGTCCGAATTCAACGAGGTGTATTTCACCGATGTGAAAATCCCGGACGCACAGCGGCTCGGCGAAGTCAACGACGGCTGGAACGTTTCGCTGACCACGCTGATGAACGAGCGCATGTCGATCGGCGCGGGTGTTTCAACCGGCTTTCCGGAACTGTTCGAGTTCTGCAGCAATCTGATGCTGGAGGACGGGCTTGCGATCGACGATCGCAACGTGCGCTCGAAACTCGCCAACTGGGCGGTGAAGGCGAGCGGGCTGAAATACACCAGCTTCCGCGCGATCTCGGCGCTGTCGAAGGGCGAGCGTCCGGGGCCGGAGAATTCGATCGGCAAGCTGGTGGCGGGCGCGATGATCCAGGATGTCGCGGCTTACGCGCTGGACTTGCAGGGTGCGGCTGGCGTGCTGAGCGGGCCGGAGGATGCGGAAGCAACTGGTAAATTCCAGGCGATGCTGCTGCGCGCGCCCGGCACCCGCGTCGAGGGCGGCACCGACGAGATCATGCGCAATATCATCGCCGAGCGCGTGCTCGGACTGCCCGGCGACATCCGGGTCGACAAGGATGTTCCGTTCAACAAGATACCGACCAGGGGGCGGGGATGAAGGATAACCTCATCCTGAGGAGCCGCGCAAAGCGCGGCGTCTCGAAGGATGGAGCAAGCTCATGGTTCGAGACGGCGCAAGTGCGCCTCCTCACCATGAGGACGAGAAGCTGATGCGAGATTTTAAATTTGAGAGGTTCGCCATGAATTTCGATGACACCCCGCAGGAAGCCGCGTTCCGCGCCGAGGCCCGCAAGTGGATCGACGCCAATGCACCCAAGGCAATTCGAGGCGGAGCTTTCAAAATCCTCGCTCGGCCGCATCCGGCTGGAGAAAGAGGAAATCGTTGATGTCGGCAAGGCCTGGCAGAAAAAGAAAGCCGAAGCCGGCTGGGCCTGCCTGCACTGGCCGAAGGAATACGGCGGACGCGGCGCGACCCCGATCGAGCGTGTGATCTGGCAACAGGAAGAGGGTGTTTACGGCAAGCTGACGCAGCCGTTCCAGATCGGCGAGGGCATGTGCGGGCCGACCGTGATGGCCTATGGCAGCGAGGAGCACAAACGCCATTACCTGCCGAAGCTCGCCTCCGGCGAACAAATCTGGTGCCAATTGTTTTCGGAACCGGCCGGCGGGTCTGATGTCGCCGGCTTGCGCACGCGCGCGGAGCGACGCGGCGACGACTGGATCGTCAACGGCCAGAAGATCTGGACCTCGGGCGCGCATTATTCCGACTATGGCCTGCTGATTACGCGGACCGATCCCAATGTACCGAAGCACAAGGGCCTCACGATGTTCTTCCTCGACATGAGGAGCCCGGGCGTCGAAGTGAGGCCGATCAAGCAGGCCAACGGCATGCAGGAGTTCAACGAGGTCTATTTTACCGACGTCGTGATTCCCGATCATCAGCGTCTCGGCGCGGTCGGCGATGGCTGGAACGTGTCGCTGACCACGCTGATGAACGAGCGGATGTCGATCGGCTCAAGGTTGGCGACCGGCTTTCCCGAGATGTTTGATTTTTGCGCCAGCCTGATGACGGACGATGGGCTGGCGATCGACGATCGCGCCACGCGTTCGAAGCTCGCCAACTGGGCGGTGAAAGCGAGCGGGCTGAAATACACCAGCTACCGCGCGATCTCGGCGCTGTCGAAGGGCGAGCGTCCGGGTCCGGAAAACTCGATCGGCAAGCTGGTCGCGGGATCGATGCTGCAGGACATCGCGATGTATGCGATGGATCTCGAAGGCGCGGCCGGTGTCTTTACCGGCGCTGCCGAGGAAGAGACGCGCGGGCAGTTCCAGCAGATGCTGCTGAGCTCACCGTCGATGCGTATCGCGGGCGGCACCGATGAAATCCTCCGCAACATCATTGCCGAGCGCGTGCTGGGCCTGCCCGGCGACATCCGCGTCGACAAGGACGTACCGTTCAACAAGATTCCGACCAAGGGGCGATGAATATGGCGGATACCACGGCGGGCACGCCGGCCAGCCGGCATAGCGTTGAAGACCGCATTGGCGTGCTCGAAGAGCTATTGAACGAGCGCTACTCCGTACGCGCGTTCCGGCCCGACCCGGTGCCGCAACAGACAATTGACCATGTTCTCAAGGTGGCGCAGCGCACGGCGTCATGGTGCAACAGTCAGCCGTGGCAAGTGCTGATCGCAAGCGGTGAGGCCAAGGAGCGCTTCCGCAAATTGATCTACGCGGAAGCTGCTTCCGGCGCCGAAGACGGTCATGACTTTCCGCCGCCGCGTGAATATCTCGGGGTCTATCTCGAACGCCGCCGCGAGAGCGGCTTCCAGCTTTACAACACGCTCGGCATCGCGCGCGGCGACAAGGCCGCCTACGCGAGGCAGGCGCTGGAGAACTATAATTTCTTTGGCGCGCCGCATGTCGCCATTATTCATACCACCGAGGCGCTCGGCGTCTACGGCGCGATCGATTGCGGCGCCTATGTCGGCAATTTCATTCTGGCCGCACAGGCGCTCGGTCTCGGCACCATTGCGCAGGCGGCGCTTGCGCGCCATTCCCTGTTGATCCGCCGTCACTTCAATCTCGGCGATGACCGCCGCGTGGTCTGCGGAATTTCATTCGGATTCGCCGATCACGCGCATAAGGTCAACAGCTACCGGACCTCGCGCGCAAGCGTGGCGGACACCGTCACCTTTGTCGATGGATAGACAGCCAGCAAAGGCCCCGACCGCTGGCGCGACCGGGGTCTTCGTTGTCCGTAGCGCGTGTCCGATCAGTAGACGTCGTAGGCGCAGACGTTGATCGTGCGCAGGCGTGGGCCGCGGGGGGTCTGAACCACCTGCTGCCGATAGCAGTCGCTGACGCCGGTGTTGATATAGAGGCCGCCGAAGCCGAAGCCGTGGCCCCAGCCACCGTGATGACCCCAGCCGCCGCCATGAAAGCCATGTGCGGAAGCCGAGCCGGGAGCCAGCGCGGCAACGCTGAGGGAAGCTGCAGCGATCAGTCCAAGAGTAGTCTTGCGAAACATTGTCTTATCTCCAGTGTATTGGCGCTATGGCCGTTGTTGTGTCCCTGCCCGTTCGTCGGATCGGCTTCGCCGCGCGTTCAAGCGCTCGGGGAAGATTCGTGTTTCCGGAATGTTTCGTGGGGACGAGGCGGCGACATCAAACTGCACGGTGGTAGAGTTAACTCCGGCCTCATCCTGAGGGGCCGCGCCCTTGCGCGGCGTCTCGAAGGACGAGTGCGGCCTCCATCCTTCGAGACGCGGCCTTTGGCCGCTCCTCAGGATGAGGGCGTCAATAATTTCTCGCGCCATCAAAACTTCGGCGGACGTTTTTCCGCGAACGCTCGCATGCCTTCCTTGATCTCGGCGCTGCGCATGCTGTCGCGATGGCGGCGGTCGGCGGCCTCTTCATCCAGCCTGCCGCGGGCGAATTCGTTGATCGCGCGCTTCATGCCGCGCATCGCGACCGGCGCATTGCCGGCGAGGATGCTTGCGAGTTGATCGACCTCTTCGTCGAGCGCCTCGGCGGGCACCATCGCGGTGAGATAACCGATCCGCAACATCTCCGCGGCGCCGATCTTTTGCGCGGTCAGGAACAGTTTCCTGGCGTTGTCGGCACCGAGCCGCGACACGTAGCGCTGGATGCCGCTCTTGTAATAGTGCAGTCCGAGCCGCGCCGCCGGCATGAACATCTCGCAACTGTCGACGCCGATGCGGAAATCGCAGGCCAGCGCCAGATCGGTCGAGCCACCATAGACGCCGCCGTTGATCCGGCAGATCGTCGGTACCGCGAGGTCCTCGAGCCGATTGACGACGATCTCGAACGCCGAGCCGGCGGTCTGTTCCTGCGCGTTGGCGGCGCGTTCGGCGATCGAACCGAGATCGTATCCGGAGCTGAAGGCGCGGCCGGTGCCGGTCAGCACCATGACCCTCATCGCGGGATCGGATTCGATCCGGTCGAACAGTTTTAGCAGCGCGTCGAGGTCGTCGGGCTGCAGCCGGTTCAAATGCCTGGGCCGGTTGAGGCGGATGGTCGCCCGCGCGCCGTCGATATCGAGCACCGGCGCGCTCGCCGCATCAGTGGCGGCGGAGGGATGTCTCTGCATTCATTTATTCTCCAGCGCGCGCCGCTTGGCCTCGGCGTCGATGGTCTCGGCAAGATCGGGATGCCGCGCCATCAGCATGCGGAAATCCACGAGATCGAGCACCAACAGCTTCGACACCCGCATGGTGGTGATATTGGCGGAGCGCAAATTGTTGCCGAGCAGCGCCATCTCGCCGAAGAACGAGCCTTCGCCGAGCCTCACCTTCTTGCCCGGCAAATCGACCTCGACCTCGCCGGCGGCGATGAAATACATGCAGTCGCCGACCTGGCCCTTGCGGATGATCATGGTGCGCGCCGGCAGGTCCATGGTGCGCAGCATGTGGGTGACGTCGGCGATCGCCGAGGGGCCCAGCGCCGCAAAGAACGGCACCTTGGTCACCGACTCCCAGGTCTTGAGGAAATTGTCGCGGCGGGTCTCGGCGGCAAAGCCGGTGGCGAGGATACCGGTCCAGAGCCCGAACACGCCGAGGCCGCAGATCATCACGAAAGCCGCCACCAGCCGGCCAAGCGGCGTGATCGGCACCACGTCGCCATATCCCACCGTGGTCAGGGTCGCGATCGCCCACCACAAGGCCGCCGGCACGCTGCCGAAGGTGGCCGGCTGGACGTCGCGCTCCAGGAAATACACGGACACCGAGGCCAGGAACAACACCATCAGGAAGATCACCAGCACGCTCAGAAGCGGCCCGGATTCCTGCACCAGCACCCGGCGCAACTGCCGCAATCCCGGAATTCCCGGAACCACCTTGAACATCCAGCAGATGCCCAGTAGCCACGCCGATTTGGCACTGGCGCCAAGGATGAAGGCCAGCGGTACGGCCGCGGCGGCGACGGCGTCCACCAGCCCGCGGAAGGAGACCGCGTAGGCCCACCCGCGCTGCGCCAAATGGGCGTGGCGAAGCCGGACCACCCATTCGAACACAAAGAAAGCCAGGCACGCCCACAGCACCGCATCGACCCAGTGATGCGCGGCCTCATAGGCGGGATCGACCGTGAGCAGAATCATCATGACGATGCCGGCCGCAACCGCGACATAGGCCGCTCTGGTCATGTTGCGGCCGGCCGTTGCGGCCACGAATTGCGCCAAAGCGGGGAAAACAACCGGCTTGGACATGGGGGATGGGGCGCCTGTCGATGGGTGAAAGCCTGACAGGGCCCAAAGTGCCCGGGCGGGAGGAGGTCGTCAACGACGGCCCCAAGGCAGCGCTGTGGCCGGGGCCCGGAAACAGGCTTTGGAGGCGGCAGCTTGCGCCGCGCGGCGCGCGGGACCCGCGTGCGCTGCGCAACACCCCGGGGGTATGCCCATAGGGCCGGCGAGCGCGGGAATTCCCTGGCCGGGATGGGCTGGAATCCCTGACGAAACCTCGCCTTTTCTCCGTATATCAAAAGCTCCCGCGGACATTATGATGACGGGTGCGCCAGGGAATACGACCCGCGAGCCTGTTCGCTCCTTAAAAATTGGTGGCTTCCGATGGATACCTCACATCTTGCAGAACACGCAGGCACCGCCAGCAGCTTTTTTGCATCGATCTTCGTGGTAGCAACCCTTTCGATGCGGACCATGATCCCGCTGCGGGTATTCGGCATCCTCACCAATATCATCCTGATCGCCTCTGCGATTCCGACCCGCAATTATCCGACGCTGGTGCTGCACGCGGTGCTGCTGCCGCTCAACACCTACCGGCTGCACCAGATGCTGCAGCTGGTGCGCGACGTGAAAAAATCCGTCAACAGCGACTTGTCGATGGAATGGCTGAAGCCCTTCATGACCGAACGCAAATGCGCGGCCGGCGAGATGGTGTTTTACAAGGATGAGAAGGCCGAAAGCATGTTCTACATCGTCAGCGGCCGATTCCAGCTGGTCGAGTCCGGTATCGAACTGCCGGTAGGCGCCATCGTCGGCGAATTCGGCATGCTGTCGCCGTCGAACCTGCGGACCCAAACGCTGGAATGCATCGAAGCCGGCGTCATCCTGAGCGTCAACTATACCCAGGTCGAGGAGCTCTACGTGCAGAATCCGGCCTTCGGCTTCTACTTTCTTCGCCTCGCCAGCGCCCGGTTGTTTGAGAACATCGAAAAGCTGGAGCAGCGGCTGGCGCAGCACGCCACGCCCGCCTTCGCCGCGCCGAAGCCGGCTTGAAGAGCCGGGAGCGCCAGGATGGCAAGCGTCCTTTCCTCGCTCCGCTATCTGCTCGCCGATTTCATCGGCGAGGACGACGACACGCCGCCATTCCCCCCCGACGGCTTGCCCGATGGCGCTGCGCCTGTTGTCAGCGAAGGCATCCACCGGCTGATCGACTACCAGGGCGCCGGTTACGCAAGGCTTTATGTGGAGCGGTTGCGGCGCTTCGTCGGGCGGCGCGATGTCGATGCCGCGATGTTCGTTGAAATCGCGCGGCTGATGGCCATGCGCATGAGCTATGAGGATCCGATCCGGATCGCGCAACAGAAGCTCGCCGAACTCGAGATCGACGCCGGTGAAGTGCGCGGTCCATCGGCCGACGATGTCAGGAAATTCCGGTTCGATGAATTGGTCGGTGCGCTTCCGGCTATTGTCGCCGAACCGGTGCTTGACGTGCTTGAAAGGCTGGGCTGGACGCGCAAGCTGGTCTCGATCCGCTTCAGCACGAAAAGCCGGTGGGGCATTCGCCGCCTGAAGATCGAAGCGGGCTTGCGGCGATGGCGCCTGTTCTCGGTGCGCTATGCCAGGGAGCGCGCCTGGGTCGAACGCTGGCTGCACATGATCGGCCGCAGCCTCGCCAAGCAGCCGAAGGCAGCATCCGCCATCGTGCAAACCGCTGATATGGTGCAGGGCTATGGCGACCCCTATCGTCAGGGTCTCATCGACTGGCATGCGATTATCGATGGTCTCGCCAAGCCGACCTTCGATGGCGTGCTGCCGCTGGCCGATCTTGCCGCTGCCATCGCGGAGGCGCGCGCCGCCGTCATGCCCGATCCGCGGCAGGCAGCGCTCAAGCGCGTGATCGCGGAGATCAGGGCGCGGGCGCTTGGCGCCGGCGCGAACGCCGCGGCGGGTTGAGTTTACCCTTATCCTGAGGAGCGGCGCCTTCGCCGCGTCTCGAAGGATGAGCCGCCCTCATGGTTCGAGACGGCGCAAACGCGCCTCCTCACCATGAGGGATTACGCGCTTTGCGCTGACTTGACGATCACCATCTTGTCGTCATGGCCGGCGTGCCGCTTCAGGCTCTCGCGCCGCATGCCGATCTCGTCGCGCACGAACTCATAGCCGAGCTTGAACGTCTCCAGCCCGTCGCTCGAGATGGTGCCGTCGCGCAGTCCGATCACCACGCCGCGAAGGTTGGCTTCAAGTTCGTCCTGCAGCGCATCGAGCGCGTCCAGCGAGGTGGCGTGTGCCACCCGCTCGCCGATGTCGAGAATAGCCGTTGCCAGCTCGCTGGCCTTCTCGGGCGCAATCCTGGTCACCTTGGCGTAGAGCCCGGCAAATATCGAGCCGATGACGCTGAGCGCCCCCGCGCCCAGATACAACAGGTCGCTGTAGCGGTCCATGAACGACTTGGTGTCGTCATTGATATATTCGGCGGCGCCCTGATGCGCGACGATGAAGGCGTCCTTGTCGGTGTCCGCCGGTTCGATCCTGGAGGCGAAACCATCCTCAAGCGCAAGGTCGGCCTTGTTTTCGTAGATCGTGCGCGCGAGCTCTCCCGCCGTCGTGGTCGACATTCTGGACTGCGCGACCAGCAGCCATTGCAGCCCGATGGTATCGAGATCGTCATCGGGAATCGGCGGCGCCGAGGACAGCGTGCCCTTGGCCAGCGTTTCCTCCGAAATTCCGGGATTTCGTCGCGCCAGCGCTTTCGACTCGTCGATCGCGTTTATGGTGAACCCGCCGCGCTTGGCATATTGCTCATAGCGCTTGTCTTTCATGATCGTCGAGGCGTGCGCAATGGCGATCACCGCGCCATAGCCGTCCGATCCAAACAGCTTGTCGAGCGTCGAATTCGGCGGCGCCATCTGGACCCGCGAAGCGGCGTCGGAGCTATCGGAAATCTCCAGCAGATTGCGGACGAAGCCTGCGCTATTGTCGCCGTCAGCCCGGACCGCAATCTTCTTTTTCTTCAGCTCCGCGAGCGACTTGATCTTTTTGTTGGCTGGGCTGATCAGCAGCACGACGTCATGTTCGAGGATGGCGAGCGCGCGGGCGCGGGGCGGGACCTTGACGTCGGTGCGCAGCACCGCGAGATCGGCCTGCCTGCGATCGAACTGCGCGAGCGCCTTGGCGCTGTCGGCATGGGGCACGATCTTGAGGTGCAGCTTTGAAGAGTTGTTCTTGAGGACAGTGGCCAGCTTGGCGGCAAAGCGGGCTTCAAGGCTGTTGCCGTCGCCGACCGCGAAGATCAGCGTTTCGGAATTTCTCAACCAGATGCGGCCGCCCCAGACGGTGGCTGTGGTCAGGATCAATGTCAGCGCGACAAACAGCAGCATTTGGTTGCGGTTGTTTCTGACAACCCGCGAGCGCGTGGGCGGCTTTTCCGCTTGCTGCGTTAACACTTCAGCGCTCATGGCTCATATCCGGGCCGGGGTGCTTTGCCGCCTGACCGGCCTCCGAGGATTGCCCGACGAGATCGTAAATATCTAAAAAAGAACGACAATTTTCCAGCTTGACGATGATATCCGCCCCCGAGCGGATTGCAAACCGGGCTCTCCGGTAACCTTAACGCCGGGCCCGTGCGCGGATATCGCGGGCCTATCGCCGTTAAGCCACATCTTGTGTTTTTCGAACCATCCGTAGGTGCATTCTGGCCGGGGAGGTGTCATAAATGACCAATACCGGTCGAATTGTCCGGATTTGAGAACAAGTTGCGCTGAAGCCTGCCGTTCTGTCCGTGCCGTTCCAAGTCTGTCCCAGCGAGGGCTTCAGCTTTGTCGTTTCCCCCCATGTCCGCGACGGTTCCGGTTGGTTTGCTGGTGGGGTGGATGCTCGTCCTTACCTTCAAGCATGTCATCGCGGATTTTGTCCTGCAGAATTCCTGGATGGCGATCGGCAAGGACCAGAAGAGCGGATGGGCGCTGCCACTGCTGGCCCATTGTCTTGTGCACCTTGCGGTTGCAACGGCGCTGATCCTGATCATCGCGCCGCGGTTCTGGTTCGTCGCCCTGATCGATTTCGCGATTCACATCACGGTCGATCGCGCCAAGGGTTTTTGCGCCTCCACCTTTGAAGTGACGGTGGAGCATCCGTGGTTCTGGACGCTGATCGGGGTCGATCAGGCGCTGCATCATCTCACCGGCTTCGGCCTGTCGATTTTCATGGCGGCGAATTGATCGCGTCAGGTTCCCGGACAAGTACGCTGAGTTGATGTTTCCCGACTTTTCGTTCGATGATGGTCCAGCCCAGTGCTTCGTAGAAAGCGTGACATCCGCGGCCGCGCGCACAGATAGGCGCGGCTGACACCCAGTGCAAAGCAATCCCGCGTGGCGCGATCAACCAGTGCGGCGCCAATGCCGCGCCCTCGCGCCTCCGGCTCGACCCATACCGCCGCGACCCACGGCGTCAATTGCGGCCGCTCCGCAAGGTCGGACGCGATCACCGATGCGGTGCCGAGAAACGCCTCGCCGTCATGGGCGACGAGAGCGAACGGTATCGGGGTCGCCTTCATGTTCTCACGCAGACGACCGGAAATATGGTCGAGCGGGTAGCCGTCGGCTTCCCACCATGCCTGCCAGATCCGGTCGGCTACGGCGTCGAAAAATTGCGGGCGCTGCCGCAGGTCGGAGATGGTGAAGGGGAGAGACATTGATTTGCGTCCAGCGCCGTCGCGCGGCATGTTGGCTCAATCTGAGAGGCAAGAAACCAATGACAGAACAACCGCTCACAAAAAAGACCGTCGAGGTGCTGGGCAGCCGCATGGCCTATCATGAGCGCGGCGAGGGCGCGCCGGTGTTGTTTCTGCATGGCAATCCGACCTCGTCCTATCTGTGGCGCGACGTCATTCCCGAACTGGAGGGGTGCGGCCGGCTGATCGCGCCGGATCTGATCGGCATGGGCGATTCCGCCAAATTGCCAAATCCTGATACCGACACCTACCGCTTCACGACCCACCGCAAATATCTCGGAGCCTTCATCGATGCGGTGATCGGTCGGTCGCAATCCATTCTGTTCGTGGTGCACGACTGGGGCTCGGCGCTGGGTTTCGACTGGGCCAACCATCACCGCGACCGTGTCCGCGGCATCGCCTACATGGAGGCGATCGTGCGGCCGATCGCCTCCTGGGACGAATTCAGCGCGTCCGCAACGCCGATCTTCCAGGGGTTTCGCTCCGACAAGGGTGAGGCGATGATCCTCGAGCGCAACATGTTCGTCGAGCGGGTACTGCCGGGGTCGGTGCTTCGCAAACTGACCGAGGCCGAGATGACGGAATATCGCCGGCCTTATCCGAAAGCCGAGGACCGCTGGCCGACGCTGACCTGGCCGCGGCAGATTCCGATCGCGGGCGAACCCGCCGATGTGGTGCAGATTGCCGCCGACTATTCGCAGTGGATGGCGAACAGCGATATTCCAAAACTGTTCGTCAACGCCGAGCCCGGCGCCATTCTGATCGGCGCTGTCAGGGAGTTCTGCCGAGGCTGGAAAAACCAGACCGAAGTCACCGTATCAGGCTCGCATTTCATTCAGGAGGATTCCGGGCCGGCGATCGGGCGGGCGGTGGCCGGCTGGATGCAGGCAAACTCGCTGTAGGGGAGAAGCGAATCGCGGCTGCGCTAGTCTGATTCGGTTAACCGGCTCAATGTACCCGGGTGACTACTGGGTACGTTGGTTAACCTTTCGTTAGAGAGTTGCATTGCATCGTGCGAACAGGGGGATATCCAGATGTTTTCAAGCCGCGATGCCTACGAAAACGATTTCTGCCCTGTCCGGGAGGAATTGCTCGGCGAAATGTACCGCGCCAGCGAAAACGGCCTGCCCCAACTGGTGGAGAGCGTCTCTTCCGAGGTCCGGGCCATGCTGGCGTTGTTCTGCTATCGCAGAAGCCATCTGCACGCGCTGGCGCTCTCGATCGCGGCAAGTTGCAGCGAACGCGAACTGATCCATCTGGGCGGACGGGTCGGCTCTACCCTTTACACGCTGTCCCGCCAGGCGCCGGCAACGCGCGCCGCGCCGTCATCTTCCTACGGCAACCGCAAGCCGATCACGCTCTCGACCAAGCCGCTCAGCACGTTTTCGCCTGATGACGACGAGCTTGACGAAGAGTTCGCCCAGGCCGCAACGGCGTGAACTAAGCGCATAGTTGGCTCGTCGTCCCTGCGAAAGCAGGGACCCATAACCACCAGAGTTGGCTTGTTGCAGAACGCGTCTGCCATCATCGCTTCAATACGATTGTTGTGATGGCACGCGCGTATGGGTGCCCTTGCCTTTCGCTGGGACAGACTCTGGAATCACATCAGCGCCGGCAGGCCATGCCGTCTCCGCGCCACCTGGCATTCGGGATCGCCGGGCATGCAGGTCCGGCAGACTTCGGGCCGATCAGCATAAATTCCGCACGAGGTCGCGACCCCGACCTTGCCTGACAGGGCCGAGCAGCGGTCGCCGTCGCAGCGCATGCCCGACAGCTTCTCGTTGACGAGCTTTTGCGGAATCAGATCGAGCGCCGCGTCGTCCTCGGTGGTGAACCGCGGCCAGTTCGACGAATAGGAACAGCATGCGCCGCAGGCCTGGCAGGGGCTTTCGACGTCAATGGCTGGATTGCTCGTCTCCATGGCTTCCGTTTAGAGCATGATCCGGAAAAGTGGAACCGGTTTCCGACGGGACAAACGCGAGGCGTTGGCCCGGAGATCATGCTCAAATCGAGGGATATTGGAGCGATCGACCGGTTGGCCGCGCGAGCTGCAGCTATCAAGTATCGCTCGGATGTTCCCAGACCAGGCTCCGTCGCCATCTCGCTCTGAGCAAGTCACGCCGCTCGGGATAGTTTTCGTCGAGATACAGCGCGTCGACGACACGGTCGGTTCGAAAGCTGCGAAAATCCCTGCGCAGTTCGCACCATGCCGCCAGAATCCGCACGGCTTCGAGATAGCCGATGGCGATCGGCCAGATGGTGCGTTCGCTGTCACGGCCGTGTTCGTCGCGATAGCGCAGTGTGATTTTCTTTCCTTCGTGAATCTGCGTACGCGTCCGCGCCATGTCGATGCGGTCAGGTTCCTTGCGCCAGCCCGGTCGGGCGCGGCTGGCGGGTTCAAGCACAAAAGGTCTTAGCCGTTCGGGGACGGTGTCGGCGATTTTCGCGATGAGGTCATGAGCGGCGCGGGACAAAGCCGTATCAGCATGGCCGGCGACCCATTGCGCGCCGAGCACGGCCGCTTCGATCTCGTCAGGGGTGAGCATCAGCGGCGGCAGGTCAAATCCCTTCTCCAGAATATAACCCATGCCGGCCTCACCGCGGATCGGCACGCGCTGTCCCATCAGGGTCGCGATGTCGCGGTAGATCGTTCGCTTCGAGGTCTCGAGCTCGGTCGCGATCGCGTCTGCGGTCAGTGGTTTCCGGGTGCGCCGGAGCACCTGAATGATCTGGAACAGCCGGTCGGCACGTCTCATGGGGCGTCTCTTTTCAGGGTGCAGCCTCGCCGATGCTGACAGCATGTTGGCAGCAGGGGGCCAGTATACCGGGACAACACTCCAACCAAGAGGATTTTGTCCATGATGATTCTGTACGGCCTCGACCTCTGGACAACGATGTCGCCGCTGCTGACACCACGGTGGCAACAGGGGATGGCTAGTTTGAAGCGCCTGCTCAAGAAATCGGGAGCGCCCACATGATTACCCTCTACGGCTTTGGCCCCGGATTCGGCTTGCCGGAAATCAGCCCTTTTGTGACCAAGACCGAAGTCCAGTTGAAGATGGCTGGTCTAACCTACCGCAAGGAAAAGGCGAAGCCTCCGGCCTCTCCCAAGGGGCAGCTGCCCTATATCGTCGATGAGGCAGAGAGCATTGCCGATTCCACCTTCATTCGCGCGCATATCGAAGGCAAGTACGGGTTCGATTTCGACGCCCCCCTCAGTTTGCAGGATCGCGCGCAGGCCTGGGCGTTCGAGCGGATGATCGAGCACCATGTCTATTGGGCGCTGGTCGGAGCGCGCTGGGTCGAGGCTGAAAACTTTGCCAAAGGGCCCGCGCATTTTTTCGATGCGGCGCCCGAGCATCTGCGTGAAAAGCTTCGCGAAGACGCGCAATTCCGTGTTGCCGAGAATTACCTCCTGAGCGGTCTCGGCCGCCACGCCCCGGACGAGGACATCGACCTTGCAGTCCGCTCGTTGTTTGCGCTGTCGGTCCAGCTCGGGGAAAAGCCGTATTTGATGGGTGACACGCCCTGCGGTACCGATGCCACCGCATTCGGTGCGCTTGCCGGAATCCTGACGCCGTTCTTCGTGTCGCTATTGCGGGAGCGGGCTGAACAATTCCAGAACCTCACAGCCTATGTCGACCGGATGATGCTTCAATATTATCCGGACTTTGCCTGGGCATCGCTGCGAGAGGCGGCCTAAGGTTCAATGAGCGGGTCGTCCCGCTTTCGCTGGGACGACGATTGTTTCGTCCTCAGATGGTCCGCCCGTCAGAGGATGATACCTCGCCCTTCACTGCCGCCAGTTCCGTCTCCAGTTCCGCGATGCGCGCGTCGCGCGAGGCCAGCGCTGCCGCCACATCGGCGGCGTCGAACTTCTGCGGGATGTGCTGCGGGCAGTTGGTGTCCCATGCGGAAATCCTGAACAGGATGACCTGTTCGGGCCGCGCCTTGTAGCCTTGCGGCATCAGCGATTTCGTCAGCGCCGGATCGTCATCCACGACACGCGCCTCGCCCCAGATTTTCACCCGGCGGCGATGCGCGTAATCCATCACGAAGATATTGGCCTTCGGGTTTTCGGAGAGGTTTCCTTGCGTGATGTATTGCCGGTTGCCGCTGTAATCGGCGAACGCCAGCGTGTTCTTGTCCAGAACCTTGATAAAACCTTTCGGCCCGCCGCGATGCTGGATATAGGGCTGGCCGTCCGCGCTGGCGGTCGCGAGGAACATGCTGTCCTGGGCGGCGAGAAACGCTGACAGATCCTCGTCGATGTCGGTGCGCCAGCCGCCGCGTTGTTCGACGTGGGCATAAGCATCCCGCGATCCCTTGCGGGCCTGAACCGCCTTCACCGCCGGGGTGAACGCGACGTCGCTGGAATAGCTGTTTGTGTCCGACATCGGAGAATCCTTGGAAATTCGCCCCGGGGGCTAGCGAAGCTTGTCCCTAACATGGGCTCTTTCTAAATTTGAACAATCTTCCGGATTGACACTTCATCGTTGCAATATATGAAATAATAGCATGGATCGCATCGACGCCATGCAGGCCTTTGTCGCGGTGGCTGACCTCCAGGGTTTTGCACCGGCGGCGCGCAAACTCGGGTTGTCGCCCTCGGGCGTGACCCGGCTGATTGCGGCGCTGGAGGATCATCTCGGCGCGCGGCTGTTACAGCGGACCACACGGCAGGTCGCGCTGACCGACGTCGGTTCGCGCTATCTGGAGCGTGTCAGGCGCATTCTCGCCGACGTCGAGGAAGCCGAAGGCTCGGTCGAGGGCGAACGCACGCGGCCGAACGGACGGCTGGTGGTCTCGGCGCCGATCGGATTCGGACGCCTCCATGTCAGTCCGGTGATGTCGGCCTACCTGATGCGCTATCCCGAGGTGTTGGGCGAACTGCGGCTATCGGATCGCATGATCAATCTGGTGGAAGAAGGCGTCGATCTCGCCATCAGGATCGGCCACCTCGCCGATTCCACCCTGGTGGCGCGCCATGTCGGCGAGATGCGGCGGATCGTGGTCGCCTCATCAGACTATCTGAAACGGCGCGGCGAGCCTGACACGCCGGAGGCGATCGCATCGCATGACACGATCCAGTTCGGCGCCACGACCGTGTCGCCGGACTGGCGCTTTGTCGAAGATGGCCGCGAGGTTCGCGTGGCGTGCGCGCCGCGCTTTACCACCAACAGCGCCGACGCCGCGATCCAGTATGCCGAGCAGGGTGGCGGCCTGACCCGGGTGCTGGCCTATCAGGCGGCGGAGGCGATCAAGGCCGGCCGGCTCGAAATCGTGCTGGAAAAATTCGAGCAGCCGCCATTGCCGATCCACGTCGTCTATCCAACGTCGCGGCTGTTGTCGGCGAAGGTGCGGACTTTTGTCGATCTGGTGATCGAAATCAGCGACTGGCATTTTGGCGGGCCTAACTGTTTCATCGTTATTCCCCGATGTGCAATTGCACATCTGAGGATGCGCGTTCCACAAAATTCGCCGTCATCACTCGCGAAAGCGGGTGATCCAGTAAACGCCGACGTCTCGATTCTCATAAATGCCGTGGACTACTGGATGCCCCGCCTTCGCGGGGCATGACGATGGAAGCGGATGCGCGCGCCTCGAATTGAGCGGCTATCCCTTCTTCTTCACCACCCGGAACGTCGCGTTGGCGCGCGCGATGGCGACGCCGTCGGCGGTGACGAAGCATTGCGCAAAGCAAAGCGTGCCGCCGGTCTTGATGACGTCGGTCTCGACCGTGAGCCATTGCCCGATCTGGGCGCTGCTGATGAAGTCGATCGACATGCTGACCGTCACCAGCGAATGGACGCCGCGCATCTTGTGGCCGCAGCTGTGCCCCATGGCTTTGTCGGCCAGTGCTGCGATCAAGCCGCCATGGACGAATCCGCGCGCGTTGGTATGCGGGGTGGCGAGCCGAAGTCCGAGGATGATCGCGTCAGGCGTTTGCTTCGTATAGATCGGCTCCCACGGATCGGTGAGCGGACTACGCCGGGACTGGCGTTCGAAACCTTCGGGGATATCGGTGGCGGTCATGCGTGCACTCAACAGTGACTCCAACCGCCATTGAACGCGATCCCATCACGAAATGCACCGCATACAAAGTTTAAAACGGGATCTTGGGCGGCGGTCATCCTCAATCCCACCGTCGTCATACCCCGCGAAAGCGGGGTATCCAGTACGCTGCAGCTTCTCGATTCCGTCACAAGCGCTCTGGAATACCGGATCATCCGCCTTCGCGGATGATGACAACTAGAGCATTCACGCCGGCAATTCGTATCCAATCGCCGATTCAATCTCGATCGTGCGTTGCACCGCGGGACGGGCCATCATGCGCTGATAATGCGCGGTGAGATTGGGAAAGGTTTCGGGCGCGGGCTTGAGCGAATTGGCGAGCCGCCAATACAGCCGAAACAGATGGATGTCGGCGATCGAATAGCGGCCCAGCGCCCAGCCGCTGCCCAGGCGCCGATCGGCTATTCCATAGACCTCCTTGGCGTAATCCAGTCCGCGCCGGCGCGCGGGATGCAGCGTGGAGGCGGCAAAGGACATCCACGAGAGCGCCTGCGCGTCGGCTTCGATATCATCGCGCGGCAATAGCTCAGCATCCGGGAAGCGCTTGGCGAGATAATAGAGGATGGCTGCGACTTCGGTGAGCGGACGGCCGTCGACGATCAAGGTGGGGACTTTGCCTTCGGGGTTGAGCTTTAGGTAGGCGGGCGAGCGCAGGTCATTCCCTTTGAATGACATCGGCTTGCCCTCGAAGGGGACGCCGATCTCGTGCAGCGCGATGTGCACGGCAAACGAACTCGAGCCCGGCGCGAAATACAGAGTGAGCATGACTGAGTGTCCCCGCATCGAAAGTGCGCTCCCTCTCCCGATGGGAGCGGGTTGGGGTGAGGGGTTACGGTCTATCGTTAGGCTGTAACCCCTCACCCGGATCGCTAGCGCGATCCGACCTCTCCCCACGGGAGAGGTGAAGCGGAGTTCGCGGCAACTCGATCCACACAGTCTAATACGGCAATCCCACATAATTCTCCGACAGCGACGTCGTCGCCGCCTTCGAGCTGACGAGATAATTCAGCTCGGCCAATTGAATTCGCCCGCCAAACCCTTCGGTGTCGGGAAAGCGGTGCATCATCGAGGTCATCCACCAGGAGAAGCGCACCGCCTTCCAGACCCGCGCCAGCGCCTTTGCGGAATAGCCGTCGATCCCGGCGGAGGATTTCTCGTCGTAATATTCGCGCAAGGCGTGCGCGAGAAAATGCACGTCGCTGGCGGCGAGGTTGAGCCCCTTGGCGCCGGTCGGCGGCACGATGTGCGCGGCATCGCCGGCCAGGAACATCCGCCCGAACCGCATCGGCTCGGCGACGAAACTGCGCAGCGGCGCGATGCTCTTTTCGATCGAAGGCCCGGTGACGAGGTTGTCGACCGCCTTCCGATCCAGCCGCCGCTTCAATTCATCCCAGAACCTCTGGTCCGGCCATTGATCGATGTGATCGTCGAGCGGACATTGCACGTAATAGCGGCTGCGATGCATCGAGCGCATGGTGCAAAGCGCAAATCCCCTGGCGTGGTTGGTGTAGATCAGTTCGTGGCTGACCGGCGGCGTTTCCGACAAGATCCCAAGCCAGCCGAACGGATAGATTCGCTCAAACGTCTCGATCGCCGAAGGTTTTACGCTGGCGCGGCTGACGCCGTGAAAGCCGTCGCAGCCGGCGATGAAATCGCAGGCGATCTCGTGGCCGATGCCGTCCTTGACGTAGGATACGCGCGGATGATCGCTGTCGAAATCATGCGGATTGACGTCGGCAGCTTCATAAACCGTGGTGAGACCGGCCGCGCGACGCGCGTTCATCAGGTCGAGCGTCACTTCGGTCTGGCCGTAGATCATGACCGTCTTGCCGGTGGCGGCCTTCATGTCGATGCGATGGCGTGCGCCGCCGAAGGCCAGTTCGATGCCGTCATGGACCAGGCCCTCGCGGTGCGCGCGCGCACCGGCGCCGACTTCATCGAGCAGGGCTACCGTTCCCTCTTCCAGGAGCCCGGCGCGGATGCGGCCGAGCACATAGTCCGGCGTCTGGCGCTCCAGGATGACGTTGTCGATTCCGTAGCTGTGCAGCAGCTGTCCCAGCAGCAATCCCGCCGGCCCTGCGCCAATGATTGCTACTTTTGTCCGCAATACTTGCCCTCCCGATTATTATAGGCTTGAACGCAGCCGCCTTCGAAGCTGGCCGCACGTGCTTGCAATGATAATTATATCATATAACAATATCCGCAAAGGGCCATTGAAGCCCTGATACCACGAGGGAGACGATGTCGATGAGGAAAACGTTCTTGGCCATGCTGCTGGCCGCCAGTGTGACGCCTGCGTTGGCGCAGGAAAAGACCTTCGAACTGAAATTGTCGCACTGGGTACCTGCGTCGCATCCGCTGCAAAAGGCGCTGGAAGACTGGGGCGCCGCGGTCGAAAAGGAATCCGGCGGGACGATCAAATACAAGGTTTTCCCGGCGCAGCAGCTCGGCAAGGCGTTCGACCATTACGACATGGCGCGCGACGGCATCGCCGACGTCACTTACGTCAACCCGGGCTATCAGCCCGGCCGTTTCCCGATTATCGGCGCCGGTGAATTGCCGTTCCTGATGTCGGACGCCAAGGGCGGCTCGATGGCGCTCGACGCCTGGTATCGGAAATATGCCGAGAAGGAAATGAAGGACGTCAAGTTCTGCCTGGCCTTCATCCATTCGCCCTCGTCGTTCCACTCGCGTACCAAGAAAATCCTGGTGCCGGACGACATCAAGGGCATGAAGATCCGCCCCGCCCACGCCACCATGGCGAATTTCGTGACCCAGCTCGGCGGCACCAACGTGCAGTCCTCGGCGCCGGAAGTCCGCGACATCATCGAACGCGGCGTTGCCGACGCCGTCACCTTCCCGTGGGGATCGCTGGTGCTGTTCGGCATCGACAAGGTGACGAAATATCACATGGAAGCGCCGCTTTACGTCACGACATTTGCCTTCGTGATGAACAAGGATAAGTACAACCAGATGTCCGACCGCCAGAAAAAGGCGATCGACGACAACTGCAATACCGAGGCTGCCGGCCGCGTCGGCGAACCCTGGGGCAAGTTCGAAGACGCCGGCGTCGAGAAGGTGAGGGCAGAGGAAGGTCACGAAGTCTACAAACTGACCCCGGAGCAGACGGCATTGTGGAAAAAAGCGTCCGAGCCGCTGGTCAAAACCTGGGCCGATGGCGTCAAGAAAACCGGGATCGATGCGGACGCGGCGATGGCTGAACTTCGTGCCGCCCTGACCAAATACAACGCGCTGGCGCAGTAAAGCTGATACTTATCGGTACGGCGGCAGGATCCTCCCGCCGCCGCGTTCTCCCTGCAATCGTTAGGCCGTGTGGAGCGGACATGAAGCGCGCCTCTATGGATCGTTTCATCGATACGATCGAATGGATCGCGGCTGGATTTGTCGGCATTGTCGCCGCCAACATTTTCATCGCGGTTTTGTTGCGCAATCTTTTCAACTATTCGATCCCGGATTCCTTCGATATCGGGCGCATGCTGCTCGGCATTCTGATCTTCTGGGGCATCGCCGCCACCAGCTATCGCGGCGGACACATCACCGTCGATCTGATCTGGGCCAATGTCGGGCCGAAGTACCAGCGCATGATCGACGTGTTTGCGACGCTGGTTCTGCTGTTCGTGGTGACGGTGCAGACCTGGACGCTGTTCGACAAGGTGCGCGGCACCTATAACGACAATGTCCTTACATTCGACATGCACATGCCGGCGTGGCCGTTCTTCGCCGTCGCGTGGGCCGGCGACGTCTCCGCGGTGCTGCTGATCGCGATCCGCACCTATCGGCTGATTGTCAGTCCGGATCTGATGCAGGACCCCAAGATCAAGGCCACGGAGTAGACCGGCATGAGCACCGACGCCGTCGCCGTCCTGGGGTTCGTCGCGCTGTTTGCGCTGATGCTGCTGCGCGTGCCGGTGGGCATGGCGATGGGGCTCGTCGGCGTCTCCGGCTTCACTTATCTGGTCGGCGGCTCGCCGGCGCTCAAGCTGGTCGGCCAGACCTCGATGCGCACGGTGACCGACTACACCTTCGGCGTGATTCCGATGTTCCTGCTGATGGGGACTTTCGTCAGCAATTCCGGCATGAGCCGCGAACTGTTCCGCGCCGCCAATGGCTTCGTCGGACATATGCGCGGCGGGCTGGGCATTGCCACGGTCGCGGCTTGCGGCGGCTTTGCCGCCATCTGCGGCTCGTCGGTGGCGACCGCCGCGACGTTTTCGGCTGTGGCCTATCCGGAAATGCGCCGCTTCGGCTATCCGCAATCTTTCGCGACCGGCGTGATCGCGGCCGGCGGCACGCTGGGGGCCATGCTGCCGCCGTCGACCGTGCTCGCGGTCTACGGCATCATCACCGAGCAGGACATCGGCAAGCTGTTCATCGCCGGCATCATTCCCGGCCTGCTGGCGATGACCATGTACATGATCACCATCGCGCTGATCGGCTATTTGCGGCCGGGTTTCCTGCCGACGGGTCCGCAAACCACATGGCGCGAGCGGTTCGCCGGGCTGAAGAATATCTGGGCGCCGGTGCTGCTGTTCGTATTCGTCATCGGCGGGCTTTACGGCCTGCCATTTCTGCCGCGCTTCACCCCGACTGAAGCAGGCGGCGTCGGCGCGACCGGCGCGTTCCTGATCGGCGTGCTCACCGGGCGGCTGGACAAGGACAAGATCCTCGCCTCGCTGCTGCAGGCGACCCGCACCGCGGCTGCGGTCTTTACGGTGCTGATCGGCGCCTTGATCTTCGGGTATTTCCTCACGGTGACGCAAACCCCGCAAAAGGTCACGGAATTTCTCACCGGCCTCGGTCTCGGCAGCTACGGCGTCCTCGCCCTCATCATGGTGATGTATCTGGTGCTTGGCTGCCTGATGGACGCGATGGCCATGATCATCTTGACGGTGCCGATCATCTTCCCGGTGATCACGCATCTCGGCTTCGACCCGATCTGGTTCGGCGTGATCATCGTGATGACGGTGGAACTTGGCCTGATCCATCCGCCGGTCGGAATGAATGTCTTCGTCATCAAAAGCGTCGTCAAGGACGTGTCGTTTGCCACGATTTTCAGGGGCGTGCTTCCGTTCGTGGCGACCGACCTCATTCGGCTGGTCATTCTGATCGCGTTTCCGTTGCTGGCGACCTGGCTGCCGCAACGCATGATGGCTCACTAGCTTTCCTTCCCCTGAAACGAGAAGGTTGCGATGATCCATGGTGCCAGCGCTTCAAACCAGATATGTCTTCAGCCTCGTCATCCAGGTCGGCGCCCCGATCGTCGCCGGCGATTTCGGCCACGGTGTCAGGCGGATCATTCCGATCCTCGGCGGCGAAGTGCGCGGCGAGGGCATCAACGGGACGATCTTTCCGTGCGGCGCGGATTTCCAGACCATTCGCCCGAGCGGCTTGACCGAACTGGAAGCGAAATACGCTTTTGAGATGGACGACGGCGCGATTGTCTACATCGAGAATATCGGCATCCGTTTCGGTCCGAAGGAGCTGCTGGACCGGATCGCCAAAGGGGAGAGCGTCGATCCCGCGCTGATCTATTTTCGCTCGGTGCCGAAATTCGAAACCGGGGCTGAAAAGTATCGCTGGCTGATGGAAAACTTGTTCATCGGGGTCGGCGCGCGGCATCCCGACCGCGTCGTCATCGACGTGCATCAGGTGCTGTGAGAACTCCAGTCGTCCCGGCGAACGCCGGGACCCATAACCACCGGCGGCCATTGTTGCAGAAGGCGACAGCTACACGGGCAAACGATGGGACACGGCGTATAGGTCCCGGCGTTCGCCGGGACGACGCTTGGGTTATTGATTGACTCGCTCCAAATTCGTTATAAGATATAACTATTCTGGACAGGACGTAATATATCCATGGGAAACGCTGCTCCCGCCGCGACCGCCGACCGGTCGGCGCTGCTCAAGGTCGAGGTATCAGGCCCGGTGCTGTCGGTCGGCCTCAACCGCCCGGCCAAGCGCAACGCGCTGAACGACGGCATCATGCTCGCGATCCAGGATTGCTTCTCCAATCTCCCGGATGGAATCGGCGCGGTCGTGATCCATGGCATCGGCGCGCATTTCTCGTCCGGTCTCGACCTGTCGGAACTGACCGAGCACGATGCCACGGAAGGTTTGCGGCATTCGCAGATGTGGCACCGGGTGTTCGACCGCATTCAATATAGCCGGGTGCCGGTGATCGCCGCGCTTCGGGGCGCTGTCATCGGCGGCGGGCTGGAGCTGGCCTGCGCCGCGCATATTCGCGTCGCCGAGCCCTCAGCCTATTTCGCGCTGCCCGAGGGGCAACGCGGCATCTTCGTCGGCGGCGGCGGATCGGTGCGGCTGCCGCGGCTGATCGGCGTCGCCCGGATGACGGATATGATGCTGACCGGAAGGGTTTATTCCGCGACCGAAGGCGCCTCCTACGGCTTTGCGCAATATCTCACCGAGGAGGGCAACGCCTATTCCAAGGCGATGGAGCTCGCCGCCCGGGTCGCAAGCAATGCGCCGCTGACGAATTTCGCCGTGCTGCAGGCGCTGCCGATGATTGCGGAGGCCAATCCGCAGACCGGCCTTCTGATGGAATCGCTGATGGCGACGGTGGCGCAGAGCGACAAGGAAGCAAAACTTCGGATACGCGCGTTTCTCGATCGCAAGACCGCAAAGGTGAAGCCCACCTGACATGAGCGCAAAACCGAACATGTCTGCCCCGACCGCGCGCAGCGACGCGCCGCTGCGCCCGATCTCGTTCGGCGATCCCGCCGTGTCCATCGATCGCCGCGACGACGGCACTATCTATCTGCGGCCGAAAATTGCGCTCGGCGAATACCCGGTCCGGCTTACCGACCGCCTGCACCATTGGGCCAAGGCCGAGCCGAACCGCATCTTCATGGCGGAGCGTGCCGCGGACGGTGGATGGCGGCAAATCACCTACGCGCAATTGCTCGCCTCAAGCCGGCGCATCGCCTCAAGCTTGCTTGCGCGCGATCTCTCGGCGGAGAAGCCGATCGTCATTCTCTCCGGCAATTCGATCGACCACGCGCTGGTCGCGTTCGGCGCGCTCTATGCGGGCATCCCGTTCTGTCCGGTGTCGCCGGCCTATTCGCTGGTGTCGAAGGATTACGGCAAGCTCGCCTATCTGATGAAGCTGCTGACGCCCGGCCTGGTGTTTGCCGACGATGCCAGCAAATTCGCCGATGCGCTCTCCGCCAATGTGCCTGACGCCACCGAGATCGCGGCATCGCGCGGCGGCGTGCCCGGCCGCCAGGTCACGTTGCTCGGCGATTTATTGGCGAGTCAGGAACATCCCGGCCTCGATGCGGCGCATGACGCCATCGGCCCGGATACCATTGCAAAATTCCTGCTGACCTCGGGCTCGACCGGCAATCCGAAGGCGGTCATCAACACCCAGCGGATGATCTGTGCCAATCAGGTGATGCTGCGCGAGACGCTGGCTTTCCTGAAGGACGAGCCGCCCGTGATCGTCGACTGGCTGCCCTGGAATCACACCTTTGGCGGCAATCACAATATCGGGCTGACGCTGTACAATGGCGGCTCGATGTATCTCGATGCGGGCAAGCCGATGCCCGGCGGCATCGAGGAAACCGTGCGCAATCTCCGCGAGATTTCGCCGACGGTCTATTTCAACGTGCCGAAGGGTTATGAATCGCTGCTGCCTTACCTGCGCGACGACGAGATGTTGCGCGCAAAATTCTTCCATCGGCTGCACGCGATGTTCTTCTCCGGCGCGGCGCTGTCGCCCTATGTCTGGAACAGCCTCGACGAACTCGCGGTGCAGGAGACCGGCTTCCGCGTGCCCATGCTGACCGGCCTCGGCGCCACCGAGACCGCGCCGTTCTTCATGTCGGTGCGGCCTGCCACCAGCCGCTCCGGCCATGTCGGGCTTCCCGTATCCGGCAACGATGCCAAGCTCGTCCCCAACAACGGCAAGCTGGAGGTTCGCGCCAAGGGGCCGAACGTCACGCCGGGCTATTGGCGCCAGCCGGAACTGACCGCCCTGCCTTCGACGAGGAAGGCTTTTATAAATTCGGCGATGCGATCAAGCCGGTCGACCCCAGTGATTTCAGCGCCGGCTTCGATTTCGATGGCCGCATCGCCGAGGATTTCAAACTCGCCAGCGGCACCTGGGTCAGCGTCGGTCCGCTCCGTGCCCGGTTTGTCGCGGCCTGCGCGCCGCTGGTGCGCGATGTCGTGATATCCGGCATCAACCGCGACGAGGTGTCGGCGCTGGTCATTCTCGATCTCGACGGCTGCCGTCTGATCAATCCAACGCTGCCGGCCGATGACCTTGCCGCGACGGCAGGCGATCCGCTGATCCGCGACGCGTTTCGCGAGCGGTTTTGCAAATTTCTGGAGACCTCGACGGGCTCTTCGACGCGGATCACGCGCGCGATTCTGCTCGATACGCCGCTGTCGATCGATCGCGGCGAAGTGACCGACAAGGGGTCGATCAACCAGCGCGCGGTGCTGGATCATCGCAGCCGCCTGATCGACGAGCTTTATTCGCCAACACCCGGCGCACACGTGATAACGCTTTAGCTAATTCGAACAACCATTCGCCAGGGAGGAAAGCCATGCAGTTGAAGGATCAGGCCGCCATCGTCACCGGGGGCGCATCGGGATTGGGCGCCGCCACCGCGCGCCGGCTCGCGGCCCAGGGCGCGAAAGTTGCCGTCTGCGACCTCAACGCCAAGCTCGCCGAAAGCGTCGCCGCCGAGATCAGGGGTGTGGCGGTGGTCTGCGACGTCGCCGACGCAGCTTCGGCCGAAGCCGCCATCGTCACCGCGTCGAAGGCCCATGGTCCGGCGCGGGTATTGATCAATTGCGCCGGCATCGGCGTCGCCAAGCGGGTGATCGGCCGCGAGGGGCCGATGCCGCTTGCCGATTTCGACAAGGTGATCAAGGTCAACCTGATCGGCTCGTTCAACATGCTGCGGCTGGCGACCGCGGAAATGTCGAAGCTGGAGCCGCTTGCGACCGGCGAGCGCGGCGTCGTGATCTCCACCGCGTCGATCGCGGCCTATGACGGCCAGATCGGACAGTCGGCCTATTCGGCCTCGAAAGGCGGCATCGTCGCGATGACGCTGCCGATCGCGCGCGAACTGGCGCAGTTCGGCATTCGCGTGCTCACCATCGCGCCGGGGCTGTTTCTGACGCCGCTGTTGGCCAATTTGCCGCAGGAGGCGCAGGACAGCCTGGCCGCGTCGATCCCGTTTCCGCGCCGGCTCGGGCAAGCCGACGAGTTCGCTTCGCTGGCGCTGCACATGATCGACAATCCGTACCTCAATGGCGAGGTGGTGCGGCTCGATGCCGCGCTTCGCATGGCGCCGCGCTAGGAATATTGCATGTTCGTCCATCGGCGCGACGTGCAGATTCAGTGGGGCGACTGCGATCCCGCCAACATCGTCTATTACCCCCGCTACTTCGAGATGTTCGACGACTCGACCTCGATCCTGTTCGAGGCCGCCGGTTTCTCCAAGCAGGACATCATCAGGAAATATGGCCTGGTCGGCATTCCCATGGTGGATACGCGGGCGAGATTTCATATCGCCTCGACCCATGGCGACTGGATCACGATCGAAAGCCGGGTCGAGAGTTTCAAGCGTTCGAGCTTCGAGGTAACCCACAAGGTGTTCAAGGGCGAGGCGCTGGCGATCGAGGCGTTCGAGACCCGCGTGCTGGTCGGCCGTCACCCGGACGATCCCACCCGGCTGAAATCGGCACCGATGCCGGAGGAGATTATTGCGAAGTTCATGCGGGGCTGACCAGGCGAGGCGCATCACCTAAAGAAGGGGCTGAACTATCGATCGGATTTTGATCTAGGTTAGAGAACAACACCCAAGGGAGGAATTAATGAAGAAATTTTATTTGTCCGCCGCGGCCATCGCGGCGTCCATGGCTTTGCCGGGGTTGCCCGCGATGGCGCAGACCAATGAAATCGTGATCGGTCTGTCGCTTACCACCACGGGACCAGGGGCGCCGCTGGGCATTCCCGAGCGCAACTCGCTGGAGTTCGTGAACAAGGAGATCGCCGGCGTGCCGCTCAAGGTGATTGTGCTCGACGACGGTGGCGATCCGACCAACGCCACCACCAATGCACGGCGCTTCGTCACGGAGTCCAAGGCCGACATCATCATGGGGTCTTCCATCACACCGTCGACGATCGCGGTGTCCAACGTCGCCAACGAGGCCGGCATTCCTCATATCGGTCTGTCGCCGTTCCCGATTACGCCCGCGCGCGCCAAGTGGTCGGTATCGATGCCGCAGCCGATTCCGATCATGGGCAAGGTCCTGTACGAGCACATGAAGGCGCACAACATCAAAACCGTCGGCTATATCGGCTATTCCAATTCCTACGGCGATCTCTGGTTCAACGACTTCAAGATGCAGGGCGTGCCGATGGGCATGACGCTGGCGGACGAGGAGCGATTTGCGCGGCCGGATACGTCGGTGACCGGGCAGGTGCTGAAGCTGGTCGCCGCCAATCCCGATGCGATCCTGGTCGGCGCTTCCGGCACCGCGGCGGGCCTGCCGCAGACCGAGTTGCGCGATCGCGGTTACAAGGGCCTGATCTACCAGACCCATGGCGCCGCCAGCATGGACTTCATCCGCATCGCCGGAAAGGCGGCGGAAGGTGTGATCATGGCGTCCGGTCCGGTGATGGATCCCGAAGATCAGCCCGACAGCGCGCTGACCAAGAAGCCGGGCCTCGCGCTGAACACCGCCTATGAGGCCAAGTATGGCCCCAACAGCCGCAGCCAGTTCGCCGCGCATTCCTACGATGCCTTCGAATTGCTCAAACGCATCATTCCGGTGGCGTTGAAAAGCGGCAAGCCGGGCACGCCGGAATTCCGCGAGGGAATCCGTCAGGCCTTCCTGACCGAGCGTGAAATCGCCGCCAGCCAGGGCGTCTACAACTTCACCGAAAAGGACCGCTACGGCCTCGACGACCGCTCGCGCATCCTCTTGACGGTGAAGGACGGCAAATACGTGCTGGCGAAGTGAGGGGAAGGCGTGCACCACCCCACTGGCGTCATCATCCGCGAAGGCGGATGATCCAGTAATCGCAGCTGCACGAGATTGAATCTCGACGGCGCGTAGTACTGGATGCCCCGCTTTCGCGGGGCATGACGGCGGATGAAAGTCTAAACCGCGCTCGCGCCCTCGTGCGGAAAGCCGAGATAGCTCGCGGCGACGCGCTGGTTGGTCGCGATTTCGCCGGCCGGTCCGTTCAAGATGAACTCGCCGAGCTCCATCACATAGGCGCGGTCGGCGATTTGCAGCGCGGCCTGCGCGTTCTGCTCGACCAGCAGCACCGACACGCCGCTGGCGCGCAATTCGCCGATGGTGCGGAAAATATCGGCGACGATGATCGGCGCCAAGCCAAGGCTTGGCTCGTCCAGCATCAACAGCCGCGGCGCGCCCATAAGCGCCCGGCCCATCGCCAGCATTTGCTGCTCGCCGCCCGACAGCGTTCCGGCCAATTGCTTGCGCCGTTCCTTCAGCCGCGGAAACAGCGTGTAGACCCGCTCGAACGATTGCGCCGCGACGGCCTTGGCGATCCGGAAGGCGCCGAGCTGCAGATTGTCCTCGACGTTCATGGTGCCGAACAATTCGCGATGCTCCGGCACCAGGCTCAAGCCGGCCGCGACCCGGTCCTCGATCTCGAGCTGCGCCATGTCCTCGCCGGCAAAGGCCACCCGGCCCTTCAGCGGCAGGATTCCCATGATGGCATTCAACAGCGTGGTCTTGCCGGCGCCGTTGGCGCCGATGATGGTGACGATCTCGTTGTCGGCGACCTCAAGCGACACCGAACGGACCGCCTCGACCTTGCCATAGGCGATATGCGCTGATGACACCGACAATAGCGCGCTCATGCGACCGCTCCGAGATAGGCCTTGATCACCTCCGGATTGGTCTTGATCGCTTGCGGCGTGCCTTCGGCGATCTTGGTGCCGAAGTCGAGCACCACGACGCGGTCGGCCAGATCCATCACAAATCCCATGTCGTGCTCCACCAGCAGCACCGACATGCCGCCGTCGCGCAACTGACGCAGCAGGCCTGCGAGCCGTTGCTTCTCCAGATGCCGCAATCCCGCGGCCGGCTCGTCGAGCAGCAGCAGGATCGGATCGACGCACAGCGCACGCGCGATCTCGACGATGCGCTGCTGGCCGAGCGACAGGCTCCCCGCCGGCTGATCGATCTGGTCGGCGAGGCCGACACGCTCGATCTGGCGCGCCGCTTCCGCCAGCAATTTCGCCTCATCGGTGCGATCAAGGCGGAACATGCTGGAGATGGCGCCGGCGTGGCCGCGCAGATGCGCGCCGATCGCGACGTTTTCCAGCACACTCATCTCCGGCACCAGTTTGACATGCTGGAAGGTTCTGGCGATGCCGAGCCTTGCGACTTCCTGCGGCGGCGCATTATCGATATTTCGGCCGAGCACGGAGATCGTGCCGCCCGACGAGGTCAGCACGCCGGTGATCAGGTTGAAGGTCGTGCTCTTGCCGGCGCCGTTGGGGCCGATCAGCGCGACGATCTCGCGGGCCTGGACGTCGAAAGAGACATTGTTGACCGCGATCACGCCGCCGAATTGCTTGCGCGCATTGTCGATGTGCAGCAGCGCGCCGGCAGCGGTCGCCGCTCTCGGGCGCGGGGGCAATGTCAGGGAAGTATCGGGCCGCTTGCGATTTGGCTTGAACGGCAATCGCGCCACCAGCCAGGGCCAGACGCCTGATGGAGCCAGCTGCAGCAGCACCACCAGCAGGATGCCGAACACGATGGTCTCGAGTTGGCCCTCGCCGTGAAACAGATACGGCAAATAGCTTTGAAGAATCTCTTTCAGGATGACGACGATGCCGGCGCCCAACACGCCGCCCCAGACATAGCCGGCGCCGCCGACGACCGCGATGAAGAGATATTCGATGCCGGCCTGCGCCCCGAACGGGGTCGGGTTGGCGGCGCGCTGGAAATGCGCATAGAGCCATCCGGACAGGCCGGCCAGCACCGCCGCATAGATGAAAACCAACAGCTTGGCGCGGGGCGCTTGCACGCCAAACGCCTCGGCGGCGATGTGTCCGCGCCGCAGCGCGCGGATCGCGCGGCCGGTGCGCGAGTCCAGAAGGTTCATGGTGAGCAGCGCGCAGATCAAGACCGCGATCCAGATCGCGAAGTAGATCGTGCCGGGGTCGATCATCCGCAAAGACCCGATCGACAGCGGCGGGATGCCGGAGATGCCGTCGTTGCGGCCGAGGAATTCGAGCTTGCTGAACAGGTAGAACAGGCCGAGGCCCCAGGCGATGGTGCCGAGCGGCAGATAGTGTCCCGACAGCCGCACCGTGACGAGGCCGAGCAGCACCGCGGCGATGCCAGAGACCAGAAGCGAGAGCGGCAGCGTCAGCCATGGCGATACGCCGTAGGCGGTGGTCAGCACCGCCGTGGTATAGGCGCCGAAGCCGCAAAACGCCGCCTGGCCGAATGAGGTGAGACCGCCGACGCCGGTCAGCAGCACGAGCCCCATCGCCACCAGCGCTGACAGACCGATGTTGTCCAGCAGCACGATCCAGAACGGCGGCATGCCCGGGATGAACGGGATCGCCGCCATGACCAGCGCGAACACGATGATGGGCAGCCGCTGCGTCATCGCGGTCAATCCTTCTCTTCCTCGACCGCGGGCGCCGCCAGCGAGCGCAGCAGCAGAACGGGAATGATCAGCGTGAAGACGATGACCTCCTTGAAATTGCTGGCATAGAACGAGGAAAAGGCCTCGACCGAGCCGACCACCAGCGCCGCGACCGCGGTCAAGGGATAGCTCACGAGGCCGCCGATGATGGCGGCAATAAAACCTTTCAGGCCGATCAAAAATCCGGTGTCGTAATACAGCGTCGTGATCGGCACGATCAGGATTCCCGAAATCGCCCCGATCAGGGACGCCAGCAGGAAGGCGATCTGCCCCGACAAGCTGGTCCTGATGCCGACCAGGCGCGCGCCGAGGCGATTGACGGCAGTGGCGCGCAGCGCCTTGCCGTAGAGCGTAAAGCCGAAAAACAGCCACAGCCCGACGATGAAGGCGACGGTGATGGCGTAGACGGCGATGCTCTGGCCGGTGAAGCGCAGCGGGCCGACGGTGAAGGCGGCATCCGAAATCGTCGGGCCGCGCTGGCCCTCGGCGCCGAAAAACACCAGGCCAAATCCCTGCAGCGCCAGATGGCAGCCGACCGAGGCGATCAAGAGCACCAGCACCGAGGTATGCGCGATGGGTTGAAAGGCGATGCGATAGAGAAACAGCCCGATCGCCGCGACGATCAAGAGCGACAGCGCGATGTTGACGGCGATCGGGGGATGGCGGCCGGCGAGCCAGGCGGCGAGGGCGAAGATCACCGCGGGCAGCAGGATATTGACCGCGAACGCCCGCCCGACCAGCCTGGGGTGCAGCGACCGGCGGGCGGCGAATAGGTCGAGGCCAAACGCCACCACGCCCATCGCCACCGCCAGCCGCGCGGTGCCCGGCATCTGGCCGGACGACAGCGAGGCATAGGTCAGCGCCCCGTAGGTGACGAACTCGCCTTGCGGAATCAGGATCACGCGGGTAACGGCAAACACCAGCACCAGCGCAAGGCCGAGCAACGCATAGATCGCGCCGTTGGTGATGCCGTCCTGGACCAGGAACAGCATGATCGTGGTGTTCAAGACCGGGCGCTCCCCTTGCAGGTCGGGTCGGTCGTGACCCAAAGGAGCCGCCCGGCCGTCCGATCACAGCAGTTGAAAAGGGCTGCCGATATTTGATATAGTGTATAACAATTATTGAATATAACATCAAGGCCCGGCCGGGGCGTCTCCAGCCTACCGGGATTGCGAGCACCGAGCGATGACCGTTTCCAAGACTGCTGCCGTCGATTCCGCCAAGGCGTCCCGCCCCGCCCGCAAGCAGCCTCGCGAGGCGACCACGGAAGGCGCTGCCCTGCAGCTCGGCGAATTGTCCGAGCATCTGGGCTACGCGCTCAAGCGCGCGCAACTCAAGATCTTCGACGATTTTCTGCGCTGCGTCGCGCCGCTGCAACTGACGCCGGCGCAGTTCTCGGTGCTGCTGCTGCTCGACAAGAATCCCGGACGCAACCAGACCGAAATCGCCAATACGCTCGGTATCCTCAGGCCGAATTTCGTGGCGATGCTCGATAACCTGGAAAGCCGCGGGCTGTGCGCGCGGATGCGTTCGACCAACGACCGCCGCTCCCACATCCTTGTCCTGACCGACAAGGGCAGGGCGGTACTGGCGCGGGCCAAGAAGCTCGTCGCCGCCAAGCACGAGGCGCGTCTCAACGCGTTGCTGGGGTCCGCCAACCGCGCCGCGCTGCTGGCGATGCTGGCCAAGATCGCCAAAGAGTTTTGATCTTCACCTCTCCCCGGTCCATTCAAAAGGACGGGGAGAGGTGAAGCTGCTGCGGCCGCGATCAGGCCGCGACAATGCGGCCTAAAGCCTTCCGCGACTCGCCGCGCCCCGAGAGGAACAGCCGCTCTATCTCCTGTGCGGGGAGCGGCCGGCTGAACAGGTATCCCTGCATCTCGGTGCAGCCTTCGGATGTAATCCTGTCGAGCTGTTCCCTGGTTTCGACGCCTTCGGCAGTGGCGGTCATGCCCATTCCGTTCGCGAGCGCCGCGACCGCGCGCACGATATTGAGCGAGCCGGCGTTTTCCGTGATGTCCTTGACGAACGATCGGTCGATCTTGATCTTGTCGAATGGAAAACACTGAAGATAGGTGAGCGAGGAATAGCCGGTGCCGAAATCATCCATGGCGATCCGAATACCAAGCGCTCGCAACTGGTGAAGAACGGCAAGTGTCGTTTCCCTGTTCTGCAGCAGAACGGTCTCGGTAATCTCGATCTCCAGCCGGGTTGGGTGCAGGCCCGAGGCGGCGAGTGCGCCAACGATGACCTGCATCAGGCCGGGGCCGCGGAATTGAGCCGCCGAAATATTGACGGCGACATGGATATCTCCTGGCCATTGGGCTGCCGTGGCGCAGGCTTGCCTGATGACCCACTCCCCCATCGGCACGATAAAGCCGATCTCTTCGGCCAACGGAATGAATGCGGCTGGAGCGATCAGTCCTTTTTCTGGATGATTCCAGCGAATCAGGGCCTCGAATCCGCTGATTTCGTTGCTGGCGAGGTTTACCACCGGCTGGTAGTAGAGTTCGAACTCGCCGGCAGGCAGCGCCTTGCGCAAATCCCGTTCCATGATGCGACGGGTCTGCATTTGCAGGTCCATCGCCGGTTCGAAGAAGCGGAATGTGCCGCGCCCATCGCCTTTGGCGCGGTACAGCGCGAGGTCCGCATTCCGCAGCAGCTTGTCGGGTCGCAACCCGTCGCCCGGACCGACCGCAATGCCGATGCTGGCGCCGATGACGGCCTGATGGCCGTCGATGTCAAAGGGCTCGCTGATCAGCTCGATAATGCGTTGCGCCAGAGCAGTGGCATCGGCGGGGTCTGCGATCGGGGCCTGCACGATGACGAATTCATCCCCGCCCATCCGTGCGATCGTGTCGGTCTCGCGGACTATCCCGCGCAAGCGGTCGGCGACGATTTTCAGGAGCTTGTCGCCGGCGGGGTGGCCAAACGTATCGTTCACAGCCTTGAACTGATCGAGATCAAGGTGGTGAACCGCTACCATTTGCTCGCGATGAATCCGGCTGCCTAACGCCCGTTCGAGCCGCTCGTTCAGCAACACGCGATTGGCGAGATCGGTAAGCGAGTCGTGATGGGCCATATATTCGATCTTGACCTCGGATCGCCGCTGCTCGGTGATGTCTTCATGCGTGGCAACCCAGCCGCCATCGGGCATCGGCCGGTGACGAATCTTGAAAGTGTGCCCGTTGCGCAGTTCGACGATGCTGTCGGTCGGCTCGGCGGATACGGCGACCTTGGTGCGCCAATGAAGGTATTCCTCCCTGGACATCGCGGGAAAGCTTCCCGCCTCGAAACGCATGTCGACGATTTCGGTCAGCGGGGTGCCGGGTCCAATGCGGTCGCGCGACAAATCATACATCTCGACATAGCGGTCGTTGCACACGATCAGTCGATGGGCGGCGTCGAAAAAGCACAGTCCCTGCGACATGTTGTTGATCGCGGTATCGAATTGCAGGTTGCGGACACGCAGGCTCTCTTCCTGCTCCCTGCCAAGCTCGTACTGCGCTTTTAGGCGAGCGTTGATTTCCTGACGCGCGGTGATGTCCTCATGGGTGGCCATGCCGCCGCCGTCCGGCATCGGATGAACCGTAAAGGAAATGATCCGGCCATCGGTGAGTTGAAGGACGGTCGTGCCTGCAACAACGGCCTTTTCAGCGCGTTTCCGGCTGTACTCGGGGGGCTTTGAAAGCACCTTAAATCCCAAATTCAACCGGTGCTGGATCAGTTCGCTGACGGGAGTCCCGGGCTTTACCCGCTCGGCGGAGAGCCCATAGATTTCCGCGTACCGCTTGTTGCAGAACACGACCTTGCCCTTGCTGTCGATGATGATCAGTCCCAGCGACAGATTGTGGATAGCCTGCTCAAGCAGCGAGGCCGCGTGAGCCGGCTCCGGACCAGTGGTACGCTCTGCAGAATCGACCATTTGGCGTTCCTCTACCGCCATGTTGCGGCGCTCCGATAATAGATAATAGGGAGCGTCCGATTAGAGGACCAAGCTGGTGAAAGGCATCTTTGAGATGCCCGCGTTTTCGGCAGGTTCCGTGGAGTTCGCTTAACAAGGAGTTAATATCTTTGGCTTTCGGGACCGGCTGGTTGGCAATAGCGGGCGCGAGAAAGCTCGTCGCCGCCAAGCGCGAAGCGCGTCTCAACGCGTCGTCGGGCCCGCTAACGATGCCGTCACTGCTGGGAGTTTTGACGAGTTTTCGCCGTCATCCCCGCGTAACGGCCGAAACCGTTACGCCGGGATGACGGCGGTAGGTGTGACGGGTGCTCTACCTCCTCATCCACCAAAATCACCCTGATATCGTTGACGTTGGTCAGTGTCGGACCGCTCAGCAAGAGATCGCCGGTCGCGGCGAAGAAGGCCGTGGCGTCGTTGTTGTCGAGGTAGGCTGTTGCGTCGAGGCCAAGCGATTTCATCCTGGCAAAGGTGCTTTGATCGATCATCGCGCCTGCCGGATCGGCCGCGCTGCCCGCGCCGCCGTCCGCGCCGTCGGTATCTGCCGCCAGCGCCGAAATACCGGATGTGCCCTTGAGCAGGCCGGCCAGCGCCAGCGCATATTCCTGGTTGGGGCCGCCGCGCCCGTTGCCGCGCACGGTCACGGTGAGTTCGCCGCCCGACAGGATCGCCACCCGCTTTCCCTTCGCGCGCGCCTGTAGCGCCAGTTGCGCATGGTCGGCAGCGACGCTGCGGGCCTCGCCTTCGAGGTCGGCGCCGAGATCGGCGATTTCGTATCCGGCGTCGCTTGCCACCTTGATCGCGGCATCGAGCGATGCCTTCGGCCGCGCGATCAGCTCGAATTGCGCGCGTGCGAAAGCGGAATCGCCGGGCTTGCAGCTCTCGTTGTTGTCGTCGTCGAGCGCGCGGCGGATGGCGTCGTCGACCTTAAGGCCGTATTTGGCAACGATGGCGCGCGCGTCGGCCAGCGTCGTCGGATCCGGCACCGTCGGTCCCGATGCGATCGCGGACGGATCGTCGCGCGGAACGTCCGATATCGCCAGTGTCACGATTTCGGCCGGCTTCCCGGCGCGTGCGAGCCGGCCGCCCTTGATCCGCGACAAATGCTTGCGAACGGTATTGACCTCGCCGATCGGCGCGCCCGAGCGTAACAGCGCCCGGGTCACCTGTTGTTTCTGCGCGAACGACACGCCCTCAGCCGGCGCGATCCAGTTCGCGGAGCCGCCGCCCGACAACAGCACCAGCAGGAGATCGTCAGCGGTCGCGCCCTCGGCCAGCCGCAAGCTCTCCTCCGCGCCCTTGAGGCCAGCCTCGTCGGGCACGGGATGGCCGGCTTCGATCACCTTGATCCGCCGCGTCGGCACGCCATGGCCGTGGCGGGTGGTCGCGATCCCCGACAGCCGGGCCGGGTCCAGTTCGAGCGCATCGAGATAATGCCGCTCTGCCGCCGCGGCCATCGCCGCCGCGGCCTTGCCGGCGGCAAGGCAGATCACCCGGCCTTTCGGCACCGGGCGCAAATGCGCGGGCAGCACGACATCGGGATGCGCGGCGGCGACGGCGGCATCGAAGATCGCGCGCAGGAGAGGACGTTTGTCGGTCATTGCGTCACAGAATTGGCTTCACGGGATTTCAGAGGGACACATGTGCCGCCGGTTATCCATCCGATTGCTGCAAAAGAAAACCCCCGCAGCGATGCTGCGGGGGTTGCGTGAGCACGCAAGGGCCGCTCAAAGCGACGGCGAGGCGTCAGCCCCCGACGTCGCCGCTGATGATGTCGCCGAACAGCTCCCACTTCTCGCCCTTGAACTTCATCAGCTGAAGCTGGCTGATCGGGGCGAAATCGGTCGGTGAGGTGTTGATCTTGATGCCGGGCAGCAGGACCTCGGTGCGGAAATCCTTCAGGCTGGCGGCCTGCTTCATGACGTTCTCGCGGGTGAGGTTGTCGCCGCATTTCTTGAGCACCTCGACGAGGGTCTGGGCGACGCCGTAGCCGACCACCACCGAGCCGTCGAGCTTGTTGCCCTCCGGAAAGTCCTTGGCGAGAAAGTCGAGGAACTGCTTCATCCCGGGGTCATTGTCCCACTGCGGATCGGAAACGTCCTTCAGGTACGCCGCCGAAATAATACCTTGCGAATTCTCATAGCCGGCCGGCTTGATCACGCTGCCGACCGACGCCGAGACGTTGTTGAGGAGATGGAGCGGCTTCCATCCGATCTCGGCCATCTTCTTGATCGCCTGCGCCGCGAATTTCGGCGTCGTGACGTTGAAGAACACGTCCGCGTCGGTCGATTTGAACTTGACGATGTGGTTGTCGATGGTGGGTTCGGTGGTCTCGAAGCTTTCCTCGATGATGATCATCGAGGCGGCCTTGGCGCCGAGGCCGTCCTTCAGGCCCTTGACGTAATCTTTTCCATAGTCGTCGTTCTGATAGAGGATCGCGATCTTGGCGTTGGGTTTTTCCTTGAGCAGATACTTCGCATAAATGCGAGCCTCGCTCTGATAGTTGGGCTGCCAGCCCATGGTCCAGGGAAAGTCCTTGGGATCGTTCCATTTGGTGGCGCCGGTGGCCACGAACAGCTGCGGCACCTTCTTCGCATTCATGTATTTTTGAATCGCCGAATTCGGCGGCGTGCCGAGCGAATTGAAGATGAACAGCACCTCGTCGCTCTCCACCAGCTTGCGCGCCTGTTCGACCGTCTTCGGCGGGCTGTAGCCGTCGTCATAGCTGATGAAATTGATCTTGCGGCCATTGATGCCGCCGGCATCGTTGATCTTCTTGAAGTAAGCGGCTTCGGTCTTGCCGATCACGCCGTAGGCGGAGGCAGGGCCGCTATAGGGCATGATGTTGCCGATCTTGATTTCGGTATCGGTGGCACCGGTGTCGTATTTTTTTTGAGCGAGCGCGCCGCTGCTCGACGCCGCGAGGATAACGAACGCGGCCGATGCAATCGCAAGTCTGCTGGTGGCAACAGGCATTCCGGATCTCCCATTTTTATGGTGTTTGTGGATGCGTCATGTTCTTTTGTTGAGTGAAAATTTCTGATGGCGCCGGCGGAATTGAATACCATTTGGCGCTGGCCATCAAGAAAAAGCCCCTGCGACAAGGCCGCAGGGGCTGCTTCTTTAGTAGTCATCGGCCGCAGTCAGTCGAGCCGGCGGCGCGTCAGCCGCCGACATCGCCGCTGATGATCTCGCCGAACAGATCCCACTTGTCGCCCTTGAACTTCATCAACTGAAGCTGGGAGATCGGGGCGAAGTTGGTGGCACTGGTGTTGACCTTGATGCCCGGCAGCAGGCCGCCGAGCTCAAGTCCCTTGATGCTGGCCGCCTGCTTCATGATGTTCTCGCGCGTGAGATTGTCGCCGCAGGCCTTCAGCACATGCACCAGACCTTGTGCGACGGTGTAGGCGTACATCACCGACGCATCGGTCGCGATTGGCCTCGGGATAGTACTTGTCGAGGAATTCGTTCCACGCCTTCATTCCCGCATCGTTCTTCCATTGCGGATCGGTCGGGTCCTTGAGGTAGGTCGATGAGATGATGCCCTGCGCGTTTTGCGGACCGGCGGGCTTGATCACGCTGCCGATCGAGGCGCTGACGTTGTTAAGCAAGTGAAGCGGCTTCCATTCGATTTCCGCGATCTTCTTGATCGCCTGCGCGGCAAACTTCGGCGTGGTAACGTTGAAGAACACATCGGCGCCGGTCGATTTCAGCTTGACGATATGCGAGTCGATCGTGGGCTCGGTGGTTTCGTAGCTTTCCTCGGCAACGATCATCGAGGCTGCCTTGGCGCCGAGACCGTCCTTCAGGCCCTTGACGTAGTCTTTGCCGTAGTCGTCGTTCTGATAGAGCATGGCGATCTTGGCGTTGGGCTTTTCCTTGAGAATGTACTTCGCGTAGATTTGCGTTTCGCTCTGATAGTTGGGCTGCCAGCCCATGGTCCAGGGAAAGTCCTTCGGATCGTTCCACTTGGTGGCGCCGGTGGCGACGAACAGCTGCGGCACCTTCTTCGAGTTCATGTATTTCTGGATCGCCGAGTTCGGCGGGGTGCCCAGCGAATTGAAATCAATAGCACCTCGTCGCTCTCCACCAGCTTGCGCGCCTGCTCGACTGTCTTCGGCGGGCTGTAGCCGTCCGACGGTCATAGGTGGGCTGTAGCCGTCGTCGTAGGAAATGAAGTTGATCTTGCGGCCGTTGATACCGCCCTCGGCGTTGATCTTCTTGAAGTAGGCTTCCTCGGTCTTGCCGATCACGCCGTAAGCGGACGCGGGTCCGCTGTAGGGCATGATGTTGCCGATCTTGATTTCGGTGTCGGTGGCGCCGGTGTCGTATTTCTTTTGCGCCAGCGCGCCGCTGCTGGTTGCGGCAAGCACTGCGAGGGCAGCCGAAAAGGCCCCCAATCGCAATTGGATAGCAGGCATTTTGATCTCCCTGGATCGCGGTTGAATGTGTGTTTTTTATTGGGAGCGCTTGATGGCTCCGCCCCACATTCAATACCCTTCGAGGGTACCCAGCAAGAAAAAGCCCCCTGCGACGAAGGTTGCAGGGGGCGATATTTAGTCGAACAGTTTCATGTCACGGACCTGTGAACCAGCGCCTTAGTTGCTGAGTTCGCCGCTGATGATGTCGCCGAACAGGTCCCATTTCTCGCCCTTGAACCGCATCATCTGAAGCTGTTCGATCGGGGCAAAGTCGGTGGCTGACGTGTTGATCTTGACGCCAGGCAGCAAGGTGTCGGGCGTAAAGTCCTTCAGGCTCGCCGCCTGCTTCATGACGTTTTCGCGGGTCAGGTTGTCGCCGCACATCTCGAGCACCTTCACCATGGTCTGGGCCGCACCGTAGCCGTACACGACCGAGCCATCGAGCTTGTTGCCTTCGGGGAAATACTTCTCGAGGAACGCGAAGAATTTCTTCATTCCGGGGTCGTTGTCCCACTGCGAGTCGGCGCCGTCCTTGGCATAGGCGGCCGAGAGAATGCCTTGCGCATTCTCGAAGCCCGCCGGCTTGATCACGCTGCCGACCGAGGCTGAGACGTTGGAGACGATATGCAGCGGCTTCCACTCGATCTCGGCGAGCTTCTTGATCGCCTGCGCCGCGAATTTCGGGGTGGTGATGCTGATGAAGACGTCGGCGCCGCTGGCTTTCAGCTTGACGATGTGGTTATCGACCGTGGGCTCCGTGGTCTCGTAGCTTTCTTCGGCAATGATCATCGACGCCTTGGCGCCGAGCCCGTCCTTCAGGCCCTTGAGGTAGTCTTTGCCGAAATCGTCGTTCTGATACAGTATGGCGATCTTGGCGTTCGGCTTCTCCTTCATCAGAAACTTCGCGTAAATCCGCGCTTCGCTCTGATAGCTGGGCTGCCAGCCCATGGTCCACGGAAAATCCTTCGGATCGTTCCACTTGGTGGCGCCGGTGGCGACGAACAGCTGCGGCACCTTCTTGGCGTTGAGATATTTCTGGATCGCCGAGTTCGACGGCGTGCCCAGCGAATTGAAAACCAGCAGCACCTCGTCGCTCTCCACCAGCTTGCGCGCCTGCTCGACGGCCTTCGGCGGGCTGTAGCCATCGTCATAGCTGACGAAATTGATCTTGCGGCCCTTGATGCCGCCCTCGGCGTTGATCTTCTTGAAGTAGGCCTCCTCGGTCTTGCCGATCACGCCGTAGGCGGAGGCCGGACCGCTATAGGGCATGATGTTGCCGATCTTGATTTCGGTGTCGGTCGCACCGGTATCGTATTTCTTTTGGGCGAGTGCACTGCCGCTCATGGCAGCGAAAGCAATGACCGCCGTCGAGAACGCGGCGATACGTTGTTTTTGTTTGGAAAGCATAATTTCTCCTCAGGTTTTCAAGTTTTGCCGATTAGTTTCTTTTGAGTTTGCCGATCAGTTGTTGCGCAACGATGGCGACCTGCCTTGCGCCGTGCGGCACAAGGAAGATGACGAGGAACAGAAGTACGCCGAACACGGCGCCGGAGAGGCCCTTTGAAATTCCCTCCGCGATGTTCGGCACGAAAATGATGAAGGCCGAACCCACGATCGATCCGGGCAACCATCCCACGCCGCCGACCACCATGCCGAGAAACAGCGAGATCGCGAATGCGATGGTGTAGCCGTCGGGCGCGACGAACTGCACGGTGATGGCCCCCAGGCCGCCGGCAACGCCGGTGATGCCGGCGCTGACGCCGAACGCCAGCGTCTTGTACAGCGCAACATCGATGCCCATCGCGGACGCCGCGATTTCGTTGTCGCGGATCGCCATGAAGGCGCGCCCCGAGCGCGACTTCAGCAGATTGACCGAGAAAATATAGATCGCGATCGTGACGGCGAGCGTGAAATAATACAGCCACATATCCTGCGACATCGGCAGGCCGAACGGCGCATCGGGCTTGGTCACCACCAGGCCCTGCACGCCGCCGGTCCAGTGCTCGAAATATCCGAGCTTCAAAAGCTGCGGCATCGCGGTCGCCAAGGCAAAGGTTGCCAGCGCGAGATAGACGCCGCTCAAACGCAGCGCCGGCTGGCCGAACAGAAATCCAAAACCGAAGCAGATGACGCCGGCGACCGGCAACGTCAGGGCGTAATTCATGCCGGCATGTTCCATCAGGATCGCCGAGGTGTAGGCGCCGACCGCGTAGAACGCGCTCTGGCCCAGCGAAAACTGGCCGCTGCCGCCGGTCAGGATGTTCAGCGCCAGGACGGCGAGGGCGTAGATCAGCAGCATCGTCAGCTGGAAGATGATGAAATTCTTCACGAACACGGGCGCCATGATCAGCAATGCCAGCATGACCAGTGACGCGCCGTAGCTGAGCGTCATCGCCCTCTTGGGAACGGCCTCGACCGACGGTGCTTCGGTGACGACTTCCTGAACTGCGCTCATGATCAAACTCGCTTCACGATGGGCCGGCCAAACAGGCCGGCGGGTTTGACGACCAATACGGTGACAATCAGCGCCAGCGCGATCGGCAGCTTCAGTTCATTGCCGACACCGGGGATATAGGTCCCGACGAGGTTTTCGAAGACACCGACCAGGAAGCCGCCGACCACCGCACCGAGCGGACTGGTCAGGCCGCCGAGCACGGCGGCGGCGAATCCGTAGATCAGCACACCCAACATCATGTTCGGCTCCAGAAACACCACCGGTGCGATCAGCATGCCGGCGATGGCGCCGATCGCGGCCGCCATGCCCCAGCCCAGCGCGATCATCCATGACGTGTTGATGCCGACCAATCGCGCCGATTCCGGCAGAGAGGCAGCCGCGCGCATTGCCAGGCCCATTCGCGTAAACCGGAAGAAAATGAAAAGCAGAATGAGCAACATCAACGTGACGCCGATCATGCCGGCCTGATGGGTCGAGATCAGCTGGCTGCCGAGAAACGGTGACGATCCAAACGGCGTCGGGAATTGCTTGATGGTGAAGTCCCAGATCAAGCCGGCGACGCTGTTGATGATCGCGTACAACGCAATGAAGCCAGCGACGTTGGTCAGGATCGGCGCCTTCGCCAAAGGCTTGAACAGCAGCCGCTCGATGGCGATGCCGCCGGCGAACGAAAATACCAGCGTGATCAGGAACGCCCCCCAATACGGCACGCCCCATTGCATCAGTTGCCAGCAAACAAAGGTCGAGAACATCGCCATTTCGCCTTGGGCGAAATTGAGATGATCGATCGCCTGGTAGATCATGACGACGGCGAGCGCCATGCAGGCATAGATCGCGCCGGTGGCGATGCCGGCCAGGATTTGATTGGTAAAAAGCTCCATGGCCGCGCTCCCTCAATAACCCAGATAGGATTTACGGACGTCTTCGTTGTTCGCGATTTCAGCAGCACTTCCCGACATCACGATGCGTCCGGTTTCGATCACATAGGCCTTGTCGGCAAGTTCCAGCGCCAGCTGCGCGTTCTGCTCCACCACCAGGATGGTGACCTTGTCCTCGCGATTGATCTTGCCGAGGATCTTGAACAGGTCGCGCACGATCAGCGGCGCCAGGCCGAACGACGGCTCGTCCAGCAGCATCAGTCTTGGGCGCAGCATCAGGGCGCGGGCGACCGCGAGCATCTGCTGTTCGCCGCCCGAAAGCGTGCCCGCCTGCTGGGTGTGGCGCTCTTTCAGGACCGGAAAGTGGTCGTACATACGCTCGATGTCGGAAACCACGCCGGCCTTGTCTTTTCGCGTGATCGCGCCAAGCTGAAGGTTCTCTTCCACCGTCATGGTCGTGAACGTGCCGCGGCCTTGCGGCACGTGCGCAATGCCGAGACGGACGATGTTTTCGGTCGAGCGGCCGGTGAGCGAGGCGCCGTCGAATTCGATTGCGCCGGTCGAGCGCACCATGTTGCAGATCGCGCGCAACGTGGTGGTCTTGCCGGCGCCGTTGGCGCCGAGCAGTGTGGTCACGCTTCCCTGATTGAGGGCAAACTCGAGGCCGTGAAGCGCCTGGACCTGGCCGTAATAGGCCCTGAGATCCTTGATGTTGAGCATCGCCGTCATTGGTCCTTGCTCCCCAGATAGGCTTTGATGACATCCGGGTCGGACTGCACCGCGGCCGGCGTTCCCTCGGCGAGCTTGCGGCCGAAATTCAACGCCACCACGTGGTCGGCGATCGACATCACCAGGCCCATGTGATGCTCGACGAGCAGGATGGTCACGTGGCGCTCGTCGCGAATCCGGCGGATCAGATCGCCAAGGACGTGGACTTCTTCGTGGTTGAGGCCGCCGGCGGGCTCGTCGAGCAGCAGGATCTTCGGATCGGCAGCCAGCGCCCGCGCCAGCTCCACTCGCTTCTGGGTGCCGAACGGCAGGCCGGAAACCGTGACATGGGCGACGTCATCGAGGTTGAGATAGCTGACGATCTCATGGACGCGCTCGTTGAGTTCGGCCTCGCCGCGGCGGACCCAGGCCAGTTTCAGCGAGTCGCTGATAATGTCGCTGTTGGTGCGGGAATGGGTGCCGACCCGAACGTTGTCGAGCACCGAAAGGTTGGGAAACAGCGCGACGTTCTGGAAGGTGCGGCCGATGCCGATTTCGGCGATCCGGTGCGGCGGGCGCGTCAGGATGCTCGCGCCTTCCATCAGAATGTCGCCCGCGCTCGGCTGGTAGAGCCGGCTCAGGCAATTGAAGAGGGTGGTCTTGCCGGCGCCGTTCGGCCCGATCAGGCCGAGGATCTGGCCCTGATGCATGTCGAAGGAAACGCCATTCAAGGCGATGATGCCGCCGAACACGACGCTGACGTCGCGGACCGCAAGCAGGGGATGCTGTCCCTGCGCGAGTTGTGCCTGCGTCATTTCGTTTCGCCCGAATGACGCGTCGGGCGGCAATGACCGTGCGAACTTGTTGGCCGGTCACAACGATGAAGGCTACCTGATCCCCTCGACCACACGTGCAACTTTCCCTCCTGTTTTCAACTTTTTGCCTTCTTCTTTTTTTGATTGGGGCGCCGCGCCGCCCAGCGTCGCTTCGATGTTCCTTACCATCGCCACGAGGCGAGGTCCAATATCGTTGCGCAGCCGATCTTCCGTGAAACGGAATGCGGGCGCACCACAATTAAACGCATAAGGACCGGTTCCGTCATTAAGCTTTAGTGCTACGCCGACCGCGTGTATGTCGTCGTGCCAGTCGCCGGCCGAGATTGTAAAGCCGAGTTGCGCTACCGTTTCGCCGGCGCGCTCGATGCCATCGCGCATCTTGGGCCAGCGGCTGCCGTAGTGCTCGCGCAGTTCGCGCAATAAAGCGGCACGCTCCTCGCTCGGCAGCGCCCAGATATAGGCCCGTCCCATCGCGGTCGTCGCAATCGGGATCCGCGAGCCGACATCCAGTTGAACGCCCAGCGTCATACCGCGGCTCTGGCCGAAGTAGATCATGCTGGTGCGGTCGCGGCCGCCGACCGCGACCGCACCGCCGGTCTCGCGCATCACTTCCTCGCGGAAAGGCTCGGACAAATGCCGAACGCCGAGATTGGCAAGGGCGGCATACCCGAGCGCCATGGCTGAGGGCGCCAGCTGATATTTCTCGAACCGCGGAACCGGTGTAAGGTAACCGAGCTTGGTCAAAGTGTAGGTCAGCCGCGAAACGGTCGGCTTTGGCAAGTTCGTACGGGCCGCGATCTCTTGATTGCCAAGAAGCCCGTCGTTGGGATGGAATGCGCGCAACACATCAAGGCCGCGGGAAAGCGCGACGACGAAGCTGCGATCGGTCGCCACTTTCTTGCCTGGACGCTTCATTACCTGCTGCCGTGCGGACGTCGTTGACAAGGCACGTGCTTCAAAATAACCCTCCGTGTCAAGATGTGGAATTAAATTCCGCAGTGCGAAATTAGTTCAAGAACGGGTCACTTAAGGGAGATCAGCGTGAACGAAGTGGTCAAGCTCGAACGTCGTGACGTGGTCGCCACTGTCACGGTCAACAGCCCTCCCGTGAATGCGCTGAGCGCCGCCGTCCGGGGCGGCATTCTGGATTGCATCAAGAGCGCCATCGCCGATCCCGAAGTGAAGGCGATCGTGCTGACCTGCGGCGGCCGCACCTTTATCGCCGGCGCCGACATCACCGAATTCGGCAAGCCGCCGAAGCCGCCCGGCCTGCATGAGGTGCTGACCGTCATGGAGAACTCACCGAAGCCGATCGTTGCCGCCATTCATGGCACGGCGCTCGGCGGCGGTCTCGAGGTCGCGCTCGCCTGCCACTTCCGCGTCGCCACCAAGGATGCAAGGCTCGGCCTGCCCGAGGTGAAGCTCGGCCTGCTGCCGGGCGCCGGCGGCACCCAGCGCCTGCCGCGCGCGGTCGGTCCCGAACTCGCGGTCAAGATGATCGTCGGCGGCGATCCGATCAGCGCGGCGGAGGCGCTCAAGAACGGCCTGATCGAGGAGATCGTCGAAGGTCCGGCTTCCGGCGGCGAGGCTTTTGCCCGCAAGGTGCTGGCGGAGAAGCGTCCCTTGCGCAAGCTGCGCGACGACGACTGCAAGCTTGCCGCCGCCAAGGCCGACCGCTCGATCTTCACCAACGCGGTCGCGGCCCTGACCAAGAAGGCGCGCGGGCTGGAAGCCCCGTTTGCCGCAGCCGACGCCGTCGGCGCCGCCATCGACCTGCCGTTCGATGAAGGGCTGAAGAAGGAACGCGAGGGTTTTCTCAAGCTGGTATCCAGCGACCAGTCGAAGGCGCAGCGTTACGCCTTCTTCTCCGAGCGCGAGGCCGCCAAGATCGCCGGCGTGCCCGAGGGGACAAAACCGCGCAATGTCGAGCGGGTCGCCATCATCGGCGCCGGCACCATGGGCGGCGGCATCGCGATGTCGTTCGCCAATGCCGGTATCCCGGTGACGCTGATCGAGACCGGCGAAGAGCAGCTCAAGCGCGGCATGGGCGTGATGCAGAAGAATTACGAGGCGACCGCGGCGCGCGGCGGCATTCCGGCGGACGCGCCCGCCAAGCGCATGGGGCTGATCAACGGCGTGGTCGGCATTGAAAACGTCAAGGACGCTGACCTGGTCATCGAAGCCGTGTTCGAGACCATGGCGATCAAGAAAGAGGTCTTCACCGCGCTGGATAAATACGCCAAGCCGGGCGCGGTGCTCGCCAGCAACACCTCCTATCTCAATATCGATGAAATCGCCAAGGTGACAAAACGTCCGCAGGACGTGCTGGGCATGCACTTCTTCAGCCCGGCCAATGTGATGAAGCTGTGCGAGATCGTGCGCGCGGAAAAGACCGCGCCGGATGCGCTGGTAACCGCGGTGGCGGTGGCGCGCCGCATCGCCAAGGTGCCGGCGGTGGTCGGCGTCTGCGACGGTTTTGTCGGCAACCGCATGCTGCACCAGCGCGGCAAGCAGTCGGAGAAATTGCTGTTCGAAGGCGCGTTGCCGCAGCAGGTCGATGCGGTGGTGACAAAATTCGGCATGCCGATGGGTCCGTTCGCGATGAGCGATCTCGCCGGCCTCGATATCGGCTGGCGCTCGCGCAAGGACCGCGGCATCAAGTCGGAAATCGCCGATGCGCTGTGCGAAGCCGGACGCTTCGGCCAGAAGACCGGCAAGGGCTATTACAAGTATGAAGGCGGCTCGCGCGCGCCGCTGCCCGATCCGGAAGTCGAGAAGCTGATCGACGAGACCCTGCAGCGGCTCGGGCGCAAGCGCCGCGTGGTCAGCGACGACGAAATTCTCGAGCGCATGATGTATCCGATGATCAACGAAGGCGCGCGGATTCTCGAGGAGAAGGTCGCGGCGCGTCCGAGCGATATCGATGTGATCTGGCTCTATGGCTATGGCTGGCCGATCTATCGCGGCGGCCCGATGTTCTACGCCGACCAGGTCGGCCTCAAGCACATCGCCGACCGGCTGTCGTTCTACGCCAGGGAGACCAACGATCCCTCGCTCGAGCCGGCGCCGCTGCTCAAGCGCCTCGCCGCCGAAGGCAAGACATTTGCGTCGCTGGCGCAGACGGCGAAAGCGGCTTGATGGAAACGATGCCTGTCCTCGCGCTCCGTCTCACCTCTCCCATCGGGAGAGGTCGGATCGCGTTTGCGATCCGGGTGAGGGGTTACGCCATATCGATAGACCGTACCCCCTCACCCCAGCCCTCTCCCCATGGGAGAGGGAGCGCTCATCGAACCGTGAGACGCTGAATGCATCCCGGCGAGCAATTCTATCCGGAAGGCGTCCATTGGGACGATCCGATCGCGCGCGGGACGCTGCCGGATCTGTTGTCGAAGGCGGCTGTCGAATACGGCGCGCGGCCGGCGATCGAATTCCGCGACCGCCCCATCAGCTATACCGAACTGGAAGCGATGGTCGAGGATGCGGCTGCTGCGTTCCTGCGCGCCGGCTACGGCAAGAACGCCTCGGTGGCGCTGTTCCTCGGCAACTCGCCCGATCATCCCGTGAACTTCTTCGGCGCGCTGAAAGCCGGCGCCCGCATCGTGCATCTTTCCCCGCTCGACGGCGAACGCGCGCTTTCGCATAAATTAAGCGACAGCGGCGCGCGCATTCTCGTCACCAGCAATCTCGCGGCGCTGTTGCCGACGGCGCTGAAGTTTCTGGAAAAAGGCCTGCTCGATCGGCTGATCGTCTGCGAGGACGACCATTGGGGCGCCGTCGGCAATCCGCACACACCAATCCCGGACAACCCCGCAATCGTCACCTTCAAGAAGTTCGTTGAGGGCGCGACAAAGCCTGTGCAGTGGCCACAGGTCTCGGCCGACGACGTCGCGCTGCTTGCAATATACCGGCGGCACCACCGGGCTGCCGAAGGGCGCCATGCTCAGCCATGGCAATCTGACCTCGGCGGTGTCGATCTATGACGTCTGGGGCAAGACGGCGCGGGCCAAACGCGACGCCATCGAGCGCGTGATCTGCGTGCTGCCGCTGTTTCATATCTTCGCACTGACCGTGATCCTGCTGCGCAGCCTCGAGCGCGGCGATCTGATCTCGCTGCACCAGCGCTTCGACGTCGAGGCCGTGATGCGCGACATCGAGGTCAAGCGGGCGACCGCGTTTCCCGGCGTTCCCACGATGTGGATCGCGATTGCAAGTCTTCCGGATCTCGAGAGCCGCGATCTGTCGTCGCTGGTCAGTTGCGGATCGGGCGGCGCGCCGTTGCCGGTCGAGGTCGCCAGGATTTTCGAACGCAAGACCAACATGAAGCTCAAGAGCGGCTGGGGCATGACCGAGACCTGTTCGCCCGGCACCGCCCATCCCGACGGCGGACCGGAAAAGCCGGGCTCGATCGGGCTGATGCTGCCCGGCATCGAAATGGACGTGGTCGCGCTCGACGATCCCAAAAAGCTCTTGCCGCCGGGCGAGGTCGGCGAAATCCGGATTCTGGGACCGAACGTCACCAGCGGCTACTGGAACAGGCCGCAGGAAACCGCGGAAGCCTTTGTCGGCGACCGCTTCCTGACCGGCGATATCGGCTACATGGACAGCGACGGCTATTTCTATCTGGTCGATCGCAAGAAGGACATGATCATCTCCGGCGGCTTCAACGTCTATCCGCAGATGATCGAGCAGGCGATCTATGAACATCCCGCGGTGCATGAGGTGATCGTGATCGGGATTGCCGACGATTACCGCGGCGAGGCGGCGAAGGCTTTTGTCAAACTGCGCGCCGGCGCCGAGCCTTTCACCCTGGACGAGCTCAAGGCATTCCTGGCCGGCAAGCTCGGCAAGCACGAAATTCCCGCTGCGCTGGATTTCGTCGAGGAACTGCCGCGCACCTCGGTCGGCAAACTTTCCCGACACGAACTGCGCAACCAGCAGCCGCACCCAGTCGCGCCGCCCAAACAACCGCAAGTCGCCTCGGGAGGTCGTGCGTGACCGGCGCGCCTCAAGCACAGTTTCATCGTCTCCCATCGGGACGCGGTCGGATCGCATAGCGATCCGGGTGAGGCGGTTACGGCCATCGGTAGATCGTAACCCCTCGTCCCCAATCATCTCCCGAAGGGTGATGGGTCCGCACTTCGCGCTGCCGAATACGGACAGATTCCAACCGTAATTCATTCGCTCACAGGAGGATCCGATGGATCTCAGCTTCAGCAAGGAAGAAGTGGCGTTTCGTGACGAAGTGCGGGCCTTCTTCCGGGACAACGTGCCAGCAGCGACGCGGCAGAAATTGCAGGAGGGCCGCCATCTCTCCAAGCAGGAGATGATCGACTGGTGGCGCATCCTGAACAAGAAGGGCTGGGGCGTGTCGCACTGGCCGAAGGAATATGGCGGCACCGGCTGGAGTTCGGTTCAGCATTACATCTTCAACGAGGAACTGCAGATGGCGCCGGCGCCGTCGCCGCTCGCCTTCGGCGTCAGCATGGTCGGCCCGGTCATCTACACCTTCGGCAACGAGGCGCAGAAGAAGCACTATCTGCCGCGCATCGCCAATGTCGACGACTGGTGGTGCCAGGGCTTTTCGGAGCCGGGCTCCGGCTCCGATCTCGCATCGCTCAAGACCAAGGCCGAGCGCAAGGGCGACCACTACATCGTCAACGGCCAGAAAACCTGGACCACGCTGGCGCAGCACGCCGACTGGATCTTCTGTCTGTGCCGCACCGATCCCGCCGCCAAAAAGCAGTCGGGCATCTCGTTCATCCTGATCGACATGAAGACCAAGGGCATCACGGTGCGCCCGATCCAGACCATCGACGGCGGCTACGAGGTCAACGAAGTGTTCTTCGATGACGTCCAGGTGCCGGTCGAAAATCTGGTCGGCGAGGAAAACAAGGGCTGGGACTACGCCAAATTCCTGCTCGGCAACGAGCGCACCGGCATCGCCCGCGTCGGCGTTTCCAAGGAGCGGATTCGCCGCATCAGGGAATTGGCGGGCAAGGTCGAATCCGGCGGCAAGCCGGTGCTCGAGGATCAAAAGTTCCGCGAGAAGCTCGCCGAGGTCGAGATCGAGCTGAAGGCGCTCGAACTGACGCAGCTTCGCGTCGTCGCCGACGAGGGCAAGCACGGCAAGGGCAAGCCTAATCCGGCGTCCTCGGTGCTGAAGATCAAGGGTTCGGAAATCCAGCAGGCCACCACCGAACTGCTGATGGAAGTGATCGGCCCGTTCGCAGCGCCCTACGACGAGCACGGCGACGACGGCAGCAACGAAGCGATGGACTGGACCGCGCAGATCGCGCCGAGCTATTTCAACAACCGCAAGGTCTCGATCTACGGCGGCTCCAACGAGATCCAGCGCAACATCATCACCAAGGCCGCAAGGTCTCGATCTACGGCGGCTCCAACGAGATCCAGCGCAACATCATCACCAAGGCCGTGCTGGGGTTGTGATGCTTCTCCCTCGCCCCTTCACCTCTCCCCGCTTGCGGGGAGAGGTCGGATCGCCCTTGCGATCCGGGTGAGGGGGTACTGGGCTCGATACTTCTTCAGCATTCGCCGATAGAAAGAGCCCCTCACCCCAACCCTCTCCCCGCAAGAGCGGGGAGAGGGAGAGCAAAACGTGACGTGATGGCGCAGGACGATAGGCAGAGGG
>CAVXHU010000006.1:0-18153 GCA_963761395.1 uncultured Alphaproteobacteria bacterium
TCTAGGACTGGCCGACCAACCGCTTGCAATAGGCCGCTCCGCCGCTCACGGCATCGCGCCCCTTCCATGCCAAATAGGTCAGGCGACCGGCCAGGGATTGATGGCCGCGCAGGCTTCGCGATCCCAGAACGTGGTGGGCGATTTTATCGGGAAACCTGTTCACCTCGGCTTCCACCAGGGCGGCGATCGCGTTCATCAGATTGCGAAGCCGCTCTCCCCAGTCGGATTCGTCGAGCAGATCGATGCGGACCTGCAAGGCGTATTCGGTGTCGTAAATATCGGTCAGAATTTCCCTGCAGACCAGGACCCGGTTGTTCCGGAGGGCCACGCGTAACGCCGATCGATTGTCGTCCAACCGGTCCAGCACCATCGAAACCGCGATCGCATAAGGCGTGGCGGCGATATCCGCGGCGTTCTTGCTGGGCGCAGCCTTGGTGGCGAGGCGGATCAATTGCCAGGGAGTTTTGAGCCGCTTGGCTACCAACGCCAGCGCAAAGGGAAGCGCCTCGGCGTGGTTCTTTTCCGAACCCATCCAGCAAGGAAGCCACCTTGGCGACCCGCGCGTCATCGAACTTCCTGATGGTGGCCGGCAGCGCGTCGTTGAACTTTGCCAGCGCATCGCGCGCGCGCAGCACACACAGCATTTTGGTCAGGTCGCCATAGGCCGCAGGCGAAGCCGTGTAGGTCGCGAGCTTGACGCGGGTTTGATCGGCGCCATCCACCGAGCCGAGCGTGTTCTCGAGATATTTGACGATTTTGGTCTGGAACGTGGCGGCGACCTGCCGGGCTTCGCGCTGATTGTTCGCGGCCATCAACCCATCTATGCCCTTGGCATAGTCGCGCGCCATTGTCGGCAGCAGATCTCGGCTGATCCATTCCCAGATGGCGGACAGCGAACCGCGCAGGATGCGACCGGAATTGGCATGCTCGGGCGCGCCGTCGACGAGCAGCGGCTCCAGCGGTGCAAAAAAATACCGCGAGGGATTGCCGACGCGATTTTGGGTCGACCCATCACTGCGGAATTCCGCGCGCAGTCTGGCCAGGATATCCACGGAGCCGGGTATTTCGCTGCCGCAGACTTCCAGCCGCTCGAGCTCGATCAGAAGGTTGCCGCGCGCCAACGGCGTCAGCCTCTTCAAATACTCCTGAATCCGATCGGGGGCCTCTATCATTGCAAGCGTAATTTTCCGCAGTTTGATTCCGTGATAGGCCTGCCGCGTGCAGGCGTGACCGCGCGGGCATCGAACCATGAAAAGAGTTCGTGGTGGATTAAGAGGTAAATCCGATGCCCGTGGAACTTCGGGCATCCACGTTCCCGGCAAAGGCATTTCTACGGTAGGTCGTACTACGGAGATTCGTTCCGTTGTCGCAATATTCACCCTAATGCACGATTCACCCCAATACACGGGCGATTCACGCCAAATCTTCGGCAATGCGATGCTCTTGTTTTTCGAGCCTGTACCGAAGCTCACCGGAGTCTTACCGAGTAAAAAATTAACCCTCAAAGGGGATAGGCTCGCTAAACAAATTAAATGTCGCAGCAAGAAAACCAAATCACCGAATTGCATTCTTCGGAGTGGATCGAAAACAGCTCGCGACAACGCTATCGAAGTTGTCCGGCTGTCAACGGCGCACGAGCGGGCGATGGAGGAGACCGGGGCCGCGATAGCCCGCCAGCTAAACGGGCCATTGACCGCGCTGCAAGCCCAGGCATGGGTGACGCAGCGTTCGCGCGTCATGGCGGGTCTCTGACAAATGACCGATGACAACAAAGCACCGGAGCGCGTGACGTTCAGCCGCGGATATGGCGTCTGCATCATGGGGATTGACGGGACATGGCGCCGCGACTGTCTGCTCAATGCCATCTCGGACAACGACGCCATGCTTACCGTCGAGGGTACCATTCAGGGTCTCAATCTCAAGGAGTTCTTCCTGCTGTTGTCGTCGACCGGCCTGGCCTATCGCCGATGCGAACTTGTCCGCGTCAACGGCACGGAAATTGACGTCCAATTTCTGAAGGGAAAGAACAAGAAAAAGAGACCCGGCGCCTCGTCAGGTCAGGATTTTCTCATCGGCGCCTGAACGCATCGCGACAACCGTCGTTTCGATCGTCGGACTGGACTGCAGCGCCGCTGCCGTCTGCAATGGGTGCTCTCCTTCACCGCATTTCTTATGCCTCCTTTGCATTTCTGGTCCGGCCGGTACTACTTGTGCGTTAAGTCACGGTCCCGTACAAATACGGTCTCCGTCGAATCCGTGCCGGACGCGGTACCGTCAGGCGCGTGCGCGTCACGTTTTCACTGCCTATGGACGATGGCACATGGCCGAGAATTCACTTTCCCGCGGCGAGATTTTCGTGGTCGACGACGATCCTGCCGTCCGCGAAACCCTCTCGATAGTTTTGTCGGCGGGGGGCTATCAGGTCATCTGCTTTGCGGACGGCGCGGCGCTGTTGGCGGTGGCGCGAACCAGGACCCCTTGCTGCATCCTGCTCGACGTGCACATTCCCGGCAAATCCGGCCTCGACATCCTGAAGGAGCTTCACGGCGAGGACTATCCGGCGCCGATCTTCATGATCTCCGGGCAGGGCGATATCGCCATGGCGGTCCGTGCGATCAAGAACGGCGCGCTGGACTTCATCGAGAAGCCGTTCCGGGGCAGCGAAATCGTGGCCCGGCTGGATGAGGCGATCGGGGCATATGCACGCCGGCAGACCGAGAACTCGGCGTCGAAAATCGAATCGCTGCATTTTCCCGGGCGCGAGCCATTGACGCAGCGCGAGCGCGAAGTGCTGGAGAAATTCGCATCCGGCGCGTCCAACAAGGAGGCCGGGCGCCAGCTTGGGATCAGCCCGCGCACGATCGAGGATCACCGCGCCAACATCATGAAAAAGCTCGGCGCCCGCAATGCCGCCGATCTCATCCGAATCGTGATGACCGCCCAGCGGAATTCTTGAGGCCGGCGCTTACGCGCAATGATCGACGCGCATCGGCGAGATGACCGCGTTCGAGGATCTTGTTAACGAGGAAGTTCGCAAGGGACGCTCGATGTTCGGCCTCTATCCCGCGACCGATGAGCAGACCCTGACCGATTTCGCAGCGTGGCGGAAGGCGAAGGGAAGATAATTCCGTCATGCCCGGGCTTGTCCCGGGCATCCACGTCCTACAGCGTTCGTGGTGGCGAAGACGTGGATGGCCGGGCATAGGCGAGCGGAAGCGACGCCGTCCTTCGGACGGCTAAGCCCGGCCATGACGGACTTTGCGATCGGGCGGGCGCTGTATTCCCTCACACCTCGCCCGGCCCCGCCAATCCCACCGCCCACAGCGCGAACGCGTAGGCGATGGCGACTTCGTCGAGCCGGTGGAAGCGCCCCGATGCGCCGCCGTGGCCGGCGCCCATGTTGGTGCGCAACAACACCGGGCCGCCACCGCTCATGGTCGCGCGCAGCCGCGCGATCCATTTCGCCGGCTCCCAATAGGTGACGCGTGGATCGGTCAGCCCGCCCATCGCCAGAACAGCCGGATATTCCTTGGCAGCGACATTGTCGTAGGGCGAGTAAGACAAGATGGTTTTGAAATCGGCCGCGCTTTCGATCGGGTTGCCCCATTCCGGCCATTCCGGCGGCGTCAGCGGCAAGGTGTCGTCGAGCATGGTGTTGAGCACGTCGACGAACGGCACTTCGGCGACGATGCCGGCGAACAATTCGCCGGCCCGATTGGCGACCGCGCCCATCAGCATGCCGCCGGCGCTGCCGCCATGGCCGACGATGCGCTTTGGGCCGGTGTATTTGGCTGCGATCAACGCCCGCGCGGAAGCCGCGAAGTCGTCAAAGCTGTTGGTTTTCTTCTCGCGCTTGCCGTCGAGATACCAGCCCCAGCCCTTGTCGGAGCCTCCTCTGATGTGCGCGATCGCATAGACAAAACCGCGATCGACCAGCGACAGCCGGTTGGCGGAGAACGATGCCGGCATCGCCATGCCGTAGGAGCCGTAGCCGTACAGCAATAGCGGCGCGCGGCCGTCGCGCTTGAGATCGCGGCGGTGCAGGATCGAGACCGGCACCTCTGCGCCATCATGCGAGGCCGCCATGATGCGGGTGGTGACGTAATCGGCCGGGTTGTGGCCGGAAGGGATTTCCTGGCGTTTGCGCAAAATTCGCGTCCGGCTCACCATGTCGTAGTCGTAGACTTCCGATGGCGTCGTCATCGACGAATAGGAGAAGCGCAGATTCGTGGTGTCGAATTCATAGCCGCCCATGGTGTCCAGCGAATACGCCGCCTCGTCGAAGGCGATGGCGTGCTCGTCGCCTGATGCGAGATCGCGGATGACGATGGCCGGCAAGGCATTGGCGCGCTCCAGCCGCACCAGATGGCCGGCATAAAGCTCGATGTCGATGAGATAGACGCCTTCCCGGTGCGGAATCAGGTCGCGCCAATTGGCGCGCTGCGGCGATTGCAGCGGCGCGGTGACGATCTTGAAGTCGATCGCATCATCGGCATTGGTGAGAATGAACAGCTCATCGCCGCGGTCGGCGACCGAATATTGCACGCCGGTTTCGCGCGGCGCGACCAGGCGCGGCGGCGAAGCGGGATCGGCCAGATCGATCAGCCGCTGCTCGGAAGTCTCATGGTCGCCGCCGGCGATCACGCAGAAGCGGCCGCTTGAACTTTCATGGATGTGGGTGAACCAGCCGGAATCCTTTTCCTCGTAGACCAGGACGTCGTCCGCCTGCGGCGTGCCGAGGCGATGACGCCAGACCTGCATCGGGCGGTGGTTGTCGTCGAGCTTGACATAGAAGAACGCCTTGGCATCCACGCTCCACACCACCGCGCCGTCGGTTTGCTCGACGATATCTTCAAGATCCGCGCCGCTGTTCCAGTCGCGCACGCGAATTGTAAAGTATTCCGAGCCCTTGATGTCAGCGCTCCAGGCTTCAAGCCGGTGATCCGGCGAATGCCGCGCGCCGCCGAACTTGAAATATTTATGGTTCGCCGCCAATTCGTCGCCATCGAGCACGATCTCGATCTCGCCGCCGTCGCGTGGGCAGCGGCCGAACATCTCGTGTTGTCCGCCGTCGCGGAATTTGCGCAAATACGCATAGGGGCCGTCCGGCGCCGGCACGCTGGAATCGTCCTCCTTGATCCGCCCGCGCATCTCGGCGACCAGCTTCTTTTGCAAGCCGGCGGTATGGCCGAGCAGGCTCTCGGTGTAGTCGTTTTCCGCTTCGAGATATCCGCGGATGTCCGCCTTCAGGACCGAGGGATCGCGCAGCACCTCCTGCCAGTTGGCATCCTTCAGCCAGGCATAATCGTCGACGACGGTCATGCCGTGGGTGGTGAACGAATGCGGCCGGCGCGGCGCCGATGGCGCCTGCTGCGGGCTTTTCTTGTTGGGCTTGTTCAGCGCTTGTGTCACTCGGTCCTCTTTCGTAGCGGGTACGGCCGCCGCCCCAATGCCATATCGGTTGGATTTAGCGAATTGCCAGAGGCGCCGCTGCAACGGCTCAAGGCGCAGGTCGAGGCGTATCGGGTTGGTGGTGTGGAGCGGTAGCAAGGGTTTCGTCATTGCGAGGAGCGAAGCGTCGAAGCAATCCAGTCTTCCTTTGCGGCCTTGTGGATTGCTTCGCGGAGCCTGTCATCGGGCGCGCATTCGCGCGACCCGTTGGCTCGCAATGACATCACCCATTGCGCAACCGCGCGCCGGCATTGGCGCCGAACACCGGAATCTGGTTGACCGCGAGCACCACCGCAAAGGTGATCACCAGCATGGCGATGCCCAGCACCGAAATGGCGGCGAGATCGCCGCTTTCGTTGAGGTCGTAAATCAATACCGACAGCACCTTGGTCTGCGACGTGAACAGCACGATCGCCGCGGAAAGTTCGCGCATCACGCCGATAAAGATGAAGCACCAGGTCGCGATCACGCCGGTGCGCAGCAGCGGCGCGGTGATCTGGCGTAGCGACTGCAGCCGCGTCGCGCCGAGAATGCGGCTGGCGTCCTCCAACTCGGGATGGATGGTGGCGAACGCCGCCTGCAATTGCTGATAGGCCGAGGGCAGGTTGATGGTCAGGAACGCGATCAGCAGGATCCACAGCGTGCCGTACAAGACGAAGGGCGGCCTGGTGTAGCTGAGGAACAACCCGACGCCGAGCACGATCCCGGGAACGGCGACCGGCGCGGTGGCGAGAAAGCCGAGCACGCGCGAGCCTGCGATGACGCGGCGCGTGGTGACATAGGCGATGACCAGCGCCAGCAGGGTGCCGATGGTCGCGGTCGCGGTGCCGAGGATCACGGTGTTCTTGAGCGCAAGCTGGGTCGACGATAATTCGGTGAACACGAACACGACGTTATGCAGCGTAAGCGTTGACGGCGTCACCAGCGTCGTCGCGTTCGGCGAGAACGCCGCGTTGAACAGCGCGAAATACGGCAGGAACACGGGATTGAGCAGCACCACCAGGCAGAACGCCAGCGCCGCCCAGCGCCACTTCTTCATCTCGACGCGGCGCGGCGCGCCGTATTTGCCGCCGACCACCGAGTAGCCGCGGCGGCCCAGGATGAATTTCTGCGCCTGCAGCAGCAATATGGTCAACAGCAGCAGCGGCACCGCGGCGGCGGCGGCGAGTTCGAGTTTGGGCGGATACTGGAACAGGCTCCAGATTTTCGTGGTCATGGTGTGGAAGCCGGCGGGCAGCGCCAGGATCGCCGGCGAGCCGAACAGGGTCATGGCCTGCAGAAACGCGATCAACGCGCCGGCGACGAGGGCAGGGAGCGCCAGCGGAATCGTGACGCGCCGCGCCGTGGTCCAGGTCTTGCCGCCGAGAATGGCGGAAGCATCCTCGAGTTCGCCGGGCATGTTGTCGAGCGCATTGGCGACCAGAACGAACACGAACGGGAATGTGTAGCAGGAGATCACAAAAATGATTCCGGTCATCGAATAGATGTTGAACAGATGCTCGTCGGCCTCCGCTCCCGTCACCAATCGATAGAGCTGGTTGAGCAATCCGCTGTTGGGCGCCGCCAGCAATTCCCAGGCGACGGCGCCGAGAAATGGCGGCGTCACGAACGAGGCCGTGACCAGCGCGCGGATGAACTGCCGCCCGGGCATGTCGGTGCGCGACACCAGCCACCCCATCGGGGCTGCGACCGCGCAGCAGATCGCCGCCGACGTGGTTGCGATGATGGCGGTGGTCAGCAACGGATCGAGGAAATCGGGATCGGTGAACAGCTTGACGAAATTCTGCAGCGTCAGGTGATTGGCCTTGTCGGTGACGCTGTAGACCGCAAGCCACGACAGCGGCAACACGATCAGCGCAACCAGGCACGCCGCGAACAGCCACAGCACCGGCCTGGTCCAGTCGATTTTCGCTTTGGCGGTGGGGATGCTGGCGGTGATGGTCATGTTGTTTTCAATTCAATGCCGTACCCGGCACGCGCCACGAAACTCCCTCTCCCCGCTTGCGGGGCCGAGACGAGCGAAGCTCGCTCTTAGAGAGTTGGGGTGAGGGGCACTCTCCACATGCTCGGACTCGCGGATATCCCCCTCACCCGTCGCGCATCTGACGATGCGCGCCGACCTCTCCCCGCACGCGGGGAGAGGTGAAAGAACAACGATACTGCCGGTGTCGGTCATGTTGCCGCGAGTCAGATGTTTCCTCATCCTGAGGAGCGGCGTCTTCGCCGCGTCTCGAAGGATGAGCAAGCGTACGTTGCCTCATGGTTCGAGACGGCGCTGGCGCGCCTCCTCACCATGAGGGATCGTCAAACCCGAAACAGCCGCGCATAGCGCGTCTTGATCTCTTCCGCCATTTTCTCGACGCCGGCGGCGTCTTCCTTCATCAGCTTGATGTCGGAAATCTTCCGGCGCCCCGGCTTCGATTGCACCTGCGCATGAACCGAATACTGCGCCGTGAAGTCGATGAAGAATTGCTGGGTTTCGCGGGTGTGCAGCCATGCCTGGAACAATCGCGCCGCATTGGGATGCGGTGCGGTCGCAAATATTCCGGTCGGCCCCGAGATCGTCGGCGTGCCTTCGCTCGGATAGACCGGCTCGACCGGCTGGCCGGCTTCCTTCAGCAGCACGACGTTGTATTCGTTGCCGTCAGCCATGATCGCGCGCTCGCCCAGCGCCAGCTTCTTCGGTGGATCGGTCGACGACTGCACCTGCATCACGCGCTGTTTCGACAGCTTCTCGTAGTAGTCCCATCCCAGCTCGCGAACCAGCTGGAAGGTGGTGGTCATGATGGTGCCGCTATAGGCGGGATGGCCTTTTACCATTTTGCCGGCCCATTTCGGGTCGAGCAAATCGGCGAAACTTTTCGGCGCGTCGGCGGGCTTCACGAGGTTGGTATTGTAGGCGATCGACGACAGATAGATCCGCGTGGTGGCGGACATGCCGTCGGGGTCGCGATATTCCGGGAGGAAATGCTGCGCGATATCTTCCGTGACGAACGGCGCCAGCCAGCCGTTCCGCTTCCAGGTGATAAAGTGCGATGCATCCGAGCTGTTGACCACGTCAGCGGCGCGGATGCCCGAGGAAAATTCCTGGTCGATCCGCTGAAACAGCCGCTCCGAGCCGGAGCGCTCGATCTGCACCTGGATGCCCGGGTATTTCGCCTCGAAGGCCTTGCCGAGCTTCTCGCCGACCGGCAGGTCCATGGCGGAATACAGCACCACCTTGGCTTCCTTCTTCGCCGCTTCGATCAATTGCGGCGTGATCGCCTCCGCCGGCGGCGCTTCGGCGCGAGCCGGCAGAGGCGAACACGGTGCCAAGCGCGAACGCGGTCGAGCCTTTCAGCACCTCGCGTCTGGAAAGTCTTTGCCTCTTCATCGCGTCCATCCTCTTGCTTCGCATCTTATTATCGGCCGAGCGCGCGGCAGCGTTCGGGCGGCAGAAAGAGCCAGACCTCGCTGCCCCTGGCAACGGCGTTTTCCGTTGCCGTGACAATGCGCAACGTCGTGCCATCGGATGTTTCGACCATGTAGTCGCGGCTGGCGCCGAGAAACACCTGCCGCGTCACCGTGGCCTTGACCGCGTTCTGCGCATCTTGCGGCTTTTGCGTTGAAAGCTGGATGTCGTGCTGGCGTATCGCCACCACGGCGCTTTGGCCGGGGGTGAGTTTCGCGCCCACCACTTGCAGGGTCGCGCCGGCAAAGGCGACGTGATTGCCGTCGCGGGCGATGCCCTTGATCACATTGCTGGCGCCGATGAAGCGCGCGACGAATTCCGATTGCGGGCGGTCGTAAATATCTTCCGGCGTGCCGAGCTGATCGATTTTCCCCGCATTCATCACCGCGATCAGGTCGGCGGTGGTCATCGCCTCGGACTGGTCGTGGGTGACGTAAACCGTCGTATAGCGGTATTCGTCGTGCAGCCGGCGAATTTCAAAGCGCATCTCTTCGCGCAAGTTGGCGTCGAGGTTGGACAGCGGCTCGTCGAGCAGAAGCGTCTCCGGCTCGACGATCAGGGCGCGCGCCAGCGCCACGCGCTGCTGCTGTCCGCCGGACAGTTCGCCGGGATAGCGCTGCGCGAGGATTTCGAGCTTGGTGGTCTCAAGGATCAGTTTGAGTTTTTTCGCGATGGTGTCGCGGTCGATTTTCCGCAGCCGAAGCCCGTAGACGATATTTTCCGCGACCGTCATGTGCGGCCACAGCGCATAGCTCTGGAAGATCATCGACATCTTGCGCTGCTCGGGCGGCAGGGTTCGCGCCTGCGAGGACACCAGCCGGTCGCCGACAAGGATTTCGCCGTCCGAGGGCTCGAGGAATCCGGCGAGCAGCCGCAGGGTCGTGGTTTTGCCGCAGCCGGAGGGGCCTAGCAGGCAGACCAGCTGCCCGTGATCGATCCGCAGCGAGACGTTATCGACCACCGCAAGCGATCCGAATCGCTTGGTCAGGCCACGCAAATCAACCGACGCCAATCACATTCCTCCCTCTCGTTATTTTACGCGCATTCCGATCGCAAAGACCGGTATCCGACTTTTGCGGAATGCGCGCTCGCGCCGTTGTCGGCCTCTTATTTATCGTCAGATCAATATAAGCTCGAATGAAGGGGCGCCGGAAAGGCTCAGGTCGCTTTTAAGCACTTACACTTTCGCCGAGCCACTCGACCGCGGCCTCGAGGCCGCCCTTGCCGTGGGGTATATCGAGCGCGTTGAGGCCGACTTCGATGACGCCGAGGGTGCCCAGGATCATCGGGGCGTTGACGTGCCCCATATGGGCGATCCGGAACGCCTGGCCCGCGAGGTCGCCAATCCCGACGCCGAGCACGACGCCGCATTTCTCCTTGCAATAGCGTTGCAGCGCGACCGGATCGTGGCCGTTCGACATCACCACTGTGGTGACCGTGTCGGACCGCTCGGTCGGCTTCGGCGATGTTGAAGCCGAGCACCTGGCCTTCGGCCCACACCGCGACCGCGCGGCGCACCGCTTCGGCCAGCAGGCGATGGCGCAGGAACACGTTGTCGAGCTGTTCGTCGAACAGCATGTCGATCGCCTGACGCAGCGCGAACAACAGATGCACCGGCGCGGTGCCGGCATATTTCCGGTAATGCTCGCTGCCTTCGCGTTCGGTCCAGTCCCAATAGGGCGTCCGCAGTCCGGCCGTCTTGTGCACCGCGCGGGCGCGGTCGTTGGCGGCGACGAAGCCGAGGCCCGGCGGCGCCATCAGCCCCTTTTGCGAGCCGGACATCGCGACGTCGATGCCCCAGGCATCCATCTCGAACGGCATGCAGCCGAGCGATGCCACCGCATCGACCATGAACAGCGCGGGATGGCCGGTTGATTTGATCGCCTTGCCGATGGCTTCGATGTCGTTGTAGGCGCCGGAGGCGGTATCGACCTGTACGGCGAGGATCGCCTTGATGCTGTGATCCTTGTCCTGCCGCAAGCGGGCTTCGACCTCACCGGGGCGGATCGCGCGGCGCCAGTCGCCCTTCAGCACTTCGACGTCGGCGCCCATCGCCGCCGCGGCGTTGCCCCAGCCGATGGCAAACCGGCCGCTTTCCAGCACCAGCACCTTGTCGCCGCGCGACAGCACGTTGCTCAGCGCTGCTTCCCAGGCGCCGTGGCCGTTGGCGATGTAGATGTAGGAGCGGCCCTTGGTGGCAAACAGTTTTGAGAGATCGCGCAGCAGGCTGTCGGTCATCTCGATCATCTGATCGGAATAGATGTCGAGCGCCGGACGATGCATCGCCCGCAGCACTTCGTCGGGCATGGTGGTGGGCCCCGGGATCGCCAGAAACTCCCGGCCCGCGCGAACGACCATTGTTGTTATTCCTTAATCGGTAAGCTCGAGGGCAAGGGATGCAGGGGAATGGCGGAAAATTCAAGCCAGAACATGTTGCGAATGATTGACAGGAGCGGCGTCTTCGCCGCGTCTCGAAGGATGAAGCCGCATTGTGACCTCATGGTTCGAGACGGCGCTAACGCGCCTCCTCACCATGAGGAGATGGTCAAACCCGAAACAGCCGCGCATAGCGCGTCTTGATCTCTTCCGCCATTTTCTCGACGCCGGCGGCGTCTTCCTTCATCAGCTTGATGTCGGAAATCTTCCGGCGCCCCGGCTTCGATTGCACCTGCGCATGAACCGAATACTGCGCCGTGAAGTCGATGAAGAATTGCTGGGTTTCGCGGGTGTGCAGCCATGCCTGGAACAATCGCGCCGCATGGGGATGCGGTGCGGTCGCAAATATTCCGGTCGGCCCCGAGATCGTCGGCGTGCCTTCGCTCGGATAGACCGGCTCGACCGGCTGGCCGGCTTCCTTCAGCAGCACGACGTTGTATTCGTTGCCGTCAGCCATGATCGCGCGCTCGCCCAGCGCCAGCTTCTTCGGCGGGTCGGTCGACGATTGCACCTGCATCACGCGCTGTTTAGACAGCTTCTCGTAGTAGTCCCATCCGAGCTCGCGAACCAGCTGGAAGGTGGTGGTCATGATGGTGCCGCTATAGGCGGGATGGGCTTTTACCATTTTGCCGGCCCATTTCGGGTCGAGCAAATCGGCGAAACTTTTTGGTGCGTCGTCGGGCTTCACGAGGTTGGTATTGTAGGCGATCGACGACAGATAGATCCGCGTGGTGGCGGACATGCCGTCGGGATCGCGATATTCCGGGAGGAAATGCTGCGCGATATCTTCCGTGACGAACGGCGCCAGCCAGCCGTTGCGCTTCCAGGTGATAAAGTGCGATGCATCCGAGCTGTTGACCACGTCGGCGGCGCGGATGCCCGAGGAAAATTCCTGGTCGATCCGCTGAAACAGCCGCTCCGAGCCGGAGCGCTCGATCTGCACCTGGATGCCCGGATATTGCGCCTCGAAGGCCTTGCCCAGCTTTTCGCCCACAGGAAGATCCATCGAAGAATACAGGATCACCTTGGCTTCCTTCTTGGCCGCTTCGATCAATTGCGGCGTGATCGCCTCCGCCGGCGGCGCTTCGGCGCGAGCGGCAGAGGCGAACACGGTGCCAAGCGCGAACGCGGTCGAGCCTTTCAGCACCTCGCGTCTGGAAAGTCTTTGCTGCTTCTTCATCGCGTCCATCCTCTTGCTTCGCATCTTATTACCGGCCGAGCGCGCGGCAGCGTTCGGGCGGCAGAAAAAGCCAGACCTCGCTGCCCCTGGCAACGGCGTTTTCCGTTGCCGTGACAATGCGCAACGTCGTGCGATCGGATGTTTCGACCATGTAGTCGCGGCTGGCGCCGAGAAACACCTGCCGCGTCACCGTGGCCTTGACCGCGTTCTGCGCATCTTGCGGCATTTGCGTTGAAAGCTGGATGTCGTGCTGGCGTATCGCCACCACGGCGCTTTGGCCGGGGGTGAGTTTCGCGCCCACCACTTGCAGGGTCGCGCCGGCAAAGGCGACGTGATTGCCGTCGCGGGCGATGCCCTTGATCACATTGCTGGCGCCGATGAAGCGTGCGACGAATTCCGATTGCGGCCGGTCGTAAATATCTTCCGGCGTGCCGAGCTGATCGATTTTCCCCGCATTCATCACCGCGATCAGGTCGGCGGTGGTCATCGCCTCGGACTGGTCGTGGGTGACGTAAACCGTCGTATAGCGGTATTCGTCGTGCAGCCGGCGAATTTCAAAGCGCATCTCTTCGCGCAAGTTGGCGTCGAGGTTGGACAGCGGCTCGTCGAGCAGAAGCGTCTCCGGCTCGACGATCAGGGCGCGGGCCAGCGCCACGCGCTGCTGCTGTCCGCCGGACAGTTCGCCGGGATAACGCTGCGCGAGGATTTCGAGCTTGGTGGTCTCAAGGATCAGTTTGAGCTTTTTCGCGATGGTGTCACGGTCGATTTTCCGCAGCCGAAGCCCGTAGACGATATTCTCGGCGACCGTCATGTGCGGCCACAGCGCGTAGCTCTGGAAGATCATCGACATCTTGCGCTGCTCCGGCGGCAGGGTTCGCGCCTGCGAGGACACCAGCCGGTCGCCGACAAGGATTTCGCCGTCCGAGGGCTCGAGGAATCCGGCGAGCAGCCGCAGCGTCGTGGTTTTGCCGCAGCCGGAGGGGCCTAGCAGGCAGACCAGCTGCCCGTGATCGATTCGCAGCGAGACGTTATCGACCACCGCAAGCGATCCGAAGCGCTTGGTCAGGCCACGCAAATCAACCGACGCCAATCACATTCCTCCCCTTGTTGTTTTACGCGCATTCCGATCGCAAAGGACCGGATCAGTCCGACTGTTTGCGGAATGCGCGCTCGCGCCGTTGTCGGCGTCTTATTTATCGTCAGATCAATATAAGCACGAATGAAAGGGCGCCGGAAAGGCTCAGGCGCCTTTTAAGCACTTACACTTTCGCCGAGCCACTCGACCGCGGCCTCGAGGCCGCCCTTGCCGTGGGGTATATCGAGCGCGTTGAGGCCGACTTCGATGACGCCGAGGGTGCCCAGGATCATCGGGGCGTTGACGTGCCCCATATGGGCGATCCGGAACGCCTGGCCTGCGAGGTCGCCAATCCCGACGCCGAGCACGACGCCGCATTTCTCCTTGCAATAGCGTTGCAGTGCGACCGGATCGTGGCCGTTCGACATCACCACTGTTGTGACCGTGTCGGACCGCTCGGTCGCTTCGGCGATGTTGAAGCCGAGCACCTGGCCTTCGGTCCACACCGCGACCGCGCGGCGCACCGCTTCGGCCAGCAGGCGATGGCGCAGGAACACGTTGTCGAGCTGTTCGTCGAACAGCATGTCGATCGCCTGACGCAGCGCGAACAACAGATGCACCGGCGCGGTGCCGGCATATTTCCGGTAATGCTCGCTGCCTTCGCGTTCGGTCCAGTCCCAATAGGGCGTCCGCAGTCCGGCCGTCTTGTGCACCGCGCGGGCGCGGTCGTTGGCGGCGACAAAGCCGAGGCCCGGCGGCGCCATCAGCCCCTTTTGCGAGCCGGACATCGCGACGTCGATGCCCCATCCATCCATCTCGAACGGCATGCAGCCGAGCGATGCCACCGCATCGACCATGAACAGCGCGGGATGGCCGGTTGATTTGATCGCCTTGCCGATGGCTTCGATGTCGTTGTAGGCGCCGGAGGCGGTATCGACCTGTACCGCGAGGATCGCCTTGATGCTGTGATCCTTGTCCTGCCGCAAGCGGGCTTCGACCTCACCGGGGCGGATCGCGCGGCGCCAGTCGCCCTTCAGCACCTCGACGTCGGCGCCCATGGCCGCCGCCGCGTTGCCCCAGCCGATGGCAAAGCGGCCGCTTTCCAGCACCAGCACCTTGTCGCCGCGCGACAGCACGTTGCTCAACGCTGCTTCCCAGGCGCCGTGGCCATTGGCGATGTAGATGTAGGAGCGTCCCTTGGTGGCAAACAGTTTTGAGAGATCGCGCAGCAGGCTGTCGGTCATCTCGATCATCTGATCGGAATAGATGTCGAGCGCCGGACGATGCATCGCCCGCAGCACTTCGTCGGGCATGGTGGTGGGCCCCGGGATCGCCAGAAACTCCCGGCCCGCGCGAACGACCATTGTTGTTATTCCTTAATCAGTAAGCTCGAGGGGAAGGGATGCAGGGGAATGACGGAAAATTCAAGCCAGAACATGTTGCGAATGGATTGAATCCGTCATTGCGAGCCAACGGGTCGCGCGAATGCGCGCCCGATGACAGGCTCCGCGAAGCAATCCATGGTTACGAAGAAAGACTCGGATTGCTTCGTCGCTTCGCTCCTGGCAATGACGGAGAGCGCATCTATCGTTTGGTCTCGCGGCAGCCCGCGGCTTCGGCGTCCTCGACCGAGCAGAACCAGCGCGTGCCCTTACTGATGTGCATCTGGATCTTCGCATACCAGCGGCTGGTGGGCTTGTGATAGATGCATTCGCCGGAGCGGTTGACGTTGCCCTTGATGGTGCAGTCGGGCGAGGGCGCGACCGGCCCCGAGGCCGACGCCAGCAGGATGGCGTTGGCGTTGTCGGGCGGCTTGGCGGCCCCGAGAATGGTGGTCTTCTTGTTGCGCACGCGCCAGTCCCACGGCGCGATGAAGGCGCCCTGCCACATCCCGGCCTTGGCTTCGCGCGCGGCCTTTTCGTCGGCGTCGTAGTCATGGGAAAACCGCGCATAGGCCAGCGCCCAGCCGTTCCGCACCAGCCATTTCTGGATATCCTCGCCGTCGACCTCGCACCGCGCCACCAACCGGCCGCGACGGTCCGCGACCTGGCGCGTGTGACAGGTCCAGGTCTTGTTGTCGGCATGCTTGATCAGTTCGTCGCGCGCGGCGACGCCGCAGGTCCAGCGCTCGCCCTTGGTGTTGAGGCAGAGCTGATCCACCGAGGGCGCGTCGATCCCGCCAAGCCGGATTCGGGTGTTGCCGATCTGGATCTGGTCGCCCTCGCGGATTTTCGGGACGCCGGTGATGTCGGCGGCGTGCCCGATCGCCGGCAGCAGCACCAGCAAAAGCGCAATCAGCAATTTCATGAACATGTAAAAGCGGCCGTCTTCAATGAAGGAATTGCAGCACCAGAAGTCTCCGATTGTGGGGCGGATCGGGCCGCCATACCAGCCGCCGGCACCGCGCCCGCTTTCAACTTAACGCGAGAAGCTACCGGCGATGGCTTCTTAACCTCTCCCCCGCTTGCGGGGAGAGGTCGCCGCGCTCTTGCGCGGCGGGTGAGGGGGCACCGGTCGCAACTCATCGTCAACATCGCGGATGGAAGAGCCCCTCACCCCAGCCCTCTCCCCGCAAGAGCGGGGCGAGGGTGAAGAAAGTGCGGCCGTCGCTAGCCTCTCGCCCGCCCCCATCATGGCGCGGCGCGCCAGCGAAAGCCCCATCAGCACGAAGGCCGAGGTGACCTCGGGACCGCCGACCAGAATCCGCGTCGGGGTCTTCATCTTGTTCCACTCATAGGCCCGAAACGGTCCATGCCTGCCGCCTTCGCCGGTTTGGCTGAGGATGCAATGCAGCGCCGGCGTGAAGGTTACGGGATCGGCGCCGAGATGACCGAGCGCGATCAGCGCCAGCGCCGCATCGAACACGTTCATCTCGCCTGCGATCAGCTCGGTCTGCACATAGGCCAGCACCCGGGCGCGGATGAAATCGAACGCGCCGTCGGGATCGATCGCCCGCTGCGCGGCAAGCGGCAGCGCGATGAAGGCCGCATAGCAGCGGCCGAAATAGGCGCAGTAAAGCTCCGGCAGATAATAGATATGCGAGCGCGGATCGGTGAACGCGCCCGATGCGGCCAGGCGTTTCTGGAAGCCGATGATGCGATGAACGGTCGCCAGCCGGGACGGCGTCTCGATGATCTTCCAGCGGGCAAAATTGCGGAAGCTGACTTCGAGGATGTCGAGATTGAGCGTCGGATCGAGGTCATTGCCAAAGGGCCGTTCGCCGGCGAGATTATCGATCCAGGTGACGACGCCGCCCTGGTAATCGATGTGGTCATTGAGCGGCACCGTCACCCGTGGCTCGTTGGCGCCGCCGCCGACCTGGTAGCCGGCATAGAAGTCGAGCAGCGGCTGGTTGAGGATCGGGTCATCGGAGCCGGCCTGGGTCGCGGCCGAGAAGGCGCAGGCCGTGGTGTCGCAATCCGGAACGTAGACCCCAAAACCGAGATCCTGCTTGATCTGGGCGAACAGCCGCGAAAACCGCGGATGCGGCAGCGGCGCCAGCGCGGTGATGACGCTGAAGATCTTGCCGTCCTGCGCGCGCACCTCTTCGCGGCTGGTGGCAAGACAGAAATCGACCATCTCCGAGATCGCGCGGCGCGACGCCGCGGCTTGATCCGCGAGATGCCAGCCCGGTTTCGACGAAACTCAACAGCGCCTCGGTGAAGAACGCGTCGTAATAGGCCGAGCGATGGCGGATCTGCACCGGCGCCCACATCGGCTCGGCGATGCCCCTCCACGGCGGATTGATCAGGGCACGCGCCGGCGAGCGCGCGATGAAGATCCGCGCCAGGTTGAACAGCAAGGTCGAGTTCTTGTAGCCGCGCGAATTCAAGCCCGTCAGCGCCATCAACAGTTCGCGGCCGCCCATATCAGCGTCGCCGATCAGGTTGAAGGCGGCGTAGGCCGGGATGAAGCCGTTGTGAGCGAACGATCGCAGCAGATGCGCGCCGCAGTCGCGGATCACGTCGTCGATCTCGGCCACATCAGGCGCGCGCGCAACCGCCGGCGCCGGCGCCGGTTTGGGGTGCTGCAGATCGATGGTGTCCAGCAGCTCGGCCACCGGCGCCCCGATCGCGGCCCAGTCCGGAGAGGCGTCGTCGCGCGCGGCGATCAGCGCCTGGCGCAGGCGTTGCAGCCGCCCCTCGTCGCGCAATTCCTTAAGCCCGGTCCGCCGCAGCAGCGGGCGCAGCGCCGGATTGCCGAGCGCGGTCCGGTAGAATTTGGCGAGATGCGGGTCGCCGCCCCGGTTCTTGAGCACGGGATCGCAGACGTCATACAGCGACGGGCCGTCCTTGCGGGCCGTCAGCGCGCGGTAGGCGGCCCCGGCGAAATGCTGAAAGTTCATTGGAGTTTCTTTTCCCGCGCGCTCGCGTCGCACGTTCGCCCTAAGCCGCGCCAGTTCCGGAACCGGCGGCGGCCCCGGCCGCCTGAAAAACCTGCAAGTCCTTGAAAAATTGCACGAAAGGTCGGGGAATACAAATGGGCTGCTTACTTCTCCCTCCCCCCTTGTGGGGGAGGGTGGGGTGGGGGGTCCACGGGCACCGTGCTTGCGGCCACCCC
>CAVXHU010000007.1:0-465246 GCA_963761395.1 uncultured Alphaproteobacteria bacterium
TCGGCCCCGGCGTCATCGTTGCCGGAAACCCGGCCCGGGCGCGGTCAGGCCTGACGGGGACGCCGCGGCGGGCCTTTGCGATTTCCCTTCCGGCTGCTATGGAAAGCCCCCATGTTTGCGCGGCGCACCATCGGCATTAGCGGCCCGGCTTCCGCCTGAGCTTCGGCTCGGCGCAAGACCGGGATTTTCCTGTTCACCCGCGATTCCCCGCGCCTTCGCGCCGTCTTCGAGCCAAACCAGAGCATTCATGTCCCAAAAGCCGCAAAAGTCCGAAGCCGCCTGACTATTCCAAGACCCTGTTCCTGCCGCAGACGGAATTCCCGATGCGCGCCGGCCTGCCGCAGCGCGAGCCGGAAATCCTCAACTGCTGGAACGAGATCGACCTCTACGAGAAGCTGCGCGAGGACGCTGCACGGCCGCGCCGAAATTCGTGCTGCATGACGGCCCGCCCTACGCCAACGGCAACATCCATATCGGCCACGCGCTGAACAAGATCCTCAAGGACGTCGTGACCAGAGCCAGCAGATGCTCGGCTTCGATTCCAATTACGTGCCGGGCTGGGACTGCCACGGCCTGCCGATCGAATGGAAGATCGAGGAAGAGAACTACCGCTCCAAGGGCAAGCCGAAGCCGGACTTCCGCGATCCACCGCGATGGTGGCGTTCCGCCACGAGTGCCGCGCCTATGCGACGCACTGGCTCAACGTGCAGCGCGAGGAGTTCAAGCGGCTCGGCATCATCGGCGACTGGGATCATCCCTACGCCACGATGAGCTATCCGGCCGAAGCGCAGATCGCGCGCGAGCTGATGAAGTTCGCCGCCAACGGCACGCTCTATCGCGGCTCCAAGCCGGTGATGTGGAGCGTGGTCGAGAAGACCGCGCTCGCCGAGGCCGAGGTCGAGTACGAGGACTACACCTCCGACATGGTGTGGGTGAAGTTTCCGGTCACCTCGCCGGCGCATGGCGCAGCTCGCCGAGGCTGTCGGTCGTGATCTGGACCACGACGCCGTGGACGCTGCCCGGCAACCGCGCCATCAGCTTCTCGCCGAAGATCGCCTACGGCCTCTACAAGGTCACCGATGCGCCCGCGGACAATTGGGCCAAGACCGGCGATCTCCTGATCCTCGCCGATGCGCTCGCCGACAGACGTGTTCAAGCAGGCGCGCGTCACCGCCTATGAGAAGGTGCGCGATCTGCCGGCCGACACGCTCGACGCGGTGGAATGCGCGCCATCCGCTGAAGGGCTTCGGCGGCGGCTACGAATTCACCGTGCCGCTGCTCGCCGGCGACCACGTCACCGACGACACCGGTACCGGCTTCGTGCACACCGCGCCCGGCCACGGCCGCGAGGACTTCGACGTCTGGACGGCGAATGCGCGCGAGCTCGATGCGCGCGGCATCAACACCGCGATCCCCTACACCGTCGACGAGAACGGCGCCTTCACCGATCAGGCGCCGGGCTTCGACCGGCAAACGCGTGATCAACGACAAGGGCGAGAAGGGCGACGCCAACGAGGCCGTGATCAAGGCGCTGGTCGAGGCCGGCAAGCTGCTGGCGCGCGGCCGGCTCAAGCATCAATACCCGCATTCCTGGCGCTCGAAGAAGCCGGTGATCTTCCGCAACACGCCGCAATGGTTCATCGCGATGGACAAGGACATCGCGGACAACGGCAAGGCGAAGCCCGGCGACACGCTGCGCGCCCGCGCGCTGCACGCGATCTCGGTGACGCAATGGGTGCCGCCGCCGGGCAGAACCGCATCAACGGCATGATCGCCGGCCGCCCCGACTGGGTGATCTCGCGCCAGCGCGCCTGGGGCGTGCCGATCGCGGTGTTCGTGCGCGAGAAGGGCGACGGCTCCGCCGAGATCCTGCAGGACGAAATCGTCAACCAGCGCATCGTCGAAGCCTTCATGGAGGAAGGCGCCGACGCCTGGTACATGGACGGCGCGCGCGAGCGCTTCCTCGGCGACGCGCGCCGAGCGAGGACTGGAAGAAGGTCGACGACATCTGCGACGTCTGGTTCGATTCCGGCTCGACCCACGCCTTCGTGCTGGAAGACCGCCAGAACTTCCCCAATCTCGGCAACATCGTCCGCAAGATCGACGGCGGCGACGATACCGTGATGTATCTCGAAGGAAGCGACCAGCATCGCGGCTGGTTCCATTCCTCGCTGCTGGAAAGCGCCGGCACCCGCGGCCGCGCGCCCTATGACGTGCGTGCTGACCCACGGCTTCACGCTGGACGAGAACGGCCGCAAGATGTCGAAGTCGCTCGGCAACACCGTCGAGCCGCAGAAGGTGATGAAGGATTCCGGCGCCGATATCCTGCGGCTCTGGGTCTGCGCCACCGACTATGCCGACGACCAGCGCATCGGGCCGGAGATCCTCAAGAACACCATCGAGACCTACCGCAAGCTGCGCAACTCGATCCGCTGGATGCTCGGCACGCTGCATCATTTCAAGCCGGCCGATGCGGTCGCGCATGCCGACATGCCCGAGCTCGAACGGCTGATGCTGCACGAGCTCGCGAGACGCGCCGCCATCGTGCGCCAGGCCTATGCCGAGTTCGACTACAAGACGGTGGTCGCGACGCTTGCGGCGTTCATGAACACCGAATTGTCGGCGTTCTATTTCGACATCCGCAAGGACGCGCTCTATTGCGATCCGCCGTCGTCGGTGACGCGCAAGGCGGCGCTGACCGCGATCGACATCATCTGCGATGCGATCCTGCACTGGCTGGCGCCGGTGCTGAGCTTCACCTGCGACGAAGCCTGGCGGATGTACAGGCCGGACGCCGAGCCGTCGGTGCATCTGACGCTGTTCCCGGAAGGCTTCGACGAATTCCGCGACGATGCGCTCGCCGCGAAGTGGGAAACCATCCGCGACGTCCGCCGCGTCGTCACCGGTGCGCTCGAACTCGAACGCGCCGCCAAGAACATCGGCTCGTCGCTGGAGGCCTCGCCGCTGGTCTATGTCTCGGACAAGAACATCTTCAACACGCTGTTCGATGTCGATCTGGCCGAGGTCTGCATCACCTCGAACGCGATGGTGACCAATGACGACGCGCCGGCCGGCGCGTTCACGCTCCCCGACGTCCCCGGCGTCGCCGTCGTGGTCGAGAAGGCCGTCGGCACCAAATGCGCGCGGTCGTGGAAGATCCTGCCGACCGTCGGCGAGGACGCCGAATATCCCGACGTCTCGCCGCGCGACGCGCAGGCGTTGCGCGAATGGAAGGCGCTTACCGAAGGCGAGAAGCCGGTTGATGCCGTCGAAGCGCCCGTCGAGCCTGTCGGGTTGATCGAGACGCAACACGTAGAACAAGAGCAGCGAGTCAAACGAAACGCCTGAGCAAGCCGGTTCGGGAAACGCGACGACTGCCAAGCCAGACAGGAAGGTCAGGGCCAGGAAGACTTTGGAAAACGCGGAGGCCGAGGAAGCCGAGAGGCCGGTCAAAGCCAACAAGGTCGCGGCGGCCAAGAAGGCTGTCGAAGCCGAGAAGGCCATTGAAGCCGAAACCAAGAAGCCCAGCTGCCAAGAAGCCAGGAAGGCCAACACCGCGAAAGCCAAGACCAGAAGCCAAAGCTAAGAAGGCCGCAAGCAAGAAAGCCGTAGCCAAGAAAGCCAAGGCCAAGAAGGCTGCCAAATCCAAAAAAGCCTCTTCGGCAACGAAGGGAGCCAAGAAGGCGGCTGCAAAGACGGCAGAGCCAAGAAGGCAAAGCAAGAAAAAGCCGACCAAGAAGCCGGCAAGGAAAGCCGCCGGCGGCCAGGTCGAAGAAGAAGAAAAAGAAGGCCAGATAAGTGTCTGGCCTCGAACACTCACGTACCCCTCACCTGCGCGCCGGCGTCATTGCCGCGATCGTCACGCTGGTGATCGACCAGGCCTCGAAGCTCTGGCTGCTCTACGTGTTCGACCTCGCCCATCGCGGCGCGGTCAGGGTCACGCCGTTCTTCGACCTGGTGCTGGCCTGGAATGTCGGGATCAGCTTTGGCTGGTTCCAGACCGACAACCAGCTCGCCCAGGTCGCGCTGATGGCGATCAAGGCGATTGCCGTGATCGTGCTGGGGATCTGGATGGCGCGCTCCAGCACCCTGCTCGCGACGCTGGCGCTCGGCCTGATCATCGGCGGCGCGATCGGCAACGGCATCGACCGCTTCCTGCATGGCGCGGTGGTCGATTTCGCCCTGTTCCACATCGAGATCGGCGGAAAAACCTTCAATTGGTACGTGTTTAACCTTGCGGATGTGGCCATTGTTGCCGGGGTAGCGGGCCTATTGTATGACTCCTTCCTGGGGGTACCCGCCGCAAAAGCGCCCTGATCCCGGCCGATACGGACCCTTGCGGTATGGAGCCATCACGCGCCTCAAGCCGGCCCCCGCATGTTGCAGAAATTGTGAATGGGAACAGCGCGATGCGCGAGACCGAAGCCCGCTTCTGGATGCTGCAGACCAGCTCGCTGAGCCGCGCCCTGCGGTTCGCCGCCATTGCCCTCGGCATCGGCCTCGTGATGGCCGCCGGCCCCGTGCGCGCGGCCGATGACGAGGACGAAGACGACAAGACCTTCGAGGAAAAGATCATCGAAGGCATCATGCGCGGCATCGGCGGCACCAACATGGAAAACCGCGGCATCGAGTACCGCGAGCGCTCGCCGCTGGTGGTCCCTCCCAAGCTCGATCTGCCGCCGCCGGCCGGGACCGCGGCCGAAGTGAAGGCGCCGAACTGGCCCAAGGATCCCGACGAGCAGCGCCGCAAGGCGGCCATCGCGGCGCGCAAGAAAGAGAACAAGGATCCGCGCGAAGCGGCCCGCATCCTGACGCCGGCCGAACTCGCGGTGGGCAAGACCGCGGCGCCCTCGCGCAAGGACAACGATCCGGTGCAGCCCGGCACCTCGAACAACAATCCGATCCTGAGCCCGTCGCAGCTCGGCTACAGCGGCGGCTTCAGCGGCCTGTTCGGCGGCAGCAAGACCGAGACGGCCCCGTTCAAGGGCGAGCCGACGCGGGATACGCTGACCCAGCCTCCGCCCGGCTATCAGACGCCGTCGCCGAACTTTGCCTACGGCACCGGGCCGAAGGAATCGCTCAACAAGGAATACAATCCGTCCCAGGGCAAGTATGGCGAATAGTTACATGCGTTAGTTAAGCCGATCTCTCGCCTTCGTGACGATCGTTGGCACCGGCGCGGTGTACGATGCCGCGGCTTGATCCCGAACGGTTTTGTCGGGTTACTTCTAACATTTGCGCGAATTCCCGTCGCAGGACCGGTCACCAGTTTTGCGGCATGCGCGCCAGATAGGTCATGATGTCTTCACACCGTTTTGCCGCCTCTCTCGTTGCAGCCTTCATCTCGACGTTTACCTTCTCCGCCGGCAGCGCATTCGCCCAGACCACGGTCACGTCGGAACGTCCCGCCAGCTTCACCCTCGACAACGGCCTGCAAGTGCTCGTGATCCCGGATCACCGCACGCCCGTCGTCACGCAGATGATCTGGTACAAGGTCGGCTCCGCCGACGAGACGCCGGGTAAATCCGGACTGGCGCATTTCCTCGAACATCTGATGTTCAAGGGGACGGCCAAGCATCCCGCCGGTGAATTTTCCCAGACCGTGCTGCGGATCGGCGGCAACGAAAACGCCTTCACCTCGTTCGACTACACCGGCTATTTCCAGCGCGTGCCGCGCGAGCAACTGGCGAAGATGATGGAGTTCGAGGCCGACCGCATGACCGGCCTCATCCTCAAGGACGAGAATGTACTTCCCGAGCGCGACGTCGTGCTGGAAGAGTTCAACATGCGCGTCGCCAACAATCCGGATGCGCGGCTGACCGAGCAGATCATGGCGGCGCTGTATCTCAACCATCCCTATGGCCGCCCGATGATCGGCTGGCGCCAGGAGATCGAGAAGCTCGACCGCGAGGATGCGCTGGCGTTCTACAAGCGCTTCTACGCACCGAACAACGCGATCCTGGTGATCGCCGGCGACGTCGACGCCAAGGAAGTCCGCCCGATGGTGGAAAAGGCCTATGGCGGCATCCCCGCCCAGCCTTCCATTGCCGCGCATCGCATCCGTCCGCAGGAGCCGGTGCCCGCCGCGCCGCGCACGGTGACGCTGTCCGATCCGCGCGTCGAACAGACCAGCCTGCGGCGCTATTATCTCGTCCCCTCCTCCGCGACCGCTGCGGCCGGTGAAGGCCCGGCGCTCGACGTGCTCGCGCAATTGATGGGCGGCGGCTCCAACTCCTATCTCTACCGCGCGCTGGTGATCGACCGCCCGCTCGCGATCAGCGCCGGTGCCGGTTACCAGGGCACCGTCGCTGGATCCCTCGCAGTTCTCGATCTCGGTTTCGCCGAAGCCCGGCGTCGAGTTTTCGCAGATCGAGCAGGCGATCGACGGCGTGATTGCCGACGTCATCCAGAATCCCGCCCGCGCCGAGGATCTCGAACGGGTCAAGACCCAGTTGATCGCGGAAGCGATCTACGCCCAGGACAACCAGGCCACGCTGGCGCGCTGGTATGGCGGCGCGCTGACGACCGGCCTTTCTATCGACGATATCAGGAGCTGGCCGGATCGGATTCGCGCCGTTACCGCCGAACAGGTCCGCGACGCCGCGCAAAAATGGCTCGACAAGAAACGTTCGGTGACCGGCTACCTGATCAAGGACGCTGCGCCGAAACGCGAGGAGAAGCGTTCGTGATCCGTTTTTCGATTGGCGCGCAGCGCCTCGCATCCAGCCTGATCGCCAGCGCCGTGCTGCTGGCGCTGGCGGCGACGCCGTCGCACGCTGCGGCAAAGATTCAGCGGCTGGTCTCGCCCGGCGGCATCGAGGCCTGGTTCGTGCAGGACGCCACCGTGCCCCTGATCGCGATGGAATATGCCTTCAGCGGCGGTGCCGCGCCAGGATCCGGCCGGCAAGTCCGGCGTCGGCAACCTGGTCGCCGGCCTGCTCGACGAAGGCTCCGGCGATCTCGATTCCAAGACCTTCCACGAGCGCCTCGAACGCCGCGCCATCGAGCTCAGCTTCTCGTCGACCCGCGATACCTTCCGCGGCTCGCTGCGCATGCTCAAGGACAACAAGGACGAGGCCTTCTCCCTCCTGCACCTGGCGCTGACCTCGCCGCGGTTCGACGCGGCCGACGTCGAGCGCATTCGCGCGCAGGTGCTCTCCGGCTTGCGGCGCGATACCACCAACCCGACCTCGCTGGCGAGCCGCAAATTCCTCGAAGTCGCCTTCGGCAATCATCCCTATGGCAGGTATGGCAACGGCACGCTCGACAGCGTGCCGAAGATCGACGTCGCCGACATGAAGGATTACGTTCGCCGCGTCATCGCCAAGGATACGCTGCGCATCGCCGTGGTCGGCGATGTCGATGCCGACACGCTCGGCAAGCTCCTGGACAAGACGTTCGGCGCACTGCCGGCCAAGGCCAGCCTGACGCCGGTCCCTGAGGTCGAGGCCACCAAGCCGCCGCAGCGCGCCTTCGTGCCGCTCGACGTGCCGCAGACCGTGGTGACGTTCGGCGGTCCCGGCGTTCGCCGCCACGATCCGAATTTCATGGCCGCCTATGTCGTGAACCACATCCTCGGCGGCGGCGGATTGTCGTCGCGGCTCTACAAGGAGGTGCGCGAAAAGCGCGGCCTGGCTCAGCGGCTCAATCGAGCCGGGCGGACCACGAGACCGCAGGCGACTGCGGTCGTCCCCGCCGCGCGGGAGATGCGCGGTAACACTGGAGGGTACGAAAGGGAGAACACTGCATGGCAGACGATAGGCGAACCGGATCGCTTTCCGGTTTGACCGAACAGGAAGCGAAGGAATTCCACTCGATCTTTATGACGAGCTTCATCCTGTTCACGGTCATCGCAATCATCGCCCACGTCCTTGTCTGGATGTGGCGTCCTTGGCTGCCGGGGCCTCAGGGCTATTCGTTCCTGACTGACGGCATCCATCACGTGGCCAGTCTTCTGACCACGACGATCGTATAGGAGAAGACCACATGTGGAGACTTTGGCTTCTGTTCGATCCGCGGCGCACGCTCGTTGCACTTTTCACGTTCTTGTTTGCGCTCGCGCTGATCATCCACTTCATCCTTCTCAGCACCGATCGCTTCAATTGGCTCGAAGGTCCGCACCATGGGGCAGCAGGCGTTCCCAAGGTTGCGATCGACGTGCCCGTGAAGCCGGTCTGATCAGCAAGAAGTGGCTTTTATGGCACCGGAAATGGGCGTGGCTTGATCGCGGCCAACTCGACAGTAGCAACGGTCGAGCCCGCCCGTTTCCAACTTAGACACGCGACGACCGAAAGCTCTGCACGACCAGCTGGCGCCGCATGCGATTGGAGTGAGCACCGATGGCAATGTTGAACTTCGAGAGAAAATACCGCGTCCGCGGCGGCACGCTCATCGGCGGCGACTTGTTCGACTTCTGGGTCGGACCGTTCTACGTCGGCTTCTTCGGCGTCACCGCGATCCTGTTCATTATCGTCGGCGTGGCGATGATCCTTTACGGCGCATCGCTCGGCCCGACTTGGAACATCTTCCGCCTCAGCATCAATCCACCGGCCGCGAGCTACGGCTTGGCTTTCGCCCCCTTGAAGGAGGGCGGGATCTGGCAGATCGTAACGGTTTGCGCACTGGGATCATTCGTTTCCTGGGCGCTGCGCGAGGTTGAAATCTGCAGGAAGCTCGGCATGGGGCTGCACGTGCCCTTCGCTTTTGGCGTCGCGATCTTGGCCTACTTCACGCTTGTTGTGATACGGCCGGTCCTCATGGGCTCTTGGTCCGCACGCGTTCCCGTACGGCATCATCAGCCATCTCGATTGGGTGTCGAACACCGGCTACTCGTTCGGAAATTTCCACTACAACCCCGCGCACATGATCGCGATCACGTTCTTCTTCACGACGTGTCTCGCGCTCGCGCTGCACGGTGGCGTCATCCTTTCAGCTGCAAACCCTGGCCGCCATAACGGCGTTCAGGAAGCGGTAAAGACGCCCGACCACGAGAATACGTTTTTCCGCGACACCATCGGCTACTCCATCGGCACCATCGGCATCCATCGCCTCGGGCTGTTCCTCGCGCTCTCAGCCGGCTTCTTCTCGGCCGTCTGCATCGTGATCAGCGGGCCGCTTTGGGCGGAAGGTAACGCCTGGGCGGATTGGTGGAACTGGTGGCTGAGACTGCCGATCTGGTCTTGAGGCAAGGGGAAGGGTCATGACCACGTACCAAAACATATTCACCCAGGTGCAGGTACGCGGGCCCGTCGAGTTCGGCGTGCCTGCCTATCAGGGTGTGTTTTCGCGCCAAGGCCAGCCATTCTTCTCGTATTGGCTAGGCAAGATCGGTGATGCTCAGGTCGGCCCGTTCTATCTGGGCACCACCGGATTCATGTCGATCGTGTGTGGCGTCATCGCCATCGAGATCATCGGCCTCAATATGCTGGCCTCGGTGGACTGGAGCCCGATTGAGTTCATCCGGCGTCTCCCTTGGCTCGCGCTCGAGCCGCCGCTTGAAAAGCACGGACTAAAGATATTCCCGCCGCTCAAGGAAGGCGGCTGGTGGCTGATGGCCGGCTTCTTCCTGACATCGGCGATCCTGTTGTGGTGGTTGCGCATGTACCGGCGCGCGCGCGATCTCAAGATGGGAACGCACGTGGCCTGGGCCTTCGCTTCCGCGATCTGGCTTTACCTCGTGCTCGGCTTCATCCGCCCGATCTTGATGGGAAGCTGGAGCGTAGCGGTACCGTTCGGGATCTTCCGCCACCTCGACTGGACGAACCAGTTCTCGATCGATCACGGCAATCTGTTCTACAACCCGTTCCACATGCTCTCGATCGCCTTCCTGTACGGGTCCGCGTTGTTGTTCGCCATGCACGGCGCGACGATCCTCGCGGTGAGCCGTTACGGCGGCGACCGCGAGCTGGAGCAGATCACCGACCGCGGCACCGCAGCCGAGCGCGCCGCCCTGTTCTGGCGCTGGACCATGGGCTTCAACGCAACCGTTGAATCCATCCATCGCTGGGCCTGGTGGTTTGCAGTGCTGTGCCCGCTGTGCGGCGGCATCGGCATCCTGCTGACGGGCACGGTGGTCGACAACTGGTATGACTGGGGCCTAAAGCACGGCTTGGCGCCGGCGGCCTATTCGCCCTAAGACATCTTAACCGCGTTAACCGCGACGCGCGGCGCCCTCGGGTGCCGCGCGTTTTCGTTCCGAAGCGCCTTTTCGGGCGAATGCCATTGGCGTTGATAGCATCGCGCTATCAACTCTGTAGCTCTTCGGCATTTCAACGTGGCGCTGCCTCCTTGCAAACTCCACGCTGCAAGGAGCGAATTTGAATGTTCAAACCCGCATCAGACAAGCGAGCTATCCTGAAAACGGCATTCGTTTTTGCCGGCGGCGGAAGTCTGGGCGCCGTTCAGGTGGGGATGCTGCAAGCTCTCGTCGAGCACGGTGTAACGGCCGACCTGGTGCTGGGCTCCAGTGTCGGCGCCATCAATGCTGCATACTTTGCCGGCGAGCCTACGATTGAGGGCGTGCGCCGGATGGGTGAGCTTTGGCTCGGCGTCAAGCGCGGCGACATCTTTCCCATGAGCTGGCGTCGGCTGTTTGGCTTTCTGCGCCGGCGCGATCATCTCGTCGGCTCGGACGGTTTGCGCCGGCTCATCGATCGCCATCTTCCATATGAGAACCTCGAGGATGCGCGGCTGCCGGTTCACATCGTGGCCACCGATGTTCTGACGGGCGCGCCAATCTCCATGACGCGCGGCCCGGCAACCGAGGCGATACTGGCTTCGAGCGCGATACCTGGAGCGTTCCCGCCGGTCGAGGTCGCGGGTCGGCTGCTCTGCGACGGAGCCATTGCCAGCAATACGCCGGTGCAAGCGGCGGTTGCCGCCGGGGCCATGCGCCTGATCGTCTTGCCGACGGGTTTTGCCTGTGCGGCGGAACGTGCCCCGCGCGGTGCCATAGAAAGTGCGTTGCGCGCCATCACCCTTCTCACGGCGAGGCAGCTCGTGAGTGATATTGGCGGTCTACCGCCGTCGGTAGCGTTTCATATCGTGCCGACGCTCTGCCCGAATGGCGTTTCGCCGTTCGACTTTACGCGCGCGGCGCAACTCATGGACACGGCCTACGCAAACACGTGCCGCTGGATCGGGGAAGGCGGGCTTGAGCGCAGTGAGATACCGGCCGCGCTCCCGCCTCACAACCATGGAATTTCGGGGAGGGTTCAGCAGGCAGAGTTTGGCCCGACGCTGCACTAGTGGCGCCGGTATCGCGGGGATTGCGGCTCTTCCGCGCTACATATTCAAGTCATATCGCGGCTGGGTGTAGGGCTCGCCCGCCAATCTGATGAATACGCTGCGAACATCTTCCGCCGAAACTTCGCGCAAGATGCCGGCGCTCACCTCATCGCGCGTCCACATCCAGGAGCGTGCCGGATCGTCTCGCATCTCCCACGTGGGGAACAGGCGTTCCTCAGCGTCGCCGGCCCAAAGGCTCACGACATCGGTGTGGCGCTTGTCTCGTATTATCCGGGCGTACGCCGCCGTGACCTCGGAGCGCGCGCCTTCCAGCATCTGCAAATACATGTCCTCGCGGCAGATCAGCGAGCCAGTAATTCCGTCTCGTTTATTGAGTCGACGCGCCACAAGGAGGATATCGGTAAGCATCAGCTCGTCGAAGCCGAACGGCTGGGACGCGTAGATCAGCTGCATCAGGCGCATCGCGTCGGCCCTTCGGTTGATTCACAGAGTGCGTCGGTTGGCTGGCTGCGCGATGGGGGGCGTCGCGGCAGGGACAGCCGGCTGGAAGTGCGCGGGTGTCTTCTATTCTATTCGGCCGCCAAGGCGACATAGGTGCCGTTCTCGACCGGGCATCTGCGCCAAAGCTCACCCAATGCCTCGAGCAGATAGTCCATCTGCTCATCGGTGTGCACGGGAGACGGCGTGAAGCGCATGCGCTCGGTGCCGCGCGGGACAGTCGGGTAGTTGATCGGCTGCACGTAAATCCCGTAACTCTTCAGCAGTGTATCGGTGACCGCCTTGCAGTGCACCGGATTGCCGACCATGACCGGCACGATGTGGCTGGGGTTCTCCATCACGGTGATGCTGCGTGCGAGCATCTCCGCCTTGAGCTTGCGCGCCTGCTCCTGGTGGCGCGTGCGCTCCACGTTGCTCGATTTGAGATGGCGAATACTTGCGAGCGCTCCAGCGGCGATCGCTGGCGCGAGCGACGTCGTAAAGATGAATCCCGGGGCATAAGAGCGGATCGCATCACAGCAGTCGCGGCTTGCAGCGATGTAGCCGCCCATCACGCCGAAGCCCTTCGCCAATGTGCCGTTGATGATGTCGACGCGATGCATCACGCCCTCGCGCTCGGCGAGGCCGCCGCCACGAGGACCGTAGAGGCCGACCGCGTGCACCTCGTCCAGGTAGGTCATTGCGCCGTATTTCTCGGCGAGATCGCAGATGTCGGCGATGGGGGACATGTGCCCGTCCATCGAGTAGACGCTCTCGAAGGCAATGATCTTCGGACGTGCCCTTCGGATATTTCTTCAGCTTCGCTTCGAGATCGGCGACGTCGTTGTGGCGGAAGATGACCTTGTCGCCCTCGCCGTGCCGGATGCCGGCGATCATCGAGGCGTGGTTCTTTTCGTCGGAGAAGATGATTGTGCCCGGGATCAGCTTGACCAGCGTCGAAAGCGTCGCGTCGTTGGCGACATAGGCGGAGGTGAACAGCAGCGCCAATTCCTTGCCGTGCAGGTCGGCGATCTCTTCCTCGAGCTCCACGTGGAAATGCGTCGTTCCCGAGATATTGCGCGTGCCACCTGAGCCGGCGCCGACGGCGTCGATAGCCGCATGCATCGCTGCAATGACGGAGGGATGCTGGCTCATGCCGAGGTAGTCGTTCGAGCACCAGACCGTTACGGGCCTGCTACCGTGCTCCATGAACTGGTCGGCGACAGGGAATGCGCCGCGCCTGCGCTTGAGGTCGGCAAAGACGCGGTAGCGTCCCTCGCGATGCAGCGCCTCGAGATGTTTTGCGAACAGCTCCTGGTAGTTCATGTCGATCTCCGAGGCGTTTGCATTTTTAATCTTCAAACCGTTTCTGTGGCAGAGCGCGGATAGGTTCCGACGGTCAATGCCGGCGAGCTCGATCTTCGCGGCGGTGCCGTCGTCGTCGGCTCGGCCGCCTCGCGCGACTTGAATCCCCACCGCCAAAGTTCGGCAACCGGGAGCGGTAGGACCAGGAACCAATGCTCGATGAGCGCGAGTGCTGATAGCGTCGCGAGGAGTGTTCCGCCTGATATCCAGAACCCGTGCGAATTTGCGTTCGCGACGATTTCGACCAGCAGGATCGTGACTGCCGTAAGTGCGGTGATCGACAGCGGAAACAGCAGGTTCATCGGGCGGCGGCGGAAGTAGCTCTTCAAGAATTCCAGATGTGCAGGGAGGAATTCCTCGGTGACGTTGGGCACGCCGAGGAAGATGTTGAGCTTGGCGCTGAGCCGCGCGAGCCAGAGGATGACGAATGTCCAGGCGCCGATCTGGTTGGCGGCGCCCCAGCTGATGGCCAGCACGAGCACGGCGGTCGCTAGTATTGCGAGCTCGTGATAGATGAGCGTCTCAGTCGCGAGAACCAGGCGCCGCCAGCCGGTGGCGCTCGGCGGGCAGGGCTCCGTGCGCGGGCCGGTGACGAGCGCCCATGAGGAAGCTCATCTCGTGCCAGCCCCAGATGACGAGGCCACACGTGAATCCCGCGAAGGCGCCGGCCGTTGTGGCTGTCGTCGCTAAGCGTCCAAAGCCCGAAGACCGCCATTCCAGCCGCAGCAGACGCAGCCAACGTGCTGACGGCGAAAGGTCTGCCGCGGCATGCCGATGAGATAGAGGATCGCGCCGGTGCTGAACCACCATGCGATCAGCGCGAACAGTATGGGAAGGCCATAGCCCAAAGGTCTGCTCCGTTCACCAGGCGGGGGACAAGTGGCTTGACGCCGGCAGTGCGTTCTCGATCGGCCGCAGCAGGAAGAGTCGCGCAAACACCGCCGCTGCATTGGCGCCGAGCCAGACTTTCTTGAGCTTGCTCACGATGCCGCCCTCCTTGGCGGCTTCCGACATCTGATCGTTGATCCTTGCGCAAGCGCTCGAGCCCGCGCGCGGAACTCGGGGTTGTCGATGTCGAGCACGACCGGGAAAACCTGCCGCGAGATTTCGTAGGTGATCTGGAACACGCGGTAGTCGTAGTCGGTCGGGTCGATGCCGATCGCCTTGTGGAACGCGGGCCGCGCGTGATCGCGCACGTACATGGTCGCGTAGACGGCGAGCAGGAAGAAGCGGACCCAGAGCTTGTTGACGCCCGTCGAGCAGCTTCGGGTTGGCGCGCATCAGCAGCGCGAACGCCTCGCCGTGGCGGAACTCGTCGTTGCACCACTTCTCGAACCATTTGAAGATCGGATGGAAGCGCCGCTCGGGATGGCGCTCGAGCTGGCGGAAGATGGTGATGTAGCGCGCGTAGCCGATCTTCTCCGACAGGTAGGTCGCGTAGAAGATGAACTTCGGCCGGAAGAAGGTGTACTTCTTCGCCTTGGTCAGAAAGCCCAGATCGACGCCGATGCCGAAGTCCTTGCAGCGCATCGTTGATGAAGCCGGCGTGGCGCGCCTCGTCGCGGCTCATGTAGCTGAACAGCTCGCACGATGTCGGGGTTGTGAGCCGCGCTTCTTCATCTCGGCGTAGAGCACGCAGCCGGAGAATTCGGCCGTGAGCGAGCTGATGAGAAAATCGAGGAACTCCTTGCTGCAGGCCGTCGGGCAGGCGTCGAGATCGATCACTTCGAATCGTCGTTGCGGAGGAAGTGACCCTTGTTCGGGTCGGCGCGCATTTCGGCGATCAGCGCGTCCCACTCGCGCGCGCACGGCTGTCGACGCTCATGCGATCGAGTCTCGTCGAAGTCGGTGGTGTAGAAGCGGGGGCTCAGCACGGTGTCCTGCTGAGCGCATGCGCGTCGATTCGTTGGACGGCCGAGGGTTTCTATGGTCATAGCTTGCTCCCCGACGAGAAGCTGACTTCGTAGAGTTCGGTGAGCTCCAACCGCGCGAGAACCCGCGTGACGAGGCGGTCGATCCAGCTCGCTCGTGTCACGGTCGCGAAGCGCCGGAGCACGACTTTCTCCCCGTAAGGAACGCGGACGCGGATCGCCGTGCACGAGCACCTCATCGCCCGCGTTGATGCACAGCTTGCCATCCAGATCCACATGCGCGTGCAAGCTGTCGAAGGTGTTCTCGATCTCGATCGTGCACGGCACGTCGACGCGTTCTCGCGGTGCTATCCAGTCTGCGATCATGGTGTTTTGCTCCCGGCCAGAAGAAGCTTTGCGAATGCCTCGACGTTGGTCGCGCCGAAGCCGACGAGCTCGGTGCGGTGACCCGTCGAGGGGTCGGTCATGGTGAGCCGCCCGTCCTCCCAGCGTGTCAGCTCGAACGGCGGCTCGGAGCCGATGCCGAGGTTCATCCTATCGTGCGCAAATCCGCGCATGACGATGCGCACAAAGCCGTTGGTCCCCGGGACCATCAACTCAATGAGCTGGCCGTCCCTGGCGTCGACTGCGGCGACGGATCCGTCGGCGCGGTCCTCGAACCGTATTTCCCGACTCTCGAGGGGCTTCGTGTACTCGATGTGGGTCGTGCCGACGTCGAACTGGCGCGCCACCAGCGCGAACGCAATGGTTCCGCAGATCATCGCCGCGGCCATAAAGAGTGGGGCGCGCGGGAAGGGGCGAAGCTCAACGGTATCGTTCACGATGCGCTCCTTCTTATGCGGCCGCGTGGGCTGCGGGCGATGACGGACGGATCTCTGCGACGGGTGCGCCGCCGGGACATGGGCATGGCGCAGGTGTCTGCGTCGATGCCGCTACTACGCGCGCGCGATCGTGGGTGCTTGCCTTCAAGGCTGCCGCGAGGATCACGGCCACCTCGCGCGCCGCCGGCACGCAGCGCAGCATCGGCTCGGGTCGCACCGTTCGCCACGGGCGCACGTGCGGCCACAGCACGACCAGCGATTGACGGTCAGGCCTGCGGTCGTCAACGGGAAATCACCGGTGCCGTCGGGATAGACGTGCTCGCCTGCCGCAGCGATCAGCGAGAAGGGAATGTTGATCGTGAGCGGAAGAGCGACGCCGATGCGCATGACGACGCGCCGGCTCGTGATCGTGTACAGGGTCGATCGCGCGATCAAGTATGGCAAACCCGATCGAGCAGGCCCAAGGCCACGGCGGCAAAAGCGATGACGCGCGCGCCGGAGCCGAGCGTCGCCATCAACGTCGCGCCGTGGGAGATCGCCGAGCCGACGCTCCACGCCAGGAGAACCGCGAAATAGAGGGCAACGGCGCGCACGTGCAGGATGCGAACGGCGACCGCGCCCCACTGCGGACCTCCCTGCCAGAGGATCCTCTCGCCGGCCGGGAGTGGCTCCGGGAGACCCGGAGCCGCATCGAAGTCGAAATCGCTCACAGCATGGACTCCCGACGCATGGGCGTGGCGTAGAGTGTGCCGCCGCCGTAATAGGCCGTGATGCGGTCTTCCTCGCGGAACGTGACCTCATCTGGATTGCGCAACGCTGGCACTTGGGCGAACTGCGAGCCGAGAATTGCCTGCACGTAGATGCGCCCGCGGTCCTTATCGATGCGCGCGAACGGCATCGGCAGCAGCACCGTCGCTCCGCTCTGTGCAACCTGAACCTCGAGATAGCGGATCATGACCTCGGACACGTCGATCCAAATGTCTTTGACGACGCCGGCAACGACGCGGTCGGCGCCGATCACTTCCATGCCGCGCGGGTCGGGATCGCGCGGGCTCAGCGTGAAGTGGTGGTATTTGCCCGATGTCGGAGCCGGGTTGGCCTCGGTGCCCTGCGTTGCGTGCGTGATGAGCTTCTCGCCGGACGCAAGGCGCATCGGCACGATCTTCGGCAGGCCATCGAGCGTCAGGTCGGGCTTCTCCGCGCGCAGCGCATACGCCGCGGGTCCGACACCATCCAGCATGGCGTTCCCGGTCGGCTCGAGCGGTGCGCCGGTAAATCCGGCAACCGGAACGGCCGCGAGCGGATACTGCGGATCGGGGCGCGGCGCCTCGACCGTACCGCCGTGCAGCAGTACGAACGTCTTCGGCGGAGGGATCGACGGGAAATTGAAGATCGGCTTGTTTGCCTGCACCTCGTAGGACAGCGGATAGCCTTCGCGTTTGTCCTCGCGTCGCAGGTAATAGATGAGGTAGGCGAAGAACGCCCAGAAGAAATATAGGACGACCTGGGCTACGTCGATGTGCTCGGTTATGAATCCTTTGGACATGAGCAAGACCTCTCGTGTGATCGCCTAGCCGGGGAATTCGGCGAGGCCGAAGCTGGAACGCGGCCGCATCCGGACCTCGCTCGCGGGACGCACGAGCGGGCCGACTGCAGCCAGAGTGACGACGAGTAACAAGATCTCGATGTTGTAGACCGCGCAGTAGCCCACCGACGGCTCGGTGAGCGCGGGGCCGAGCGCACCGCGCGCGGCAAGACGGAGACGACATCGCGGATGGCGCCACCGGTTGCCATCGCGAGCCCGGTGGCGGAGGCCTGCACGGCGCCCCATGCGCCGAGCGCAAGGCCGCTGTTTCCATTCTCCGCGAGCGCCATGGCGCCGGTCAGCATTCCGATGGCGAATAGACCGCCGCCGAAAGCCGATGAGTGTCGCGCCGATCCGGAACATCAGCGGGGACGCAAAGGGCGCCGCAAAGATAACGGTCGCGAAGGCGATGACGCCGACGAGCGCGCCAAGCCCGGCCAGGCGGTAAGGATCGGTTCCCCGAGCAAGTTCGCGTGCGGCGATCGCGAAGGCGATCAGCGTGCCGACGCCCAGTAGCGCGGTAAGCGTGGTCGTGGCGCCGACGCCCAAGTGCAGGACTTCGCCGCCATAGGGCTCGAGCAGGATGTCTTGCATGCTGAAGCCGGCGGAGCCGCATCCCACCGCTACGAGCACGCGGCTCGAGCGGCCGCCGGTGCGGAACGAGTTGCCAGCTGTCGCGGAAGGTTGGGTGCACCAGATCGGGCGCGGTAAGCGACGGGTTTCGCGCCTCTTGCTTCCACAGCGCAATCAGATTCAGGACCATTGTCAGCAACGGCCGCGCCTTGGATGAGCTGAATGAGACGGATCTGGCTGAACTGGGTCAGCACGGCACCGAACACGAGCGCGCTGACGACCATACCGACCAGCAGCATGACGTAGAGGAAGGCGACGACGCGCGGGCGCGCACTCCTCGGGTGCGAGGTCGGTCGCGAGCGCGAGGCCTGCCGTCTGCGTCGTGTGAAGGCCGGCGCCGACGAGGAGGAACGCCAGCGCCGAAGCGGCGTCGCCGACCCAAGCGGGTCCGCTCGCATCTCCTGAAAGGACGATGAGGGCAAACGGCATGATGGCGAGGCCGCCAAATTGCAGGAGTGTGCCGAACCAGATGTAGGGCACGCGGCGCCAGCCGAGCAGCGAGCGATGCGTGTCGGAACGGAAGCCGATCAGCGCGCGGAATGGCGCGAATACGAGCGGCAGCGAAACCATCAGGGCAACGAGCCAGCTCGGCACGCCAAGCTCAATGATCATGACGCGGTTCAGCGTGCCGTTGAGCAGCACGAGTGCCATGCCGACGGAGACCTGGAAGAGCGACAGCCGCAATAGCCGGCTGAGCGGCAGCTCGGCTGTTGCAGCATCAGCGAACGGCAAGAAGCGCGGGCTCAAGTGCAGCCAGCCCCGCGAAATCTTGGCGTTGATGCGGTTCATGGGCGCGTCGAGCTCCATGGCCTGCGAGGTATAAAAGCCGTTCGAAATGCGCTTCGAGCGTCCGGCGGTCCAACCGGCAAGCTGTGGCTCCGCTTCGAGCAGCCGCGCGAGGGTATTGGTGCTTACAGGTTCGATTGCGGGCGCGCGATCGCTGCGCGGAAACGCACGGCCGACGGCGTGCATTATTGCGAGCAACGGTGTGCGAGGCGCGAAGGTGAATAGCACGCCGCGCTCGGCACGCCGGGAAAGTCGCGTCAGGGCCGCAACCATGTCGCGCGCGCAATAGTGGATGAGCGAATCCATTGCGACGGCGTAGTCGAATTGGCCGAGGCTCGGGCTCAGCATGTCGCCGACGCGGAATTCGACGCTGCCTGCGCCGAGCTTGTGTGGCGCGCGGGTGCTGGCAAGCTCGACGAGCTGCCGGGATAGGTCGATGGCCACAACGTCGGCCCCGCGGCGTGCAGCTTCGATCGCGAAGGCGCCCGTGCCGCAGCCCGCATCGAGGATGCGTTTTCCGGCAAGATCGGCCGGCAGCCAGTCGAGCAACGTGCGACGCATCTCCTCGCGGCCTGCGCGCACGGTGCGGCGGATCCGTCCGAGCGGCACGTCCGACGTCAGCTTGGTCCAGGCTTCGAGCGCGGTCTTGTCGAAGTAGCTCTCGATCTCGCCGCGACGCTCGATATATGACGCTGTCGGCATCATTCGAACCCCAGGAAGTCGAAGATGTCGCGATCCTTCATCGGCTTGGCATCGAGTGGCGGCGAGCCGGCCCAGAGGCTCGCGGCGAGACGCAGGTACTCGTTCTGAACGGCCTCGAGCTCGGGTGAGGGCTCCATCTCAAACAGCGTGGATTTTTTCAGGCGGCTGCGGCGGATGACGTCGAGGTCGGGGATCAGTGCGAGGCGCTTCAGGCCGATCGCCTCGTTGAAACGGTCGATCTGGTCGGTCGCGGCGCTGCGGTTGGCGATGACGCCCGCGAGGCGCACCGGATAATTCTTTGCCTTGGCATTGATCGCCGCGACGATGCGGTTCATCGCGAAGATTGAATCGAAATCGTTGGCGCAGACAATGATGCCGCGATCGGCGTGCTGCAGCGGCGAGGCAAAGCCGCCGCACACGACGTCACCCAGCACGTCGAAGATGACGACGTCGGTGTCCTCGAGCAGGTGGTGTTCCTTGAGCAGCTTCACGGTCTGCCCGACGACGTACCCGCCGCATCCCGTCCCTGCCGGAGGTCCGCCCGCCTCGACGCACATGACGCCGTTGTAGCCTTCGTAGACGAAGTCCTCGACGCGCAGCTCCTCGGAGTGGAAGTTTACGGACTCGAGCACGTCGATGACGGTCGGCACGAGCCGCTTCGTCAGCGTGAAGGTTGAATCGTGCTTGGGATCGCAGCCGATCTGCAGCACGCGCTTGCCGATCTTGGAGAACGCGGCGGAAAGGTTGGACGACACCGTGCTCTTGCCGATCCCGCCTTTGCCGTAGATCGAGAACACCTTCGCATTTCCGATACGCACATTCGGGTCGAGCTTGACCTGAACGCTGCCCTCACCGTCGGGCTGTGCTCCAGCCGGTACTCCTTCGAGCTGCTTCGTTACTGCGAGCGTCATGCCGCTACCTCCAAGCCCTCGACCCTGTCTTCCAGTTCCTCGCCGGCCTTGCGCAGCGCTTCGAGCGTTGCAGCGTCGGGCGACCAGTAATTTCGCTGATGTGCTTCAAGGAGGCGGTTGGCGACTTTCGCCGATGCCGTCGGGTTGAGTTCCGACAGCCGCCGCCGCATGGCCTCATCGAGGATGAATGTGTTCGTCAGGCTCTGGTACACCCAGGGCGCGACCTCGCCGGTCGTCGCGGACCAGCCGACGGTGTTGGTCACGTGCGATTTAATCTGGCGTACGCCCTCGTAGCCATGGCGCAGCATGCCCTCGTACCATTTCGGATTCAGCACGCGAGACCGCGTCTCGAGCGCGACCTGCTCGGCCAGCGTGCGCACCTTGCCTTCGCCGCGCGTCTGATCGCCGATGTAGACGGGGATCGCTGGTGCCGCGGACGCGCTTGATCGAGCGGCTGATGCCGCCGAGCGTGTCGAAGTAGTGGTCGACGGTGGTGACGCCGAGTTCGACCGATTCCAGGTTCTGATAGGCGAGCTCGACGTTCGCGAGCATCGACTGTCAGGAGAGCAGGACTGCTGATCGGCGCGCCCCGCCGACCGTAGGCAAAGCACTTGCGCCGCGAGTAGACTCGGCGAGCTCGTCCTCGTCGACCCAGTGAGCGCTATCGATCATCTGATTGACGTTCGAGCCGTAGGCGCCATCCGGCGTTGCTGAAAACGCGCAGCGCCGCCGTCTCGAGGTCGGGTTGTGCATTCTCGCGCAGCTCAAGAGCGTGCTTGCGAACGAAATTCTGATCGATCGGCTCATCCGCGCGGCGGCGAGGTAAGCGGCTTCGGCAAGCAGCTTGCGACTGGAGCGGCAGCAGATCGCGGAAGATGCCCGACAGTGTCATGACGACGTCGACGCGCGGCCGACACAGCTCCTCGAGCGGAATCAGGGAGGCACCAGCAAGCCGGCCATAGCCGTCAAAGCGCGGCTCGGCGCCCATCAGCGCCAGCGCCTGCGCGATCGGACCGCCTTCGCTCTTCAGGTTGTCGGTGCCCCAAAGCACGAGCGCGACCGACTCGGGAAGGGCATTGGCTTCCAACAAGTGGCGGGCGAATAACGTAGCAGCCTGGCGGGCTGCCGTCGGCTACGGCGAATGCGCTCGGGATGCGGAATGGATCGAAGCCGTGCAGGTTGCGGCCCGTTGGCAGGATTGCCGGCGTGCGGAGCAGATCTCCGCCAGGCGCGGGCCGGACGAATTGCCCATCGAGCGCAGCAAGGATCGCCGAAATCTCGTGGTCTTCGGCGAGCAGCATGCTGGTCTTGTGCAGCTCGCGAAACACAGCGAGGTTCGCTTCGCTTTGATCGAGCCCACTCAAGCTCAGCGCGAGGTCGGGGCAATCGTCGCGGACCAGAGCTTCCATCGACTCGCGTTGGGGCGTCACGCCGTGCGAAGACTTCTGCTACCGCAAGCAGCATGTCGACGCGCTCGCTCGGCGACGGCGGAGACCCGGCAACATGCAGCCCATGAGGTATGAGGGTCTGCTCGAGTTCGGCCAGCGCTCTGCCGAGATCGGCGATGCGTGCCTCGCTTTCGCCGGTCCAGACCGGCTCCGCCGCGACCAGATCGAGCGTCGCTGCTTGGGCTTGCAGCAAAACTGCCAACCGCTCCCGCTCGTCGCTAGCTTCAGGCGGCAAGCCGCGATACCGGTCGAGAGAGCTCTTAATATCGATCAGGCCGCGATAAAGCCCGGCCTGGGCAACAGGCGGCGTAAGATAGCTGATTAGCGTCGCTGCCGAGCGCCGCTTTGCAATCGTGCCCTCCGACGGATTGTTGGCAGCATAGAGATAGAGGTTCGGCACATCGCCAATCAGTCGATCCGACCAGGAACTCCCCGACAACCCGGCCTGCTTGCCCGGCATGAACTCCAGCGCGCCGTGCGTGCCGAAATGGAGAACCGCGTTCGCGCCGAAATCCTCTCGCATCCAGCGGTAGAATGCCGAGAAGGCGTGGGTGGGCGCGAATCCGCGCTCGAACAACAGCCGCATCGGATCGCCCTCGTATCCAAACGTGGGCTGCACACCGACGAAGACATTGCCGAATTTTTCTCCCAGCACGAAGATCGAGCGGCCATCGGCCTGGATTTTGCCGGGCGCCGGTCCCCATTGCGCTTCGATTTCGGGAAGCCAGCGCTCGCGGCGCACGTGGTCGTCGGCAGAAACGCGCGCCGCGACGTTGGCTGCTGCACCGTATCGTGATGCATTGCCGCCAAGGATCCGCGTTCTGAGGTCGTCGACATTGTCGGGCACCTCGACGGCGTAGCCTGCGACGCGACAGCCCCTTCAGCGTATTCCAGAGCGACTCATACACCGACAGGTACGCGGCCGTTCCGGTCGCGCCGGAGTTGGGCGGGAAATTGAAAAGCACGATCGCGATTTTGCGGTCTTTGCGCGGGGTTTTGCGCAGGCTGACAAGCTTCGCAACGCGCGCGGCGATCATCTCGGCCCGGTCGATGCACGACTGCATCCTCCGCGTATTGTCGGTTGCAGAGAAAGTGCAGTGTCTGTGGCAGCCGCTGCAGGGCTTGCCGGCGCCATCGGAACGGCCGCCAAAAACTGTGGGGCTGGTAGCGCCATCGAGCTCGGGGATGGCGACCATCATCGTGTTTTCGACGGGGTGCAGCCCACGTTCCGATGCACCCCATTGTTCCAGCGTCTGGAACTCGAGCGCATGCGCGGCGAGATAGGGGACGCCGAGACCCGCCAGCATTTCTTCGGCGGCCTTCGAGTCGTTGTAGGCGGGTCCACCCACGAGCGAAAACCCGGTCAGCGAGACGATGGCGTCGATACTCGCGCCTTTTTCGTTTTTGAAGAATTTTGCGACGGCCGGCCGCGCATCGAGACCGGTTGCGAACGCCGGGACCACCTTGCAGCCCACGCGCTTCGAGCGACTGGATCACGCCATCGTAGTGCGCGGTGTCGCCGGCGAGAACGAGCGAGCGCATTACGAGTAGGCCCACCGTTCCTTTCGTTGGAGTGGCAGGCGCGGGCAAATTCTCAGAAGTCTCCGCAATGCGACCCGACAGCCGAGGGTGATACACACCGACGTCAGGGTATTCGGTCGGCGGCGGTGCTTTCAGCGTGCCGCGCAGCGAGCGGCGAGGGCCATCGGCGTACCGGTCCACGAGGAAGCGCACGAGGTTGGCGACATTGTCGTCGGTCCCAGCCAGCCAATACTGCAGGGTCAGGAAGTAGGCGCGGACGTCCTGAGCGGTGCCTGGGATGAAACGCAGAATTTGAGGGATGCGCCGCAGCATAGCCATCTGCTGGGCGCCTGCGGTGGCGCCGTTCTTTTTTGCGCCGCGCAGACGCTTCAGCAGCGCCATGGCGCCGCTCTCGGGCTTGTCCATGCGGAATTGGCCGAGGCGAGTTAGCTTGATTACTTCGCCCGCAGACATGCCGCCGACAATCGCGTCGCAGTGTTCGCGCCGCGCCATGAGCGCCGGCATCACCGCCTGGATCTGGTCCTCCATGAACAGCATGGTGGCTAGGATGATGTCGGCAGATTCGATATCGGCGCGGCAGCGCTCCAGTGCCGCCTGGTCGTGGCCCCATTCGGCGGCAGCGTGCAAGCTGATCTGCAATCCGGGGATGACGCGCTCAAGCTCAGGCTTGGCGCGGTCGAGCGCGCCGGCCAGGTGACTATCGAGAGTGACGATCACGAACCGGACCGGCGTGGCAGGCCTGCCGATCTCAGCGGCTGTAATGTGCTTTTGCATCGTACAGTGTCTCGAGATTGATGGTGACCACGCCGCGATCGGCGGCGAAGCGTTCCGTATTGCGGCGCGCCTTGCCGCGCACAAAGAAGGGGATCTTCATCAGCTCCTTTTCGGCTTCGGCCGCCCAGGCCATTGAAACGGACGGCGCCGACAATGCGGGTTCGACAGTGGTCGTGGCCTCGGTCCCCAAGGATCCGCTTGCGCGCACATTTCCGGAACCGAGGTGTGAGGGCTTGGCCTCGTCATGGAATTCGAAGTCGTCGCGGAACATGCCGAGCAGGTGCTCTTCTAGCCCCATCATGAGCGGATGCACCCAGCTGTCGAAAATGACGTTGGCGCCCTCGAATCCCATTTGCGGCGAGTAGCGAGCGGGGAAGTCCTGCACGTGCACCGGCGATGAAATGACCGCGCTCGGGATGCCGAAGCGCTTGGCGATGTGGCGCTCCATCTGCGAACCGAGCACGAGCTCGGGCTGCAGCTCTTGCACCTTGGCTTCGACCTCAAGATAATCGTCGGTGATCAGGGCCTCGACGCCGTATCCCTTGGCGGCCTCGCGCACGTCGCGGGCGAATTCGCGCGCGTAAGTGCCAAGCCCCACAACGGTGAACCCAAGCTCTTGTGTCGCGATGCGGGCTGCAGCCAGGGCATGGGTCGCATCGCCGAAGATGAACACGCGCTTGCCGGTGAGATACGTTGAATTGACCGAGCGTGAGTACCAGGGCAGCCGCGACTCGGTCGCAGCACCTACACCTGAGGGATCGAGGCCAGCGAGCTTTGCGACTTCAGCAATGAATTCGCGCGTTGCGATGGCGCCAATCGGGACCGTCTTGGTGCTCGGCTGCTTGTAGGTCCGCTCCAGCCACTGAGCTGCGCTGCCTGCAATCTCGGGGTAGAGAACGACGTTGAAGTCCGCTTCGCCGAGCTTGGCGATGTCCGCTGGGCTCGCACCGAGGGGAGCAACGACGTTGATATCGACACCGATCTCGCCGAGCAGCTTCGTGATCTCGGCAACGTCGTCGCGGTGGCGGAAGCCAAGCGCGGTCGCGCCGAGAACATTGCAGCGGGCGCGCACGCCCTCAGCGCGCGGCGCACGCTGCCAGCCGGGAGGCGGCAGATTGGTGCCCGCACAGGTGCGCACCACGCGATAGAATGTTTCAGCAGCGCCCCAGTTTTCTTTCTTCTGATAGGCCGGCAACTCAAGCGCGACCACAGGGATTGGCAACCCCAGAGTCGCCGCAAGCCCGCCGGGATCGTCCTGGATCAGCTCTGCCGTGCAGGAGGCGCCGGCAAGAAGTAGATCCGGCTTAAACCGCTCGTAGGCTTGCCGCGCCGCGTCCTTGAACAGCTGCGCCGTATCGCCGCCGAGGTCGCGCGCCTGAAACGTCGTGTACGTCACCGGAGGGCGCTCGCTGCGTCGCTCGATCATCGTGAACAGTAAGTCAGCATACGTGTCGCCTTGTGGGGCGTGCAGCACGTAGTGGACACCCTTCATCGCAGTCGCAATGCGCATGGCGCCGACGTGCGGAGGGCCTTCGTATGTCCAGACGGTGAGCTGCATCGCTCAGACCTCCAGCCGCGAACGGCGTTGAAGTGGGCGCGTGAACAGCTCGGCGAGGTCGCCGGCCTGCTCGTAGCCCTGGATGGGCGTGAACAGCAGTTCGATCGACCATTTCGTCGTCAGGCCCTCCGCTTCCAGCGGATTGGCAAGACCAAGTCCGCAGACAACGATGTCGGGCTTGGCCGCGCGGCATCGATCGAGCTGGCGCTCGACATCCTGGCCTTCGCTGACGACCGTATCGGTGGGTAACAGGTCGAGTTCTTCGGCCAGATGCTGGCGGTGCAGGTAGGGTGTGCCGACCTCGATCGGCCGCATTCCAAGCTCACGCGACAGCATGCGGGCCAGCGGGATTTCGAGCTGCGAATCCGGGAAGAAGAAGATGCTCTTGCCCGACGAGCTTGAACCGGTGGCGCTGCAGCGCTTCGCGCGCGCGGTTCGCGAGGCTGTGCAATGACCGTCTCGAACCGCTCCTCACGCACCTTCCAGGCACGCGCGGCAGCCCCGATCCAACTCGTCGTTCCTTCGGCTCCCAGCGGAAATGTCGAGGGCAGATGCTTGGCGCCGCGCTCTTCGAGCGCGCGCGCCGTGTCGCCGAGAAACGGCTGCGCCAGAAGGAATCGTGTGTTGGGTCCGACGGGCGGTAGGTCGGCGGCGCGCCGCGGCGGCAGGAAGTGCACCGGCCCGATGCCGAGCTCGGCAAACAGCCGGCGGAACTGATCCTCGACGATGTCGGCCAGTGCGCCGACCACGAGCAGCGACTGATCCGCGTCCGCGACTGCAGTTGGGTAGCTCCTTCACGAGCGCCGCAAGGCAAGCATCCTCGCCTTGCGTGAAGGTCGTCTCGATGCCGCTGCCGGAGTAGTTGAGCACCCGCACGGCCGGCGCGTATTTCTGCGACAACCGCGCGGCCGCGCGGCCGAGATCGAGCTTGATGACTTCCGATGGGCACGACCCGACCAGGAACAGGAGCTTGATGTCGGGTCGGCGCTCAAGCAAGCCGCGACGACCGTGCGGTCGAGTTCCTCGTTGGCATCGGCAAGCCCGGCGAGGTCGCGCTCTTCCATGATGGCGGTCGCGAAGCGCGGCTCGGCGAAGATCATGACGCCGGCGGCCGATTGGATCAGGTGCGCGCAGGTGCGCGACCCGACGACAAGGAAGAAGGCATCCTGGATCTTTCGGTGCAGCCAGACGATGCCGGTGAGACCGCAGAAGACCTCGCGCTGGCCGCGCTCGCGCAGAATCGGGCGAGTGTCGCACCCGGCTGTGCCGTTCGGAGTTGGCGATTGCAGGTGCGCTCGTCATTGAGCCCACTCCGCTGCAACGCGATGCTCGCGGGTGACCTGACCGCCTTCGCAGGCGAGCGGCACGTAGTTTCAAAAGGAACTGCGCGGCGTTGATCACGTAGGTGGCATAGGCGGCGAGCGCGAGTAGCATCAGCGCGCGCGCATCGAGCCAACCGGTAAACAGCGCGGCGAGATAGGCTGTGTGCAGCGCCAGCACCAGCATGCTGAAGACGTCTTCCCAGTAGAAGGCCGGCGCAAACAGGTAGCGCCCAAACACCTCGCGCTCCCAGATCGAGCCGGTGATCATGATCGTGTAGAGAACGATCGTCTTGATCACGATCGAGGCGGTCGCGGCCGCGTAGCCGTCGCCGGTCGCGAGGTAGCGCAGGACGAGCCCGACGCTGATCAGGAAAACGGCGAACTGAATGGGAGCCAGAATGCCCTGCACGAGGGTCCACGGCGACGCGTCGCGCCGCTCACGCTCGCTGGCGCTGTAGAGGGCTTTTCCCCTTGGGCGCTGGCTTTGGACCACGGCGCGCATTCCTCCCTCTGCCGCTCAACTTGCGTTCGCAAGCGGCCTTGTCCGAACAGTATGTCTGCGGGAGGAAGAGTGTCAACTAAATTGGACGTAAATTTCACTTTACATAAAGCCAATCAGTGTCCAAATTGGAGTGCACTAAAAATGTCACGTGTGGTTAACTGTCGCAATAAACGACTGGCGAGTCCAGGGCCGCTAAAAAAATCAAACGCCTCTAGGCTGCGCAAGCGACCTTAAAGGCGAACTGCCTCAGCCGGGGAAGTAGGGGAGGGTGGCAATGTCGAGTTTGAGGTCTCGAGCCGACTTCGACAGCTACTGGCCGCCATCAAGCGCGGCCGACCTCGATGCGCGCAAACTCTCAGCGGCGACAACGACCTGCGCCAGAGGTTCGACACGGTCGTGCGCAAGCGCTCGCTGACGCGCACGATCAAGAGCGAAATTATCCCTCGTCTGCTCTTGGCTCACCGGCAGCCGGAGACAGCCGCATGCCGTCTCCGAGCGCCAAGGTGGATTGCGATGACGTTGCCGAATTTGCCCGGCTGCTGATGGCACACGATCCCGCAATCGCCCTCGAATTCGTGCTGGCTAAGCGAACGCAAGGAACGCGTCCTTAGATGCTGTAATTGTTGACTTATTTGCCCCTACAGCGCGCCATCTTGGGGACCTCTGGGCAGAGGATTTCTGCAGCTTTGCCGACGTCACGATCGCACTTTCACGGCTGCAGCAATTACTTCGCGAACTCGCCCCCGAGTTCGATCCACCGCGTGCCCGCGAGACGGGCGCCGCACGTCCTGCTCGCCGCCATGCCGGGGGAGCAACACACGTTCGGAATCTCCATTGTTCAGGAGTTTTTCCGGAGGGCAGGTTGCGAAGTCCGAGGGGGCTGTTTCTCGAGCGTTGACGAACTTGTCAGCAGTGCGCGCAGCGGGCCGTTCGACCTTATCGGTCTGTCGGTCAGCCGCGATCTTGCCTTGGAGGATCTGGCCTCCACCATACGCAACATTCGCTCGAGCGTTACCAATCCCGCCGTCAAGATCGTGGTGGGTGGAAGGTTCTTCCTTGATCACCCCGAGTTGGTTGCGTGTACGGGTGCAGATGCGACGGCCCCAGACGGGCGGCACGCCGTCGGCCAGCTTTCAAGCTTGCTTGACACAAGCGCGATGCGATACTGAGAAGCAGCGCAAGTGCGAAAGATTCTGGTGCAAGGAAGGACGTGGTGTTCGCTCGAGAAGCAGGGATCGTGTTCCGATCTCCGAAGAGAACGCTCGGTGATCTGGAGGCCGATATTGCCGCGAAATTAATCGCGGCGGCGGCCGATATTGCTTTGGTTATCGATGGCAAGGGCGTGATACGCGACGTTGCTTTCGGTACCGACGAAATATCGAAGGAAGGCTACGACAAGTGGATCGGCCAGTCTTGGGTCGATACCGTCACCCTCGAGAGCCGCGCCAAGATCGAAGAGCTGTTGGCCGACGCCAAGTCTGACTAAGTCGCCGTCGCGCTGGCGGCAGGTCAATCATCCGTCCAAGCGCGGCGACGTGCCGATCCGCTACCTCGCGGTGCCGCTCGGAGCCAATGGCCGCATTGTCGCCGTCGGGCGCGATTTGCGCCCGGTTGCGGTTTTGCAGCAGCGTCTCGTCGATGCGCAGCAGTCCATGGAGCGCGAGTATTCGCGCATGCGGCATGCAGAAACGCGCTATCGGCTGCTATTCCAGATCGCTTCGGAGCCTGTGCTCATCGTCGACACCACCACCCTTAAAGTAGTCGAGGCCAATCCGGCGTCGGCTCAGCTCCTCAACCGCAGTACCAAGCGTCTATCTGGCAAAGGCTTCCTGGAGCTGTTCGATGCAGAAGGCTCCAAGGCGGTGCAGGCCCATCTCAATGCGGTTCGTTCCGCCGGCAGAGCCGACGAGATCACGGCCAAGCTGAGCGAAAATAAGCAGGACACCGCGGTCTCGGCCTCCTTGTTCCGGCAAGAGAATTCCTCGCACTTTCTTGTGCGGTTATCGGCGCCCAATGACACTGCCGCGCCACGCCGGGCCTCGAAGCTATTCAATGTTATCGAGGGTATGCCCGATGGCTTTGTGGTCACGGATCTCGACCAGCGCATTCTCACCGCGAATCCCGCGTTTCTCGATCTTGCGCAGTTAGCGACCGAGGAGCAGGCTCGCAACGAGCCGCTTGAGCGCTGGCTTGGGCGTACCAGCGTCGACATAACCTCGCTTGTGAACAACATTCGCGAGCATGGGGCCGTGCGTCATTTCACGACCGTGCTACGCGGCGAGTACGGATCCTTCGAGGAAGTCGAGATCTCGGCGGTGTCGGTGCTCAACGGCGATCACCCCTGCTATGGGTTCACCATCCGAGCGGTGGGCCGGCGCGAGCCGGCCGTTGCTCAATCGAAGCAACGCCAGCTTCCCCGCTCGGTCGAGCAGCTGAGCAGTCTCGTCGGCCGCATGACTCTGAAAGAGCTCGTGCGGGAAACGACCGACGTCATCGAGAAATTGTGTATAGAGGCGGCGCTCGAGATGACAGGCGACAACCGCGCCTCCGCCGCGGAAATGCTGGGGCTGAGCCGCCAGAGTCTCTATTCCAAGCTCAAGCGCTTTGGCATCAGCGACTCCGAAGACGACAAGTCGTAGTCGCCGTCACCCTGCAAACCTCCTTTGCACAAGAACTTCTCGTATGCTGCCACGAACTCGCGCGGCATCTCAAAGTGTGGCAACGCCCCGGTCGGCCAAGGCTCGACCGTCCAGTTCGGACGCCCGAGGGTCCAGTCATCGCCGCTGAAATCGGCGAAATCACCGCGCGTCGCGTGTGGCATCCACACCGGCTGCGAAATGCGCTCATAGACCGATCGAATATCCTTGCTGAACAGCCGTCCTGACAGAAAAGCGAACGGAGCATGCTCGGCGCCCGGCTGACGCGTGGACAAGTAGTCGTAGTTGACCAACCCTTCGTCGATGTTCTTGGAGCCGAACGTTTTCTCCAGGAAAAATCGGATGCCTCGCCGGCTTACCAGCAGGTTGAAGAGACCGCGTCCCCACAGCTTGAAGCTGACGAAGGCGTGCAAGCCGGGTATCTCGCGCGTTTCGCCAGGTGCTCCGTGGAATGAGTTCGAACGCTTGTTGAAGCCGGTTGGGGTGACGAACGTCAGCGTTCGGATACGGTTTGGGCTGTCGGTTGCAATGCGCGCAAGGAACTCGGCTGATAGCGAGATTGCAAGCGCATCGACCCGCTGATCGGGAGCATCATCCCCAATGACGTCGAGCATGTCTCGGACGGCAGTGGCGTAAAGGTCGATTTTATAGCGACGGTCCGAGCGGTCAGAAAAGCCGAAGCCCGGGAGGTCAACGGCGTACACCAGCCGGCTTGCGCGCAACGCTTCAAAGATTGGCCGCACCTCGTAAGCCGATGCCGCCGCGTTGATGCTGTGGATCAAAAGCAGGGGAGGGCCCTGTCCTGCGACGTAGTAGCTAAGGCGCCCAGACCGCTTGGTGATTTCGCGGCGCGCGCCTGAAACAGCATTCGTGAGTGGTGGCGCGCCGTGACCCTCGCCGAATTCTACGGTCGGACATTCATGTTCCCAATCTCATAAAAAACCGCCGCACACGCCAACGGCATCCGGCAGTTCAAAGTTCCAGATCGGCGCTAACTCCAATCCGATGCCCACCCATCCTCTGGACTTTGCACAAGCAAAGTGTCAAGTTAGGTTGACGCCATGAAACGTGAAACGACCATCACCTCGGCGACCGCTCCGGCGCTATCCGCCGTGCTTGAGCTCTTGAAACCAATCACGTGGTTTCCGCCCATGTGGGCGTTCGGCTGTGGGGTGGTTTGCGCGGGTACGCCGCTCCTCCCAAGATGGCCGCTGATCCTCGTCGGCTTTCTTCTCACCGGTCCACTGGTTTGTGGGACAAGCCAGGCGGTCAATGATTGGTACGACCGTCACGTCGACGCCATCAATGAGCCGGGACGCCCAATTCCATCAGGTCGCGTTCCAGGTGAATGGGGCTACTACATTGCTGTCGGCTGGACCGCCTTATCTCTCGCCGTCGCCGCCGCGCTGGGGTCGTTGGTGCTCATCGCGGCCGCATTTGGCCTTGCGCTCGCCTGGGCTTACAGCGCGCCGCCGTTCCGCCTCAAGAAAAATGGCTGGTGGGGCAACACCGCAGTCGCAGCTTGTTACGAGGGGCTTCCGTGGCTGACCGGCGCGGCGATCATGTCGGGCATGCTGCCCGACTGGCGCGTTTTCGCCGTCGCCGCGCTTTATAGCGCGGGCGCGCACGGCATCATGACGTTGAACGACTTCAAGTCGATCGAAGGCGACAAGCGGTCTGGCATCCGCTCGCTGCCAGTGCAGCTCGGCGCTTCGCGTGCAGCGCTGTTTGCGTGCTGTTGTTATGGCGGCCTCGCAAGCCCTGGTCGTGCTGCTATTGCTGTGTGTGGGTCAGCCCATCTATGCCGTCGCGATCGCGCTATCGCTTGCCATACAACTGTGGCTCATGCGCTCGCTGCTTGCCGACCCGCGCGGCAAGGCTCCTTGGTACAATGCGACTGGCGTTTCGCTTTACGTGCTCGGCATGCTCGTCGCGGCGTTTGCACTACGCACATTTGGCGCGGCCCCATGAGCGAGCGCGCCCTCGGGTGGTTTGGCATCGCACGGCTTGGGCTCGTGCAAGCGGCGCTCGGCTCGATTGTCGTACTCACGACCTCGACAATGAATCGCATCATGGTCGTCGAACTCGCGCTGCCGGCCGTAGTGCCGGGGGCGCTCGTCGGGCTCCACTACGCCGTGCAGCTTCTGCGGCCGGTGTGGGGGCACGGGTCTGACGGCGGTATCCGGCGTCGCACGCCTTGGATTATCGGCGGGATGGCGGCGTTGGCGCTCGGCGGCTTTGGCGCGGCGTGCGCAACGGCGTGGATGGCAAGCAATCGTCCGGCTGGCTTGCTGCTTGCGGTGGCGGCTTTCGCATTGATCGGTCTCGGCGTGGGCGCGGCGGGAACATCTCTGCTCGCGCTCGTTGCGAGCCGAGCGGATGCCAGCAAGCGAGCGGGCGCCGCCACCGTCATATGGCTGATGATGATCGTTGGCATCGTTGTGACCGCCATTACGGCTGGCGCGAAATCTCGACCCCTACACGCCGCAAAGGTTGATTGCCGTTACGGCATTGATCGCGCTTTCGGCGCTGCTACTGACGATCGCTGCGCTATGGCGAGTGGAAGGAAACGCGGCCTCCCTCGTCTCGTCGGAGAGCCGCGACTTGAGTTCCGGTCAAACGTTCCTTCCGCGATGCCTTCACCCACGTTTGGAACGAGGCCGAGGCACGCCGCTTCACGATTTTCGTCTTCGTCTCGATGGTGGCCTACAGCGCCCAGGATCTGATCTTAGAACCGTTCGCCGGCTCCATCTTCAACATGACGCCTGGTGAATCGACCAAGCTCGCGGGCATTCAGCACAGCGGCGTGTTCACGGGAATGGTGCTCGCGGGACTGCTGTGCAGCGGACGATTCCAGTTCCGGATGGGCACCCTTCGGAGCTGGAGCGTCGGCGGGTGCATTGCATCCGCCTTTGCACTGCTGGGCCTCGCGCTCAGTGCATCCTTCGCTCCGGACTGGCCGCTGAAGGCGAACGTTTTTGCGCTCGGTGCCGCCAACGGCGCATTTGCCGTCGCTGCGATCGGCTCGATGATGGAGCTTGCCGCCGCAGGCCGCGAAAAGACTGAAGGCGTGCGCATGGGAGTTTGGGGCGCTGCCCAAGCGATCGGATTTGGGCTCGGCGGCTTTCTCGGCACGCTTGCAGTCGACGTCGCACGCGAGGTCCTCGCTTCGTCAGGTCCTGCTTACGCGACGGTGTTCTACCTGGAGGCGTTGCTGTTCATCGTATCGGCAGTTCTCGCAGCAGGTGCAATGCGCATGCGCAACAGGGATAACGCCTCCGGCATCGCTCACATGCAGACCGCACGGGGGTAAGATCATGCCGCAGCCCGAAATCTACGATGTGGTTGTGGTCGGGGGCGGACCAGCGGGCGCTACAGCGGCCCACGATCTCGCCCGCGCCGGGCGCTCGGTTCTTATGCTCGACCGTGCGGGGCGCATAAAGCCGTGTGGGGGCGCGGTGCCGCCGACCTTGATTTCCGAGTTCGAGATTCCCGAGCACTTGATCGTCGCCCGTGTCAGCGGCGCGCGGATATTCTCGCCAGCTTCGCGCCGCGTGGAGATGCCGATCCAGAGCGACGGCTATGTTGGCATGGTCGATCGTGATGTCTTCGACGAATGGTTGCGCGAGCGTGCGCGCTTGGCAGGCGCCGCGCGGGTCGCCGGAACGTTTAGCCAAATTCTGCGTGACGATGCAGGAACCGCGGAGATCCATTATCGCGGCACGGCGGATAAAGGGGAGGGCGCGCGGCTCTGCGTGAAAGCGCGCGCGGTCATCGGGGCTGACGGCGCGATTTCCGCCGTTGCGCGCCAGGCCGTGCCCGGCGCTGAGCGCGTCCCCTATGTTTTTGCGTATCACGAAATCATCCGCACGCGCAGTCTCGCCAACGCCCCCGCGGGCGCGAGCAGCTACGATGCGCAGCGCTGCGACATCTACTATCAGGGCACGTTCTCGCCCGACTTCTACGCCTGGGTGTTTCCGCACGGCGAAACTGCCAGCGTCGGCACCGGCAGCGCGCACAAGGGCTTCTCTTTGCGCGGAGCGGTCGGAGCACTGCGCGCGAGTGCCGGTTTAGAGGGTACGGAGACAATCCGCCGAGAGGGTGCGCCGATCCCACTACGCCCCCTCAAGAAATGGGACAACGGTCGTGATGTCGTGCTCGCCGGTGATGCGGCAGGCGTTGTCGCGCCGGCATCGGGCGAAGGCATCTTCTATGCGATGACGGGTGGACGCCTCGCCGCTCAGGCTGTCGATCAGTATCTCGCAACCGGCAACTCGCGCGCTCTTGCGACGGCGCGCAAGCGCTTCATGCGCACCCACGGGCGCGTGTTCTGGATCCTCAGCATCATGCAGCGGTTTTGGTATTCGAGTGACAAGCGCCGCGAGCGTTTTGTGACCATGTGCGCGGATCGCGACGTGCAGCGCCTGACTTGGGAAGCCTACATGCATAAGCGGCTCGTCAAGGCCGATCCGATGGCGCACGTGCGCATCTTCTTCAAGGATCTCGCGCATCTGTTCGGACTGGTATCGCCATGACGGTGTCAGGCAAATCGAGCTTGTGGTTGCCGGTGCTGGCAGCGGCGTCGGCGGCAATCGTCGTGGCCGTGCTGGGCGCTTCGATGACGGATCTTGGCCCCTGGTACCACGACTTAAAGAAGCCGGACTGGCAGCCGCCTGATTGGCTGTTTGGGCCGGCGTGGACCATCATATTTGCGCTCGCTGCAATCTCGGGCGTGACCGCATGGCGTGCGGCCCGTGACGACGCGCACCGCGAGTGGGTAATCATCCTATTCGCCATCAACGGTGTGCTGAATATTCTGTGGAGTGCGCTGTTCTTCCGGCTGCATCGACCCGATTGGGCGCTGGTCGAAGTGCTCTTCTTGTGGCTCTCGATACTTCTGCCGATCGCCGTATTCCTGCGCTTTTCAAAGGCGGCAAGCCTTCTCCTCGTGCCCTATCTAGTTTGGGTGACGTTTGCCGCTCTGCTGAATTTCGAGGTCGTGCGACTCAACGGAATTGGCGGATGAGCGGGATGGATGCGATCTTTGCCAATGGGCGGGTCGTCGATTTCATCGTCGCCGTCATGTGCGTCGAGATTGTTGTCCTGTATGTTTACCGCGCCTTAAGCGGACGCGGCCTGCGTCTGAGCGACGTTGCGATCATGATGTTACCGGGCCTTGCGCTCTTGCTGGCACTGCGAGCGACGCTGGTCGGAGCGGGCCCACAGCAGGTCGCTCTCTGGCTCGTCGTGGCGCTGTTTGCGCATCTGGCCGATCTTTGGCGACGGCAAAGCCGGTCCTGAGCGCAGCTGCTCAGCTCAATGTTGTTTTTTCGATTTCGGCGGTGACTTCGCGCCGCTCGACCAGCGGCGACACGTCGGGCAAGAACCCGCCGCCATGCTCGGAGAGGAATTCCCACAACGCCGTTCCAGCCGGCAAAAGGTGCTTTGCTTTAGCGCGCAACAAGTACCATTTGCGCACGATTGGCAGCCCTTTCACCGCCAGGACCGCCATGCGCCCCTGCGTGACTTCGGCTGCAACCGTGTGGGCGGATATGAACGCGATGCCGAGTCCGGCCATGACCGCCTGCTTGATTGTTTCGTTGGAGCCGAACTCCATACCGAAGCGCGGGCTCAGGTCGGTCTTTGCAAACATTTGATCGGTGAGAATGCGCGTGCCAGATCCCTTCTCACGCAGCAGGAACGTATCGTTCATCAGCGAGCGCAACGGGATGTGGCGCTTGTGCGCCAGCCTGTGGTTCGGCTCCGCGATGATAACGTGGGGATGGTCGCCGATGACCTGCTGCTCCAGCTCGATGGTTTTCGGCGGCCGCCCCATGATGACCATGTCGAGCTTGAAGTCCGCCAGCGCAGCAATCGTCTCCTCACGGTTGTCGACGTAGAGCTCAAGCCGGATTCCCGGATTATTGCGAGCAAACTCGGCAAGCGCGAGCGGGGCAAAATACTTGGTCGTGCTGACGACTCCGATTGAAACGCGGCCGCCCTGCAGCCCTTTCAACTGGCGCAGTCGCTCGTCGCATTCATCGAGGGCGGCACTGACCCGAGCCTCGATATCCAGCATGTAACGGCCCGCGTCGGTCGGTCGCAGACCGAGGTGTGAGCGGTCGAACAACGGGATACCGACACGCTCCTCGAGCAGCTTGAGCTGCAAGGTGACTGCGGGCGGCGTCACACCCAAGTCGCTGGCGGCCCCGGTTATTTTGCCACTCTTCGCAACTGCAGCAACGACGCGGAGCTGCTTCAGGGTCACGTTGCGCAGAAGCGGGGCCGTAAGATTTTCTTTCATCGGCACAAAGCTATTTGAAATTCCCTTGTTGGGGCGCGTCAGGTCAACTGGACACTTCCAAGCGTAGCTTCATTTGGCACAGTTGTCAGCCGATTGGAGCCGCAGTGCACCGGAAGGCGCGCTGCACCGGTCCGGCCCACGAGCCGGCTTCGTAAACAAAGACCGCGGCAAACGAGGCAGGCATGACGCTTCAAGCGATTATATTCGGCGTTGACGGTGTGCTGGCGGAGACGCAAGAGGCGCGCCGCGAAGCCTACAATCAGGTATTCGAGGAAGCCGGGCTCGACTGGCGGTGGGGACGAACGGTTTATGCCGAACTGATTCGCGGCGCCGGCGGAGACGATCTGATCGAGCGGTTTTTTGCGTCTCGTCTTCCGGGTCGCTGGCAGACTGACGATCTTGCCTTGCTCACCTCCGTGATGAAGCGCCGCTTTCGACGGGTCTATCGCGACCGCTTGGAGAGTGGATCGGTGACGCTGAGGGACGGCATCGTTGATTTTCTCGATGCGGCCGTGCGCGACGGCATTCGAATTGCCATTGCCGGCTGGGAGAGCACTGAGGACGTGATGCTGCTTTTGCGTACCAACCTCGGCTTTCAGGGCGCGGATCGATTCGATGTGATCGCGGCGTCGTCCGCCGCGCACCATGCCATCCATGCGCAAGTGCTCGAGGAAATGGCACTACCAGCACAAGACTGCCTCGCGGTCGAGAGTTCGCCTTCGGCAGTCAGAGCGGCAAAAGCAACTGGAATTCCGACCGCCATCACCTGGGGCTGCTATCCGCAGCTGCAGGCGTGCGGCGAAGCTCTGCTCACGGGTGGCGCAAGCGCATCGTTCTCGGGACAGAGTTGCGTGCTCGGTAGTTGGGTTGGTCATTCGCCAGATCAGATGCTCGCTCGGGCGAGGGACCTTCATGCGGCGCAAACACGTACCGCGACCGTGCCGGCCGGCATCCCGACGGCTTGGTCTCTATCAGAGATGGAGCATCGCAATGCTGGTAGCAGATATCTTGAAAATTAAGGGCGTCGGCGTGAAGTCGGTGCGGTCCGACGACACCGCGCTTTGCGTGGCAAAGCGCCTGCGCGAGGAGCGCATCGGCGCCATGGTCGTGTCCGACGATGGTCGCTCGCTGGACGGCATCATTTCCGAGCGAGACATTGCTTACGGTCTCGCGACGCTTGGCAGCCGGCTCTACGAGGTGCCTGTCGCAGAACTCATGACGAGGGCCGTCATCACCTGCTCGGCGAGCGATTCCATCGCGGATGTGACGCGGGTCATGACGCAGCGGCGCATCCGGCATCTTCCCGTGCAGGACGGCGAGCAGCTTGCCGGCATCATAAGCATCGGTGACGTGTTGAAGCATCGGCTCGACGAGGTGCAACTCGAAGCCAGTGTCCTGCGCGATTACGCCATTGCCCGCCGATAGAAGCGGTCAAAGCAAAGACACCAACCAAACTACAAAAACGTTCTATGGGAGGAAACGGATGCAGAGGCGAGTGGCAAGCGTCATTGAGGTTCTTGAAAGCAAGAACTCCCCTGTTGATTGGATCAAGCCGAGCGAGACGGTCGGCACGCTTTCACACCGACTGGCGCAGGGCCGGATCGGCGTTATGGTCGTTTCCGAAGACGGGGAAGGTGTTGCCGGAATAGTCTCTGAGCGTGACGTTGCCTACGGGCTGTCTCGCCACACCAGCGAGCTTCACAGGCTGCCGGTGGAACAGCTTATGACCAAGAAGGTCATAACCTGCCGGGCCAGCGACAGTGTGATCGACGTTGCGAAGATTATGCGGGAGCGCCGTATTCGTCACCTTCCGGTGACTGAGAATGGCAAGCTCATCGGCGTGATCGGCATGCGCGATATCATGATGCAGCGATTGGAGCAGATGGAGCGGACCAGCAAGCTTGTGGGCGGCGTCGTCACCGCGGAGGACTGAAGCGCAGGTCGATCGTTTGGCCGCTTTTACAGGACTGCAGGCACAAGCTCGTGAACGCCCGTGGGGACCGCCACCCTTCAATCGCTGTTGTCAGATTTGCGCGGTGAAACCTAGGATACCCCGCTCCGCGGCTGTCGAGAGGTGACAAGTCAGTCTGGGTTTACTGAGGCCTCACGTGTCTGGCGGTCAGCTGCGAGATAGCGACGATTGACCCAGCCGACGTCTGCGCCGTGACGGACCGGGCACCAGCTGCCCCGGCATTCTCCGACGATCTCGATATTGCGTCCCGCGGCTGAAACCGCTCCAACAGCTGAGTTGTCTTCTGACGGTCCGCTGCGCAACGCGAGCTCGTCATCGCTGCGCACTCCGGTGACGTGAAACACTTCGCTTGATCGAGCCGGTCCGCTAAGCGGCGAAACTGCGGGGCGCGCTTCGATTGGCCCGACCTGCGATGAAGAAGCCGGCGCGGTGGCAGGCTCATAGTGTGGTTCAACCGCAGGGACTGGCCCACCAAGCATCGACACCTGTGAATGCTCGATAGGTTTGATCGCGGCGATGACTTCTTTGAACGCGGCAGAAGCGAAATGTACGGAGGGCTCCGGACCAATATCTCGTCTATGGACAGGGATCGCAATTGTTTGAACGGTTACGCGCGAAGGAGCGATGCTCGCCGGCGTGGATGCGACCTGCTGGGTGTCGGAAACCGCGACGATCGGATCGGCTTCTGTGAGCGTCGCAGTACCGCTTTCGCCGGTTTCCTCGTGCCAGGAGACTTTGCTGCCCTGCCGAAGCAAAACCATGCAGCGGGGTTTGGCGTCGAACCACCTGAACCACTTCATGCAAAGCTTGTCGCCGTCGGTCCACCACCGGCCCCGGTCCTTTTGAGCGCCCAGCGTTAGCCCCAACGCTCCCGCGTTGGCGGAAACGATGTGGTCGGAGGAGACTTTAACGGGGATCGAGATGTGAAGCGGCGTATCGATCTCGAGCAAGGTGCCGGGCATCATCGCGTGCTGGATGTCGTCACCGGTCATGCGAATGGGACCGGCAATTGCGACGCCCGTAACGCACATCGACGTGACGACCAGAATCAAGCGAGCCATCAAACCCCCTAAGCCATCTCTTATGCTGGTATCTCCGGTCTATAATCCGATAAAGTGGCGAGAAATCGGCCCGATCGCGGCTTCGGGCAGTCCAATCGTCCGGTCTAATCAGCGGAAGTCTTCAGGACCTAAACGTCGATGGTCTCTCTGAAGTGAGAGGCAAATCCCGTTGGCGCTCGCTTCGACCTTATTCCGGTCGTGGTACATCGGGTGCGTAGCTCGTAATGCTCTGTAAAGCGGTCGTTGACGAAGCGTGAGGAGTTGGGCTGGCCGTAAGCGTGTTCCAGCCTGAGGTGGCCATGCTCAAATCTCTTTTCGCCTCGGCGCTCACTGCGCTCGCAGTAGCCATGCCACTTGGCGCATTCGCTGAGAAGGGAACCAGTCCCAGCGACGTCTCAGGCGCAGAAATCAGGGCCGCAAAGCCCGGTCACATTCTGCGGGTCTGGCCGCAAATCGGCGGTACGCTGGCTAACGCCAAGGCCTATCGCGTCCTCTATAGGTCGACCGGTCTTAACGACGAGCCGATCGTCGTCTCCGGCACAATCTTTTTTCCCTCCGCTCCGGCACCGCGCGGCGGACGCAATGTGGTCGCTTGGGCTCATCCGACGACGGGCGTCGTGACACGCTGCGCACCAACGCTTCTGCCTGACCTGTCCGGCACCGTCGCAGGCCTCGACGACATGCTGGCGCGCGGCTACGTCATTGCCGCGACGGACTACGAGGGGCTCGGCGAACCTGGCATGCACCCGTATCTCATCGGGGCAAGCGAAGCGCGCTCCGTGCTGGATTCAGTTCGAGCAGCGCGCGAACTCCCCGATGCGAAAGCTACCGACCGTTTTGCGGTGTGGGGGCACTCACAAGGCGGTCACGCGTCGCTGTTCACGGGTGAGGAGGCTGCCCTTTATGCGCCCGAGCTCAAGCTTGTCGGTGTTGCGGCGGCGGCGCCTGCGACATTGCTCGTCGATCTGTTTGATGCTGATCGGGGGTCAATCGGCGGGAACAGTCTCACTGCTATGGCCCTCCTGTCGTGGTCGACGATCTATCATCTTTCGCTCGATGGCATTCTGGTCGAGGGAGCGCGCGGCGCATTCGAAGCCGTTGCCAAAAGCTGCATTCAGTCAATTGCAGAGATGCTCAGGTTGGAAAAGGTAGAGAGGCCCCTGCAACACGAGTTCCTCATTGCGGACCCGACAAAGATTGATACATGGCGCTCGATCATGGAGCGGAACTCGACGGCAGCGCAACCGACCGGCGTTCCTGTCTTCCTGGCGCAGGGAACAGCTGACGTGACCGTACGCCCCAGCATCACCGAACGCTTCGCGGACAAGCTGTGCGCCGGTGGCACGCCGGTCGTCATGACCTTGATGAAGGGCGTGTCGCATAGTTTCGCTGCAGAGGACAGCGCGCACAAAGCCGTCGCGTGGATCGCTGATCGGTTTGCCGGACGCCCTGCGCCAAGCAATTGCAAGCATTGAGGATTGCGATGGATATGCTTCACGGTTTGTGTCGAAAAGATCGCGTAATCGCTTCAACTCGATAGGGGTGGGCGCGGCAGGAGTGCCATACGGGAACTCCTTGCGACCACCCAAACCTCGTGCATAAGCTGCAACTAGGTTTGCCATCAGAAGGAAAAAGACGATGCAAAAATTTGGGATTGCGCTGCTTTTGGCTGGCGCGTTGTGCGTGGGAGCGTGCGGACGCTCTGGAGAAAGTTCCGCTGCGCTGAAGGCGATCGACACCGACAACGATGGCACGATCGATTTGGCAGAGGCTCAAGCCGCCGGTGCCAAAATATTCGCAAAGTTGAATACCGACGGCGACAAGACGCTTGAGGCTAAGGAGCTAGACGGGCGCCTCGATGCAGCCGCGATCAAAGCGGCCGACCCCGATAACGATGGTTCCATCGACGCGAAAGAGTACGAGGCCCTCGTCGCGGAGAAGTTCAAGGCCGCAGATCCTGACAACGATGGAACGCTTGATAAGAAAGAGCTGCATGCTCCCGCCGGTAAGGAGCTTCTCAAACTCATCTACTGATCAGGCAACGTCGGTCACACGGGTAATAATCGTCTCCGGCCAACTTTGGCTGGAGACGTTTTTGCGCCGGTACTCGCTGGGCGACATGCCATAGGCGCTCTTGAACGCTCTGGAGAAGTGCGACAGGTCCGAGAATCCCCACGCGTAGGCCACGTCGCCAATCGGCCGATGCGAAGGTTGGGCAAGCTCGATGCGGCACTTCTCCAATCGGCGCATTTGAATGAGGCGCTGCAGAGATGTCCCCTCTTTCGCGAGCAGCGCATTTGCATAACGGAAGCTGACGCCCGCTCTCTTCGAGACCTCCTGACACTTGATGTCGGGATCGCAAAGGGCCTGCTCGACTTCGTAGCGCAGCCGCATGAGAGCAAGAGTCGAAGCTGATCCTAGTCGCGCAGGTCGCAGCTCGGCCCGTTGAGCGAGCGCCATCGCGACAAGATCGAGCACTTGAGTGCTTATTTGTGCCTGAGTTCGTTCCGACAGCCTGTTTGCGTGCTCTGGAAGCATCCGAATGAATCCGGATGCAAGCGCGCCGATCCCTGTGTCGGCGGCAATTGCCAGCCCAGTTACCGTGTCTGTCGATCCGACTCGACGCTCAAGCTGAGTGACCGGTACATTCACGACCAATTGGCGTGATTGTTTGGGATAGGTGAAATCGTACGGCCACCGGGTATCTACGATGCAAAAATCACCCGGTGCGAGTATTGCCTCGCGCCCGAATTGCTCTATGCGGCAGAAATTCTCCAATTGCAGACAGACGAAGATGCGCTCTGAAGGCGATCGCTGAACTTGGCGCGCGGTGCGCCAGAGGTGCATCGCAGAATTTTCGTAAACCGACAGCGTCGACAGAGCCAAGGGCGCGGTTGAGATTGCACCATGAAACCTGCTTGCGGTCTCCGAGGCGCACTCGTGCTGAGCGTAACTTTTGCACGCGACGTCGTGCCAGAGGTCAAAGCGGTCCCGCGGATGCACGAGGCCGGTGGAGAATTCGAGCTTCAATCCTGTCATATAGTTGCCTCGCCGCAGATGCGGCTAGTGTTACTTCCTCTTAGTCCGCGCGTGGGCTCCTCCGATCGACAATGCTACCAACGGGTTTAAACGAGAGCGACATCATCGACTGCCATCTCTAAGAAAGAGGGCGCGGGGTCGAATGCAAGGGTCGCTCAGCCCTGCGCGCTCGACATCGCCAGCAAATATATAGCAAGAACAGATAGTGGGAACGGCGACCCGGTCAGACCTGAACGAGCGGCGAAGGGCTATGGGGTTTCTGATCGGCGTTTAACAGGCCCGGCATATTCCAGTTTACCTCGGGGGATGCCCGGATCTCCGGCAATCAGCCGCCAGAAAGCTGCCATTCTGGCGGCGTCGTGAAACTCCTCGAGCCGCGCAATCTTGTCCCCGCGATAGGTGACCACTTGCCGGTAGGAGCCCACCAGCTTGTGGCCGGTGCTCTTGTGCCGAATGTAGCATTCGATATTAGCGCGCCCGACGCCATCCTGCAGGCGGAAATATTCGGAGACTGAAACACTCTCCGCCACCTGCGCGATTGACTGCATGAAATCGCGAAGCCCGTCCTTGCCGGCGATGGTCATCGGGGTCCCGTCGGGGCCGCCGGTGTTGCACCAATAGGTCAGGTCATCGACATACTGCGCAAGCACGCCCTCGATGTCGCCCGTGCTCCAGGCGGCATGGGCCAGATCCAAGATCTCTCGTGCGCTGCTTTCGTTCAACAAGCTGAGCCCCAGATAGACGTCGCGGTCGGATCATCATCGCACATCCAATCGACGTGGCAATCGCGTCAAAATGGTCGGCGGTTCCGTTAATCAGGACCGGTCTCCGTCGAGCGCTCGAGCAACGTAACGTGCGCCGACCTGTCGGTCTGCAACCTTCGCCGCAAATCGGGCCCTCGCCTCGCCGAGCTAAGAGAAAGGAGTTCTGCGGATCGCGATACGCATTATGCACCTCGCTAGAATGTCGGGGATGAACCGGGAAGAAATTCCCGAAACACGCAGGAAAAACAGGAAGTTGCTATTGAATCTGCAACTCAATCGCAACAGTCAAAATCGAAACGAAAAGAATTCCGAAGTCTCACCTTGTTTCGAAAAGGGCCGCTGATACGAAGTTACGTCGGAGCGCAACGTTATAACTGCGTTCGTCTGGGGAGTTGGGGGAGTAATGTGTTCGACAGCACCGCTCGATAAGAGCTAGTTCGGGGTACGGCTGAGCAAACGTCTGCTTCAAGCCGACCGCGCCGAAAACCCACAAAATTGCAACGTGTCACCAACATCGCTCGATGGGGGAAGGAATGTCTTGTCTCGCGTACACGCCTCGCCGCCGGGGAACTGCTTTCACGAAAGCATCCGTGGCTTCGACTTTGGCGCTCTTATTCTCCGTAGGCGTCTCCCATCCAGCGATGGCGGCATGTACTCCTGCCCCGCCGACAAGCAACACCTACGGGAGCGGTGACGATACTGTCACCTGCGCCACCGGCAGTACGCCAGATCCGGACAAGCTATTTGATCTAGGGGGAGGCAACGACACCCTGACGGTCAACAATAATCCGATTTTTTCCAATCTCGGCAGCCTCGCAACCAACGGCACCTATTCCGTTGTTGTCGTGACCGGCAACACCGGAAACGACACCTTCAATGTCAACGGTGGCGATTTTCATGGGCAAATCCAAGGCAACGATGGAAACGACCATTTCAACATCACGGCCGGCACATTTCGCGGCAACATCGCTGGCGATCAAACCGGTCAGGCAGGGGCCGATATCTTCAAAATATCCGGCGGTGAGTTCTTTGGCAGCGTAAATGCCGGCGGCGGCAATGACGTGATGTATGTTACCGGAGGCACCTTCCATAACGAGTTCCAGAACGGCGCCGGAACGGACTACAGCTTCCTGTTCGGAGGCACCTTTGAATCCACAGTCGAGATGCAGCGCGGCTCAGTCAACAGCGTCATCGATGTCGACGGCGGGCGGCTTTTGGCCGGCTTCGAAATGCAGAACGGAAATGCCACTTTCGCGCAGGCGGTAAATCCCACCTTCTATCTTCGGTCGGGCTTTGTTAGCGTCGGAACTTGGGGGAACGCCAACGACAGCACGTTCATAATCGACCCTGTGAATTCGCAGAAGCCCAGCTCTGTCGATCCGTATGCCAGCGATATCGCCGCAGCGTTTGCCAATGGCACGGCCAATCCCGATACGCACCATCTGTTGACCCTTGGGGTGGGCGGCGGGGACGATGACGATGACGGGCCGGCGGCAGCTACCCCCACGATCGCTCTAGGCAATGGCAACGACAAACTTTCCTTTGTCGGCGCGGTCAACACAGGCACGGGCATCCACAATCTGCACTTCGGTGATGAAGACGAGCTGGATGAGGAGGAGCTGCCGATCCTCGACGGCGATGGACAAAGCGCAACCGCCGATGCATTCGGCCGTCCTGGCACGCCCGGCACGAATGACTCACTCACAGTGGCTCAGGGCAGCAACCTGCTTCTCGGACAGGTCATCAATTTCGAAAACCTTTCCGTCACCGGCGGATCGCAACTGCAGTTGAACGCTGAAGAATATCATTTCGGCACTGCGGCTGGCGACCCGACGAAGAGCTTCGTCCACGTCGACGGCACATCGATCTTGTGGCTCACCAGTGATGAAGAAGTGGAACTCGAGACCGCGCACTTCGTCCTCGACTCCGGTGCCGGTTTCACCCCGCGTCTCGAGGGCCTGCCTGATTATTACAATACGTTCGCAACCGGCGGCATCTTGAAGATCGGTGCGGCACCCGCCGCAGCCGGCGGTGACGACGACGATGACGACGATGTAGTCGCTCTGGATGAGCCCGACGAGCCGTCTGGCCCTGCCAAAGCCGATGTGACGATCAGCACGGGCGCTTCGACGTTCGTCAATGGCGGCACGATCGACATGCTGAACGGCGTGGTCGGCGACAAGCTGACCGTTGAGGGAGCAGATCCCAACGTCGGCGGCGCCTACCTTTCTGTGGGCGGCAAGCTGGCGGTTGAGGCCGTGCTCGACGCGGGAGGCCCCGGCGCGCTTTCGCAATCCGACAAACTCGAAATCGAAGGCGCAACGGTTACAGGCACCACGACGGTCTATGTGAAAAACGTGGGTGGCACGGGGGCCTTCACTGGTCACGGCGACGACGACGGTATCAAGATTGCCGAAATCGAGGACGGATCCGGAACGGCCGCAAACAACAGCTTTATCCTCGCGGCCAACAACATCTCCGGAAAAGCAGAAGTCATCGGCGGTGCCTTCTCTTACCGTCTCGTACCGTTCGTTACGAACGGAGGCGATGACGCGGACTACCGCCTGCAATCCGACATCCTCGATCAGGATCCGGCCTACTCCTCGGCGACCGGGGTTGCCCAGAAGCTGGCCTACAGCAGCCTCGATACGCTCTACAAGCGCCTCGGCGAAATTCGCTCCGGCGCGGCGACCGACGGCACGGCCATGTACGGCAGCGTCGGCGGCTGGGTTCGCGGCATGTACTCCGAAGTCGACACCAACGTGAAATCGGGCTTCGACTTCGGTCAGCAGAACTCTGGCGTCCTGGCCGGTCTCGACCACAAGACCAAGGACGAGTACGGCACTTGGCTCGTCGGCATCTTCGGTGGCCAACAGCGTGCCGATGCCGACGTGAATGCTACCATTTGGGGCGGCGCCTCGCGGTCGTCGGTTGAGATCGACTCATGGACACTGGGTGGCTACGTCAGCTACGCCCAGTCGCGCGCTCCAGGCGTTGGCCTCTACTCCGATACCGTCCTGAAGTTCGATGACTTCACGGATATAAAGATGGCCGCGGTATCACGCTCCGCAAGCGGCTCAACGGAGGGTTCCGCCGCCACGATTTCGAGTGAGGTCGGGTACGGCATCCCTGTCGGTGGCGGCAATGCTACGCTGCAACCACAGGCTCAATTGAGCTACACGACCCTGACCCTGACCGATTTCGACGACAGCTATGGTCTCCGGGTCGAGAATGACAACACGCAGTCGCTGGTCGGCCGCGCAGGCTTGCAACTTCAGGGCAATTACGGTGGCCCCGGATCTCAGTTTTCGCCGTACGTCATTGTGAATGTCCTCTCTGAGTTCCTGGGAGACAACAACACGACGATCGCCGGTACGAAATTCGCCAGCGATACGTCCGGGGTCTGGTACTCGGTCGGCGGCGGCGTCACGGCCGAGCTGGGCCGGTCGCTGTCCCTCTACGGTTCCGGCGAGTACAGCTTCGGCGACGTGCAAGGCTGGGGCGGCACCGGTGGCGTGAAGATGCGCTGGTGATTTAAGGCTGAAGGCCCGGACATAACGGTTCGAACGCACCCGTCTGATGGTATCGTTCGTGACCCCTCTCCTTCCCTACGAGGAGAGGGGTCTTTTTTTGTGCCTGCGTTGGCTCTGGGTAGGCGGCGGCGGTCTCAGCGTTCATCCCCGGACTGGCGCGCAGCCTCCTTCTTGGAGACTTCGCCGGAGGCAACCAGGGCATTGACGCAAGGTTGTGAGAGCTTGCTGGCGGCCGCTCGCATGCACCCGCGAAGCTTGGGGCTCTCCACGTCGTATGAGCTGCAGTAGCTGAGGTAATCGCCCTCGCAGGCGTTCAATACGCGGTCGCTGTAAGCGGCGGCCTCCGTGGCTGCCAAGGCAACGCTGGCCAATCCGGCAGCGGCCAACGCATATATCCAGGTTTGGGACTTGATCCGTTTTGTCGTCTCACTCATTGCAGGCTTCCTTCTAAAACGCATTGGGAGCTGCAGTTTTGTCTAAGGGACGAGCGTGAGCAGTACCCTGGGGGACAGGGCCGATCGTCTTGCCCCTGGCGAGGGAAAAAATTTGGCCGCCGGAGTGATCTCCGGCGGCCAAATTTGAAAGCCCGTTGGCTCGCAGCAGCCGTTAGCTACGGCGCACCAATCCCACCAGGAACAGCAGGATGAGCGCCCCGAGCAGGGCCGCTACGATGTTGCCGCCGAAGCTCTCGGTATAGAGGCCGAGGCGCGGTGCCAGGACGCCCGCGATGCCGGCGCCAAGGATGCCGACAATGATGTTGCCGATCAGTCCGAAGCCGTAACCCTTGACCAGCAACCCGGCCAGCCAGCCGGCGATGGCGCCTATTACGATCCACGCAAGTATCGATTGCGGCTCAAGCATGTGTTTTTCCTCCGAAGCGCCAGCCAGTTGCGCTGTCCTTAGCTGATATCATGCTTCGGAACTGCCTCGCCAGCTTTGAAACTAAAGCCTTCATTCTGTTGCGCCGGCGCTGGCCAATGGGCGATAGACAATTGATGAGCGAGAAACACGCCGGCAACGCCGAGAACGCGGTGCTTCCTGAAAGCTTTTTTCAGCGTCCGGCGGCCAAGGTTGCGCGCGACCTATTGGGTCATACCCTCGTGCGGAGCCGAGGCTCGACCCTCATTTCATCCATGATCATCGAAACCGAGGCGTACGAAGGCCCGCACGACCTTGCGTCGCATTCCTCGCGCGGCCGCACGAAACGCACCGAGGTGATGTTCGGCCCTCCGGGTCGCTTCTACGTCTATCTCGTCTACGGCATCCACTGGATGCTCAACGTTGTGACGGGTGATGTGGGAGATGCCCAAGCCGTTCTCATCCGCGGCGTCGAGGGTGCTTCCGGCCCGGGACGCGTTGGCGCCGCGCTCAAGATTGATCCCTCGTTAAACGGACGCGCGGCGGTACCGGCTTCGGGGCTTTGGTTTGAGCAGTCGTCGCCTGCGCCCAAGAAGCTGCGCGTCACCAGAACGCCACGCATCGGCGTCGATTATGCCGGCCCCGTGTGGGCCGCAAAGAAGCTCCGCTTCCTGCTCGCATGAGTTTTGGAACTGAAGGAGCGCTAGCTCAGCTCGGCCAGGAGACACTTGAGGACGCCTTGGTCAAAGCGACCATCGAGCGCCGCGTGCGCCGTTTCTATCTTGCCGGTCTCGAGCGTTCCGAGCTGCTCGAATGTCGATAGAATTTCATCGACTTCGGATTCATCGAGCCCCAGCACGTTGCGCGCTTCGATAACACCAAGCTCGATTGCCGCGGCGAAGTGGCCGTAGACCGCGTCCACGTCCATGCGTCGCGCCCCTGCAATGCTCGTCGACGTCGAGCCCTTTGCGATGGAGTGCGAGCGTGTGGTTGGCATCCTGTGACAGGCCGTTATCTGGTACCGGCTCAGCCTTGTGCGCGGCGATGGTTGCGAGCAGCGCTGCGCCATAGCGCGCGATCTTGCTGTTCCCGAGGCCGGTGATGCCGTGCAGCGCCGCGGAGTCGGCAGGTCGAGCGGCTGCAAGCTCCGCCAGCGTCACGTCGGTGCAGATGATGTACGGCGGCAGCTTGGCCTCGCTGGCCAGCCGCAGCCGCAGTGCGCGCAGCGCCTCAAAGAGCGGGCGATCGCCGGCTGCAACGGCGATTGCGCTCTTGCTCTGGCGTTTTGACTTGCCGCGCGTCTCCTTGGTCGCGACGCGCACAAGAAAGCGCTCCTCTCCGCGCAGCAGCGGACGCGCCGCGTCGGTCAGCAGCAATGTGCCGTAGCCGTCGTCGTCGCCCGTGAGGTGTCCCGGCCGCCGCCAGCTGCCGAAACACGCCCTTCCACGTCGCCTCGTCCGTGTCCTTGCCGACGCCGAAGACCGGCAGCTTGTCATGGCCGGACCGCATGATGCGCTCGTTCAAGCGGCCCATCAGCACGTCGACAAGATAGGTGGCGCCGAAGCGCTGGCCGGTGCGGTAGACCGCCGAGAGCGCCTTCTGCGCCAGCACCGTGCCGTCCATCGTCTCAGGCGGGCTGATGCAGTTGTCGCAGTTGCCGCATGGCTTGGCCTGGCGCTCGCCGAAATAGGCAAGCAGCGATTGCCGCCGGCAGCTCGGCAGCTCGCAGAGCCCGATCAGCGCGCTCGAGCTTTCTGGCGCTGCGACTTGCTTATAGGTCTCGGAGCCTTCGCTCTTCTCGATCCACTGCCGCAGTTGCATGAGGTCCTGCAGGCCGTAGGCGAGCCAGGCATTGGCGGCCACGCCGTCGCGACCGGCACGGCCGGTCTCCTGGTAGTAGGCCTCGATCGATTTCGGCAGATTGAGGTGGGCGACGAAGCGCACGTCCGGCTTGTCGATGCCCATGCCGAAGGCGATGGTGGCGACGACGATGACGCCGTTGTCCTGGCGGAAGCGCTGCGAGCACGCTGCGGCGGACGTGCGCGTCGAGACCGGCATGATAGGCGAGCGCCGTTCTGCCCTTGCCGGCAAGCCAGGCCGCAGTCTCCTCGACGGATTTGCGCGAGAGGCAGTAGACGATGCCGGCGTCCTCGGCGTGCTCGGCCTCGATGAACTGCCAGAGCCGCTCGCGCGCGCCCATCGAGCCCATCGTGGAGATGGTGTAGCGGATGTTGGGCCGGTCGAAGCTGGCGATGAAGCGCCGCGCGGTCTCGAGCTTGAGCTCGCGCACGATCTCCTCGCGCGTGCGCTCGTCGGCCGTCGCGGTCAGCGCGATGCGCGGGACGTTGGGAAACCGCTCTGCGAGGATCTTGAGCTGGCGGTACTCGGGCCGGAAGTCGTGTCCCCACTGGGAGACGCAGTGCGCTTCGTCGATGGCGATCAGCGACAGCTCGCGTGCGTGCCAGCAGCGCGAGGGTGCGCTCCTGCAGCAGCCGCTCGGGCGAGACGTAGAGGATGTCGAGCCCGCCCGCGGCGATGCGGGCTCTCGAGCGCCGTCTGCTCCCGGATAGTCGAGCGTCGAGTTGAGAAACGCCGCCTTCACGCCGGCCTGCGTCAGCGCCTCGACCTGATCCTGCATGAGCGCGATCAGCGGCGAGACGACGATGCCCGTGCCGGGCCGCACGAGGGCGGGGATCTGATAGCACAGCGACTTGCCGCCGCCCGTCGGCATCAGCGCCAGCACGTCGCCGCCGGCGATCACCGTCGCGATGATGTCGGCCTGGTGCGAGCGGAACTGGCGAAACCCGAACACGTCGGCGAGCACCTGCTGCGCGCGATCGAGCGAGACAGCAGAATCGCTGACCTTGCGCGCCGCGGTGCGAGACATCGCCCCAAACACTCTGCTGCCGACCCTTGGACTCGGTAGCGTGATTCGAGGTTGGTAGGTCTGCCGGCGGCGAGTTTATGCGCGGTGGTGCTTTGGCGACAGGAAGAGCAAATGCAAGCGGGGGCGTTCAGGCACCGCTAACGATTCGGGGATCGAAGCAACGGGCGGATGCAGCATTACGACCCCAACTGAAACGCCGTCTACACCATATGTCCGACCTGACGTGGCGCCTTGTTCGCTCATTCAGCAATCTGATACGACGCTATTCGCGCGTGATTTGAAAGCGGGCCAGAACCATGACGACATACGCAGAACTCCTCGCCGCCCGAGGTGCGGCCGCGATCCGCGATCGACGTCGAAATCGTTGTCAGTCGCCACGGCCGTGCCGGCGCACGTCACGGGGCAGCAGGATATCGCCGAGCGCGCGCACAAGATCTATCCGCAGTATGCCCGCCTCGATGCGCTCTACACCAACACCGGCATCGAGCGGCGCTACTCGGTCGAGCCGAAGGAGTGGTACCTGCAGACGCACACCTGGGAGGAGCGCACCGACAACCTACCAGCGCAACGCGCTCGACCTGCTGGAAAAGGTTGCAGTGCAAGCGGTGGCCGAGGCCGGGCTTAAGCTGCGCGACATCGACACGATCGTCACCAACACGATCACCGGCCTCGCGATCCCGAGCCTCGAGGCACGACTGATGAATCGCCTCGCCTTCCGCCCAGACGTCGAGCGGCTGCCGATCTTCGGGCTCGGCTGTGGCGGCGGCGTTGCCGGCATCTCGCGCGCAGCGCGCATGGCCCAAGCGCAGCCGGGCTCCAACGTGCTGTTCCTCACCGTCGACCTGTGCTCGCTCTGCCTGCGCATCAACGACCCGAGCCTCACCATGTTCGTCGCTGCGGCGCTATTTGGCGACGGAGCGGCCGGCGTCGTGCTGCGCAGTCCCGGCTGGCGGGCGCGAAGTGCGCGGCCAAGGCGAGTCCGGCGCGCGCGCGCATCGGCGCCATCGGCGAATACTTCTGGTCGAACACCGAGCACATCATGGGCTGGGACATCAAGAACGATGGCTTCGGCATCGTGTTGAGCGCCGGAGCTGCCAACCTTGATGCGCGAGCGGCTGGGCGAGGCGCTGTTGCCGTTCTTCGCCCGCGAGGGGCTGTCGCTGCGAAGACTTCGACGGTTTTCTCTTGCACCCCGGCGGCAGCAAGGTGCTCGACCACCGCGGAGGATGCGCTCGGGCTGTCGCGCGACCAGCTCCGCTACTCCTGGCAGGTGCTGAAGGACTACGGCAACATGTCGTCGGCAACGGCGCTGTTCGTGCTCAAGGAAGCGCTGGCCGACCAGCGCGCGCGGACGCTTCTTGTTCGCGGCTTTCGGCCCCGGCTTTTCCGGCTACTTTGTCGTGCTCGAGCTCTGATCTCGATCTTTCGCCAGTCCAGCTCCGATAGGCCCATTCGCCGGCAAACGAGGCCGACGCGATGAGCACGAGCGCGGCGATGGCAGCAGGCTGTTGCTGATACGTGTAGACGCTGAGAATTGCGAACATGGCGAGGCACGTAATCAGCGACAGCGTCACGATGATCGCGTTGGCACGGGTTTGCTTGAGGACCAGCAGATGCCCGCCGTTCACGGCGGCATAAACCAGAAGAAAGGCCGCGCTTCCCATCATGGCAATGCCGGATAGATCGAAGCACAGCATCACCACCACGACGAGCGCCGCGGTGAGCAACAAACCGCCCGTCGCCTGCTTCCACTCTAGGCGTGACAGTCTGGCCGGCAGCTCGCCATCGCGGGCGATCATGTAGCAGACATTCGCGGAGCCAAAGAGTGTGGCGTTGATCGCGGATGCGGTTGAGAACAGCGCGGCGACGGCGATGAGACGGAAACCCACCTCTCCCAGAAAAGGCTTGGCGGCTTCCGCCAGCGCGTAATCTCGCGCGCGCTCGATCTCGGCGTTCGTCAGATTGCCCGTTACTGTCAGCGCCACGGCGAGGTAGAGGATGATCACAAGGATCACGGCCGTGTACAGCGCGCGCGGCAGCGTCACCTGGGGGTTGCGCATATCGCCGGCCGCATTGGCTATAAGCCCGAAGCCTTCGTAGCCGATAAAAAGCACTCCAGCTCCGAACAGGATCGATTGACTGCCGGGCCACAACTCAGGCGAGAGGTTCTCAGGCTTGACGAACCACAGGCCCGTGGCCGCGAATACAACGAGGATGGCGAGTTTGACGGCGACAATAATTGTCTCGCCCCGCCCCATGACTTTGGCGCCAAACGCGTTCACGACCGTCACCAGGAGCACCGAACCGATCGCCAACGATTTGAGCAGCACCGCAGACGGCGCTTCGGTGATGAACGTTGCGGCGTAGCTGCCGAACGCCGTCGCATAAAGTGCCAGCGAGATGATGTAACCCGCCCACATGAACAGGTTGAGACCGCCGGCAAATACCCCGTCGCCAAATCCTTCAACCAGAAAGTGCACGGCTCCGCCGGCGGATGGAAAGGTCGCGCCGAGTTTGGCATAGGAATACGTGGAGAGGAGCGCGACGACGCCACCGATGGCAAATGCCAGCCACATGGCGTTGCCGGCAGCCTGCGCGACGACACCGAGAATCGAAAAAATTCCTGCGCCCACCATGCCACCGATGCCAATCGACACAGCCGCTACCATGCCGATTTGGCCGGCGCGCGATTGAGCTGGAGGAGAGCGGTTTGAAGAAGCTTCGGGGCATGCCACTCGCTGAGTGTTGAGCTGAGTGGCTAGCGGTAAGGCGATTTTCTCAACAAGGCTGACGCCAATCAGCCCGCTCGTGGCCGCCTCGAAGGATTTTTTATTTTGGCTGAATGTTCGACGGCGGTTTGATTACATCCTTGTTGGCCGGATCTGGGTCCGGATCCGGTGGCGCCTTTTCTATTTTAGGATCGGGATCGGCTTTTGGCTTGATCACTTCGGTGTCGGGCGGCAGCTGCGTAGAGGGCCCAGTACCATCCGGCTTGGTACCATCTTGCACCAGCTGAACGTTGGGCTGCGCCAAAGATGTGCCCGAATGCAGAGCCACACCGAAAACAAACAAGAAGGGGAGCGCACGCCGCATCAGTCAATCTTGCGCGTCGATGCAAGCGCTGCTTGATAGTGGCGCTTAGCCTCTTCCAGATGCTTTTTTGCGTCGTCGCTACGCATAAAAATCGCGTTGCGCGCCGCGCTTCGCAATTCGTTCTCGAGATCCCACAGGGATTTCAACAAAGGATGAATATTTTCAGACATTGTCGCCACCATCTGAGACTGATGACGCTAAAACTCGCCGCTCGGGGCATCGTTCCCTGCGGATCTGGCCGCAGGCGTTGGCCCTTTCGCTAGGGCCCCAGCCGCGGAGCAGCGGGAGTATGAGGCGCGGCACCATTCGAATTTGACCGCGCACGCAGACATTCCCCGACGCATATCGCCGGCGGACCATCGGCCTGCTCTTGATCGCGCGTCATTTGATTGATCTGCTCGATCTGGGCATCGACCTCTTGCTGGTTGCGGGCGGTGAAGCGGATCGTCGTCGGCCCCAACGACGTGAACTGCACAACGAACACGTTGTTGCGTTCGCTTCGGCGCGCGCGCAGCTCGGCGTCGACTTGCTCTCGCAGCAGAGTGAATGAGCGTCACATCGCGATCGGGGTGCAGAATGTGGGCGCCTACCGCATCGTCGATAAAAGCATCGAGGGCGGGCAATGGCTCGACGGCCGATAGCCGGAAGACTTTGGTGCGGTCAGGCAGCTGCACGGCGAGCACCTCGCGATCGATCGCCGCCTGTGCTTCCCGTTTGCGCTCGCTTTCCTGGAACGCCTCCCAGACATCCTGGTGCCACTTCGTGACCTGGTCGAGCATCGTCTTGCGCGCGCGCCAAGCCGCCTCATAGGTCGCAACGTCGATGTGCGCCACTGCGGTCCGAATTTGGCGACGGCGAAGTACATTTCTTCAGCGCGCCTCTGACTGTTTCCCGCAGCGCGCAAGGCGAAATAGAAAACCTTGTGCACCGCCTCGGCGCTCACGCCTTTGCGACGAATGTAGAAGTCGTGGATGACGGCTGCCTTGACGTAGCTGTCGGTCCACGGTCCTCCGATCAGCGCGCGGAAAAACAAGCGGTATGGAAGCGCCGTCCGTCTGAAACCCGCTGGTACATCCCAATGTCGCCCCTCACGATCGATGTAGCCGAACTGGGCGCTGAGTTCGCGCAGCCGGCCACGCTTGCCGTCGTCGATCCACTCTTGCTTCAGTTCGAGGGGCACCTTGAAGCAGCCATACTGCTCGCCGGGCGCGCACTTCATGTCGAGATTGAAGCAACGCGCTTGCGGCTCGGCTGCGTCGAAGGCGCTGATATCCACGAACGCACAGCTGCTGAGTTGGATGGCTCGAGAGGCTGAGCGGCGTGCGCTATGCCGGGAAATCCGCAAGGAGCAGGAGAATGCGATTGCTCGACTCATGGAGGCGCTCAATGGCCGGTTGCTTGGACGGCCTGCGCTCAGACTGGAGGGCGGATCGAGCGCCACGCGCGCCAAGCGATGAACACGAGAAGCGAGACAAAGAAAGCGATGATGTCCCAGCGCCCGTCGGCGGCAAGACGGCGGAATGAAATAGATCACTCCGGACGCCACAACGGCGAAGACGATCACGAAAAAATAGCGTACGCCCGGCATGCCGTCGTCCCCTGCGCAGCTGACATTAGCTGCTGCTAGCACACCGGCCGAGCGCTTAAGTCCGCGCGGTTAACCAGCTGAGAGCGCGTGCCGGCGCTATTTATTGCGCCGGCGCTTGCAACCAACTGCGCGGGCTGCGAGTTCCTCACGCCAGAGAGGGGCAATTTGTTTGCAATCCAGGCACCTGTGTTGTGCTTTTTCGGTGTGCGCTGGTCGTCGCCTCGCATACGGGCTGCTCTGGCGCTCATTTCTGGCGATGCCCTGGAACCTCGCCGTATTGGGAACGCGCTTGGGAAGTTTGATTGGCAGGCCGAGTGACCCTCGTTGAAGAGCGACCTGAACCCGCTGACAAGTCGGTGGATCGCCCCATCTTGAACCCAGGAGGATTGGTGCCCCGCTTCAAGCTCGCGTCCATGCGGGTCACTGCCGTGTTTACCCTCGTTGGCTTGGCGGTTCTGCTCGCCATGGTCGCGACGTCGTTCTGGATGCTGGAGCGAACGCGAGCATCGACGGATGCGGTGTTGAGCACGCGTGAGCTTCGCAGCTCACTGGTCGATTTGCTGTCGGTGTCCAGGATGCCGAGACGGGACAACGCGGATACCTGCTGACCGGCGAGGACCGTTATCTGCAGCCCTACGAGGCAGCGCTTCGACAAGTGGAGCCAAGCTCTAAAGCGTCTCCAGGTCGCACTTTCCCGCGCTGGGGAAGACGAGCATTGCTAGTGCCCCTGCGCGCCGCGATCACCGCAAAGGTCAGCGAGCTGGCGCAGACCGTCGGCGCTGAAACGGGCCGGCAAGGCCAACGAAGCATTGGCGGTCGTGCTGACCGATCGCGGCAAGGAAACGATGGACGCCATTCGCAATCAGCTGCGCGATGAGACGGGGAGAGTAGAGGGGAGGCTCTATTCGAATATCGACGATCAAAGGTCGAACGCGAACGCCTTGCGATGGATGATCCTGACTGGCGGGACTGCTGATCGTGATTGCGGGGGGCGGCGCGGCATGGGCACTCACTTCATATACGCGCGAGCTCAGGCAGGCCCGCGTCGAGGTCGATGCGCTGAACAGCGGCCTTGAGGGGCGTATCCGCGAACGGACCGCGGACTTGCAACGCGCCAACGAGGAAATTCAGAGGTTCGCCTACATTGTAAGCCACGACCTGCGCGCTCCATTGGTGAACGTGATGGGCTTCACCAGTGAGCTCGAGACGTCGCTCGTGGCGATGCAGACGCTGACGGCTGATCCGGCAATCACGACCTCGCCGGCGGGAGTGGCGGCCAAAGCCGTCGTCGATACCGATGTTCCCGAGGCGATATCCTTCATCCGCACCTCGACCCAGAAAATGGATTCCTTGATCAACGCCATCCTCAAGCTCTCGCGTGAGGGCCAGCGGACGCTCAATCCCGAGCGGGTCGACCTGCAACAGCTGTTCGATGGCATCGCCGCGAGTGTGCAGCACCGACTGACGGAATCGGGTGGCGAGCTTCTCATCGACAAGTCGCTGCCCACAGTGGTGAGCGACCGCCTGGCCCTGGAACAGATATTCGGCAACCTCGTCGACAACGCCATCAAGTATCGTTCCCGGCAGCGTCCTCCGTTGATCGAGGTGCGGCTGCGGGAAGATCGCGGAGGGTCGGTGGTGATCGAGTTGCAGGATAATGGGCGCGGAATTGCGGGTCAGGATCACGAGCGCGTTTTCGACCTATTCCGGCGCGCGGGTGCCCAGGATCAAGCAGGAGAGGGCATTGGGCTCGCGCATGTGCGCGCCCTCACGAGGCGTCTGGAGGGGCAGATAACCTTGACATCGGAGCTGGGTGTCGGCACGACGTTTCAGATCAAATTACCACGTATCTTGCGCATTAAATCGGAGCAGTTAAGTGAGCTCAGAAGCTAGACCTGTGTCGATCGTCATGATCGAGGATGATGACGGACATGCGCGCCTTATCGAGCGAAACATTCGCCGTGCGGGCGTCGAAAACGAGTTGATCCCGTTCACAACCGGGACGGCCGCTCTGGAATTCCTGCTTGGGCCCGACCAGTCGGGTGAGGTTAGCTCCAAGAAACAGCTGCTCGTCCTTCTCGACCTCAATCTTCCCGACATGACCGGCATTTCGATCCTCGAGAAGATCAAGGCCAACGAGCATACCAAGCGGTCGCCGGTCATTGTCCTGACCACCACGGACGACGCGCGCGAAATCCAGCGCTGCTACGACTTGGGAGCGAACGTGTACATCACCAAGCCGGTGGACTACGAGAACTTCGCCAATGCTATCCGCCAGCTTGGCTTGTTCTTCGCGGTCATGCAGGTTCCGGAAACACTGTGACATCGCGCCCCGCCCGAGTTCTTTATATCGACGATGATGCCGGTCTGGCCCGGCTCGTCGAAAAGGCCCTCCGCGCGCGAGGCTTTGATTTCGAGCACGCCGCTTCGGGCGATGCGGGGCTACAGCGCCTGCAGACTGAGCAGTTCGACATCGTTGGGCTCGATCATCACATGCCCGGCCACACTGGCCTGGAAATCCTTCCTAGAATCCAGGAGCTGCCGAATGCTCCGCCGGTCGTCTATGTGACGGGTTCAGAGGACAGCAGGGTTGCCGTCGCGGCCTTGAAGGCCGGCGCGATCGATTATGTCTGGAAAGACGTGCAGGGGCATTTTCGCGAGCTTCTCGTAGAGTCCGTCATAACGTCTCTCGCAAAAGAGAAGTTGCGCCGCGACAAGGAGGCGGCGGATCGTGAGGTGCTTGCAGCGCGCGACCGCGCCGAGCTCCTTCTGCGCGAGGTGAACCATCGCGTTGCGAACTCGCTGGCGATCGTTGCAGGCCTGGCGCGCATGCAGCGCGCGATGGTCACGGACGAAGCGGCAAAGCACGTGATCAACGAGATGGAAGCGCGAATTCTTGCCGTCGCAGGCGTGCACAAACGGCTCTACACGTCGCAAGATGTTCAAACGGTCGACGTCAAAGCCTATCTTACCGGCCTCGTGGAAGAGCTGAGCGCAGCAATGCAGGCGTGGGGCAGCAATCACAACATCAAGCTGCAGGCTGAGCCCATGACGTTGCCGACCGACAAGGCGGTCTCGCTCGGCATCATCGTCACGGAGCTGGTGACGAACGCTTACAAGTACGCCTACACAGGCAACCAGGCGGGCGACATCCGCGTGAGCATGAATCGTGTTGGGTCACAGGCGTGCCTCAGCGTCGAAGACGATGGTGTCGGCTGGTCTCGATCAGACCCCGCGACGGGAACCGGCCTTGGCACCCGGGTGATCAAAGCAATGTCGACCAATTTTGGCGCGGAGATCACCTATCCCCCTACCGCTCGCGGGACAAAGGCGATGCTCTGTTTTGATCTCGAAATCCTTTGATCTCGAAGTCTAGACATCGCACTTGATGCATCTAGAGAGACGCGTGCCGAGGGGCGCGCTTGCGAGCATTCATGGCCATCAACGTCTCAGTTCAAACGGTCCACCCACGAAAACTGGCGGTGGTCACACGTCAGGTGACAATCGGCGCTGTCGGTACCGCTTTCCGTCCCGCCTTGGATCAAGTCTGGAGTTTTTTGCGAAGCCAACCGGGTCTTCGCACCGACGGGCACAACGTGTTTTTGTATCATCATCCCGCTCAACGCAGCGCTCCAATGAATGTCAACTTCGGGGTGGAGGTGACGCGTGCATTTACGCCGTCGGGAGAAGTCCACGCGACCGATACCCCTGCCGGTGAGGCCGCGGTGGCCGTTCATGTCGGCGCTTATGACGACATGAGGGTTACGCACGATGCCATCCATGCGTGGGCCAAAGCGCACGGACGATCAATCGGGGGTCAATCGTGGGAAGTCTACGGTGATTGGTTCGACGACCCGGCCAAGCTTGAGACCACGATCATCTATCTCCTGGCGTGAGAAATCCTGACCCTCTGCGGTCTCGGACTAAAAGAATGTGCCGAGGAACGCCGCCGCCTTATCCGAGATGCCGCCAATCTTGTTCGTTGCTTGACGATAGAACTTGAAATTGAGCTCAGCTCCCGGCTGGCCGTCCTTCCAATTCGTTAGCCGTTTCAGCTCGCTGCGGCCCAGCGGGCGCTTCGCCAAAGCTGTGCGTCTGATGGCGACGCTCACACACGGCGTTTGCCGGGCGATGCCGCGCTTCTTCGGTATAGCCTCTGCGGACGTGACGATGCCGCGGGCGATGAGGCCTTGCCCGCCCTCATTCTCGCTCGCGAACAGGAAAACTGTATCGCCCTCTGCGATATTCTTGCCTCCATACATTGTCTTCTGCGCCGCGAACGCGATCGTTTTCGCGTTCGCGTCGCGTATCTCGGCTTTGATCACGAATGCCGCCATGTCATCTCCCGCCCCTATTAGGTGCGCTGAGTGGGGATCGGTCAACTCCGCAAACCTGGCGCCTCGTGCCCGGTGCGCGCCACGTATTCGGTATAGCCGCCGCCATAGTTATGAATGCCGTCAGGCGTCAGCTCGAGCACCCGGTTGGAAAGCGCAGCCAGGAAATGCCTGTCGTGCGAGACGAACAGCATCGCCCCCTCGTATTCCGCCAAGGCCTTAATCAGCATCTCTTTGGTTGTCATGTCGAGGTGGTTCGTCGGCTCGTCCAGCACAAGAAAATTCGGCGGGTCGTAGAGCATCTTCGCCATGACGAGACGTGCCTTCTCGCCGCCTGACAGCACGCGACACCGCTTTTCCACGTCGTCGCCGGAAAACCCGAAGCAGCCGGCAAGCGAACGCAGCGAGCCGTGGCCCGCCTGCGGAAAGGAATCCTCCAACGTCTGAAACACCGTGCGCTCGCCATCGAGCAGATCCATGGCGTGCTGGGCGAAGTAGCCCATCCTCACGCTCGCGCCGAGGTTGACCGTGCCCGCGTCTGGCTGCGCCGAGCCCGCCACCAGCTTCAGCAGGGTCGATTTGCCCGCGCCGTTGATGCCCATGACGCACCAGCGTTCCCGGCGGCGTACTTGGAAATCCAGCCCATCGTAGATGGTGTGGTTCCCATACCTTTTGTGCACGTTCTTGAGACTGACCACGTCCTCACCCGAACGCGGTGCCGGCTGAAACTCGAACATGACAGTCTGGCGGCGCTTTGGCGGTTCCACCCGGTCGATCTTGGCCAGCTGCTTGACGCGGCTCTGCACCTGCGCGGCATGCGAGGCGCGCGCCTTGAAGCGCTCGATGAACTTGATCTCCTTGGCGAGCATCGCCTGCTGACGGTCGAATTGGGCCTGCTGCTGCTTTTCGTTCAGCGCCCGCTGCTGTTCGTAGAACTCATGATTGCCCGAGTATGTCGTCAGACCCCCGCCGTCGATCTCGACGATCTTGGTGACGATGCGGTTCATGAACTCGCGATCGTGCGAGGTCATCAGCAGCACGCCCTCATAACTCCTCAGAAATTGCTCGAGCCAGATGAGGCTCTCAAGGTCGAGGTGATTGCTCGGCTCGTCGAGGAGCATGGCATCGGGACGCATGAGAAGGACCCGCCCCAGGGCGACGCGCATCTTCCAGCCGCCTGAGAGCGCACCGACGTCGCCGTCCATCATCTCCTGGCTGAACGAGAGACCGGCTAGCACCTCGCGCGCCTTGCCTTCCAGCGCATAGCCTCCAAGCTCCTCAAAGCGCGCCTGCACCTCGCCGTAGCGGTCGACGATGGCTTCCATTTCGTCGGCCCGGGCGGGATCCGCCATGGCAGCCTCGAGCGTCTTGAGCTCGGCGGCCACCTCGCTTACAGGACCCGCGCCGTCCATCACTTCGGCGACCGCGCTGCGGCCGGCCATCTCACCCACATCCTGGCTGAAGTAGCCGATGGTAGCACCGCGATCGACGGCGACCTGGCCCTCGTCGGGCTCCTCCTCGCCAATGATCATGCGAAACAACGTCGTCTTGCCGGCGCCGTTCGGACCGACGAGTCCAACCTTTTCACCTCTGTTGAGAGCCGCTGAGGCTTCAATGAAGAGGATCTGGTGACCGTTCTGCTTGCTGATACTGTCGAGGCGAATCATGTGTGCATTGTTTTCCCGAGATGTCCGGGGCAGCCTTAAAACATACGGCCAGCCCGCGGAAGGGCGTTCCGTGGCCCGCGACATTCGTTCTCAAGTCAGAAGCTGGGGCAGAGCTTCGCCTGTCGTGTCCCTGGGGAAGGGAGCGCAGGCGAGTTGGCCCGTCGCCGCGCCTACTCGGTGACTTCGAGGATCAAGGCGTGGTCGGCGACTTTTAGGTCGACCTCTCTCACGCCCTTCAGCTCCTTCACCGGTGTTAGCCCGAGCGCGACATCGTAGATCTTCACTGAGTGGCTCGTGGCGAACTCAATTCTGACGTCGTCGCTGCCGGACTACTCGCTCGCCCCAGAGCACGAGTGCGAACGATCCGTCGCCTTTGTGGAGCAGCAGATCGTGCACCGTGGGCGGCTGGGCCGCGATTGCGTAGCTCAATTGCGCGCGGTTCAGGATTAGGGGTGTGATCGGCCAAAATTGTCGTCAGGTTGTGGATCTGGGTCGCGGCCGGCTTCGGCTTCGAATTGCGATCGAAAATTCCATAGGAGTCTTCCCCGCCCTCGCCGTCGCGCAGCTGATAAAGAAACGTGTAGCGGAATCCGCGTTTGAACTGCGCGAGGTAGGTGTTGATCAGCAGTCGCGCCTGTATCTCGCGGCCGTTGGGCTGTTCGTCGCTCAGCCATCCTGTCTCGGTCGTGACGCGAGGCAGATCGAGCAGGTCCTTCTTGTCGTAGCCGAGGAAGCTGTTTCGCCACGTGACGCCGTTGTTGCCGTAGAGCCCATCCCATCGCTCATTCAAGGTCGGATCGGCCGCGTTCCACGCCTGGTTGTCAGTGTGCTTGTGGCCGTTGCCGATGACGTAGTTATGCAGCGCGACGAAGTCGGCAAAGCGCGTTCCGGCGGGAAGCAGCGTATCGACGCCTTCGGGGATCGTCAGGAACTGCAGCCCGACGTTGTCGTTTTCGGCGCCGGCTTCCGAAGGACTGAAAACGGGGTACTTGGCGACAGCGCTGGGTCCGCTTTGACCGCTGCGTACACGTCGCGCTGGAAGTAGGCGACCGGAAGCCACGTTCCCGATCCGCCGCCTTGCTGACCTTTATAAGTGAGCGGAAAATTGTTGGGCTCGTTTGGCCCCTCCAGAGCAAGCAGCGCGTCCGCGGCTGCCAGCGCTTTAGCGCTGTTGATGAAGTGACGGAGGATGCCGCCGTTCGCAAATATCGCCGCCCGTACGCCGGTCTTCTGCGCGAGCGCAACTGTATCGAACACGTTGCCAAATCCGGTTCGGATCGCCCGGATGCCGAGGTATTGCAACGGTTGCACGTAGGACGCCGACTGCGTAGCCCTGGTCGATGTGAATGTTGATACCGAGCGAGCTCAGGAATTTGTCCGCGCTGGTACTTTCGACGCGGGGATCGCAGCTCGGGGCCGCGTATCGATCTCCGCGCGTTCGCCATCGGTGCCTGCCGCGAGACAAAGCACGAACTGCACGCGAGCAGCACAACGGCAAACGCCCCGATACAAGGTCTCCGCCAGTCCAAAGGCCCGCTCCAGAATGCGCGAGCACGTCACGCTCGCCAGACATTCATCGACCCAACGGGACCCTGCAGCACAATCCCGCCAATAGGGGTAGTCCGAGGTTGCGACCGCAATCTGCGCTGCATCACGGGCGTCGCTCAATTCGAGGATTGCTTCAGATTTCCGTTCGAGCCAAAAGAGTTACGCAGCTCGGAGTAGGAGCGTTTGCGGTTTCGCTTTTCCTCCGCCGCGGCCTGAAGTAGCTCGCGCCCCTTGCCGAGCGGGATTCGTCCCGGACTGTTCGATCGTCCGTTACCGTTGGCTGGTTTGGCCGTGATGTTGTGCGGAACGGAAATATGCGTCGAACGCCCGCATGATCTCCACGTCGGTCATACCTTTGCGCATGTGCAACTTCCTTCTGTTACGCACGCGCCGATTGGGCGCGCGATGGTCGAAAAGTGTTATCGATGGTTGACGGGCGCACTCAACGCAAGCAGAGCTTTGCTTGGCGTCGGGGGCCATGACCGTTTTGTCGGCCACGATAAGGCTGGCCAGAAGAACAGCGCATGCCAGGACGCACACGATCGAAACGTTGCGATCGTCGTTATCTTTGCTTTCGACAGTCATTGAGCATCTCCGGTTTTCGATGCGTGAGGAAATCGCAAGGAACGGGGTGCCTTGTCGGGTTCATACGCAAAACTCACGGGGTTGCCTAAAGAACGAGACCGGTCGCGGTTGGTTCCGCCAAGGTGCAGTCCGCGGCCTCGAGTTTGACGGCGAATATCTGGACGCCGCGCAGGCGACATCGAGTGCGCGCAGGGATGAACCGTTGCGATGCCGTCGCACCCCAGGCACGCCCAATAATCTCGAAGAGGCGGAGCAGCGGAGTTGACGGCGGCCGCGACTTCCTGTGTGAAACAGGGCACGGCCCACCCAAACCGCAATGCGCCAATGATCGCCTATCTCGAAATCGGCTTCTTTCTGCTCGCTGCAATTGCCGCGCATCGGCGTTGCGGCCAATTGGTTACGCTTGCCGCCATCGATCCTTCTCGTTGTCGCCGGCGCGGGTCTTGCCATGATCCCCGGCCTGCCACGCGTCGAACTGGCGCCCGAGCTCGTGTCTCCTTCTCGTGTTGCCGCCGGTGATCTATTCGGCCGGCGTCTCGATGAGCTGGCGCGAGTTCCGCTTTAGCCTGCGCCCGATTGCGTTGCTCGCTATCGGGGCCGTGGTGTTCACCACCTGCGCAGTGGCAGCAGCCGTGCACTGGTTGCTCGGACTGGCCCTGGGCCGTCGGCTTCGTGCTCGGCGCCATCGTGGCGCCGCCCGATGTCGTTGCGCCGTTGGCGATCGCGCGCCGTTTTGGCCTGCCTCGCAGGCTGCTCGTCATTCTCGAGGGTGAGGGGCTCGCCAACGACGCGACGGCGCTCGTCCTTTATCGCTTCGCCATTGCTGCGGTCAGCACCGGCGCCTTCTCGCTCAGCGACGCCAGCGAGCGCTTTGCGCTCATCGTCGTTGGCGAGTTGAGTTACGGGATCGGTGTTGGTTGGGTCATGCTGCGCCTGCGGCGCGCTGCCAACGATCCCCGCGTGGAGATTACTCCTGTCGCTGCTCACTCCCTATCTGGCCTACTGGGTGCCGGAGCAGTCGGGCGGGTCCGGCGTTCTCGCCACCGTTGCGGCCGGGCTCTACGTGAGCTGGAATGGGCCGCGTCTGATCTCGGCCGCGACACGCCTGCAGGGTGTCTTCTTCTGGGGCTTGTCGATCTACATCGTCGAGGGCCTGCTGTTTCTTCTCTGCGGTTTGCAAGCGCGCTACGATCTTCGAGCAGGCCGACGGAGTAGCCCTGCAAGACCTATTGAATGACGGCGGCGTTGACGGTCGTCATTATTATCGTGGCGCGGTTCGTCTGGATCTTTCCCGCGACCTATCTCCCGCGGTGGCTCAGCCCCTCGCTTGCGCGCCGCGATCCTTCGCCCAGATGGCAATGGCCATTTGTCTTGGCGTTCACGGGTATCCGCGGTGTCGTCTCGCTCGCCGCCGCGCTTGCTATTCCTTTGCTCACCGCTTCGGGGGCAGCGTTCCCCGAGCGCGACATGATCCTCGCTATCACATTCATCGTCATTGTAGTCACGCTTGTCGGACAGGGTCTCTTGCTTCCGAGCGTGATCCGCTGGTTGGGGCTCGGCAAGGATGTCGCCGTCGAGCGGGACGAGGAAATTGCAAATGAGCTGACAGCACGCCTGGGTGCCACGCGAGCAGCGCTCGCCCGCATCGATGAACTCGCGCGCGACCGCCAACTGCCCGCCGACCTGGTAGACGGTTTGCGCGAGTACCACGGCGCGCGGTTGCTGCAATTGCAGAGGTCGCAAAGCGAGACCGAATGGGCTCGCATCGCAGACGAACTGGCGCTCGACCTGATCGAAGCACAGCGCCAGCATATTCACCAGGCGCTCCGCGACGGCGCCATCAGCGATGAATCGCGCCGCCGGGTAGAGCGCGACCTCGACTTGATTGAGGCCAAAACCCGTCACGATTTCCGCGCCGAGGGCGGCGGCGCGTGAGCCGCGACGACGAGGCAAGAGGTTCGGCTAATGCCGTTCGAGAAACCGACGCCTTGGGTATTGGCAATCCTTGATTGTCGGACATTCTTGATTATTGCGACTTGGCCGACCATCTATCGTCGGGCATGGCCCTCAACGAGCCCCACAGAATCCCCGCACGACGACATAATCTATCCCTCGGCGATTCCGTTCGTCTTGGTCCACGTCGCATGTTTCGCGGCCATTTTGACCGGCGTTACCTGGGAAGCGCTGGCAATTGGCATAGCGCTATACTGGTTGCGCATCTTCGCGATCGGAGCCGGCTACCATCGCTACTTTTCGCACCGAGCTTACGCAACGAGCCGGGTGTTTCAGTTCATCCTGGCGTTCGTGGCCCAGAGCACTGCGCAGAAGAGCGTCCTCTGGTGGGCGGCAAAGCACCGCCACCACCATCTGCATTCCGACACCGAGGAGGACGTGCACTCACCGAGACAGCACGGTTTCCTTTACAGCCACGTCGGGTGGGTCTTCGCGCGCAGGCACGATGAAACGGATTTATCGAAGGTTGCCGACTTCGCCCGCTATCGCGAGCTGCGCTGGTTGCATCGATGGGAGCTCGCGCCCGCGGCGTTCCTCGCCGGCGTGTGTTATCTCGTGGCCGGCTTGCCGGGTCTCGTCGTTGGTTTTTTTTGGAGCACCGTGCTCGTCTACCACGCCACTTTTTGTATCAACTCACTGGCGCACGTCAGCGGCACGAAGCGCTACGTCACCGGCGACGACTCGCGAAACAACTGGCTTTTGGCGATTTTCACCATGGGTGAGGGCTGGCACAACAATCACCACGCTTTTCAGAGCAGCGTCCGGCAAGGCTTCAAGTGGTGGGAGTATGATCCAACCTATTATCTCCTGCGGGCTTTATCGTGGCTTGGGATCGTTTGGGATCTGAAAACGCCTCCGGAGCGAGTGTTGCGCAACGAGCAGCGTTTGGGCGCGCGCGTCGTTAATCGCGCAGCCGAGCAGCTTGCCGCGCGCTTCAACTCCAACCCGGATCGCGCTGGCAATCACCTCGGCTCTGAACGGACATGACTTGATTGCGTTGCGCCAAAAGCTTCAAGACACGCGCTCTTGCGTTGCCAGCGCACTCACCGCGTTCGACCTCTCCTGCATTCCGGGGCGCCAAGAGCTCATCGCGGAAGCTAAGGTCATGTTCGCGAGGACGCCGTCGTTGGACGAGATCGTCAACCGTGCCCACGACATTGTTCTTGCTTCGATCGGGATGGAATTGCTGGCGGAACAGTCCTCGAACGCTTCCTAAAGGGCCGTTCACTTCTCTTATCATTCGCGCAATCAGTTCCGGCTGTCGCACCGTGACGTCTGGTGTCGCGGGTGGTGAGCTTGATTAACACGTCAGCTGAAACCAATTCCTGCGGCATTACGGGCTGCGCACTTGCGGAGCGGGTGCGAATGTGGGCAAGCTACTGCTCGCCTGAGGCACGCAAGTGGACGATCAGCAACCCTATCGCACGATCATTCGCCACTCGATCGACGCGTTGCTACCGAGCGCGAAGTACGCCCTCAGTTTGATCAAATTGGCGACGCTTTCCCGCCGGGTATGGTGGGAAACAATATCCACCCACGGGCGTTGGGGGATATGTGTGCGTTCGCCAAGGACGTAAACTGCACCGTTGCGAAGGATGACAAGGCGAAGGCCTTTATCTTCATCAAGCGGAATTAAGGTCGTCGTCTCCTTGCTGGCTGCGCAGTCGCGAAGGAGTATTAGACGGTTGCAAACAACGCGGAGACAGTAGCTATTATGGATCCAATCAAGACCGAGCCGGGCGCGACGACGACGACGGACGAACCGATCATCCCGCTCGCTCAGCGCAAGACCATGGCTACGCTGCTTCCGCACGATTGCCGTTGGCCGATCGGTGACCCCCAGGCTGCCGAGTTTCTATTTCTGCGGCAAGCGCAAGCAGGATGGCCATCCCTACTGCGACTTCCACATGCGCCGTGCCAGCTCGCCGAGCCGGGCGCGCACGATGACCTATCGTCCGCGCGACGCGGCTTAAGGTCGCTAGTCGCCCTTGGCGCACAGCTGATTTCCAGTGTGATAAGAGGCTGCTATTAATCCGCATCGGACAACGGGTTGAACGGCCTTGCTGTCGGGTCCGTTGACCTGCGTGAAATGCGTGAGCTTGTTCGCGTCGCAAACGTACATCCACTTGTGATCGAAGAGCTCCCCATCACGGATGAAGCCGAAGACGGCGTCCCCTTTCTTGCCGCGCCAGAACAGCGTTGGCGGCGTCGGGGTAGCGATTTTGTCCCAGTCGGGCTCGATGAACTCGTCAATCGGCTTCCACTGGATCACGAGGCGTCTCCCTGGTGTTTGAAATTCCCCTGCCGGCGGGACGGGGTTGTGGGCAGCTTGCTGGCTAGATGACACGACTCGACAGCACGTGTCCCGGCTCTAGCATGTTGCTGCGTAGGGCACCGGTTCTGCCGCAACGGCGGCTCTTGTAAAATAGGTTCGAGCGGCCCGGCATATGCTCGGGGCTTGAGTTCGTGCGGGAGCTGAAAATATTAGTCGGGACTTTGTCGCGCCCAATCAATGGCTGCCGCTCATCACCTGCTCGCCCACCCAGCCGCTCACGCCTAAGGTGATGGCCGGTCCTGTGCGTCGATTGATGGCAGCACGCGAGGACTCCAGATCAGAAGTCGCCGAGTCGATGCTTGTCTGTGATTGATCGGTATCCGTGCTTTTCGCCAGTGGGATGGTCGTCTCCAGGCCGATAGGACGCGCTCGCCGCCGTCCCCGTCTTATCGAGACTGAGGCCGCCGGCCCTCGCCGGGGACGTTATCACCAGCACGCCAATCGCGATGACAGCTACGCACCGTACCCACGCCATCACGGGAACTCCCACAAAATCATCGCCCGTCGACAACCCAGCCCGCATTTTACTCCAAATTGTGCCGCCAGGAAGCCCTGCGGCCGTTGCTCTTCGAGCCGCGGCTCATTCGCCACACCTCGTTCGCCAAACGGAGCGCAGACGCGGCGAATGCTTGCCTCGCCAGAGAATCAGGGTGGCGGGCTGCCGCCGCCAATCAGCGTTGTGGGGCTTCAAAACGGCGCCACCCGGCTATTTCCAGCCTGCTTCCTTGTCGCAAGCCTTCGTCTCGTCGGGATGGGTCTTCTCCCATTCGGTGATCGATTTTGTCTCGTCCTTGGCCATCGCATTGTCCATGCAGACGCAGTATTTGCGCACGACGTCCTCGGTTGCACCTTCGCGCTTGTTGTCGGCGATGCACTGGTTGATCCAGGTGACGTCGTCTTCGGTGGTGTCGGCGAACGCCGCAGTGCTCATCGCAAACGGTACGGCAAGAAGGATCGACAGCATGATTTTCTGCGGCATGGGCATCTCCAGCTTCCGCCCGCGGAGTGCCGACGGCGGTCCCGAAGCTACGGGGTGGACATACCCAAACCATTAAGGGGTGCCGATCACTTTGAGGCTCTCTCGTCTGCGGTGATAAGTTTGCAATCGAGATTTCGCGCAATTTGACAGGAAGCGCATCTGCCTCTGCCACCGGTACTTCAACGAGCGGTATGATCTGAAATGCTGCACTGGTTCCAACGACTGATGCCGCGCCAGGAGCTGTTCTTTCCGCTCTTTGAGCGCCACGCCGATGTCCTTCTCGCAGGTGCACGTGCCCTGCGTGACATGCTGAAAGGCGGCGATACAAGCCGTCGGTGCCGGGATGTCATGGCGCAAGAGCTCAAGGCCGACGACATCACGCGCGACGTCATGGTGGCCATTCGCACGAGCTTCATCACCCCGTTCGATCGCGCGGACATCAAAAACCTGATCACCTCCATGGACGATGCCATCGATCAGATGCAGCAGACGGCCAAGGCGATCGTGCTGTTTGAGATGACGAGCTTCGCGCCTGAAATGCAGGCCATGACCGATGCCGTTGTGGAGTGCGCTGAGCTTGTGCAGCGGGCAGTCCCATTGCTCGCAAGCGTCGGAAGCAATGCATCGACTCTCAACGAGCTTTGCCTGCAGATTACGCGTATCGAGGAACGCGCCGACGATATCCACGATCGCGGCCTGAAAAAGCTGTACGAGAAGGCCAAGGGCGGCGATCCCATGGACTTCGTGCGCGGAAACGCGATCTACGGCCATCTCGAGGAGAGCGTCGATCGCTTCGATGACGTTGCCAACGAGATCCAAGGGATCGTGATCGAGCACGCTTGAGCTAGGAACATCTGACCGATGGCCTTTGGGACACTGGCTCTGCTCGTCGGCCTCATCGCCGTTGCCCTGCTCTTCGACTTCTTGAACGGTCTGCACGATGCGGCCAACTCCATCGCCACCGTCGTCTCCACCAGGGTGCTGTCGCCTCACGTCGCGGTCTCGTGGGCCGCGTTCTTCAATTTCATCGCCTTCCTGTTCTTCGGCCTGCACGTCGCTCAAACGATCGGAACAGGCCTCATTTCGGCGGCGGTCGTGGACTGGCGCGTGATCTTCGGCGCCCTCATGGGGGCGATCATATGGAACGTCGTGACTTGGTGGGGCGGAATTCCCTCGTCGAGCTCGCACGCCTTGATCGGAGGTCTGATCGGCGCGGGCACGGCGAAGGGCGGGATGAGCGCCATCGTCTGGTCGGGCGTGCTGAAGACGGTGGGCGCAATCGCGCTGTCGCCGATGCTCGGCTTCGCGCTGGCTCTGCTGCTCGTGCTCGCGGTGTCCTGGACCTTCGTGCGAAGCACGCCATTCGCTGTCGACAAGTTTTTTCGCGTTGCCCAGCTCGGCTCGGCCGCGCTCTACTCGCTCGGCCATGGCGGCAACGACGCGCAGAAGACGATGGGTATCATCGCGGGGTTGCTGTACGCCGAAGGCCAACTCGGCAGCGAATTTTACGTGCCGCTCTGGGTTGTGCTCGCGTGCCAGACCGCTATGGCGCTGGGTACATATCTCGGAGGATGGCGCATTGTCCGAACCATGGGCTCGCGGATCACCCGCCTCAATCCGATGCAAGGTTTCTGCGCCGAGATGGGCGGCGCGATAACGTTGTTCCTTGCGACCTGGCTCGGCGTACCTGTGTCGACCACGCACACGATCACGGGTGCCATCACCGGTGTGGGCGCCGCTCGAAAAGTATCGGCTGTGCGCTGGAACATTGCCGGCAGCATCGTCATCGCCTGGATCATAACGCTGCCGATAACAGCGCTGATCGGAGCATTTTTCTACGCCTGCGCTAGCCAATTTGGATGATCAGCGGGAAAAATTGCCCGACGCACGTCGGCTAAGCGGCAACCGCTTCAATTTTTAAGAATCTTCCAAATCCGCTTTAGAGACTGCCACGATACCATCGGACGATGGCCCTGGATTTGCCGGCATCCCTATTTGTGAGCGCGTTCACGTTGGCGGTCGCCGGCGTGCTCCTGTTCATTTCGTGGATGCAACACCGCAATCTCACCGCGCTCGCGATGTGGGGAGCGGCGTTCACGATGGGGGCGCTCGCGACGTTCCTGATCGCGGAACGCGCGCGAATTCCCGATATTTTGTCGATCTTCGCAGCCAACTCGATACTCGCCGGCGCTTACGGCATGATGTGGACGGGCGCCCGCAAGTTCGAGGGACGCAAGCCCCTGGTGGTCGCCGCAATGTCCGGGCTTGCCGCGTGGCTCATCGCATGCGCAATTCCAGTATTTTATGCCACGCCCACTGCGCGCGCCGTCTTGCTGACGGCGATCGGCATCATCTACACGCTGCTTACCGTCTATGAGCTGTGGCGCGTGCGCAGTGACAGGCTGCTGTATCGCTGGCCGGTGATCATTCTGCTGACGCTGCATGCCGCCACGCTACCCACTCGCATTCCCCTCGTGGCATCCTTGACCGGGGCGAAGCCGGCACAGGCCAGCCTGCTGACGTTCGTGCTTTTTGAGTCGATTCTGCTCAGCATGGGCGGAGCATACCTTTTTGCAATGCTGGTCAAGGAGCGGCTTTCGGGGGCTTACCAGAAGGCGGCATCCGTAGACGCGCTGACTGGTGTCGCCAATCGGCGCGCCTTCCTCCACCAAGGCGGCCGCTTGGTGCAACGCGCGAGCATCGAGCGCTGGCCGATTGCGTTGCTGCTCTTCGACCTCGATCGCTTCAAGGACAATCAACGACGCTTTCGGCCACGCTGCTGGCGACGCCGTGTTGATGGACTTCTGCAACCTCGCCGTCGAGCAGTTGCGGCCGACCGATCTGTTTGCGCGCATCGGTGGAGAGGAGTTCGCCTGCCTGCTTCCGGACATGACCCCAAAGGACGCGTGGTCCGTTGCGGAGCGGATCCGGAAGGCCTTCGCCGCTCGGGTTCAACACTCCGGCGATCAAACCATCTCGGCGACCGTCAGCGTCGGTGTCGCACTTGCGGTGGCTGATCGGTCCGACCTTCCTTCGTTGCTGGTCAGCGCCGACCGCGCGCTGTATCGCGCCAAGAAGGAAGGTCGCGACCGGGTCGCCGCCGAAGACTGCATTGGAATCGAGACGCTGGAGCCGTCAGCCGCCGCAAGCTCGATCGCCCAATTACAGTCGGTGCTCACCAAGGGGCGCGCCACCGCGCAAGCGAGATCGGATGGGCCTCCGAGCGCGCGGTGACGATCGTGGCCTTCCGCGAATTACTTGGCGTCGCTGGCAGTCTTGATGTTGCGGAACTCCGCCGCGATGAGCGAGGCAATCAACCCGTTCCCGAGTTTGGATGGATGCCCGAATTGGGTGCCATCGGCCGACATCACATAATATTGCTTCAGCTCTGGAATGGATTGCTTGGCGATTGCTACCATGTGGTCGTGCTCGTCGACTGACGGCGTAGCCGGAGCGGCGCGCGCAGGCGAGCACCTCTTGCGTGGCCGCATCGCGCGGCCGTGACCTCCAGTAGGACCAACCATAGTATTGCACGACAACGAGGCCCGGAATGTGCTCGGTGCGCAGCCGGTCCTGCAGGCGGCTCAGCAGAAAGCAAACCTCGCGACCTGGATCGTTGGCAGTGCGCTCGAAGCGCTGTCCGCCCGTCGAAAACCACCAGTCATGCGCCACGCGATTGAACAACAGGTGCGCCGTTACCAGCCGCGCCAACGCGCGCTTGTAAAGCGGCTCAGGTGTCGACCCTTCGGGAGCCGGCACCGGCTGGTTCTTGACGACCCAACCGCCGCCTTCCTCGATGAAGTAGGGCTTGGGCGTTGAGAAGGTCTTATACGTCGTCCGCTGGATGGAGTCCTCGTGGATGCCGACGATAACGGCGCGCGGCTTCACAATGGGCAAGAGCCGTTCGGCATTCAGTACGACCTGGTCGACACCGTAGCCGCCGACGCCCGCATTGAGCACGGGTTGACCCAGACGCTGTTCGAGCTGCGCCGGCCACGTCTCGTTGTCCATGACCTCAGAGCCGGCTGTATACGAAGTCTCCGACCGCCAGGATCGCGCCAACCGGAAGCTTCGCGGCGCCGGGGGAATTTTTGCGAATGCCATGATCGTACGTGTTGAATTCCGTGCTGGCAAAATCGGGCAGCTGCGCCCATCCCAACTGCGCGTCATAGCGCGCTCCGCCGGTCTGCAGGATATTGATGACACTCGTCTTGCGGACATCGTGCAGCGATAGCAGCGGCGCGCCGACATGGTGGCGAAGGGCGAGTTCGAGGCCGGCAAAGCATATTAGTCCGTGCCAACGAGGGCGAGAGCGGTCGCTTTATTGGGCATTGCCGTCATGCGCTTATGGTCATCCCCTCGTCAGCGCGACACCAGAATCGGCAGCTGGCTCGGAGAGCGGCTCGATCAGCGGCTCGTCGACGATGAGCGATAGCCCGGCCGCGCATCGAGAATGGGTCTCTCGAAGTAGTAGTGGAAGGCGGTGCAGAACGCGGTGACTGCGCCCAGATAGATCGCGAGCTGAAATCCGATCGGCAGCATCGCGAGTTTTTTATCAAGCGCTTGCGCGAAAATAACGTGGAAGAGGTACACCGAATACGAGATCCGGCCGAGATAGGCGGAGACGTTGGACAGGATCGAGGATTGCTGCAGCCAGGGCGACATCACGTAGAAGAAGAAGATAACCGACAGGCCGAAGGCCGCGGCATAGAGCGGGTAAAAGTCCTGATTGATCACGCCATGCTCGATTCCGATTGCCTTTGTGCCCTGGAAGGCGATCAGCGCCGTCATGCCGAGTGACGCCGTTGCCGCGGCCCGTGCGCGCGCAACCAGGCTTGCCGCTCTCGAGCGGGAGAAAATTGCGCACGAAGACGTAGAGCAAAAATCCGTAGGCGATCGCGTCCACGCGGAAGATGACGACGCGACGCACACCTTCGCCCCAATTGTCCGCCGGTCCCAGGGTGAGGCGCAGCAGCGTAATGACCGCGATAAATCCCATGGCGACGAGCGCACACGCCCGATCGCTCGAGGTCCCGGCAAAGGCGCAGCACGAGGAACATGATCGCAGGCAGCGAGACGTAAAACCACTCTTCGACGGAGAGGCTCCAGGCGATCGAATAGTAGTCGTTGAGGTTCACCTGCCGGAAGAGGTTCTGAACGTAGAGCGCGTAGCGGAAGAAGTCGGCGCTGAAGAGTTGGCTGATCAAGAGTGGAAATGAGCACCAGCGCGAAGAGATACGGCGGGATCGTTCGCATCCAACGGCGGACAAGAAAAATCCCGATGTCGCCCCAGTGCTGGCGCTGGATGCAGAACAGGATTTGCGGTGCGAGAACAAATCCGCTGAGAGCAAAGAATATCTCGACCGCGAGCACCGACGTTACTTCCGCGGCGGGAGCGTCGGAGCCCAGCATGAGGTAATGCGGTACGGCGACCGAGAACGCGGCGATTCCCCGGATCAAATCGAGCGCAGCAATTCGCTTCATGGCGAGCTAAGAGGCCGAGCGGCCCGCAACTGAAATCATCGAACCTTGCCGCTCCCCCTTGGCTCCTAGAATTGCTTATAGGCGAACATCGACATGTTCAGGTCGCCCGCGAGAAACAGGATCGCCAGGTAAACAATCAGGGTGAGAACGAGCGGCGGCAGCCAGAGTTTCCATCTGGACACGATCGATCGGCCCACCTGCTGCACGAACGCCATTTGCAAGGCCCCCGTCGGACGCTCGAAGACTATAACCCGAGCTGTGGCGCTGAACCCGCAAGCTGGGGCAACTTTCAGCCCCCGCGCAAGATGCAAGTTTGCCATTCTGCACAGCCGTTGCCGGGATTTCAGGGTTGCGACGCGCCCTGAGCGCACCTGGTCTGAGCAGGCGGTTCTTAAAAAGCGATCATGCACACGGCAGCGATCGCCATGACGGCGGTCGCCGACCAGCCCAAGATGCGCGTGGCACCCGTGACCGTGAACTGCTTCATCCGATCGGGATGGCTGGCCACGAACATCATGGCGGCCATGATCGGCACCGCGACGAACCCGTTGATTACGGCGCTCCAGAACAGGGCCTTCATCGGATCAAAATGCGTGAGCGGAATCGCGATGCCCAGCAGCGTCGCGAGCGCGATGATGCTGTAGAAGCCGACGGCTTCCCACGGCTTGTTCTCAAGCCCGCATTTCCAACCTTGGGATTCCCCGAAAGCGTATGCGGCCGAGCCGGCAAGCACCGGTATTGCGAGCAGCCCCGTCCCGACTATGCCGAGACAAAACAGAACGAATGCAAACTCTCCAGCGACGGGCTTCAGGGCTTCGGCGGCATCCGCCGCGCTTGTGATGTGCGTTTTTCCGTGTAGGTGCAGCGTTGCCGCTGTGCTGATCATGATCGCCAAGGCGACAATGTTCGAAATGGCCATGCCAGCGAGGGTATCGAGGCGTATGCGAGCGAGCTGGCGAGCAGCCTGATTGGGCGCCTTGGCAAGGGGCTTCGCGCTCGCAACCTTGTCGATTTCCTCCACCTCCTGGCTGCTCTGCCAGAAAAACATGTACGGGCTGATGGTCGTTCCGAGCACCGCGACGATGACCGTGAAGCTGTCGGTCGTCAGCGGGAAGGACGGCCAGACGAGCCCCTTGCCGACGTCGATCCAGTCGATTTTGACCGTGAACACGACGGCGATGTAGGCGAGGAGGACGAGCGTCAGCCATTTCAGGTAGGTGGCGTAACGCGAATACGGGATGAAGAGCTGCAGGGTCAGCGAGAGGAGCGCAAATCCGATCGTATAGAGCTGCGCGGCGCCGCCAACCGCCAAACGCGTCGCTTCGCCCATGGCGGCCAGGTCAGCGCCAATATTGATTGTGTTGGCGATGAAAAGGAGGCTGACGAGCGAAAGTACGAACGGCTTGGGAAGGACGGCACCGAGATTGTTGGCGAGGCCGCATCCCGTCACCCGGCCGATCTGCGCACTGACCAGCTGCACCGCTGTCATCAGCGGATAGGTCAGCACCATCGTCCAGAGCATGTTGAAACCGAACTGCGCGCCCGCCTGCGAATAGGTGGCGATGCCGCTCGGATCATCGTCGGCTGCGCCGGTGATGAGGCCGGGGCCTAGTTGCTCGAGCAGCGCTGCCTTCCGTAAGCGATTAGGTGAGAGGCGCGTCGATCGAGCAGGGGTGACCTTCGTTGTGGTAGCCACGAGGCCTTCTTTCACGAGGTCAGTGCAGAGCCGGATAGTCCGGTTTCCGCAGCCGCCAAACGGACAGTATGCCTGTTTTGTTCCGCCCGCGCGGAACCGATTTCACACAGGCGTGTTCATTGCGAGGATCAGCGTTGGAGACCGCCCATGTACGTTTCCGTCCTCACTGCCAAGGACCTGAAGGCTCTCGACGACGCATTCCACGTCGCATTGGACAAAGTCATAGAACGGAAGGTCGAGCTTTCGCTGACCGCGTTAACATTGCGGTTGTGCGATGCATATCTGACGGGTGAGCGCGACCTCGATCGTCTGGTCGATGCGGCTGTCTCTCAGCGGCCACACCGCCTGCAGTAGCCAGCTACTTCCCACAGCCCGCAAAACTATGGCGCCCTCGCGAACCACGCGACGGCGCCATAAGTAATTTAAGGGCAGCGACTAGTTTATGCTGGCTAGCGGCACGTCCATGGCGCGGATGCACACACTGCCGTCGGGCTCGACGTAGCCCATGTCGTACTTCCTGCTGGCGATCTTCTCGAAGCTCCTGCGGTAGAGCTTGAACGTGAAGAAGTAGCCTTCGTCCGCAGGCGGCGCGATCTCGATATTTTCGAGAGCGGGATTTGAGACGAGAATGCTGATTGGTTTGGCGCCGTCCTTCATGACGAAAGACACTGCGCGGCGATCGCGGTCGGCGATGGCGGGTTTGGCGGTTGGGATCAGGGGCATGAGCTTCACCCTTTCTCTCTGTTGACCTCCGCTAACGCCGCCACCGTGGAATGGTTTCAGGGTGATTACCAGTAATGCTTCCCCGCAAATAGGCTCAACATTCACAAACGCTTACGCCGGTCGATCGCTTTTGGCGCAACTGCCAAACCGCCAGCGACTATCCTTGCGACGGTTCGATGAAGACCTCGCCATCGCGATAGACGCAAACGTACTGGGTGGGGCTCGAGAGCATGTCGATCATGTCGGTCAGCATTGGGTGGTCCTCCTGTATCTGTCCCGACAATGAACGTCATTTGAGGGGGGCGCTGTTCCCTGCGGTACACGCGCTGCGCCGTCCTCGCCCGGGGCCAGAAGCGGAGAAAACCGCCGCGGCCTGATGGCGCCGTAACCACAGCCTATCTGCTGTTAAAGGCGCTCGAGATGACGGCGTTGAGGGCCAGCACGAAGATTGCCCCGATTGCCCCCGCAATAAGGTCGCCGCTGAGGCCAGGAGGCAGGAAGCCGTAATCGGGCAGCACGATGCCGCCGATGCAGGCGCCGATGACGGCAATGACCATGTGTCCGATCGGGCCTAGGCCGCTCCGCCCCACGCGCCCGGCCAGCCATCCGGCGGCGCAGCCAATGACCAGCCAGCCAGCTAATGCGGCGGGGTCGATATCCGTCAAAAATTCCAACTTCGGAATTGCTCTCGTTAGGATCTGCGCCGAGCGCGGGAAGGCTCATGATCGTTGGCGGGGTGACGGCGGGCACTCTCGCGCAGCGCCTCGAGCAAGGAACTGGGACGTCTGTGCTTCTTCAAAAGGTCGGTGAACGCTTCCTGGGCAAGGCTGTGCACCGAGCGTCCGACCTCGCGCGACAATTCATCGAGCGCGTGCCAGGTTTCCGGGTCTCGCTTCGATGCGACGTCCCACCTCAAGCTCGCTTTTTCGCCGGCTTCGCCTTGGTCCGCTTGGCATTGGCGCCCCCCTTTGCCTTCGGCTTCGCCTTGCCGCCCTCGCCGATGCTCCGGCGCAGGGCCGCCATCAGATCGATAACCTTAGCACCGGGAGCCGTCTCCTCGTGTGGCGCGACGATCTTTTGCCCCTTCATTTTCTTGTTGACGAGTTCGCGCAGTGCGGCGGCGTAGTGGTTCTTGAATTCGTCGGGCTGGAACTTGCCGGACTTGCGCCCAATCAGCTCGACCGCGAGATCCACCATCTCCTTTTCGGGCTTGATGTTCGGCACCTCGTCGAAGAATGCGTCGGCGCCTCTCAGCTCCTCGGAGTAGCGCAGCATCTCCATCAGCAGGCCGTCCTCGAAGGGCGCAATCGCCACGAGCCATTCGCGGCCCGCGATCGTGAGCTGCGCCAGTCCGATCTTGCCGGTTTTCTTCAAGGCCTCGCGGATGACCACGTAGCCTTCGCCCGAATGCTTGTCGGACGGCGCGACGTAATAGGGGCGCTCGAAATAGCGCGGGTCGATGTCGGTGGCATCGACGAACTTGACGAGGTCGATCGTCTTCTTGCTCTCGAGCTTCACGGCCTCGATCTCGTCGGCGTCGAGCGTCACGTACGTGTCGCTGTCGATCTCGTAGCCCTTGACGATGTCGGCGTTGTCGATCTCGCCGATGCCCTGCACGGTCTTGGTGTAGTTGACGCGCCGGCCCGAGGGCTTGTGGATCTGGCGGAAGGAGATTTCGGATTTGCTCTCGACCGCGTTGTAAATCTCTACGGCGATCGAGACGAGGGAGAGGCGCAGGAAGCCTTTCCAGTACGCGCGCGCGGCCATGACCAACTCCAGACTTGGGGGCGAGCCCAGACGGGGATGCGCCCACACTAGGACGCCAAGACTATCAAAACCGTTCCTGGGGACTGTGAAATTTCGCGCGAATCCGGCTGGCTGAGGCGCCTACGGCCTTTTGCCCACAAGGAGCTGTGCGGGATTAAATGTTGACTTCAGGAGTAAAGAATAGTTGGGTGGTATGCGTCGACGCTTCGGCGCGGGCAAAACGGAAACAGAACGGATGCGAACCTTCGGCTTCCCCTCGGTGGAAAACTGGCGTCTCCCGGCCGGCGAGCCCACTCTGTTCCAGATGGTGGCTGCAGCAACGCTGGGTCTGTTCGCTGAGCTGGGCCCGAACCGCTTCACCCGATTGCTGGATGCGCTCGCTGAATGCGAGCAATTCCACGATCTCACAATGATCGATTGAGCGTCTGCCGGCCCATGGGCGCGACCTTGCGACCCTCGAGCGCGCCGTGGCACCCAGACCACAGGGGCCGGTGGAATTCTCCGCAAGGGCTGGCGCAGCCATGCCCTCGCCATAGATAATCGCCAGTCAGGTGACTGATTTGCCGGAGGGAATAGAGATGCGACAGTCTGCGCTCCTCGTTGCAGCAGTGTTGGCCTTCGCCATGCTCGTGCCGCGCACCGCGCTGGCATTCGAATACAATTCTGCAGGATCCTCGAATCCGGACGGCTCGGCCAAGTATGTCGACCCGGATGAGAACCTCAATCTCAGTATGCCGAAGGCCGATGCGGGCTCAACCAAGTCGACGGATGCCCCCAACTCCACGATGCTTCTGCCGGGTCTCTATCTCAGCGGCAGCGCAAATGGCAACGCCGGGCTCGGCCAGACGGAAGGGTGGATGAACCCCCAACCGGGCCGTCTCACGCACTAACGTCTGGCGCCGGCGCGCGGACGACGTCGCCGCCGATCTATTGGCGTGCAGGTGCTGAAAACGCGCCGGCGCGTTTTCATGTCCGGCCCGGCTCTGGCGTGTCCACGGCGAGGTGCGCTTTGCGCAGGCTCGGGAACAGGTAGGCCCACACGCCTGTAAGTACGATCGAGCCGACGCCGCCGAAAATCGCCGCGCCGATCGGCCCCAGGAAAGCGCGCCGCGACGCCGCTTTCGAATTCGCCGAGCTCGTTGGATGCGCTGATGAAAAGGCTCGACACCGCCGATACGCGCCCGCGCATGACGTCCGGCGTCAGCAGCTGCACGAGGCTCTGGCGCACGAACACCGATATGGAGTCGGCGGCGCCCAGCACGGCAAGCGCCAGCATCGACAACGGCAAGCCACGTCGACACCGCAAAGACGACAGTCGCCACGCCATAGGCGGCGACCGCGCACAGCATCCAGAAGCCGGCGTCGCGGTGGATCGGGCGCAGGCTCAGCGGCGAGCGCCATGAGGCCGCCGCCGATCGCTGGTGCGGATCGCAGCATGCCAAAGCCGTGCGCGCCGATGTGCAGGACGTCGCGTGCGAAGACCGGCAGCAGCGCCGTCACGCCGCCGAGCAGCACGGCGAAGAGATCGAGCGAGATGGCGCCGAACACCACCTTGTTGGACCAGACGTAGGCGAGACCCTCGGCGATCAGCGAGAGCCGGGCGCCACCGGAGTGATCAGGCTTGGTGTTGCCTTTGATAAGGAGCAGCGCTAGCGCCCGCACAGACATAGACGGCACCGGCGACGGCATAGGAGGCGGGCACCGAGACAGCGCACAACACGCCGCCGAGCCACGGACCAAGCACCAAAGCCGGCCTGCATCGTGAGAGAGCCGAGACCCGATGGCGCGCGGCAGGATTTCGCGCGGCACCAGCATCGGTCCAAGGGCGGCGGCGGTCGGCATCGTGAATGCGCGGCCTACACCGAACAACTCCCGCCATCGCGAAGATCGCGATGAGGCTCGGATGCTCGGGCGGTCGCAATGAATGCGAGCGAGATCGAGCAGACGACCTGCAACGCAAAGCAAATCACCAGAATTTTGCGACGGTCATAGCGGTCCGCCGTCTCGCCGGCGAGGAGCACCAGCGCAAACATCGGCAGGAATTGCATGAGGCCGATCATGCCGACGAGGAAGGAGCTGTGCGCGACGCTATAGTGGAGCCGCGCGATCGAATAGATCTGCCAGCCGAGCGTGACGCTCTGCGTCAGCATCGCTACGGTCGAAAGGAAGCGTCCTAGGAGGAGTCGGCAGAAGTCTGGATAGCGAAGGAGGTTGAACCTCGCGGCGGTGGGCTGGCTCATCGTCGATCAGTAAATCCGCGTTCGAGGTGAGGGGCTTCGGCCGAGCGACTTCCATCGGCGTTTCTGCCGCGCACGACAACCGTCTCAAAGTAATCGCCGCTGCGACAACTCCGCCCATTGGGGAATTCTTTCCCGGCGCTGGACGAGCGACCGGCGAGTGGGACTATGCGCCCAGCTGTCGTGAGTAGCGCCACCGGATGGCCGCTACGGGCGTCTTAGCGCGCTACTACCTCAAGAGCAGCTCGAGACGGCGCTGCTGGACCCCATACGCGCTGGGTGCACGATCTGCATAGGCTTTTCCATGCCGCTGCGCTGAGGTTGTTAAGCGCGATTTGCTCAGGTTTGACGCGCGTCAATACCCTGGTGAGGGTTTGCGCGGAGAGTACCTAGCCCCACATAAGGGTGAGGGAAGGGCAGCGGAGCGGAGCGACCCATGAAACCGACCACGACTTGGATCCTGATCGCGGATGGCGGCCGGGCGCGGATCTTTGCCAACGAGGGTCCGGGTAAGGGCATCGCGATGGTTGAGGGCACGGCATTCGAAGCCGACCACCGGCCCGACCACGAGCTCGTACGCGATCATGAGGGGCGTTGCTTTGAATCCGTCGGCGCGACCCGACATGGGATCCAGCCCCATACCGATCCTCACCGCGAGTTGAAACGCGACTTCTCGACGAGGCTCGCGGAGATGCTCGACAAGAGCCTTGCGGCGAAAGCGTACGACCGGCTGATCCTTGTTGCCCCGCCGGTAACGCTCGGCGATTTACGCAAGGCTCTCTCGCAGCACGTGAAGGCTGCCGTCTATGCCGAGCTCGACAAGGATCTGACCAAGACGCCGATGCGACGAGCTGCCGGGGCACTTCGGGCGCCGTGCTCGCCGTCTGACCGGCACGCTGCGATCAGGTCGCGCTGCCGGCATCCTTGGCCGCAAGCTCGCCGATCGCCGACCAGTCGAGCTTGTCGCCACCGTGGGCCAGCAGCGTGAGGAAGCGATCGCGCAGCAGGCTCGCGAGTGGCAGCGGCACGCGCAGCTCTTCGGCCGCCGCGAGCGTGAGCTTGATGTCCTTGAGCCCAAGCGGAGCGGCAAATCCTGCCGGCTCGAACTTCGCGTCGGCGAGCAGGGTCCGCCGTAGGTTTTGTAGACCGGTGCCGAAAATAGCGTCGACGTGAGGATGTCGAGGTAGGCATGCTTGTCGATGCCGCCCTTGTGGACGAGCGCCATCGCTTCGCCGAGCAATTCGATGACGGATGCGATCAGGAAGTTGCCACTGAGCTTGACGAGATTTGCGGCTTGCGGCTCTTGCGAGATGACGAAGGTGCGCTGCCCGATCGCTTCGAATAGGGGCCTCGCCGTCTCGATTGACATCGGGCTTGCCGGCGGCAACGATGAATAGCTTTCCGGCCGCGGCGGCATCAGGGACGCCCGAACACGGGAGCTGCAACGTAAAGCTGGCCGGCGTTCCGCGTGCGCCGCCGCGAGCCGCTTCGACAGTGCGACGCTGATCGTGCTCGATGAGATGTGCGACTGCGCTCTTTCGCAAGCCCGATAAGTATTCCCATTGTCGCCGAACGTCACGTCCTCCACCGCTGCGTCGTTGGCGAGCATCGTGAAGACGACCGCCGCACCCTTGCAAGCATCAGCGGGCGTGTCGGCGATCTTTGCACCGTGCGCCGCGAGCGCCTCCGCGACGCGTGCGCGTGCGGTTATAGACGGTGAGCGAGTGTCCGGCGCGCAGGAGGTTGTGGGCCATGCCGGATCCCATGTTGCCGAGCCCAATGAAACCGACTTGCACGGGAGCTCCTCCTAGGCCTTGGACCGTATCGCCGCTGCCGCGGCGTCGAGATCGGCCGGGGTATCGATATCGGCGAACGTCGTTTCTGCTTCGATTGGGACGGCGATGCACTCGCTTGCGTGGCTCTGCACAAGCGACTTTGCTCCGTCGGCGGTGGCTAGGGATATAGAGCTCCGCAAAAAAGCGCCTCGGCCAGAGCACGGGATTGCGCTGGGCGCCGGTCGTCGTGGCCGGATAGACGATCGGCGGCGTCGCTGCGCCCTCGAAAGCGGCGATGATTATGCGGATCATTGCCGGATCAACGAACGGCATGTCACCCGGAACGATGAAGGTGCCCTCGATGTGTGGCCCGAGAGCCGACACCCCGGCTGCGATCGAGGAGCCCATTCCCGCTTGCCAGCCGGCGTTGTGCGCGAAGCGTAACGGGAAGCTCACCGAGCGCCGCTTCGATCAGCTTCGGCTCGTGTCCAGTGACCACGACGATCTCCTGAGCGCCGCCCGCTAGCATCGCCTCGACAGCGCGGGCGACGAGCGCGCGACCTTCGATCTGTTGCGAGAAGTTTATTGTCGTCGCCGAAGCGGCGGGAGGCGCCGGCCGCCAGAACGACGGCTGCGATCCGCGCCATGACTAAGCCTCGCGCACGACCTTGATGATCTCGGCCAGGATCGAGACGGCGATCTCGGCCGGTCCCTTGGCGCCGATCGCGAGCCCGATGGGGGCATGAATGCGGGCGATCTCGGCCTCCTCGAAGCCGGCTCGCGCAGGCGCTCGACGCGCTTGGCGTGCGTGCCCCTTGGAGCCGAGCGCGCCGATGTAGAGGCACGGCGAGCGCAGCGCCGCGCCGAGCGCCTCGTCGTCGATGTGGGCGGCGTGCGTCAGCGCGACGACGGCGGTGCGGGCATCGAGACCGAGCGACGACAGCGACGCCGCCGGCCATGCACCGATCGTCTTGGAGCCGGCAAAGCGCTCGGCAGCGAGGAAGGCGGTACGCGGATCGACGACGACAACGTCGTAGCCGGCCTGGCGCGCCATGTCGGCCAGAACCTGTCCGATGTTGGTCGCGCCAGCGATCACGATGCGCACGGGCGCCAGCAGCGCTTGCACGAATATGGCACCCTCAGGCCTTCGATGAGCCGGCTTTCGCCGCTGCCAAGGCTGGCCTTTGCCTCCGGCGGTCAGATTGGAGCCGGCATGCAGACACCGTGCGCGATCCGGTGACGACATCGGTCGTGACCACCAGCGGTGTTCGCGTGCGCCGCGCCTCGAGCACTTGCGCTCGAGATATTTGAGATCACGCCCGCGCGCGAGCGGCTCGAGCAGCACCTTGATCTTGCCGCCGCAGGGTAGGCCCGCGCGCCACGCGGTCTCCTCGGTGACGCCGAACTCCAGCAGGCGAGGACGCCCGCTCGCCATGACGCTCGCCGCTTCAGCGATCACGTCTGCCTCGACGCAGCCGCCCGAGACAGAGCCCTGAAACCGCTCGTCGGGCGCGACGACCAGCTGGCCGCCGACTGGCACGGGGGCCGAGCCCCAGGTGGATGCCACGGTCGCGAGCGCGACCTTGCCATGCTCGTCCAGCCAGATGCGCGGCCGCTTCAATGGGATCGCGCACGGCGGCGGCGTTGCGAACGAGCGCAAGCTCGGCTGGGGCGATGACATTCATGGAAGGCCTCATGCGGTCCGTTTACGGTGTGGCTCGACTTGCTGGTTAGGAGTCCGGGCAAGCCGCGCCGGCTTCGACCCACGCCTTGATAAGCTCTCCGAATTGCTTTTGTGTTCCTGGCGCCGGCGTGCGGCCAACGCCGGGATGCCAGCCCCAGCCGACGAGCTCGTCCTCCGCCATGTGCGGGATGAGCGCTTCAAGCTTCTGCCCGCCGTTGCGCTTTCGGGATCCTTGATCTGCGTGCAGATCTCGCCCAGCGTCTTGCCCTGCCACGCCATCTCGATAGGCGCGAGTCTGCCATTTCGGATTGCCCGGGATGTGACCGGGATCGAAGTTTGCCGGCCCGTGACAGGTGGTGCAGCGCATGCCGGGCGCGCCGATGCCGGCAGTCGCCGCGCACGACAAGCGGCTGATGCGGGTGAAGGTCGTCGCCTTGCGAGGGGCGATCACCGGCGGGGTGACAGTTCATGCAGCGCGGGCTGCTGGATCACCTTGCCCGCCTCGGTGAACAAGGCAACGGCGCGCTGCTTCTGATCGGCGATCGAGGCAAAGCTCTCCACCGGCTTAAGGTCTTCCGGCGGTCGCGCGCTGACCGCCACTCCGGTGGCGAGGATGACAGCCGATCCGGCGAGAACGACAAAAAGAGCTTTCATGTTCATGACCTCACGCCTTGCCGACTGAGCGCGAAAACGGCAGCGAGTAAAGGCGTTCGCCCGTCAGCTTCGCCCATGCATTTGCCACCGCTGGCGCGATCGTCGGTACGCCGGGCTCGCCGATGCCGGTCGGGTTTCTCGCTCGATTCGACGATGTGCACCTCGACATCGGGCATCTCGTTGATGCGCAGCACGCGGTAGTCGTTGAAGTTCGATTGCGCGACGCGCCCGTCTTCCAGATCGACGGCGCCGTACATGGCCGCCGAAAGGCCATAGCCCATTCCGCCCTCGATCTGCGCCTCGATGATGTTTGGATTGATGGCGATCCCACAGTCGGCCGCCGCGACGACGCGCTCGACCTTGGGCAAGCCGTCTTCGCCGACCGAGACCTCGACCACGTGCGCGACGAACGACTTGAAGGATTCGTGCACCGCGATCCCGCGCGCTCGGCCCTCGGGCAACGGTTTGCCCCAGCCGGCGGCCTCAGCGGCTTTGTTCGAGCACGCCGAGATGGCGCGGATGCTTGACGAGCAGCTTGCGGCGAATTTCGAGCGGATCGATGCCGGCACGTTTCCGCGAGCATGTCGAGGAACATCTCGGTCGCGTAGGCGGTGTGCGTCGATCCGACCGAGCGCCACCACAACGTCGGCACGCCCGACCTCGACCAGATGCGCGGAAACGCGCAGGTTGGGGATCTGATAGGGCAGCGTGCTCGCGCCTTCGACCATCGTCTGGTCGATGCCGTCCTTGAACATCGCCTTCTCGAACGGCGCTGCCTTTCATGAAGGATTGCCCGACGATGACCTGATCCCAGCCGACGATGTTGCCGTCCGCATCGACCGCGCCACGAATGTGATGCACGAACACGGGGCGATAGCGGCCGCCTTTGATGTCGTCCTCGCGCGTCCAGATGATCTTGATCGGGCCCTTGTGCTGGGCCGCCTTGAGCACTGAGGCTGCTTCCGCGGCCATGTCGCCCGCAGGCGTCGCGCGGCGGCCGAAGCTGCCGCCGGCGAGCATCGTCTTGATCTTCACCTGCTCGGGCTTGAGGCCGAGGACGCCCGCGGCGACGGCCTGGTCGACCGTCTGCAGCTGCGATCCGAACAGCAGCTCGACGCCGCCGTCGTCGGTGTGGCGGATGACGCAGTCGTTCGGCTCCATCGGGGCGTGCGCGAGATAGGGGAAGGTATAGGTCGCCTCGATGACCTTGGCGCCGGCGAGCGCCTTCTCGGCATCGCCGTCGTTGCGCGCGATTGCGCCCGTGCGTTTTGGCGAGCTCGCGATACTGGTTGACGAGCTCGGTCGGTGCTGCGCGCTTCCGTGCCCGATTCATCCCACGTCACGCGAGCGCTTCACGACCCTTGCGCGCGGCCCAGAAGCCGTCGGCCAGCACCGCGACGCCTTGCGGCACGGCGAACACCTCCTTGACGCCGGGCACGGCGAGCGCCGGCGCCGGATCGAAGGATTTCACCTTGGCGCCAAAGCGCGTGGGCCGCGCGATCACGCACGTCAGCCATGTCCGGCAGCTTGATGTCGATGGTGAACTCGGCCGTGCCGTTGGTCTTGAGACCGTGTCGACGCTTCGGCACTGCTTGCCGATCAGGCGCCAGGCATCCGGCGCCTTCGGCTTGGCCGGTCCGGTCAGCGTCGATCTGCCGCGCAGCCCGGCGAGCTCGCCGAACGTGGCCGACTTGCCGGACGCGTGTCTGACGACGCCCTTCTCGATCGTGATCGCGCCGGCATCGACGCTCCACTGCTTGGCGGCGGCCGCGACGAGCCGCGCGCGCGCCTCGGCGCCGGCATTGCGCATCTGCTCCCAGGAATTGGCCATGGCGGTCGAGCCGCCGGTGCCCTGCATCGTGCCGAAGGCGGAGTTCTTGTAGAGCGTGTGCGTTGGCCGGCGCGAACTCGACGCGCATCTGCCCCCAGTCGGCGTCGAGCTCGTCGGCGAGGATGGTCGCCAGGCCGGTGTACGGGCCCTGGCCGAACTCGATGTGCTTGATGATGCACGGTGACGGTGTTGTCGGGCGCGATGCGCAGGAAGGCGTTGGGCACGAACTCGGCGCTGGCGGCGGCCGCGGCCGCGCGCGCTCGCCAGCGGGCACGTGGAAGCCGATCGACCAGGCCGAGCGGCGGCGGAGCCCTGCAGGAACTGGCGGCGGCTGGCGTGAGACGGATCTCGTTCATGGCTCAGCCCTCCAGCCGGTGCGGCGGCGTCGTGGATGGCGGCGCGGATGCGGTGATAGGTGCAGCAGCGGCAGATGTTGCCGTTCATGGCGAGGTCGATGTCGTCGTCGGTCGGCTTGGGCATCTGCTGACAGCAGGCCGACCGCCGACATGATCTGCCCGGACTGGCAGTAGCCGCATTGCGGCACGTCGAGCGCGACCCAGGCGGCCTGCACCGCGTCCGCCTCCTTGCCGGTCGCGCCTTCGATCGTCGTGACGTCGGCGCCGTCGAGCGTGCCGACCGGCGTCACGCACGAGCGCCGCGGCTCGCCGTCGAGGTGCACGGTGCAGGCGCCGCACTGGGCGACGCCGCAACCGAATTTGGTGCCGGTCAGGCCCTGCACGTCGCGCAGCAACCAGAGCAGCGGCATCGACGGATCGCCGTCGAACTGGACCGGATTTGCCGTTCACGGTGCGAGAAATCATTATTGCCTCACTTTCACTCGCGCCCGAACGGCCGCGGTACGGAATTCGCCGGAGAAACTTTGCAGTGCGCCGCGCATCAGGTGGACCTCAGAGCCGGCGGGCTGATCGGCAGCTTGCGCAGCGTACGCCCGTCGCCGCGTAGACGGCATTGAGGACGGCGGGCGCGAGAGCGCAGGTGCCGGGCTCGCCGATACCACCAGGATCCTCCGCGCTCTTGACGACCTCGACCTCGATCTTGCGGCGCCTCGTAGATGCGCATCATGCGGTAGTTGTCGAAGTTCGACTGCTGCACGCGCCCGTCCTTGAGCGTGATCTCACCCCACAGCACGGCGGTGATGCCGAAGATGATCCCGCTCTCCATCTGCGCGACGATGATGTCCGGATTGACGGCGACGCCGGTGTCGATGACGCAAACGACACGGTCGACCGTGCACTTCGCCGTTGTCGGCGACGGTCACCTCGGCGACCTGGGCGAGATAGCTTCCCATCGCCTTCATGAGCGAGACGCCGCGTCCCTTGCGCGGGCCCGAGCGGCGTGCCCCAGCCGGACATCTCCGCGGCGCGCTCGATCACGTGCATCGCGCGGGGCGATTTGCCGAGAAGCGTGCGCCGGAAGGCGACGGGATCCTGCTTGGCTGCAGCCGCCATCTCGTCGATGAAGCTCTCCACGACGTAGCCATTGCGCGTCGGGCCCACCCCGCGCCAGAAGGCGGTCGGGACATCCGGCGGCTCCTCGCGCACGTAGTCGACGTGGAAATTCGGGATGTCGTAGGCGAGATCGATGGCGCCGTCGACAGCATCGCAGTCGAGGCCATTCTTGAACGCCGCGGGAAAGAAGCGCGCCATGATCGAGGAACCGACAATGCGGTGGTTCCAGGCGACGAGTTGCCCGGTCTCGTCGAGGCCGCCACTGATGCGATCGTAGTAATAGGGCCGGTACATGTCGTGCTGGATGTCCTCTTCGCGGCTCCAGACGATCTTGACTGGATAGTCCACCTGCTTGGCGAACAGCGCCGCCTGCACGATGAAATCGGCCTCGAGCCTGCGCCCGAAGCCGCCGCCGATGTAATGATTGTGGATGCGGACCTGTTCCGTCTGGAAGCCCGAGCGTCTTGGCGACGGCGTCCTGCGCCGGCGACGGTATCTGCGTGCCCACCCAGATGTCGCAGCCGTCGGCGTCACCTGCACCGTGCAGTTCATCGGCTCCATGGTGGCGTGCGCGAGGAAGGGGTTCTCGTAGGTGCTGTCGAGCTTCACGGCCGCGCTCGCTCAGGGCCGACTTGGCATCGCCGATCGCCTGCGCCTTCGCGCCGTCGCGATTCGAGGCCTTGGCGAGTGCAGCAACGACGTCGGCGGTCGTCAGGCCTGCATTCGGGCCCTCGTTGAATTTGCGGTGCCGCTTTCTCGAGGCCCGTGCTCGCCGCCCAGTAGTTGTCGGCGACGACGGCGACGGCATCGTCGATCTTCAAGACCTTCACCACGCCCGGGACCGCCAGCGCCGCCGGCTCGTCGACCGAACTCGACCGTGCCGCCAAAGACCGGAGAGGCCGCGACGGTGGCGATCTTCATGCCCGGCACCTTCACGTCGATGCCGAAGACGGTCGCAGCCGTTCGACCTTGCCGGCAAGGTCGAGGCGCTTGGCCGACGTGCCGATGATGCGGAACTGCGAGGGATCCTTGAGCGCGACCTTCTCGGGCACCGGAAGCTTTGCAGCGGCGTCGACGAGGTCGCCGTAGCCGACGCGCTTGCCGGAAGCAGGGTGGATGACCACACCGGCCTCGGTGGATAGCTCCGCCTTCAGGGACGCCGAGCTTGTCGGCGGCTGCGGCAGATGATCATGTCGCGCGCCGTCGCGCCGGCCTCGCGCATCGGCTTGAAGAAGCCGCGCAACGACAGCGAGCCACCGGTGATCTGCGCACCGAGCAGAGGGTTGGCGTAGAGCTTGTCGTTCGCTGGCGAATGCGCGACGCCAACATCGCTCATGTCGACGTCGAGTTCCTCCGCGACGAGCATCGGCAGCGCGGTGTAGGTGCCCTGGCCCATCTCGACCGAGGGGAGATACGACGGTGACCTTGCCGGCGCGGTCAATCCGCACGAAGGCGTTGGGCGAGAAGGGTTGCGCTGCGATCCGCAGGCGATCGGCGGCCCAGCCTTCAGGAACCCAGCCGATGACGAGGCCGCCGCCGACGGCCGCGCCAGCCATGAGAAACGAGCGGCGCGAAACGCGAGTTGGCGTCGAGGTGGAGGTTCATGGCTGCGCCTCCCGCGAGTGTTCTTCGCGGCCTCTTTGACGGCGTCACGAATGCGCAGATAGGTGCCGCAGCGGCAGATGTTGCCGGACATGGCGAGGTCGATGTCGCTCGTCGGTCGGCTTGGGATTGCTGCGAGAGCAGCGCCACCGCCGACATGATCTGGCCCGACTGGCAGTAGCCGCACTGGGGCACCTCGAGCGTCGAGCCAGGCGCGTCTGCACCGCCTTGCCCTCGGGCGCTTCGCGACCTTCGATGGTGGTGACCGACGGCGCCCGCGAGCGTCGCGCATCGGCGTCACGCACGAGCGGCGCGGCTCGCCGTCGACGTGCACGGTGCAGGCGCCGCACTGGGCGATGCCGCATCCGAACTTGGTGCCGGTGAGGCCCTGCACGTCGCGCAGGAACCAGAGCAGCGGCATCGACGGATCGCCGTCGAACTGCACGGCGTTTGCCGTTTACGGTCAGAGAGATCATGGCTGCCTCGAACTTCAGTGTTGCAGGTGGCGAGTTCGGTCCTGCCGCGTGCTTCGGCATCCAGAACGCATTGCGCCACAGCCGAAGGTGTCATCGGCAATTGTCTATTCGCGCAGGCGCCGCGTTCGCGCCGCGCGTGACCGGCGGGGGCTCGCGCGCCTTGCGCCGGCGGCGCCGAGGCCGGCCAGCCAGCGGCTGATCACGTAGAACACCGGGCGTGAAGATCAGGCCGAAGAACAGTGACGCCGATCATACCCGCGAACACCGCCGTGCCGAGCGCCTGACGCAGCTCGGCGCCGGCGCCGATCGCCCAAACAAGCGGCACGACGCCGAGGATGAAGGCGAGCGACGTCATGAGGATGGGACGCATGCGCAGACGTGCCGCTTCGGTCGCCGCCTCGAAGCGGTCGCGGCCGCCATCCTCGAGCTGCTGCGCAAATTCGACGATCAGAATGGCGTTCTTGGCCGCAAGGCCAATGAGCACGATGAAGCCGACCTGCGTCAGGATGTTGTTGTCCAGGCCGCGCATGCACGACGCCGGTGATCGAGGCGATGAGACTCATGGGCACGATGAGGATCACGGCGAGCGGCAGCGTCAGGCTTTCGAACTGCGCCGCGAGCACGAGGAACACGAAGACGACGCCGAGCGCGAAAGCGAATACGGCGGTGTTGCCCGCGCGCATCTGCTGGAACGCGAGCGTCGGTCCATTCGTAGCTGAAGCCGGGCGGCAGCGTCTCGGCCGCGAGCTTCTGCATGATGTCGATGGCCTGGCCCTGCGAGTAGCCGGGCGCCGGCGATCCATCGAGCTCGGCGGCAGGATAGAGGTTGTAGCGCGGCACGCGGTAGGGCCCGGAGATGTCGCTCACGGTCGTGAACGATCCGAGCGGCACGGCATCGCCCGTCTTGTTGCGCACGCGGATCTTCAGGACATCGCTCGGCTTGAGCCGGAAGGGCGCATCGGCCTGCGCGGTGACGCGGAACGTGCGGCCGAGCAGATTGAAGTCGTTGACGTAGGCCGAGCCGAGGTAGGTCTGCAGCGCGGTGAACACGTCGGGCACGTTGATGCCGAGCATCTGCGCCTTGACGCGGTCGATGTCGAGATAGAGCTGCGGCGTCGAGATTTCGAACAGCGAGTAGCACCTGCTTCAGGCCCGGCGTCTGCGCCGGCTGCGCCATCATGGCGCAGACTGCGCTCTGCAACGCCGCCGGTCCGCGCCCGCCGCGGTCCTCGACCATCATGCGGAAGCCGCCGGCGCTGCCGATGCCGCGCACAGGCGGGGGCATGACGACGACCACCAGGCCTTCCTGGATCGATCGACAACTTCTGCAGCAGCGCGGCCTGGATCGCCGGCGCCGACAGTTCGGGATCCTTCGCGCGCTTCTCGAACGGCTTCAGCACGACGAACACGGCGCCCGCGTTGGGCGCGGCGGTGCGCGTTGCGCCGGAGAAGCCGACGATGTTGACGGCGTGCGCAACGCCCGGCACGTCCAGCGCGAGTTCGACGGCGCGCCGGTTGACGGCGTCGGTGCGGTCGAGCGAGGCGCCGCCGCGGCAGCTGGGTGACGATGATCAGGTAGCCGACGTCGAGCTGCGGGATGAAGCCGATCGGCGTCTTGCGGAATTCGTTCATGCCGAAGGCGAGAACGCCGCCATAGAGACGCAGCATGATCACGCGCGAAGCGCACGGCGTGCGCCGCGAACCAGCCGTAGCCGTGCCGAGCTGGTCGAAGCTCCAGTTGAAGACTCTTGAAGAAGCCGTGCATCGGCCACGACCACCAGCGCGGCTTTGGCCGCTCGGAGTGCGGCTTCAGCAGAAGCGCGCAGAGGGCGGGCGACAGGGTCAGCGAGACGATCAGCGAGATGACCGTCGCGCCGGCAATGGTCAGTGCGAACTGGCGGTAGAACTGGCCCGAGATGCCGGTGATGAACGCCGACGGCACGAACACCGCGCACAGCACGAGCGCGATGGCGATCAGCGCGTAGCCGACCTCGTCCATGGTGCGCTAGGCGGCTTCGCGCGGGGACAGCCCGCTTGCTCGATGTTGCGCTCGACGTTCTCGACGACGACGATGGCGTCGTCGACCACGATGCCGATCGCGAGCACGAGGCCGAACAGCGACAGGTTGTTCAGCGAGAAGCCGAACATCGCCATGAAGAAGAAGGTGCCGACGAGCGAGACCGGGATCGCGACGATGGGAATGATCGCGGCGCGCCAGGTCTGCAGGAACAGGATGACGACGAGCACGACGAGGACGATCGCCTCGCCGATGGTCGTTTTGACCGCGTCGACCGACTGCTGGATGAACTCGGTCGGGTTATAGATGATCGTGTATTTGAGGCCCGGCGGGAAATTCTTCGAGAGCTCCTCCATGGTCGCCTTGACCGCATCGGCGGTGGCGAGAGCGTTCGATCCCGGCAGCTGGAAGATGCCGAGACCGACCGCCGGATCGCGATCGAGGTAGGAGTTGAGCGCCGTAGTCGAGCGCGGCAAGCTCGACGCGGCCGACATCCTTCAGGCGCACGACGGAATTGTTCGTCTGCTTGACGACGATGTCGGCGAACGTGTTCGGGTCGCTCAAGCCGCCCGAGCGTCCGCACCGCGAGCTGGAAGGCTCCCGGGCTGCGGCACGGGTGGCTGGTTGAGGATGCCGGACGCCACCTGCACGTTCTGGCCCTGCAGCGCCGCGACGACGTCGCCCGAGGTCAGGTTGAGCGACTGCAGGCGGTCGGGATCGAGCCAGACGCGCATCGAGTAGTCGCGGCTGCCGAACACGGTGATCGAGCCGATGCCGTTGATGCGGTTCAGGACGTCGGTGACCTGGACGTTGGCGTAGTTCGAGATGAAGAGCGTGTCGCGCGATTTGTCCGGCGAGTAGAGGTGGACGACCATCATCAGGTCGGGCGAGGCCTTGGCGACCGTGACGCCGATGTTGCGCACGTCGGCCGGCAGCCGCGGCTGGGCGACTGCCACGCGGTTCTGCACCTGCACCTGCGCGATGTCGAGGTTGGTGCCGAGCTCGAACGTCACCTCGATGGAGAACTTGCCGTCGCCCGTCGAGTTGGACGTTATGTAGAGCATGTTCTCGACGCCGTTGATCTGCTGCTCGAGCGGAGCAACGACGGTGGCGGCGACGACCTCGGCGCTGGCGCCGGGATACTGGCCGGTGACGTTGACGGTCGGCGGCGCGATATCGGGATACTGCGCGACCGGCAGCCGTCCGTACGACACCGCGCCCAGGATGACGAACACCATGGAGATGACGCCGGCGAAGATCGGCCGATCGATGAAGAACTGGGAGATGCGCATCCGCGTCCCTTAATTGTTCTTGGTCGGCGGCTCGCCGGGCTCGGCCGAGGCAATCTCGCCCGGCTGCGGCGAAACCTTGGCGCCGGGGCGCACCCGCATCAGGCCATTGATCACGACGCGATCGTCCGGCTTGAGGCCTGAGGTGATGACGCGCAGCCCTCCGACGAGCGTGCCAAGCGTGACGTAATGCTGCCGCGCGATGTCGTCGGCATCGAGGACGAACACGAACTTGCGCACCTGCTCGGTGCCGATCGCGCTGTCGGGCACGAGCAAGGCTTCGGCTGGCGGCGCCATCGGCACCTTGATGCGCGCGAACATGCCGGGCGTGAGCGTTCCGTCGGGATTGGCGAACTCGGCCCGCGCGCGGATGGCGCCGGACGAGCCTCGATGGCGTTGTCGATGAAGTCCATGTGCCCTTCGTGGCGTGTAGTTGTCCTCATCGATGAGGCGCAGGCTGACCGGAACGTTCAAATTGGGGCCGAGCGCATCCTTGTGCGTGCGCAAGAAGCGCAGATAGGAGCCTTCATCCCAGGTGAACTCGAAGCGTATGGGATCGGTCGATTGAATGGTGGCCAACAGCGTCGTGGTTCCGCTGGTGCCGCCGGTCACCAGGTTGCCGATCGAGACACGCCGGTCGCCGATGCGGCCGGTGACGGGCGACTTGAGCTCGGAATACTGCAGATCGAGCTCGGCCTGCCGCACCGCCGCTTCCTGCGCCGTGACGTTCGCTTCGGCGACGCGCTTTGCCTGCACGCGCTGATCGAACGACTGCTGCGTGATGGTGGTGCCGAGCACCAGGCTGCGCGCGCGCTCAAGATCGCTCTCGGTGAATGCGAGATTGGCCTTCGACTGCTCGAGCGTGGCGTGGGCTTGCTCGAGCGCGGTCTGGAATGGGCGCCGGTCGATGATGAACAAGACGTCGCCGGCCTTGACCGTCTGCCCGTCCTTGAAGTGGATCTTCTCGAGATACCCGAGACGCGCGCGCGTATCTCGACCGCATCGACCGCAACGAAGCGGCCGACAAACTCCTGCTCGTCGGCGACCAGCTTCTTCATCGGCTGCGCCACGGTCACCTGCGGCGGCGGAGGGGGCGCCTGCGCCTGCGATTTCTGCTGTCCGCAGCCCGCCAGCGAGCACGGCGGGCAGCAAGGCGAGCGCGCAGGCGAAACGTGAAAATGACATGTTCAACCGTCCGCAGTGACTGCTTTGGAGTTCTCTTTACCTGTTGCGAGAAGGCGTTTTTGTGCTCAAGCGGCGGCGAGGACCCCCGCGACCGAACTCGCGCGCCGGATGGCAGAGTCGACGGCCCGCTCGGCGGCTTCCGGCCCGAGCCCAACCCCCTCGATGAGGATCGATTGCACGTCGGTGATCCCGAGGAAGGAGAGAACCGTGCGCAGGTGGCTTTCGTCGTGCTCGCAAGCCTTCAGCGGACCGCCCGAATATATGCCGCCGCGCGCAAGAACGAGGATGGCACGACGCCCGCCGAGCAGACCCTTGGTGCCATGCTCTGTGTAGCGGAAGGTGCGACCGGGACGGACCACGTAATCTATCCATGCCTTCAGTGTAGACGGCAGCCCGAAGTTGATCATTGCGCCGGCAATGACAATTGTATCGGCATTGATCAACTCCTCAATGAGGATGTCGGATTGCTCGATCAAAGCCTGCTGGCGGCGCGTGCGTGCGCCGGCGACCGAACGGGTCGCCGTGACGAAATCCTCGTCGATATGCGGCAGTGGATTGCCGGCAAGATCGCGGATGGTGATGGCTGAGTCGGGGTGTACGATGCGCAACTCGCGCAGCATGCGCGCCGCCACGAGGTTGGAGTACGATGTGTCCCGCCGGGGGCTGCTTGTCAGACAAAGGATTTGGCGCATCGCTTAGCCTATCTGGGCTACTGCGTGCGAGACGAGGCATGACAACGCCCGCACGTTGTGGTACTGACCGGTAACTCCTATCTCTTACTGACCGGTAACACCCCAGTCAAGAGGCCGCCTTCAACAGGTCATGGCAAAACCAGCATCGCACCTTTCGGGCAGTCCCCAAGTTCCGCCGCGCGAGCGGATCTTGGCTGCGGCTCGCGACCTCTTCTACAAGCACGGTATTCGTGCGGTCGGGGTCGATGCGATCGCGGAAGCTGCCGCCACGAACAAGATGACTTTGTATCGGCATTTCGGTTCCAAGGACGAGCTCGTCGCCTCTTATCTGGGCGAACTGGCCAAGGACGGCGACGCGCTGTGGGAAAAGCTCGCGACAACGTTTCCGGGCGATCCCCACGCTCAGATCGATGGCTGGGTGCGCCACGTCGAGGAGATTTTCACCAACCGGGTTGATCGCGGCTGTGCCGTCGCCAACGCTGCCGTTGAGCTGCGCGAGACACAGCATCCCGGCCGCCAGATCATCGAGGACTACAAGACGCGCAAGCGCGACCGGCTCGTCGGGTTGTTCCGCGAGGCTGGCTATAACCGAGCCCGAGAGCCTCGCCGACGAGGTGTTCTTGCTTGTTTGAAGGCGCACGCATCTCGATCCAGTGCTGCGCCAGCACGAGCGGACCCGCATCGCGCGTGGTCGCCATGCTGCGCTCGCTACTGGCCGATCACGCCCCGCCCCCGCGCTGAGCTTGGAAGCCATCAACCCGGCATCGCCCGGTGCATCGCCTTTTCGATTTCCTTCACTGTCATGTCGCGCTGGTGGGTCGCGATGGACCAACGATGGCCGAACGGATCCTCGACGATGCCGTAGCGGTCGCCCCAGAACATATCGGCGACCGGCATGATGACCTTGGCGCCCGCTTTGATGGCGCGCTGGGTGAAGCTATCGACGTCATCGACCGTCATATGGATCGTGACCGGCGTGCCCTTGAGCGAGTGCGGAGAGGCGTTCCCCATCATCGGAAACTCGTCGACCAGCATCACAGTCGCGCCATTCGACCTGCAGTGCCGCGTGGATCAGCTTGCCGTCCTTGCCGGCGAGCCGCATCATTTCGACTGCGCCGAACGCCTTCTTGTAGAAATCGATCGCCTTGTCGGCGCCGGCACAGACCAGATGCGGAGCCAGCGCGGGCGCATTGGCCGGCCTCGATCTTGAGCTACCCCTTGTCGCCTTCGATGCAGGCCTCGCTTTCGCGCAGCTTTTGCTTTCGGTTTCGCCTTGGCTTTGGGCTTTGCTTTCGCCTTTTTTGGAGGTGCCATTGTGTCTCCTCCTGTGTCTGCGGGGTGAAGAGCGGTTAAATCGAGGCTAGCGGCAAATCAACATTGAAGTCGCCGCACAAGCGAGAGCCGTGCGGCACTATAGGCGTGGCGGACGCGGCTTGCGAGAGATGGTGCACGCGGTACCGTATTGCCGTATTGTCGTCATGCAAAGCCCGACGGATTGCCTGCCTTCATCGGGACCATGAGGATAAGCGGCATGAGACGCATCAAAGAGCCTGGAAGCCTGCGCGTCGCTGCGCGCCGAGCACGGCCCGGACTTGCATTGGCGCTGGCGGTCGGCGCGGTCTTTGGGCTCGTCGTCGGCTTGTGCGGATGAGGCCGAGGTCGATACCGCGCTCATCGTGGCGGTCGACGTGTCGAACTCGGTCGACGAGCAGCGCTACCGTCTGCAGATGGAAGGTATCGCCCAGGCGCTCGAGGATCCGGGCGTGATCAAGGCCATCGCCGGTGGCGCCAAGGGCGGCATCCTGTTCTCGATGATCACGTGGGCGGACCTGCAGAAGGTGAGCATTCCCGTGGACGCACATCACCAACGCCGAGCAGGCGCGCGCCATCGCTGCCCGCGTGCGCGCGCTGCCGCGCGAGAGCGGTGAGTTCACGTGCATGTCGCGCATGATGCGCTTCGTCTCCGACAAGATCGTTCCGCAGATCCCGGCCAAGGCCGCGAAGGTTGTGCTCGACGTCTCAGGCGACGGCCCGGACAATTGCAACGAGGAGGAGCCGATCGAGACCGTGCGCGACGAGCTCGTGAAGTATGCCGTCACGGTCAACGGTCTTGCCGATCCTCGAAGGCTCGGGCGAGGCGGTGGCGGAAGCGCCGGGAGGAGTGTCGTCGCAATCCTACCTGCCCGAGGAGCAGTCGAGCCCGGCGCTCGAGGATTGGTATCGAACGCACGTAAAGGGCGGCCCGGGATCGTTCGTGCTGCCGGCCAACGGATATGCCGATTTCGGCCGCGCGATCCGCCAGAAGTTCGTGCTCGAGGTTAGCAGCCTGTTTGAGCGAAACCGCTAGGCGCCGTCACTCGATGTAGGCGCGCTCGCGGTTCTTGACGTTGTCGAGGTTGCGGGCGGTGTCCTTGCCGCGCAGCGAGAGCAGCTTTGTCGAGTTGACGTCGGCCTGATTGAAATTGGCGCCGGCTACGTCCGCCCCGGTGAGATCGGCGCCGCCGAGCTCGCTGCCCATCAAATTCGCCCCGCGCAGATTGGCCCCGCGCAAGGTCGCGTATTCCATGACGGCGCGGGCAAGATTGGCATTCTCGAAGGTCGAGCCTTCCAGATTGGCGGAGCGAAACACTCCGCGCATCAGCCCCATCGACTGGTTCTTCATGTCGGCTGAAAGATCGGCGTCATTGAAGTTGGCGCCCTTCAAGCTGGCGCGCGTGAAATCGGCGGCGATCCGCGCGCCCGCAGAAATTTGCGTTGTCGAGTTTGGCGTCACGGAACTGGGTCGAAAACAAATTGGCGCCCTTGAAGGTCGCGTTGGTGAAATCCGACTTCAGCGCCCAGGCCTGATCGAGCATCACCCCGTCGAGGTTGGAGCCGACGAACTTGGCGTCGTTGATGCGCGCCGACTGCAGCTTCAGCTTTCGGAGATCGAGACCCGACAGGTCGAGACCGTTCAAGCCGCTTGCCCGACAAGTCGGCAACGCCGGACGCGCCAGCCGCCGCGATGGCCGCCAGCACGTCCTCGCGCGTCATGTCGGCCTTGGTGAACTCGGGCGACTTCAAGTCGAGCTGATCGATCATCTCGACGGCGCGCGCAGGGCCGCCCGGCATCAGCAGCAGCGCGACCGCCAACGCCGAGCAAGCCGAACCCAAAGCCGAATCCAAAGCCTGGCATCGCATGAGGCGTCACTCCGGTTGGCCGCAACGCTTTAGAGATCCTGCGAGTCGGCCGATGCGCAGCGCCAGCGCATGACCTGCCAGCCCGGGTGCTGGCTCATCCAGGTTGCAAAATGCGGCTGCGCGTCGACCATGCAGTGCTGCGCGTCGACGTTCAGATCGAGTGGAATGCGGTAGTCCTTGCAAACGGCCGGGTCGCCGACGAGGCAGGCCGAGATCACGATCGCGATCATGCGGTGCTCCTTGATCTGGCAGACGACGCGATCGGCCCAATTGGGCGATCTGCGCACCTCCACCTTTCGCTTATACGCCACGAGCGGCGCAAAAAGGTTACAGGGCCACGTGGCGCGCCATCCTGGGGCCGGCTGGCTTAGGCGGTGATAAGTATCTCGCCCTTGCCGACGGTCGACAGGTCGCCGGCGTATTTGCGGACGATCCCGGTCAACGGGCGCGGTGCCAGCTGGCCGAGGCTCGCCGTCAGGTAGCGCGACAGTATGCGCAAGATCACCAGATCGTGCTTGCCGGTGTCGACGAAGGTCGCCAGCAGCCGCTCGACCGATGGCCCAATCAGCGTGCCGCGTCGTAGCATCACACCTGGCGAAGGTCCAAAACCCTGCTCGGCCCAGATCGTGCCGCCGATCATGCGCGAGCCCGCATAGGCGCCGCAGCGTCCGCGCACGACGAGCGTGCCGCGCCGCATGCGCTCGCCCGCGCGATCGCCCGCGTGGCCGTCGATGACGACGATGCCGCCGCTCATGCCGAATTTGTCGCCCGCGCGTTGGCCACCGATGAAGCTGCCCGCAGCGCCCTTGACCCAGATGAGGCCGCCCGAGAGGCCGGAAGCCAGCCACGCGCCGGCATCGCCCTTGATCTCGAGCCGGCCCCCGCTCATGTCGCGCCCGGCGAACGCGCCGACGTCGCCTTCTACGACGATGGTGCCGTGCTCGAGCTCGGAGCCGACGAAATCGAATCGGTTCGAGCCGCCCGCGATCGTTACGCGGTCGGCGGACTTGCCCGTGATCGTGAACAGATCGCCGACGGTCAGCTTGCGCTGTGAGGTGCCGATGACGAGGCGGGGAATTTCCGATGACGACATGTTGCCGAGGATGCTCGGCGTGAGCTTTGAAAGATCGACGCGCTCGTCGGGCGCCGCCTTGAGCTTGAAGACGAGACCGCTCATGACAGCAGCTCCTGCAGGCGATAGTGGTGTTGACCGAGCTTGCCGCCGTAGTTGCCGGCACTGACGCGCGTCACGCCCTTCCCGGCGCCGACTGCGGTGATGGTCTTGAGCGCCGCCTTCATGGCATCGGCGACGGCCTTCGACGTGAGCCCGTCGATGACGATCTCGAGCACGGAGACGATATCGGGGCCAAGCTCGCTGTGGACGCGTCCGCGCAGCGTCGGACAGAAGGCGTCGTTGGTCGAGGCGACCATGCCTTTGTACTTGGAGCCGACCTTGGAGCCGGAGCGCACGATGCCGCCGGGAAACGGCGTGATGACGTCGGGAACATCGGCGATGGCCGCGACGGCCATTTCCGCCGTGGCGAGCGTGCCGGCGCGATCGGTGCCGAGGATCAGCACGTTGCCGCCGCCGACCGCGTCGGTGACGACGCCCGTCGTCTCCTCGACGACGAACTCACCGTCCATCACCGGACACGCGCCAGTAGCGGCTTTTGCCAAGTCGCTTGGGCGTTTGAAATCCATCGCCAAAGAAACGCGGACCTTGCCCGAGCCCAAGCCGCTTCTTTGGCTTCGACGCCCGCGTAGCAGGCCGAGCCGGGGCTCGTCAGCACGCATTGGCCGACGCGGTTCTTGAGCTGCGGCCCGAGCGCTTCGGGTGAGAAGCCGAACAGCAGGACGCGCACGCCCGGGCGCCCGTCCGGCGTCTCGTCGGGCTTCAGCTCGCGATCGATGCCGACTTCGGCGCCGCAGCCGATGACGGAGGTGCCAAAACCGCTCATGGTGACGGCGGCCTGGCGCGCCCACTGCGCCGTGTCGGCCGTGATGACCACGCCGGTCGCGCTCATGCCGAACGCCTCCGCGAAGGTGTCATCGATCAGAGATGCCGTTGACCTTCATGACACCCTGGCCTTGGTCGGCTGGACGATGATCTCGCCGCGGCCACCTTCGATGATCTCACCGTCGCTGAGCTTGAAATTCTCCATGCGCACGGTGTGGTAGTTGTCGAAATATTCCTTGAGCGGCTTCTCGATCGCGGGATCGTAGGTGGGCCGCGCCACGTGCGTTGCGCCCTGTACGACCTTGATGACCTTGCCGTCGCGCACGATGAGCTCGCCGTTCTTGAAGACGAAGAGCGGCGTCTTGAACATCGCTTCGCGGTCGGAATTGTCGGCATAGACCGTGATGTCGGCCGACGCGCCGGCGCCGAGATGACCGCGGTCCTTGAGGCCCAAGCTGCGTGCCGGACCGGCGCGCGTCATGACCGCGACCTCATACATGGAGTATTCGCGGTCGAGCGAGGGAAGCGTGCTGTTCTTCAGCGCTTCGGGATGCACCTTCAGCATCATGTCCTTGCGGAACGAGCGATCCATCAAGAGCCGGATCAAGGTGCGGATAGGTGTAGAAGGGCGCGCCGTTGGGATGGTCGGTGGTGAGGAAGATGCGCCAGGGGTCCTCGCACAGGAGGAACGTCTCAAGCCCGATCGCCCATTGCAGCGAGTGGACGTAGCTCTTGTCGCGATAGCGGAACGGCACCACGCCGCAACCGGCATCGCACTCGATGTCCATCACGACCGAACGCTTGGGATCGGCATTCTTGGAGGTGCTGTACTGGCGCATGCTGTCGCCGGAGGCGGTGCAGGTCTGGCCGAACAGCACCTGGCCGACGTCGATCGAGACCTGGGGATACTGCTTCAGCAGCTCGGCGATGCGCGCAGCGCCTGAATCGAAGTGGCGGTCGCCGCCGACGCCGTAGCTGTGGAACTGGATGTGGGTCAAGTGCAGCGGCAGCCCCTCGGCCGCGCGGATCGTTGCGAGCGTCGTCTCGACGTTGCCGGGAATGCCCAGGTTGCAGCCGTGCACGTGCAGGGGATGCGTGACGCCGAGCTCGACCAGTCCGCGCGCCAGCGTCTGGATGATGTCGCGCGGCGTAATGCCGTAATAGACGTGCTTCTCGTCGAGGTTGAGCTTGCGCTGGTTGAACTTGAACGCACTGATGCCGCCCGGATTGACGACCTTGACCGCGATCGCCTGCGCGGCGTGCATGCGTCCAGGCGATGTAGTCCTTGATCTGCTCGAAGGGAGCCTGGCGCGAGATGAGCCGCAGCATGAAATCGTCGCTGCCGAGCATGACGTACGCGCCCTTGTCGACCATGGGCGTGTCGCCCATCTCGAGGTGCGCCTGGCGTGCGTTGGCCGGCAGCATCGCGGGCTCGAAGCAGGCGGTGTAGCCCATCTCGGCGTACCGGTAGCCGGTCACCATGGTCGAGGGGAGCGCGTGCCCGGTGCCCGCGCGCGTGATCGCGGTATGCGCGACCTCGTCGTGCATATGATCCTCGGGCATCAGCGTGCGCGCGATCGTGACCTTGCCGCCGCCGATGTGCGTGTGCGGGTCGATCGCGCCCGCCATGACGATGCGGCCCTTGAGGTCGTATTCCTTGTCGACGCGCGCTTCCGGCGCCGGCGGAATGATGCGTCCGTCCGCGACGTAGATATCGCGCACTTCGCCGTCGACCTTGTTCGCAGGGTCGTAGACCTTACCGCCGGTGAGCTTGATCATCATCGAATGTGCTCGCGTTCAAAGGGCTCGTTCAACGGCGGCGAGCACGTCGGCTGCACGCGGCAGCCGCGAGCGACCAAGGTTCTTCAAGGGAAGCGACACGACGTTGTCGCAACGTACCAGCGTGCCCGCGTGATCGATTCCCGGCGTGCCGACCGGAATGAACACGTGCGGCGGCTGGGCCAGCCTCAGACCGGGCGTGCCGAGCACGATCGTCGGCATGCGCGTTTGCGGCGGACCGACATCGGGCGTGAAGCATGAGGTCCACAACGAGCAGATCGCCCTCGTTCTCCGCCACCATGCGGCCGATCGAGTAGCGGTAGGCATCGTAATCGGGCGCGCCGTTGGCAAAGCTGACGCGCAGCGGATAACCCGGTCTGCCAGGTGCAGGCGGAGGCGGCGCTGGGCGCGCCTTCATTGCCGCCAAGCGACAGCCCGGCGAAGCGGGTCGTCAGGTTCAGCTCCTTGACGAGATCGGAGATGGCATGAACCGCGAGGTCGGCCTGCTCGAAGTTGAGGCCTGGGGGCGCCCACACGACGACGCCATACTTCGCGGCCTTGCACTTCTCGACCACCTGATCGATGAGCGACAGCTTGATGCCGGCGATATCCTGCGGCTCGGAGCCCGTACGCGCGCGGCCGCGAGAGACGCGAAAGGATGCCGCTGCGCTTGGGCTCCTGAGGTTCCGATACGCTCAGCGTCGCGCCGCGCAGACGTGCATGCAACACGCCCAGCACCTCGGTCAGGCGATCGCGCGGGCAGGGAAGGTTGATGACCTCACCGATGTTGGGACCCTTGGCGACCGACGTATCGTGGCCTTCGCCGACGAAGATGACGGTGCGATTTTTCGCATCGCCTTCGAACATCGATTGCGGCGGGCAGACGATGCGGTCGAAGAAGCGGCCGTGAATTTTGTGGATGTCGCCGCCCACGATGACGAGCACGTCGGCGCGATTGCGCGTCTCGGTGAGCGTCGACATGATCCAGCCGCTCGTCTGCACGACGCGGATGTTGCGGTACTGGCCTTCGCTCAGCACGTGGTCGACGACGCCGCCGGAGCGATCGGCGAGCGAAGAATCGCGCGAATGCCATCGACGTCGGATGCCATGCCGCCGTAAAGCGGCAGCTTCGCGCTCTTGATGGCGGCGGCGGTGGCGGCAATCGCCTCCTCGAGCTCGACTTCGCGACCGCCGATCTGCGGCTTCGACGGCGGCAGCACCCGCTCAAATCCGGCCGTTGATCTGGGGCAGCCGTTCTTCAAGACCTTGATCGTCGACCCGGTGCGCTCGACTTCGATATCGTCGCACAGCAAACCGCAAAACGGGCAGGTTACGTTCTCATAGACCTCGGAAGCGCCACCTTCTCCCGGTCCTGCCCCTGGTACGGTCATGTCGTTATCGTCTCCCTCGCGGGCCGCAACAAAGCACACACGCCTATCCAAAACAACACTGGCTCTAATGCGGCGCTTTGCCGGTGGCGCGTGCAATTGCGAAGGGGTTTCCTGGCCACTATGGTCGCCCTTGAGGCGCGAGAGAAAAAGTTAAGACCGGGAGGATGCCTGATGGTCAGAGGTCTTGCGTTTGGATGCTTGCTGCTAGCTTTGGTTCCCGCCGCCGCGTCAGCCCATGGGCCCTCGCGCCAGAAGGTGGACGAGACGGTTGAGATCAACGCTTCGCCCGACAAGGTGTGGAAGGTGATCGGTAATTTCCAGGACATGAGCTGGCATCCGGCCGTCACCAAGCTCGAGGGTGCGGGCGGCAACGATCCCAATGCCACGCGCGTGCTTACGCTCAAGTCGGGCGGAACGATCTCCGAGAAGCTGATCCAGAACGATCCGGCGAAGATGCTCTACAAGTATGAGATCACCGATGTCGACGTGAAGGTGTTGCCGGTGAAGAATTATTCCTCCTCGATCAGCGTCAAGGGCGACGGCGGCAAGTCGACGGTCGAGTGGCGCGGCGCCTTCTATCGCGGCTTCATGAACAACGACCCGCCGCCCGAGCTCAACGACGAGGCGGCAAAGAAGGCCGTTACCGGCGTCTATCGTGCGGGCCTCGACGCTCTGAAGCAGAAAATGGAAGCGGGCGGCTAGGATAGGCCGTGCGCGCTGATCCTCGCTTCTTCGCCTGCCTCGTCGCGGCGGCAGTTGTCGCCGCGACGGCTGCGGGGGCAGGCGGCGAGGCCGGGGGACGAAAGGGTCGTCAGCCAGGCCTTCGTCACCAACCAGAACGACGACACCTGTCAGTCGTCGACTTGGCGACGCTAAAGGCATCCGATCCCATCAAAATCGGCGGCAAGCCGGCCGGCATCGCCATTTCCGCCGACAAGAAGAGCGCCTACGTCACCGCGCCCGAAGGCAAGGAGCTCATCGTCGTCGATGCTGCCTCGCGCGCGATCACCAGGCGCATCAAGGTCGGCGAGGGACCGCTCGGCGTCGCCGCCCCCCCGAGCCAGAGCCGCGTCTACGTCGCCGACTGGTACACCCACAAGGTCTTCGTGGTCGATCCCGAGGCGGGCGCGATCACCGGCGAGCATCGCAGGTGGCGAATTCGCCGTCCGGTCTTAGCACTGACCCCTGACGGCAAACTGTTGCTGAGTGCCGACCGCGACAGCAATGAGGTCTCCGTACGTCGATACGACGACGAACACGCGCGACCGGCGGCGTCAAGGTCGGCGAGCGGCCCTTCGGCATAACCATCGACGCCGGCGGCAAGCGCGCCTACACGGCCAACGTCGCGAGCGACGACGTAAGCGTCATCGACATCGCCGCGCGCAAGGTGATCGCGACCGTGAAGGTCGGCCGGCGCCCCTACGCGGTGGCGCTTGCCGGCGGCCGCGCCTTCGTCACCAACCAGTACGCCGGCACCGTCAGCGTGTTCGATCTCGATAGCTTCAAGCCGCTGGCCACCATCGAGGTCGGGGATCATCCCGAAGGCATCGCCGCCGATCCGGCCGGGGCCTACGTCTACGTGGCGTGCTGGTTCGACAACGTCCTCCAGCGCATCGATGCCGCCAAGATGGTGCTGGCGGGCGAGGTTAAGGTCGGCGACGGTCCCCGAGCGTTCGGGCTCTTTCTGCGTTGATGTTGCAGCGCCCAAACGCGAGGCAGGCGTTCACGGCCGGCTCATCTTAAGTTGTCCCGCTGCTGCCACCGCATGACCAATCGTTAAGGTAATCCCCTGTTTACGCGGGACTAACTGCGTGGTTAGAACAGTCGCAAATGGCGTGGCCATTGGATTTGGTAGGGAAGGAACGTGAGTATGTACTCCAATAGCATCGTGGCATCGCCGCGCTGGCGCTGACAGTGGCTGCCTGCACGGCGCCGCCGCCGCGATCGCTGCCGATCCGCCCAAGGCGACCGACATCATCTTCGAGCAGAAGCATTTGGCGAACGTCGATCCCGGCAAGGAGGTCGACTACAAGTTCAACCGCACGGTCTCCAATCGCCGACATGCTGGGTCAGCCGTTCTCCGACACCATCACGCTCAAGGTCACCGGCATGAAGCCGACCGGCGAGAAGGATGTCGATCTGCAGATCTACACCGGCGAGCGCGCGCGCGACCTGCAGAAGCTGCCCGACTTGACCATCAACCCCGTGTTCCTCGTCTACTTCAACCAGGCGGTAAACAGCTTCCACCAGCTGGCCGGCGGCCAGACGCCCTATCTGACGCGGGTGTTCTCCGAAGGCTTCAAGGACAAGGCCAAGGTCGAGCCGGTAAAGATCGATTACAAAGGCAAGAAGGTCGACGCCTATCGCATCACGATGGTTCCCTTCGTCGGCGACAAGAGCGAGGCGAAGATGCAAGGCTGGGAGAACTCGGAGTTCGTGATCGTGGTCAGCAAAGACGTGCCCGGCCAGATCGTCGACCTCATCTCCAAATACAAGAACAAGTACGACGACAAGGACCTTCACCTTGTCGAACGCACCACGCTCGACGGCGCGAGCGGTCTGGAGGAGATCAAATGAGGAAGCTACCGATCCTGATCGCCGGGGTTGTGGTTGTTGCGGCCTTCGGGGCGCGCATTGCCAATGCCGTCGAGTTGCCCACCAACGACTATCCGACCTACGCGCGGGCTGATTACGTCTTTGCCTGCATGCAGACCAACGGGCAGACGCGCGATGCGCTGGAAAAGTGCTCCTGCTCGATCGATCAGGTTGCGGCCATTCTGCCGTTTGCGGAATACGAGCAGGCCGAGACGATCTTGTCGGTGCGCCTCAAGGGTGGCGAGAACGTCGCAATGTTCAACAGCTACGCGCCGCTGCTGGAAAAGGTGAAAAACCTGAAGCGCGCGCAGGTCGAAGCGGAGCTTCGCTGCTTTTAAAACGAGCGGAGCTTCGCTGCTTTTAAACCGAGCTGAGCGTTGAAGCCGCGAGTTGACGCAACATAAAGGGCCCGCACTGCGGGCCCTTTTCAGTCTGCTAGACCGCATGGCTTGCCGTCAGGAGTCCTTGCCGCCCGACGTCGCCGTGAAGACGCGCCCATCGCTGTCCTTGGCGGTGACCTCGAGCGTCGGATCGGTCCCCGGCGCAAAGGTAAATCGCAGGTTGGGATTCTCCGAGATCGAGACGCCGCCCTCCATCTGGAAGACGAGCTCGCCGCCGCGCTTCACCTCGAGATCCTGCACATACCTGGCGGGCGTGTACTCGCGCGTGAGCTGATCCATCTGCATTCCGGTGAAGTTGGGATGGCGGATCATGACCTGGGCCTCGCGCGTCGCGGGCGACTTGTCGGCGGCTCTTGCGCGTCGTCGAAGGTCCGGATCTGCATCTTGCCGATGTTTGCCAGCACCTCGTCGATGTCCTTGCCGGCCGGAGCCGAGCAGCCGCCCGACGCCTTCACGAACTTGGTCGCCATGTGCAGCTTGCCGTCGGCCGTTTCGATGACGGCGCGAACGTTGGAGTACATGTCGATGCGCACCCGCGTCGACAGCATCCGCTCGCCCTTGCCGGCGGCCGGTCCGAAATGGAAGGTGGCCGCGACGGGCGCCGGGTTCTTCTCGATGATCAGCGTAAGCGTCTTTACATCGCCGGCGACGCTCGCTGGGATGTGTACCGTGATCGGGACGATCGCCGCATCCTCGGCGCGGTAGGGCGCGTCCATCGTAATCGTGCCGTCCTCCTCGAGGACGTCGCGGTTGTCGAACACGACGCGCTTGATGTCGGGCCAGGGGTCATCAGCCAGCGCCGGGCCGGCAATGAGTGCGGTTCCAAGTGCAAGTACGGCCGCGGCCGTCAATCCGAGGATGAGCCCGCCGCGCCGGGAAGCTTGGGTTGCGTCCATGTCTTCCTCCGCATGTGCCGCGTTCTCGCGGCTTATTCCCATTCAAGCTCGGCGAACGCCGCCGAGACATTGCGTGCATGATACTCGTCAAATAGGAGCCATGCATCCCTTTCCGAAATGCCGGCCGTCTTGCTGGCCTCGCTCAACGTGCCGCCGGCCTTGATCATCGCGCGTACTTCGTCGGCGATCTTGGCCAGGTAGCGTTGCTCGGGCGCGAGCGCTTCGGGAAAGGGCATCGAGGCCGGCCCATGTCCCGGAACGACGCGGTTCACGTCTTTGCGCTCTGCAAGCCGCTTCAAGAGATCGAGCCAGCCGCGGATCGATCCGTCGAGCGCTGGGGTATGCTTGGAAAACAGTAGGTCGCCGAGAAACAGCGTGCCCGTCTTCTTGTCGAAGACCGTGAGATCGTTGTCGGTGTGGGCCGTCTTCTGCGCATCGAGCACGAGCGTACGATCGCCGAGGTCGAGCTCGGTCGTGTCGTGCACGAGCAGCGTCGGCGGAATGATGCGCTCTCCTGCGAATGCCGCGTCGCCCAGCAGTTCCTTGTTGGCCGCGAGATAGCGCTCGGCACGCGCCGCCAGCGCGCGCGGCAGCTTGTAATGGCCGACGTAGGTCGGCTTCTCGTTTTCGAATGCCACGTTGCCGAACACGTGGTCGGGGTGCATGTGCGTGTTGATCACGTATTTGATCGGCAGCTGCGTGCGCGCACGGATCGCGGCGAGCAACTGTTCGCCGATGCGCGGACTGCCGCCGGTGTCGATCACAGCGACGCCATCGCGTCCGATGATGAAGCCGGAGTTCGACGTATCGCCCGCGTTCGTCGGCGTGAACAACTCGTAGCGCCCCTGATGCACGAAGACGCCCGGCGCGATCTCGCTGACAGAGAGCGGTGCGTCGGCAACTTTCGGCGCCGGCAAGGGCCGGAAATAGCGCCCGCGAGCACAGCATCAGCGCACAACGCGCAGCGAGCGTGAACGGCGGGGCGCGGAGGATGGTGTTTTTTGTGTGTAGACGCATGCGCGGGCCTCTCTTGCATATACGCACGCGCTATCACGGCGTCGAGAGCGGGCCGTGATCTCGAGGCGGTGCCGATTCTTCCCGACTGTTCTGCCGGAGTTTTCCGGGCGTCGTGCGCACGACAGTGCGCCTCTCGCGCAGTCCGATCTGCGGCGAAACTGCGATTGCACCAATGAAATCCGCCGGTGTGCGCAGAATCTTGTCGTGCACCGCACCATTCCTTCGTGCAGTGCAATAATACGCGATGGAATGCGGAAGATTTTAAGTCAGCGCTCTTGTCCTATTCACGGACGCGTGAATTTTCGTTACTGCGCGCGTCTTGCAGTCGTGAAAAAAAAGTGCGTAGATGTGCCGCGGTGGTGACATGGCTTCCAGGGTCAAGCGGCACGAAATGAAGTGGCAAATTGTCTAACAATAAGACCCGGTCGATCGCCAGGGAGGAAGAAGGGGCAAACCCCATCCCAACTATTGGGTGTGAGGCGCTGTTGTTCATCACCGATTGCAAGCGTGGCAAGAACCTTAAAATGGAGGAAGCGCAATGCGCAGAAGCGTATTCGCAGGTGCTTTGGTTGCGACGGCTGCCTTCGCGGCACCGGCGTTGGCCAATGATAGTGTCGTAAAGTGTATTGCCGATGCCAACAACTGGTGCATGCAGCAGGGTAACTACTCTGCCACCCGTTATTCGACGTTGGACCAGATCAACACGAAGAACGTCAAGGACCTCAAGGTCGCCTGGACGTTCTCGACTGGCGTGCTGCGCGGCCACGAGGGTTCGCCCCTCGTCGTTGGCAACACGATGTACCTCCACACCCCGTTCCCGAACATCGTGTACGCTCTGAACCTCGATGACGAGAACAAGATCATCTGGAAGTACGAGCCCAAGCAGGATCCGTCCGTGATCCCCGTCATGTGCTGTGACACGGTCAACCGTGGTCTGCAGTATGCCGACGGCAAGGTCTTCCTGCATCAGGCTGACACGACCCTCGTCGCTCTCGATGCCAAGACCGGCAAAGAAGTTTGGAAGGCTGTCAACGCCGATCCCAAGCGCGGTGAGACCGGCACGGGTGCCGCTCTTATCGTTGGCGATATCGTCATGATCGGCGTCTCTGGCGCTGAGTTCGGCGTTCGCTGCTTCATGACCGGCTACGACATCAACTCCGGCAAGAAGGTGTGGCGCGGTTATTCGATGGGCCCGGACAGCGACATCCTGTTCAACCCTGAGAAGACCATGTCGCTCGGCAAGCCGGTTGGCGCCGACAGCTCGCTCAAGACTTGGAACGGCGACCAGTGGAAGCTGGGCGGCGGTTCGATCTGGGGCTGGTATGCCTGGGATCCCAAGCTGAACCTGATCTACTACGGAACGGGCAACCCTTCCACGTGGAACCCGGCTCAGCGCGCTGGACCCGATGGCAAGCAGATCGACCAGAAGTGGTCGATGTCCATCATCGCTCGTAACCCGCAGACGGGTGAAGCGGCTTGGGCTTACCAGATGACCCCGTTCGACGAGTGGGACTTCGATGGCGTCAACGAGATGATCCTCGTCGACGGCATGGACGTTAAGGGCGGCAAGCACAACGTGCTCGTCCACTTCGACCGTAACGGTCTTGGCTACACGGTTGACCGCGAGAGCGGCCTCCCGCTGGTTGCCGAGAAGTATGACCCGGCCGTCAACTGGACGACTGGTGTTGACCTCGACCCCAAGAGCGCCAAGTACGGCCGTCCGGCTGTTGTCGCGTCCAAGTCGACCTTCTTGAATGGTCAGGACGTGAACACCGTCGACGTCTGCCCTGCAGCTCTCGGAACCAAGGACGAGCAGCCGGCTGCTTACTCGCCGCTGACGGGTCTCTTCTACGTGCCGACGAACCACGTCTGCATGGACTATGAGCCCTTCAAGGTCGAGTACACTGCCGGTCAGCCCTACGTTGGCGCCACGCTGTCCATGTATCCGCCGAAGGGCGAGAGCCACATGGGCAACCTCATTGCGTGGGATGCTTCCAAGGGCAAGATCGTCTGGTCGAACAAGGAGCAGTTCTCGGTTTGGTCGGGTGTTCTCACGACCGCTGGCGGCATCGCCTGCGTCGGCACCCTCGAGGGCTACTTCAAGTGCGTCGATCAGAAGGACGGCAAGGAGCTGTATAAGAACCGCACTCCGTCCGGCATCATCGGCAACGTGATGACCTACGGTCACGGTGGCAAGCAGTACATCGCCGTCTTCTCGGGCGTCGGTGGTTGGGCCGGTATCGGTCTGGCAGCTGGCTTGACCAACCCGACCGATGGTCTGGGCGCTGTCGGTGGCTACGCTGGCCTCAACAACTACACCGCTCTGGGTGGTTCGTTGACGGTCTGGTCGCTCGGCGACTCGAAGTAAGCCGACGTCACGACACTAAGGACCGGCGCGGGTTTCCCGCGCCGGTCTTCCTTATGAGTGGCGTAGTCGGTGCTAGGAGTTCGAGAGCTTCCACCATTTGTGCGGCGCACATCGTTATCCTTGATAGCCCGACCGCGGCCCAGGATGACATTTTGCCGGTTGCACTTGCCCGGCAGGCTGCCCAAATGAAGATGCTAATCAATCCTGCAACCAAAAAAGCTGACAGGGGAAACGCGTGACAAGGATCAGTTTGGCCGTCGCTGCCGCCATCGCAGTCGGTGCATCGATCGGTGCGATAGGATATCTGGCCGCGGCTGACGACAAAGCAGCGCACCGGCAGCCGCACCAGCCGCAGCCCGGCGGCGGCTCCAGCAGCGCCGGCACCTGCGGCACCGGCACCGCGCCAGCAGCGGCACCGGCAGCAGCAGGCGACGCGGCAGCCGTGGGCGGCTTGCAAAAGGCAGTGACGCTTCCGGATGGCTGCCTCAGCCAGGAAGGCGCCAAGTTCGAGGACGGCAAGTGGGTCCTGCCCGACGGCACGCCGACCTATCACATCTGCAAAAAGGACGGGAACTACGTCGTCGACTGGGCGACGTACAACGGCTATCGCCGCTATCACAGCGAATGCCATGTCTGCCACGGCCCCAACGCGCTGGGCTCGAGCTACGCACCGGCTCTGCACAATTCACTTGAGACGATGACCTACTCCGACTTCATCGGCACGGTGGCGAGCGGCCGCGTGCACGACGCAGCCGGTACCAAATTCGTGATGCCCGCGTTCGGTGACAACAAGAACGTGATGTGCTTCATCAACGACTTGTATTCGTACATCAAGGCGCGCTCGAGCGATGGACTTCCGGCCGGTCAGCTCGGCGGGCGCAACCGCGATGAAAAGCCCGAAGAGGCGAAGGCAGCAGAGAAGGCCTGTCTTGGTAGCTAGATATCTCGTGATTGGCGACGGCCGGCATCGTTCTTGCCGGCCTGTACGCCTACCCGCTGAAGGCCGTCGAGGGCCATCGCTCCGACCTCGTCAATCGGCAGGTGCTCCGGGTCTGTTCCGACCCGGCGAACATGCCGTTCTCGAACCAGAAGAAGAGAAGGGTTCGAGAACAAGATCGCCGACATCATCGGCGAGGAGCTGAAGCTCCCGGTCGAGTACACGTGGTTCCCGCAGGCGATGGGATTCACGCGCAATACGCTTCTGGCCAAGCGCTGCGATGTCATCATCGGCACGGGCCAGGGCGATGAGCTCGTGCTCAACACCAACGCGCTCTACCGCTCGGGTTACGCGATCATCTACCCGCCAGGCAAAGGGCTCGACGGCGTCGATACGCTGTTCGACCCGCGCTTGAAGGACAAGCGCATCGGCGTCGTCATCACGACACCGGCCGCCGACGTCGTCAACAAGGCCGGCCTGATGGGCAAGGCGCGCCCCTACCGGCTGATGGTCGACCGGCGTTTCGAGTTCACCGTCGGAAGAGATGATCAAGGACATCCGCGCGGGCGAGATCGACGCCGGCGTGATGTGGGGTCCGATCGCCGGCTACTTCGCAACGCGCGGCGGGCGAGAAGCTCACCGTCGTGCCGATGGTCAAGGACGCCTGAACGACAAGCATCTGATCTTCCGCATCACCGCCGGCGTGCGCCAGGGCGATGATCTGTGGAAGCGCCAGCTCAACGACATCATCAAGAAGCGTCAGGGCGACATCGATACGCGTGCTGCTCGACTACGGCGTGCCGCTGCTCGATGAGGAAAACAACCCGATCACCAAGCCGCGCAGCTGAGGCTGCGCGCATGCGGCGCATGCCGGCGCCTTTGCAAGCGGCACCGCCGGATAGCGCGCTCATGATCAGCGCCGGAGTTTTGCGCTAGGCGCCGTTGCGGCGCTTGGCAGCGGCTATCGCCGTCGCGCCGCTTGCAGCTCATGCCGATCCTGCTGCACCGCGCACCTGCTGCCGAAGCCAGCCCCGACAGCTGCCCCACAGCCTGCCGCCGCACCTGCCCAAGCCTGCGGGCCCAGTCGCGGAGCCCGACGGTTACAAGATGGAGGATTTCCGCAGCCCCGTTCCCATGACGCTTAAGGGCGCGAAGGTCCTGACCGGGGATGAGGCGGCGGACCTGTGGAACGCCAATGGCGCGCGCGCCATCTTCATCGACGTCTACCCGCAGGCACCCAAGCCGAAGAACCTGCCCGCCGGCACCTACTGGCGCGATCCGTCTCACCGCACGATGGAAGGGGCGCACTGGCTGCCCAACGTCGGCTACGGCGCGCTGCCCGATTCAATCGAGGCCTACTTCCGTGCCGGGCTCGAGCGCCTCACCAAGGGCGACCGCGAGGCGCCGATCGTGTTCTTTTGTCTCAGGGACTGCTGGATGTCGTGGAACGCGGCCAAGCGCGCGGTGGCGGCTGGCTACACCAACGTGATGTGGTTTAGGGACGGCACCGACGCCTGGCAGGAGCTCGGCTATCCGCTGGTCGACGTCGCGAGGGAGCCGGAAGCCGCGCAGATGCGCCTGGCGCCGAGCACTCCTGTCCAAGCAGCCCTGAGCGAGAGGGCGGCCGGTTCAGCCGCCGCTCTGCCGCGTACCCGAAGCTCAGCTCTGCATCTGCGCCCGGATCAGCTTCGCGATGTCGTAGACGTGCGTCTCGATGAGGCCGGGGATCTCGCAGGCGACCGTGATGTTCTGCTGGCGCTCCTGGAAGATGCGCGCGTTCCAATTGTATTCCTGCTGCTCGGGCGTCAGCACGGCGTCGCGCGGGCCCAGCTGCTCCTCGGCCGGAATGACCTGGTCCTTCGCGGAGAGCTTCTGGCCCTCGCGCTCGATCTCCTCCGCGCGCCCCTTCTGCCGCTTCTGGAACACCTCGATGCGGTGCATCACGAACTCGCGATCGGAATTGACCTTGGCGAGCACGGCTGGCGAACAGCTCGGTCAGCTTCTTGTCGCGGTCGCCCGCCGGGCAGCGTCGCGACGTACTCCTTGATCGCCTTCTCGGCTTCCTCGTTCGTTATGCGGCGGCTGACGAGGTAGCTGGTCAGCTCCTGGATCTTTTCGTCGTTCTCGACCTTCAGGCCGTCGATCGAGGGGCCGTCCCAGATTTGCGCGGCGCTGATCGCCGATACCTTGCGCTGCACGCACGGCCAGTCGGGGCTGCCAGCGACCGCTGCGGGCGAGATGGCCTCCGCAGGGGCGCCGCCTTCTCCAGCCGGAACAGGTGCCGCGCCGGGTGCACCGGGCGCAGCAGCTTGCGGCACGTAGGGTTGTTCGGGCGCGGCGGTGCCTTCCGAGGAGGGAGCCGTATCACCGACCTTGGGCGCATTCGGGCAGCACGTTCGGCATCGCCGGCGTCACCGCGTTGGGATCGGGAGGCACGGCATCTGCGCCAGGCTGCGCGGCGGGCTCGGCTGCGTGCACCGCGAGCGCAAGCGCCCCGGCGAGGAGCGCTCCAGCGAGCATCGTCGCTACTGGTTTTCATCTTCTGCATGATCATGCTCCGGGACCGGGGCCGCCGCGCCGAGCGAGCAGGCCCTTAGATGGGTTATAGGCGTAGACGGCGCCTCCGAAGAAAACGACCGTGCACCCGATTACGACGGCGAGCGCCGTCCAGTTGACCTGCTCATAGAGCGCAAAGCGGATCAGCTCGACCGCGTGGCTGAACGGGTTGAGCAGGCAGATGTAGTAGAGGCTGACGCTCAATTCCTTGACGCGCCACAGCGGGTAGAGCGCGGAGGAGGCAAAGAACATCGGGAAGATCACGAAGTTCATGACGCCGGCGAAGTTCTCGAGCTGCTTGATGAGCGAGGACAAGAACAGCGCCATCGAGCCGAGCATCAGCCCGGAGAGGATCAGCGCCGGCAGCACCGTGAGGTAGCCCCACAGCGGCGGCTCGATCTCCCAGAAATAGGCGATCAGCAGGTAGGCGTAGACCTGCAGCAGCGAAACCGCGACGCCGCCGATGAGCTTGGAGAACAGCAGGAACGAGCGCGGGAACGGGCTGACGAGCAGCGTGCGCATGGCGCCCGTCTCGCGGTCGTAGACCATCGACAGCGAGGACTGCATCGCGTTGAACAGCTGGATCATGCCCATGAGGCCGGGCGTGATGAAGACCTCGTAGAGCACGTAGGTCTCGTAGGGCGGGATGATCGAGACGCCGAGCGTCTGGCGGAAGCCGGCGGCGAAGATGAGCAGCCAGACGAGGGGCCGCACGAGGGCCGAGAGGAAGCGCTCGCGCTGGTGCAGATAGCGCAGCACCTCGCGCCACACGATGCCCTTGAAGCAGGTGATGTAGGCGCGCACGCCGAGGCGCGGCGGGTCCATGTCCCAGGCCGGTGCGACCGGGGATGAGGCGGACGGCTGTCCGGTCGTGGCGGTTGTGACGCTCATGCCGCAAGCTCCCTGGCCGGTGTCGCGGTGAGCTTCCGGAACGCGTCGCTGACGTTCGGGGTTGCGGTCGTCGCGAGCAGCTCGGGCACCTTGCCGGCAAACAGCACCTTGCCCTTGTGCAAGATCACCACGTGGTCCGTCGGGCGAACCTCGTCGAACAGATGCGTCGCCCACAGCACGCCGAGGCCTTCCTTCTCGACGAGCGCGCGCACGATACCGATGACGCTCTCGCGCGAGCCGATGTCGAGACCGACGGTCGGCTCGTCGAGCAGCAGCAGCGCGGGCCGGTGCAGCAGCGCGCGCGCGATCTCGAGCGCGCCGCGCCTGGCCGCCGGACAGGTTGCGCACCTTCTCGCGCGCGCGATCGGCAAGGCCGACCATCTCCAGCGCACGCTTGGTGCGCGCGCGGGCGTCGCGGCCGCGAATGCCGTGCAGCGCGCAGTGGTAGAGCAGGTTCTGCTTCACGCTGAGATCGAGGTCGAGCGTGCGGTTCTGGAACACGACGCCGAGCCGCTGCAGGGCAGCGGATGCGCGCCGGCGTACGTCGTAGCCGAAGATGACGATCGAGCCGGTCACGTTGTCATAGAGGCGCGTGATCAGGGCAAACAGCGTCGACTTGCCGGCGCCGTTCAAACCGAGCAGCACGACGAACGTCGCCGCGCGGAACCGTGAGCGACACATCGTCGAGCGCCAGCGTGTCGCCGAAGCGGTGGCTGACGTTGCTGATGACGAGCGCTGGGGCAGCCTCGGCATGAGGCTCTGGTTTATCTGCCATGTCCATCGCGACGATTATTCTCCCGGTCCTTGTCCGTTCTTCCAAGCCATTGAAAAGCTATTCCGTTTTCTGATGGCCCGGGCCACGCTCGGAGCGGTCCGGCTTCGTCTTCGTCTCAGTACACCTGCCATCGGCGCTGGTCGCAAGCGATTTCAAAACGGCGCGACCACGATGCCCCAAGGATAGCGCCCGACCCGGATCGACTTCGTCACCTTCAGTGCGGCCACGTCGATGACGGAGACGTCGTTGGAGGTGCCGTTGGTGGTCAACAGAAGCTTCTGGTCGGGCGTGAACGCCATCTGCCAGACGCGCTGGCCGACGAGCAGGTACTTCACGACCTTCAAGGTGGCGGTGTCGACCACGGCCACGCGGTTGGCGGGCCCGAGCGCGACGAACGCCGTCTTGCCGTCGTTGGTGATGCGGATGCCGACCGGCTGGATCGCCTCGCGCAGGATGCCCGGGATCTCGAAGTTGACCTTGCCGATGACCTTGCGGTCCTTCGGATTGATCACGGTGACCGTGCCGCCGACCTCCGAGCTCACCCACAACTGGTCGCCCGTCGGTGTTGAAGATCGCGACGCGCGGGCGGCTGTCGACCAGCACGTTGTCGAACGTCTTGTGCGTCGTCGTGTCGATGAAGTGCGCCATGTTGGTGGTTTCGGAGGTGTTGACCAGCACCTTGCCGTCGGGGCTGATGCCCATGCCTTCGGGCTCGACGCCGACGGGAATATCGGTGAGCACCGAGCCCTTCTGGATGTCGATGACGGTGACGAGGTTGTCGTCCTCGTTGGCGACGTAGAGCGGATTGCCGGCGGGATGCAGGATCAAGAGCTCGGGATCGGGGCCGGAGGGCAGCGTTTTCACGAGCTCATAGGTCTTGGTGTCGTAGACCTGGATGAGGTTCTCATCGCTGGTGCAGATGATGAGCCACTTGGCGTCGTTGGACAGGATGACGCCGCGCGGGCGCTGGCCGACCTTGAAGGTCTTGATCACCTCGAGCTTCTCGGTGTCGATCACCGAAACCGTGTTGTCCTTCTCGTTGGTGACAAAGGCCGTGTAGGCGAATGCCGCCGGCGCCGATACGAGCGAGGCTGCAAACGCGCCCAGCAAGCAAGCAAAACCGACCTTTAAGCGCATCAGGCAACGTCCTCCTTGAACGTGAAATTCCGTACCGGCCCGCGAGCGGACGGCGCGGCTATTGTGTGTAGGCCTTGCATTTGGTCTCGGGTCTATCGATGCCGAGCGTATCGAGCTCGCTGAATTGGTGCAGGAAGCCCTGCTGCGGCGACACGGTCACGAGCAGCTTGGGCGTTGCGACCAGGATCGGCTGACGCAGCTGTCCGTTCCAGTCGCGCGACCGACAGGCCGACGCCTTTGAAGCCGGCGAACTCGAATTTCGGCGACTTCATGTAGCCGACGAGATCCTCGTACTTGGTCGATTTCGTGCGTGAGGCGGCCTCGCCGATCATGCGCGTCGCCATCCAGGCGTTGTAATCCTCCGGACGCATGGTGCGGTCGGCGAGCCTCTTGAAGCGGTTCTGGAATTGCGTGCCGCCCCAAAGCTCGATGGCCGGATGCCAGCTCATGGGCACGAGCCCCGAGCGTGCCGGCGACCGGGCGCGCGTCCCAGGTGCGATAGGGAAGGTAGTCGCCGAACAGGTTGCCCTCGTCGGCGACGAGCATGACGTCGTACGTCGGGCGCGCTCTGCGTGAAGGTCGGGATCTGCTGCTGCATCTGCTCGAAGCCGCCGTCGGTAGCGGCGGCTGCCGGGCTCATACTGGAACGTGCGCTCCTCGACGATCTTGCCGCCGAAGCGCTTGGCGGAGCGCTTCAGGGCCTCCGCGAACAGCTTGTCTTCTCGTGTCGGACCCGAGACGAGGAACCAGCGCGGCCACTTCTTCCAGATCAGGTATTGCGCCAGCGCGTCGGCCAGCATGGTCCGCGTCGGCGCGGTGTGCATCACGTTGGGGCGGCAGTCTTCCTCGCGCAGCCGATCGTCGGGCGCGCCGTAATTGAAGATCAGTCACGGGCTTGCCCGCGAGCGCGTCGGCGAGCTTCAGCAGCGTTGCCGGCGCGACGTCGGCCATGACGAAATGGACGCCGGCGTCGACCTTTGCGGCGACGTCCTTGATGAGCTTGTCGGCGTCGGCGTCCTCCACCACGTCGAGCGTGAACTGCTGGTTCATGAAGCGCCCGGTCGTGTTGTCGTCCTTCACGCCGAGCTTTGCGCCGGCGATGCCGAGATCGGGAGGCGGCAGATCGAGCAGAGACAGCGGCAGCGGCTTATCGACCAACTCGCGCGCGAGCACGATGGGAATGGTTGCGAGGTTTGGTCGGCCGCCGGCGCGTCTGCCTGTTTGCCGTCGGGTGCGGGCGCGGCTTCAGCGGGCTGCGGAGTGCGGTGCGGATGGTTGCGAGGGGCTGCCGCAGCGGGAGGTCTGCGCGGGAGACTCGGCGCGGCAGGAGCAGCGGGCTGGTCTTCGGCGAGGCAGACGGATGCGAACGCCAGCAGAAAACCGGCTGCGACGGCTGCTCGTGTGCCTCGTGACGATACGGTCGGCTTCATCGTATCTCGCTCCTCCGCCGGCGGCTTTCCAACGGGGCAGAATTTAGACATGCACGTTGAACGCTCCCTAGCATTCTTGCTCTTGAGTATCTGTTACTTTGTTGCAGTAAAAGGGTATTGGAGGGGTCCAATGTCAAGGGTTTTGCGCCCGCAACTCGCGGACTTGTGACCTCTTCGTGCGCAAACGGCGGCAACAAGCCCCTTGCAAAACCACCCCTGATCGGCACACGTAACTCAATAACATAAATCGTCGCTCCGCGGTCTCAACGCACGGAGCGTGCGCTGAGAGGAAACGCCTTGTTCGTCAACCGCGTCTGTCGCTTTTTCGTCGCGCTCCTGCTGTTGCCGACGGCGGGCTTCGCGGCCGACAAGGCCATCATCTTTCCCTTCGATTTGATCGACCAGAGCCAGCAGTTCGAGCTCGGCATCATGCCCAAGGAGATCGATCCCGAGGAGAAGCGCCGGCTCGGTGTCGTCACCGCCGAGCTGACGAAGCTCATCAAGGAGAGCGGGCGCTACGAGGTGGTCGATTCAACGCCGATCGCGGCGGAGATCGAGGAAAAGTCGCCGATGTACAAGTGCAACGGCTGCGAGGATGACCTCGCCAAGAAAGCCGGTGCGAGCGTCGCGTTCATCGGCACGGTGCGCAAGGCGTCGGATGTATTGTTCACGGTGAGCGTCTACATCCGCGACGTGGCGCAGGAGAAGGTCGTCAAACAGGCTTCCGGCGAGATCTACGGCAACACCGACGCGATGTGGCTGCGCGGCGGTGCACTACCTGGTCGAGAAGCGTCTATTCAAAGAGAACGTCGGAACCTCGCAATGATCGACCGCCGTAGTCTTTTGCTTGTCGGTGGCGCCGCGATTGCCGGCGCCTCGTTGCGCGTGCCAGCCTGGGCGGCTGACGTAGGGGAGTTGCGTGTCGCTTCCGTCAGCGTTCGGGTCGCTCAGCTGGACGCTCGAGACGATCCGCGCCGAAGGGACTAGCCGAAAAGGCCGGCCTCAAGATCACGGTCGTCGAGGTCGCCAACAATCAGGCAGGACCCGTCGCGCTGCTCTCGGGCGACGCCGACGTCATCGTCAGCGACTGGCCTTGGGCGCTGCGCCAGCGCGGGCTGGGCGAGAATCTCAAGTTCGCGCCTTACTCCTCCGCGCTCGGCGCCATCATGGTGCCGAAGGACTCCCGATCGCCAAGCTCGCCGATCTCGAAGGCAAGAAGCTCGGCGTCGCCGGCAGTGCGATCGACAAGAGCTGGCTGGTGCTGCGCGCCTACTCGCGCAAGACGATGGGCAAGGACATCGCCAGCGTGGCGAAGCCGATCTACGGCGCGCCGCCCTTGTTGACCGAGGAGCTGCGCGCTGAACGCCTCGACGCGGTTCTCGACTTCTGGACCTACGCCGCGCGGCTGTCGGGCGGTGGTTTCCGCACCATGCTCGGCATGGAAGACGTCTTGAAGGAGCTTGGCATCGCGCCGGTGCCGGCGCTCGTCGGGTTCATCTGGCGGGAGTCGACGCAGGCCAAGAAAGGCCCAGCGATCGCGGCGTTTCTCGATGCCGTCGCGCAGGCGAATGCGATCCTCGCCAAGTCCGATCCCGCGTGGGAGCGCGTCCGCGAATCTGGTGAAGCCGCATGACGACGCCGAGTTCGCGGCCATCAAGGCCTTCTACCGCGCCGGCATTCCGCAGCCGTGGACGCAAGCCGATACACAATCGGCCGAGAAGCTCACGCAGATCCTGATCGATTCAGGGTCGAACGAGTTCATCGGCGCGGCACACGGTTCGATCCCAAGCTCTTCCATGCTGCAGGTAGCTAAGGCGTCTCGGCCGAACGCATCAAGGTTGGCCGTCTCGGCTGGTCGCTCGCCTCGCTTGCGACGCTCATCGGCATTTGGGAGGTCGTGGCGCTCATCGCCGCGAGCCGCTACATGCCGGGCCCGCTCGACCGTCGTGCAGGCGATGATCCGTGAGGCCGAAGCCGGCGAGCTGTGGCTCAACATCGGCTGGACGCTCTTTCGCGTCGTCGTCAGCTTCGTCATCGCCATGTTCATCGGATCGGCGATCGGCATTGCGCTTGGCCGCCATCAAAGGCGCCGACCGCTTCTTCGACACCTGGCTCATCTTCTTCCTCAACCTGCCCGCGCTCGTCATCATCGTCCTTTGCTACATCTGGTTCGGGCTGAACGAAGCTGGCGGCCATCACGGCCGTCGTCGTCAACAAGGTCCCCAACGTCGCCGTGACGATGCGCGAGGGCGCGCGCAGCCTCTCCAAAGATCTGCACGAGATGGCGCAGGCCTACCGCTTCGGCGCGTGGAAGACGTTCCGCCACGTCACGCTGCCGCAGCTGGCTCCCTATTTCGCCGCCGGCGCCCGCTCGGGCCTGTCGCTCGTGTGGAAGATCGTTCTCGTCGTGGAGGCCTTCGGCCGCTCCGAAGGCGTCGGGCATCAGCTCAACATCGGCTTCCAGCTGTTCGACGTTTCGATGATCCTCGCCTACGCGCTGGCGTTCATCATCGTCGTGCAGATCATCGAGATGGTGCTCGTGCAGCCGCTGATCGCAAGGGCGAATAAATGGCGCCGCTGACCCGTCCCCTTTCGGTCGAGATCCACAAGAAGGTCTTTCCCGCGATCGGCCAGCGGGCCGAGATCGCCGTCCTGAAGGACATCGTGTTCCAGGTGGAGCCGGGTTCGTTCGTCGTCATCACCGGGCCGTCCGGCGGCGGCAAGACCACGCTGCTCAACATCATCGCCGGCCTCGACAAGAACTTCGATGGCAAGATCGACTACGGCGACAAGGCCGAGCACAATCTGGCCTACGTGTTCCAGTCGCCGCGGCTCTGCCCTGGCGCACGGTCTCTGAGAACATCGCGCTGGTGCTGCCCGAGGGCGATCCGCGCCGGGCCAACATCCCCGAGCTGTTGTCGCGCGTAGGATTAACGGAAGCGGCCAACGCCTACCCCGAGATGATCTCGCTCGGCATGCAGCGGCGCGCGGCACTGGCCCGCGCCTTCGTGCTCGAGCCCGAATTCCTGCTGATGGACGAGCCGTTCGTCTCGCTGGATGATCCGACCGCACAGGGGTTGCGCGAATTGCTGGTCGAGCTGTGGTCGCGCCGCCCGACCACGGTGATCTTTGTGACGCACGACCGCGCCGAGGCCGTCATGCTCGGAACCCGCATCTTGCGCCTGTCGGCCCCCTCTGCAAGTATCGTCCAGGACATCCCCGTTTCGTTGTCGGTCGCCGATCGGGCCGACCGCGACAAGGTGCGAAACGAGCAGCACCGCATCTTCGGCGACTGATAAAAACATGGAACAACAAAGCCGGCAGGGTGCGCTTCCTTGCGAGCGTGATGAATGCGCACGAGGCACGCCTGTGCGTCGCGCTGGGAGCCGACATCATCGATGCCAAGGACGCGGCGGCCGGGGCGCTGGGCGCGCTCTCCGCTTGAAGACGTGCGCGCCATCCGCGCCGCGGTGCCCGCAGACGTAAAGCTCAGCGCGACGATCGGCGATCCTTCAGGTGATGCGGACGCCACCGTGCGGGATGCGCAACTCATGGCCGCGACCGGGGTCGATTACGTCAAGGTCGGGCTCGCAGGTGCCGGCGCTGAGCGGGCGCACGCTCGATCGGCTGCGCGCGGTGATGCCGGCAAAGGTTCGTCTCGTCGGCGTGCTTCTGGCCGACCGAGCGCTCGATCTCGAACTCATCCCCGCCGCGCAGGGCGCAGGCTTTGCGGGCGTGATGCTCGATACCGCCGCCAAGGATAACGGCGCGCTTCCCGATCTTGTTAGCCCCGGCTGAGCTCGCGCGCCTTTATCGAGGCTGCGCACGGTGCTGGGATGTTCGCCGGGCTCGCCGGATCGCTGCGTGCAAGCCACGTTGCCGCTCTGGCGGAATTGGGTCCCGACGTGCTCGGCTTCCGCGGCGGGCTCTGCCGCGAGCAGGATCGCACGCACGCCATCGATGAGGCCGCCGTCCGCGCCGTGCGCGAGGCGATCGACGTCCGTGCGATCTGAGCGTCGTCAGGCGGAGCGCGCCGCATGAGCGAGAAGCGCAGCATCGGCGACAAAGCGCATGCCGGGCACCACGATGGCATCGCGTGCGACCGCATCTTCATTCGCGGGCTGGTGCTCCCGGTGGCGATCGGTGTCTACGACGAGGAGCAGGGCGTCACCCAGAAGGTCGGCTTCACGGTGGAGGCCGACGTGGCGACCGGTGTCTCGCCCAAGGGCGACGCCATCGCCGAGGTTCCGTCCTACGATGATCTGGTCGGCGCCGTGAAAGCGGTTATCGCCCACGGCCATATCAACCTGGTCGAGACGCTGGCCGAGCGCATCGCGCAGCGCTGCCTCGCCGACAAGCGCATCGTCTCGGTGCTGGTTCGCGTCGAGAAGCTGGAGCGCGGACCCGCGTCCGTCGGCGTCGAAATCGTGCGCCCGCGACGCGGCGCGTGAGCCCCCGCAAACCAAGCGGCGAGCGCCGAACGCCTTCTCTGACGGTGGTGAAGCTCGGTGGCAGTCTGGCCGAGAGCAAGCGGCTGGCTTCGATCCTCGCCATGGTGGGTTCGGCGCGCGCGCGCATCGTCATCGTGCCGGGCGGCGGCACGTTCGCGGATGCGGTGCGCCAGGCGCAAAAGGATTTCGCAATTCCGACCGCTGTCGCGCATCGCATGGCTTTGCTGGCGATGCACCAGACCGGGCTCATGATGGCGGCGCTGCATCCGCGCCTCAAACCCGAGGAGACGCTGTCCGGGATCCGGCGCGCAGCGGCGGCCGGCGCCATTCCGGTGTGGCTGCCGTTCAAGCTCACCGCGCCCGATCGCAGGATTACCGCCGACTGGTCGACGACCTCGGACGGCCTCGCCGCGCGCCTGGCCGAGCGGCTCGGCGGTGCTCCTGTCGTGCTGGTCAAGTCGTGCCGCATTGCGCCTGGCACCTCGATTGCCGCCTTGGCTCGGACGGGCGTGGTCGATACCGCCTTCAAGTCGATCGTCAACGCGGGCGCGGCTGCCCTGGCACGTGCTCGGTGCCGGCGATGAGGCCGAGCTGGCGGCGCTGCTGGATGCGCGCGGACGCGGGACAGACCGGTCTTCGGGCGGCAATGCGTATCGACCGCGCGGGGCGAGCGTGCTATCGCGCGATTGAGATGACGGCAGGCGTTCGCGGACGTCGTGCAGCGGGCCAGGACCACGGGCCACATGGCCGATAGACTTCTATTTCTGACGGGCAAGCTCGCCGAGCCCCGCCTCAACCGGACGGTCGCCGAGCTCGGCCTGCCGCCCGGCTCCTGGCGTATCGCCAACGTCGGCGTAAAGGTCGCCGCGCTGATGACCGAGGCGATCGTGCGCAATCGCCTGAAGGGACCGCTCGACGCCGACCGCGTGATCGTGCCGGGGCGCGCGCGCATGGATCTCGACCAGTTGAAGCGCCACTACGGCGTGCCGTTCGAGCGCGGGCCCGAGGAGATCGTCGATCTGCCGTTCTACTTCGGCAAGACGGGCCGGCCCGCCGACCTCACCCGCCACGACATGCGCATCTTCGCCGAGATCGTCGAGGCGCCGACGCTCTCGGTCGAGACGCTCATCGCGCGCGCCACCGTGCTCGCCTCGCAAGGCGCCGACGTCATCGATATCGGCTGCCAGCCGGATGTGCCGTTTCCTCATCTGGAAGAGGTCGTGCGGGCGCTGGCGAAGGCCGGCTACAAGGTCAGCGTCGATTCAGGCGACGTGGCGGAGCTCAAGCGCGGTGCCCAGGCCGGCGCCGATTACGTGCTGAGCCTCGATGAGACGACGCTCGACGCCATCGCCGGCACCAAGACCGTGCCGATCCTGATCCCCAAGCCGCACGGCGATCTCGAAGTCCCTCATCCGCGCGATCGACCTCTGCAAGGCAAAGGGCATCCCGCATCTTGCCGATCCCGATCCTCGATCCGATTCATTTCGGTTTCACCGCCTCGCTGCAGCGCTACGCCGAGCTGCGCCGCCAGCGCCCCGAGGTGGAGATGCTGATGGGTACCGGCAACCTGACCGAGCTGACCGACGCCGACAGCCAGGGCGTCACCGCGGTGCTGCTCGGCATCTGCTCGGAGCTGAAAATCGGCAACGTGCTGGTGGTGCAGGTCTCCCCGCACACGCGGCGCACGGTGCAGGAGCACGACGCCGCGCGCCGCCTCATGCTGCGCGCGCGCGAGGACGAGAGCCTGCCGAAAGGCTACAACGCCGGGCTGCATGTCGCTGCACGATCTGCGCCCGTTTCCCGCAAAGCCCCGAGCAGATCGCGGCGAGTGCGGAAGCGGTGCGCGACCAGAATTTCCGCATCGAGGTGGCCGAGGACGGCATCCACATCTACAACCGCGATGGCCACCACATCGCGCGCGATCCCTTCGACCTCTATGAGAAGCTCGGTGTCGGCGCGGACGGCCCGCATGCCTTCTATCTGGGCTACGAGCTGGCCAAGGCCGAGATCGCGCTTGCGCTGGGGAAGCGCTATACGCAGGACGCCGGGCTCAACTGGGGTGTGGCGGCGGAGCGCAAGTCAGAGGATCTGACGCGACACGCTCCGGAAGGCTCCACCAAGCAGGCTGCGCGCAAGGAGAAGACCGATGCCGCTGATCGTCGAGACGATCGTGACGACGATGAGCGCGACGGGTGAGGTGCACGTCGCGCCGCTCGGCCTGATCGCGGACGGCGACCAACTGGGTCGTCGCGCCGTTCAAGCCCTCGCGCACGCTCGAAAATCTGCGCGAGGTCCCCTTCGCGGTGGCGAGCCATACCGATGACGTGCGCGTTTTCGCCGGTTGCCTCACCGGGCGCAGGAGCTGGCCGACGCGCGCGGCGGACAAGGTGCAGGGCGCGGTGCTCGATACTGCGCTGTCGCATTGGGAGCTGGCGGTCGACGCGGTGACCGAGGACGATTTGCGCCCGCGCTTTTCCTGCCGGGTCGTGCATGTCGCCAACCATCGGCCCTGGGGAGGGTTCAACCGCGCGCAGGCCGCCGTGCTCGAATGCGCGGTGCTGGTGTCGCGGCTCGGAATGCTGTCGCCCGAGAAGATCGAGGCGGAGCTGGCCTACCTCACGATCGCCATCGACAAGACGGCAGGCGAGCGCGAGAAAGAGGCCTGGGGCTGGCTGATGGAGCGCATCGCCGCGTGGCGCGCCGGGCGTAAAGGCCTGACGCCAGAGACAATGGCGCTGCCTCACGCGGCGAGATCGTCCGCCGCGCTACTGCGAAACCGTTTTCGCAATCGAGCCCGTCGTGGTCGCCGCCTGGCGAGCGCGTTCCGCCGCGACGTTTGCGTGTCCCACCGGCACGGCGACGTTTCCGGCGCTGGCGCGCTCGAGGCCGGGACGCTCACCGACAGGCGCGAGCGGAGCAGCCGGGCGGGCCGGCAACAACGGCGCGCGGAGCACCGGGCTGACCGACTTCATCCTGCAGCGCGTCGGCGAGCATGTGCCCGAGGCAGCCGTAGGTGAGATCGTTGGGATGGAAGAGATCGGCCGCAAGCAGCTGGCGTGCGGTGAACTGCGCGCTCGTCACGAGATGCTTCATGAATGGCGAAGCGCTGCAGGATCGGAATCTTCTCGCTGATCGGCGATCTGGCGCATGGTCACGAGGTAGCGCGTGAAGTCGCGCACTTTGTCGGCGCCAGGGAAATACTGCATGTCGAGCAGCACGACATCGATGCCGGCTGCGCGCATGCGCTGTCACGCCCAGCTGCACCGTCTTGCGGAACTCGGCGACATCGACGTGAGCGCATGGCGTCGTTCACGCCGGTCTGCCAGATCACGAGCGCGGGGTGCAGCGGCAGCACGTCCTTCTTGATGCGCGCCAGCATGTCGGTGGCGAGCTGGCCGCCGACGCCCGAATTCAGAACGTTGATCTCACTTGCGGGAAAGCGCTCGCGCAGCTCTGCCTGGAGTCTGTAGGGATAGGCGGCCATCGGGCTGCTGGCGCCAATGCCTTGCGTGCTGGACGAGCCGAGCGCCACGATCAGCACCGGCTTCTTGGCGGCGAGACGCGCCGCCAGCACCGGGTAGCGGCGCGGTGAAGCGTAGGAGGCTCATGGGAGCTTGGCAGGTCGGAGCCGCCTGGGCTGGCGGCGCCAGCGCCGCTTACACCCGCTGCAATTGCGAGCGCCAACCGGTGACGTGGTTTGCGCACTCCCTGTACGAAGCCCACGTCCATACCGCGATTGCGCTGCGCCAAAGCCCATGCTGTGCCCCAGAGAAGACCGATACCGGCCAGATTGACGAGGGCCTGCAGCATATAGCTGGCGCCGGCTTCAGCAAGAACCACCCACCCGGCGAACGAGAGCACCGTCCCGAGGCAGAAGATTTCTAGGGAATGCCGGCCGCATCTCGCAATACCCGCGGCCCAGGCGCGAGAAAGCCATGGGCTTTGCGGCGATAGTAAGGTCATGACCAGATAGCCGAGCGCGACGACGTCGAGCAACCGCCAGGGTGAAAGGTAGCTCTTGTTCATCGGACCCAAGAGATCCTGGCGGAAAAATGCGCGTCGCTTCGAGCCCGGGGATCTGCGTCCACGGTGCGGCGACGAGAAACGCGAAGGCGACGTAACCTCCCGCCAACCATACCAGGGTGCGCGACATCGGGATCGAATCACGCCGCGAGAAGTGCGCCGTCATCGCGCCGATGGTGACGAGCAGCTGCCAGGCGAACGGATTGAAGACCCAGCCCGTGTTGGTCTGCTGGCTCGGTAGATTCAATTGCGAAGAGATTTGCCAGCGACCACAGGCCGATCGACAGCACGAGCGCCTGCCAGGGACGGCGCGGCAGCAGCCACAGCACGAAGGGCAGCCATACCAGCAGCAGCACGATGTAGAGCGGCAGGATGTTCAGCATGTTGGGCTGATTGACCAGCGTCGCCGCGAGAACGGTCGAGCGCGCCGGGGTCTGCGCGAAGACGTGCACGCCGATGTTCTCGACGTACATGGGATTGGCGAAGACGGCGGCCGCAAGCGTCAGCCCGATGGCGCAGACGGCAACGAGCGCCCAGATGCCAGAGGTAGATGTCGCGCACGCGCTCCAGCACGCGGGAGGTGCCGGCGCGAGAACCCTCGTTCTCGAAGGTGCGCCCGTAGGCGAGCACGGCCGAGAAGCCGGCGAGCAGCACGAACACCTCGGCTGCGTCGGCAAAGCCGAAGTTGCGCAAGGTCAACCGGGCCAGATCGTTGCCGGGGACGTGGTCGATGAAAATGAAAACCAGCGCGAATCCGCGAAAGAAATCGATCCGCAGATCACGCTGTGCTCCCAAGCTCGTGCCCCCGTTCGTGCCCAACGGCATGTTTGCTCACCCAGTGCCAATTGAGAAGCGTTGCAAACGTCGCAACGATGCCTTCCGACACGTGTCAACGCGAGTCTCTACGCTGCCAGTTCCGAGATGAACCGAAGCTGACATTCTGGCGACGTACCGGGAGCGGCTTGCGACTTTCGCGCGCACACGCCGCGCTGACACGATTGTTATCGACGCTGCAAAATTTCCGCCGGATTTGCGGCATTACTCCGGCGTCGAACGCCATGTGTCCGGGCTCGGTGAGACCCGGCTGGCGCGCGCCGCTCTGCGGTGGCGTGTTCCGCGTTGTTAAAATCGGGGACGTAGCTCAGTGGCAGAGCGCCCGGGGAACCGGGAGGCCGAAGGTTCGATCCCTTCCATCTCCACCATGACGACTAGCTCAATGGTAGAGCACAAGACTGTTACTCTTGGGGTCGTGGGTTCAACTCCCACGTCGCAAGTCCCTGCCAGGACTCTTCGCCTGATAAGCGAACAAAATATCGGGGAAGCCGGCAGCTCTCCAGCCTGACCGATCGGCCCGCGGCTTGCCGAGTGCGGATTGGAACGGCAACGCCGAGGTGCTCTGTGCCTTAGCAGATACCGCTCGGCGGCAAAGCTTGAGCCCAGGCTCCGGCGCGTTCCTTTCCTCGGAGAGGACGCGGACGCAACCTGAGGTGTATGGTGGCGCCGCCGGGCTTAAGCTTGGGCCCGCATCCAACGCGTGGAGGGCGGCCGGCAACCTTGGCTTTGGTCTGGGTTCGCCTCGTAAGCCGGAGAAAGTTATGCGTAAGTTCGGGTTCTGGTTTGAGGTCGTCGTCAAGGACGACGAGCGCGCATTTCTGGCGCGCGATGGCCGCTTCGTGCGGCTGCTGCAGCCCGGCCGGTTCACCGCCTTCGATCCGGGCACGCACCTGACGGTCGAGGTGGTGAAGATCGTCCGCGCCGAGATCGCCGCCGAGAAGGCGCTGCTGCTGCAGAAGACCAACCCCGCGGTTGCCGACCAGAACTTCAAGATCGTGCACACCGGCGCCGAACGAGGTCGCGATCGTCTCGTTCGATGGGGAGTCGAAGCGTCCTCGTGCTGCCCGAACACCACGCGGGCCTTCTGGAAGGCGCTCACCGAGATCGAGGTCGAGCGCATCGATACCGGCCGCGGAGCTGCGCGTCGCCAAGCGCTACCTCGACAAGCTCGATCTGGCGCGCGCCGGGCCGATCGTCGTTTCGGCCGTGGTCGAGGCGCACGAGGCGGGTCTGCTGATGGTCGACGGGGAGCTGAAGGAGCGCCTAGCGCCGGGCCGGCACGCCTTCTGGCAGGTGGGCCGCACGGTGAAGGTCGCCAAGATCGACCTGCGCCCGCAGCCGCTCGAGGTCACGGCGCAGGAGATCCTGACCAAGGACCGCATCGGCATCCGCGTGACGCTGACCGCCTTCACCAAGGTCACCGACCCGGAGAAGGCGGCGCTGGCGACCGGCGGACGTGGCCGGCACGCTCTACCGGCTCGTGCAGTTCGCGATCCGCGAGGCGGTGGCGACGCGCACGCTGGACGAGATCCTCGCTGCGCGCGACACCATCGATCACGAGGTGCGCGGCTTCGTGACCGAGCGTGCGCACGCGCTGGGCGCGGAGGTCGGCGAGATCGGCGTCAAGGACGTGATCCTGCCGGGCGACATGCGCGAGCTGCTGAACAAGGTGGTCGAGGCCGAGCGCGTGGCGAAGGCGAACCTCATCCGGCGCCAGGAGGAGACGGCGGCGACGCGCTCGCTGCTCAACACCTCCAAGCTGATGGAGGACAACCCGCTGCTGCTGCGCCTGAAGGAGCTCGAGGCGCTGGAGAAGCTGGTCGAGAAGGTCGGCCGCATCGACCTGCACGCGGGCGCCGGCACCGGGGGCTTCGAGGCGCTGCTGCAGAACCTCTACAAGCTCGGCGCGCGACAAAGAGGACGACAAGTAGGAGCGTGAGCGCAGCAATTCAGGCCGGCCGCTGTCGACCGCGCCGGCAAGCAGCGCCACGGCGACAGCCGGCGCGCAGCGCGTGACCCAGACGCGGGCATCGGGTGCGGCATCGACCAGATCGGCGAAGGGCTGGCACGGACGCCCCAGGTCGGCGGCGAGTGCGGCCAGCAGCGGAGCGCCGATGCCGGCAGCCACGATGGGCGCATCGGCGCGTACCGGTGTTGCGGTCAGCACCTGCGCGCACGCGGTGCGGATGTCGCCATCTGCCGGTCGGCGATTGCGCGCGCCGCCGTGCGCCAGTCATCGAGCGGGGCATCGCCCGCATCACGACCGAACGCGCGCGCAAGCCGCGCCATGCTCTCGGGCAGCGACGTCCCGCGCCGGTCGGCCGTGCTGTGCTGATCGATGCCTTCGGGCAGCTCTCCCAGCACGCGGCGAACGTCCGCCATCGTCGCGAAACGACCGGCCGCGAGGCGCTGCGGGCGTTGCTTGAAGATCGTCGCCATGGCAACCGTCGCGACATCGGTGCGGGTCAGCCCGGAGTAGACGAGCTCGGACGTCGCCAGCCGGTCGCCATCGGTGAGCCCGCGCGGCACGGCGCGCCTGAGACGATCGGGATGATGTCGGTCGTCGTCGACCCCATGTCGACGAGCAGCGCGTCGCCGAGGAGCTGCGCCACCAGCTCGGCTGAAGCGAGAAAATTGGTCGAGGCCGACGGTTGCCGGATCGGCGGCTGCTTCCTCGGCGCTGCCAAAGCCGCACGGGTCCCATCCAGATGCGCGTCTCAGGCCCGACCAGCTTGGTGAAGCGATCGATCAGGGTGCGCACGCCCGTCGGCCGGTCGGGGAAGATCTCGCACAGCTCCCCCGTCATGGTGGCCGCATGGCGGCGCGCGCGCGATGTCAGCGGGCTCACCTGGCGGAAAGCCATTTCAAGCCGGTCGAGGCCGAGCCACAGGGGACAGGCGATCTGTACCGCAGCGAGGACGCGTCCGCCTTCGGTCAGCGCGATTTTCAGGTGCGCCCCGCCCATATCGTAGCCGGCGGTAATGGCCATGATGACCCCTCGCCATCGAAGCGCCGTGCCGTGATCGTGGCGGCGCTCTTGTCGTGATACACGAGGCGTGCGCGGAGGCAAGAAAATGGAGGTCATCCCGGTTATCGACGTGCGCCACGGGGTGGCCGTAGCCGCCGCCCGGGGTGACCGCGCCGCATACCCGCCGCTGGTGACGCCGCTTGCGCAAGGCAGCGATCCCGTGGCGATCGCGCGGGGGCTTCGCTCCTTTTTCCCTTTCCCAACTCTCTACGTCGCCGACCTCGACGGCATCGAGGGGCGCGGTGCCAACCCCGGTCTTGCGGCACGGATCACTGAAGCGCTGCCGGGGGTTAGCCTCTGGCTCGATGCCGGGCGCCGGCCGCGGGATATCGACACCGGAGGACGCGAGGCCGGCGGCGCGGTACCGGTCATCGGGACCGAGAGCCTGGGGAGCGGTCTCGACGTTCGCGCGATGCAGGCGCTGCCCGATGCGGGCTACGTGCTGTCGCTCGACTTCAAGGCAAACCGGTTTGCCGGCCCCGCTGGGCTGCTCTCGACATCCACCTTCTGGCCGCGCCGGGTCATCGTCATGACGCTGGCGCGCGTGGGGAGCGGGGAGGGGCCCGACCTCGACTGCCTCACGGAGATTGTGGCACGCGCGGAAGGGCGGGCGGTCTATGCGGCGGGTGGCGTCCGCAACGCCGACGACCTTGCCGCCATCCAGGACACGGGCGCTGCAGGCGCGCTCATCGCCAGCGCGCTGCACGCTGGAACGATAACGGCCGGCGATCTGATGAAGATCGCCGGCCGTTGATTTCGTCGCGACTGGAGGGTGGAGCAGAACAGCGTGCCGGCTCTATCCCTTCCAGCGGCCTGTAAGCAATCTACCCAATCGCGTCAGCAGACCCGCGTTCATCGGCGGGGCATTATCCTGCTGCGGACGGTTTCCGCTTCAAGTCTTCGCACCGAACGGATGCTGCGCGGTGTTGCGCTGGGCGGTCGCCTCGGCGGCGGTCGGCTTGCCGGAGACGGCACGCGCGATCGAACTCCTTCACGGCGCGATAGTTGTAGTCCTGGATCTTGGCGTCATCGGCCGCTTCCCAGTGGATGAACACGCCGACGCAGATGAAGACGTCGTCAGCTTCTGCTGCGGGGATCACGCCCTCGGCGACGAAGTCCTGCACTGCCTTGGCGACGGCGTACTGAGCCGGTCCAAACATCTGCACGGCCTGGCGCGCGTCCTTGATCGTGACCTTGTTGTAAAGGATCGTGTTCGGCTTGCACTGCAGGTTCGGGGCGATGACCGCGAGGAGGGTCGTGAAGCCGTCCTTGTTGTTCGTCAGCGCATTGCAGAATGCGGACTCGGCGGCGCTGCCGCGCGGTCCCATGAGCAAGTCGATATGCGCGACCTCATTGCCATCGCCGACGAGTGACTCGCCGATCAGTACTTTGTTGATCTTGGCCATACGGGGTTCCTCCCATCGCTAAAAACACCACGAGCACCGACGCCACCCCGCCTCAGCGGGGTGCAGGCCGGTTCTGCTCAATCTATTGGCTATCCCTGTTAGCTGCGATCGGTGACGAGTGGGTCCCCGAACCGGTTGGCCGGATAGCGGCGCGCCTTAAGCACCGCCCCTAGTTAGCGCAGCCGAGCCTCATTCGACAAGGGGCGAGAGGGTCCCCCCGGGTGCCATTCGATCGCAAATCGCCGCAGCGAAAAGCGTTGCTACAACAAAGTCTGCCGTCGTTCCCGGATTGAGCCCTTTTGCCTTCAAGGCGCCATCGAAGTCGAGCAGCCGGGGCAGGCTCTGGGGGCCGGCGACCGGGTCCCAGAGGGGTCTCAGGCCCTGCGCCTCTTGCTGCACCGCGAGAGCCGCGGCCCGTCCGAACTTGCGAACAATGTGACTGTCTAATTTTTCGGCAAGATAGGCCATGTGGAGTGTCGTGACCGCGAAGGCCTCCTCGGCGGCGATCGCCCTCGCGCGCCAGAAGCACGGGCAGCCCGAAATCGAACACCTCCTCGAAATCGGTGACGTAGGCCAGCGGCAATGCGATCACGATCGGCAGCAAGCGCCATCGCCTCGAGCAGCCCCGCAGTTGGCGCGCGAGCAACGTCCTGCTCGGGCGCCGACCCGAGGCCGCCCGGGTTCGCACGCCGGATCGCGGCGAACACCGCTTCGGTGTCGGCGTCGTCGAGGCGCGCGAGGACGAGCGCGACCTCGGAGCGCAAATCGCTCCCGGTCGTGTGCTCGGCGGCGAGCGCGAGGGGAGCCGACAACAAAAGAATGCCGAGGTTGGTGTTGACCCCGGCCACTGTCATCGAAGTCTCGACCGCGCGCTGAATGCGCGCGCCGACATTGAGTGCGCGATCCGCGATCCAAGGTGCGGCTGCGACAGCGCTTGCCTCGAAGTGCGCCGTCTCCATGCCGTGGCCGCCGGCGTGGATGTGCACGTTGCCGGGCTTCAACGCGTTGAGCTCGGCGCGGCAGGCGGCGAGGAACAGCTCGCGCGTTTGCTCTTGCGTCAGGCGGGGCATTGTTGGCGCTGATGCGCGTACACCGCGCCGAGGAAGTCCTCGACGATGGCGTCGGCGATGTCGACGTCGGAGACGCTCTGCAGCCCGCGCCAGGACGGGTTGGAGTTGACCTCCAGCACCTGCAACCGCCCATCCGGCGCCTGGATCAGGTCGACGCCGGCGTAATCGGCCCCGACCGCGGCCAACGCCGCCTGGGCAAGTGCGGCCATCTCAGCTGTTGGCGCGCACGGTACCGGCTTGCCGCCTTGGTGCACGTTGGTGATCCAGTTGCCGCCCGTGCGCCCCATCGCGGCGATGACGCGGTCGCGCGTCACGACCACCCGCCAGTCCTGGAAGGAGGCCGACGCGCCCGGAGGAGGAACGAAGTCCTGCAGGTAGTAGATATTATCGGCGAGCTCGGCCGGCGGCAGATCGCCGGCCGCCGCCACGCGAAGCAGTCCCTTCCCCTGCGAGCCGAACAGCGGCTTGAAGATGAGCTCGCGCTGCGCGTCCTGGGTGTATGCAATCGCCGGCTCGGCTCCTTCCATCGTGCGCGTGCGCGGCGTGGGGATGCCCGCTTTGTGCAGCAAGAACGTCGTCATTGATTTGTCGACGCAGCGCTCGATCGCGCGCGCGTCGTTCCAGACGCGAACGCCGCTCTCTCTCAGGGCGTGCAGGATTCCGAGGCGAAACGTGATCTGCTCGAGCGTACCGGCCGAGATCGAGCGCACGAATACGGCGTCGGGAAGCGCGCCGTCGAACTCCGGAATCGAGATGCCGCTCGCCAGCGCGGTGTCGAAGGCGCAGCGCGGCAGCGAGGTGACGGTTACGGCGGCGTCGCGGCGGCGCATGGCGGCGGCCAGGCGGCGGACATGCCAATTGCCGCTTTCCTCCTCGAGGAAAAGCGCAATGCGCGGTCCGCTGCCGGCGGTGGCCTCAGCGGAAGCTTGCGTCGACGATCTCTGGAGCAAGTTCGCCAGCGTGGAACGATGAGCCGGTGTCGAGATTGGAAACGATGACCGCGGCGGGGCTGAACAACATCGGGTCGATCTTGTAGAAGTCGCCGTTCACCGCGCCGAAGATCTCGGCGAACGGCTTGCCGTAGGCGGAGCTGGCGCGGCTCGGCAGATCGTCGGCGAGCTTGCGCGCGGCCTCGTCGGTCCCGCGCACGTAGAGCTGCACGCGCCCGCCGTAGATGATGGCGTCGTTGGTGCGCCCCATCGCCTTGACGAAATCGGGGACCGGCGGTGCGATCGGCGCGGTGGCGATGCCGTCCTCGATGTGGTCGAGCGGGAAATGCAAGGCGTGCGCCTTGTGCAGCGCCACCTCGAGTACGCGCGCGACGACCTGCAGCGAGCCCGCGAGGCTGCCCGTCGGCGCAAAGAGGATGGTGAGGTCGGAGGTCGCGACGCCGCAGTCGGCGGCGACGCGCTTGACGAGCGCGGGCGGCGGGGGCTTGTCGCCTTCGATGACGAGCGCGGCCTTGTTGAAGTGGTCGACGTAGCCGAGCTCCTTGAACAGCGGCTCCTTGCGCGAGAGCGCGCGGGCGGGACCCGAGCCGAGCGCGAAGAACCCGGTCTCGTCATCGCTCATGGTCCAGCCGCCGTACTGGCTGCCGAGGCACGCGATCACCGGGTTCGTCGAATGCACGGTGACGCCATAAGGCCAGCGCGGGATGCCCGAAGAATTGTTGAGGGTGACGGTGCCGAGCCCGCCCATGCAGATCTCGGCGAGGCGGCGGCCGGCTTCGAGGCCGCCCGGCGTCGCGGCTCCCAGATCGATGCGGCGCTCCCCCGCTTCCCCGGTGCTGACCACGCAGCGCAGTGCCGCGACGTCGGCTACGAGGGCATCAACGAGCTTGGCCGCTCGTGCCGAAACGCTCGGTACGGGGCCTACGTATTTTTGCATCGTTATGCTCCGTGTCTGCCGCAGGTCCATATAGCATGTGAGCCAATTCGTCCAAGCGCTGTCGGCAATTGGCTTGCGCCTCGAGCGCCGTCGCGCCCTCGGCTTGGACGCTGGCGATGGGTCGATAGCGCGGGATGCGCGTGCCGGGGTTCGGACGGTCCGCGGTCCAATGGGGCCATGCGAGAGGGGGGACCGTGAAGGGGCGGTCCCGCGCGTACAGCACCCCGGCCGAGCGGGCGCCGGGCGTTGGCTCCGTTCGGAGACTATCTCCAGGCCCCCTGGCCGAGGCAGGCGGCGACGTGCGCCGCAAAGAGCGATCCCTTGGCATCGTCGAACACGTCCAGCGTCGCCCCGGGGCGGGGATTAACCTCAAGCAGGAAAGGAGCCTCGCCGTTCAACAGGAAGTCGAACGAGACGAGCCCGGTGAGCCCGATTGCCCGGTTCAGCGCCCAGGCCGCGCCTGCCATCCGGGCTTCGATCTCCTCGCCGAGCCGGGCCGGCCCGGCAGCCCCGCCGTAGCGGTAGGGGCGCGGGCCGGTGCCAACGGCCCACTGCCGGCTGAAGCCGACGATGGAAAGCTCGTGACCACAGGCGACGGCCAAGAGGGACGCGGGCGAACCCTCGAGGCGGCGCTGGAAATAGCGCCCCGGCGTCGGGGTGCCCGGAGTCACGTCGAGCACGTGCGAACCGCCGCTGCCGCCGATGCGCTTCGACACCCAGCCCTCGGAGGTGTCGGGAGCGTCGAGCCGCGTCTCGGGGTGCGCGATGTCCAATCGGTCGAGGAGGGGAAAGAAGGTCTCGGGGTGCTTTGCCTGCGCGATCGCGTCCGCGCCGGTGCCGAGCAGCGTGAAGTTTTTGGCGAGCGTCGCGACGAGCTTGGGCGTGTCTTCAAAACCCGAGCCGAGCACGAGACCGACCGGTGCGCGCTCGGCGGTGCGCTGCAAGTCGCGCAAAGCGGGAAGCAACGAGCCGGCGCGAAATCCCTCATGCGCGGCCGCGCCCAGGCAGCGGAACGCCCCCGCCGTTTCGCGCATGTCGCGTCGCCGAAGGCATCGACCACGAGCGGGGTAAAACCCGCACGCCGGGCGGAGGCGGCAAGCGCCCGGCCCGACAGCGCGGCAATGAGGACGCTCTTTTGCGTCAAGTCGTGAACGTCCGCGCGAGCTGGAACGCGTCGCGGAAGTCGAAATGGCAGGATTTCGACGAGGTGAGCATCTGCTTGAAGAGGCCCGAACTTCGGTCTTGTATTTCACGTCGCCGATCGCGAGCGGGCCGACGCCGAGCGCATTGGTGCCGGGCAGCGGCGCGCCGTCCATGAACAGCTCCATGCCGTCGACGCCGGGCGGCGGCACCGCGTTGACGTCGGCAACCACGAGCAGGTTGCGCGCGTGCGCCTTGTCGTCGGCGGAGATGACGCGCACGCCAGCCGCGGCGGCGGCGAAGATCACCTCTGCGTCCGCGATGATGGCGAGCTTCTGGTCAGCCGTTTCGCCGGGCGCCGGCTCGAGGTCGACACCGAAGCGCTCCTTGGAAACTGCCGCCGACTTGATGACGCGGTCGACGCCGCGGTGGGCGACGAGCTTCACCCGGGCGCCTTCCTGCGCGGCGATGATGGAGGAGGCAAAGCCGACGACGCCGGTCGCGCCGAACACGGCGACGCGCAGATCCTTCCAGCCGCGGTTGAACTTGGTGCGCAGCACGCGCTCGACGCAGGCGACCATGGCGGCGGCCGTCGTGAACGAGCCTGCCGGATCGGCGAACGTCGACAGCTCGAACGGGCGGCACCAGCGCCTTCTTGGCGGCGTCCATCATGTCGAGCGCCAGGAGCGCATCCTTGCCGCCGATGAAGATGCCCGTGCGCACGCCGTCGTTGGGCGGACGCGAGAAGATGGCGTCCTGCGTCAGCGCCGCCACTTCCTCGAGCGCGACGTTGATGTAGGGCACGATCACCTTGAACCCGGCGTCTGCAGCCATGTTCACGTCGAACGGGCTCATGTGCTTCTGCGGCGAGAGCATGTGCAGAATAGGCGTAGCGTCGCTCATTGGTGTTTCCTCGGCTTAGATTTTTTTGGCGCTCAGCTGCCCGCGACCCGATCGATAAAGGCGCCCCTGTTGCGCCCCTTGGCGATCAGGATCTCGAGACCCTCGGCTCTAGCGGCTTCAATGGAAGAATTATAGAGGCGGTCCGCAATTTCCTTCGAGGGTGCGAATGCGAACCCAGTCGGGCCCCATGAACTTTGTCCAATGCCGAACGCGCCGGCGGCTTTCAGTTTCTGCGCGATACGGCCGACTGCGGGACTGGCCCAGGGCCCTCCACCTTGCGCTGCAGCGAAGTACCCGCCGATGATCGATTGGATCTGCGACACTGCGGCACCGAATGACGCTATGTCGGTTTCGAGCAAAGCCGGTGCGAGCTGCATCAAGACCAGGCGGCAGACATGAGCTGCGTCGTCTTTGGGCAGCGGAGGGAGACCGGTGAACGCCCTTGCTTCCGCCTCGCCGTGCACGCCGGTCGCCCGCGGGTCGATGACGAGCAGGATGCGCCAGGCATCGGGAAAATCCGAGCGCATCAAAATGGGCGGCGAACGATCCGCGGCTCCTCGGCCGCCATCGACGATGAAGCCGCCGGTCTCGAACGCGGCCAGGCCGATCGCCGAGCGCGCGCCACGATCGAGCAAGGCGGCGATGTCGCTCGGGGTGCGCTCGATCCCTTCGAGCGCGATCAGGGCCGCGCCGACCGCGAGAGCAAGCTGGGTGCCCGAGCCCGAGACCAGCATGCGAGGGGATCGCGCTCGTAACCTGCAATCCGGTAGGTGCCGGTGAGACCGAGCAACCCTGCGAGCCGACGCAGAGCGGCCAGCGCACGCTCGGCATCGGGTCCCTCGGCGTCGAACTGGCTGCTGCGAGCGAGCGTCAGCTCGGTTGCCGGGCGGTCGATCGCAAGGCCGATGCTGCCGAAGCGGCGGCCGAGATCGCCATTGAGATCGAGGAAGCCCAGATGCAGCCGCGCCGGGGCGACGACGCGCACGGCGCCGCGTCGTGCCGCGAGTCTGCACGGGGACCTTGCGAGTCTGGAAGGGGACGGTTGGGTTTGCGTTGCGTCGGCCAGTGGCATTACCTTCAATCTAAGGGCATAAGGTCCCGCAGACGAGGAGGAGGCGACAATATGACGGCTGAACGCGAAAAGCCTATGCCCGACGCCGAGGTCACCGCATATCTCGAGAAGAACCTTCCCAAGTGGAAGCTCGAGGACGGCTGGATCAAGAGAACATACAAGACGGCGAGCTGGAAGGGCACGCTGATGGTCGTCAATACCGTCGGCCACCTTGCCGAGGCGGCCTGGCACCACCCTGATATCACGGCATCCTACGCCTGGGTCGAGGTTCGCCTGATGACGCATTCCGCCAAGGGCATAACGTCAAAGGACCTGGAGCTCGCCAAGAAGATCGAGGAGGTCGTGGGCTGGCAGCCGGGCACCGAAGGACGACGGCCTTGAGGGAACGCCGGCGACCGACATGCGCTTTGCCTACATCAAGTACGACTGAAAGGCGCCGCCCCTGACAACGAGCGTTCGCCGATAAGTGCGAAGCGGCCAGGGCGTCATGAGCGCGGCCGTCACGCGGCTTCCCGCCGGCATCGACTGCATCGTCGCGCTGGGTTCGAACGTCGGCGACAAGGCGGCCAACATCGCGCGCGCGGTCGAGCTGCTGACCGAGGCCGGCGACGTGCGCCTCGTCGCGTGCTCGCGCAATTTCGCGACCCCGCCCTGGGGCAAGACCGACCAGGATTGGTTCATCAACGCCTGCATTGGTGTTGCGACCAAGCTTTCGCCGCGCGTCCTGCTGGAGCGCGGTCAGGAGGTGGAGCGGCGCATGGGCCGGGTGCGCGGCGAGAAGTGGGGCCCGCGCGTCATCGACGTCGATCTCTTGCTTTATCGCGACGTGGCGGTGAACGAGGCGGATCTGGTGCTGCCGCATCCCTACATGGGCGAGCGCGCGTTCGTGCTGGCGCCGCTGTTGGATATTGCACCGGAATTGCATATCGGCAGGGAAGGGCGTGCACGAGCTTTATGCCGCGATCGACCACAGCGGCGTGCAGCCGATCGATTGAGGTCGTCGGAGCAGCTTTGGCCGCGCTGTCAAAGTCGCCCAAAAACCGTTGCTGCAAAGTGTTCCGCTGGCTCCCCGATGCGAGCAGATCCGAGTTCAAAGCTATGATTTACCGGGCAGCGGGATTGTCCACATGCGAGGTGTCTGTTTGGTCAGATGAATACCATTCGACCATCTATCTCAACTCTTGCGGGAGGTATCGGGGTATGGCCGGAGGGCGATGGAAATGAAGGGATTGTCGATTGAGACGCGCCAGCAAGCGTTGGCGCCGAAAACAAAGCGCCGCGGATTTGACCCCGCGGCGCCGAAATTCGCAGTAGCAGCCGTTAGCCGTTACTTCTTGGGGCTGCCGTCGGCGTTGAACGAGCCATGTAGGCGACGAGATCGTCGCGCTCAGCTCATCCTTGACGCCGGGAAACACCATCTTGTTGCCGGGGACCTTCTTCTTGGGGTCGGTCGAGCTACTCCTTGCAGAGCCAGCGTCATCCCAGGTGATGCCCGAGGCCTTCAGGGGTCGGAATAGTTGAAGCCCGCCTCGGTGCCTGCCTTGCGGCCAAGGACGCCATTGAGGTCGGGGCCAACCATGTTGTTGGCTCCGGCCCGGGGACGGCATGGCACGGCTCGCATTTCGAGCGAAGACCTTCTTTCCAGCTTCAGCGTCTTGTGCCGACGCAACCGCCGGCAGCGCGATCAACAGACCGGCTGCGAGAACCCACCTGAGCATCTGGTTTCCTTCCTTGTTTTCTTGCGACCACACGACCAACCCGACCGCGCAATCATCTTATGCCAACTCGGAGATCTGCCAAGAGTTTTCTGAACTAGGACTGAACACGATGACGCACCCCCGCGGACGGGCCGCGGGGCTGGGCTTTTCGGGGGTTGGACGGAACTGGTCTAAGCTTCGGTCGGAGCCGGGGTTTTTTGCTTTGCCGGCTTGGGTGTGGCGCCGCCCGGACGGCGGTAGACGAACTCGGGCGAGGGGGTGTGGGATTCAACCTCTGCAACTTTTGCCCACTCGTCATGCATCGGCGACAGCGAGCAGGCTGGGTCGGTGTTGGCGGCGTCGCCCGTCAGCGCGAAGGCCTGGCAGCGGCACCCGCCGAAGTCGATTTCGCGGCGCGGGCAGGAGCGGCAGGGCTCCTTCATCCAGTCGGTGCCGCGGTACTGCTGGAACGCCTGAGCCGTTGAGCCAGATGTCGCCCAGCGGCTTGTCGCGCACGTTGTCGAAGGCGAGGCCCTTGATCGATTCGGCGGCGTGGCAGGGGAGCACGCGCCCCTGCGGCGTGACGTTGATGATGCCGCGGCCCCAGCCGCCCATGCAGGGCTTGGGGAACTTGGCGTAGTAGTCCGGCACCACGATGTCGATGACGATGACGCCCTTCAGGCGCTCGCGCGCCTTCTCGGTCAGCGCGTGCGGCGGCCATGAAGTCCTCGCGCGTCGGCATCAGGGCGCGCGCGGTTCTTCGAGCGCCCAGGCGTAGTACTGCACGTGCGCGATCTCGACCCGGCCGGCGCCGAGCGACACGGCGTAGCTCGATGATGGCTTCCACGTTGTGGATGTTGTGGCGGTGGATCGGCGCGTTGATGGTCAGCGGCATGCCGAGCTCGCGCACCCAGCCGGCGACCTCGTGCTTCTTGGCGCTGCCGCCCTTGTAGCCGGCGATGCGGTCGGCGTTCTCGGCGGCGACGTCGACGTCCTGGATCGAGATCTGCACGTGGTCGAGGCCGGCTTCCTCCAGTTTCTCCAGGCGCTCGCGCGTCAGCAGCACCGCGGCGGTGATGAGGTTGGTGTAGAGCCCGGCGTCGGCCGCGGCCTTGATGATGTCCTCGAGGTCGCGCCGGATGGTCGGCTCGCCGCCGGACAGATGGATCTGCAGGACGCCGAGCTCGCCCGCCTCGCGCATGACCTTCTGCCATTCGGCGGTCGTGCAGCTCGGTGTTGACGCGCTCGAGCTCGAGCGGGTTGGAGCAATAGGGGCACTGCAGCGGGCAGCGGTGCGTCAGCTCGGCGAGCAGCCCGATGGGCGCGCGCGCGCAGGCGATATCGCGCTCGGCGGATGCAGGCGTTGAATCGGAGCGCATCTCGCCGGCGTCCATCGTCACGGTCGCTTCCTTGACGTGCTTGTCCGGGTTCTCGTTGCTTGTTCCTTGGGGCGGGGCGCTCTCGTTCATGCCTTCACCACTCCCTTGTCGGCGAGGTCCTGCAGCATCGCGATGACGTCGGCCGAGGATCTGCTCCAGCGGCGCATTGTACTCTGTTCGCCAGCTCGCCCGCGATATCGGCGACGCTGCGCTGCGCCATCGCACATGCTTCAGCACCGCGACAGCGATGTCGTCGGGCTCGAACACGCGCTCGGGCGCCAGGATCAGCCAGCGGCCGCGCGCCGGCATCGTGGCGCAGCTTGATGTGCGGCGGCATCGACAGGCGCGTGTCGCCCTCGATCATCAAGCGCACCTTCGGCGCGGCCTCAGCCATCTATTGGGCGCCTCCGGGCGGAACGCGCCGGGCGGGATGACGCCCTCGACGTAGGCGTGCTGCAGCGCGTCGAGCTGCGCCCACAGCACGTTGCACTTGAAGCGCACGGCGTCGACGCAGGCTTCCTGCTCCTCGCGCGTCTTGGCGTTGCGCTTGACGTAGTCGAGCGCGAAATCGGCGTCGCGCGGGGCCTGCGTCGAGGCGCCGCTTGAAATAGGCCATCACCCGTCGTCGATGAAATCGTAGTTCTCCAGCATGCCCGAGATGCGCTCGCGTGGATCGTGGGCGCGAACAGCTCGGTCAGCGAGGAGGCGACCGCGATCGGTCAGCGGCTGCTCGCGCACGAAATTGACGTAGGCCTCGACCGCGAACTTGGTGGCCGGCAGCGCGCCCTGCATCGAGATGACGTAGTCGCGGTCGAGCCCGAGCCCGTCGGTCAGCACCAGCCAGCGCTCGATGCCGCCTTCCTCGTCGCCGTAGCCGTCGTGATCGAGCATGCGGTGCACCCACTCGCGGCGCAGCTCGCGATCCATCACGCGGCTGATGAGGGCCGCGTCCTTGCGCGGCACGGCCGACTGGTAGCAGTAGCGGTTGAGCGCCCAGGCCTGCACCGCGGGCTTTGCCAGCTTGCCGCCGTGCAGCAGGTGATGGAACGGATGCTTGTCGTGATAGCGCTCGGCGCCCGACGGCGCGGATCGCCGCCTCGAACTCGGCCAAGCTCATCGGCTCGGCCGCTCTGCGCTCGGTGCTGACACGCTCCAGACTGACCGGCTCGCTCATAGCCGCACCTCCATGCCGTCGTAGCCAACTTCCCAACCGGCGCCGTCGATGGCCTTGCGCGCCGCCGAATTGTCGTCGAGCGCCGGATTCGAATTGTTGATGTGCACATATATGAGCCTTCCCACGCCCAGTTGCGAGAAGGCGGCGATCGATCCGCTGCTCGCCCGACATCGAGATATGGCCCATGCGGGCGCCGGTCTTGTTGAGCAGGCCCTGCTCGATCATCTCGTCGTCGGTGAAGAGCGTGCCATCGAAAAAGACGAGCGACGCGCCCTTCAGGCGGCGGCGTGAGCGTGTCGTCGACCGTCGCGCAGGCCGGAACGTAGAAAAACGACGTCTTTGTTGCCGGATCGGTAACCTTGAGGCCGATGGTGTCGCCCTCCTGCGTGCCGAAATCGGCGCCCGCCGAGGCATCCTCGAGGTACAGCGCAACCTTGCCCGGCACGGCAAAGGCTTCGACCGTAAGGCCCAGATCGACGCCGCCGCCCTTGATCGCGACGGGCTTGTCGAGCGGGAGCGCGACGCGCGGCACGAGCGCCTCGGCCAGCACCTGGAACACCGTGTTGGACTTCACGATGTCGAGCACGCGGCGTGGTGCCGTAGATCGTGAACGGCTGCGCCTCGCGCAGGTTGATCAAACCGATGACGTGGTCGACGTCGCCGTTGGTCAGCACGACCGCCTTGATGGGGCTGTGGCGCAGCCCGAGCTTGGGGTTGGCGTGCAGCTCGCGCGTCTGCGGCGATCTGCTGACGCAAGTCTGGAGAGGCGTTGAACAGCACCCAATCGGTGCCGTCACGGCTGACGGCGAGCGAGGATTGCGTGCGCGGCCGGAAGCCGGCGGATCCCGCACGGACGGCGACGCAGTTCTGACAATTGCAATTCCATTGAGGGAAGCCGCCACCGGCACCCGCCCCCAGGACCTTGATGATCATGGATATCGCTTAGTCTGGCGACGCGCCGACGCCGCAGCAAAGTCGCCGGTCACGGACCGAGAAGCAAAACTCGTCTCGACGAAAAGCAACAACGGCGGTCGAATGATCGACCGCCGTTGTCTGAAACTCACAGAGTAGGTGAGTTGATCGACAGTCGTTAGATGATGTCGATCTCGGCCGGCATATACGAGGTAACCTCGAGGCCAACTTCCTGCTCACGAACTGCGGGCTTGGTCCAAACCTTCATAGCATTCCTCCAAATAGGCAAGTTGCCTTCTATTTAGGATAGCCCCGCCGAGGGTCCACCCACTGGACCAACACTTTTGCGTGTGATCCAGTCTGCGGATCTGGACGTCAGGTCCCGACCGCCGTGGGAGCTATAGACCACAGCTGCGCTTTGAGCGGCAAGTCAAAACACTCTCACAAACGCGTGTCTCGCGGAGCTTGTCGTGCGCTGCAAAAAGCGCTGCTGCATCGCGATGATTTCGTGATTTTCTAATGCTCCGTGTGCAAACGTTTTGCATGCCCGAAGTGGGGTGTTAGAGGCCCTGCCAAGAGGTGGTCGATGAGACGCTTTTTTGGTCGCCATCGGGGCGACAAAACCGGTAACCTCTGGAGCAGCGCCGGCGGCAGGACGACAGGAAAAAACTACCCAGAATGCGGCCTTGTGCAAAAACTGGTTCTTATTGGGTCCAGTAGTGCCCGTTCTAATAGAAAAATCTACTTCCTTTACCTATAACACAACTGCGCCGGACCAGATCGAAAGGGGCCGTCTTGCGATACTTTCCCATCTTCCTCGACCTAGCGTCGCGCGAAGTCCTGATCGTTGGCGGCGGTGAAAAGGCGCTTCAGAAGCTGCGCCTGCTCACCAAGACCGACGCGCGCGTGCGCGTCATGGCGGAGGTCATCGCCGAGGATCTCGAGGCTCTGGCAGCCCAGACCGCGGCCGTCGTCGAGCGGCGCCGTTTTGCGCCGCAGACGTCTACCGGCGCCGCGCTGGTTCTCGCCGCCAGCGACGATGAGGTCCTCGACGGCGAGGTGGCCGCAGCCGCGCGTGCGCAGGGCATTCCGGTTAACGTCGTCGACCGCCCATCGGAAAGCACGTTCATCATGCCGGCGATCGTCGACCGCGATCCCGTCGTCGTCGCAATCGGCACCGAGGGCGCGGCGCCGGTGCTGGCGCGCCTGCTCAAGGCGAAGATCGAAGCCTGGCTGCCGGCCCGCTACGGCCGCGTTGCGCGCCACGCGATGGCGCTGCGCGGGCTGATCAAGAGTGCCGTCGGCGACCCGATTGCGCGGCGCCGTCTGTGGGAGCGTTTGCTGCAGGGTGCCTGGCGCACGGCCGTGCTCGCCGGCAACGACGAGGTCGCCGCGCGCGAGCTCGAGATCGGCATCGCGGATGCGCGTACGGCCTCCGGGTGGCAGTGTTGCGCTGATCGGCTGCGGTCCCGGCGATCCCGATCTGTTGACGCTCAAAGCGCAGCAACGCCTGCAGGAAGCCGACGTGCTGGTCGTCGATCGCCTCGTCGATCCGGCCGTGCTCGAATACGCGCGCCGCGATGCCGTGCGCATCGACGCCGGCAAGATGCCGGGCGGTCGCGCCATGCCGCAGGAAGAGATCAATCGCATTCTCGTGCGCGAAGCCTTGAAGGGCCACCGCGTCGCGCGTCTGAAGGGTGGCGACGCTTTCATCTTCGGCCGCGCGGCCGAAGAGATGGCGGCCGTTCGCGCGGCCGGCATTCCCGTCGAGATCGTGCCCGGCATCACGGCGGCGCACGCGTGCGCTGCGAGCGTCGGCCTGCCGCTGACGCTGCGTCGCCAGGTTCGGCAGTTCGCGGTCGTCACCGGCGCCACCGCCGAGGAGACGCTCGAACTCGACTGGGATGCGCTTGCGCAGCCAGGGACAAGCGTTTGCGATCTACATGGGCGTGCGCAGCGCAGCTGATCTGCGCCACAAGCTGCTTGCGGCCGGTGCCGCTCCCGACACGGCGGTCGTCATCGTCGAGAACGGAACGCTGCCGGGCGAGCGCACGGTGGAGACGCGACTCGGATTATCTCGATCGTGTCGTCGCCGGCACCGGGATCGAAGGTCCCGCTATCATTTTCGTAGGGCTCGACTGGGCGAGCGCCGGATTGGCGCGGCCCGAGCACGTCGAGGTCTATGAGCCGGCCTGTGCCGCTACCGCGCCCGCGGTCGCGGAGACGGTGATGCCCACGCTGAAAGTGGTGGGCGGCCGATGACTACGAATGCGACGATCGCATGGAGGCGTTTGTGACTGCCACTCCCTTGCTTCCCAGGAACGCGCCGTTCCTGCCGGAGGACATCGACACTCTCAACAGTGTCGTTGCTCGCACCACCCCGTTGCAGCGCAGCTGGCTTGCGGGGTTTTTTGCCGGCTTTGAGGCCGCGCAGGGTGGAGCCGCTCAGCCCCAGCCCGTTGCCGCGGCGAAGCCGCGCGCCGGTTGACCGTCCTTTACGGCAGCGAGAGCGGCAACTCCGAAGCCCTCGCCATGAAGACAAAGAAGCTGGCGCAGAAGCACGGACTCGATGCGCGCGTCTTCGACATGGCCGACGTCGATTTGAGCGTGCTGTCCAAGACCAAGAACCTCATCGTGTTCGTAGCGACATGGGGCGAGGGCGATCCTCCGGGCCGCGCGGTCGACTTTTATGCGGCGCTGATGCGTGATGACGCACCGCGCCTCGACAAGGACATTCGTTTCGCGGTTCTGGCGCTTGGCGATACGGCCTACACGCAGTTCTGCGCTGTCGGCAAGGCGATCGATGCGCGGCTCGCGGCCCTGGGCGCAACCCGCGCCGTTGAGCGCGTCGACCTTGACCTCGACTTCGCCAAGAAGGCCGCCGATGGACCGAAGGTGCGCTGGGCGAGCTTGCGCCCAAGGACGGCGGCAACGCGACCGTCGTGCACGTCGACTTCAAGGGCGGCGACCCAGCTCTCCGACGATGAGCCGCTCTATACCGCCGAGAACCCGCTGCAGGGCGAGATCGCTCAGCTCACCAATCTGAACGGCACCGGCTCGACGCGCGAGACCTGGCATGTCGAGATCACCGCTGACAATTCGGGATTTTCCTATCTGCCGGGGGACTCGATTGGCATTTTGCCCGACAACGATCCGGCGCTTGCGCTTGGCGGTCGCCGAAGCGACCGGTCTCGGCGCCGACGGAGAGGTAGTCAAGAAGCTGCGCGAGAGCTACGACGTGACGACGTTGTCGCGCTCGCTGATCGAGGCCTACGCCAAGCTCACCGGCCGCACGGATGTAACCAAGCTCGCCGATCCGAAGGCCTTTCGCGTCGTTCGCTGCGGACCGCCAGCTCGTCGATCTGTTCGAGACCTATCCTGAAAAACTCAAGCCCGCGCAGCTCTATGGTTTGCTGCGGCCGCTGCCGGGACGGCTTTACTCGGTTGCTTCCAGCCTCGCAGCGCATCCGGGTGAAGCGCACGTCCTGGTCGGCGCGGTGCGCTGGGAGTCGCACGGACGAAAGCGCCAGGGCGTCGCCTCGACGTATCTTGCCGACCGGCGGCGCATGGGCGATCCGGTGAAGATCTACGTCAAGCCGAACCGCCACTTCCGGTTGCCGGAGGATAAAGCGCGCCCCATCGTTATGATCGGCGCCGGCACGGGCGTTGCGCCCTATCGCGCCTTTATCGAGGATCGCGTCGAGCAGGGTGCCAAGGGCAAGAGCTGGCTCGTGTTCGGCGAGCGCAACTACACCAATGACTTCCTCTACCAGCTTGAATGGCAGGAATACTCGAGAGCGGGGCCCTGTCGCGCATCGATGTCGCCTTCTCGCGCGACCAGCCCGAGAAGATCTACGTGCAGCAAAGGCTGTGGGAGCACCGCAACGAGCTGCTCCGCTGGGTCGAGGAGGGCGCTCATATCTATGTGTGCGGCGACGAGAAGGGCATGGCCCGCGACGTTGACGTGATGCTGGGGCGCATCCTCGCCGAGGCCGCGCGCGGCGATGACGAGGCCGGCCGCGCCAAGCTCAAGGAGCTGACCAAGGCCGGGCGCTATCAGCGCGACGTCTACTGATCAGGACCAATGCGATGACCGACAAGCGCTCGAAGAACGAGATCCTCAAGGAGAACAGCCGGCTCCTGCGCGGCACGATTGCGGAGGGATTGGCCGATGTCGCCACCGGTGCCATCGCCGAGGACGACACGCAGCTGTTGAAGTTTCACGGCTCCTACATGCAGGACAACCGCGACGTTCGCGGCGAGCGGGCAAAGAAGAAGCTCGAGAAGGCCTTCAGCTACATGGTGCGCCTGCGCATCCCTGGCGGCCTCGTCACGCCTGGGCAGTGGCTGGCGCTCGACGCTGTGGCTGGCACGTTCGCCAACGGCACGCTGCGCGTGACGACGCGCGCGACATTCCAGTTCCACGAGATCATCAAGTCGAACCTGAAGCGCGCCATGCAGGGGATCAACGAGGCCGGCATCGACACCAAGGCTGCGTGCGGCGACGTCAATCGCGGCATCATGTCGGCCGCCAATCCGTTCCTGTCGAAGGCGCACATGGAGGCGTACGAGTGCGCCAAGACCGTGAGCAACGATCTCGTGCCGCGCACGGGGGCCTATCATGAGATCTGGCTCGACGGGGAACAGGTCGACCTTGACGGCAACCCGATCAAGAAGCCGGCCAAAGAGGAAGTGGAGCCGATCTACGGCACGCATTACTTGCCCCGCAAATTCAAGATCGTCTTCGCGGTGCCGCCCGACAACGACGTCGACACGTTCGCGCACGACCTTGGCTTCATTGCCATCGTGAAGAACGGCAGGATCGAGGGCTGGAACGTCTCGGTCGGCGGCGGCATGGGCATGACCCATGGCGACACCAAAACCTTCCCGCGTCTGGGCGACGTGATGGGCTTCTGCACGCCCGAGCAGGTGGTCGCCCTCGCCGAGCAGGTCGTGATGGTGCAACGCGACTGGGGCGACCGCACCAACCGCGCGCACGCGCGCCTCAAATACACGATCGAGGACCGCGGGCTCGACGCCTTCCGCGACGAGGTCGAGCGCCGACTCGGCGCCAAGCTCGGCGAGCCGCGTCCCTACGAGTTCACCTGGACCGGCGACCGGATCGGGTGGCGTTCGTCCGAGGCGAGCGAGGGCGGCAAGAAAAGCGCCTCCAAGCGCTGGCATCTGACGCTTTTCGTCGAGAACGGCCGCATCAAGGATCGCCCCGGCGTTGCGCTGCGCACGGCGCTGCGGGATATCGCAACGCTGGGCGGCATCGATTTCGTGCTCACGTCCAACCAGAACGTCATCATCGCCAACGCGACCCCAAAGACCAAAACGGCGATCGAGAAGATCTTGGCCGGGTACGGGATTACGACAGTGACATCCTCCGGTTTGCGGCGTTCGAGCATGGCCTGCGTCGCGCTGCCGACCTGCGGCCTGGCGCTGGCCGAGAGCGAGCGCTTCCTGCCCGAGGTGGTAACGGCGTTGGAAGACGTGCTCGACCGCGTCGGCTTGCGCGAAGACGACATCGTCATCCGCATGACCGGCTGCCCCAATGGCTGCGCGCGGCCCTACGTCGCCGAGATCGGCCTCGTCGGCCGCAACCCCGGACTCTACAACCTGTATCTCGGCGCGGCCTTCAACGGCACGCGGTCTGAACAAGCTCTACGCCGAGGATGTGGACAAGACGCGCATGCTGGCGCTGCTCGAACCGATGCTGGTGCGCTATGCGCGCGAGCGGGAAGAGGGCGAGCGCTTCGGCGATTTCGTGATCCGCGCGGGCTACGTGCGCCCGACCACCGCCGGCAACAATTTCCATGCCGACGTTTTACCGGTGAAGCAGGTCAGCTGATCTCGCTTGTTCCCGAGCCCTTAGGCCTGATCAGTAGGCTTGATCAGTGCTTCGCGGCGATGACCAGCGAGTAGGCGGCCCAGAACAGCACCAGCGCCAGCGCCATGCGCAGGAACCAGTCGGGCACCAGGCCGGTGATGCGCGAGCCAAGCGCGATGCCCGGCACCGAGCCGATCAGCAGAAACCCCAAAATCTGCAAATCGACATTGCCCATCCAGAAGTGGCTCGCGCCCGCAATGAACGTGAGCGGGATCGCGTGCACGATGTCGGTGCCAATCAGCCGGCGCGCCGAGAGCGAGTGGTAGAGCGCGGTCAGCGCCACGACGCCGATCGCGCCGGCGCCGACCGAGGTCAGTGCCACGAGCACGCCGAGCACCAGCCCGAGCACGGCGGTAGGAACCGGGCGCACGACCGTCGGCGCCGAGAAGTCGCGCGCGCGCAAGACGAACTTCTGCAGCAGGGGATAGATCGCAACGGCCACGGCACTGACGACGAGCGCGCCGGCGAGCACCTTGCGGATGAGCAACGCGAGATCATGCGTGTCGGGCGCCGCGAAATAGATCCACGCCAGCATCGCCAGTGCGCCAGGAAGGCTACCGGTCGCAAGCCAGCGCACGATCGGCCACTCGACGTTGCCGAGTGCGTGGTGGCGCCAGGCGGCGCTCGCTTTGGTCAGCGAGGCGAACAGCAGATCCGTGCCGACCGCCAGCACCGGCGGAACGCCAATGACGGAAATGAGGAACGGCGTCATCAACGAGCCGGCGCCGACGCCAGTCAGTCCGACGAGGAAGCCAACCGCGAAAGCCACCGGCGATGATCAGGAGCCAAGTGTGGGACATAAGCGCGTCCATAGGCGACGTCGGCTCCGGTCAGATGCGAGACCGCGCCCATTGCGGGGCGGTCTCGTTGTTAGCGGTTATGGCGGGGTGTGGAAAGCGCTGGGCTGCCGCTTCAGAGCACGAGCTTGACCGGTATGCCGGCCGCATGCAGCAGCAGCGCCGCTTCGCTGGCGCGCCGCTGGAACTCGCGGCGGTCATCCTCACTATCCCCCAGGTCACGGCAGAGCCCCTTCTCGAGCATTTCACGCGTCAGCCGGAAATCCGACCCCGCGTTCACGACATTTGCCGCCGTCGCCGCCGACACTACGCCCGCTGCCACGGAGGCACCGGTTGCGGCATCGACGATGAGGAAGCCCCCCGTCCCCGGAATGGTCGCGAAGACATCGATAGCGACCGGTCGTGCGAGCGTAATGGCGGCCAGCGCAATATCGTTAACGGCGGCGGTTTCCGCCGGCTGAGCGACCAGCGTTTCGAGGTTCAGCAGCGACTTTGATCGCCAGCGACGAGATCGGCGCCACGTCGGTTGCGGTGCGCAGGAGGTAGCCGGCGCGGGCGTCGAAGGACGTCTCCGCCAGCCACACCAGCCGCGCCTCAAGCTGGGTCGCAGCGGTCGGCTGATCCTGAGGCGCGGATAGCACTGCGCCACGCGCTACGTCGAGATCGGCGTCGAGCTGCAACGCCACGGCTTGGCCTTGCGAGGCGATTTCCAGATCGCGGCTCATGGTGACGATGCGCAGGATGTTGGCGCTCTGGCCGCTCAGCGTGTCGATCACGCGATCGCCGACGCAAATGCGGCCCGACGTCACCGTGCCGGCGAGGCCGCGGAAGTCGAGCCCGTCGCGCAGCACGATTTGCACCGGCATGCGGAATGCGCCTGCGGGCGTCGTGTCACGCGCTGGAATGCGCTCCAGGTGCTCGAGCAGGGAAGGCCCGGTGTACCAGGGCATGATCTCAGAGCGGCTCGCAACGTTGTCTCCGCTGACGGCCGAAACCGGAATGGCGATCGCCTCGCGGAAGCCGAAGCGCAGCGTGAGTTCGCGGAAGTCGGCTTCGATTGCGCGGAAGCGCTCCTGCGACCAGTCGACCAAGTCCATCTTGTTGACCGCGAGGATGACGCGCTTGACGCCGACGATATCGAGGATCGCGGCATGACGGCGGGTCTGGCGCTTCAAGCCGACGCGGGCGTCGACCAGCATGATGGCGACATCGGCGTGCGAGGCGCCGCTCGCCATGTTGCGCGTGTACTGCTCGTGGCCTGGACTGTCGATGATGACGAAGCGGCGGGTGTCGGTGTCGAAATAGCGCCACGCGATGTCGATCGTGATGCCCTGCTCGCGCTCGGCGACGAGGCCGTCGACCAGCAGGCTGAAATCGGGCTGCGTGCCACCTGCCGCGGTGCGGCCCGAGCGCTGCAAGGTTTCGCGCTGGTCGTCATAGAGGTCGGAGGCATCCCAAAGCAGGCGGCCGATGAGGGTCGATTTCCCATCGTCGACCGACCCGCAGGTCAGCAGATGAAGAATGCCGTTGAGCTCGTGCGCGGCCTCGGGGGCCGGCGCTGCGCGGCGGATGGCGGTAACTGCCGTCATCAGAAGTAGCCTTCCTGCTTCTTGCGCTCCATGGCGCCGGATTGATCGTGGTCGATAAGGCGCCCCTGGCGCTCGGACGTACGGGCGTGAATGGTCTCGGCGACCACGGCATCTATATCAGCCGCGTCTGACTGAACAGCGGCCGTCAGCGGATAGCAGCCGAGTGTGCGGAAGCGGACCTGGCGCATCTGCGGGGTTTCGCCCGGCTGCAGCGGCAGGCGGTCGTCGTCGACCACCAGAATCTGGCCGTTGCGCACGACGGTGGGGCGCTTCGCGGCGAAATACAGAGGCACCACGTCGAGCTTCTCGCGCGCGATGTAGCGCCAGACGTCCTTCTCGGTCCAGTTCGACAGCGGAAACACGCGCACGCTCTCGCCGACGCCGAGCCGGCCGTTCAGCAGCCTCCACATCTCGGGGCGCTGCCGGCGCGGATCCCAGCGGTGGCCCGGCGAGCGGAACGAGAAAACCCGCTCCTTGGCGCGCGAGCCTTCCTCGTCGCGACGCGCTCCGCCGAACGCGGCGTCGAAGCCGTACTTGTCGAGCGCCTGCTTCAAGGGCTGCGTCTTCATTACGTCGGTGTAGACGGAGGGCGCGTAATCGAACGGGTTGATGCCGCGCTCAATACCTTCCTCGTTGGTGTGCACGATGAGGTCGAGGCCCAGATCGCGCACCGTCTTGTCACGGAACGCGATCATCTCCTTGAACTTCCACTTCGTGTCGATGTGCAGCAGCGGGAACGGCAGCTTCTGCGGCCAGAACGCCTTGCGCGCGAGGTGGAGGAGAACGGTCGAGTCCTTGCCGATGGAATACATCAGCACCGGCTTGCGGAATTGCGCTGCCGCTTCACGGAAGATGTGGATCGCCTCCGACTCGAGGAGATCCAGGTGCGAGAAGGGTGCCGTCATGCTGCTGCTTCTTTCTGTGGCGGCCGATTGTGCAGGCCGCATTCCTTGCCGTCCTCGTTCTCCCACCACCAGCGTCCGGCGCGGATGTCCTCGCCGGGTCGGATGGCGCGGGTGCACGGTTGGCATCCAATGGAGGGGAAGCCTTTCGCGTGCAACGGGTTGAGCGGCACGTTGTTCTGGGCGACGTAAACTTCGAGCTGCTCCAGCGGCCAGTCGGCGATTGGGTTGACCTTGATCAGGCCGTGCTCTTCATCCCACGCGGCGAACGGAACGTGCGCGCGGCCGGCCGACTGCTCGCGACGAAGTCCCGTGATCCAGCCGCCGGCGCCGTTGAGCGCGCGCTTCAGCGGGAGCACCTTGCGAACCTCGCAGCAGGCTTTGCGGTTCTCGACCGCGAGGCGGAAGCCGAAGATGCCGTCGCGGGCGACGAGCTCTTCTACCTCGCGCGCGTCGGGCACGACGACGCGGATGCGGCGATGATAGTGGAGTTCGCTGGCCTCGAGCGTTTCGAGCGTCTCGGGAAAATGGCGGCCGGTGTCGAGCGTGAACACGTCGACATTGGAGGCGGTCTCGGCGATCGCATGCAGGATGGCCTGGTCCTCGATGCCAAGGCTGGTCGAGAAGGCGATGCGGCCGGGGATGGTGCGCACAATCTCGGCGAGCGGTCGTCGAGGTTGGGGATGGCGGCAAGGCGTTGGTCGAGCGCCAGCGCAAGCTCACGCCCCGAATGGAGCCGTTTGGAGCCCCGGACGTGCGCAAAGTTGGCTTGCTGCCCGGCGCCTTTCGAGCGACGCGCCGCGCTGGTGCTTTCGTGGCCATCGGGATCCCTTCGATCTACCCCGGGAAAATAGGGGTAAAAACGTTCCCCATTAAAGGCTAGTTGGTAAATAAGAATAGGATCACATTCCCCATGCGGTCTCGTAGGGAAAATTTTTGCCAACCTGGGGACTTCTTGGAATGCCGTGTTGCGGTGCCTCGCGCGGCCTGGCTCTGGGAGGGGCTCGTGGCACCTTAATATAGCTTAGGGGTGCCGGTTAAGGGTGCTTAGGGGTGCAGCTTAGGGGTGCCGGTTCACGGTGCCGTTTGAGGGTGCTGTTTGAGGGTGCCAGTTAGGGGTGCGAGTTAAGGGCGCGGGTATTGGTGTCGGTTATTGGTGCCAGTTGAGGTGGCATGTAGCGCAAGCCCCGTGTGGTGACCCGAGGTCGCTTAGCCCGTCCCTCAACCACTTTGCCGTCCCTCGGCACGTTGCCGTCCCTCGGCACGTTGCCCTCCCTCAGCACGTTGCATTCCCTTGCCGCTGCATTGCCTCGCCGTCGCAGCGCCTCGCGTGTGCTCGCGCGGTCCGTCCCTCCCATCATCGAACTTTGCGGCGCGCGAAAAAAGTTGTCCCCGGCGCGACGCGATGCATCGCTCGCGCAAACGCTCGCTCATGTGTCGCGCACATGCCCGACATGTCTCTCGGTCAACGCGACATGTCCGCAGGACATCGCGCAATGTCGTCGCGCGCATCGCCAACGAATCATTGCTGCAGCAAGACAAGCGGCTCGAACTCGCCTCTCGCTGCCTCTCACGCCGATCTTGGCAAAAACACTACCGAAATTTGGGGAAGAATCGTTCGCATAGAACTTCGCAGCGTTTCAACGCTTTAGGTTGCGCACTCTCATGTGGACAGTCGTGAACCACTCCACTTAGCAATGCTTTAACGAAATTAAGCCTCTATCCACGTTGCGGTCGGTATGATCGGAGCCGACGCCGACAAAAATGCGACCCTGCCAGCCGATCAGGACGAATTCGACCTCGCCGCTCGACTCGGTGCCGCAGACTTCAATGCTATCCTCCGTAGTCAGCCGCCGCGCGGAAACCCGGTAATAGATCGGAGTGCTGGCCGGCCGCGCGATGCCGATCGCTTCGAGTTCGGCGATGTGCTTGTCGCGCGCCACCGGATCGCGTCCGGTCCAGCCGGCGATCACGGCCTGATCGATCGGCAGCGTCAGCGGGGTCGTCGCGTCCTGGGCGTCGATGGTGAATGCAAGATCAAACACGGATGATGCCCTCCATTGCGGCTGCGAGCTCGAAGATGCGGCGGTCCGATCCGCCTGATGCCGCGAGCATCAGCCCGACCGGCACCTCGCCCTCGCGATGGCAGGGGAGCGAAATCGCGCAGCCGTCGATCATGTTGATCAGCGTGCAATTGCGCAGCGACAGCAGGTTCGCCTTGGTGAAAGCCTTGTCGTCGGCGAGATCGGCGATAACAGGCGGGGTGTTGGCGGTGGTCGGCAGCACCAGCGCGTCATAGGGCGCGAGGCGAACCGTGGCGCGCGCGATCAGCGACTTCCGCGCGCCAAGAAAATCGACATAGTCCGCGGCGCTCAGGCTTTCGCCGCGCAGGATGCGCATGGCCACCCGGGGATCGTAGACGTCGCCCTTGCTGGCGATCAGATAACGATGCCAGGCATAGCTTTCCGCCGCGGCGAACCCGCCTTTGGCATTCATCGGCGCCACGTCCAGGAACTCCGGCACCTCGATCCGCTCGATCAGCGCGCCCTGCCGCGACAGCGCCTCCAGCGCGCGGTCGAACGTCCGCGCCACCGCGTCGTCGAGGTCGTCGAGCGCGACCGTGGTCGGCACCGCCAGACGCATGCCCTTGACCGGACGCGGCTGCAATGGCGCGATGGTTTCGTTGGCGAGCACGGCATCGAGCACCGCGCAGCACCCCACCGTGCGCGCCAGCGGCCCGATACTGTCGAGCGTGAACGAGAGCGGCACCGTGCCTTCGAGCGGCACGCGCCGCTGCGTCGGCTTGTAGCCGACGATGCCGTTATAGGCGGCCGGAATCCGGCACGATCCGCCGGTGTCGGTGCCGAGCGCGCCATGCGCCATGCGATCGGCGACCGACACCGCCGCGCCCGACGACGATCCGCCGGGCACATGACCCACGCTGCGCTGCCATGCGCCCTTCGGCGTGCCGTAATGCGGATTGATGCCGATGCCGGAATAGGCGAACTCGGTCATGTTGGTGCGGCCGATCACGATGAAACCGGCACGGCGCAACCGCGCCACCGCCGGAGCATCGGTTTCCGCCGGCGGCGAATCGTCGAGTGCGCGCGAGCCGGCGCGGGTCACCTGCCCCTTGATGTCGAACAGGTCCTTGATCGAGACGGGAATGCCGGCAAAAGGCGACGGCGCCGCCTTCACCTCGCGCAGCCGGTCCATCGCCTCCGCGGCTTCGATCGCCGCTTCCGCATCGACATGAATAAAGGCCCGCGCGCCCTCGCCTGAGGTATCGGCGATCCTGGCAAGGCATTCGTCGACGAGCTTGCGGGCGCTGGTGCGGCCATTGTCGAGATCGTTAGCCAGGGTGGCAAGGGTCGGAGTGTTCGGCATTGTCTTGTCGCCTCGTCGCTGCTTGATCGATTATTGGTTATCAGAAGCTGCTGCGATCTCCAGATCGAGCAGCGCAGAACTCAACGACTTGCCATGCGCGTCGAGCGCCAGCGATCGCGTCACCCCGCCGCCGAGCGCGCCGGTCATCACGAAATTCAGCGCGGCAATATTGGGCAGCTCATAGCGGACAACCTCGCCTTCGACAACACCGGCAAAATGCGCTCTGACCCGCTCGCTGGTGACTTGCGCAAGCAGCAGCGGATAGTGCTTTTCGTCATAGGCGATCACGGAGATGTTGGAGGTATTGCCCTTGTCGCCGGTGCGGGAATGGGCGATCTCGCGCAGCTTCACTTTTCACGCCTCCACGAAACGGACCTGCGGTCTCGCCAGTTCGCGCGGCAGCAGGACGGACGCCACCGCAACCACATCGCGCGCCGATTTGAAAGCGCCGCCGCCGGCGGCGGGGCCATTGGTGTAGAGCGTTTCGACCTCGTTGCCGATCCGCACCGCCTCGCGCAGGTTTTCGGTGCGGCCGGTGACGCGAACGCGCACCTCATAGGGCTCGTTTGCATGCCCGGAGACGTCAGCTCCATGCAGCGCGTCGACACCGATCAGGTCGAACCGCAATTCGCTGGCCGCAACGCCGGTCAGTTTCAGCCGCTCACGAACGATCTGAAGCGCCAGCCGTCCGCGCGCCAGTGCGCCGGGACCGGCATAGGAAATCTGGCCCTCGCCGATGTAGCTGTCGACATAGCCGACCGAGACCTTCAGCGTGCCGGTTCGCTTGGTGCCACGCCCGCCGCTGACGCGCACGCGATCGGCCGCGATTTCTTCCACCCTCACCTGCGAAAAATCCGCAACCACGTCGGGCTGAATATACTGTGTGGGATCGTGTACCTCGTAGAGCAGTTGCTCCTTGCAGGTCTGCGCCGTCACCGCGCCGCCGGAACCTGCGACCTTGGTGATGACGAGGCTACCGTCCTCGCCGACTTCGCCGATGGGAAAACCGAGCCGCGCCAGGTCGGGGATATCCTTGTAGCCGGGATCGGCGAAGTAGCCGCCGGTGATTTGGCCGGCGCATTCGAGCAAATGCCCGGCGACGGTGCCTTGCCCCAGCAGATTCCAGTCGTCCATCGCCCAGCCGAAGGCGTGAATCATCGGCGCCAGAAACAGCGCGGGATCGGAGGCGCGCCCGGTGATCACGATATCGGCGCCGCCGCTCAGCGCCTCCGCCATCGGTTCGGCGCCGAGATAGGCGTTGGCCGACAATAGCCGGTTGCCGAGCTGCTTGATCGTGCCGTCGAACTCCATAATCGGGAGATCGCCATCCTTGCAGGCATCGAGCACGTCGTCGCCGATGACGGCGGCGATCCTGAGCGACGATAGCCCGAGCGACCTTGCGATCTCGGCGGTCTTGCGGGCGGCGGCGACCGGATTGGCCGCGCCCATATTGGTGACGATCTTGATGCCCCTGGAAGCGCAGATCGGCAGCACCGCGCGCATCCGCTCCTCGAGCAGCGGATCGAAGCCGCTATCGGGATCTTTCATGCGCGCCTGCTGCGCCAGCGCAACGGTGCGCTCGCCGAGACACTCGAACACCAGGTACTGGATATCGCCCTTTTCGGCGAGTTCGACCGCGGGCTCGATGCGATCGCCCGAATAGCCGGCGCCTGATCCTATTCGAACCTTTCGCACACCCTCTCCTCCCGCGCAGTATCAGATTTTTTTGCTGAGGTTGCCTTGTCGCCGGCGCTTCTCGCCGTGACCGACACCCTAGCGCGAGAGATCGAAAGCATACAAGCGTCCCTGGCCAGCGATTGTGCGCCTGCCGGAATACGCGGCATGCGCAAGCTTGCGCTGGACCGTTGACGCCAGATGGTCAAATGTCGCATCAAGATCGCAACAAGCGGGCCACGCGGCCCGATCCCAAGCGGAGGAAATGACAGACATGGCCGAGCCAGCGCGCGCGCGACCGAAGCCGACACCGGAAACCCAGCATTTCTGGGATGGCACGCAGGCGGGCGAATTGCGCCTGCAGCGCTGCGACGCCTGCGCCAACGTCTATTTCCCGCCGCGCCCGTTCTGCCCGGCCTGCGCCTCGCGCAAGGTCAGCGTATTCAAGGCCAGCGGCAAGGCAAAGCTCTACAGCTACGTGATCCATCACCGCCCGGTGCCGGGCTTCACGCCGCCTTACGCCATTGCGGTCGTGGAACTGGACGAAGGTCCGCGCATGATGAGCAACATCGTCGATTGCCCGCAGACGCCGGAGGCGCTCGAACTCGACATGAAGCTGGAAGTCGCGTTCGAAAAGCTCGACGACAAGATCACCCTTCCCTTGTTCCGCCCGGCGAAGGGTTAAATATCATGCGCAGAAATCAGGTCGCCGTCGTCGGCGCTGCCGAAACCACCGAGCTCGGCGTTATTCCGAACGTCTCGCAGATCCAGCTGCACGCGGACGCGGCGCTCAACGCCATCGCCGACGCCGGATTGAAACTGTCCGACATTGACGGCTTCGCCACCGCGGTCGAAACGCCGCAGCAGATCGCGCATTACCTCGGCATCACGCCGACCTGGGTCGACGGCACCTCGGTCGGCGGCTGCTCGTTCATGCTGCATGTCCGCCACGCCGCAGCCGCCATCGAGGCCGGGCTGTGCAAGACGGTGCTGATTACGCATGCCGAAAGCGGCAAGTCGAATATCGGCCGCACGCCGCGCATGACCGGCCCCGACAGCCTGAACGGGCAGTTCGAATTGCCTTACGGCGTTTCGACGCCGGCCAGCATGTTTCCTATACCGGTGCTGCGCTACATGAAGACCCACGGCATCACCCACGAGCAGATCGCCATGGTCGCGGTGGTGCAGCGCGAATGGGCCGCGAAAAATCCGCGCGCCACCATGAAGACGCCGATCACGGTCGAGGACGTCTTGAACTCGCGGATGATCGCCTATCCGTTCCGCATCCTGCAATGCTGCCTCGTCACCGACGGCGGCGGCGCGCTGATCCTCACCTCTGCCGACCGTGCCAGGGACTTTCCGAACAAGCCGGTCTATATCCTCGGCACCGGCGAGAGCGTGGAGACGCCGATGGTCAGCCAGATGCAGACCTTCGACAGTTCGCGCGCCTTCAAGGTCGCGGGTCCCCTGGCCTTCAAGGAAGCCGGCATCGCGCACAAGGACGTCGATCATCTGATGATCTACGACGCGTTTGCGCACCTGCCGCTGTACGGCCTCGGCGATCTCGGCTTCATGCCGCACGAGGAGACCGGCAAGTTCATCGCCGATGGCAATACGCGGCCCGGCGGCAAGCTGCCGCTCAACACCAATGGCGGGGGACTGAGCTACATGCATTCCGGCATGTACGGCATGTACGCGCTGCAGGAGAGCGTGCGGCAGATGCGCGGCATCGCGCCGGCGCAGGTCAAGGACGCCAGGATTTCGGTCTGCCACGGCGTCGGCGGCATGTTCGCGGCATCAGGCACGATTATTTTTACGAACGAGACTAGTGACTCGTCATTCCGGGACGCGTCCGTCATTGGCGCAGACCCGGAATCCATACTTCTGATCAAGGTATGGATTCCGGGTTCACGCTTCGCGCGCCCCGGAATGACGAGTGGTTCTATTCCAGCCACAGAAACAGACGGGAGGCACCAATGGCGCAGGCCAAATCACTCGAAGGCAAGTCCATCATCGTCACCGGCGCCGGGCGCGGCATCGGCCGCGAGATCGCGCTGCTCTGCGCCGCCGAAGGCGCCAAGGTCGTGGTCAACGATCCCGGCGGCGCCGCCGACGGCTCGGGATCGAGCGCGACGCCGGCCGAGGAAGTGGTCGACGAAATCAAAAAGCGCGGCGGGACGGCGGTGGCGAATTTCGAAACCGTGGCCGAAGCGATTCCGGCGAGCAAAATCGTCAAAACCGCGATCGACAGTTTTGGCAAGCTCGACGGCGTGGTCAACAATGCCGGCATCCTGCGCGACGCCATCTTCCATCGCATGAGCATCGACGCCTTCGAATCCGTCATCAAGGTTCATCTGATGGGCTCGTTCTATGTCTCGCACGCCGCAGCCAGGCTGTTCCGCGAGCAGGAAAGCGGCGCGTTCGTGCACTTCACCTCGACCTCCGGCCTGGTCGGCAATTACGGCCAGGCCAATTACGCCGCGGCGAAGCTCGGCATCGTCGGGCTGTCGAAATCGATCGCGCTCGACATGGAGCGCTTTCACGTCCGCTCCAACTGCGTGTCGCCCTTCGCCTGGAGCCGGCTGATCGGGACCATCCCGACCGAGACCGAAGCGGAGAAGGCGCGGGTCGCCAAAATTCAGCAGATGGGACCGGAAAAGATCGCGCCGGTCGTGGCGTTTCTGCTCAGCGACGCCGCCAAGGACGTGACCGGGCAAATCTTTGCGGTGCGGATGAACGAGATTTTCCTGATGAGCCAGTCGCGCCCGCTGCGCTCGATCCATCGCGGCGAAGGCTGGACGCCGCAGACCATCGCCGAGCACGGCATGCCGGCGCTGAAGTCGTCGTTCTACAAGCTCGACCGCTCGGCGGATATTTTCAACTGGGACGCGATCTAGCGACGATCTTACGGGTCGTCCCTGCGTTCGCAGGACGACATCGATACGCTCCCACCATCTCCGGTTGCTCCGGTCAAAATTCGCCTGCTTTATGCCCGATTGCGGGCTCACGATTTCCTCCCACCAAAAAAACATGGGAGGAAATCATGACAAATCTATCAAATTTGCCCGACCCCCAAGCTCAAGCCGGCGGTTTCGACCGCCGCAACCTGATCAAGGGCGCGGCGGCGCTGGCCGCAACGGCCGTGACCATGAAAGCGGCCTCTGCGGCGAGCGTAACGCCATTCGGCCAAACGGGCGCCCCAACCCGGTCAACCGAGCCGTTGCCTTTGGGGCCACTACCCGGGAGTCGCTATCCGGATTCACACCTCGAGTCCGCCAAGCCCAAGCTTTCTTTCGGGCCTAACGGTTTTCCGGCCTTCGCCGGCACCATGGCGGTTGAGCGCGTCGCAACCGGGTTCCGCTGGGCCGAGGGCCCGGTCTATTTCCCGGCTGGGCGCTACGTGCTGTTCAGCGACATTCCCAACAACCGCATCATGCGCTTCTCGGAGGATGACGGTCACGTCAGCGTATACCGCCAGCCGTCGATGAACTCGAATGGCAACACTATTGATCGGGAAGGACGCCTGATCACTTGCGAACATAGCGGCCGACGGGTCACCCGGACCGAACTCGACGGCTCGATCACCATCATCGCCGACAAGTACAATGGCAAGAAGCTGAACTCGCCGAACGACGCGGTTGTCGCTTCCGATGGTTCGATCTGGTTCACCGATCCGGCCTACGGCATCGGCGGCTATTATGAGGGCATCAAAGCCGAGCCCGAGCAGGAAAAGCATAACGTCTACCGGGTGGATCCGAAATCCGGTGACGTCAAGGTTGTCGTCGATGACTTCGTGGAGCCCAACGGCATTGCCTTCTCGCCTGACGAGAAGAAGCTCTATGTCCTCGACACCGGCTTCACGGACGGGCCGGACAACCCGTCGCATATCCGCGTGTTCGACCTGGATCTGGGGGCCGGAAAGGTGTCGAACAGCAAGGTCTTTGCGGAAATGCCCAAGCCCAGCATTACCGACGGGGTGCGCTGTGACACCGACGGGCGTGTTTGGTGCTCCGTGGGTTGGGGCGATCCGAACGAAGACGGCGTGCGCTGCTACACCAAAGACGGCGATCTGCTCGGCAAGATCCACATCCCGGAAACTGTCGCCAACCTGTGCTTCGGCGGTCAGCAACGAAATCAGACTTTACATCTGCGGCTCGACATCACTCTATGCAGTCTACACGAGTGTGCAGGGCGCCATGAAGCCATGACCTAGGCGAATAGGGAGTGGCGAATAGCGAATGGGGTCTTCCATTCGCTACTCGCCATTCGCCATTCGCGTCTTACCTCACCCGCTATTGCGCAACCCCGCCGAAATGCCGTTGATGGTGATCTGGATGCCGCGCAGCACCTGTTCATCGGGATTGTGCGCGCGATGCTCCTTCAAGAGTTCCACCTGCACGTGGTTGAGCGGATCGAGATAGGGGAAGCGGTTGCGGATCGAGCGCTCCAGCAGCGGGTTGCCCTGCAGCAGCCGCTCCTGCCCCATGATGTCCAGCAGCGTTTCGATCGAGGTGTGCCACTCCTGGCGGATGCGGCCGAAGATATTTTCGCGCAAGCCCGCGTCCGGCACCAGTTCGGCATAGCGCGAGGCGATCGCGATCGAGCTCTTGGCCAGCACCATGTCCATGTTCGACAACAGCGTGCGGAAGAACGGCCACTCGCGGTAGAGCTCTCTGCAGGAACGGCATGCCCTTGTCGGGATGCTCGCGCTATCCAGGTCTCGACCGCGCTGCCAAAACCGTACCAGCCCGGCAGCATCAGCCGGCATTGCGCCCAGCTGAACACCCAGGGAATGGCGCGGAGGTCTTCGATCTCGCGGGTTTTCTTGCGCGAGGCCGGACGGCTGCCGATGTTCAGCGTGGAGATTTCGGTGATGACGGTGGAAGCCCAGAAGTAGTCGGCAAAACCTTCGGTTTCGTAGACCAGCCCGCGATAGGCCTTGAAGGCCAGCGCCGACAACTGCTCCATCGCTTTGAGGTATTCGCCTGACGCTGCGCTGTGCTTGGGCTGCAGCAGGCTTGCTTCAAGTGTCGCCGCGGCGAGAATTTCCAGATTGTTGCGGCCGACTTCGGCGTTGGAATATTTGCTGGAGATGATCTCGCCCTGCTCGGTGATGCGGATCTGGCCGTTCACCGCGCCGCCGGGCTGCGCGATAATGGCGTCATAGCTCGGCCCGCCACCGCGGCCGACCGAGCCGCCGCGGCCATGAAACAGCCGCAACCGCACGTGATGGCGTTCGAATACCTCGATCAGGCCGATCTCGGCCTTGTAGAGTTCCCAGCCCGAGGTGACGAAGCCGCCATCCTTGTTGCTGTCGGAATAGCCGAGCATGACTTCCTGGACCGAGCCGCGGCTGTCCACGAGTTTGCGATAATCGTGCAGCGACAACATCCGGTCCATGATGCCGCTCGACGCCTGCAAATCCTCGATGGTCTCGAACAGCGGCACGATGTTGATCGCGCAGCGGCCCGAGGGATGAACGAGGCCGGCCTCCTTCAGGAGCAGCGCGACTTCCAGCATGTCGGACATCCCCTTGCACATGGAGATGACGCATTGGGAGATCGCATCGGCGCCGAACCGGGCATGCGCCTCGGCCGCCGCATGGAAAACCGCCAGCTCGCCCGTCGTTTCCTCGCTGTATTTTACAAACGATGACGTCAGCGGACGGGCGTTGCGCAGTTCGCTGGCGAGAAGCGCAATCCGCGCCTCTTCGTTCAACGCCAGATACGACATCCCGGGCATCGCCGCATCGATCAGCTCTGCGACCGTGCGCTCATGCACCGCGGAGTTCTGCCTGATATCGAGGCTGGCGAGATGAAAACCGAAACAATCCACGGCCCGGCGCAACAGCCGCAGCCGCCCGCGTGCGATCACGCGCGAATTGTTCGATACCAGCGAGCGATAGAGAATATCGAGATCGGCCTTGAACTCCGCGACATTGGCGTAGGCAGCCGCTTCGCCGACCGGCGGCCGGGTGGTTTCCACATCCAGCCTCGCGGCGGTGGCGGTGAGCCGCGCGTAGATGCCGGACACCGCCAGCCGGTAGGGCTCGCCCTTTCGATGCGGCGAGGTGTCGGGCGAGCGCTCGGCGAGCGCACGCAAATCCTTCGAGACATCGGCCAGATGCGCCGCCAGCGACAATTCGGCGCCGAGCACGTGCAGTTCCTCGAGATAAAAGCGCAGCACGCGGCTGCTCTGCATCTTGAGTGTTCCGCGCATCACTTCCGCCGTCACGAACGGGTTGCCGTCGCGATCGCCGCCGATCCAGCTTCCCATCCTCAAGAACGATGCCAGTTCGCCCCGCGCGGCGCTGTCGCCCTCGTTCAACCGATCCTCCAGCGCGCAATGCACCCGCGGCACCTCGTGCAGGAAGGTGTAATCATAAAAGGACAGGCCGTTGGCGACTTCGTCGAGCACGGTGAGCTTGGTACGCCGCAACAGATTGGTCTGCCACAGCGTCAGCACCGCGCGGCGCAACTGTTCGTCGCTCGCCTCGGTTTCCTCAGGCGTAAGCTTGACCCGTTCGCGCCGATCCAGCAGCGCCGCGATCTCCATCTCCCGGTCGATCGTGCTCTTGCGGCGAACTTCGGTGGGATGCGCGGTCAGAACCGGACTGACCAGCGCCGTTTCGAAAAAGCGGCGCAGGTCGGCCGCGCTGAAGCCGGCCGCGCGCGCATGCGAAAGCGTCAGCGCCAGCGTGCCCGGGGGCGGCGTTCCACCGGCGGCAGAGCGCGCCCGCATCTGCCGGATATTGTTCTGGTCCTCGGCAATGTTGGCGAGGTGCGAAAAATAGCTGAAGGCGCGCACGATGCGCACGGTTTGGCTGGTCGACATGCTGTCGAGGATGATTTCAAGCTCGCGCCGCGCCGGCTCGTCGTCATCGCGGTGGAACCGGATCGAGGTCTGCCGGATGCGCTCGACCAGGTCGAACACGTCGGCGCCCTCCTGGTCGCGCACGGTGTCGCCGAGGATCCGCCCGAGCAGCCGGATGTCGTTGCGCAGCCGGGTGTCTTCTTCCAGCGCCAAAACTTCATCGGCGCGATTGGACCGCAGCTCGACGTCGGAAGGCATGATCTGGGACGACATGGGTGGCTGCTCCAGAAACTGCCCGGCAATCCCTTGAGTTGCAATTTTTTTGGCCCAGCGCAAGACCAAGATAAAGGCGACTGCGTCGTCCCTGCGAAAGCAGGGACCCATAACCACCGGCTTTTGCATTTTGCAAAGGTCGCTACCCATGTGCAAAACCGATAGGGCACGGCGCATGGGTCCCGGCGCGCGCGAAGACGCTTGGCCGGGACGACGATTTTTCTGGATCCTTGGCGGGACGACGGTGTTCTAAATCCTTCTTCCCGCCCGCTCCCAATAGGGATCGCGCAAGCGGCGCTTGAAAATCTTGCCGGAATCCTCGCGCGGCAGCTGGCTAAGGATTTCGACGTGCTTCGGCACCTTGTAATCGGCCAGCGAGGTCTTGAGCCGCGCGCGGATGTCAGCGATGTCCAGCGTCACCCCGGCCTGCGGTTCCACCACCGCCATCAGCGCCTCGCCGAATTCATCGTCGGGAATGCCGAACACCGCGCAGTCGTGCACGCCGGGAACCGCATGCAGCGCGGCTTCGATTTCGGCGGGATAGATGTTGACGCCGCCCGAGATCACCATGTCGCGCTTGCGGTCGCAGATGAAGACATAGCCGTCTTCGTCGATATAGCCGACGTCGCCGGAAGTGATGAACCCGTCGCGCTCGATTTCGGCGCGCTTGTCCGGCTTGTTGTGATAGGTGAAATCCGGATTATCCGCGATGCGCGAATAAATCTCGCCGATCTCGCCCTGCGGCAGCACTTTTCCGTCGTCGCCGATAAAGCGCAGCTCCGCGCCCGGCGATATCCTGCCGACGGTGCCCGGCTTCTTCAGCGCGTCTTCGGAATTGGCGAAGGTGACCGCGCCGGATTCGGTAGAGCCGTAGAATTCATAGATCACCGGCCCCCACCATTCGATCACAGCGCGCTTTACATCGGCAGGACAGGGTGCGGCGGCATGAATCACATGGCGCAGCGAGGACATGTCGTATTTGCTGCGCACGTCTTCCGGCAGCTTCATCAGCCGGATGAACATGGTCGGCACCATGAAGATGGTGTCGATCCTTTCGACCTCGATCAGCCGCAGAAATTCCTCCGGATCGAACCGCGGCATCAGCACCAGCGCGCCGCCGAGGCGACCGGCGCGCAGGCCGAACGAGTTCGGCGCGGAATGATACAGCGGCCCCGGCAACAGCGCGCGAGCGCCCGGCTTCAGGCCGTAGATCATCGCGCGCATCCGCTCCGAGGCAGCGCTTTGTTCCGGCGTCGGCGCATTGCGCCGCACGCCCTTGGGATGGCCCGTGGTGCCCGAGGTGTAGATCATGTTCGCCGGCTGCGGCAGCGCCGGGCCCTCGTAAGGGCGCTGCTGTTCAAGCCAGGATTCAAGGTCAACGGCGAAATCGGGCGTGGCGAGATGATCGGGATCGATCTTGTAATTGGCGAGAATTTCCGGCGGCGTCGGGACGCTGAGGACGGTAACTCCAGCGGGAATCGCCTCGCGCAGCTGATGCAGCATGTCGGCATGGCCGATCAGGACCGGCGTTCCGGAATCCCTCAGGACGTAATTGATTTCCTCCGGCTTGAAATGCCAGTTGACCGGTACCGCATAGGCGCCGAGCCGCATCGCGGCATAGGCCGTCTCGATGAAAGCGATGTCGTTGCGCATCAATATGCAGACGCTGTCGCCCTGCCTGACGCCGAGCCGCTGCAATCCGCCGGCGGTGCGGGCGGCGCGATCGGCGACTTCGGCGTGACTGCGCCGCCGCTGACCGCTGATGATGCCGAGGAAGAGGGATGCCTTGTCGATCATTGTCTTTTTCCGATCTCTCGTCGGTTTACGAAAACCCTCATGGTGAGGAGCGCGTCTTCGCGCGTCTCGAACCATGGGGGATGAACGGTCTCATCCTTCGAGACGCGACGAAGACGTCGCTCCTCAGGATGACGGATGTGATGTTGCTCAAACGTCGGTAAAGCGCGGCGCGCGCTTGTCGATATTGGCGCGCACCGCCTCGAGTTGATTGGCCCCGCCCATCAGTTTCATCTGCTCGACGGATTCGGCCAGTAGCGCCGGGCCGGGATCGACGGCGAGATTGTTCAGCATGCGCTTGGCGGCGCGGATCGCTTCGGGGCTTTTGCCCGCGATTTCGCGCGCGACCTCAAAGGCCGTGGCGCGCGGGTCGTCGCAGATCCGCGTCGCGAGGCCATAGCTCATCGCCTCCTGCGCCGAGAAGATCCGCCCGGTATAGGTCAGCTCGCGCAGGATATCGTCACGAACGAGACTGGCCAGGATCGGTGTCCCCGCCATGTCCGGCACCAGCCCCCATTTGATCTCCATGATCGACATCCGCGCGTCGGGGCTAAGGAAGCGCATGTCGGCGCCGAGAGCGAGTTGAAAGCCGCCGCCGAACGCCACGCCCTGGATCGCGGCAATCACCGGTACCGGAAGCTGCCGCCATCCCCACACCGCAGCTTGCGGGAAATTGGCCAGGCCATGGGTGCGGGCGGTCAGGTCGCGGGTTTCGCCGCCCGCTACCCCGTTACCGCCCTTCTCCTTCATCGCGGCGAAGCGGCCCATATCGAGGCCGGCGCAAAACGAGCGGCCTTCGCCGGACAATACTACCGCCCGGACGCCTTTTTCCCGGGCGAGCCGCTCAGAGGTGGCGACCAGCGCATCGAACATCGCGGCATCGAGCGCGTTCATCTTGTCCGCCCGCACCAGGCGGACATCGGCGACACCCTCCGAGATCGATACCGAGACGCGCTTCTCCATGAGAGTATACTCCCCTGCTCTTCTCGTTTGTTTGCCGCTTTACAGAATGGCGTTGGCCGGATTTAGTCAATCAATTAACAGACAATCCTTTTGGGCGGAAACCTCCAATGTTCAACGAAAAACTTCTCGTCGGCCGGCGCATTCTTGTCACCGGCGGCGGCACCGGGCTCGGCAAGTCGATGGCGGCGCGCTTCCTTGAGCTCGGCGCCGAGGTCCACATCTGCGGCCGCCGCAAGGCCGTCTGCGACGAAACCGCGACCGAGTTGATGGACCTGCATGGCGGCCGGGTGACGAGCCACGGCGTCGATATCAGAAACCCGCTCGCGGTCGACGAGATGATCGAGACGATTTTCATCGAGGGCCCGCTCACCGACCTCATCAACAACGCCGCCGGCAATTTCGTCTCGCGCACCCAGGACCTGACGCCGCGCGGCTTCGATGCGGTCGCCAATATCGTCATGCACGGCACATTTTACGTGACGCACGCGGTGGGCCGGCGCTGGATCGCCGGCAAGCATCGCGGCAATGTGGTGTCGATCACCGTGACATGGGTCCGCAATGGCAGCCCCTATGTGGTGCCCTCGGCGATGAGCAAGTCCGCGATCCATGCCATGACCATGTCGCTGGCGACGGAATGGGGACGCTACGGCATCCGGCTCAACACCATCGCGCCCGGCGAAATCCCGACCGAGGGCATGAGCAAGCGCCTCAACCCCGGCGATGAAGCCGGCGCGCGCACCATTGCCAGGAATCCGATGGGCCGCGTCGGCAAGATGGAAGAGCTGCAGAACCTCGCGGTGTTCCTGATTTCCGGCGGCTGCGACTGGATCAACGGCGAGACCATCGCGATGGATGGCGCCCAGGCCTTGGCCACGGGCGGAAACTTTTATGAGTTGCGCGACTGGTCCGACGCCGACTGGACCCGGGCACGCGATTCGATCAAGGCGCAAAACGAAAAGGACCGCGCCGCGCGGGGGTAAGGTGGTCGTCCCTGCGAACGCAGGGACCCATAATCACCGTCGTCAATTGTTGCAAGGTAACTACCTCCATCGCCTTACCGATGAGCCGCGGCGTATGGGTCCCTGCGTTCGCAGGGACGACGCTGTTGAAACGTCCGGAGCCTCACTCCCGTATTGTCTTTGCCGCGCGGTAACGCCAGTATCGCGGCAACAAAACAATAAGCCATCGGGAGAACCATGTCCGTCTCGGAAGAACCGGCAAACCTTGCCGACATGCTGCGCGCGCGGGCGAAGAGCCGCGGCAATGCCATTGTCTTCGAATTCGAGGGCCGCCAGACCAGTTTCGCCGAGCTGGATATCAAGACCAATCGCGTCGCCAACGGACTGAAAGCGCTCGGCGTCAAACCGCGCGAGCGCATCGCCTATCTCGGCAAGAACAGCGACATCTATTTCGAGCTGCTGCTCGGCGCGATGAAAGCCAATGTGGTGATGGCGCCGGTGAACTGGCGGCTGGCCGGACCCGAGGTCGCCTTCATCGTTGCGGATTGCAAGGCGCCGGTTTTGTTCGTCGGGCCGGAATTCATCACCCAGGTTCGCAACATCAAATCGCAATTGCCTGACCTTCGCACCGTGATCACGACCGAAGGCGGCGCGCCGGAATGGCAGGATTACACGGCGTGGCGCGACGCGCAGAGCGGCGATGATCCGAAGGTCGAGATCAGCCGGCAGGACATCGCGATCCAGCTTTATACCTCCGGCACCACCGGAAAGCCGAAAGGCGCGATGCTGTCGCATGCCAATTTTCTCAATCTGGTGGAGACCGGCAGGGACCAAAAGCCCGACTGGAACAAATGGACCGCAGACGACGTCTCGCTGGTGGCGATGCCGATCTTCCACATCGGCGGCTCCGGCTGGGGCGTGATGGGTCTCTATCACGGCGCCAAGGGCGTGATCGCGCGGGAATTCGATCCCACCAAGGTGCTGGATTTTTTCGAACAATCCGGAATCACGAAACTGTTCATGGTCCCCGCCGCGATGCAGTTCGTGGTGCGGCAACCCCGCGCACGCGAGGTCGATTTTTCGCGGCTGAAATACATGCTCTATGGCGCTTCGCCGATTCCGGCCGCGCTGCTGAAGGAATGCATCGAGGTATTCGGCTGCGGCTTCGTGCAGATGTACGGCATGACCGAGACCACCGGCACCATCGTGGCGCTGCCGCCGGAAGATCACGTCGAGGGATTGGAGCGGATGCGCTCGGCCGGCAAGGCGTTGCCGGGCGTTGAGCTTGCGATCCTCGATGCCGACGGCAACAAATTGCCGCCGGGCGAAGTCGGCGAGATCGCGACGCGTTCGGGCTCCAACATGGCCGGCTACTGGAATTTGCCGGAAGCCACCGCCAAAACGCTCGGCAGCGACGGCTGGCTGCGCACCGGCGATGCCGGCTACATGGACAGTGACGGCTATCTCTATATCCACGACCGCATCAAGGACATGATCATCTCCGGCGGCGAGAACATCTACCCCGCCGAAGTCGAGAGCGCGATCTGCGACCATCCTGATGTCGCCGAGGTCGCCGTGGTCGGCGTGCCCGACGACAAGTGGGGCGAAGCGGTCAAGGCGATCGTGGTGATGAAGCCGGGCAAGAAGGCGACGCCGTCGGACATCATCGGATTTGCCCGCGAACGCATCGCTGGCTTCAAGACGCCGAAGTCGGTGGAGTTCATCGAAGCGTTGCCGCGCAACGCCTCCGGCAAGATCTTGCGGCGCCATCTGCGCGATCCCTATTGGGCGGGCAAGGACCGGCAGGTGAATTGAGGCCTTACGTCTTCTGCTTCGCCCGCTCGCGCATGAGCCGGCGGCGCTCCTTGGCCTCGTCCGACCAGACCTCGTCGAGTTTGTAGAATTCGGCAAAAGCCTTCGCGCCCGAGGGCAGCGTCACCCAGGGCTGCTTGGTGGAGGTGAAGATGTGGACGTCCGGCGGGCACTGCGTCGGATCGTCCATCGTGCCGACGCGCACGAACCGTACGGCAGGACCTGCGCCCGAATAGTTGCTCCAGATCGCGACCTTGCAAACCGGGCAGCGGGCGATGCGCTGTCCCTTGCCGCTGGCCGAGGGCGTCACGACGATCTCGGGCTCTGCTGCGATGTGCTGCAACCTCTCCGCCTCGTACATCGCGTTCAGCGCGTGCACGGTGCCTGTCTCGCGCTGACACCAGGTGCAGTGGCAGGCGTGAACAATCATCGGCTTTCCGGTCAGGCGATAGCGGACATGTCCGCAGGTGCATCCACCTTCCATGATGTTTCGCTCCTCAATGCTTCCCCGCCCCCATATAGCCGAACAGGAATCCCGCCACTTTCCGCTTCTGGATTTCCTCGCTGCCTTCGGTGATGCGGTAGCGGCGGTGATGGCGGTAGATGTGTTCGAACGGCTTGTGGCGCGAGTAACCCATGCCGCCATGCACCTGCATGGCGCGGTCGGCGGCCTCGCAGCACAACCGGTTCGCCCAGTAATTGCACATCGAAACCTTGTCGGAGAGCGTGTGCTCGACCTGCGCCTGCGTGAGTTTGTCCATCTCCCACGCGGTCTTGCGGATCAACAGCCGCAGCATCTCGGCTTGCGTCGCCAGTTCCACCAGCGGCCACTGGATCGCCTGGTTCTCGGCCAGCGCGCGGCCGAACGGTTTGCGTTCCCTGGCGTATTTCACGCTTTCCTCGATGCAGTAGACCGCGGCCCCCAGCGAACTCGCGGCCTGCCGGATCCGGTTCTCGTGCACAAAACATTGCGCCAGCGACAATCCGCGGCCGACCTCGCCGAACAGCGCATCGTCGGGCACGAACACATCGGTGAAAGCTGACGCGCGGGTGGTCGGTCGGCATGTTGAAGGTCCACATGTATTCCTCGACCTTCACGCCCGCAGCTTTCGCCGGCACCAGGAAGCAGGTGATGCCGCGCGCGTCGCCGTCATTGCCTGAGGTGCGGGCGAACAGCGCGCAATGGGTCGCGACATGCATGCCGGTGGTCCACATCTTCTCGCCGTTGATGACCCAGCCCGAGACGCCGTCGCGGGTCGCCTGCACGGCCGTTGTTTCCATGTGGGTGGCATCCGAGCCGTGCTCGGGCTCGGTGAGACCAAAGGTGATGCGATATTTTCCTGTGATCGAGCCTTCGATCATCGCCTTCTGGTCGTCGCGGCCGTAGCGGTCGAGCATGGTGACCAGCGGCAGATTGCCGACGATCGAATGCTCGTTCTGCAGATCGTTGTGCAGGCCAAGCCCCCTGGAGGCAAAATGCTCGCGGATCACGGCCATCCAGAGATTGGAGCCATCCTTGCCGCCGTAGCGCTTCGGTATCGCGAAGCGCAGATGCCCGGCGCTGTCGGCGAGATTTTTCACTTTTCGCAGCAGCGCTTCCCATTCATGCCGCGGCAGCCCGCCATTGTCGAAATCGGTGCGCGCCCATTCGCGGCGATGATCGAAGAAACGGATGTTGTCATCGGCCTCTTCGATCGGCTTGATCTCGCGCGCGATGAATTGGTCGAGCTCACTGAGATAGGCGACCAGGTCGGCCGGCAATGCAAAATCCAAGGCAGTCTCTCCCGGAATGTTTTATTGTTGTTGCGATACCGCGTGGCGTCGTTTCAGCGGGCGATTAAGGTGGCAACGGCAAGCCAAGTCAAGCGCAGTCGGCCTCATCCTGAGGAGGCGCACTTGCGCCGTCTCGAAGGATGAGGTGTTCTCTATCGATCATGGTTCGAGACGCGCGCCAGAGCGCGCTCCTCACCATGAGGCTGGAACAGAAATCGCTTGGAACGTGACAACACTCGATGGGAGCAAACATGGACTTGAAATTCTCCAAGGTGACGCGCAAGGGCCCGATCACGATCGTGACGCTGTCGCGCCCGGAAGTGTACAACGCGCTGCATACGGACGCGCATTTCGAACTGAACAAGGTGTTCGACGATTTCTGCGCCGATCCGGAGCAATGGGTCGCGATCGTCACCGGCGCCGGCGACAAGGCGTTCTGCGCCGGCAACGATCTGAAATGGCAGGCGGCGGGCGGCAAAGCGCGGCTGGGACACCGGCGGATTTGCCGGGCTGACCTCGCGCTTCGACTGCGACAAGCCGATCATCGCCGCGGTCAACGGCGTCGCCATGGGCGGCGGTTTTGAAATTGCGCTGGCCTGCGACCTCATCATTGCCTCCGAGAATGCGATGTTCGCATTGCCCGAGCCGCGCGTCGGCCTTGCAGCGCTGGCCGGCGGCTTGCACCGGCTGCCGCGGCAGATCGGGCTCAAGCGCGCCATGGGCATGATCCTCACCGCGCGCCACGTCACCGCCCGCGAAGGCCACGAGCTCGGCTTCGTCAACGAGGTGGTTCCGCCGGGCGAAGCGCTTGCCGCCGCGGAGCGCTGGGCCGAGACCATCTGCAAGAACTCGCCGATGTCGATCCGCGCTTCCAAGCAGACCATCCAGAAGGGCCTTGCGGTCTCGCTGGAGCAGGCAATGGCCGAGCAGCGCGACTATCCGGCCGTCAAGGCGATGGCGGCGTCGCAGGATTATATCGAGGGGCCGAAGGCGTTTTCGGAGAAGCGCCCGCCGAAATGGGTGGGGAAGTAATTTCAGCCGTCACCCTGAGGTGCGAGCCCGCTTGGGCGAGCCTCGAAGGGTGGAGATCCGGCAACAGCCTGCCTTGCGACCCATCCTTCGAGACGCCGCGCAGAAATGCGCGGCTCCTCAGGATGACGGCTTTGTTGCTGGACCGCCTTCTCCCAGCTCCCTCTTGTACGACGCGTAGTTCGGCTGATCGACCGCGAGCTTGTCCATCGTGGTCTGCCACAGATGCTCGGCGAGCCCGGGCGTCTGCAGATCGAGTTCGCCTTTCGCGATACGATCGGCGAGCGTGCGGTTGAGCTCGGTGAGCGAACCCTGCATGCCCAGCAACTGCGACAGCCGGGAAACTTCCGCGGCGTCGCTGTCCTGCTCCAGCGTCAGTTGGCGCGTCACCAGATCGAGCGCGTTGATCGAGACCCGCAGCTTGAACGCGTTATGCCCGCTGATCCCGGGCGCGATATCGTTGCGCAAGAAATCCGCGACCGCCTTGATCAGTTCTTCCGGTGTCGGTTCGTCCTGCATGTTACCCTCTTATTCCTGGGCATGATCTGATCCGAAAACCGGCTTCCACTTTTCGGGATCATGCCCGCGGCGCCAGCAGCCGCAACAGATCGATTTCCGTTTCCGACGAGCGGCGGCCGATCATCGCCCGCTCGACGGAATGCTCGGGTCCGCTGCGAAAGCGCTGCATCATGCCGCAGCACATCACGCCCCAGCGCAGCGTGCCCATCACTTCCCAGAATGTTACGCGCTCGGGATCGACGCGGCGGCCGGCCGCTTCGTAACCTGCGAACAATTCCTCGCGCGACCCGAACCCGCCGACAGGTTTATCGATTTCTCCGAAACGCCAGGAATTGACGCAGATCCATCCCAGGTCTTCCATGGGGTCGCCGATATGCGCGAGTTCCCAGTCCAGCACCGCGCGCACGCCGTCGGGACCGATGATGAGATTGCCGTGGCGGAAATCGCCATGCACCAGCGTCACCTCCGCGGACGGACCGGGGTCGCGCTCGCGCAGCCAGCGCAGCGCCAGCTCGAACACCGGCCGCGGCCATTCAAAACTGCGATACTCCCGCTCCAGGTCGGCAATCTCCTTCGTCGCCGTCATCTGCCGAAGTTTTGGCAGTTTCGACGCGGGCAATCCGTGGATGCCGGCGGCGACCTTGCCAAGCTGCCGCGCCAGGATCGGCCGCGCCTTGGCAAACTGCTGATCGCGCAGGATCTTGCGCGCGATGGTTTCGCCTTCGACCCGCTGCATGATGAAGCCGGTGCCGAGTTCGTCCTGCGGGGTCAGCACATGCATCACGCGTGGCGACGGCAAGCCGGCGTCATGCGCCAACTGCATCAGCGTAGCCTCGGCATCGAGCCCGGCCGCCCGCGTCGGCGACGCGCCATAGCCCGGCGGCGCGCGGCGCAGGATCGCGCCGATATTGCCGTCGGGATGGACGATATCGAACGACCAGGTCTCCTGGCTGGCGCCGCCGGAAAGCCTGACCGCGCCGGCCACGCCGGTCGCGCCCGGACACCACGCGGCGACGCCACGTCCGAGCTGCTCTTCGATCATTTGCCTTTGAACTTCGCCGGGCGCTTTTCCAGGAACGCGGTGACGCCTTCCTTGAAATCTTCCGCCGCGCCCGCAATCCGCTGCGACTCGAATTCAAGGTTGAGCTGATCCTCGAACGAATTGTCCGGGCTGTCCCAGTACAATTTTCGGATCAGCGACAGCGCGATCGTCGGCCCGTTGGCAAGTTCATGCGCGAGCTTCATGGTCTCCTCCATCAGGGCCGCGTCGTCATAGACGCGATTGACGAGGCCCCATTCCAGCGCCTTCTCGGCCGGAAGCCGTTCGCCCATCAGCGACAGCTCGACCGAGCGCGCCTTGCCGATCAGCCGCGGCAACAGCCAGGTCGATCCGCAGTCCGGCACCAGGCCGATGCGGCGGAACGCCTGCAGGAAATACGACGAGCGCGCGCACAGGATCATGTCGCCCATCAGCGCAAAGCTCATGCCGGCGCCGGCGGCCGGTCCATTGACGGAGGTGACGATCGGGCAATGCAGATTGCGCAGCCGCCGCAGGAACGGATGGAACGCGGTTTCCAGCGCCGCGCCGGCGTTGCTCTTGCCCGGCTTCTGGTTGTTGCGGCCCTGCAGATTGGCGCCGGTGCAGAACGCGCGCCCGGCGCCGGTGATGACCAGGCAGCGGACCTCGGCCTTCCTGTCGTCGATGGCATCGAGCGCCTCGGCGAGGCCGCCCAGCATGTCGATCGAGACCGCGTTCATCACCTCCTGGTGGTCGAGCTTCAGGATGGCGACCGGGCCGTCGATATCGAGCGTGACGTGCTTGAACTGCATTTGTTTCCTCGTGGGTTGTGGCCCGCGCTATTTCCGCGCGGTGCAAAGGTTTCAATTTCGAACCCATATTTGATTTTTAAGGCGGGCTTGTCCATGGTTGGTACGGGAACATCTGCCCGCCATCGGACGCCCGGCCTTTGCGCGCGCCAAACCAAATGGAAACGCCCATGAGCATTTTCGACCTCACCGGCCGCGTGGCCATCATCACCGGCGGCAATGGCGGCATCGGTCTCGGCATCGCGCAGGCGCTCGCCGCTGCCGGGTGCAACGTCTCGATCTGGGGCCGCAACGCCGAGAAGAACAAAAGCGCGGCCGCAACCATGGCCGGCTGCGCCGGCAAGGTCCATACCGGCATCTGCGACGTCAGCGATCCCGCCTCGGTCAAATCCGCGATGGCGGCCACGCTGGAGAAATTCGGCCGGGTCGATGGCTGCTTCGCCAATGCCGGCATCGGCGGCGGCGGACGGCACGCCTTCATCGACCGCACCGAAGAACAGTGGCGGACCATGTTCGCCACCAATCTCGACGGCGTCTTCCACGTCTTTCAGGCCGCGGCGCGCCACATGACCGAACGCGCCACGTCCGGCGATGCTTTCGGCCGGCTGGTCGCGACCTCGAGCCTGGCATCGCTGTTCGGCACCGCGCGCAACGAGCATTATGCCGCGACCAAGGCCGCCATCAACGCGCTGGTCCGCGCGCTCGCGGTCGAACTGGCGCGTCAGGGCGTCACCGCCAACGCCATCCTGCCCGGCTGGATCAAAAGCGACATGACCGCCGGTATCATGGCCAACGAGAAATTCGTCGGCGCCGTGATGCCGCGGATTCCGATGCGGCGGTTCGGCGAGCCCTCGGATTTCGGCGGCATCGCCGTGTACCTGATGAGCAAGGCGTCGTCGTATCACACCGCCGATTGTTTTGTGATCGATGGCGGCTATACGGCGTTTTGATTTCGTCCCGTCCCGTCATCCCTGCGTAACGGCTTCGCCGTTATCGCTGGAGGTGCGAGCGTTGGCGAGCCTCGAAGGATGACTGACGAAGGTGTGTGAGGCTTCATCCTTCGAGGCGCGCAAGTCAGCGGCGCAATTGCGCCGCCGACGCGCACCTCAGGATGACGCTGCCATCTTCTGGCGGCTGCTCCGCCGCCGTCATCGCAAACCCCTCATAGCCCTTCGCCGCGACGTCGTTGCAGATCTGACGGTAGACCCCGACGCCGCCGATATAGGGCATGAAGATCTGCGGCTTGCCGGGGATGTTGGCGCCCATGTACCAGGAATTGGCCTGCGGATAGAGCGTGGTGTGCGCGACCTCGTTGACGTGCGCCACCCAATTGTCCTCGGCTTCCTTCTTCGCTTCCATGGCCTCAAAGCCGCGGTCGCGCATGTAGCCGATGCAATCGGTGATCCAGTCGACGTGCTGCTCGATCGAGACCATCATGTTTGATAGCACCGACGGGCTGCCGGGGCCGGTGATGATGAACAGATTGGGGAAGCCCGCGCTCATCAGGCCGAGATAGGTCTTGGGTCCTTCTGCCCATTTCTGGTTGAGCGTCTGCCCCTGGCGGCCGCGAATATCGATTTTTGCCACTGAACCCGTCATGGCATCAAATCCGGTGGCCAGCACCAGCGCATCGACTTCGTAATCCTTGTCCGCCGGTGCGCACGGCGTTCGGCAATATCTCCTCGATCGGATTGGACCTGATATCGACCAGCGTCACGTTCTCGCGATTGAAAGTGGCAAAATAATCGGTATCGACACAGATGCGCTTCGACCCGATCGGGTGATTGTTCGGCTGCAGCAGCTTTGCCGTCTGCGGATCCCGCACGATCTCCGCGATCTTTTCGCGGACGAAATCGGCAGCGGTGTCGTTGGCGGCCTTGTCGAGCGCCAGATTGTTGTAGGCCGCCATGAAGGTGAGGCCGCCGTAGCTCCAGCGCGCTTCATATTTTGAACGCCGTTCGTTGTCGCCGTCGTCGAGCGCGCCCTTGTCGGGCATTTCGGTATAGATGCCGTTGCGCGCTTCTTCCCGCGCAAAGCGCCTGATTTCCGGATATTTTGCGCGAACCGCTTCTCGTTCCTCTGATGTCAGCGCGGCGTTGCGGGCGGGGATGGAGAAATTCGCGGTGCGCTGAAACACCGTGAGATGGCTGGCCTGCTCGGCGATCACCGGCACCGACTGAATCCCCGACGATCCCGTGCCGATCACGCCGACGCGCTGGCCGGTGAAATCCACTGGCTCATGCGGCCAGTGGCCGGTGTGATAGACCTTGCCCTTGAAATCCGACAGCCCCTTGATATCCGGCATCCGCGCATTCGACAGGCAACCGGTGGCGAGCACGACGTATTTTGCGGTGACGGTCTTGCCGTCGGATGTAGCAACCGACCAATTGTTGGCGCTTTCGTCGAAGATCGCGCGATCGACGCGGGTATTGAGCGCAATGTCGGGCCGCAGCTTGAAGCGGTCGGCGACATGGTTGGCGTATCTCAGAATTTCGTGCTGCGGCGCGTAGCGCTCGCTCCAGTCCCATTCCTGCTGCAGTTCGTCCGAGAACGAATAGGAATACTGCATGCTTTCGACGTCGCAGCGTGCGCCGGGATAACGGTTCCAGTACCAGGTGCCGCCGACATCGCCGCCCTGCTCATAGACCCGCACCGACAGTCCCTGCCCGCGCAGTCTGTGCAGCATGTACATTCCGGCAAAGCCCGCGCCGACCACGACGACATCGTAGGTCTCAGCGCCTGCGGCGTGGCTTTTGCCGGAAACGGATTGCAAGGCGGACATTCGATCTCCCTGAAGATTTTTCTCGTGTTGCGACCAGCATTCTACCCGCGGCGCGAAAGCGCAAGAGCCAAAAATGCAGGCCGGGACGCCAATGCATAGCCGTCATACCCGCGAAAGCGGGTATCCAGTACACTCGGCGTCCGATGGTTCGCGACCGGCACGGCGTACTGGGTCATCCGCTTTCGCGGATGACGACGGCAGAACTTGGAGCCGCTCCATTCTGACGACACCAGCGCCAGTCACGCTTGGCATGACGCCCCTGATGCGCTAGCGTCGTCTTAAGAATTCGCAAAATTCAAACAAAGTATGAGCAGCATCAAAAGCTGCCGCAGGGAGTGAACACAACCATGAAATCGCCGATCTGCGACATGCTGGGAATTGAATTTCCGCTGCTGGCCTTCAGCCATTGCCGCGACGTGGTGGCCGCCGTCAGCCGCGCCGGCGGGTTCGGCGTGCTCGGCGCCACCTCGCATTCGCCCGAATCCATCGAGCAGGAACTGAAATGGATCGACGATCACGTCGACGGCAAGCCCTACGGGCTCGACGTGCTGATCCCCGAGAACATCTCGACCGCGGGCGAGAAGGACGTCACCTGGAAAAGCCTGGAGGCGCGGATCTCCAACGAACATCGCGCCTTCACCCGCAACCTCTTGAAGAAATACGGCATCGAACTGACGACGACCAATGTCGCCGACAACCAGCCGCAGCCGTTCGACGGGCAACGCGCGCTGGAAGTGCTGGAGGCGTCGTTCCGGCATCCGATCCGCCTGATTGCCAACGCGCTGGGCGTGCCGCCGAAGGCGATGATCGAGATGGGCAAGAAACACGGCGTGCCGGTGGCGGCCCTGGTCGGCGCCAAGGAGCATGCGCTTCGTCAGGTCGCGGCCGGCGTCGATATCCTGGTGGTGCAGGGCACCGAGGCCGGCGGCCATTGCGGCGAGGTCTCGACCATGGTGCTGGTGCCCGAGGTGATCAAGGCGATCAAGCCGATCCGCGACGTGCCGGTGCTGGCGGCCGGCGGCATCATGACCGGGCGGCAGATGGCGGCGTGCATGGCGATGGGCGCCGCCGGGGTCTGGACCGGCTCGGTGTGGCTGGCGACCGTCGAATCCGAGACCACCGAAATCTTCCGCGAAAAGATGATCGCGGCCTCCTCGCGCGACGCCGTCCGCTCCAAGGGCCGCACCGGAAAGCCGGCGCGGCAGTTGCGTTCGGTCTGGACCGACGCGTGGGATCGCGGACCCGACAGCCCCGGCGCGCTGCCGATGCCGCTGCAGAGCATCATCAGCCGTGACGCCTTCAATTCCATCGATCGCGCCGCGGCCGCAGGCAATGCGCAGGCGCGCGACCTCGTCAGCTATTTCGTCGGCCAAGGCGTCGGCCTGATCGACAGCGTGAAATCCGCCGGCGCCGTGGTGCAGGAATTCAAGGAAGATTTTGTCGAGGCGGTCGAGCACATGAACGCGCTGGTGGCGGAGTGAAAATGAACCCTCATGGTGAGGAGGCGCGCTTGCGCCGTCTCGAACCATGAGATGTCAAACGCTTCATCGCTTCGAGACGCGACCGAGCGGCCGCTCCTCAGGATGAGGCCTTGTCTGCATTTCGAAAGTGAAAACAAGAAACCATGACTAACGCAGCCTCCCCCGTCCCCGACGACCGCATTCCCGTCATCGTCGGCGTCGGCGAAATCGTCGATCGTCCGAAGGAGATCTGCCGAAGGTCTCGAGCCGCTCGCCCTGCTCGAAGAAGCGCTCAAGCGCGCGGAAGCGGACAGCGGCGGCAAATTGCTGGGCGAAATCCAATCGCTCGACATCGTCAATTTCCTGAGCTGGCGCTATCGCGATCCGGAAATCCAGCTCTCCGGCCGTCTCGGCATCAAGCCGAAGCATGCCTATTACGGCCCGGTCGGCGGTGAAAGCCCGATCCGCTATCTGCATGAGGCGGCGCAACGGATCGCGCGCGGCGAATGCAGCGTCGCCGCGGTCTGCGGCGCCGAAGCGCAGTCGACCGCGACCAAGGCCGAACGCGCCGGCGTCGAGTTGCCGTGGACGCCGTTCGCGCACGATGTGCCGGAGCCCAAACGCGGCGCCGCGTTCCAGAAGCCGATGGCGGTAAAACTTGGCGTGTTCAGGCCGATCACGGTGTATCCGTTTTATGAAGCCGCGACCTCGGCGCATTGGGGCCAGACCCCGCGCGAGGCGATGGCGGAATCCGGCCAGTTGTGGTCGGTCTATTCCAACGTCGCGTCGCAAAATCCCAATGCCTGGCTGAAGCGGCGTTTTGCGCCTGACGAAATCACGACGCCGACGCCGGACAACCGGCTGATCGCCTGGCCCTACACCAAGCTGATGGTGGCCAATCCGACCGTCAACATGGGCGCGGCCGTGCTGATGACGAGCCTCGCCAAAGCACAGGCCGCGGGGATAGCCGGAGCATCGGCTCGTTCACGTCTGGGGCGGCGCGTCGGCCGAAGAGCCGCGCGATTATCTGATCCGCGACCAGTTTTTCGAAAGCCATCCGCAGAACGCCGTGCTCAAGGCGATCCTGGATCTCGTCGGCGGCGATGGCAAGGCGTTCGACGCGATCGAACTCTACAGCTGCTTTCCCTGCGTGCCGAAAATGGCGCGGCGAACGCTGGGGCTCGGCGCCGACGTGCAGCCGACGGTGACCGGCGGGCTGACGTTCTTCGGCGCGCCGCTCAACACCTACATGACGCATGCGGCCTGCGCGATGGTGCGCAAGCTGCGCGGCGGCGCCAAACTCGGCCTGCTCTACGGCCAGGGCGGTTTTGTCACCAAGCATCATGGGCTGGTGCTGTCGCGACAAGCGCCGCAGCACGCATTGGCGCAGGATACCAGCGTGCAGGCCGAGGCCGATGGGCACCGACGCACCGTGCCTGAGTTCGTGACCGAGGCCGGCGGCAAGGGCTCGGTCGAAAGTTTTACGGTGATCTATGGCCGCAATGGCGAAGTCGAGCACGGCGTGGCGATGCTGCGGACATCGGACAATGCGCGCGCGCTGGCGCGGGTGCCCGCGCATGACAGCGCGACGCTGGCGCATCTTCTGAACATGGACCGCACGCCGGTGGGATCGCAGGGCGATATTGTCACAGCGGATGATGGCGTGCTGGAGTGGCGGGTGGGGTAGGTGTTTCTTCTCCCTCGCCCCGCTCTTGCGGGGAGAGGGTTGGGGTGAGGGGCTCTTCTATCCGCGAGTGCGGAGGATGCAGAAGGGTCGGTACCCCCTCACCCGGATCGCAAGGGCGATCCGACCTCTCCCCGCAAGCGGGGCGAGGTAAGAGAAGGAAGCGTTCGCCCCTACCCCTTCACGTCCGGCCGCTCCGACACCGTCGCGGGCTTGCCCTTGGCGCCGGCAACGCGGACCTGATCGCCGTCGGCGATGCCGTCGGGCGGCGCGACGATGATGCGATCGTCCGGCGAGATGCCCGACGCCAGTTCGATGTCGCGGCCGAGATCGCGGGCGATGGTCACGGTCTTGAACAGCACCTTGTCGTCGGAACCGACGGTGGCGACGCGCAGACCGTTCTGGTTGAAAATGAGAGCGCTCGCCGGGATATGCAGCGGCACGGCGTCGCGCGCCAGGCTCATGCGCACATTGGCATAGCCGCCCGGCATCAACTCGCCATTGGCGTTGTCGAGCGCAAGCTGCATCCGCGTCGTGCCGGAGCCGACATCGACGGATTGCGAGGAGGCTTCGACGGTGGCGGCAAACGTCCGGTTCGGATATTCCGGCATCGAGATCAGGGCCTTGGCGCCGATCTTGATCGCGGGCACGTAGCTTTGCGGGATGTTGACGTAGACCCGCAGCTTGCTGATATCGGAAACCACGAACATCGCGGGACCAGAGCCGCCGCCGGCATTGATCAGGGCGCCGACGTCGGTGTCGCGGGCGGTGACCACGCCGTCGAACGGCACGGTGATCTTCTTGTAGCCCGCCAGCGCCTCCAGCCGTTCGACATTGGCCTGGCCTGAATTGACCGCGGCCTTCTTGTTGGAGAGGTCGGCGGTGCGCTCGTCGATTTCCTGCATCGAGACGAAATTCGAGGCGATCAGCGATTTGCGGCGGGTCAGGGTTGCCTCGGACAGTTTCGCGCTGGCCTGCTGGCTGGCGAGATCGGCGCGCGCCTGCAGCAATTGCTGGTCAAGGTCCGGCGCCTCGATTTCGGCGATCACCTGCCCGGCCTTGACCTTGGCGCCGATGTCGGCGCTCCAGCTTTTCAGGTAGCCGCTGACGCGCGCAAAGATCGGGGCGCGATAATAGGCCTCCAGCCGGCCCGGCAGATCGATCGTGGCATTGAGCACTTTGGCGTCGGGCAGCACCACCGCCACCGTCGGAATGGCCTGGTTGTCGGTCCATTCGCGCAGTTTCGCACTGGAATCCTCGCGCGCGCGGATGCCGGTCACCACCACCAGCAGCGCAGCGATAACAGCGACAACGGCGAAAATGCCCAACTTCCGGCGAGAGACCGGCGAGCCGTGTTCAGTGGGCATGTAGCGTCTCCGATGCGGCGGCGGCTTTGGCGCCTTGCTTCTTGTGTACCATACTAAAAACCACGGGAACAAACATCAGCGTGGCCACGGTTGCGAAGATCAGGCCTCCGACCACCGCGCGTCCGAGCGGGGCGTTCTGTTCGCCGCCCTCGCCCAGGCCAAGCGCCATCGGCGTCATGCCGATGATCATCGCCAGCGCGGTCATCAGAACCGGGCGGAAGCGCACGAAGCCGGCTTCGATCGCGGCTGCGATCGGGTCGCCCAGTACTTCATAGCGTTCCCTGGCAAAGCTGATCACCAGCACGCTGTTGGCGGTGGCCACCCCCATGCACATGATCGCGCCGGTCAGCGCCGGAACCGACAGCGTGGTCTGGGTCGTGAACAGCATCCAGACGATGCCGGCAAGTGCTGCCGGCAGCGCGGTGATGATCACGAACGGATCGGACCAGGACTGGAAGTTCACCACGATCAAGAGATAGATCAGCACGACCGCGGCCAGCAATCCGAACAGCAGCCCGGAAAACGCGCTGTTCATGGTCTGCACCTGGCCGAGCAGAACCACCGATGAGCCCTTCGGCACCTCCTTCGCGAGGTCCGCGATCACAGCCTTGACGTCGGCTGCGACCGCGCCGAGATCGCGCCCCTCCGGCGTCGCATAGATCTGCACCATCGGCTGGATGTCGTATTGGGAGACCACCGCGCTCGAGGTCGATCGCGAGATGTTGGCGATGCCGCCGAGGATCGGCGGCGTGCCCGCACTGCCCGCCGTAATCGGCAAGGTTTCCAGCGCGCTCAAGGAATCGATCTGATATTGCGGCGTCTGCATCACGATCGAATACGACACGCCGTTGTCCGGATTGAGGTAGTAGGTCGGCGCGATCTGCGCGCTGCCCGCCAGATTGACGACGAGGCTGTTGGTCACATCGCGCTCGGTCAAGCCCACATATTGCGCACGGGTGCGGTCGACATCGATATTGAAGGTCGGATTGTTCGGCGACTGCTGAATGCGCGCGTCGGCAATGCCGGGTATGTGGCGAATCCGGTTCAGCAATTTATTGGCGTAGGCGAAATTCGCATTGACGTCGGCGCCGCGGACCTGAAGGTCGATCGGCGCCGGCGCGCCGAAATTCAGGATCTGGCTGACGATGTCGGCCGGCAGGAACGCGAACTGCAGGCCGGGGAAGGCGCGCGGCAGCTGCTCGCGCAGGGCCTGGACATATTCACTGGTCGGGCGGTGACCCTCCTTCAGCTTGATCTGGATATCGCCGTCCTGCGGGCCGATCACGCCGGTGTTGTTGTAGGTCATGTTGATGCCGCTGATCGGCATGCCGATGTTGTCGGCGAGCGTGTCGATTTCTCGCGGCGGAATGATCTTGCGGATCGCCTTCTGCACATCGGCGAATTGATTGGCGCTTTCCTCGACGCGGGTGCCGACCTGGGTGCGGACATGCATCAGGATCGAGCCGGAATCGACCGAGGGAAAGAAATTCCGCCCGAGATACGGCACCAGCAGGAATGAGACCGCGACAAAGCCCAAAAACCCGATCGCGAAAACCGGCCGCCGCGCCATCGCCAGCGACAACAGATCGCGGTAGCCGCCGCGGACGCGCTCGAACCGCGCCTCGAAACCGCGCTGAAACCGCACCAGCGGGTTGCGCGACGGCGGCGGCCCCTCGCCTTCCGGATGGTCCACATGCGGCCGCAGCAGGTATTTCGCCATGGTCGGCACCAGCGTGCGCGACAGCAGGAACGACCAGATCATCGCGAACATCACGGCTTCGGCCATCGGCACGAACAGAAAGCGCGCAACCCCCTGCAGGAAGAACATCGGCACGAACACGATGCAGATGCACAGCAGCGAGACGAAGGCCGGCGTCACGATCTGGTTGGCGCCATCCATGATCGAGGTTTCGACGCCCTTGCCATGTTCCAGATGCCAGTTGATGTTCTCGATCGTGACGGTGGCGTCATCGACGAGGATGCCGACCGCGAGCGCAAGTCCGCCGAGCGTCATGATGTTGAGGGTCTCGCCGATCGCCGACAGCATCACGATCGCGCCGAGCACCGAGAGCGGAATCGAGATCGCGATGATGATCGTCGAGCGCCAGCTGCCGAGAAACAGCAGGATCATCACGCTGGTCAAAAGCGCCGCGATCACCCCTTCATAGGCAACGCCGGTGATGGCGCCGCGGACGAACAGCGACTGATCGCCGATGAACCCGATCTTGAGCGCGTCGGGCAGCGAATCCTTGACGTCGATGACCTTCTGCTTGATGCCGGCGATGATATCCAGCGTCGAGATCGACCCCGCCTTCAGCACCATCATCAGCACCGAGCGGTTGCCGTCGACGTGAACGATGTTGGTCTGCGGCGGATTGCCGTCGCGCACGCTGGCGACGTCGCGGACATAGACCATCGCGCCGTTCACGGTCTTGATCGGCAGGTCGCCAAGGTCTTCCATCTTCAGCGGCGAGTTGTTGAGCTGGATATTGTATTCGAAACCGCCGATCTTCTGGGTGCCGACCGGGGTGATCAGGTTCTGCGCGGCGAGCGCGTTGGAGACGTCCTGTCCCGAAAGCCCGCGCGCCTGCAGCGCCGACGGATTGAGATCGATCTGCACCTGGCGCTGCTTGCCGCCGAACGGATAGGGGATCGCGGCGCCCGGCACCGTCACCAGCGGCGTGCGCAGCTGGTTGATGCCGATGTCGGCGAGGTTTTGTTCGGTCAGGCCCTCGCCGGACAATGCGACCTGGATGATCGGAACCGTGGACGCGCTGTAGTTGAGGATCAGCGGCGGCGTCGCACCGGGCGGCATCTGCTTGATCAGCGTTTGCGAAATCGCGGTGACCTGGGCGTTGGCGGTGCGGATATCGACGTTCGGCTGAAAGAAGATTTTGACGATACCGAAGCCGTTATAGGAATTCGCGACGATATGCTCGATATCGTTGACGGTGGTCGTCAGCGCCCGCTGAAACGGCGTGGTGATGCGTCCGGCCATCTGATCCGGCGGCAGGCCGGTGTACTGCCAGACCACGCCGATCACGGGAATACGAATGTCCGGGAAAATGTCGGTCGGCGTGCGCAGCGCGGCCAGCGGTCCGATAATCAGGAGCAGCAGCGCCAGCACGACGAAAGTATACGGCCGGCTGAGCGCGATGCGGACCAGTGCAATCATAAAACGGGCATTCCTCGGTCAAGCGGAAGGGCATGGAACTCGCGCCCCAAAAGCCAATCCGGTCGCGCTGATTTACCCGAACCGCGGAAAAATAGCCAACATTCGAAAGGCGGTTCGGGCCTGCAGTTAGCGGATATCTCTAACGCGCCCGCCAGCGTCGCGAATTCACAACAGATTGATCGCCTTCGGGCATCCCAGCCGCTTCAGACCCGCTGTCAATGAATGGTGCCGACCAACGGCTCAGCGCATCAGCTTGAGCGCATCGGAGAAAAATTCCGGCCCGCCGAAATTGCCGGACTTCAGCGCCAGCAGCATCTCGCCGTCCTTGGCGCCGACGGCACGCAGCACCGGCACCCCGGCGGCGATTTCCGCCCCCACCAGAAAGCCGGGAATTCCCAGGCGATCCACCACCGCGCCGGAGGTTTCGCCGCCGGCGACCACCAGCCGCCGGACACCTGATAGCACCAGCCCTTCGGCGATGTCGGCCATCGCCTGCTCGATCGCATGGCCCGCGGCATCGCGGCCGTGGCGCGCCTGCAACGCCGCGACCTGGTCCGGCGTCGAACTGCTGGCGATCAGGATCGGACCCTCCTTGAGCCGTTCCCGGGCCCAGGCCAGCGCGCGCCGGGCTTCATCCTTGCCCGCGACGATTTGGTCGGGATCGAGATGCAGCACCGGCATGACAGCTTCGGCGCTCGCGATCTGCTGCAGCGTCGCCTGCGAACAGCTGCCGGCGAGGCACGCCGCCGGTCCGCCGACCGGTGCGTCGGAAATCGCGCTCGCCGCGTTCGGCTTGACTTTGCTGGAGGTGACCAGCGCGCGGGCGAGCCCGAGCCCGAGACCGGATGCGCCGACGGAGACGCGATGATCCAGCGCGACGGTGCCAATGGTCTCCAGATCGCGTTCGAAAACCGCGTCCGCAATCGCTGCGCCAAAACCTTTCTCGGCGAGATCGGCAAGCCGCGTGCGGACGGCATCCGGCCCACGCGCGATATCGGCGAGATCGACCAGCGAAACCCTGGTCTTGCTCTGGCGTGCCAGCACCCGCACCAGATTGGAATCGTGCATCGGATTGAGCGGATGATCCTTTAGCGGACTTTCGTTCAGCGGCACCGAACCCACGAACAAATTGCCCTGATAGACGGTGCGGCCGGTCTCCGGAAACGCCGGCGTCACCAGCACGATCGTATCGCCGGAATCGGCGCGCAGCATGTCCATCACCGGGCCGATATTGCCGGCGTCGGTGGAATCGAAGGTGGAGCAGATTTTGAACAACACATGGTCAACGCCGCGCCCGCGCAGCCATTTTTCCGCTGATCGCGAGCGCGACACCGCGAGGCCGGCTTCGATCGACCGGCTTTTCAGCGACACCACCACCGCATCGACCTCGGGCAGATCGAGATCTCCTGCGGGCACGCCGATGGTCTGCACCGTGCGCAGGCCGCAGCGGGTCAGCGTGTTGGCGAGATCGGACGCGCCGGTATAATCGTCGGCGATGCAGCCCAGCGCCAGCGTCACGGCTTCACTCCGGCATAGGGCTTGAACCAGCCGAGACCGTCAGTGGTCTTGGCCCGAGGGTTATATTCGCAGCCGACAAAACCGCTGTAGCCGAGCCGGTCGAGTTCACCGAACAGGAACGGGTAGTTCAATTCCTCGCCGTCGGGTTCGTTGCGCGAGGGAATGCTGGCGATCTGGACGTGACCGACGATCGGCATCATCTCGCGCAGGTGCATGGTGACGTCGCCATGGATGATCTGGCAGTGATAGATATCGAACTGAAGTTTCAGATTGGGGATTTTCAGCTCGACGATCAGGTCGCGCGCGAACGCTAAAATCGTTGAGGAAGTAGCCGGGCACGTTGCGCGGGTTGATCGGCTCGATCACGACGTCGAGGCCATGGGGGCTGAGAAATTCCGCCGCCCATGCCACCGATTTGTAAAACGCCTCGACCGCCTTCCGGTCGCCTCTGTTGGCAATGCCCGCCATCAGATGCAGCCGCTTGACGCCGGTCGCCTGCGCATAGGGCAGCGCGGTGCGCAGGCTCTGCTGCAGGTCGGCAAAACGATCCGGCAACGCCGCAAAACCCTTTTCGCCGGCGTCCCAGTTGCCCGGCGGCAGGTTGAACAGCGCCTGCGTCAGGCCGTTGCGATGCAGCCGCTCGCCAACAGCCTGTGCGGGATGATCATAGGGAAACAGGTATTCCACGGCGGTGAATCCGGCTTTCGCCGCCGCCTCGAAACGGTCGAGGAACGGCACTTCGGTGAACATCATGCTGAGATTGGCGGCGAAACGGGGCATCGACGGTCCTCTTGGTTGTTCACTTCTATTTCGGCTCGCCGGGCAAATGCGTGCCGGTAACGCGGGCATACATCCGCGCCACCGAGGCGTCGTCGTCGCGGCCCATGCCGGAGGCCGCCGTCATCAGAAACATCTGCAGCGCCGCCGACGCCACCGGCACCGGGAATTTCGCCGTGCGCGCCATGTCCTGGATGATGCCGAGGTCCTTGACGAAAATCTCCACCGCGCTGCGCGGGGTGTAGTCGCCGTCGAGCACGTGCGGCATGCGGTTCTCGAACATCCAGGAATTGCCGGCGGATGCGGTGATCACCTCATAGACCTTGCGGATATCGAGGCCTTGCCTGGCGGCGAAGGTGATCGCTTCCGAGGCGGCTGCGATATGCACGCCGGCCAGCAACTGGTTGATCATCTTGAACGCGGCGCCCTGGCCGGCGGCATCGCCGAGTTCGTAGAGTTTTGCCGCCATGGCGTCGAGCGCCGGCCGCGCCCTGGCGAAAGCGGCGGGACTGCCCGATGCCAGGATCGTGAGTTCACCCTGCGCCGCGCGCTGCGCGCCGCCTGAGATCGGCGCGTCGAGGTAGTGCCGGCCGCTGGCTTCCAATTGTTTCGCCAGCCGCCGCGCCACATCGGGGTCCATCGTCGCGGAGGAGACGAACACCGCACCTTTCGCCAGGGTTTCGGCCACGCCGTTGGCGCCGAACAGAATGGTTTCGGTCTGCGCGGCGTTGACCACCACGCTGACGACGATGTCCGCCTGCTTGGCGGCCTCCGCCGGCGTCCTGGCGCCTTTGCCACCATCGGCAACAAAGCGCGCCACCGCGTCGCCTGCGACGTCGCAGCCGGTAACCTCAAAACCCGCGCGCCGCAGCGAGGTCGCCATGCCGAAACCCATCGAGCCCAGCCCGATGACGGCGACGCGCGGTTTTGGGGTGACGGATTCTGGCATGCGGCGTTCCCTTGGTTTCCTCACGGCTTTGCCCTTCGGTATCACGGCTTGGCCGCGCTGCCAAAGCATGAGACAAGGCGGCAAAGAGGATGCTGCCATGACCGAAACCGGGGTACGCGAGGAAATCTGCCGCCTCGGCCGCTCGCTGTTCGAGCGCGGACTGACGCCGGGCTCGTCGGGCAATATCAGCGTCAGACTTGATGACGGCGGCTGGCTGGTGACGCCGACCAATGCGTCGCTCGGCTCGCTGGACCCGGCGCGGCTGTCGCGGCTTTCCGCCGACGGCCGGCTCGTCTCCGGCGATGCCCCGACCAAGGAAGTGCCGCTGCATACGGCGCTGTATCAGACGCGCCGCACCGCGCGCGCGGTGGTGCATCTGCATTCGACCCATTCGGTGGCGCTGTCGATGCTGCCGGAGATCGATCCGCGCGCCGCACTGCCGCCGATGACGGCCTATTACCTGATGAAATGCGGCGCCACCGCGCTGGTGCCGTATTATCGGCCCGGCGATCCCGCGGTGGCGGATGCGATCAAGGGGCTGGCCGGAAAATATTCATCCGTGCTGCTCGCCAATCACGGCCCGGTGGTATCGGGCGAGTCGCTGGAGGCGGCCGTCTTCGCGATCGAGGAACTGGAAGAGACGGCAAAACTCTATCTGCTGCTGCGCGGGCTGAACCCGCGTTATCTGACGCCGGCACAGGTGGCGGATTTGTCGAAGACGTTTGGGCTGGAATTGCCGGACATTGCACGACCATACATGAACGCGCGGTCGTCGCGATGCAGCGCACACGTCGCTCCCGCGTGCGCTGCGAGCCGGAGTCGATAGCAACTGCCATGCGTTCCAAGATCAGCGAAGCAGCGGATTGCTTCGATCGCTGCGCTCGCGTCGCGATGACGAGCGATGAGTCACAGCCCCAGATACGCCTTGCGCACGTCGGGATTGCCCTTGATGTCGCTCGCGGTGCCCTGCATCAGCACGCGGCCGGTCTGCAGGATGTAGGCGCGGTCGGCGATGTCGAGGCACTCCGCCATGCGCTGCTCGACGATCAGCACGGTCATGCCGGCGTCGCGGATTCGCTTCACCGCGGCAAAGATCTCGTCGACCAGTTTCGGCATGATGCCCTGCGACGGCTCGTCCAGCATCAACAGCCGCGGCCGCGTCATCAGCGCACGCCCGATCGCCAGCATCTGCTGCTCGCCGCCGCTCAGCGTTTCGGCGCGCTGCTCCAGACGCTCCGACAACCGCGGAAACAGCTTGAACACCAGCGCCAGCGGCTGGTCGCGATCCGCCTCGCTGCGGTAGAGGTAACTGCCGAGCCGCAGATTGTCGCGCACCGACAGCCGCGGAAACAGCCGGCGGTTCTCCGGCACATAGGCGATGCCATCAGCGGTGATCAGATGCTGCGCCTTGCCGTCGATCCGCTTGCCGTCGAACGTCACGGTGCCGGAGCGCGGCCGCTCGGCACCGGCGATGGATTTCAGCAGCGTCGATTTGCCGGCACCGTTGGCGCCGGCGACGCAGACGATCTCGCCCCTGGCGACCTCGATGCTGACCGCGGAGATCGCGACCAGCCCCTGATAGGCGGTGGTGATTTCATGCACCGACAGCATGACGATCCCCAAGGTAGGCGCTGATGACTTTCGGATCGCGAACGATGTCGGTCGGCTTGCCCTCGACCAGCACCTTGCCGAGATCGAGCACGATGGCGCGGTCGACCAGCGGCATCACGATCTCCATGACATGCTCGACCATCAATACGGTGACGCCGGTGGCGCGGACCCGGCGCACCAGTTCGACGCCGGTCTGCGCCTCGATCGGCGTTAGCCCCGTCAGGACCTCATCGAGCAGCAGCAGTTTCGGCTCGGTGGCGAGCGCACGCGCGACCTCGAGCCGCCGCTTTTCCGACGGGATCAATTCGCTGGCGGGCACCTCGGCGCGGGCGGCGAGGCCGGCAAATTCCAGCACCTCATGGGCCTTGCGGCGCGCCTCGCGCATCACGGTGGTGCGGATCAGGGCGCCGACGATGACGTTGTCGATCACCGTCATGGTCTCGAAGCTTTTCACCACCTGGAAGGTGCGCGCGATGCCACGATGGCAACGCTCCGCCGCCGGCAGCGCGGTGACGTCTTCGCCGTCGAACCAGATCGAACCCTGCGTCGGCGGCAGCACGCCTGCGATCAGATTGAACAGCGTCGATTTGCCGGCGCCGTTGGGACCGATCAGCCCGACGATCTCGCCGCGTCCGACGGAAACCGAGATATCGCTGTTGGCAATCAGGCCGCCGAAACGTTGCCAGACGCCGCGGGTTTCCAGCAAGGGTGTCATCGGGCTACTCCCTTGCGCCGGCGCGAGAACAGCCCGACCAGCCCCTCCGGCCGCGCCAGCGAGATCAGCACGATCAGCGTGCCGTAGACGATCAGATCGACGCCGCGGCCGGAGCCGCCGATGAAGGAGCGCGTCAGTTCAGTGAGCGGGATCAGGATGACGGCGCCGAGCACCGGCCCCCACAGCGTACCGATGCCGCCGAGCACGGCCGGCAGCGCCATCAGCAGCGAAAACTGGAAGCCCATCACGCTTTCGGGGTCGATGTAGGACACGAACTGCGCGTAGAAGCTGCCGCCGACCGCGGTGAGGAAGGCCGAGACCGCCGCGGCACCCATCTTGGAATTGAACACCACCACGCCGAGGCTTTCGGCGGCATCCGGATTGTCCTTCACGGCGCGCCACCAGTAGCCCCATTTGGAATCCTCCAGCCACCAGGTCACGAGCCAGGCGACGCACGCCAGCGCCAGCGCGAAATAGAAATATGGCAACTTGCTGCGCGTGAACTGGAACTTGAGCCAGCTGTCGCCACGCACGGGAATATCGATGCCGAGCGCGGCGCCGGCCCAATCCCAGTTCTGGAACAGGAGCAGCCCGATTTCGGCGATCACGATGGTGGCGATGACGAAGTAATGTCCGCGCAGGCGGAAACAGGGATAGCCGAGCGCCATCGCAATGAGAGCGGATATCAGGCCGCCGCCGACCATGCCGAACCACGGCAGCACGCCGAATTTGGTGAAGAGAAGTGCCGTGGTGTAAGCGCCGAGCCCGAAATACAGCGCGTGGCCGAGCGAGATTTGCCCGCAATAGCCGCCGAGGATATTCCAGCTCTGCGACAGCGCCGCGTACATCAGCGTCAGAACCATGATGTTCTGGACGTAGACGTCTTTCACAAACAGCGGCACCACGGCGGCGATCACCGCAAGACACGCCGCCAGGATCAGATCGCGGCGGCGGCGCTGGGCAAAGCTCGTGTCCATCAGATCGACCCGAACAGGCCGCGCGGCCGGACGAAGACCACCAGCAGATAGACCGCGTAGATGCCAACCGACTTCAGGGAAGGCGGCAGCATCAATGCCGTAGAGGCTTCGACCAGACCGACGAGGATGCCGCCGGCAAAGGCGCCGAACACGCTGCCGAAGCCGCCCAGTGCCACCGTGACATAGGCGATCAGCGCGAACGACGCGCCGACGTCGGGATAGATGTAGAAGAACATCGCCATGATGGCGCCGGCGAGCCCCACCAGCGCCGCACCGAGACCCCAGCCCAGCGCAAACACCTTGTTCTTGTCGATGCCGACCAGCGCCACCGCGCCGGCGTCTTCGCGGGTCGCTTCAAGGGCGCGGCCGAAATCGGTGCGGTTGATGAAGAAGTAGAGTGCGCCGAACGCCGCGATCGATACCAGCGCGCCGGCCAGCTGCGGCACCGGCAGGAAGATGCCGGCAATCGAGATGGTTTTGCCGCCAAGCCATGAATGGGTGACGCTGCGATAGTCCGGCGTGAAGAAGAACTGCGCGAGGCCGCGCATGACGATGGCGAGCCCGAACGTCGAAAAGATCTGCACCATGCCGGCATTGGCCTTGGCCCTGACCGCAAAGCGCACGACCAGGAGATAGACCACCGCACCGAACACGAACAGCGCGGCTGCGACCAGCGGCGCTGCCAGCAACGGATCGATGGCAAAGAACGCGAACAGAAAGAACGTCGCGTACATCGCGATCATGAGGAATTCGCCGTGGGCGAAGTTCACCACGTCCATCAGGCCGAAGATCAGCGCCAGCCCGACGGCGATCAGGCCGTAGAGCAGCCCCATCAAGAGGCCGCTGGCGAGACTCTGGATGATGGTCTCGGCTGTCACCGGGATGCTCCCATCGCGCGTCGTCCCTGCGAACGCAGGGACCCATAACCGCCGGAATCGCGTCTGAAGGAAGGACGTGAGGCCACGATGAAAACGATACTCCTGAGCGTATGGGTCCCTGCGTTCGCAGGGACGACGTTGCGCTTGTAACAAGCCTCCAAAAAAGACGGCTACTTCATCGGCCAGATGGCTTCGGCGACCGCGGCTTGCGGCGGAAAGATGGTGACGAACTTGCCGCCGGTATATTGCAGCAGCACCGGATCGGCGTCGTTGTTCTGGCCCATCTCGTCGAACTTCACCCGCTTCCAGGGCATGATGGTGACCTCGCCCGGCATATCGGTCGCCACCAGCGCTTGGCGGATCTTGTCGCCGTCGGTCGATTTGGCGCGATTGATGGCATCGGCCATCACGATCAGGCCCATGAACTGCCGCGACGAGTAGTCGTTGAAGTCCTTGCCTGACTTTTCCTTGTACATGGCGTTGATCTTGCCGACCATCGGACGCTTGGCGGCGAGATCGAGCGAAAAACTGCCACGCGAAATCGCGCCTTCGAGCTTGTCGCCGACCGCGTCATACAATGCTTTTTCGGAGAAGCCGGCGTCCTGCGCGACAATATTTTTTGGCTTATAGCCGAGCTCGCCCATGGTCTTGACCAGCAAGATACCGTCGGTCGTGTAGCTCGAGGGCATCAGCACGTCGGCATCGGCGGCTTTGAGCTGCTGCACCTCGGCGGTCAACGAGGGCGAGTTGGCGCGATACTTGATGTCGGCAACGACCTTGTAACCACGGTCGGCGGCGAGCTTCAACTGCGCATTGGAAGAGTCGGTGCCGAAGATCGTGTCTTCGTGGAACAACGACAGCTTCTCGATCTTCTGGCCCTTCTTCTTCAGCGCATCGAAGAAATCGAACATCGCCGTGGAGAACATTTCGTCGTGCGGCGCTGCGCGGAAATAGAATTTGAGACCGCGGCGATGCAGGCTCGGCGAGGAATTGTCGGCCGAGAGGAACGGAATTTGATACCGTTCGCAGATCTGGCTGACGGTGACCGCGACCGCGCTCTGGTAGGTGCCGATGATGGCGCAGACTTTTTCCTGTGTGATCAGGCGCTCGGCCTCGGCACGGCCCTTCTGCGGATCGGCCTGGTGATCGGCAAACACCAGCCGCACCTTGGCGCCGCCGAGGCCGGCAAGGCCCTCGCCCTTCGCCAGCGGCAGATCGAAATCGTAGTTCTTGTTGATGAGGTCAGCCGCGGTCTCGAACGCCTTCTGGGCATCGACGCCGATCTGGGCGCTGGCACCCGACAGCGGATAGATCACGCCGATCACCACCTCGGTGGTTTTTTGGGCGCGGGCCGCGATCGGCAGCAGCGCGGCGGTGGCGGTGGCTCCAAGCAATACGTTTCGGCGGGTGATGGTCATCACGAGATCCTCTGTTATCGGCCGCTCATCGATGAAACGACTGAAGATTACGGTAAAGCCTCAAAGAACGGCAACAGCTGCCCATTAAAGCACGGCGAGTTGTTTATTCCGAAGGTCGGTCACCAGCATCAACCCGGGCGCGTGCGTAATCGCAAACGGCAGCTTCGCCGCCGCGATCACCGCCTGCGGCGTCACGCCGCACGCCCAGAACACGGGAATCTCATCGGCTTCCACCGGCACCGCGTCGCCATAGTCGGGTTTGGCGAGATCTGCGATTCCGATCGAATGCGGATGGCCGAGATGAACCGGCGCGCCATGCACGGCGGGAAATCGCGAGGTGATCTGCACCGCGCGGATGGCATCGGCCGGCTTGAACGGCCGCATCGACACCACCATCGGACCGGCGAACGGCCCGGAGGGCGCGCAGGCGATATTGGTGCGATACATCGGCACCCGCACATTGCGCTCGATATGACGGATCGGCAGGTCGTCCGCCATCAGCGCTTCCTCGAACGAGAACGAGCATCCGAGCACGAACGCGACGAGATCGTCGCGCCAATGCGCCATGATGTCGGTCGGCTCGTCCGCCACCTCGCCGTCGCGCCAGACACGGTAGCGCGGCAAATCGGTGCGGATATCGAGATCGATCCCGAGCGAGGGAATCCTGGGGTCCCCGACGTCGGACATGCCGATTACGGGACAAGGTTTTGGGTTGAGCTGGCAGAACCGGTGAAACGCCGCCGCGAGCTTTTCCGGCAGGATCGCGAGATTGCCCTGGACAAAACCGTTGGCGACCCCGGCCGTGGTCGTCGCCATGCCGGCGCGGCACGCCAGACGCGCCCGCAGGCTCGGCAGCGCGGCCTCTTCGCCGCGAAATTCCTGCCCCGGCGCAAAAACGGTCATCACGTCGCCTTGCCTATTATCTCGACAGCAGTGAAGCCTGTGCCTACTATAAAGTCCAATCTTCCTATTTGATCAAGATCGATAAACTTCTTTTATCGCTCGGGTTGCCCTCATGGTGGACTTCAAATCGCTCGAGACGTTCCTTTGGGTGGTGACCCTCGGCAGCTTTCGCGCAGCCGGCGAGAAGCTCAACACTACCCAACCGGCCATCTCGCAGCGGATCGCCCAGCTCGAACGCGAGCTGGGGGTGAAGCTATTGAACCGCGACCACCGCGTGGCCTCGCCAACCCCAAGCGGCCGGCAGTTGATGGTCTATGCGGAAAAACTGATCGGCCTGCGCTCGGAGATGATGGCGGAGGTGAGCGACCGCTCGGCGATGCGAGGCGTATTGCGGCTCGGCGTCGCCGAGACCATCGTGCACACTTGGCTGTCGCGGTTGATCAAGAGCGTCAACATCGCCTATCCCAATTTGTCGCTGGAGATCGAAGTCGATATCACGCCGAACCTGAGCGCGCGGCTGTTGGCGCAGGAAATCGAGCTGGCGTTCATGCTCGGGCCGTTGTCCGCCTCCAGCGTGCGCAATCGCGTGCTGTGCGACTATCCCGTGGGCTTTCTGGCCAGTCCCGCGCTTGGCCTCGGCACCGGGCCGCTGACGGTGCATGATCTGGCAAAATTTCCGATCATTACCTTTCCGCGCAAAACCCAGCCCTACGAGATCGTGCGCTCGCTGTTCAACCGGCCCGACCTGCCGCCGATCCGGCTGCACGCCAGCGCCTCGCTCGCAACCGTCATCCACATGGCGATCGAGGGGCTGGGTATCGCGGTGATCCCCACGGCGATCGTGGAAAATGAACTGGCGGACGGCCGGTTGCAGCTGCTCTCGACCGACCTCAAAATCCCGCCGCTGACGTTTTCGGCCAGTTGGCTGGCCTCCCCGGACACGGTCGCGGTCGAGCTCGTCGCCGATCTCGCCGGCAAGATCGCGCAATCCAGCGCCTTGGTTGACGTGCCGCCGTTGGCGCGTCATTGAAAAGCAATTGCCGACGCCAAGCAGTCCCAGGTTTCCGGAAACAGCCGCATGAATCACGCCGCATCCAATCTGCAAATCAATTCCGCCCGTCTTTGGGACACAATTCACGAAACCGCGAAATTCGGCGCCACGCCGAAAGGCGGGGTACGGCGGCTGACGCTCGGCCCCGAGGACAAGCAGGTGCGCGACTGGTTCCGCAGCGCGTGCGAGGCCGCAGGTCTCGAAGTGCATGTCGACGCGTTGGGTTCGATGTTTGGCTTGCGCAAGGGCCGCGACATGTCGAAACCCCCGGTCGGGCTTGGCTCGCACCTCGATACCCAGCCGACCGGCGGCAAGTTCGACGGCGTGCTGGGCACGCTGGCCGCACTCGAGGTCGTCCGTACCCTCAACGACGCCGGGATCGAAACCGAAACACCGATCTGCATCGTCAACTGGACCAACGAAGAAGGCTCGCGCTTCGCGCCGGCGACGATGGCGTCTGCGGCCTATGCCGGCGACTATACCACCGACAACATTCTCGCCCGCACCGACGCCGGCGGCATCAGCGTCGGGGAAGCGCTCGACAGCATCGGCTATCGCGGCAGTGAGGCCGTCGGCACGCGCAAGTTCGGCGCCTTCGTCGAACTGCACATCGAGCAGGGACCGCTGCTCGAGGCCGAAAACAAGACCATCGGCGTGGTCGATCGCGGCCAGGGCATCGTCTGGTATGACGGCAAGATCACCGGCTTCGAAAGTCATGCCGGCACCACGCCGATGCCGCTGCGCCGCGACGCCTTGGCGACATTGTCGGAAATCGTGCTGGCGGTTGAACGGATCGCGAAGGCGCATGGTCCGAACGCGGTCGGCACCGTCGGCGAGGCCGTCATCGCAGCGCCCTCCCGTAACGTCATTCCCGGCGAGATCGCCTTCACGGTGGATATCCGCAGCCCCAGCGCAGAAACGCTGGATGCGATCGACAGGGATTTGCGCAGCGCGATCGCCGAGATCGCGCCGCGGCGCAGGGTCGAAATTGCGCTCGATGCGATCTGGCGCAAGGAACCGACGGTGTTCAACGCAAAACTGGTCGACGCGGTCGAGAGCGCCACCAAAGCGCTGGGCTACAGCCACCGCCGCATCACCTCCGGCGCCGGTCACGACGCCTGCAATCTCGCCAACGTCGTGCCGGCAGCGATGATCTTCGTTCCCTGCAAGGACGGCGTCAGCCACAACGAGCTTGAGGATGCGACGCAAGCCGACTGCACCGCCGGCGCCAATGCCCTGATGCATACCGTGCTCGCGCTCGCCGGCGTCGCGTCCTGACCGCCGATAAATCCAATGAATAACCGGGAGGCTACCTTGCGCGGAGTTTTTGTCGATGCCAACGAAGTCGCTGGCGGTGATTTTCGAGCGTTTGACAAAACCTGGCGATCCCGGGGTGCGCATTCACCGCAATCCCGACGTGACGCCGGATCGGTTGCCAGGCGTCCTCGACGGCGCCGAGATCGCGATCGTCGATCACACCGCGCTGCCGACCGATGTGGCGCGCAAATGCGCAGGCCTGAAGCACGTGGTGTTTCTGGGCACCGGCGCGCGCAGCTACATGAATCCGGAAGAGCTGGCCGAGCTCGGTATTTCCGTTCACCTGATCAGGGGCTATGGCGATACCGCGGTCGCCGAATCCGCGATCGCGCTGATGTGGGCCGCCGCGCGCGGCATCGCCCAGATGGACCGCGAGATGCGCGCCGGCAACTGGCTGCGCGAGGACGGCATGCAGCTCACCGGCAAGACCCTGGGGCTGATCGGCTTCGGCGGCATCGCCGCGGAAGTCGCCCGCATCGCGCTCGGCGGCGGCATGCGCGTCATTGCCTGGAACCGGTCAACGAAAACCTATCCGAACGTCCAATTTGTCGATCTGAATACGCTCCTCGTCGCGTGCCATGTCGTCTCGCTGCATCTCCTGTTGAACGACGAAACCCGCGGCTTCCTTTCGCGCGAGCGGATCGCCTCGATGCGGCCGGGCGTGATCCTCGTCAACACCGCGCGCGGCGCGCTGGTCGACGAGACCGCGATGATCGACGCGCTCGAAGTCGGGTCACATCCGGCACGCCGGGCTCGACGTCTTCAACATCGAGCCGCTGCCGGCGGGTCATCCGCTGACCAAACTTCCGAATGTGACGCTGTCGGCGCATTCGGCCTTCCGCACGCCGGAGGCGAGCGAGAATCTGATTGGCGCAGCGTGGGAGCATTGCAGAAGGATTGCGACGACAGCTTAGGCCGCCGCACACTCCGCCCTCATCCTGAGGAGCGGCCATTTGGCCGCGTCTCGAAGGATGCGGATATTGCCCGGCCTCATGGTTCGAGACGGCGCAAGTGCGCCTCCTCACCATGAGGGTGCTCACTGCTCCGTACTCCCTACTCCACCATCTCCGCGACCGCTTTGCCGCAGGCTGTCGTGTCGGCGTTGCCGCCGAGATCCCTTGTGCGCAGCGTGCGTTCGCCGAGCGTGCGCTCGATGGCAGCGACGATCGAGGCCGCCGCGGCCTTCTCGCCGAGATGTTCCAGCATCATCGCGCCGGACCAGATCATGCCGATCGGGTTGGCGATGCCCTGCCCCGCGATATCGGGCGCCGAGCCATGCACCGGCTCGAACACCGACGGGAAATTCCCTTCCGGATTGATATTGCCGGATGGTGCGATACCGATGGTGCCGGTACAGGCGGGGCCGAGATCGGACAAGATATCGCCGAACAGGTTGGAGCCAACGACGACGTCGAACCAGTCCGGATGCAGCACGAAATTCGCGGTGAGAATATCGATGTGATACTTGTCCCACTTCACCTTGGGATATTTCTTGCCCATCGCCTCCACCCGTTCGTCCCAATACGGCATGGTGATGGAAATGCCGTTGGATTTCGTCGCCGAGGTCAGATGCTTCTTTGCCCGCGATTGCGCCAGATCGAACGCGAACTTCAGGATGCGATCGACGCCGATCCGGGTCATGACCGTTTGCTGGGTGACGAATTCGCGCTCGGTATCCGGGAACATCCGCCCGCCGACGGATGAATATTCGCCTTCGGTGTTTTCGCGCACCACCCAGAAATCGATGTCGCCGGGCTTGCGGTTGGCCAGCGGCGACGGCACCCCCGGCATCAGCCGCACCGGGCGAAGATTGACGTACTGGTCAAACTCCCGGCGGAATTTTATCAGCGATCCCCACAACGAAATGTGATCGGGGATTTTGGCGGGCCAGCCGACCGCGCCGAAATAGATCGCGTCGTGCTTGCCGATCTTGGCCTTCCAGTCCTCCGGCATCATCTCGCCGTGCTTTTCGTAATAGTCCCAGGACGCGAAGTCGAAATGATCGAAATGCACGCTGACGCCGTGCTTTTTCGCGGCCGTCTCCAGCACGCGCAGCCCTTCCGGCACCACTTCCTTGCCGATGCCGTCGCCGGGAATGACCGCGATCCGGTATTGCTTTTTTTCCTTGCTCATCGAGCAATTCCTTGTGGTCTGGCCGCAGCGGCGACGTCGTCTGGTTGATCGGATTGCAATGGACCAAACTTGCTCACGGTGCAACGCTGCAGTGCAATGTTGACCGCCTCAGTGGCGGCGGCCTAACAGTTGAAATCCACCGGCGACATCCGACCCGACGTCTCCCCATCAAGAGAGTAATCCCATGGATCTCCATCTGCGCGGCAAGCGCGTCCTGATCACCGGCGCCTCGAAGGGCATCGGCGCGGCCGCCGCCGAAGCCTTTGCCGAAGAAGGCGCTCATCTCCGCCTTGCTGCCCGCAGCGGCGATCAACTGAAGGCTCTCGCCGAGCGCCTGCGATCGGCCCACCAAATCGACGCCACCGCTCATGTCGTCGACCTGCGCAAGTCCGAGGACATCGCCAGGCTGGTGAAGGATGCCTCCGACATCGACATTCTCGTCAACAATGCCGGCGATATTCCGGGCGGCTCGATCGACAAGATCGATGAGGCGACCTGGCGTCATGCCTGGGAGTTGAAGGTGTTCGGTTATATCAATCTCACCCGCGCAATCTACGCGCAGATGAAATCGCGCGGGAACGGCGTCATCGTCAACGACATCGGCGCCGCCGGCGAAAAGTTCGACGCCAATTATATCTGCGGCAGCGCCGGCAACGCCGCGCTGATGGCGTTCACCCGCGCGCTCGGCGGCAAGAGCCTCGCCGACAACATCCGCGTGGTCGGCATCAATCCCGGTCCGGTCGGCACCGACCGCCACGTCACGCTGCTGAAGACCCGCGCAAAACACCAGTTCGGCGACGAAAGCCGCTACAAGGAGTTTCAAAAGGGCTTTCCGCTCGGCCGTCCCGCGCATGCCCGCGAAATCGGCGATCTGATGGCGTTCCTCGCCTCCGACCGCTCCGGCTATACCTCCGGCGTGATTTACACGGTGGATGGCGGCATCAGCGCGGGCTGGGGGTAATTTCAATGGGAGATTGTGGTCCGCCGAGAATTGCCAGTCGTGTCCCGAATGACTCACCCGACATCGAACGCCGTCGTTTCCTGAGACAGCTAGCCGCGGCCGGCCTGATGGCAGGTGCGCCGGCACTTCCGGCGACGGCGCAGACCGGGCAAAGCTACTCGACGGCTGGAAGAGATCAGGTTTCGCTGGCGGAGACCCTTGCCCGCTATGCGACCGAACTGCGGTACGAGGATCTTCCCGACGACGTCATACGTATCGCCAGGCGCAGCATTCTCGATACATTTGGCTGCGCATTCGGCGGCTACGCGGCGGGACCGAGCAGGATTGCCATCAAGCTCGCGAGCGACGTCAGTTCAAGGCAGCCCGCGACCGTCTTGTGCAGCGGCATCAAAACCAGTCCCGATCTCGCGGTCTTCGCCAACGGCGTCATGATCCGATACCTGGATTTCAACGACGCTTTCGTCAGTCTCACGCATGGCGCCGGGCATCCGAGCGATACGATTGCGGCCCTGCTGACCTCGGCCGAGCTTACCGCGCGGGGCGGCCGCGATCTCGTCACCGCGACCGTGCTCGCTTACGAGGTGTTCTGCAAGATCGCGGATGTCTTCGACTACCTCGGCAACGGCATCGACCATTCGACAATCACCGGCATCGCGGCCGTGGTCGGCGCCGGTCGCCTGATGGGGTTGACGGCGCAGCAGATGGTCCATGCGATCGGGATCACGGTCGGCGGCAATACCGCAACCCGACAAGGCCGCGCCGACGAGCTGTCGAACTGGAAAGCCTTCGCGGCGGCCGACGCCTGCCGCAAGGCGATCTTTGCTGCACAACTCGCACAAAACGGAATGACGGGCCCGAGCCAGATCTTCGAGGGACGCTATGGTTTCTTCAAGGTGATGGGCCGCCAGCCGGTCCAGCCACCGCAGCTTGGCGAGCCGTTCGGCATCCGGCGCGCTTTCACCAAACGCTTTCCGCTTGGCCAGTTCTCACAAACCGTCGCCCAGGCCGCCGTGGAAGCGCGGCCGTTTTTCACAAGCCCTGATGACATCAACGAGGTCAACATCCACGTCTCGCGCTCGGCGATCAAGATTATGGCTGACGGACCGGACAAGTGGCGGCCGCAGACGCACGAAACCGCCGATCACAGCATCCCCTACGCGGCGAGCCTCGTGCTGATGTACGGCAAGATCGAGCCCGAATATTACGAGGACCCGTATCTGCACGACCCGCGCCTGCTCGACCTCGTAAACCGCGTCAAATGCCTGCCGTCGGATGAAGCCGACCGGACCGAGCAGGAATTCAATCTGTGCGAACTGGAAGTCGTCCTTAAATCGGGGGCGCGCAAGACCGTCCGCGTCGAATATCACCGCGGGCACTTCAAGAATCCGATGACCGATGCCGAAATGGAAGAGAAGTTTCGGTTATTGGCGCAGAAGCACCTTGACGCCGATCGCGTCAACAATCTGCTGCGCCTCCTATGGGGAATTGAGAATGTGCCGCAGGTGAGTACCCTGATCGCCGCGACGCTGGTTTGATCACCGCCGCTGAAAGATAACGATTAGCCCGCCGTCCGCTCGAACAACTGCCGGATCAGCGTCGTAATCCGCCCCGCCGGCGAGACCATCTCGTTCATGATCGTAAAATGGTTGGCGCCGGGGATCTCTTCGTAAGTGACCGGCAATCCGAACCTGGCGCGATGGCCTGCGAAGTCCGCGGTCTGCTGGCGCAACAGCGGCAGTTCGGCACTGCCGACGACCAGCGACAGCGGTTTTGCCGCACCTCCTGCCTGCATCACCGGCGAGTTGCGGCGCGACGTCGCCTCATCGAGCCCGAGCTTGGCGTTGAGATAGCTTGCGCGGATCGGCTCGAGATCGTAGATGCCTGATATCCCCAGGCCCGCTTTCACATTCGGATGCGACAGCGCCATCGACGTCAGATGTCCGCCGGCGGACCATCCGGACACCACGATCCCGCTGGCGTCACCGCCGAGCCCAGGCAATCGTTCGACCAGAAAGCCGATGCCAGCGTGGATTTCGGCGACGATCTCGTCCAGCGTCGCGTCCGGCGCGAGCGTGTAGCCGATCAATGCGACATTGATGCCATGCGCCATCGGCCCGCCGGCGAACAACGCAAATGTTTCCTTGGCGCGCGTCTGCCAGTAGCCGCCGTGGATGAAGAGAAGCGTCGGCCCTTTTTCCCGCGCTTTGAGAAAGTCGATACGATTGCGCTCGCGCGGGCCATATCTGAGGTCGAGATGATCAGGATATCGCGCACGCATCTCCAGGGAAAGCCGTTCCCAGCCGGCGACGATGTCGGCGCTTCCGGCTACCGCTACGCCGTTGTTGAGGCCGAGGTCACGCTCTTGCTGGCTCATCTTGCGCCAGTCAGGCGCATCGAAGGGCGTCGTCATGCTCAAATCTCCCATTGCGGGCATAACGCCAGCGCATTTCCACTTTGCCGGAAAATGTTTTACAGGACTACCCGCTATCGAGAAGCGGAAACGTCGGGAGGAAACCTAAGTGGCATCTGATCAGGGACTGGTGCGGGCGACCGCATGCGCGATCGTCGACAAACTCAACTCCGGCGAGGTCACGCCGCTCGATTTGCTCGACGTGCTGGAGAGCCGGATCGCCGAGGTCGACGGCAAGGTGAACGCCTTGCCGACGCTGTGCTTCGATCGCGCCCGCACCCGTGCGAAAGCGCTGATGAAAAAGCCCGTCGGGGATCGCGGCCTGCTTGCGGGCATGCCGGTGCCGATCAAGGACCTGACCAACGTCGAGGGCGTGCTGACCACGCAGGGCTCGCCGATCTACAAGGATACCATCCCCGCGCGGTCCGATCTTCTGGTCGAACATCTCGAAAATAACGGCGGGCTGATTTACGCCAAATCGAATACGCCGGAATTCGGCGCCGGCGCCAACACCTTCAACGAGGTATTCGGCGCCACGCGCAACCCCTGGGACACGTCGCGATCCGCGGCCGGCTCCTCGGGCGGCGCAGCTGTCGCGCTCGCAACCGGCATGGCGTGGCTCGCGCACGGCTCCGACATGGGAGGCTCGCTGCGCAACCCTGCGAGCTTCTGCGGCATCGTCGGCATGCGCCCGAGCATCGGCCGCGTCGCGCATACCCCCGTCGCCAAGATCGACCGCAATCTGGGTGTGCAGGGCCCGATGGCGCGCAACGTCGAGGACCTCGCGCTGCTGCTCGATGCCATGTGCGGCGAGCATCCGGCCGATCCGCTGTCGCTGCCCTCGCTGCCAACATCGTTCCTGTCTGCCGTGCGCTCCGGCAAAAAGCCGAAGCGCGTCGCCTATTCGCCCGATCTCGGCATCACCCCGGTCGACCCTGAGGTCGCCGCCATCACCCGGAAGGCCGCTTTGCGTTTCGCCGAGGCAGGCGCGATTGTCGAGGAAGCGCATCCGGATCTGCGCGAGGCCCATGAATGCTTCCACGTGCTGCGCGCGTTCGACTTCGCCATCAGCAAGGCGGCGCTGCTGCGCACCAGGCGCGATCAGCTCAAGCCCGAGGTGATCTGGAACATCGAGGAAGGCCTCAAGCTGACGGTCGAGCAGCTCGAGCGCGCGGAAGCGCAGCGCGTCGCGATGACCGCGCGCACGCTGGAGTTCTTCAAGACCTACGATCTGCTGCTGACGCCGGCGACCATCGTCGCGCCGTTTCCGGTCGAAAATCGCTATGTCGCCGAATGCGCCGGCAAGAAATTCGACAATTACGTCGAGTGGCTCGGCATCGTCTATGCCATCACGCTGGTCTGCTGCCCGGCGCTGTCGTTGCCGTGCGGCTTCACGGCGTCGGGCCTGCCGGTCGGACTTCAGGTGGTGGCGGCGCCGCGAGGTGACGCCCAGCTTCTCGCCGGTGCGAAGGTGCTGGAGGATATTCTGGGTGTGCGCGGCACCACGCCGATCGACCCACGGCCGGCGAAGTAGGAGATCTTCCTCCACGGTGATTGCGAGCGCAGCGAAGCAATCCATGCGCTGCGTCTCGAACGAATGGAGGCCTCGTCGCATTCGCATCCTTCGCAGATGCGGCTCGACGACGCTCGTTTTCCGATTCAGGATGAGGCCTCAGATCAGGCCATCGGCTCGGCAAAAGCGACGATTTCACCGCTGGCGAATAACGCGCGCACCGCTATAATCGCGGAAAACTCAAACGCGCGAGCGAACTGCGCGACCACAGAGGAACGCTGGAATGTCCGGAAAACTGAAAGTACATGTCGACCAGGAGAAGTGTCAGGGACACGCCCGCTGCAAATCGCTGGCGCCAGAACTGTTCGAACTCGACGAATTCGGCAATGCGCACGAAATCGGCGACGGCTCCGTGCCTGCGGGGCTTGAGGACAAGGCGTGGCTTGCCAAGGCTAATTGTCCGGAAATCGCGATCGACGTCACCGAGGAATGAGCCGGACCTCGAAACTTTTTACTCCGCGCATTATTTGATTTGAGCGAACGAACCAGAGGAATTTCCCTGATGACCAACTCCGCCCGCGTGATGCCCGATGCCGCCCCTGCGATGCCCGATCATCCGCCCGTCACCGATTGGGTTCACGATTTCGACCATACCGATCCGCGCTGGACGGAAAATCCGTTTCCGATCTGGGACGAATTGCGGGCGGCATCCCCGGTGGTTCACACCAATCGCTTCCTCGGCTGCTACATGCCGACCACCTATGAAGCGGTAAGGGAGATCGCTCACGACACCGAACACTTTTCCTCGCGCCGCGTTATCGTTCGCGACGTCCGGCCGGAGGCCACGGGCGTGGCGCCGCCGATCACTTCCGACCCGCCGCAACACAAGCCAGCCAAGCAGCTGCTGCTGCCGCCGTTCACGCCCGACGCCATGAAGAAGCTCGAACCCAGGGTTCGCGCGATCTGCAACGAGCTGATCGACGAATTCATCGCGGACGGAAAGTGCGACGCCGCGGCGCGCTACACCAAGCACGTTCCGGTTCGCGCCATCGCCCATATGCTCGGCATCCCGGAAAAGGACAGCGACATCTTCATCAAATGGATTCACGAAATCCTCGAGCTGGGCATCAAGGACGATGACACCCTGATGCGCGCGGTCCACGAAATGACCGAATACTTCGCCGGTCATATCGAGCAGCGCAAGAAACACCCGACCGACGACCTGATCACGACGCTGATGAACGCAAGGGACAAGAGCGGCCAGCCGTTGTCCGACGGACACGTGCTGGGCTCGCTGCGGCTGTTGCTTGATCGCCGGCATCGACACCACCTGGAGCGCGATCGGCGCCTCGCTCTGGCATCTGGCGAAAACGCCTGCGGATCGCGACCGTCTGGTCGCTGAGCCGGCACTGATGCCGACCGCGGTCGAGGAGTTGCTGCGCGCCTATTCGCCGGTGACGATGGCGCGCGAGGTGATGAAGGAAACCGTGATCAGCGGCTGCCCCGTAAAACCCGGCAATATGGTGCTGCTGTCGTTTCCCGCCGCCAACCGCGATCCCGCTGTCTTTCCCGATGCCGACAAGGTCGTGATCGACCGCAAGGAGAACCGCCACGCCGCATTCGGCTTGGGGATTCACCGCTGCGTCGGCTCCAACCTCGCGCGCATGGAAATGACGGTTGCCATCGAGGAATGGCTGAAGCGAATTCCGGATTTCAGGCTGGACCCGGCTGGCCAGGTCACCTGGTCGGAAGGCACCGTGCGCGGACCGCGCCAGCTTCCGATGCTGTTCGGAAAGGCGCACTGAAGTCTTCGCCTGCAGGATTGCAACGATCGTTCCTGGAGACCGGACGTGACAGTTGAAGCCGTGAAGCCGATGCCCGACGACCATGTCGATCTCGCCGACGTGGAACGACGGATCAAGGCGATCTTCATCGGCTCGGTCGGCAACCTCGTCGAATGGTATGATTTCTACGCCTACACGGCGTTCGCGCTTTACTTCGCGCCGGCATTCTTTCCGAACAGCGATCCCGTCGTACAGCAGCTCAACGCAGCCGTGCTGTTCGCCGCGACCTTCCTGATGCGGCCGCTCGGCGGCTGGCTGTTCGGCTACATCGCCGACCGTTATGGCCGGCGGTTGTCGCTGACGCTTTCCGTGGTCTGCATGTGCTTCGGCTCCCTGATCATCGCGGTGACGCCGACCTATGCCTCGATCGGCATCGCCGCGCCGGCAATTCTCGCGCTGGCGCGGATCATTGAGGGTCTCAGCCTCGGCGGCGAATACGGCGCCAGCGCCACTTATCTCAGCGAGGTCGCGGATGCCAGACATCGCGGCTTCTATTCGAGCTTTCAATACGTCACCCTGATCGGCGGCCAGCTCACCGCGATCATCGTGCTGCTGTTGCTGCAAAAGGTATTTTTGACACCGGAGGAATTAAAGGACTGGGGCTGGCGGATTCCGTTCGTGATCGGCGCCGGGCTTGCGGTTTTCGCCGCCGTGATGCGGCGCAAGCTGCATGAGACCGAGGCGTTCGAAGAAGCCAGGAAGATCGCCAAGCCGACCGGCTCGATCCGCGGCCTCCTGAAATATCCGCGCGAACTGTTGCTGGTGGTCGGCCTCACCGCCGGCGGCACCGCCGCGTTCTACACCTTCACCACCTATATGCAGACTTTCGTCAAACTGTCCGCCGGCCTGACCGAAGACCAGACCACGTTTGTGATTTTCGGCTCGCTGATTTTTGCTACATTGCTCCAGCCGGTTTACGGCGCGCTGTCCGACCGCATCGGCCGCAAACCGCTGCTGATCTTTTTCGGTGTTGCCGGCACGCTGTCGACGGTCCCGATCCTGACAACGCTGAAGGAAACCAAGTCACCGTTCATGGCCTTTTTGCTGATTTGTGCGGCCTGGATTTTCGTCGCCGGCTATACCTCGATCAACGCCATCGTGAAGGCCGAATTGTTTCCGACCAAAGTCCGCGCGCTCGGGGTCGGCCTCCCCTACGCGATTACGGTGTCGGTGTTCGGCGGCACCGCGCCGGCGATCGCGCTGTATTGCAAGAGCCTCGGGCACGAGGACTGGTTCTATTACTATCTCAGCGGCATGATTTTCCTGTCGCTGATCATCTACGCGACCATGCGCGACACCAAGCATGAATCGGCGATGCACCGGCACGAATAGCGAAGGCATGAGATGGCCGACGAAAATGATCAGCCTCCGATCAGCAAGCTGACGCGAACCAAGCAGCGCTGGGCGCGCGAGGGCCGCTTCCTGACCGGAAAGACTTCCCGCCCCGAAGAACAGCGCTTGCCGCCAGGGCAGCATTTGACGAAGGACTGGCCCACGCTCGACCTCGGCCTGACGCCCGAGATTTCCAGGGAGCGCTGGCGTCTCGACGTCTACGGCGCGGTGGAAAATCCGATCTTCTGGAATTTTGCGCAGTTCACCGCGCAGCCGCAGACACAGTTCACGTCGACATCCATTGCGTGACCACATGGTCGCGCTATGACAACCGATGGGAGGGGTTGGCGACCCGCGATCTCCTCAATGCCTGCCAGCCGCGCGACGAAGCGCGCCACGTCGTGCTGCATTCCCATGACGGCTACACCACCAACCTGGCGCTGGAGGATTTTGCCGCCGAGGAAGCCCTGCTCGCGCATAGCTGGTCCGGCGCGCCGCTGGCGCAGGAGCACGGCGGCCCGGTGCGGCTGGTGGTGCCGCATCTCTATTTCTGGAAAAGCGCGAAGTGGCTGCAGAGCATCGAATTCCTCGAGCAGGATGCGCCGGGCTACTGGGAAGTCCGCGGCTATCACAACCGCGGCGATCCGTGGAACGAGCAGCGCTATTCCGGCGATTGACTTTGCGTTCGTCACCTCTCCCATCGAAGTCGGATATATCCGACTTCGGACGAGATTCGAGATGCCCAATCTCGGCGTAAACGCCGACCTCTCCCTGAGGGAGAGGTGAAGACAATGGAGGCCGACCATGCCGACTGAACGTTTCCAATTCACGGGTGTGGGCGGCCATCAGCTCGCGGCGTCGCTGGATTTGCCCGAGCGCGAGCCGCTGGCTTACGCGCTGTTCGCGCATTGCTTCACCTGCGGCAAGGACGTGCTGGCCGCCAAGCGCATCGCGGTGGCGCTGGCGGCAAAAGGCATCGCGGTATTGCGGTTCGACTTCACCGGGCTGGGCTCCAGCGAAGGCGATTTCGCCAATTCGACATTCTCGTCGAACGTCGCCGACCTGGTGCGGGCCGCCGACCATCTGCGCGAAACCCGAAAGGGCCCTTCGATCCTGATCGGCCATAGTCTCGGCGGCGCCGCCATTCTTGCCGCCGCCGAGCAAATTCCAGACGCCAAGGCCGTCGTCACCATCGCCGCGCCGTCCGATCCCGTCCATGTCACCGGCCTGTTCAAGGATCGCATCGAGGACATCCGCAAGCACGGCAACGTCGAAGTCTCGCTCGCGGGCCGTCCGTTCCATATCAGCAGCGAATTCCTCGACGACATCGCCGAACACAATCTGATGGCGCAGGTGACAAAGCTTCACAAGGCGCTGCTGATCATGCACGCGCCGACCGACGACACCGTCGGTATCGACAATGCGACCCGCATTTTCGTCGCGGCCAAACATCCCAAGAGCTTCGTGTCGCTGGCAGGCGCGGATCATCTCTTGACCGGCAAGCGCGACGCCGCCTATGTCGCCGATGTCATCGCCGCCTGGGCTACGCGCTATCTCGATCCCGCCGCACCCGAGCAAGATGCCGATCTCGGCGAAGCGCCGCGCAACGTCGTGGTCCGCGAGACCCGCAACAGCAAATTCCAGCAGACCGTTTCGATCGGGCCGCATCGCATGCTGGCCGACGAGCCGGTCGCCGCTGGCGGCGAGGACACCGGGCCCGGACCCTACGACTTCGTGCTGGCCGGCCTCGGCGCCTGCACCTCGATGACCATGCGCCTGTATGCCGACCGCAAATCGCTGCCGCTCGAGCGCGTGACGGTGACGCTGAAGCACAGCAAGATCTACGCGCAGGATTGCGCCGAATGCGAAACCAAAACCGGGATGCTCGACCAGATCGATCGGGTGATTGCCATGGAAGGCGCGCTGGACGCCGAACAGCGCAAGAAACTGATGGAAATCGCCGACAAGTGCCCGGTGCACCGCACCCTTACCTCGGAGATCCATATCGTGACCCACGCGGCGGATTGAACGAACGATCCGGCAGGCGTATTATTCTCTCAAAAGGAGCCGCCTATGCCGGTCGTGGCACGCGTCGATCCCAAAACTGTTTTTACCTCAGAGGAATGGAGCCGGCTGACGTCGCGCAGCTCGCTGCGGGGCATGTGGCTCGTGGTACACGCCTGGGGCACCATCGCCGCGGCGATCGCGCTGGTCACGCTATGGCCGAATCCGCTGACCTGGCTGATCGCGGTGACGGTCGTTGGCGCGCGCCAGCTGGGTCTTGCCATATTGATGCATGAAGCCGCGCATGGCGGGCTGCACGCCAACCGGGCGATCAATGAATGGGTCGGACAATGGCTGTGCGCGGTCCCGGTCGGCGCCGACCTCGCGAGCTACCGGTCGTATCATTTGCAGCATCACAAGTTTACCCAGCAGCCTGAGGATCCTGATCTGTCGCTCTCGGCGCCGTTTCCGATCACCAAGGAAAGCTATACTCGCAAGGCGATCCGCGATCTCACCGGCCAGACCTTTGTAAAACAACGGCTGCCTTTGTTCCTGTCGCTGTTCCGGCGCGGCGGCGCCGACGAGGCGGTGTCGCATGAGAGTTTTGTGTCAAGCGGCGCCGACAAGATGGCGCGCTTCCTTGCCGTGAATGCCTTGATGTTCGTGCTGTTCTGGCTGGCGGGCGCGGGCATCTGGTATCTTGGCGTCTGGGTGCTTGCGATGGCCACCTGGCTGCCGCTGGTGACCCGCATCCGCAACATCGCCGAACATGCCTGCACCTCAACGGGCGAAGACCCGTTCAGCCACGCCCGCACCACGCATGCCAATCCGATCGAGCGGTTGTTGATCGCGCCCTATTGGGTGAACTACCACGCCGAGCATCATCTGTTCATGTATCTGCCGTGCTATCGGCTGCCCGAAACGCATCGGCTGCTGATCGAGAAGGGCCTGATCGAGCGGATGGAGGTGCGGCCGGGATATCTCGACGTGATGCGGCTGGCGACTTCAAGTCAGCGGGCCTGACCGCGCGTCATGCGTCGGGTGGGCTGTTCGAGCGGCAAGTCGGCGCCGCTCGCGCCTCCCACAATTCGAGCCACGAAATCGCCAACGCGCACTGCGGCGCTCCGCCACAGCTTCGGAACAACGACACCCTTCCAGAGCACAACGCGCTTTTTGCTAAAGTTGACCGACCTCGGCGGGCATCTCAATGACGCCGCTGGGGGTCTTTGTTACCCGGTGCAATTGCCAGGGGAACAGAATGATTGCCTCCAATACAGGCTGGATAAAGAGAAATGCTCCTTCGTGGAAATCATTCGGCATACTCGCGCTGTTGAGCGTGCTGATCGCGGCCCCCGCATTCCAGATGATCCGCTTGCTGGAGCCCGGACTCGTCCTGCCTGCGTTGAGCATTCTGCTTTTCTCGGATGCAGCAATCGCCACCGTCTTGGCCCACAGAAATTCGGAGAATGTGGAGAACATAACGTTATGGGATATTGCCGGCGCCTTCACCATGATGGGTTGCGCCGCGGCGATCTTTAGCGAACCGGATCAAGTGGCACAGTTTTTCGAGCAACCCGTCGAATAGCATGCAGCACAGGATTGCTGCAGTATCGGTGAACACATACGAATTACCAAAAAAGCCCGCGCCGAAACAGGGGCCACTCCCTCGGCAAGAGGGGGAGCGTGACCCGTGTTTGAATTTCTCAGCATAGATCTCCTGAACGTACTTTTGCAGGTCGTTCTGATCGACCTCGTGCTCGCTGGCGACAACGCCATCGTCATCGGTCTTGCTGCCGCTGGCCTGCCTCAGGCGCAACGAGGCAAGGCGATTCTGATCGGCATCGTCGCCGCGACGATGTTGCGCATTCTGTTCGCCGGGTTGGCGACGCAAATTCTGCAGATCGTCGGCCTCCTGCTCGCGGGCGGGATTCTGCTGTTGTGGGTATGCTGGAAAATGTGGCGAGAGTTGCGCGCGTCTTCCGCAGGACCCATGGAAGCGAAGGAAGCAGCTGCAGCAGTCGCAGGAACAAATGCCGAAGGCAAGCCCCGCAAAACACTCGTGCAAGCGACTTGGCAGATTATCGTGGCTGACGTTTCCATGTCGCTCGACAACGTCCTGGCCGTCGCGGGGGCGGCACGCGAGCATCCGGTGGTTATGATTTTCGGTCTGGCGCTTTCCATTGCGATGATGGGCATGGCCGCTTCTTTCATTGCGCGCCTTCTGCAAAATCATCGATGGATCGCTTACGTCGGCCTAGCCATCATTCTCTACGTCGCAGTCGAGATGATCTTTCGCGGAACCCTGGAGATCATGAAGGTTGCGTCAACATGACATGACACACCGCCGCATCGTTTTGTTGACCGCACGGCATCACCGGGCGCGATCCGAATGCCTCTTCCAAACTCAAGCCACCATCTGTCGCGCGAGTGCGATTATCGCCGCCGACTTTGCACTAGCGTAATGACGCCAGCTCCTAGCACGACAATAACGATGACAACGGCAAGCGCCTCCGCCGAGGCCAAGATCTCGTACCAGTTGTTCCAAAGCTCAAGCATGTGCTGGCTTCTATGGAAAGCGCGCCCATCACCGGAAAATCCCACGTATCGAAAGGACGTGCTTCTGCGACGAAAAATGCAATGCAACGTTTCGTCGCGCGCGTTTTGACCGCGCGGCAACATGACCTATGCCGAACCGGCGTTGAGGCCGCTACCGTTCGGACGTCCGTTGCACAATGACAGACGACAATGAACTGCAGGACGTCAACTAACGTCCTGCGTCGACACTGACGGCTGCACGCGGAGCATTCCGCGCAGACCGGCGGCGGTCCCCAACAAGATTCCGGCGACAGCCACGAACGAAGCCAGCGCCAGCGTAGACAATCCTGTCAGCCCCTGCCCGATCGAGCAGCCAAAAGCCATCACGCCGCCCGCGCCCATCAATGCTGCGCCGCCGGCCGAGCGCAGCATGTGGCGAGGCGATTGATAGCCTTCCCAATGGAAACGCCCGGTCAGCAGCGCGGTTGCAAGACTGCCCGCGAATACGCCGCCGACGGTTGCGATCCCAAAGTTCAGCGTCGATCCTGTCGACAGCATCGCATATTGCAACGCCTCCGCGATCGGCGCGATGAAGGTGAGCGAGGTGACCGGCGTCGGATTGAAATCGTCAGCACCGAGATAGCCGGTCGCAACCCATCCGGCGGCGACTAACAGTCCGACCGCGATCCCGGCCCCGGCTTGTCCCCAGGAGCGGCGGAACGGCCCATGCGCGAACGCAAAGATGATCAGGGCCCCCGATATCACCGAGGACGCGAGCGTGCGCGCGAATGTCTCGCCGATGCCTGATGTCGACAACAGCGCCGGCAGCGAAATGATTTTCGGCGCAGCCTGTGACGCCTGCAGCATGGCGATCCGGGCCGGCGCGATCAGGCCTTTCAGGGTCATCTCCGCTGATATGCCGAGCACGATCACCACGACGAATGAGCGCAGATTGCCGCGGCCGAGCAGCACCAGCGCGCGCGAGCCGCAGCCGTTTGAAAGCACCATGCCGTAGCCGAACAACAGACCGCCAAAAAACATCAGCGGCGCCGAAAACGACGGCTGCAGGTAAATCGATTTGCCGAGATCGACCGTGCCGCCCGCCGCCAAAAGCTGCGTCACGGCGATCGCCAACCCCCAGCGCCAGCGCATAGCTGCGGATCAAGCGGCCGTCGCCCTGGGCCCACCAGCCGCGCAGGCTGCTCATCAGACAAAACCCGCTCAGCAGTCCGACCGCGCCATAGGCGAGACCGATCAGCAGACCGGCATAGACGACGATGTTGGCAGCATCCGTCATGGCTTTTTCCTTATCACGCCGGCCGCAGGATGACGCGATCGCGCGACGAGCCGGCGACCGCGAGAAAGGCGGCTTTAGCGTCTTGCAGCGGATAGATCGCACCTGGCTTGATCGGAAACGGCTTGAGCTGTCCGCTGGCAAAGCCGGGACCAAGTTCGCGGAGCACCGCGCCGGTCGCGATCGACGACAGCGCCAGCGTATCGATGCCGACATAGGTGTGCTGGCCGCGATAGAATCCGAGGATGTCGAACGGCACGATCCTCTCGATGGTGGCGATCAGGATCTGCCGCCCGCGCAAAGCCAGCGATTGATGCGCCGCCTGAAAATAGGGATCGCCGACCGTATTGAATACGATGTCGGCGCCCTTGCCCTCGTTAAGCTCGCGAACCCGCGTGGCGACGTCCGTTCTCGATGCGTCGATGACTTCAACCCTGGAATTGGTGTGGCCCTCATAGGGCTCGTTCTTGCGCACCACGCCGATCACGCGCGCGCCGTTCCAGCTCGCGATTTGCACCGCGGCCTGTCCGACCTTGCCGTTGACGCCCATCACCAGCACCGTCTCGCCCCTCTCCGGCATGCCGGCGCGACGAAAACCTTCCATCGCGGTGACAAAGGGAACGCCGATCCCGGCGGCCTCGTCCCACGACAGATTTTTCGGCTTCTCCACCACGGCATCGGCTTCGACGGCCAGATGCGTGGCGTGGCTGCCGTCGCGCCGGATCCCGAGATCGCCCGACGAGCCGAACACCTCGCGGCCGACCGAACCGGCCGGGCCGTCGATCACTATGCCTGCATAGTCGCGGCCGGGCGTGCGCGGAAATACCGCGTAGGGCATCAGGCCGGTCGCGGCCTTGACGTCGGACGGATTCACCGCCGCCGCCCTGACCTCAATCAGCACCTCGTTTGCGGCCCGCGACAACGTACGTCGCTCGATCGCCGGCGCGATAGAGGCCGGATCGTCGGCCTTCGCAGGCAGCCGCACGCAGCGCGCCTCGGCGGTAACAGCAGCACCATCTGGTTTGTTGGGAGCGGGTATCATGGATGTTCCCGATTTCTTGGCGATTTCGAACGCGATTTGACGCCCGCAGGGATCGTTGACACCATGGTGGCTTCGCATCATGACTAACCGACTGAACGTACAGTTCAAGAGGCTTGTTCCAACAAGCCCGGCGCGACCTGGGGAGACCGCAGTGAACGTCAAGGCCGCACTTTCCCCCGATGATCTCGCCCGCGCCTGCGCCGAGGCGATGTGGAAGGAAGACGACGCCAGCAAGGGTCTCGGCATGGAGATCCTGCAGGTCAAGGCAGGCGAAGCGACGCTGACGATGACGGTCAAGCCGGACATGGTCAACGGACATGGCATCGCCCATGGCGGCTTCATCTTCCTGCTGGCGGATTCGGCGTTCGCCTTTGCCTGCAACTCCCATAACGAGCGCGCGGTTGCGGCGCAGTGCAACATCGCGTTCATCAAGCCGGGCAAGCTCGGCGATCGGCTGATCGCTGTGGCACGGGAAATCTCGCGCACCGGACGCGCCGGGATTTACGATGTGCGCGTCACCGTCGATGATACCGCGATTGCCGAATTACGCGGCCATTCCCGCACCCTCGGCGGCGCATGGGTGCCTACCGCCGGCGCCGATGCCAAGTTGAAATGAACAACTGAATTCAGGAAAACGCCCGATGGCTTCGAGGAACCTCCGGTCAAGGAAAAGCGGTTATCGCGCCGAGATGGACGAAGCCGAGCGGGCATCCCGCGACGAGATCACGGCGCTGCAAACCAGGCGTCTCGCCTGGACGCTGGCGCACGCCTACGACAATGTCGCACATTACAGAAGCGCCTTCGACAAGGCCGGCGTGAAGCCTGCGGATTTTCGGCAGCTGTCGGATCTCCGCAATTTTCCGTTCACAGCAAAGACCGACCTGCGCGACAACTACCCGTTCAACATGTTCGCCGTGCCGCGCGAAAAACTGGTCCGCGTCCACGCCTCTTCCGGCACCACCGGCAAGCCGATCGTGGTCGGATATACCAGGGCCGACATCGACATGTGGTCGGACGTGATGGCGCGCTCGATCCGCGCCGCCGGCGGCCGCACCGGCATGATCATCCATAACGCCTACGGCTATGGCCTGTTCACCGGCGGCCTTGGCGTGCATTACGGCGCGGAGCGGCTGGGCTGCACCGTGGTGCCGGTCTCCGGCGGCATGACCGAGCGGCAGGTGCAGCTGATCAACGACTTCAAGCCCGACATCATCACGGTGACGCCAAGCTACATGCTGGCGATATCGGACGAATTCAAACGCCAGCGGCTCGATCCGCGCAAGTCGTCGTTGAAAATCGGCATCTTCGGCGCCGAACCCTGGACCAACGCGATGCGCGCCGAGATCGAACAAGGCTTCGACATGGACGCCACCGATATCTACGGCTTGTCCGAAGTGATCGGCCCCGGCGTCGCGCAGGAATGCATCGAGACCAAAGACGGCCTGCATATCTGGGAGGATCATTTCTATCCGGAGGTGATCGATCCCGAAACCGGCGCGGTACTGCCCGACGGCGAAAAGGGCGAACTCGTTTTCACCTCGCTGACCAAGGAAGCGTTCCCGATTATCCGCTACCGCACCCGCGACCTGACGCGGCTGTTGCCGGGCACGGCGCGGCCGGGCATGCGGCGCATGGAGAAGGTCACCGGGCGTTCCGACGACATGATCATCCTGCGCGGCGTCAACGTGTTCCCGACCCAGATCGAGGAGGTGCTGCTCGCGACCGACTGGTGCGGCGGTCATTTCATCATCGAATTGACGCGCGAGGGACGAATGGACGAGATGACGGTGCTGGCGGAAGCGCGCCCCGAGAGCTGGGACGGCAGCGGGCTGGTCGAACACACCGAGCGGGTCGCCGCCTATATCAAGAACACCATCGGCATATCCGCGCGCATCCGGGCGGTGGCGCCCGAGACGCTGGAGCGCTCGCTCGGCAAGGCCAGGCGCGTCTACGACAAGCGGCCGAAGGGGTAAGTTTTTCTCCTCATGGTGAGGAGGCGCCCTTGCGCCGTCTCGAACCGAGGCCCGGCGGTCATCTTCGAGACGCGGCAAGACGTCGCTCCTCAGAGCCTGTGAAGAAATACTGCCCTCATCCTGAGGAGCTTGCGAAGCAAGCGTCTCGAAGGATGGACACAATGCGGGACTCGCGGCCATCCTTCGAGACGCGCGCAAGGACGCGCTCCTCAGGATGAGGTCGGGGATTTATTTCACAACCTCTCAGGATGAGGTTCTTGACCGTAACATGAGGAAGTCGAAAGTGGCTGAAGGCGCCTTCTTTATATTCTTCGATGCTCTGATGGAAGCTTCTACATCGGAACAACGCGACTGCGCTAGAAATAAGAATTGCCCAGCACAATGCCGGGACTTTTGGCGGTTATACCGCGACTCGCCGGCCAGTAACGCTCGTATTCTCGCAGTGGTTCGACCGCATCACCGACGCCATAGAGAGTGAACGCAAGCTCAAGAAGTGGAGTCGGGCGAAGAAAGAGGCCTTCATACGGGGCGATTACGCAGCACTTCAGCGACTCTCGGCACGTAGATCACCGCATCCTTCAAGACGCCCGCTACAATGAGTTCAGCTGGATGAGGAATTCTAAATATGATCGTAATCCACCACGACCCTGTCCGAGGTCGGCCGCGCCTGGCAGGTGAGGATGAACCCCGCCCTCAGCTCCCACGGCTCCAGCGAATAGTTCACTTCCATCTGCGCGTTGCCCTCGACCAGCTTGGCGCGGCAGGTCGAGCACATGCCGCCCTTGCAGGCGAACGGCATGTCCAGCCCTGCGCGCAGCGCCGCATCGAGAATGGCCTCGCCCTCGGCGACCGGCACCTCGCGGCGCTTGCCGTCGATGATCAGCGCGGCAAGCGCTTTCGGCGGCGCGCTCGCCGGTATGACGGCTTTGGCACGCGGCTTGCCGCCGAACTCCGAGACAAAACGCTCGACATGAATTCGGTCCGCGGCAATGCCGATATCCCGGCAGGTCGTCTCGATATCCTCGCTCATGCCGGTGGGGCCGCAGATGAAGACATGATCGACGCTTTTCGCCGGCACCAGCGAGCGCAGCAGCACCCTCACCTTCTCGCCATCGAGCCGGCCGTGCAGGATCGGGATGTCCTGCTCTTCGCCTGAGATCACATGGAATAGCGAGAGCCGCTGGATGAAGCGGTCCTTGAGTTCTTCCAGCGCCTCGCGAAACAGCATGCCACCGGTCGAGCGATTGCCGTAAAACAGAAAGAAGCGGCTATCGGGTTCGCGCGCCAGCACGCCTTTCACGATCGAAAGGATTGGCGTGATACCGGAGCCGGCGGCGAAACCGACATAGATCCGCGCCTCGCCCGGCGCCGCCGCGACGCCGAAGCGGCCGGTCGGCGTCATGACGTCGAGTTCGTCGCCTGGTTTCAGCTCATCGGCGGCCCAGCTCGAAAACGCGCCACCATCGACCTTTTTCACGGCGATGCGCAATTCGCCGTCATCAGGACCGGAACAGATCGAATAGGAGCGGCGCACTTCCTCGCCGTCCATCGTCGTGCGCAAAGTCAGATACTGCCCGGGGGCAAAACGGTAGTCGCCTGCAAGCGCCTCGGGAATCGCAAACGTCAGCGACACCGCGTCAGCGGATTCGCGGCGCACATCGTTCACGGCGAGGCGATGAAAGCGGGGTGCGTGGGACATTAGAGCCTTCGTAGTTAAGCCGTCATCCCTGCACAGCGGCTTTCGCCGTTGTCGCTGGAGGTGCGAGCCGCTCGCGGCGAGCCTCGAAGGACGGAAACACTGCGATTGTCGCCACCACCCTTCGAGGCCTTCGCTTCGCTACGGCACCTCAGCGTGGCGAAAATCAATGGCATTTGAAATAGTCGAACGGTTCGCGGCAGCTTTTGCAGCGCCACAGCGCCTTGCAGGAGGTCGAACCGAATTCCGAGAGTACCTCGGTATCCCCGGAGCCGCATTGCGGGCACGCCACCTGCTCTACGCCAAACAGCGCGCGGCGGGAGCTACCGGCCAGCGGCGGCGCGATGCCGTACTCCCTGAGCTTGCGGCGGCCGTCGTCGCTCATCCAGTCGGTGGTCCAGGCCGGCGACAGCACGGTACGGACCTCCAGATTGCGGAAACCCTCACGCTCCAGCGCCAGTTCGATTTCTATCCTGATCATGTTCATCGCGGGGCAGCCGGAATAGGTCGGCGTAATTGCGACCTCGACGCGGCCATCGGTCACCGTGACGTCGCGGAGCACGCCGAGATCGGCGATGGTCAGAACCGGAATCTCGGGATCGACCACCTCAGCCGCGGCATTCCAGGCGCGCTGCCGCAACTCGGCATCGTTATGCAAAGCGGTCACCATGTGGCCCCCGGAAACGTCCGTTGCATCGATTGCAGTTCGCTGAGCAGATGCCCGAGATGTTCGCTGTGCCGGCCGCTGCGGCCGCCCTGCTGCATCCAGTCGCTTTTGGGCAGCGCCAGCGTCGCTTCGCCCACGATATCGGAAACCGTCTTGAGCCATTGCGGATGCAAGCTCGCGGGATCGACGGCGATGCCCGCGTCGATCAGGGCGCGCTCGCTGTCGTCGACGTCAAACATCTCGCCGGTATAGGCCCAGAGATCGTCGATCGCAGCTTGCGCGCGGGCGTGGCTTTCCTCGGTGCCGTCGCCGAGCCGGACCATCCATTCCGAGGAGTGCCTGAGGTGATAGGCGCTTTCCTTCTCGGACTTCGCCGCGATCGCAGCCAAGGTTGCATCGTCCGACTTCATCATCGCGCGCCAATAAAGGTCCGCAAAACCTGCGTAGAAAAACTGCCGCACCATGGTGTGCGCGAAATCGCCATTCGGCTGTTCCAGCAGCAGCAGATTGCGATACTGCCTGACGTCGCGCAGGTAGGCGAATTTGTCTTCGTCGTTGCCTTTGCCTTCGACCTTGGCCGCATAGGAATACAGTTCGCGCGCCTGACCCAGCAGATCGAGGCCCATATTGGCAAGCGCCATGTCCTCTTCAAGCATCGGCGCGTGACCGCACCATTCCGACAGCCGATGCCCCAGAATCAGCGCGTCGTCGGCCCGGCGCAGCGCGTACAGCACCAGCGGCGTCTCCGAGACCTGGATCGAGGCGGTCGCCATCACATATGCCCGACTTCTTCGGGCACGTCGTAAAATGTCGGATGGCGGTAGATCTTGGATTCCGCCGGCTCGAACATCATGCCCTTCTCGGACGGGTCGGAGGCGGTGATCGCGCTGGACGGTACCACCCAGATCGACAGCCCCTCGCCGCGGCGGGTGTAGATGTCGCGCGCGGCCTGCAGCGCCAGCGTCGCGTCAGAGGCATGCAGCGAGCCGACATGCTTGTGAGCAAGCCCGTTGCGGCTGCGAATGAAGACTTCCCACAGCGGCGTGTTCGGCGTGGCCATCATGACCTCCCTGAATTATCTGTTGCGGCTTACGCCGCAGCCTTGCGGCTCCCGCGTTTCTCGGCATAGGCCTGCGCCGCCTCGCGCACCCATGCGCCTTCATCATGCGCCTTGCGCCGCGCCGCCAGCCGCTCGCGGTTGCACGGGCCATTGCCGGCGAGCACAGAATTGAATTCGTTCCAGTCGATCGCGCTGTACACCCAATGCCCGGCCTCATTCTGTTTCATGCCGGCGTCGGGAATCGAAAGCCCCAGATAATGCGCCTGCGGCACCGTCGCATCGACGAACTTTTGGCGCAGCTCGTCATTGGAGAAGCGCTTGATCTTCCATTTGGTCGAGGTGTCGCTGTGCTGGCTTGCTTTGTCGGGCGGTCCGAACATCATCAGCACCGGCCACCACCAGCGATCGAGCGCGCTCTGCGCCATCGCCTTCTGCTCTTCCGAGCCGCGCGAAAGCGTCAGCATGATCTCAAAACCCTGCCGCTGATGAAAGGACTCCTCCTTGCAGACCCGGATCATCGCCCGCGCATAGGGACCATAGGAACAACGGCACAGCGGAATCTGGTTCATGATCGCAGCGCCGTCGACCAGCCAGCCGATTGCGCCGATATCCGCCCAGGTCAGCGTCGGATAGTTGAAGATCGAGGAATATTTGGCCTTGCCTGATAGCATCAGGTCGACCAGCTCTTCGCGCGAGGTGCCGAGCGTCTCGGCCGCGGCATAGAGATAGAGCCCATGCCCGCACTCGTCCTGCACCTTGGCGAGCAGCGCTGCCTTGCGGCGCAGCGACGGCGCGCGCGTGATCCAGTTGCCTTCCGGCAGCATGCCGACGATCTCGGAATGCGCGTGCTGCGAAATCTGCCGCGTCAGCGTCTTGCGATAGGCCGCGGGCATCCAGTCGTTCGGCTCGATGCGATCCTCGGCGTCGATGCGCGCCTGGAATTGCGCCGCGCGCGCGGCATCCTCGAGGTTGCGGTCTTCGGCATCGGAGGTGTTCAGCGCCTGCGTATACATGGCCGATCTCCAGGGAGGCGAACCGCTAACATATAACAAAATATATGGAACTCAAGTTATTTTTGTAACATAATGACTAATTGCCGAACCGGCGCGCCAACGCTTCGCCGGGGGGCGGCAGCGGGCCCTTTTCGTTGGTAGCGTTCCGGTCAAGCCATTGTTCGGACGCGGGAAGCAACCCGCGATAGATTTCGCCGCAGAGCTGGCGGGCTGCCCGGCCCGGCCAGTCCGCAGGCAGCAATGTCGTCGGCAACAGCGGATCGCGCAGCACCACCCGGCGGTAATAATGGATCAGCAAAATCCGCGCCGTGAAAGCATCGAGGTCCGAGAGCCGTTCGCGGCGGCCGATCCAGCCGCGCAACGGCTCAAAGGTTTTCATGAACTTCAGATAGGCATCGGCGGTGCGATGCAGCGGCCAGCTTTCGCTGAGCAATCGCCGGCCGCTGTCGTCCTCGGCCGACACCTCCAGCCGGATGGCGCGCGCGGCTTCCTCAGGGATCGGGACGCCCGAAGGCGCGATCCACACGCCCGGCAGCGGACTGCCGAAGCCCGCATTCTTCAGCGCGTCGCGGGACGCGTCGCGATCCTCGCTGTTGCCGATCAGCAGAAGCTCAAAGCGTCCGGTCCAGTCGGACGATTGCGGATCGTAGATATGCTTGGTCGCGGCATCGAAGGTTTGCCGGCCCTTTTTTACCAGCCGATAGAAACTGTTGCGGCCGACCTTGTTGCGTTCGAGCCAGCCGTCGGCGGCGAGCCGCGACATCGCCGTGCGCACCACGCCGGCGTCGATGTCGAGTGTCCCAAAAAACTCGAGCAGCGTTCCGAGCCAGACCGAGCCGCCGCGCGGCACGATCGCATCGCCAAACACCGTGATGACGATGGAGCCGGTGCGCGAGGGTTCGCGCTTGAGCTGTTCGATGATGCGGGCAAGCGGATGCGGCATCCGCCACGCATAGCGCGTTTTTTGGTGTGGCAACAATGCCGGCGAGAGCAGTGGCTTCATCCTTCGAGACGGCGCTTCGCGCCTCCTCAGGATGAGATCTTGGACCTTCGATGAGGTCTTAGACCCTCATGGTGAGGAGCCCGGCGACGCCGCGCGTCTCGAACCATGCGGCCGTGGAATCACCGGTTCGGATCGGGATAGACCAGGCTGCGCCAGCCGCCGCGGTCGAACGGCACCCACTTGCCCTCGGGCTGCGCGAGACGATCGGCCACGGCGTAGACCACGGCGGGATGATGGCCCATGCCGCAATGGCTGCTCTCGACCTCGATGTTCTCGGAGCGAGCGGATGGCTTTTCCATGCAGCCCTGCCACGCGCAGATGCCGTCGGTGCGGCTGAAGATCGCGGTGGTCGGCACCGGCGGCGTGCCCGCCAGCGATCCTCCGAACCGCGCATCCTGTTCGTCGGCGCGGCGGCCGCTCGCCATCTCATAGATGCGCCAGGCGTTGGTGGCCTTGGGATTGCCCGCAAACGGACTGCCGAGCGTGATCACCGAGCGCACGCGATCCGGCATCATCTTCGCCAGCTGACGCGCATAGAGACCACCCAAGCTCCAGCCGATCAGGCTGATCTTGCGCCCATTGGTATCGCTGAGCTCATGCACCAGATCGACCATCGCCCGCTGCACACCGTCGCGCAGGCCGAGGTTGCGGCCCTGGCGCCAGCCGCTGACGGCGTAGCCGCGGTTCTTCAGAAAGCTGCGTAGCGGACGCGTCGAGGTGTCGGAAGCGACCAGCCCGGGCAACACCAGCACCGGATGGCCATCGCCTCTTGGGGCCAGACTGAGAAGCGGCAATGCGCCGAGAAACGCACCGAACTCGTGGAGGGCCCGCCCCTCCAGAAACATCAGGGTTCTGGACGGCGGGCGCAGCGTCTGGGCAGTCGCGGACATCGTAGCTCCTCTCTGGGCCGGCCCCTCGAGTTTCGGCAGCCGGCCGCTGGACCAATAGAAAGACGCAAAACTCGTCGAATCGTTCCGCAATGCAACAATTTCACCATCAAAGCTATGGAACGGCTTTTGCCCTTTCAAGCGGCTCATATTGACGCGGCCGCATTTAAGAACCTTGCAGTGATTAAATAGTCACAGCCACCGCAGCAGCACTTCGATGCTGTAAAGCCCAAGTCCTGCAAGGCCGCCGATCAGCGAGCCGTTGAAGCGGATGTATTGCAGATCCTTGCCGATGTTGATTTCGATCAGCGAAATCAGTTGCCCCATGTCCCAGGCCTTGACCTGATCGGAGATGAAGCTCGAGACGCCGCTCTTTTGATCGGCGATAAAACTTCGAAGCACGGCAACGAGGCCCTGGTTGATCTCCGCGCGCAGCTCGGGATCGCCTGCGAGCGCCTCGCCCGCTTCCATGAACATTCTGGCGAGGTGATGCTGCAGCACCTGGGTCTCGCCGCTGGCGCTGCGTTCGAAAAACGATCGCGCGTTCGACCAGATGTTGCGCGCGAGGTCGCCGAGTTCGGGTCGCGCCAGCAGGTCGCGTTTCAATCCGTCGATGCGATCGGCATAGCTGCGGTCGCTGCCGAGCCGGTCCACGAACGACAACACCATGCGATCGAACTCGCCGCGGAACGGATGCTTGGGATCGTTGCGAACGTCTTCGAAGAACGCGGTCGCGGACGCGACGATCTTGTTCATCAGGAATTTGTCGGTGCGATAGAGTTTTAACAGCGTCGGCAGTTCGTCGCGGATTTTCGCGCGGATCATCGCCATGGTTTCCGGCTTGGTCAGCGATTCATGGACACCGCGCAGGATGTCATCGAGCAGGCCCTGATGCCGGCCTTCCCGCACGAAAGCGCGCAGCGTACCGGCGGCGAGCGGCGCGAGATCGATTCCCTGCAACTGTGTGGTGATCCGGCGCGTGATGAACGTCATCAGGCCCGAGGTTTCCGTCGCTGACACCGCCTCGGGCAAAAGCCGCAGCGTGAAGCGGGCGAGATCGGCGCTGCGCTTGCGGTCGCGCAGCCAGTCGGCAATGAAGGAGGCGAAGTCGATCTGGCGCAGTTTGGCATCGACCGGAGCGGCTTCGAGAAAATGCACCTCGATGAATTCGCCGAGCTTGTCGGCGATGCGGTGCTGGTTGCTCTGGATGATCGCGGTGTGCGGGATCGGCAATCCCAACGGCCTGCGAAACAGCGCCACCACCGCGTACCAGTCGGCCAGTCCGCCGATGGTAGCTGCTTCCGCGAACGCCGCGACGAAGCCGAATACCGGATGCACCGGCAGTAACGCCTTCGCCGTCACGAACAGCGCCAGCGTGCCAGCCAGCACCAGCGTGGCCAGCGCCTTGACGCGCCGCAGCTCGGCGGCGCGCGCGGCGTCGCCGGGCGCGTCGAACGAAAATGTGCTGCCGGTGGAAGTCATGGCGGCTTTCAAACAAATGAGTTTGAACTTTAACGCTTTAGCGGGTTGCGCGCATTGGTCCATCGTGTCCCGGACGCGGTGCAGCGTTTTTCACGCTGCTCCGCAGAGCCGGGACCCAGAAATCCTCTGCGGTCCGTGGCCCCCGGATCAGCAGCGCACCACGCCGCAAGAGCGGCGCGCTGCGCAGCATCCGGGGCACGCTGGCGTCAAAAAGAAGGCCCGCTTGAAGCGGGCCTTCGAATGACAGGCTGGTCAACTGATCCGAAAAGCGATCAGGCGGTCTTGTTGTAGACCTTGGCGAAGTTGTCCTGGGCGGTCTTCGCACCGTCGGCGACGAGCTTGCCGAGATATTCGGTGGTGGACTTCGCCCGCGAGATGAACACTTCGCCGCGCGCACGGACCATATCGGACTGGATCTGAACCGCCTCGTTGAGCGACTTGGCGGACGCAAGCTTGTCGATGCCGGCGAAGAACGCCTCGGCGTCCTGATAGAGCGCCTGCTGGATGTTGCGGCTGATCTTGGCGGCCTCGCTGACCGAATCCGCAACGGCGGTCTCGATCGCGGCGGTCACCTTCTCCGAACCGGCATGCAGGTCGGCGGCACGGTCCTTGGCGGTGTTGGCCGTCTTCTTGACGAACTCACGGGCAGCCTCGGGAACTTCCAGGTTCTGCAGGTTCTTGAGCGCGTCGGTGACGGGTGCGAAAGCTTCCTTGACGGTGTTCAGCACGGAATTGGTTTCGGTTTCGGTGGTCATTTGGGTCTCTCCATCCTCAGGTTTGAGCTATGGGCTCACCCCGTCCGGATTGGCCCGGGGCGAGATCGTTGTGCCATAGTTGATGGTGCGACGCAACATTAATGTTGCGATGCGATATCACGAATTCGTGATCAGCTCGGATTATTATGCGATCTGCATAGGGAACCGGCGGGGTTCCCCGGAGGACTAGTGCTGGACGGCGCCCGGCAGGCCGTAGGCCTCCATCTGGGCCCGGACCTGCGCCACATTGTGCCCGAGCACGACGATATCGTGCTTCTTGCCGTCAACGTCCCTTACATGGTCGCGCAGCAGCGCTTCGGCCTTGAAACCGAGGCTTTCGAACAACGCGATCGCCCCCTGCTGATCGACGGTCATCTGCACCGAAAGCTTTTCGAGACCGGCGCCCAGCGCCAGCGCGAAGGTTTCCTGCGACAGCGCCCGGCCGACACCCTGGCCGCGGACATCCAGCGACACCACCATCCGGATTTCACCGACATGCGGCGACCACGAATGCGGATCGCGAACCAGCGTGCCGCAACCCACCACCTTGCCGTCCTTCACCGCGAGCAGGCTCGTGATCGCACCGCGCTCGATCTCCTTGACCCATGCCGACAGCACCTTGGGCTGGCTGATGTTGCGCGGCAGGAACAGGAGATCATGGGTCGGCAGTTTCTGCGCGAAGTCGAGCACCGCGGGCTCGTCGGCCGGCCCCATCATCCGAAACTCGATGTCGCCCGCATCGGTCTTGACGCGGCGCGGATAGGAACGGGTTTCGTTGCTCATATCGATCTCTCACCTAACCATGAATCGAGTTTCGGCCACAGCCGCTTGATGGCGTTGGCGCCGGCGACCAGACTGACGTGACCGCCCTTCAGCATCACTTCTTGCTTGTCGGACGAGCCGACCATTTGAATCAGATGCTTGGCCGCATCATAGGGAACGATGTGATCGTGTTCGGCGACCGCGTGCAGGATCGGCACCTTGATCCCGGAAATATCCGCTTTCCGCCCGCCGACCGACATCGTGCGGTTGAAAAGCTTGTTGTCCCACATCAGGTCTTTGGTGATGGTGCGGAAATATTCGCCGGCCAATGGCAGCGTGTCGGTGGCCCAACGATCGAACATCCGGTACGACTTGACGAATTCGTCGTTCCAGATGTTCTCCCACAATTGCACCTGGCTCGCGGCGCGCGACGCCGGCCGCAGCATTTCAAAAGATGACAGGATCATTTCGGGCGGCACATTGCCGACGCTGTCGACCAGCCGATCAACATCGAAATAGCGCCGGTCCGAAAAATTCTGGAACAGCTTCATTTCGCGAAAATCGACCGGCGTGGTGAAGCAGATCAGATTCTTCATCGGCCCGTCGGCGAAGATCGAGCCGTAAAGCAGCGACAGCACGCCGCCGAAACAATAGCCGATCACGGTGACGTCGGTTTCGCCGGAATCGCGCTGCACGTGACGGACGCAATCCGGAATGAAGTCGAGGACGTAATCCTCCATCCGCAGCGACTTCTCTTCCGGCTTCGGCGCGGTCCAGTCCAGCATGTAGACGTCGTAGCCGCGCTTTAAGAGAAATTCGATGAAGCTCTGGCCGGGCACCATGTCGAGGATGTAGCCGCGGTTGGTGGTCGCCATCACGATCAGGATCGGCACGCGATAGATCTCGTCCGCGATCGGCCGGTAGTGATAGAGATTCATCGTGCCGCGAACGCTCAGAATGTCCTTCGGCGTCGATCCGAGCGAGGGGCCCGACGAGGCGATATATTCGACGCCCTTGATGCTGCGCTGGATCGCGCGTTGCACTTCGGATTGAATCCGGTCCGGGATCGACGCTAAATCCAGGCCCGCGGCGGCGTTCATTTTTGCTCTCCGCCCGCAGGCGGCGGACGCCTGGTGCGCGGCGGCTTCGGCGCAGCCGCATATCCGCCTTGCGGGGCGCCGGAATTATTATGGACCTGATGCAGCAGCGCCTTGATCTCGTTCAGCTGCCCTTCGATCGACTGCAGCCGCTCGGCCATGCTGACCATCTGCGCCCGGCTCGGCAGATTCATGCTGACGAGATATTTCTCCATGAGATCGCCGAGCTGCTTCTGCGCGCCCGCCGTGACCCCGCCGACCTGATTGACGACCTTGCTGAATTCGGGCGAAGCCATCGCCTGATTGGCGAAGGAATTGAATCCCTTCTCCATCTCGCCGATCATGTTTTGCCACATCGCGACCGGATCGTTGCTCTTGTCTGCCATTGGCGCCTCCCGGATTGACGACGAGTGCCTCGCCAGCGTTGGTCATACCACACTGTTGCGACAGGCCGGTCAACGTCGCGGCGTCGATTTGACGGTTTCGATGCCGGTAGAAAGGCTTCTGCGGCTCGAAAAACCGTGTCATAGAGTCCCCATCGCAATACCATTCTTCGGGAACAGCCAAGGTGAATGTATCAGCCCATCAGCCGCCGCGGATCGCCCACGCCAACGGCATCGACATTTGCTACGAGATCTTCGGCGACGCCGCCGCCGAGCCGATGCTGCTGATCATGGGGCTGGGCGCCCAGATGATCCATTGGGACGACGATTTCTGCCGCCAGCTGGCGGCGCGCGGATTTCGCGTGATCCGGTTCGACAATCGCGACATCGGCAAGTCCAGCAAAATGACGGGCGGCAAGCGGCTGACTCCGCTCGAGCTGCTCAAGCTGCGGTTCCTGAAGATCCCGGTCAAGGCGCCCTACCTGCTGCGCGACATGGCGCAGGACGTGACCGGACTGATGGACGTGCTCGGCATCAAGTCGGCGCACCTGGTCGGCGCATCGATGGGCGGCATGATCGCCCAGGAAATCGCGATCTCGTTTCCGCAGCGGGTGCGCTCGCTGACCTCGATCATGTCGACAACGGGCAACCCAAAAGATCCGCCGCCGACCCGCGAAGCCGCTGCGGTCCTGATGGCGCCGCCGCCGGCGACCAAGGAAGAATATTTCGAGCGCTTCGCGCAGACCTGGAAGATCCTGCGCGTCGGCAGCTTTCCGCAGGACGAAGCGCTGGATCGCGCCCGCGCCGAACGCACTTTTGAGCGCGGGCTCAACCCGGCCGGCGTCGGACGTCAGCTTCGCGCCATCCTCGCCTCAGGCAGCCGCAAGCAACGGCTGGCATCGGTCAAGGCGCCGACCCTGGTGATTCATGGCACCGTCGATCCCCTGGTGCGCCCCGAGGCCGGCAAGGACACCGCGGCCTCGATTCCCGGCGCGAAACTGCTGATGATCGAAGGCATGGGTCACGCGCTGCCGATCCCGATGTGGCCGCAGATCATCGACGCGATCGACAAGCACGCCCATGGGGCGGCAAAGAAGGCGGCGTAGATCGTCGTCCCGGCGAACGCCGTGCGACCCGATAATCACCGATGTTCGAAAGCTAACAGGCAAGCTGGTGCAGCACCTATCCAAACACGCGAAGACGCGCTCGGCGGTATGGGTCCCGGCGTTCGCCGGGACGACTCGCGGTAAGTGCCGCGTCAGCCACCCGCCCAGACGTCCAGCACGTAGCGATTTTTGGTGCCGAGATCGTCGATCCAGCGCAGCCCCGCATCGGCATCGGCGCCTTTGCGTTCGCGATAGATCGCAACCAGGGCGGCCTTGACGTCCGGCTCCATCTTGCCGCCGTCGCCGCAGACATAAATGATCGCGCCTTTCTCGATCAGGCTCCAAACGCGTTCGCTCTCGGCCGCGACCAGATTCTGCACATAGGTCTTTGGGCCCTCGCTGCGCGAGAACGCAACATGCAGTTCGGTGATGCCGCTGGCCGCGAAGCCTTTCAGCTCGTCGGCGTAGAGATAATCCCGGTCGGGATGACGGCAGCCGAAGAACAGCATCGCCGGGCCGAGGCTTGCCCCCTTGGCTTTCAGCGCGGCGCGCTCCTGCAGGAAGCCGCGGAATGGCGCGAGTCCCGTTCCGGGTCCGACCATGATGATCGGTACGGAAGCGTCGTCGGGCAGCCGGAAGCCGGCCTTGGTCTCGCGCACCGTGGCGTGGATGGTCTCGCCCGCGCGGCGGCCGGCGAGGTAGTTCGAGCAGATGCCTTTGTATGTGCCGCGTCCCGAACTGGCGGGGCCTTCGACCACGCCGACGGTGACGCTGCAGCGCGAGGGATCGCCCGACGGCGACGACGAGATCGAATAATAGCGCGGCGCCAGCAGCGACAGCATTTCCAGATAGGCATGGAACGGCAACTCGCAGGCCGGATGTTCCTCCAGGAGATCGAACACCGATTTGCGCCTGCCGAGAATGTCGGAGCGATAGTGTTCGCTCGAGGCGGCATCGTCGCCGACATAAGCCAGCAGTTTGGGCTTGGTCACCGGACAGCGCGTGTGTTCCGACATGATCTGGATCTGCTTGCGGGTCGCGACCTGCTGCAGTTCGACAAATTCGGAGAGCAAGCGCCCGACCGACACCGTGTCGCCGACCGGCAATTGCGCGCGCCGGCCTTCGGCGACCTGCAACCGGATCTGATCGGCCGGCAAAAATCCGAACCGGCGCGCCACGGAATCCACCAAGCGCCGGATCGTTGCGCGGCACCACGCTGAGATGATCGCCGACCCGGTAGCTGATATCGGAGGGCAGTTGCACCTCGATGTGCCGGGTCGATCTGTCAGAGGCGTTGGCGCCGGTCTTGTTTTGCAGCTCGGAGTTGACCAGCACCTTCATCGGCGCGACGCCGCCAAGGGCCACGATCGCATTGACCGCTGATGGCGCCACCGGCTCGATCTTGTACAGCGGCTCGTCGTCGGCGCTGCGGCTGAAATTCGACTCGAGCCCGAATTCCTTGGTCGCCAGCGGCGCGAGTTTTGCGAACCAGCTCTCGAACTGGCCGTCGAGATCGCTGCGGGCATCGCCCTCGCCGCGCGCATAAACGCTACGCGCGCCGTGCGCCGCCAGTTGCTCGTCGATCATCCGCGGAATCGACTGATAGGTCGCAGCCCAGTCGCTGTTGCCGCAGCCGAACACCGCGTAACGCACTTTTGCAAATGCATCCTTCGGCAGGCCGCTGCCGAGCCATTTGACGAATTGCGTGGCGTTGTCGGGCGGCGCGCCATTGTAGGAGGCGCAGAAAATCAGCACTCCGCCCTGCTCCGGCAGCTCGGCCGACGAAATCATCGAGGGCTGCGAGTTTTGTCGCAAAGCCGTTGACCTCGGCAAGATCGGCGACGCGGATCGCGAGTTCTTCGGCGGTGCCGAGGTTCGATCCGTAAAGCACCAAAAGCGGGGTGTTGTGGCCCGGCCGCGTCCGCGCGCGCGGCGCCGCCGTCGATGCAGCCGCTGTCGTCGTGGCCGGGCCAGTGTAAGCGCCGCGGTCCTTGTCGGCGCGCGGGCGCGCCTTGATCTTGAAGCCTTCGGGCTTGATGGTCAGCGTTTCCTTCAGCACCATCTGATAGCGGTTGTGATCAATCAGCTTGAAACGCTGCAAGATCATACCGATAGCGAGCGCCGCTTCGTGCATCGCAAAGCCACGGCCGATGCAGGCGCGCTGACCGTTGCCGAACGGCTTCCAGGCGTTGACGGGTCGCGCGGCCTCGGCCTCGCGGCTGAAGTTTTCCGGATCGAAAGCGTCCGGGTTCGGTCCCCACACCGACGGGTCGCGATGCAACGCGAGCACAAGGACCAAAACAAATGTGTTCTTCTGGAGTTTGTATTGTCCGCCAATGGTCTCATCCTTAAGCGGCGCGATACCGTAGGCTGGCGCCGGCGGCCAAAGCCGCAGGGCCTCTTTCAGAACCTGCGTAATGTAGGTCAGCTGGGTGACCTGTTGATAGGTTGGCTTGGCATCGAGATCGGGCCCGAGCACCCGGTCGACTTCCTCATAGGCCTTCTTGAGAACGTCGGGATACTTCAAGAGCGCATAGAGCGTGCAGGACAGCAGGCCGCTCGTTGTCTCATGGCCTGCGATCAGGAAGGTGTTGATCTGGTAACGGATGTTGACGTCATCGAGCTGCTCACCGGTGGCGCGGTCGACACCGGTCATCATGGCGCCGAGCATGTCCTTCTTGCCTTCCGCCGCTTCGGCGTTCCTGCGCCGTTCGGCGACGATCTCGTCGACCATCGCATTCATGAACGCGACATCGTTTGCGAGGTCGCGATTGCGGTTGCGTAACCACAGTCCTTCGAGCGGAAGGCCGCGGGTCAACATGATGGTCTCGAGCGAACGCACCAGCGACTCGACGAACGGGTGATAGTCTTCTCGATAAAACGAGTTGAAACGGTAATCGAATCCACACAACCCGATGGTGTCGAGCGTCAGCGCCGTCATGTCATGAACGACGTCAATCTCCTCATCGGCATTCAGGCGTTCCCACTTCTTGACGAGCTGCTCGGCGATATCGACCATGCTCGGGTGGTAGGACTGCATCGCACGGTTGCCGAACGGCTGCATCAGGATGTTGTGCGCCTTGCTCCAGTTCGGCTCGTTCGTGTACGCCGTAAACAGTCCGTCGCCGGCGACGGCCCGCACGCGGCGCAGGGATCCTTTCACCGACTTGTCGAACCGTTTCTCGTCGCTGAGCTCGTCGACCAGATCGTGCCCCGAGACGACGACTAATGGCGTGCCCATCATGTCGAGCCAGAAGATCGGTCCGAGTTCCCTGGCCATCCGCGTCATATGCTGGATCGGCGTGCTGGAATCGACCGACAGCATGTTGCCGACCACCGGCTTCTTCGGCGGATGCGGGATCGGGCTCAGTCTGTTCGTAGACGCCATTGTTATAGTAACCCCCTGCCATTTCGCTACGCAACCACCGTCATCCTGAGGTGCGCGCACTTTCTTGCGCGCCTCGAAGGATTGGCCGCTTGTACTTGTTGCCGCATCCTTCGAGGCTCGCCCAAGTTGACGGTGCAACTGCACCGTGGAGCTCGCACCTCAGGATGACGACGCCGCACGTCGTCTCACCCAAATCTCTTCCTACGCCATTCGACCAGCTTGGCGCTGACCTCATCCGGCTTTTCCTGCTGCGTCCAATGGCCGCTGCCGCGAACCAGGTATTTCTCGAGATCGGGGACGATCTTCTCCATGCCGTCGGCCGCGGACGGCGGCAGCACGTGATCGTTTTCGGCCATGATCATCAGCGACGGCACGCGCACGGTATGGTCGACCCCGGCCGAGCGCTGCCAGTTGCGCGACATGTTGCGGTACCAGTTGATGCCGCCGGTGAAGCCTGACCTGGTGAAGGTGTCGACAAAGACCTGCTTTTCTTCCGGCGACAGGATCGGCGTGCGCGGGTCGTGCTTGGCGTCGTAGCCAGCAATCATTTGCGGAAACGCCAGATTAAGTCTCGGTGATGCGCCGACGCCTGCGACCGCCGCCTCCGCCGGCGCGGTGTCGCCGCGCGGCACAGGTTTGCGCATGAAGGCGTCAAAAGTCTGTTCGACCCGGCTGCCGAATATTCTGTCCGGCTCGCGTCCGGGGGCCTGAAACTGCACGATGTACATGTGCTCGCCGAACCGCTTGCGAAAGAGCTCGATCGGGTCCGCCGGCGCGCGATCGGCGTGAGGCGTGTTGACCCCGACGACACCGGCGACGCGATCGATATGCCGCAGCGGCATTTGCCATACAATAAAACCGCCCCAGTCGTGACCGACGAAAACAGCCTTGTCGATCTTGAGATAATCAAGCAGCCCGACGAGATCGCCGGTGAGGTGTTCCATATCGTAGGCTTCGACCGGCTCAGGCCGGTCGGTCGCGCCGTAGCCGCGCTGATCCGGCGCAATCACCCGAATTCCGGCAGCCGCCAGCGCCTTGATCTGATGGCGCCAGGAAAACGCGATTTCCGGCCAGCCGTGGCAGAGAATAACCGGCGGCGTATCGGATTTCGGGCCGGCTTCGTAATAGCCCATGCGAATTCCGTTGGTCTGGGCGAACTGCAGCGGCGGCATTTCTATCATCGCTGGCATCTCTTCTTTCTCTCGAGCATGATCTTATCGGAAAACCGGTTCCCACAGCTTTCGCGGGTCATGCCCTAGCTTGCCACGCTCTTGAGATCGGCCGGTGGCGCAAACGCGGCCTCGAGTGCTGCGAATTCGCCCGGCAGCATGTCGCAGAGCACCTGGACATGCGGAATGATGTTGGCGCCGGCGATGAAGCCGAAATCCAGCTGATCGCGATAGCTCTGCACGGTAATATTGAGCGCCAGCCCGTGGGTCGAAATCGACACCGGGAAGATGTGCAGCAATTCCGCGCCCGCCGCATACAGCGTCTGGCGCGGCCCCGGCACGTTGGAGACCGTGATGTTCGCGGCCGGCGGCAGCACGTCCGACAGGCTGGAGCGGCTGTACAACAGCGCCAGAATCTGGACCAGGATCGGCGCGCCCAGCATCGAGACGTTGGACATCTGCGGCATCAAGGCCCGCAGCGGATGCGACATCTCCTTGGATTTGGTGGATTGCGCGATGATCGCCTCGAGCCGCGCCTTGGGATCTTCGATGTTGGTCGCAATCGAGCAGATCATGCCGAACACCTGATTGTTGGCGTCGGTGTTGCCCTCTTCGCGCAACGAGATCGGCACCGCCGCCGTCATCGATTTCGCCGGCAGCGCGCCGCGCTCCAGCAGATAGCGCCTGACCACGCCGCTCGAAATCGCCAGCACCACGTCGTTCAGCTTGCCGCCGGCCTGCTTGGCCAGCGCCTTCGCACGGCTCAACGGGATCGATACGCCGGCAAAGCTGCGCTCCGATGAAATCGATTTGTTCAGGATCGTCGACGGCGACACCATGCTGGCGATGCTGTCGCGCGATTTCGGGTCGGAAATCTTTCCAACCACATCGGAGACGCTTTTGAGCATCGTGGGAATGCTGCTGGCAAACTTCACCGCGGTTTCGATCTGGAACATGGCGTTGTCGAACAGGATCGATCCGAGATCGCTTTTTCCCGAGCGCGGCAGGTCGATGCCCTTGGCGGCGGCTTTGGCGTCGAACGGCTGAGTCCAGAGCTGCTGATAGGAATTGACCAGGTTGGCGGCGATGTCGCGCGGCTCCTGCCCGACCTTGGCCCGCGCCGTCGGCGGCTCGATTTTCCTCGGGATCGGCGTCACGTCGTAGATCATGTTGGTCAGCGCTGCGCCCGCGCCGCCATCGATGCAGGCGTGATGCATCTTGGAATAGAGCCCGATCTCGTTGTCCTTCATGCCTTCGAAGACATAGAACTCCCAGAGCGGACGGGCGCGATTGAGAAGCTTGGCATGCATCCAGCCGACGATCCGCTCCAGCGTCGCGCGGTCGTGGGGAGCAGGAAGGCTGCCCCGGAAAATGTGGCGGTCGATATCGAACTGGTCGTCCTCGACCCAGGAGGGATGATCGATGTCGAGCGGCGCCTTCTCCAGGCGCGCTTTGAGGATCGGCGCAACGTGCAGCCGCGAGGCGATCATCGCCTTGAAGTCCTCGAAGAAGTCGCCCTTGTAATCCTCGGGCAGACGGAAGATCGCCATGCTCCCGACATGCATCGGCATTTCCGGCGTTTCCAGGTACAGAAACGACGCGTCCATCGAGGACAGCTTTTTGGCGTCACTCATATTTTCCTCCCGCTGATATCACGCGGCGCCTTGGCGGCGCTTCCGGCGTCAGACGGCCCCGGGGTTCAGGACGTCATGATTGTGCATTTTCCGGAGCCGCATATGCAATGGCAAACGGCCCCGACCGGTCAAATTGGCTGAATTCGCCTTCGCCTTGGGCCAACCGATCCGCTATCGCCCACAAGGCGGCCGGATTCACGCCCAGTCCGATGTGACTGGCGAGGTGTACCTCGATGTTTTCGGCGGTATCGGAGGCACGTAACAGGCAGGTTCGCCAGTTCACGACGCCGTCGGTGCGCGAGTAGATCGATGTGGTCGGAACCGGCAGATCGCCCGCAATCGCCGTTCGAAGCTCGGAATTGTCCTCGACCGCTTCCCCCGACAGCGCCTCGTAAAGCCGCGTGGCGTTGGTCGCTCTGACGTCGTTCGCGAACGGGCTTCCCAGCGTCACGACATATCGCACCATGTCCGGCGCCTGCAGCGCCAGATCGCGCGCATAGACGCCGCCGAGGCTCCACCCGACGACACTGACCTTGCGCCCGGTCGAGGCGTGAATCTCGGCGAGCCGATCCCGCAGCGTGGCCCGCAGGCGCGAGACGCCGCCGATATTGCGGCCCATCTTCCACGCGTAGCTGTCGTATCCGAGTTCCCTGAGATATCGCCGCATCGGCGCCATCGACAGATCGCTGGCGAGGAACCCCGGCAGCGTCAGCACCGGATGACCGTCGCCCTTCGGCGCGCGCATCAAGAGCGGCGAAAGCAACAGGCTGGCGTTGAATTCGAATATCCCTCTCGCTTCGGCCAGCAGCAGGCCGAGGCTAGGTGGACGAAGCCGGCCCGACGCCTCCGGTTCGCTCCGGTCAATTGGCATCATTTTTTCTTGTCACTGGCGCGCGTACCGCCGAGGCCCGCCATGGTCACGAACATGTCCTGAAATCGCTCGGCGATCTTCGGATCGAACGTGAACCAGCTCTGCATCAGCGCTTCCGGCGAGACCTTCTCTATGTTCGCCATCATCTGGTTCTGGAGTTTTTCCATCACAGCCGTTTGCATCGGCTGTACATCCGGAAGTCCGAAAAACTGCCGGGCTTCCAGCGGCGTGCAATCTATTTCGACGTTTACCTTCATGTCCGCTCCTGATTGCATTGGTGACAGCTTGCCACAGTATCGCCGCGAGAGGCGGCGCGACGCAAGCGACCTGACGGGACGAAGGCGGCGTCTTGAGCCTTCATTCGGCAGAAATGGTTAGCCAAAGCGCTCGACCGCAAAGGGTTTGGGATCGGCGAACGGGGTCTCGCCGGTCATCATCTCCGCCAGCAGGCGGCCCGTCGCCGGGCCCAGCGTCAGGCCGTGGTGGTGGTGTCCAAAATCGAACCACAGCCCGGCATGGCCCGGCGCTCTCCCGATCACCGGCAGCATATCGGGCAAGCACGGCCGTGCGCCCATCCAGGGCTTTGCGTCGATCGCCTCTCCCAGCGGAAACAGCGCGTGCGCCCGCGGCAGTGCCCGCTGAAGCTGGATCGGCGTCGGCGGCGCATCGCGACGGGCAAACTCGACGCCGGTGGCGAGACGAATGCCGCGGTTCATCGGCGCCAGCACGTAGCCGAGATCGGAATCGAGCACCGGATGATTGAGGACGGCATTGCCGCGCGGCGCCAGATGCAGATGGTAACCGCGCTTGACGTTGAGCGGGATGGAATATCCGAGCGGACGAAACACCAGGTCGGACCACGGTCCGAGCGCCACCACGGCCTCGCGTCCACTGACAATGCCGTCCGGCGTAGCGATCCGCCATCGCCCGCCGACATCCTGTTCGAGGGTCTGCGCATCTGCGACCACAAAGCGTCCCCCCTTGCGCTGGAACAGCGCGGCATAGGCTTTGGCCAGCCCGCCCGGATCGGGAACGAATCCGGGCTCGGTGAAATGGATCGCGCCGGCGAATTCGCCGCTGAGGTGAGGCTCGCGCTGGATAATCGCCTTGTGGTCGAGAATTTCGCCTTCGACCCCGTATTGCCTCGCCCGCTCGAAATCCCGCACTGCACTGGCAAGCGTCGCATCCCACCGATACATTTTGATCCAGCCGGTCCGCCGCAACAGCTCCGGCACCCCGGCTTCCGCGATCAGCGCCTCGTGCTCGATCAGGCTGCGGCGGATCAGCGGCATGACCGCCATCGCACCGCGATACGCCCGGTCCGGCGCGGAGGCCATGAAGTAGCGCACCAGCCACGGCAGGAACGCCGGCAGATCGGAGAACTGGTAGCGTACCTGCGGCGCGCGATTGATCGCATATCGGAGGATCTCTCGGAGATTCCGCGGAAACATGTAAGGAAAGACCGAGGCGCATTCGATCATTCCGGCATTGCCATAACTGGTCTCTTCGCCGGCAAGCTCGTGCTTGTCGACCAGGATCACGTCCCGTCCCCGCTGCTGCAGGTGCAGGGCGGCGCCGACGCCGACCATGCCTGCACCCAATACGAGGACATCGGCCTTGAGTTCCGCCATTGGCGCTCCGAAAGTTGAATGTCGCGTGGCGGCTTTCGCTGCCTACACTGAAGCTAGCTATTGCAGCATGGTCACGCAAACCGGCCTGCCCGGGCAAATGGCGCTTGCGCGGCCGCCAAACTCTGGCAACATGGATCGGCGATAGCCCTCGATACTCTCAGAAATGAACAGCGCGCCACAGCGGAGAACGTGAACACATGTCGGTACGTCAAACCTTGCTTGCAGCGGTCACTGTCTCAATCGTCGGTTTCGCGATGTCACCGGCTTCAAGCCAGACCCTGCGCTACGCCAATCAGGGCGACTTCAAATCGCTCGACCCCTATACGCTCAATGAAACCACCACCCATGCGCATCTCGGGCAGGTCTATGAAGGGCTGATCGCGCGCGACAAGAATCTGAAGATCATTCCCGCGCTCGCCGAAAGCTGGGAAACGCCGGAGCCGACCCGCTGGCGCTTCCACCTGCGCAAGGGCGTCAAATTCCAGAACGGCGACCCCTTCACCGCCGATGACGTGGTGTTCTCGGCGGACCGCGTTCGCGCCAAAGGCTCGAACCTGCAGACCCGCATTGCCGCTGACGCAAAAGTCGTCAAGGTCGATGACTACACCGTGGACTTCATCCTGACCTCGCCAAATCCCATTCTGCATTACCAATGGGATACCTGGTGGATCATGGACAAGAAGTGGTGCGAGGACAACAACGCGGTGGCCCCGACGCCGGCGGCGGCAACCTCGCCGAGTTTTGCTTCGCTTCACGCCAACGGCACCGGCCCCTTCACCATCGAGAGTCATCAGCCCGGCGTAAAAACCGTGTTCAAGGTAAACCCGAACTGGTGGCAAAAGCCCGAGCACAATCTGAAAGAGATCATTTTCACGCCGATCGGCTCCGACGCCACGCGGGTTGCCGCCTTGCTTTCGGGCGAAGTCGACATCATCGAGCCGGTTCCGATCCAGGATATTTCGCGCGTCGATTCGAGCCCGAACGCCCAGGTGCTGAAGGGCCCCGAGCTGCGCACCATCTTTCTCGGCATGGACCAGGTTCGCGACGAATTGCTGTATTCGAACGTCAAGGGCAAGAATCCGTTCAAGGATGTCCGGGTCCGCGAGGCCTTCTTCAAGGCGATCGACATCGAGTTGATCAAGACCCGCGTGATGCGCGGCCTTTCGACGCCGTCGGCCCTGATGATCGCGCCGCAGCTGTTCAAGCTCTCGGGTGATTTTACCCGCCCGAAATTCGATCCCGAGGGCGCCAAGAAGCTGTTGGCGGAAGCCGGCTATCCCGACGGGTTTGAAGTCGGTATGGATTGCCCCAACGACCGCTACGTCAACGATGCCGCGATCTGTCAGGCGATCGTCGGCATGCTGGCCAGAGTCGGCGTCAAGGTCAACTTGATGGCGCAACCCAAGGCACAATACTTCGCCAAGGTGCTGAAGCCCGGCGGCTACCAGACGTCGTTTTATTTGCTGGGCTGGACCCCCGGCACGTCCGACTCGCACAATGTCCTCTACGACATCATGGGTTGCCGCGACGATCCGAAATCCTCGCGGGGCGAGGCCAATCTCGGCGGCTACTGCAACAAGAAGATGGATGAAGTCGCCGACAGGGTGCTGCAGGAGCCCGATATGGCCAAGCGCGATTTGCTGATCAAGGAAGCGTTCGAAATCGCTGCAAAGGATTTCGCATATATCCCGCTGCATCAGCAGGCGCTGGCCTGGGGCGTGTCGAAAAAGCTGAAGGTGGCACAGCGCGCCGATAATGCGGTTATGCCCTACTGGATGACCAAACAGGAATAAGGCAGCTTCGATCGACAGGTCCCGGTGGCTTCGCGCTCCCGGGACTTTTCGTTTCAGGCAGACAGCGACGTCCGCCACAGCAAAAAGAAGTGAAAGGATCACATGCTCGCTTTCACTCTTCGCCGGGCGATCCAGGCGATCGGCGTCATGATCGCGGTCGGGATCATTTCGTTTTCGATGTTCCGCTTCGCGGGCGATCCGGTCAACCAGATCGTATCGCTCGATACGCCGGCCGCCGAGCGCGCCCAGATCCGTCAGTCTCTCGGCCTTGACGATCCGGTGCCGCTACAGTTCGCGCGCTATTTCGGCAATGCGATGCAGTTCAAGTTCGGCGTCTCCTACCAGTTCCGCCAGCCGGTAGCGAGCCTGCTGAAGGAGCGGATGCCGGCAACGCTGGAGCTTGCCATCTGCGCCACCATCCTCGCAATGGTGTTCGGCATCCTGATGGGGGTCTATTCGGCGCTGAAACGCGACACGCTGCTTGCCAAGATATTCCAGGCGATATCGTTGATTGGAATCTCGCTGCCGACCTTCCTGATCGGGATTTTGCTGATCTATCTGTTCTCCGTGGTGCTGGGCTGGCTGCCGTCGTTCGGCCGCGGCGAAGTCGTTCGGATCGGCTGGTGGACCACCGGGCTGCTCACGATCTCCGGCCTCAAGGCCCTGATCATGCCGTCGATCACGCTCGGCCTGTTCCAGATGACATTGATCATGCGGCTGGTGCGGGCCGAGATGCTGGAGGTGCTGCGCACCGACTATATCCGCTTCGCGCGGGCGCGCGGGCTGACGACGCGGGCCATTCACTTCGGTCACGCGCTCAAGAATACCCTGGTTCCCGTCATCACCGTCGCCGGGCTGCAGTTTGGCTCGGTAATTGCATTTGCGATCATTACCGAAACCGTATTCCAGTGGCCGGGGATGGGACTTCTCTTCGTGCAAGCGGTGCAAAACGTCGATATTCCGATCATGGCCGCCTATTTGCTGATGGTGTCCCTGATCTTCGTCACCATCAATCTCGTGGTCGATATTCTCTACACGGTTGTCGATCCGCGCCTGCGCTCGACCCTCAACCGCCCGGCCTGAACGCGAGATCCCTGCATGTCCGAAGCCGTCGTCCAGCACAAAGCCGATCCCAGCGCGCCGCGCACGCGTTTCCTGCCGGGGCGATGGTTCGGCCGTGCGATCGAAAGCGACGTGTTCTATTCGTTTCGCCGCTCCAAGCTTACGATGGTTGCGGCCGCTGTCACTGTATTGTTCTTTCTGCTCGCGATATCGGCATCAATCCTTGCGGTGCAGAACCCGTTCGATCCGGCACAGCTTCAACTGATGAATTCGCGCATCGCGCCGATCTGGACCGCCGACGGCCAAAGCCCGTTCCTGCTCGGCACCGACGAACAAGGCCGCGACGTGTTTTCCGCCATTCTCTATGGCTTGCGCATTTCCCTCACCGTTGGCGTGCTCGGCGTATTGTTCTCGGGCACGCTCGGCATCGTGCTTGGACTGATCGCCGGCTATGTCGGGGGCGCCGTCGATGGCCTGATCATGCGCATTGCCGATGTCCAGCTCACCTTCCCCGCCATTCTGATCGCGCTGCTGATCAACGGCGTCGTCAAGTCGGTGTTCGGCAATCGCCTCGACGCCATGAGTACGCTGGCGGTGCTGGTATTTGCGATCGGACTGAGCTTTTGGGTGCAATATGCGCGCACCGTGCGCGGCTCGGTCATGGTGGAGAAGAGCAGGGATTACGTGGCGGCGGCGCAGTTGATCGGTCTTCCCGCCCCGGTGATCATGCTGCGGCACGTACTGCCGAACGCAATGGGGCCGATCCTGGTGATCGCCACCATCAACCTCGCGCTCGCGATCATCACCGAGGCGACGTTGTCGTTTCTGGGAGCCGGCATGCCCGACACCATGCCCTCGCTCGGCACCCTGATCCGGATCGGCAACAATTATCTGTTTGCCGGGGAGTGGTGGATCGTCGCCTTCCCGGGCTTTGCGCTGGCGGCGCTGATCCTCGCGATCAACCTGCTCGGCGACTGGCTGCGCGACGCGCTCAATCCGAAGCTCCGATGAGAGGCGCCGCCATTTCCAGATACCCGATCGCATGACCGAACCCGTTCTCTCAGTGCGTAATCTGCAGGTGGAGTTCGTCACCCGCCGCAGCACGCTGCGCGCCATCGACGGAATTTCCTTCGATATCGCCAAGGGAGAAGTGCTGGGCGTGGTCGGGGAATCCGGCGCCGGAAAATCGGTCACCGGTCTGGCAATCATCGGCCTGATCGATCCGCCCGGCCGCATTGCCGGTGGCGAGATCTATCTGTCGGGCATGCGGATCGACAACCTGCCGCCGGAGGAGCTGCGCCGGATCCGGGGCAAGCGGATCGGAATGATCTTTCAGGACCCGCTCACCAGCCTGAACCCGCTGTACCGGATCGGCGACCAGCTGATCGAGACCATCAAGACCCACAGCAATCTCTCGGAGCAGGCCGCGCGCAAGCGCGCCATCGATCTGCTGGCCGAGGTCGGCATTCCCGCCCCCGAAAAACGCATCGACGCCTATCCGCACGAATTCTCCGGCGGCATGCGCCAGCGCGTCGTGATCGCGCTTGCGATTTGCGCCGAACCGGACCTGATCATCGCCGACGAGCCAACCACGGCGCTCGATGTCTCCGTGCAGGCGCAGATCATCTCGCTGATCAAGCGCCTCGGACGCGACCACGGCACCGCCGTGATGCTGGTGACCCACGACATGGGCGTTATCGCCGAAACCTCGGACCGCGTCGCGGTGATGTATTCCGGCCGTATCGCCGAAATCGGCCCGGTGCTGGACGTCGTGCAGAACCCGTTGCACCCCTATGCCAAGGGCTTGATGGGCGCGATCCCGACGCTCGCCGGCGACGCCGCCCGCCTGGTCCAGATCCCCGGCTCGATGCCGCGGCTTTCCGCGATCCCGCCGGGCTGCTCGTTCAACCCGCGCTGCGCGTTCGCGTTCGACCGCTGCCGCATCGAACGGCCGGAGCCGATCAGGCACGGCACGCAAGCCGTGGCCTGCCATCTCTATGACGCCGCCGCAAAGGACACCGCGGCATGACCACAGCGCCCTTTATCGACGTCAAAAATCTGCGCCGGGTATTCGACGTCTCAAAGCCGTGGCTCAACCGGGTGCTTGAAGGCGGCCATCTGGAATTCCTGAAAGCAGTCGACGGCGTCACCTTCGACATCAAGAAGGGTGAGACCTTCGCGCTGGTCGGCGAATCCGGTTCGGGAAAGACCACCGTCGCCCGCATGGTCGTGGGGCTGCTGCCGCCGACATCGGGCGAGGTGATCATCGACGGGGTTTCGATGAGCAAGGCCGGACAGTTGCAGGCGCGTCAGCGTTTGCGCCGCCGCATCCAGATGATTTTCCAGGACCCCTATGCGAGCCTCAACCCGCGGTTTCGGGTCGACAGCATCGTCGCCGAACCGATCCGCGCTTTCGATCTGATCCAGGGCGAACGCAACATTGCGGCGCGCGTCGGCGAGTTGCTAAGTCTGGTCGGGCTACACGCCGACGACGGCTGGAAATATCCGCACGAATTTTCCGGCGGGCAGCGCCAAAGGATCGCGATCGCCCGCGCGCTGGCGTCCGAAGCCGAGTTCATCGTCTGCGATGAGCCGACGTCCGCGCTCGATGTTTCCGTGCAGGCGCAGATCCTCAATCTGATGCGCGATCTGCAGGACAAATTCGGCCTCACCTACCTCTTCATCAGCCACAATCTTGCCGTGGTCCGGCACATGGCGAACCGCATCGGCGTGATGTATCTCGGCCGCATCGTCGAGATCGCCGATGGCCGCGAACTGTTCAGCCGCCCGCGAATGCCCTACACCAAGATGCTGCTGGGCGCGGTGCCCGATCTCGCGATGTCCGGCCGCCAGCGGATTCCGGTAAAGGGCGAAATCCCCAATCCGATCGATCCGCCGCCCGGTTGCGCGTTCAACCCGCGCTGCCCGCTGGTGTTCGACCTCTGCCGCCGGCAGGCGCCGGCGCTGATCGACGGCGTCGCCTGCCACGCCGTCAACAATCCCGCTCACGCCACTGCTCCCGCATGATCACAATGATGGGAGGAACGCGCATGGGGCCGGTTGGCAGGCAGCCTTGGCTGTGGTCAAGTGCGCCCGCCAAGCGGCATCAACGCAACGATGGATTCCAATGAGCAAAATCAATCCCGATCCGTTCACGACCAGGCCGGAAATCGAAGGCACTTTTGGTGTCGTGACCTCCACCCACTGGATCGCCACCGCGGTCGGGATGGCCACGTTGGAGAAAGGCGGCAATGCGTTCGACGCCGGGGTCGCCACGGCGTTTACGCTGCAGGTGGTCGAGCCGCATTTGAACGGTCCAGGCGGCGACGTGCCGATCATCGTCCACGATACCAGGCGCGGCCGCACCGAGGTGATCTGCGGCCAGGGCCCTGCTCCCCAAGGTGCAACCATCGCGCATTACCGCAGCGAGGGCCTGGACATGGTGCCGGGCACCGGGCTGCTGGCGGCTTGCGTGCCCGGCACCTTCGAATCCTGGATGCTGCTGCTGCGCGACTACGGCACGCTGCGGCTGCGCGACGTACTGGAACCGGCCATCGCCTACGCTCGCGACGGCTACCCGCTGGTCGAGCGTGCGTCCGCCACCATTGCCACCGTCGAGCAATTGTTCCGGAAGTACTGGACCACGTCGGCCGCTGTCTATCTGCCGAACAATGAAGTGCCGAAACCTGGTACGCTCTTCACCAACAAGACGCTTTCGGAAACCTACGCCCGCATCCTGCAGGAAGCGGAAAGCGCCGGCGCCGACCGCGTCGCGCAGATCGAACGGGCGCGCAAGGCGTGGTCGCACGGGTTTGTGGCCGAAGCGATCGACCGCTTCTGCCGCACCCAAGAGGTCATGGACGTCAGCGGCTCGCCGCACCGCGGCGTGCTGACCGCCGACGACATGGCGCGCTGGCAGCCATCGGTCGAAGCGCCGCTGACCTATGACTATGGGCGCTACACCGTCTGCAAGCCCGGCGTCTGGAGCCAGGGTCCGGTGATGCTGCAGCAGCTCGCCTTGCTGAAGGGCTTTGCACTCGACGGGCTCGATCCCGCGGGCCCGGACTTCATTCATCTGCAGGTCGAATGCGCCAAGCTCGCCTTTGCCGACCGCGAAAAATTCTACGGCGATCCGAAATTTGTCGACGTCCCGATCGCAACACTGTTGTCGGATGCCTACAACGACGAGCGCCGCAAGCTGATCTCGGAAAAGGCATCGCTCGATTTCCTGCCCGGCTCGGTCGAGGGATTTGGCTCGGTGGTGAAGCTGCGCCGGCAGGAAGGTCATCGCGAGGCGGTCGGCGCCATGGGCGCCGGCGAGCCGACCGTCGGCCGCCTCGGCGAAGTGCGCGGCGACACCGTGCATTTCGACATCATCGACCAGGCCGGCAACATGATCTCGGCGACCCCGTCCGGCGGCTGGCTGCAATCGTCGCCGGTGATTCCGGAAATCGGCTTCTGCCTCGGCAGCCGCGCACAGATATTCTGGCTTGAGGAAAATCACCCCGCAGCGCTGGCGCCGGGCAAGCGCCCGCGCACCACGCTCAGTCCGACCATGGCGCTGCGCGACGGCGAGCCGTATCTGGCTTGGGGATCGCCCGGCGGCGATCAGCAGGACCAATGGACCACGCAATTCTTTCTGCGCCACGTTCACGCCCGGATGAACCTGCAGGAAGCGATCGACGCGCCGGCGTGGCATTCGGAGCATTTCCCGATTTCGTTCTGGCCCCGCACCGCGCGCCCCGGCGTGCTCGTGGTCGAGAACCGGGTGCCGAAGGCAACCGTCGATAATTTGAAGAAACGCGGCCATATCGTGGAGACCGGTCCCGACTGGTCGGAAGGCCGCCTCACCGCGGCCTCGAAGGTCGGCCGCCGACGCCGCGCCGCCGCCAATCCCCGCGGTATGCAGGGCTACGCGGCCGGACGGTAAGGGCTGAGATGGCTTGAAAGAACGTAGATGACTTGGTCGATCATCGCCCGAGACGACGCAACCGGCCAATTCGGGATCGCGGTCGCGACACGGTTCTTCGCGGTGGGCGCGCGCGTACCCCATATCGCCGCCGGTATTGGCGGCATCGCCACCCAGGCGCTGGTCAATCCCTATTACGGCATCGACGGTGTGAGGCTGCTGCGTGAAGGACGAACGCCGCGCGAGATCGTCGAAACCTTGATTGCCGCCGATGGCGGCCGCGAGAGCCGGCAACTTCACATCATGGACGCCGGCGGCCGCATCGCCGCCCATACCGGGCAGCGAATGCGTCGACTGGTGCGGGCACATCGAAGGCAATCGCTTCTCGATCGCCGGCAACATGCTTGCCGGCGCCCGGGTGCTGGACGACACCGCGAAAGCCTACATCGCAAACGAGAGGCTGCCGTTCGCACGGCGCCTGATCGCGGCGATGCGATCCGGCGAAGCCGCTGGTGGAGACAAGCGCGGCAAGCAATCGGCGGCGCTGTTGATCTATGGCGACGAGGAATGGTCTGATCTCGACCTGCGCGTCGACGACCACTTAGATCCGCTTGCCGAACTCGAACGTCTCGAACAAGTGAGCCGCGAGCGCTGGGTGCATTTCCGCCAATTCCTGCCGAGCCGCAAGAATCCGGCCGGGATTACCGATCGCGCGACCATCGACGCCGGTATCGAAGCGGCGATTGCGGCCGAGAAATGACCGCAAGTCCGCTGATCGAAATCGAGGGCTTGCGGGTCATCTTCCATGGCGACGACGGCCGCTTGACCCATGCGGTCGACCGCGTCGACCTCAGCGTGGCCAATGGCGCGACGCTCGGCCTCGTCGGCGAATCCGGCTGCGGCAAAAGCGTGACCTCGCTCGCCATCATGGGCCTGTTGTCGAAACAGACTGCTGAAGTCAGCGGCTCGATCCGTTTCGACGGCTTCGACCTGCTTGATGTGCCCGACGAAACCCTGCGCGACCTGCGCGGCAACCGCCTGGCGATGATCTTCCAGGAGCCGATGACCTCGCTCAATCCGAGCTTCACCATCGGCGAGCAGATTATCGAGACCATCCTGCGCCACCGCGGCGGAACACGGCGCGGGGCGCGTGAGCGCGCCATCGAATTGCTGCGCCGTGTCCATATTCCCTCGCCGGAGCGGCGCATCGACGAGTATCCGCACAAGCTGTCCGGCGGAATGCGCCAGCGCGTCATGATCGCGATGGCGCTGGCCTGCGATCCGATGCTGCTGATCGCGGACGAGCCCACCACCGCGCTCGACGTCACCTTGCAGGCCCAAATCCTCGATTTGATGCGGGAGCTCAAGGCGGCGAGCGGGGCTGCGATCATCCTGATCACCCACGATCTCGGCGTGGTCGCCGAGGTCTGCGATGAGGTCGCGGTGATGTATGCCGGCGAGATCGTCGAACGGGCAGCCGTCGACGAATTGTTCGCAAGCCCGCAGCATCCCTACACCGTCGGCCTGCTCGGCTCGATCCCGCGGCTCGACCGGCGCGCTTCGCATCTCGCCACCATCGAGGGCATGGTGCCGAACATGACCAGGCCGCCGTCCGGCTGCCGGTTTGCGGCGCGTTGTCCGTTCGTCAGCGATATCTGTACCGAAGGGCCGCCGCCGATGGTGGAGATCAATTCCGGTCACTGGTCGCGCTGCATCAAGGCGCCGCTGGAAAGGCTGGTGTCGTGACCGCGCTGCTCGAAGTCGAAAATCTCGTCAAGCATTTCGTCGCCGACCGTTCGGTGTTCGGCCGGCCGACCGCGTTCATCAAGGCGGTCGACGGCGTCAGCTTCAGCGTCGCTGCCGGCAAGACGCTGGCGCTGGTTGGCGAGTCCGGCTGCGGCAAATCCACCGTGAGCCGGCTGGTGCTGCGGCTGATCGAGCCGGATGCGGGCCGCATCCGGTTCGAGGGCCGCGATCTGCTCGCGCTGGACGCCAATCAATTGCGCGCCTTCCGCCGCGATGCGCAGATCATCTTTCAGGATCCCTATGCCTCGCTTAACCCGCGCATGACCGTCAGCCAGATCCTGACCGAACCGCTGGCGCTGCATGACCTCGTGCCGGCCCCGGGCCGCCGCGAACGCGTCGAGCAGTTGTTGCGTCTGGTGGGACTGGAGCCGCGCTTTGCGCGCCGCTACCCGCACGAATTTTCCGGCGGCCAGCGCCAGCGCATCGCCATTGCCCGGGCACTGGCGGTCGAACCGAAACTCATCATCTGCGACGAGCCGGTATCGGCGCTGGATGTGTCGATCCGTTCGCAAATCCTCAACCTGCTGCGCGACCTGCAGGACCGGCTTGGCCTCGCCTACATCTTCGTCTCCCACGACCTTGCGGTCGTGAAGCACATCGCCGACCGCGTCGCGGTAATGAATCTCGGCGTCATCGTCGAGACCGCGGACGCGCAGTCGCTGTTCGCCTCGCCGCGCCACCCTTACAGCCGCGCTTTGCTGTCTGCGATCCCGGTGCCCAAGCCGCGGGCAAAGCGCAGCCGCATTGTGCTGCAGGGGGAAATGCCGAGCGCGCTCAACCCGCCGCCGGGCTGCCGCTTCCATACCCGCTGCCCCTACGTGATCGAGCGCTGCCGCGTTGAACCGCCGCAACTCATCGCCGACGCGGCCGGGCACTTGACCGCCTGTCACCGTACCGCGGAACTGCCGGCGCCGGACGCCATCGTCCCTGCCGATGGGGGCTTTTCGCCGGCCCTGGAACGATTGGTGGCGGCTTTCAGTGGCCCTAAGGAAGTAGCCGCTTCCGCCGGGGTTGATATAGTCGGGGCCATGCCGCCGGCAGTCGTGTGAACCGTGAATATGGAGACCAGTCCAATGAAAATCCTGCGTTTGGCGGCCACCGCGGCGGCATTGTTGCTATCGCTTGGAGCGGGCGTTCAAGCCCAGACCACGCTGCGCATCGGTCTTGCCGAGGACCCGGATATTCTCGACCCGACGATGGCCCGCACCTATGTCGGACGCATCGTATTCGCAGCGTTCTGCGACAAGCTGTTCGACATCGACGAGAAGCTCAATATCGTGCCGCAGCTCGCGCTGTCCCACGAGACCTCGGCCGATGGCAAAGAGGTCACGATCAAGCTGCGGCCGGGCGTAAAATTCCACGACGGCGAGCCGTTCGACGCCGAGGCTGCGAAATTCTCGCTCGATCGCCACCTGACGATGCCGGCGTCGTTCCGCAAGCCGGAGCTAGCCGCAGTCGACCATGTCGACGTCGTCGATCCCCTGACCATCAAGCTGGTGTTGAAGACGCCGTACTCGCCGCTGATCGCGCAACTCACCGATCGCGCCGGGATGATGGTTTCGCCCAAGGCGGCGAAGGCGGCAGGCGACAAGTTCGGACTGCATCCGGTTTGCGCCGGCCCCTACAAGTTCGTCGAGCGCGTGCAGCAGGATCGCATCGTGTTCGAGAAATTCGCCGACTACTGGAACAAGGACAAAATCCATATCGACCGCATCGTTTATCTTCCGCTGGTCGATGCGACGGTTCGCCTCGCCAACCTGAAATCGGGCGGTCTCGATCTGATCGAGCGGCTGCTTGCCACCGACATCAAGGCGGTGCAGGCGGACCCGAAGCTGAAATTATCGAGCGCGATCGAGCTCGGCTATCAGGGCGTGACGCTGAACATCGGCAAGGACAAGACCAAGGGACCGCTCAGCCAGTCCGCCAAGGTTCGGCAGGCACTCGATCTTTCGATCGATCGCGAGGCCATCAACCAGGTGGTGTTCAACGGCGAGTTCAAACCCGGCAACCAGTGGGTCAATCCCGATCATCCCTACTACCAAAAGTCTTTCCCGGTACGCGGGCGCGATGTCGCCAAGGCGAAGGCGCTGTTGAAGGAAGCCGGCGTTACGGTGCCCGTGAGCGTCGATTTCATGGTGCCGAAAGGCGCGGAAACCGAGGCCGTCGCGCAGGTAATCCAGTCGATGGCGGCGGAAACCGGCTTCGACATGAAGTTCAGGATCACCGAGTTCGCGACCTCGCTAAAGCAGGCCGAGGCCGGCGAATACCAGGCCTATCTGCTGGCGTGGAGCGGACGGATCGACCCCGACGGCAATTCCTACGTCTTCCTGAAAACCGAAGCGCCGCAGAACTATAGCGCCTGGTCCAATCCCGAGGCCGACAAGGCGCTCGACGACGGCCGCCTTGTCACCGATCAGGCACAACGGAAGGCCATCTATGAGAAGCTGACCAAGATCGCGCTCGACGAAGAGCCGATCCTCTACATCTATCACCGCAAAATCCTGATTGCGCACACCACCAGGCTCGAAGGTTACAAGCAGATGCCGGACGGACTGGTGCGCGTGATCGGATTGACGCTGAAGTGAGAAAAGTTAGCGCCATCCCCGCAGCCCCGGATACGGCGCGTCGCGCCGTTGCACGCTGCACTGCGCCCGGGAAACGAACTGACCCATGCTGAGTTTCCTCGCCAAGCGTATCCTGCAGCTGATCCCGACACTGTTCTTCGTGTCGATCCTGATCTTTTCGCTGCAACACTTATTGCCCGGCGATCCGGCGCTGGTGATGGCGGGCGAAGAACGCGATCCCAATGTCATCGCGCAGATCCGCAAGCAATACCGGCTCGATCAGCCGATCCCGATCCAATATGTCTACTGGGTCAAGGGCGTCCTGTCCGGCGACTTCGGCGAATCGCTTCGCATCAAGGTGCCGGTGCGCGACCTGATCGCGCAAAAACTGCCGGTAACGATGCAACTGGCGTCGATGGCGATCGTGATCGCGTTCCTGATCGGAATTCCCGCCGGCATCGTGTCGGCGGTGAAGAAGGGCACGGTCTGGGACTACGGCGCCAACCTGTTCTCGCTGTGGGGCATCTCGACGCCGAACTTCTGGCTCGGCATCATGCTGATCTTCCTGTTCTCGATCGAACTCGGCTGGCTGCCGGCGTCGGGCTATGTGCCGCTCTCCGAAAACTGGCGCGCCAGCCTCGCATCCACCATCATGCCCGCCTTCGTGCTGGGCAACGCCATTGCGGCGATCCTGATGCGGCATACCCGCAGCGCCATGCTGCAGGTGCTCGAAAGCGATTATGTCCGCACCGCCCGCGCCAAGGGCCTTTCCGAACGCTCCGTCATCCTCAAGCACGCCATGCGCAACGCGCTGACGCCGGTCATCACGCTCGGCGCGCTCGAACTCGGCACGCTGTTGTCGGGCGCGGTGCTGACCGAGCAGATTTTTTCGATACCGGGGTTCGGCAAGCTGATCGTGGATGCGGTATTCAATCGCGATTATGCCGTCGTGCAGGGCGTCGTGCTGGTGACGGCAACCATCTACATCACGCTGAACCTGATCGCCGATATCGCCTATATCCTCGTCAACCCGCGGCTGAGGGCTTGAGCAGCATGACCGACGCCACCCTTGGCGCAATTCCCATTGCCTCCGACGAGTTGGAGAGCCCGGCGCGGCGCGCGCTGCGCCGGCTGTTTCAGCGCAAGGGCGCCGTGGCAGGCCTGGTCGTCATCGCAACATTCATCCTGCTCGCGGTGTTTGCACCCTTGATCGTTCCCTATGACCCGATCGCAACCAGCTGGACGCTGGTGCGCAAGCCGCCGTCGGCACTGCACTGGTTCGGCACCGACGACCTCGGCCGCGACATCCTCGGGCGCGTGGTTTATGGCGCGCGTGCCTCGCTGATGGCCGGTGCGATATCGGTCGGGATTGCGCTTCTGATCGGCGTGCCGTTCGGGCTGTTGTCGGGCTATCGCGGCGGTTTCATCGACGCGCTGATCAGCCGGATCACCGACGCCATGCTGGCCTGCCCGTTCCTGATCCTGGCTATCGCGCTGGCGGCGTTTCTCGGCCCAAGCCTCGGCAACGCCATGATCGCCATCGGCATCACCACCACGCCGATCTTCGTGCGGCTGACCCGCGGCCAGGTGATGAGCGTCAAGGTCGAGGATTATGTCGAGGCCGCGCGCGCCATGGGCAATCCGCGCTGGCGGATCGCGCTGTTCCACATCCTGCCGAATATCATGCCGGCGCTATTGGTACAGGCGACGCTTTCGATCGCGGCTGCGATCATCGCCGAGGCGGCGCTGTCGTTCCTGGGGCTCGGCCAGCAGCCGCCCGCGCCATCCTGGGGCAGCATGCTCAATTCAGCACAACGCTTTCTGACCAACGCGCCATGGATGGCGCTGTGGCCGGGCTTGGCGATTTTTCTCGTGGTGCTGTCGTTCAACCTGGTCGGCGACGGCTTGCGCGACGCGCTCGATCCGCGCGAGCGGTAGTCTCGGCAAGCCCCCTCTTCACCTCTCCCGTTGGGAGAGCGTAGGCGGCCTCCGGCCGCCGTCCTTTAAGAACGCCGATGCTTTGCATCGGCTATCGCGCAGCGCCGGGTGAGGGGTTTCGACCTATCGATAGACCGTACGCCCTCACCCCAACCCTCTCCCCACGGGAGAGGGAGCGCGCTTCGCTCGTGGCACCCGCGAGAAAAATCTAGATCACCGTCTCCCGCATCACGCGGCGGCAATCCATCTCGTATTCGAGATCGATCACCGGCGGCCGCGCAAAGTGCCAGGTCAGGCCGGATCGCGTGGCCCCGCGGCGGACCAGTTCATCGGTCATGGCCGGATGGAAATCGTGCACGGTGTAGGCCTGCACCGCCGTGGTGTCTTTCCAGCCAAATCCGAACGCGCCGAGACGGCTTTCCATCGATCCAACGGTGAACCGGACTTTTTCTCTCAAGCCGTCCGGGCTGAGATCGCGGTAACGCACGGTACGCTCGGGATAGCTTCCGCTCCCCTCGCGCAATTCGGCGCCGCCGGCGATGACGAATGTCGGCGTCGTGCCCTGACTCGGCCGCGTGAAGGAGAACGCATGAAATGACGGCTCGGCCGGCGGATCGATCTCGGGGCAGACGTTGCTGCGCGCCACCGGATTGATGGTCCCGTCGAACAGGCCCCACTCTGCAAGCGTCTTGACGTAGTGCTGATTGAATTTCAGGAAACCGTCCTCGGTAAATGCTCCCGGTGAGCGCAGCTCGCAGGCGCAAAACGACGTCAGCGGCCGTCCGGCGGCCTGAATATATTTTGCGATCTGCGCAAAACCTTCGGCCAATGAGGGCATCCGGTCGAAGCGCACGCGCTCGACCTCAAAGCCGGAATCGGCCGCGGCACCGCTCGAATACTGAAACACCGCCGGAATGAACCGGTAATTGCCGGCCGGAAAATCGCGCGTCATCTCTGGCGTCCCCTGGATGCTCATTCCAGCTGCATGCGGACGCCCTTGGCGCCGTTGAGCAACCGTCTCAAGTGGAAGCCGGCCAGCGCATCGTCGGCATGCAACCCGACCAGCGCGGCAAAGGCCGGCATCGCCGCGGCGTCGCCGGCTTCGAGTTTCGCAAAGGCTTCGGAATATTGCCTGGTCGCCGGTTTCTGGAACGTGGCCGCCGGCAGCGGCTCGTAGGCGCGAAGCGGCTCGCTGCGCCCGCGCAGCATCAGGTCGCCGACCGGCCGCCCCTGAAAATTCTTGGTGGCATCGGCGACCGCGGCGCTGACGCAGATGCGGGTGCCGAGAAACTTGTTGGCGGCCTCAAGCCGCGCCGCGGTGTTGATGGTATCGCCATAGGCGGTGTAATCGAAGAAACGGCTGCCGCCGAAATTGCCGACCAGCGCCGGGCCGGCGTGAACGCCGATGCGGGTGGCGCCGAAAGTGACACCTCTGGACTTCCAGCGCTCGCGAAACGCCTCGGCCCACACGTCCAGATCGTGCGCGCAGGCAATCGCGCGCGTCGCATAATCCGGCTGGTCACCGGGCGCGTTGAAGAGAATCTGGATCGCGTCGCCGATGATCTTGGCGACCGTCCCTTCATGCGCGAAGACAACGTCAGTCATGCCGCCGACATATTCGTTGAGCAGCTCACCCAGCACTTCGGGTGCCGCGGTTTCCACCAGCGACGTGAAGCTGGTGATGTCGGTGAAGATGGTCGCGATCTCGCGCCAATGCACCGCCATGCCTTCGGCTTCGCCATCGCAGGCGAGCCTGGTGGCGATCTGCGGCGAAAAATACCGCGAAAGCGAGGCGTGCGCGCGCTCGGCTTCGGCCTGGCGGCGGCGCGCCTCGCGCATCATCTCGACATGGCGGATGGTCTTGTCGATGGTCATTTCGAGATCGCCGAAATCGATCGGCTTGGTCAGGAAATCGAACGCGCCGCGGTTCATCGCGGTGCGGATGTTGCTCATGTCGCCATAGGCGGAGACGATGATGGTCGATTTCTTGTCCTCGGCCTCCTGAAGTTTCTGCAGCAATGACAGGCCGTCCATCCGCGGCATATTGATGTCGGACACCACCATGTCGACATGCGGATGGTCCTCGATCGACTGCAGCGCCTCGATGCCGTCGTGCGCGAATACAAACGCCACCGCGCCGTCGCGAATTTGCCTGCGGAATTTCTGCAGGACCAGAGCCTCGAGATCGGGCTCGTCATCGACGACGAGGATGGTCGCGGTCATGCGGCTTGCCCGAGCCTTGTATCGATCTCGAGGCGCAACAGCGCGAAATCGATCGGCTTGGTCAAAAGCCCCACCGCGCCGCGCTCGATCGCCTTGCGCCGCGTTTCGGCGTCGCCATAGGCGGTGATCATGATCACGGGAACGTCGGGCCGCTCCGCGCGGACCTTCGGCAGCATTTCGAGCCCGCTCATGCCGGGCATGTTGATGTCGGATAAAATCAGAATCAGCGACGGATCAGCGACCTTGGCGGCGCGGACCAATGCCGCGGGCGCCGATGGGGCAAACTCCATCAGGAAGCGGCCGGACTTTATGTCGCGCCGGAATTGCTGACGGAACAGGGCTTCAACGTCGGGCTCGTCATCGACGACGAGTATGTAAACGCTCAATTGGTGCCTCCAGCCTGTGCTTGTGCCGCCGCCGCGCGCGGCAGCGTAATAATGAATTCGGTAAATGATCCCGGCTCGGTAGCGACGTCGATCTTGCCGCCATGTTGTTTCACCACGATGTCGTGGCTCATCGACAGGCCAAGTCCGGTGCCCTCGCCGGCGGGTTTGGTGGTGAAAAACGGATTGAACATTTTCTCCTTTACTTCCAACGGGATTCCGGTGCCGTTATCGCGGATCCGGATTTCGACCTTGTTGCCGAGGCTTTTCGTGGTCGCGCTCAGCGTCGGCTCAAAGCCTCCCTCGCCCGCTTCCTTGCGCTTGGTGGCGGCATAAAAGCCGTTTGAAATCAGATTGAGAAATACCCGGGTGATTTCCTGCGGGTAGAGGTCAATCATCCCGGCTTGCGGATCGAGGTCGCGCTGCAAGGTGATATTAAAGCCGGATTTCTCCGCGCGCGCGCCGTGATAGGCCAGATTGAGGCTTTCCTCGACGATGGCATTGATATCCACCGGCCGGTGTTCGCCCGACCCTTCGCGCGAATGCAGCAGCATGTTTTTCACGATCGAATCGGCGCGCTTGCCGTGCTGCACCACCTTTTCGAGATTGCCTTTCAGCATAAGCGTGAGTTCGTCGATCTCCTCGCGAACCTTGTCGTCGAGCGCGGCGGTTTCGAGCACCTCGTTCAGTTCGTCGATCAATTCTGCCGACAGAGCTGAGAAATTGTTGACGAAATTGAGCGGATTCTTGATTTCGTGCGCGATACCGGCGGTGAGCTGGCCCAGCGAAGCGAGCTTCTCGGTCTGCACCAGGCGATCCTGCGCGGTACGCAACTCGTCGAGCGAGAGTGACAATTCCCGGGTTCGTTCCTGAACCTGCCCAAACAGTCGCGCGTTCTCGATGGCGATCACGGCCTGGTCGGCGAAGGTCTGGACAAGCTCGACCTGGCGGGAAGTAAACGCGCCCGGCTCCGTCCTTGCCAGCAATAGCACGCCTTCAACCGCACCATCGCGCGTCAGCGGCACCGCAAGGACCGCCCTGTATTCACCGATCACCGCCGCAGGACCAAAATTATACTCGGGGTCGAGTCTCACATCCGGAACGTGGGCGGGCTTTCCGTCCATAAAGACCCGGCCCGTGATCGTATTGCGGTTCGGCTTGATCGGATTGGCGTTCATAAATTCGATGAAGGCCGGTGTGGCGCCGGATTCGGCCTGCAGCCGCATGACATCGCCATCACGCAGGCAGATGATGCCCTGCGATGCACCACAGAGCGCCTTTGCCGATTCGGTCAGCGTGGTAAGCACGGATTTCAGGTCGAACGCCGAGCGGCTGATCACCTTTAGCACGTCGGAGGTCGCCGTCTGCTGTTCGAGCGATTCGCTCAGCTCGGCAGTCCGCTGTTCGACCTTGTTCTCCAAATCGGCATAGGATTCCTGCAGCCGCGCGCCCATGTCGTTGAACTGGTTGGCGAGGCCTTCGAGTTCGTCGCCGGTCCGAATCGAGATGCGCTGGGCGAAATCGCCGCCGCCGATGCGCTCCGCGCCCGCGCGCAAGGCCTGGATCGGGCCGACCATGCGCCGGGCCAGAAATATTCCCGCCAGCACCGCGAAGATCGAGGCACCCAGCAGCACGATGGCCAGCCGCTGTAAGGCTAGATACAGCGACGCATAAGCCTCCTTGACGGGAAGCTCGACGAACATGATCCAGCCCAGCGGCGCAATCGGCGCCGACGCGGTCAGCACCTCCTGCCCCTGGATATTCATCGTGCCTTGCAGGGAATCGGAGCCGGAATTCGTGATACCTGCCTGCGGTCCTAGTGGTGCCAGCGGCGCCGATGCCGGTGGTAGCGTTGCCCGCGCCCCAGGCGCCGCCTGCGCCGCTTGCGCTGCCTGCGCGGCCTGTTCTGCCAACGCTGCCTGTACTGCCAACGCGGCCTGCACCTGCAGCAGCTTCGACATGTCGGTGTTGCGCAGCACCAGGCTGATGTCGGGATGCGCGATCAGTCGCCCCTGCGCGCCGACGACATAGGCGTGACCGCGTTCGCCGACCTTGATCTGCGACACCACGTCCCAGATCAGCTTGAGGTTGACCTCGGCGATGCTGACGCCGGCGTCCTTGCGGGTGCCGGCCAGCGATAGCGTCATGTAGGGTTCCGATTCACGGCGGAAATACACCGGGCCGTAGTAGACCTTGTGGGCGACGGCTTCGGTGAATTTCGGATCCTTGGAGAGGTCGAGCCCGCTGTCCACAACGTCCATGGCGAGACGCGATACCCGCAGCCGCTCCTTGCCGGTCGAATCGACCTGCGCCAGCTCGGTGATGGCCGGAACCTGGCGCAACAGCCGCAAGGCATCGAATCGGCGCTGCTCGATCGAACCCGCCGACCACGGCAACTGGGTGGTCCAGCCCAGCTGACTTTCGATTTCCTTGACGAACTGGCCGATTTTGGCGGCCGCCGCCTCGGCCTGCTCGTGCTGAATCCGGATCAGGGCCGCCTTGTGCTCGCGATAATAGAAGAAAACCTCGAAAATCCCGTTGGATAGCAGCGCGACAGCCACCACCGCGACGAACAGGGCGACGTATTTGGTGAACAGCCGGCTGCGGACCTTTGTCCCGGATGCCACCGTCGCCGGCGCTGCGTCCGGCACAGGCGATGCCGCCAGCGTCCGGCCTTCAGGCGTGTCGGGATGGAGGGAAATGCTCATCTCGCCCAATTTAGCAAGAAGGAACGGGCTTGTCTCTTGCCGCAGTGCGGGAGGATCATTCGATGATCTCGTCGGCGGTTGCGAGCAGCGTCGGCGACACCCTGATATCAAGCGCTTTCGCGGCCCTCATACTAATCACGAGTTCGAACTTGATCGGCTGCTCGATCGGCAAATCGGCGGGCTTGGCGCCCTTGAAAATCTTGTCCACAAACGTCGCAGCGCGCGCGTGCATCTCGCCGTAATTGGGCCCGTAGGACATCAGACCACCCGCCTCGACCAGTTCCCGATAGGCATACACGCCGGGCAAGCGCTGTTGCTGGGCGAAGTTCATAATGCGATCGCGGCCGTGAAGAAATACACGGTCCGCCAGCACGACCAAGGCTCCCGGCCGCTCGGCCACAATCGTAGCAAACGCGGGATCGAGGTCTTCCAGTGAGCGCACGCGAAGCGACAGCACCCTCATTCGCAGGATATCGGCGGCGTCTTGCACGCCCTTTACAGCCGCAACATGAAACGCATTGGCGGGATTCCACAGCACGGCGAAATGCGAAAGTCCCGGAATCATTTCGCGAAGCAGGGCCAGCCTTTTGCCCTCCAAATCCGGGGCGATCGAGGTCAGCCCGGTCAGATTACCGCCAGGGCGCGCCAAGCTTGCGACAAGGCCCGTGCCCACCGGATCGCCCACGGCAACCATGACGCAGGGAATGGTGCTGGTTGCATTTTTCACGGCGAAGGCGGCAGGCGTACCGGCGGTAACGATGACATCGACGCCCGCGGCGATCAACTCGGCGACAAGCGCCGCAAAACGATCGTAGTTTCCTTCGGCCCAACGGTATTCGATGACGACATCCCGGCCCTCGACATAGCCGAGATTGGCTAGCGCCTTTCGGAACGGCCCGACCAGATTGGCCTCCAGCACCGCGGTGGAATTTCCCAAAAAACCTATCCGATGGACCTTTCCCGCGGACTGCGCGCGCGCCGGGCTTGAGGCAATAATCGCCGCGCCACCGAGAAGCGTGATAAATTCACGCCGCTTCACTCGAATACCTCGTCGGCGAGGACAAGCACTCCGAGCGCCAAGAACCTGCGTCGCTTCATCGCGGCATCCTGCTTTTGGACGCCCTGCAAAATGAGCGCCTGTCAGGGCAGGATATCACGACAGACCATGCGAAAGCGACAACGGCGATCAACGCCGCCGCTATCGCATGAGGAGCATCCGCCTTGCTCAGGTCGGCTTGAGCGCCTTCGGACCGAGATCGAAATCCGCGATCTCCTTGCTGCGCTCGGAATCAGCGGCCGCCCGGTGATCGGTCGCGATCGCCACATAGACCGCAGGCAGCACGAACAGCGTGAACAGGGTGCCGATCGACATGCCCGCGACGACGACAAGTCCGATCGAGAACCGGCTTGCCGCGCCTGCCCCGCTCGCCGTCAGAAGCGGCAGCAACCCGGTAACCATCGCCGCGGTCGTCATCAGGATCGGGCGAAGCCGGACCCGCGCCGCCATCTCGATCGCCGAGCGCCTGTCGAGACCTTCCTTGAGCTGCAACTCGTTGGCGAACTCCACCATCAGGATGCCGTGCTTGCTGATCAGGCCGACCAGCGTCAGCAATCCGACCTGGGTGTAGATGTTCATCGTGGCGGCGCCGAAGAACAGTGGAATCAGCGCGCCGACGATCGCCATCGGAACGCTGATCATGATGACCAGCGGATCGCGCAGGCTCTCGAATTGTGCCGCCAGCACCAGGAAGATGATGATGAGCGCAAAGGCGAAGGTAATCGCGAGCTGGTTTCCTTCCTGCACGTATTGCCGGGAATCCGCCAGGTAGTCGTGGCTAAATCCGGCCGGCAGGTTCTTGGCCGCGCCCTCGAGGAAGTCGACCGCCTGCCCGACCGTCACGCCGGGCATCGGCACCGCCTGGAAGGTGGCGGAGTTCAATTGATTATAATGCGTGAGCGCGTTGGGATCGGTCCCGGTTTCGATCGATACCAGTGTCGACAGCGGCACCTGCTGGCCGGTCGCCGTCGGCACGTAATATCCGCCGAGCGCCTCGGGCGACAGCCGCCTGTCGCGCGGCACCTGCGGAATGACCTGATACGATCGTCCCTCGAGGTTGAACCGGTTCACGTAGTTGCCGCCGAGCAGCGTCGCCAGCGTATTGCCGATGCTCTGCATGGTGATGCCGAGATCGCTTGCCTTGGAGCGGTCGATCTTCACCCGCACCACCGGCTGGTTGAAATCGAGATCGCTGTCGGAAACGATGAACAGCCCGCTCTTGCGCGCGGCGTCCTTCACCTTCAGCATTTCCTCATAGACCGACTGATATCCGTTGGTTGAATTGATCACCATCTGCACCGGCAATCCGCCGGGACCACCGGGCAGGGGCGGCAGGTTGAACGCAAAAGCGTTGACGCCTTCGATCTTGCCGAGTTGCGCCTGCACCAGCGGTTTCAGCTTGATCGAGGAGCGCTGCCGCTCGTCCCACGGCTTGAGCAGCATGCCGGCGATTCCGTTTTGCGGACCGTTGATGCCGTTGAGGGCGAAGCGAAGATCGGTCTCGGGAAAGCTGGCAAAAATCTTGTCGAGCTTCTCGCCGTAAAAGTCCAAATAATCGATGTTGGCGTATTTCGGCCCTTTGATCACGGAGAATACGATGCCCTGATCTTCCTCGGGCGCGAGTTCCTTCGAGGTGTGCAGGTAAAGGAAACCAACGAGACCGAGGATGCTCAGCGCGAACAACGCCGTGATCGGACGATAGTCGAGCGAACGATCGAGCTGACGGCCATACCAGCGCGTGACCGATCCAAAGACCCTGCTGACGAGCTTTGCAAATCGCCCCTCATCGGCGCTTTTGAGGAAGACCGAGCACATCATCGGCGAGAGCGTCAGTGCGATCACGCCGGAAACGATGACCGAGCCGGCCAGCGTGAACGCGAATTCACGAAACAGCGAACCGGTGAGGCCGCCGAGGAAGCCGATCGGCGCGTACACCGCGGCCAGCGTGATGGTCATGGAGATGACGGGGCCTACGATCTCGCGCGCGCCCTGCATCGCAGCCTGCACCGGCGGTTTGCCTTCCTCCAGATGCCGATGGATGTTTTCCACCACCACGATGGCGTCGTCGACGACGAGACCGATCGCGAGCACCATCGCCAGCAACGTCAAGAGGTTGATGCTGAAGCCCATCATCAGCATCAGGCTGCAGACGCCGATCAGCGACAGCGGAATGGTCACCACGGGGATGATCACCGACCGGAGCGATGCCAGGAACAGGAAGATCACCACGACCACGATGATGATCGACTCGCCCAGGGTTTTCTCGACCTCGTCGATCGACGATTGAATGAATTTGGTCGAATCGTAGGCCACCTTCATCTTCATCGACGGCGGCAGATTGCGCTCAAGCTCCGGAAACAATGCCCGGACGCCCTTGACCAGCGTCAGCGGGTTGCCTTGCGGCGTCGCCTGCACGCCGATGAAGATCGCATGCTCACCGTTGAAGGCGACGCTGGCGTCGGTACTTTGCGCCGCCAGTTCGACGGTCGCGATGTCCTCCATCCGCACAAAACCGCCGTCCTTGGATTTGACGATCATGCGCTTGAACTGATCGAGGTTTTTAAGATCGGTATTGGTCGACACGTTGGAGACGATGAAATAACTCTTGGCCTGCCCCGCCGCAGCCTGAAAGTTGTTGGCCCTGATCGCCGCGGCGACGTCGTCGGGCGAGACGCTGCGGCCCGCCATGCGGGCGGGATCGAGCCACAGCCGCATCGCGAAGGTCTGACCGCCCAGAATATCGGCCGAAGCGACGCCATCGACGGTCGAAAGCACCGGCTGAACCACCCGCGTCAGATAGTCCGAGATCGCCGATCCCGACAGCACTTCGCTGGAGAAGCCGAGATACATCACCGCCGTGGTCTGGCCGGTCGTCTTGGTCACGACCGGATCGTTCGATTCCTTTGGAATCAGGTATTTGACTGAATTCACCTTGGCGAGGACTTCGGTCAGCGCCTGGTTGGGGTCGAAATTCAGCTTGATGTAGACCTGGATGGTGCTGGTTCCCTGCACCGAAGACGAGGTCATGTAGTCGACGCCTTCGGCGGACGCGACGGCCTGCTCGATCGGCGTCGTGATGAATCCCTGAATCAGGTCGGCCGACGCGCCGGGATAGACCGTGGTGACGTTGACGACCGTATTCGACAGTTTCGGGTACTGCCGGATCGGCAGGCTGGTCGCCGCGCGGAAGCCGATCAGAAGAATCAGCAGACTGACGACCACGGACAACACGGGCCGCTTGATGAAGATATCGGTCCAAACCATCGCGTTGCGCTCCGATTGTCAGTAACGCGGCGGGCTAGCCGGAACCGGCGGAGGCCCATCGGCCGAGATGGCCACTGCCGCTCCCGACTGCAGCTTGAGTTGGCCGACGGCGACCACGCGATCGCCGGCCTTCAGCCCGCTGAGGATTTCGGCTCGTCCGTCGATCCGGTTGCCGGTCCGCACAAAGGTGCGAACCGCGGTCAGGCTGGTCTTGCCGTCATCCTCTTTCTTCTCGGTAATGAGGAAAACGGAGTCGCCGTAAAGCGTATAATCGACAGCTGTTTCGGGAACGGTGACGACCGCCGGCTTGTCCGGAAGCACCACCGTCGTGGTTGCGAACATGCCCGGCTTGAGGATGTGGTCGGGGTTGGCGATCGTCGCCTGAACGCGGATGTTGCGGGTGTCGGTGGCAATCTGGGGTTCGATCGCGGTGATCTTTCCCTCAAAGGCACGGCCGGGATAGGCATCGACCGCGATGCGCACGGTCTGTCCGACCTTGAGCTGTGCGCTGTCCTTTTCCGTCACCGTGAAGTTGGCGTACAGCTCCGACAAATCGGTCAACGACACGATCTGCGTGCCGGCGGTGAGGAACTGGCCGACCTCGACGTGACGGACGCCGAGTTCGCCGTCGAACGGGGCGCGCACAAGCTTCTGCGAAATAATCGCCTGGGTCTTGGCGATGCCGGCGTTGGCCTGGTCATAGGCCGCCTGCGCAGAATCGACCGTGGACTGCGGGCCGAACTGACGCGCGGCGAGCTGCTTGGCGCGATCCAGCGACAGCTGCGCCACCGTGGCCTGCGCCTTGAAGCTCGCCAGATCGCCTTGATCGGGGCCGTCGAACAATTGTACCAGCGGGCTTCCGGCCTTCACGGTGGACCCGGCGGTGAACATGATGTCGGTGATGCGACCGCTCACATCCGAGGTGACATTGACCTGATGCACGGCGGCGAGGTCGCCGACCGCCGTCAGCAAGTTGGGTATCACTTCGGTCTTCGCCTCGGCGACGCTCACGGTGGCCGGCGGCGGCTTGTTGTTGGCGAAGAACTGCGTGATCATTTTGGTGCGGAACGCATTAAAGCCAACCAGTCCGCCCACCAGCACGGCAAGCAGCAGCCCGACGATAATGAACCAGCGCGTCATCCGAACCGGACGCAGAGGCGGCTTCTCGGTGATCGCCCGGCCGGAGATATTGGCTTCGGTCACAATGTTCATCTCATGTACCTTCTGCAGTTACCGGCTGCCCCGGCGACAATTCGCGATCCAGATGAGAGGCAACTGCGGTTTCGTTTAATCCAATGCCGCGGAGAATGAATTCGCAAAGCTGCCGTTCGAGATCGGCGGCATTGCCGTAAGAGAGACAGGGGACGGCCGGAAGTCTCGCCAGCGCCGCCATCAGGACTGTGTGGTGCGCAAACCAGAACAGATTGAGCGGCTCGCTTCCGATACGTGAAGCATCGCCGGCCGCCACGGCTCTATCGAGCGACCCGGTAAAAACCGGCCCGATCAAATCGCCGACCTTGGCATAGAGCAGGCGTGCGAATTCGCCGTCATCGAGATGACTCGTGGCCATGAGCCGGAGCCGTTGCGCTTCCTGCTCATCCTCCCTGATCTGCAAGAAGTGCCGGACCATTCCCCGGACCAGTTCTACAAGGGTCGCGGTTGACGGTTCCTGCCCGAGCAGATGCGCTAAATCCGGATCAGCCTCGCACTCCTCGGCGAGGATCTCGGCGTACAGGGCCGCCTTTGACGGAAAGTGCTTGAACAGCAGGCCTTCCGAAATAGAGGCGGCCGCCGCGACGCTTTTGGTCGTGGTTCCCGCAAAGCCGTGGCGGGCAAAGCAGCGCTTGGCGGCGCCCAAGATCAATTGCCGCCGCAAGTCCCCGGTCATTCGCAGAGTGCTCATGTTCGTGAGTAAGCACTCACCTTACCAAATGTCAAGGATTTGCTGCAGTGCACTCGACCCAATTCAAGTCTAGATCGGCCCAAACCCGAGCGCACCGCGGATGCGCGTCACCGTAAACTGGCCGTCGCGGCTGGAGAGCACCCGCTCCAGGTTGGCACTATCGATCTTGATGCTGGCAAAGCGCGGCCCGCTCGAGACGTCCTGCATATCGTGTGCATAGGCCTCGATATCGGCCATGGTCGCGATGGCGCGGGCGTCCGCGATCCCGCAAGCTTGGGCGACACCGACGAGGTCGACGGTCGCCGCGGTGTGGCTCGCCTGCCCGCCGGTTTCGCCGTAGACCTCATTGTCGAGCACGACGATGGTCAGATTCGCAGGTTTTTGCAGGCCGACGGTCGCCAGGCTCCCCATCCCCATCAGCATCTCGCCATCGCCTGTTATCACGACCACAGGCAGCTTCGGCTGCGCCAGCGCAATGCCCAGTCCGATCATGACCGCGCCGCCCATCGCGCCCCACAGATAGAAATTGCGGTCGTGATCGCCGGCGGCGGCGATATCGTAGGTCGAGGCGCCCAAGCCGCCGACCACGATTGCGTCGTTGCGCTCCGCCAGCAGGCTGGCGACGACGCTACGCCGTTCGAGAAGGTTTGCTTTGCTCATTTGGTGAAAACCTTGGCGCCGATCAGGCGTTGCGAAAGCAGAACGGCGGTCGGCGTGCAGGCGTTATAGGCCTGCCCGGCCGCAGCCTCGACGACCTCGCGCACTTCCGCCGGATGAGAGGCCCGCAACACCTTGATCCCCGACAATTCGAACACGCCCGCCGTGCTCGACCCCATCGGCACCTGCCAGGGATTGAATTCGCCCCATTCGCCGCGCATCGTCACCAGCGTCAGGAACGGAAAGCGGAAAATCTGGGTCAGCGACAGCATGTTCACGCAATTGCCGACGCCGCTTGACTGCATCAAGAGCACGCCGCGCTGGCCGCCGGCCCAGGCGCCGGCCAAAAGCGCCACGCCCTCTTCCTCCGTCGTCAACGGCACCGCGCGCATCGAGGAGGCGCTAAGAACGCGCTCGATCAGCTGCGAATGCCCGGCATCCGGCACATAGGGCACCTGACGGACATCGAAGCGCTGCAAAATCGCAAAAATATCCTCCGGCCAGGAGGGAGCAGTTTCGGCCGCAGTTTCGGAAGGAGCTTCAGTGCGGGCGTGCATTTTCATTTCCAGTCGACCAGCCGAGACTGTATTGCGGTACGGGACTGTAGAGGGAGCCGCGGTTTCGGGAAGAGCGAAAACGGCATATCGGTCTCCGCCAAAGAGTATGGCAGCATGAATGCGAACACGCGAGAGCTGGCGGCAAGTTTCGACATCGAGAAACTGACGCCGGAGTTCTATGTCAACCCCTACCCGACTTATCGTGCACTGCGGGAGCACGAACCGGTCAAGCGGCTGCCCAACGGTTCCTGGTTTCTGACCCGCTACGACGATCTGGTCACCGCCTACAAGAGCACAAAACTCTTCAGCTCCGACAAGAGACGCGAGTTCGCGCCGAAATACGGCGACTCTCTGCTCTACGAGCACCACACCACCAGTCTCGTCTTCAACGACCCGCCTGCGCATACAAGGGTGCGGCGGCTGATCATGGGCGCGCTGTCGCCGCGCGCGATCGCCGAGATGGAGCCCGATCTGATCGCGCTGGTGGATCGGCTGCTTGACGCGCTTGCCGCGAAAGGCAGCGTTGAGCTGATCGCGGATTTTGCCTCCGCGATCCCCGTTCAGGTGATCGGCAATCTGCTCGATGTGCCCAAGGAGGAGCGTGAACCCTTGCGCGACTGGTCGCTGGCGATATTGGGCGCACTGGAGCCGGTGATATCAGCTGACGTGTTTGCCCGCGGCAACAAGGCGGTGAAGGATTTTCTCAGCTACCTGGAAATCCTGGTCGCGCGCCGGCGGGCCAGGCCCGGCAACCCTGATCGAGACGTGCTGACGCGTCTCATTCAGGGCGAGGACAATGGCGAGCGATTGACGTCCAAGGAATTGCTGCACAACTGCATCTTCCTGCTCAATGCCGGGCATGAGACCACCACCAACCTGATCGGCAACGGACTGGTGGCGTTATCGGGAAATCCCGCGCAGAAAAAGCGGCTGATCGAAAAGCCGGATATGATCAAGACCGCGGTCGAGGAAATCTTACGGTTTGAAAGTTCGAACCAGCTCGGCAACCGCATGACGACCGAGCAAGTCGAGCTCGGCGGCATTTCACTGGCGGCCGGCACGCCGGTGACGCTGTGCATCGGCGCCGCTAACCGCGACCCCCTGCAATTCACCGACCCGGAAAATCTCGACATTGGCCGGACGCCGAACCGGCATCTTGCGTTCGGCACCGGCGCGCATCAATGCGCCGGGATGGCGCTGGCGCGGCTGGAAGGCGCGATCGCGATTTCGCGGTTCCTGGCGCGGTTTCCAAATTACGCGCTGAGCGGCGCACCGGTGCGCGGCGGCCGCGTTCGCTTCCGTGGATTTTTGCGCGTGCCTTGCATGGTCGGCTAGGGCGCGCGTGGCGGATGCGCGGAGATCGCAGCACCTTGAGGGCAATCACTATCGCGCGGCGATCAATCGCCGCCTTGATAGACATCAACTTGCTGGATGATGCCCTCAACAAGTTGGCCGAAGCCTGTTGATCCAAATTCGCGTATTATATCTAGCTCTGCGATGCGGCAGCGTTGTCCAATTTCTGTATCACGCAATGCAGGCAATGCGGGCAGGCTGAGCCCCAAGGCCATGATCAGCGCTATTGGAGAACCCGGTTGGTGCCAGCTCGCTGCAACGGGAGAGACAAAAGATGAATCCAACGGCCAATGATTTCATCGCGAGGGAAGCGCGCTTTGGCACCTATAACTACGAGCCGATCGGCGTCGTCCTGTCGCGCGGCGAAGGCGTCTGGGTGTGGGATACGCAAGGCAACCGCTATCTCGATTGCCTCTCCGCCTATTCCGCGGTCAATCAGGGCCACTGCCATCCAAAAATCCTGGCCGCCATGGTGGAACAGGCGGGCAGACTGACGTTGACCTCCCGCGCCTTCCACAACGACCAGCTGGCCCCCTTCTACGAAGAGATCGCGGAGCTGACCGGCTCCCACAAGGTGCTGCCGATGAACAGCGGTGCCGAGGCGGTGGAGAGCGCGATCAAGTCCGTGCGCAAATGGGGCTACGAGGTGAAGGGCGTGCCGGATGGGCAAGCCGAGATCATCGTCTGCGCCGACAATTTTCACGGACGCACCCTCGGGATCGTCGGCTTCAGCACCGACCCGGCGGCACGCGATCATTTCGGGCCGTTCGCGCCGGGTTTTACGATCATCCCGTTCGGCAACGCCAGGGCGCTGGAGCAGGCGATCACGCCGAACACAGTCGCCTTCCTGGTCGAGCCAATCCAGGGGGAAGCCGGCGTCATCATTCCACCGTCAGGCTATTTCGCTGATGTACGCGAGCTCTGCACCGCGCATGATGTGATGCTGATCCTCGACGAGATCCAGACGGGGCTCGGCCGCACCGGCAAGCTGCTCGCCGAGCAGCACGATGGCATTGAGGCGGACGTGACATTACTCGGTAAAGCGTTGTCCGGTGGCTTCTATCCGGTGTCGGCTGTCTTATCGAACAACGCCGTGCTCGGTACCCTGAAACCCGGCCAGCACGGCTCGACCTTCGGCGGCAATCCGCTCGCCTGTGCGGTGGCGCGGGCCGCGCTGCGCGTGCTTGTCGAGGAAGGGATGATCGAGAACGCCGCCGTCCAGGGCGCCCGCTTCCTCGACGGCCTAAAGAGCATCCGCGCCAACACGATCCGCGAGGTGCGCGGACGCGGGCTGATGTTGGCGGTCGAGCTTCACCCGGAAGCAGGCGGCGCACGCCGCTACTGTGAGGCACTGCAGAAGAGAGGCATCCTTGCCAAGGATACCCATGAACACACGATCCGCATTGCCCCACCGCTGGTGATCACCAGCGATCAGGTCGACTGGGCGCTGGAGAGGATCGGAGCCACCTTAAGGCAGGATTTCTCGTGACGGCGGTGCGCAGCAATTGAAGTCGGAGCTTTGCCGCGGGCCTTCGCGACTTCGGTCGCGGTCATAACAATGCATCTGTCAGCAGCCAAACACCCCATGCGAAAAATCCCAGGCCTGCGATGCGCGAGATCGCACGGCCAGCCGGAACCACCTTCTCGGCCAGCACGTAGATCGTAATCGCGGCGATCCACATCACGTTCATCACTCCGCCTACGAACAACAACGCCATCAGTGCCCAGCAGCAGCCAACGCAATAGGCGCCGTGCCGGGCACCGAGCAAAAGCGAGCCGAGCGCGTCAGCGCGAAAGCCGCCATGGCGCTGAATGAACAACCACGGCGCCTTGCATTGCCGAAGGCAGGCGTCCTTGAGCGGCATCCACTGATAAAGGCCGGTTGCGATCATGACGATGCCGCCGAACACCCCGCTTGAGCCGGCCATCTCCGGGGTGAGCAAACTCTCCCGTTCCAGCGCCCATTGCGCCAACGTGGCGGCGAACGAAAACGCAGTCCAGACCAGAAGATAGCCGGATGCGAACCACCAGGTCGCGGCCAGCGTCCTGGCTGTGCCGGCCGCCTGTCCGCCGACGCGCGCATAGAGCAAGATCATGGGCGTCGCCGACGGCGTCATCATGCCGACCATCATCACCGCCCACATGGCGAGCACAAACTCGAACTCGATTGCGCTCCAGGGCGCGGTGGCGGGCTTCATCAGACCGTTGCCGGCGGGGATCATCCGAAAGCCGGACATGTCCATGCCGCCCATGTCCATGTCGGCGGCAAGCCAGAGCACATAGCTCCAGGCGAGTACTATCAGGATAGTCAGCGTGACGGCAACGATCGCGCGGTCGCGGCGCAGGATGTTCTCGAGCGTCGCATTGGCCATTATCGGCTCAATGCACAATGCCGCTTTGGCAGAGATGAATTTCCGCAAATTGACCGTAGGAATCGGCGAGCTCAAACTTGATCGGTTGCGACGTCTTGGTCCAGCCGCGACCGATTTCGGCAAGCTCGTATTCGAAGCCGCCTACCATATCGATGCGAACGCGGTGCTTCGCTCCCGTCACTGGGTTAAGGATTGGCTCGCCGCGGCCTTCGGTGACGCCAGGCACCACCAGTCGAGCCTTCCGCTCCGCAATATCAACTTGAAACTCGATCGGAGCGAAGATCGGATCGTGCAGCTTTTCGAGTGTCGAAGCGAATACGCTGAAGACCGTCGCTCCCGGCTCGGTGTCCTGACCGCTGAGAATCCGCAACAGCACTCCGCGCTGGGCCTCGGTCGCGCGCTCGTCGATAATCACCGCAGCTTCGCCCTTGCCTTCGTGGATCGCGCCTGGCCAGCGGAAAATCCCGACAAACCTGAGATCGTCGAGCTTCGTCGATCCGTGAAAACCCTGTTCTATCTGGAAACCGGCGACCGCCTGGCAATGTCCGTAGCTCGGCAATCCGTTGAATTGGCACGGGCAACCGTAGGAGCAATTGCAGTTGACGAATTCGCGTCCCTTGATCGTCCATTTGGTGTCGGCCATCGTCACCTCCCGCCATGTTACCCCTTGCTGCGAAAGAAATCACGCCGCCGGGCTGCCATCAACGATACCAGAACAGGGGCTTTTCAGAAAGCTGAAAGGGGCAAAGGAGCTGCGCCAAGGAGTCGCTGGAGAAGCGGATACAAAAGGTCCGCGCCCTAGACCACCGATCGATGCCGTTCGATGCAGGTCTGCAAGACTTCGTCCATCGGCTTGCCCCACCAGCGGTTGGAAAAAATCTCGATCTCGCAATAGCCGGCAAAACCCTGGGCCTCGAGCGCAGCGCGCACGGATTTTATATCGATCACGCCGTCGCCCATCATGCCGCGGTCGTTGAGAATGTCGGTGGTCGGCACCAGCCAGTCGCAGACGTGAAACGCCAGCAAGCGATCTTTGCCGGCGCGGGCAATCTGCGGCAGCAATTCCGGGTCCCACCAGATGTGATAGACGTCCAGCGCCACGCCAAGTGCGCCGGTGCGCTGCGGATCCAGCATGATCGCAAATATCGAGCGCCTGTCTTGTCGTGTTCACGCAGGCGCGGTCGGCGGCGTAGGCCGGATGCAGCGGCTCGATCGCCAATGGCATCTGCGCGGCGCGCGCATGGTCCAGCAATTCGGCGATGGCGTCGTCCACCTGTGTCCGCGCTTGCGCGATGTTCTTCGAGGCCGCACTGCCCGGCCGCGAATATTGCGGCAGCCCGCCGACCACCAGCACCAGGCAGGGCGCGCCCAGCGCCTTGGCCTCATCGACGGCGCGGCGGTTGTCGTCGCGCGCCTCGATGCGATGCGCGGCGTCGGATGTAAACATCCCGCCGCGGCAATAGCCCGACAGTTCGAGGCCGGCGTCGCGCACCGCGCGGCCTGCGCGATCGAGCCCGATGGCCGCGACCTGATCGCGCCACGGATCGATGGCGCGGATGCCGTGCCGCGCGCAGGCGTCGATGATTTGCAGGAGATCGCCCTGCTTGCGGACAGTCGCGGTATTTAATGACAGCCAGCGATGATCGGCGGAAAAATCCCGCATCACGCCTCGATGCCGCGCAGCGCGAGCACGGCCTTCATGCGCCGCGTCGCAAGCTCGGGATTGGCAAGCAATCCCGCTTTGTCGGCGAGCCGGAACAGCTCGGTGAGATGCAGCGTCGAACGCGTGCTCTCCTGTCCACCCACCATCGTGAAATGATCCTGATGACCGTTGAGATACGCCATGAACACGATTCCGGTCTTGTAGAACCTGGTCGGCGCCCTGAAGATATGGCGTGACAGCGGCACGGTCGGCCCCAGCACGTCGTGGAAGCCGGCCTCGTCGCCGGCAGCTAACCGCGACAGCGCGTAGGATGCCGCCGGCGCGATGGCATCGAAGATGCCGAGCAGCGCATGGGAAAAGCCTTCGGCGTCGCCGGCGATCAGTTCGGCGTAATTGAAATCGTCGCCGGTATACATCTTCACATTGTTGTCGAGCCGGCGGCGCATGTCGATTTCGCGCTGCTTGTCGAGCAGCGAAACCTTGACACCATCGACCCTGGCGGCGTTGGCGTTGATGACCCCGACCGCGACATCCATCGCCCGGTCGAGATCTGAGGTGCCCCAGTAATTCGCCAGCGCCGGATCGAACATGTCGCCGAGCCAGTGGATGATGACGGGCTCCGCTACCTGCGACAACACACGGTTATAAACCTTGGCGTAGTCGTCGGGGTTACGGCCGATTTTTGCCAGCGCGCGCGACGCCATCAGGATGATGCGTCCGCCAACCTTTTCGACCGCCGCGATCTGCTCCTCATAGGCGCGGGTTACGTCGTCGAGACTTTTCGCATCCTCCGGCGCGAGATGATCGGTGCCGGCCCCGGAAAACACCAGCGCATCGCCCCTCGCCTTCGCTGCCCTCACCGAGCGCTGGATCAATTCCAGCGAGGTCGGCCAGTCCAGCCCCATGCCGCGCTGCGCGGTGTCCATGGCTTCGGCAACGCCGAGACCGAGGTCCCAGACGTGCTCGCGAAAGGCGATGGTCCTGTCCCAATCGATTGCCGCAGTCAACCACGGATCGGCATCGGCGAGCGGATCGGCCACCACGTGAGCTGCGGAAAACGCCACGCGGTTCAGCGTGCCCTCGAGCCTCGACGGAAACGTCCGTGACGCCGCGAGCCGATAGGTTTCGATCGAGCGATCGGCCTGCGGCAATTTCAGCGACAGCGACGATGTCGGCAAAACCGGCTTGTTCATGGTCGTGATCCCCTCACACCTTGATCGGAGCGACGTCGATCCAGCGCCGTTCGCGCCAGCTCTGCAGCGCGCATTCCGCAAGCTGCACGCCCTTGGCGCCTTCCAGCAGCGTGTATTTGTATGGCGCGTCTTCGCAGACGTGGCGAATGAACATTTCCCACTGCTCCTTGAAGCCGTTGTCGTAAGTAGTGTTCTCCGGCAGCGTCTGCCAGTCGGCATAGAAATCGTGCGTGCGCTTCTCGTCGGGATTCCACACCGGCCGCGGCGTCGCCTGGCGCGCCTGAATGACGCAGTCGGAAAGCCCGGCCACCGCCGAGCCGTGGGTGCCATCGACCTGGAAGGTGACGAGGTCGTCGCGATAGACCCGCGTCGCCCAGGACATGTTGATGTGCGCGATCACGCCGCCCTTGAGCCTGAAGGTCGCGTAGGCGGAATCGTCAGCGGTCGCCTTGTATTTCTTGCCCTTCTCGTCCCAGCGCTCGGGAATATCCGTGGTGCCGAGGCAGCTCACGCTTTCGACCTCGCCAAAGAGATTGTCGAGCACGTAGCGCCAGTGGCAGACCATGTCGAGAATGATGCCGCCGCCGTCTTCGCTGCGATAATTCCACGACGGCCGCTGCGCCTCCTGCCAGTCGCCTTCGAACACCCAGTAACCGAATTCGCCGCGCACCGCGAGCATCCGGCCGAAGAAGCCGGAATCGCGCAGGAACGTCAGCTTCTTCAGGCCCGGCAGGAACAGCTTGTCCTGCACCGTGCCATGCTTGACGCCCTTGGCGCTGGCAAGCCTGAGCACCGCCACCGCTTCGTCGAGATTGGTCGCGATCGGCTTTTCGCAATAGACGTGCTTGCCGGCGTTGATTGCCTCGGTCAGCAGCGATGGCCGTGCCTGCGTGGTCGCGGCATCGAAGAAGATGGTGTCGTTCTGCTCAGCAGCGCCTTGTCGAGGTCGGTGGTCCAGCGCGCCACATTGAACTGTTTTGCAAGACGCTCGAGCTTGTCGGCGTCGCGGCCGACCAGGATCGGGTCCGGCATCATGCGGTCGCCATTGCCGAGCCGCACGCCGCCGGAATCTCTGATAGCGATGATCGAGCGGATCAGGTGCTGGTTCAGTCCCATGCGTCCGGTGACACCGTTCATGATCACGCCGAGGCGTTGCGTCGTCATATCGCCTGCTCCCCTGGGATTTTTGCTTTTGCTTGATTGAGCGGCGACAATGCCGACCAGTCTGGATGTACGCCGGCTTGCAAAACCCGGCGTTGCCAGCGACCCCGTCAGCAGGTCGCCGTCGTGAATAGACAGCCGGATGTTGTTTCCGTCGCCGACGTAGAGATCGGGATGCGCTGCCAGAAACGCCTGCGCCTCCGCGGCGGGCGTGTCGCCAAAGCCATCGACATAATGGTGGCCGTTGCGCTCGGCGTGGGTGACGCCGATCAAGGCGCCAAGCGCGAGATCTTGCTGCACGCCAAGGCCGGCCTGGCAGGTCAGGTCCTCGCCCGATATGAAGAATTTTTCGCCGCCCGCGCTCCATTTGGCCGCGCGGGTTGCGTTGACGATCGACTTGTAGATTCCCTTGCAGGATTTGGAGGAGATGCCGCGGTAGCCGAGCGCGCGCGCCGCCGGGAAGGCATCGTAGGAATCGTCGGCTTCGTCGATGATAAAATCGCGGGCGGCGAGTTGCCCGAGCGGCGATTGCCTGAAGATATCGCGCGGCATCGGCTGCTCGATATACAGCAGCTTTGTCGCGATCGGCTTGAGCGCGCTATCGCGGTCGAGGCGATCGACCAGCGCGCTCAGGCCCGCGAGGTCGGCATATTGCTCGTTGGCGTCCAAGGTGACGCGGTAGTCATGCGGCAGCGTGGCGAGTTCGTTTCCAATGCGGATCAGGCGCGCAGCGTCCGCCGGGGGATCGCCGTTGAGCTTGAGCTTGAAATAGCGCGCGCCGGCATTTTCGTGGGTATCAGTAACACCGCCTTTGCCCTCGACCTGATCGTCGAGCCCGACGGTATGCCTGATCGCGACGCGCTCCAGCCGCGCACGTCCAGCCAAAAACGTCGAGATATCCTCGTCGCGTAAATCGGGCGTCAGTGTTGCGTCGATATCGGCAATATTTGCCGCCATGCCGTCGAAAAAATTCACGCCGACGCAACGCAGCAGCGCATCCAGAATGGCCTTGTCAATCTCAGCCGGCCCGTAGGCCGCGGCGAGCGGCGGGATATCTTCTTTCGCGCAGGCCTCGATTTGCGCCGCCAGACGCCTTGCGTGCAAGCCGAACGCGGTCTCGAGCCCCGAATGGTTCAAATAAAGATCGCGCGCGATCACTAGCGAGCGCCGCAGTTCCGCAACCGTCTGCTCCGGCGCAAGATGCGGACGCTTGTCGAACCATTTCGGCGCCATCAGTTCGGCGCTGGCGCCGACCGAAGTGCCCTTGCCTTCGACCTCGATCTCCACCCGCACGAATGCTTGCACCGCGGCATTGATCACCACGGCGCCAAACCGGAACGGTTTTGTAAACGGGACCGGCCGCTCGAAAAATGAAATGTCACGTACGGCGACGCGTAGCGGCATGGTGTTCTTGCCTCAATCCAGCGCGCTTTGGCTGAAGAAATGCTTGCGGATGCGCTGCACCAGCTCGGAGAACACCGGATCCGCCATGGCGTTCTCTCCTCCCGCTCACCGCTTTTCACAAATTAACCTGTTGGATAAATACTGTCTAGGGGGTTTCCGCGTGGCAAATTCGCGCGATCACGCCGGCTGCTGTGCCGGAGCGCGCAACCTCGGCGCCTTTTCCTTGCCGAAGGCGGCGACTGATTTTCCGGTCAAGGCCGCCAGCACCAGTGCGACCATATGCTCGAGGCGCTCGTCCCTGGCTTCCTGCTTCAGGAGGTCGCGGCCGAAAATCACGCTCAAGGTCGCGCTGTTCGACAGATAGAAAAAACACAAGGCCGCGATCGAGATGTAGAGCTGTACCGGATCGATCGCCACCGGGAAGTCGCCGCTTTCGACGCCGCGCCTCACCACGGTGCGGATCATCTCGACGAAGGGCGAATGCATCGACTTGACCTTGGTGGATCGCTTGAGGTGGCGCGCCCGCGCCAGATTTTCGGTGTTTAATAGCGCCAGGAATTCCGGGTTGCGGATGAAATAATTCCAGGTGAAGTCGATCAACCGCCCGATCGCCTCAGGCGGATCGAGATGTTCCAGATCAAGCCCACGCTCCTCGACCCTTATTTTCTCATAGGCGCCTTCGAGCACCGCGAGATAGAGATCGTCCTTCTTGCCGACGTGATAATACAGCATGCGCTTGTTGGCACCGGCCTTGGCCGCGATCCGGTCGACGCGCGCCCCGGCGAGGCCGTGCGCGGCAAATTCCTGCTTGGCGGCCTCGAGAATGCGAAGTCGCATGCCCTCGGGGTCGCGCTGCCACTTCAAAATTCGCTTTGTCTTGGCCAAATCAGTCGCTCGATGATGGCGGAAGAGCGGATGTAGCACGCGCGGCGCGGTTTGAGAATAAATCATGTGCTATCGGCCGTTATTGCGAGCCAACGGGTCGCGCGAATGCGCGCCCGATGACAGGCTCCGCGAAGCAATCCACAGCGCGCGGACGACGAATTCTGGATCGCTTCGTCGCGGAGTTTATCATCGGGCGGCGCTTCGCGCCGACCCGTTGGCTCCCCGCAATGGCGAAAGGACAGATAGAACAGAAGAATCAAGCCGCCCGCGCCGTTCGCTCCACCAGCAGCGTGGGAATGCCGCAAGTGCCGTTTCGCACTGTGAGCACCCGCGTCCCCGGCTTGCGCCCCGTGCGCACATCGGACACGTCGACGCTCGCGGATGCGAGCCGCGCCCGTGTCGCGTCGATGTCGGCGACGCGCCAGCTCAAGCCCCAGAGCTTGTCGTGGGCCTTGTCGGCAGCTGCGTCCTTACCCGGCCGGTGCACGACCTCGACGATGAGGTCGCCGCAGCGGAAGAACATCAGCCGGCCCCAATCCGGGTGCGAACGGTCCAGCGCCATGTCGAGCCCGAGCCGGGCGCCGTAGAGCGCGGCGGCCCGTTCGGGGTCCGCGGTCGAGATCACCACATGATCCATCGCGGCGATCGATGCGGGCGCGGTTCGGACCGAGAGCGGGCGCTCTTTCGCCAGTTCAAGGAAGAACAGCCGGACGCCGCGCGTGGCCTCGGTGGCCGCGCGAGTCCGCTTCCACGACAAGGTTGCGCCTGAAATCGCGTCGCGGCTTTCAACCTCGGCGACCGGCTCCGGCTTCAGCGTGAGCCGATCGAGCCTGCGATGCATTTTCACAATGTCACTGGCCCGAAAACAGAGGCTCGCCAGCCCCTCGCCCTGCTGCGCAAGGACTGTGCGAATCCGGTCCGCGGTCGCGCCGTCGCCGTTGGGCGACATCAGCTCCAGCGTCATGTTGTCGAGCGTGAACAATACGCGGTCGGCGCCGTCGCCGGTGTTCCGCCACGCCGGCGCGCGCGCAAACAGCGTTTGATAGGCCAATTCGCCCGCAGCGATATCGCTGACCAGAATGACGACGTGATCGAGCCCGGTGATCACGGGAAAAGTCCCCGCGTGTTCTTCGCGGCACGGACCTTCTCTACCCCGATCGCCATCGCGGCGGTACGGTGAGGAATCTTGTCGGCCTTCGAACGCGCCACCATCTGGTCGAAAGCGCGATCGAGAATGTGATATTCGCGCCGCATCACTTCCTCTTCTTCCCAGAACAGCTGCTGCAGGTCCTGCACCCATTCGAAATAGCTGACCACGACCCCGCCGGAATTGCACAGGATGTCCGGTATCAGGAAAATTTCATCCTGGCGTTTTTCCAGCACCAGATCGGCGTCCGGCGTGGTCGGTCCGTTGGCGCCTTCCGCCAGTACCCGGCACTTCAGTTTGTCAGCGACTTGCGCGTCGATCACGCGCTCCATCGCCGCCGGCACCAGCACATCGCAGGGCAGCGTGAGAATTTGATCGGGATCGAAATGCAACTGGTTGGAAAAGCCGGCGATGCTGCCATGGGTGCCGGCATGCCGCATCAGCGCCGGAATATCGAGGCCGGCTGCGTCGTGAAGCGCCCCGGTGTGATCCGAGACGGCGATCACCTTGAGACCGAAGTTGTGCAACTCCAGAGCCGCGTAGGAGCCGACATTGCCAAAACCCTGGATCACCGCGGTGGCGGTTGAGAGGTTGATGGCAAGGTCTTTCATGACGCGTTTGGCGAGATACGCCACCCCACGGCCGGTAGCTTCCCGTCGTCCCAGCGTGCCGCCGGACGCCACCGGCTTGCCGGTGACGATCTCGGTCACGGTGCGTCCCTGATACATGGAATAGGTGTCCATGAACCAGGCCATCACCTGTTCGTTGGTGCCCATGTCCGGCGCCATTACGTCGGTGTGCGGCCCGACGAACGGAATCATCTCCTGCATGTAGCGCCGCGACAGGCCTTCCAGTTCGCGCTTGGAAATCGTCGTGAGATCGACCCGCACGCCTCCCTTGGCGCCGCCATAGGGAAGGCCTACCAGCGCGCATTTCCAGCTCATCCAGATCGCAAGCGCGGCGACCTCGCCGATGTCGACGCTGGGGGCGAACCGGGTGCCGCCCTTGGTCGGACCAAGGGTGAGGTGATGCTGCACGCGATAGCCCTCGAACACCGCGATGGTGCCGTCGTCGCGGTGGATCGGGCAGGAGACGGTGATTGCCCGTTTCGGCAACAGCAGTCGGTCGCGCTCGTCCATGGGGATCGACAGATGATTGGCGATGACACCGAACTGGTTGACCGCCATGTCGAACACCGGACCGGAATAGACGGTCATCGTTCCCCTCCCCTTGCCTGTTTGTCAGGAACTCCGAACAGCCGCAGGCCGTTGGATCGGCGCGGCACGCTGACGATGCCCTCGGACGGTCGTAGTCCTGCCACATGGTTATCTCAAGCGATTAAGACGGTGGCTTTGCGAATAATTTTAGCGAATCTCCCGCGATAACCGGTGCTAGTGTGGGGCGCCGCCGGGACCACCCATCAGCGCATGACGGATGACTTTATGCAGGCCCTCTTCATCGGACAAACCTATATCGACGTTACCTTCATTACCGACCACATGCCGACCGGCGACGAAAAGCATGTGGCAAAGGCCTACGCGGTCTCGTTCGGCGGCAACGCGGTCACGGCGGCATTCTGCTGTGCGAAACTCGGAATCGTGCCGGACCTGATCGCTACCGTAGCCAATGACTGGTTGGGGCGAATGTTTCAGGATATGAGCGCGAAGTACGGAATCTCGATCCATCCGCGCAAGGTCAAATCGTCGTCGCTATCGTTCATCATGCCCAAGGACGGCAAGCGGGCGATCGTGCGCTGCCGCGACGACGAGCATATCCACCCCTTCCCGGTTCTGAACCTCGGCGGCTGCCGCGCGCTGCATGTCGACGGTCACCAGCCGGATGCCGCGATCCATTATGCCAAACTGTGCCGCGAGGCCGGCATCCTGACGTCGCTCGATGGTGGCGGCTTGCGGACCAATACCCACGAGCTGCTGGAGTTCATCGATGTCGCCATTGTCGCCGAACGGCTGTGCGAGCAGATGGACCTCACGCCCGAAAAGATGCTGGATTATCTCAAGAGCCGCGGCTGCCGGGTCGGCGGCATCACCAAGGGTGAACGCGGCCTGCTCTGGTATGACGAGACCGGTGCCATCCGCACGCTTCCGGCGCTTCCGATCCCGCCCGAACGCGTGCTCGATACCAACGGCGCCGGCGACGTGTTCCACGGCGCCTACATCTATTCCTACCTCAGTCATCCCGGCAAAAGCTGGCACGACCATTTCGATTTCGCGCGCGCGGCATCGACCTACAAAATCCAGCGTCTCGGCAACGAGGCCGGGTTGCCGACGGTTCCCGACATCGAAGCCGTCAGACAGGAGTTCGAGGTCCGGGCATAGTCTCTAGTTCAGGAATAGCGCATGGGCCGCGTTTTCGTTGCCGGCAGCATCAACATCGATGTGGTGACGACGGCTGACCGGCACCCCCGCATCGGCGAGACCGTCGCCGGCAATGCGGTGCTTTATTTTCCCGGCGGCAAGGGCGCGAACCAGGCGGTATCAGCGGTGAAGCTCGGCGCGCCGACGACACTGATCGGCCGGCTTGGCAACGATGCGTTCGGCGATCAGTTGAGGACGTTCCTTGGCGCTCAGGGAATTAACCTGAGCTTCGTGCAGGAAACAGTCGAGGCCCATACCGGAACGGCCATCATCACAACAGCCAATGCCGACAACACCATCGTCGTCATCCCCGGCGCGAATGCGCTTGTCAATGCCGCCGATGTCGGTGCGCCCGCGTTTGCAAAGGGCGACATCGCGGTCAGCCAGTTCGAGATTCCCCTGCCCGCTGTTAGCGCCTTCTTCAAACGCGCCCGTGCGGCGGGAGCGACGACCATCCTCAATCCGGCGCCCGCGATCGAATTCGACGCTGAACTGCTCGATCTCGTCGATATTCTCATCCTCAATGAAAGCGAACTCGGCCTCCTCACCAGGACCGAGCTGCGCGAAACCGACGACCATGCGCGATTCATCGAGGCGATCAGATCGTTGCAAAGGAGCCAAGACAAAATCATCTGTGTGACGCTCGGAAAGCGCGGCGCGCTGGCGCTCGTCGACGGCAACCCGTTGATCATTCCTGGCCGCATCGTCGAGGCCGTCGATGCCACCGGTGCCGGCGATTGTTTCGTCGGCGCGGTTGCCGCGCAACTTGCGGGACGAAAATCAATTCGCGAGGCGCTGGCCTACGCCAATTCAGCGGCGTCGATCTGTGTGCAGCGGATGGGCGCGGCGCCGTCGATGCCGACGGCGGCGGAGGTTGAAGCCGTCATCTCCGCGAGTTCGTCCCCGCGACCGCGGGGACCCATAACCACCGGCATCGATGATAGCAGATCAACCAACTTAAGCGAGGGCGCCCTTCAAATCGAAGCCGATATCCGCCGCCTGTTCCGGTTCGATCGACCGGTTCATGGCGAGGACGCGGCGTCCGAACACGTGATCCGACGCACGATTGATCAACTCGACGCCGACGAGCTTGCCCGGATTTGTAGCAGAACGCCGAGAACGATCGCTGCCCGCGATCGCCGCGCACCACGACGCGATCGTATCCGGTGGTCAGGCCCGCGATCTGAAGCTTGTCGTCGCCCTGATCGCTCCAGAACCACGGCAGGCCGTCATAGGTCTTGGCGTCGCCGGTCAGCCGCGCCGCAACGCAGCGCGCGTGATCGGTGGCGTTCTGCACGGATTCAAGCCGCAGCGCAGCGCCGAAGCGCGGACTGGCGAACAGCGCGCAGTCGCCGATCGCCGAGATGTTGCTATCCGACGTCAGCAATTGCTCGTCGACGATTACCCCCGACGCGACCGGCAGGCCGGCTTCGTCGGCCAGTTCGACATTGGGCAGGACGCCGACGCCGACCACCACAAGGTCTGCCGGCACATGCCGGCCGTCGCTGAGGCTGACGCCGGTCACATGGGTACCATCGCGCTCGATGCTGGTGGCCTGCACGCCGAGATGAATGCGAATACCCGCCGCGGTGTGGCGATCCTGAAAAAAATCCGAGATTTCCGCGGTGACCGCGCGCGCCATGACGCGGGCACCAAGTTCGACCACGTCCACCTCGAGGCCCTTGGCGCGGGCGGTGGCGGCGAACTCCAGGCCGATGAAGCCCGCCCCGATGACGACGACACGTTGACCCGACGCAATCCGCTGCCGCAACGCCTCGCTTTCGTCCAGGATTCGCAGATAGCGCACGTCCTCCAGATTGGCGTTGGGGATATCGAGCAGCCGATTGCGCGCCCCGGTGGCGAGCACCAGGTGCCCGTAATCGAGCGAGGAGCCCGACGCGAGCGACAGTTTGCGCGCGCTGCGATCGATGGAGACGGCGCGATCGGCAATCAACTCGATGTGCTGCTCGCGATAGAATTTGTCGGGGCGGAACATCAGGCTATCCGCGCCGCCCGCGCCCTTGAGATAGCCCTTGGACAAGGGCGGGCGCTGATACGGCAGATGCGCCTCGTCGTTGATCAGGCAGATGCGCTCGCCATAGCCATGCTGCCGCAACGATGCCGCAACCTGAAAGCCCGCGTGACCGGCGCCGACGATCAGGACTGTTCCCTGCGCCATTCGATCAGACCCGCACGATGCGAAGCGGCAAGGTGTCGAGCCCGCGCAGCGTGTTGTTCAGCCGCAGCTTCGGTTCGCCCGTCAGCTCGAACGACGCAACATGCCTGGCCAGCGCTCGGAAAATCGCCTCGCTTTCGAGCCGCGCCACCGCCTGCCCGACGCAGCCATGGATACCGGTGCCAAAGGTCATGTGTCCGGTGGCGCGGCGCCTGACGTCAAAGGCATCAGGCCTTTCCCAGCGGCGCGGATCGCGGTTGGCGGCGGCGAGAAACAATAGCACCTTCTCACCGTCGCCTATTTTGACGCCGGACACGTCGACCGCCTTGGTGGTGGTGCGGAAGAAGGTCTGCACCGGCGCCTCAAAGCGCAACACCTCTTCGAAGGCGCCGCGGATCAACGCCGGATTTTCACGCAGAATGGCCCATTGCTCCGGATAACGGGCAAAACAGTACAGCGCGTTGCCAAGGCCGTAGACCGTGGTGTCGATACCGGCCGAAAGAAACGAGCGCACCAGCATGCCCGCCTCGGATTCCGTCAGCTCGCCGGAATCGACCGCTTCGAAAATCTGCATGCCCAATCCGCCCGGCGCCAGCGCCGCGCGGCTGCACTTCGACATGATCCAATCGCGAACCGGACCGGCATTGGCCATCGCAGCATCGAACAGGTCGTTGCGGGGACCAAATGAATTGAACACCATGCTGCCATACGGCAACAGGTTCTCGCGGCCGTCCTCGGAAATCCCCACCGCGTCCGGAAACACTTTTAGCGGATAGGCCTCGGCGAGATCCTCGATGCCGTCGAATTCGCGCCGCTCGACCAACCGCGCGACCAGCAACTCCGCCTCACGCTCGAAGGTGGCGCGCAGGACATTGATCGCGGCCGGCGACAGAATCCGGGTCAGCACGGCACGGGTGCGCGTATGCAGCGGCGGGTCGGCCTCCAGTATGATGCTCGGCGGACGCCATGGCGGCTCCTTTCGGAAATCGCTCAAGCCGACCCCGGCCGACGAGCAATAGGTCTGCCAGTCGGTCAGCGCGTCGCGGACCTCCTGATGCCGGGCCATCGCCCAGATCCCGTATTGCTCAAGCCACACCACCGGGCCGGCTTCGCGCAGGCTTTCGTGGTGCGGATAGGGATCGCGCAGGAACGCGTGCGAAAACGGATCAATGGTGGAGACCGGACGGTCAACTGTCGTATCCATGCTTGCCACGCCTGCTCCCGCTTGCTGATGTTGCGATGCGGATATCCGTTTGTCCGCATTTTGCAGCCTTCGCCGGGGATTGTCACCTCTTCCCTTCTGCTATTTAAATGCCCTGCGACCCAATTGACATCGGGGCTCTTCAAATGCCGACGCCCGCTCATTCCACCGCCTCCCCGTCCGACGATCCGGCGCTGCTCCGGATCGAAGGCCCGATCGCCACGATCACGCTCAATCGTCCCGGTGCCTTCAATTCGATCGATCTGTCGATCGCCAAAAAGCTGGAACAGCTCAGCGCGGAGGTCGAGGCGACCGACGATATCCGCGTGCTCGTGATCGAAGGCGAAGGCCGCGCGTTCTGCGGCGGCGGCGATCTGCAAACCATCGGCGCCGCTGCCGCCGCTGACAACATCGCGCCTGTGGTCGGTGAAATGCTGTCGCATTATCACGCCTTCATCACGACCTTGCGGCGGATGCCCAAAATCGTGCTGGCAAGCGTGCACGGCTCGGCAGCCGGCGCCGGCCTTTCGCTCGCCTTCGTCGCGGACCTCTGCATCGCCGCGGAGGACGCCCGCTTCACCCCGGCCTATGCCAAGCTCGGGGTATCGCCCGATGGCGGCGGCACCGTCGGCCTTGCAGCAAGCGTCGGCCCGCGTCGCGCCTTGCAGATATATCTCGCCGAAGACAGCTTTTCGGCGGCCCAGGCATACGATTGGGGTCTGGTCGCGAAAGTCGTTCCCGCGGCCGAGCTGAAAGCCGCGACCCGCGAACTGGCGCATCGGCTGGCGCAAAACGCGCCGGCGGCGCTGGCGGCGACCAAGGCGCTGATCCACCGCGCCCATCTGACACCGATCGAGCAACAGCTCGACGCCGAGCGGGACGCCATCATCGACTGCATGCACACCGATGAATTCCGCGTCGCGGTGAAGAAGTTCACGAGCAAGGGGAAGTAGCGGCCGCATCTCCACGAGTCGTCCCCGCCTAGTGCGCAATTGCGCACGGTCGCGGGGACCCATACGCCGTGGCCTCTCGTGCTCGGCAATGAGGCAGATGCCTTCCAAACCAACCAAACGCTGGTGGTATGGGTCCCTGCGTTCGCAGGGACGACGTTAATTCGGGCAAATATATCCCGCCCCGGCCGGCGACTTGAAGCAGCCGACCGATTCCGGGATCACCTGCTTCGGCAGCCACAGCACCACCTTCGGGAAATAGATCGTAAACGTGATGGTCACCAGGAACACCACATAGATCGGCAGCGCCGCGCGCAGCGCCTTGGCAAAACTGACGCCGACGAATTTCGACGCCATCAGCAGCACCAGCCCGTAGGGCGGCGTGATCAATCCGAACGCCAATGTGGCGATCAGCACCACGCCCATATGCACGCCGTTGATGTCGCCGGCCTGGGTCAGCGCATTCACCAGCGGCATGAAGATGATGATGGTCGGCACCGGCTCGATGAAATCGCCGACCACGGTGAACAGCAGCACCAGCAGCAGCATCATGATATGCGGGTCGCTGCCGGCAATCGAGGTGATCCAGTCGGCGATGACGATGGCGCCGCGCAAGTACGCCAGCATCCAGCCGAAGGCGTTGGCGGCGCCGATGGTGATCAGCGGCAGCGAAAAGATCAGCCCGGCCAGGCAGAAGTCATAGGGAATTTTCCTGAGATGCCCGCGATTGAGCGCGGGGATCACCACCGCGATGATCCACGCCACCGCGACGACGCCGGCTTCGGTCGGCGTGAACCAGCCGGTGAGAATGCCGCCGAGCAGGATCACGGGAATCATCAGCGGCAGTGCGGCATCTCCGGCGGCGAAAACCACCTGGCGCAACGGCGCGCGCGACTTGCGCATGCCGGCGGGACCGAAAAAATAGCAATAGATCATCAGGCCGAAGCCGATCATCATTCCCGGCACCACGCCGGCCATGAACAATCCGGCGATCGAGACGTTGCCGACCGCGCCGTAGACCACGGCGGTAATGCTCGGCGGCACCAGCGCCGCGATGGTGGAGGCGGATGCGATGATCGCCGCGATGAAGGCCGGCGAGTAGCCCTCCCGCTTCATCGGGCCGCCGAGCGCACGGCTCATGACCGCGACATCGGCGGTGGTCGATCCCGACATCTCCGAGAAGAACATGCTGAAGACGACGACGACCTGCGACAGCCCGCCCCGGATGTGCCCGACCAGCGACAGCGACAGGTTGGCGATCCGCACCACGACATTGGCCGAACTCATGAGTTCGCCGACCAGCAGAAAAAACGGAATCGCCAGCAGCGCTTCGGAATCCATGCCGTCGAAAATCTTCTGGACGATCGCCGCGAGTGAGACGTCGGTGAGCAGCGCCCCGATAAACACGCCCGCCATCAACGAGAACGGCACGGGCACGCCGAGATAGCCGAAAAACAGAAAGCAGAACGACATCAGTGCGAGGATGACAGGCGCACTCACAGGCCCACCCTCGGCTGGAGGTTGGTGTCAACGGGCGGAATCGGCAAGTCCTCGTCCGGCGGCGGCTCCGGATGGTCAAACCCCTTGGTGATGCCGTTGACCAGTTGCTCGATCGTGAACAGCGCGATCAGCACGCCGGCGAGAGGAATCGCGGCATAGAGCGAGGCGATCGGCGTGCCCGATGGAAGGCGGAAACTGCCAAAACCCCGGAGATAGTTGATATAGCCGAACCAGATCAGGCAAAACGCCACGCCGAGAACCACAATGCGGATGATGATCTCGACGATCACGCGCGGCGTGCCGTGCAACGCCTCGGAGATCGCGGTCAGGTACAGATGATCGTTGCGGCGGGTGGCGACCGCTGCGCCGATGAAGATCGCATAGATGAACAGCGTCGAGGTGACTTCCTGAAGCCACAGCCAGGGACGGCCGATGGTACGCGTGACGATGTCAGCCGTTACCGACAGCGAGAAACCGAAACACAGGATGCCACAGAGGATCATCAGGATCAGTTCGAGCCTGTCGAACGACCGCCATTTCAGGTGATGCTGCCGCTGCAGCACCAGTTTGTCGGCGATGGTCATCTACAGGCTCTCCATCGTCCCAGATCAAACTCTCGTCGTCCCGGCGAACGCCGGGACCCATAACCCCCGGCGTCGATGATGACAGAAGGCATCTGCCACCATGCCGAAATGATACGACACGGCGTATGGGTCCCGGCGTTCGCCGGGACGACTCGTGGAAATTCGGTCACGGGCAACCTAGTTGATCGCCCGGATCAGGGTTTTGATCTTGTCCGCGTGCGGCCCGAGATCCTTGGCGAGCTTGTCGAGGTAGGGATCTGCGATTTTCTGGAAGCCGGCCTTGTCGACATCGGTGACGATCTTGACGCCCATCTTCTCAAGCTTCACTGCCGCCGACCGCTCGAGGTCGAACGCACGTTTGGGCTCCTGCAGGCTGACGTCCCTGGCCGCCGTCATCACCCACTGCTTCTGCTCGGCGCTGAGGCTCTGCCACAGCTTGTCGCTGATCCACATGATCGCGTTGTTGGCCTCATGCGCGGTCATCGACAAGCACCGGGGCGACTTCGTAGTGCTTGTTGATGAGATAGACGTTGACGGCGTTTTCGCCGAAATCCACCACGCCGGTTTGCAGCGAGGTATAGACGCTGCCAAACGGCATGTGCACGGTCTGCGCGCCATAGGCGGCGAACATCGCGTCTTCGGTCGCGGTGGCCTGGACGCGAACCTTGTAGCCCTTGAGATCGTCGACCTTGTGCACTTCCTTCTTGCCGTACATGTGCCGGAAGCCCTGCGTGCCCAGCGCGATCGCGTGAATGCCCTGCACGGTGTCGTCGATCATGTCCCGGATCGCCTCGAACACTTTCTGATCACCCATCGCCTTGATGTTGTGTTCTTCCGATCTGAACAGGAAATGCAGCGACATCACGCCGGCCTGCGGAGAGATCGTCGAGGTATTCGCGGAAGACACGATCGCGAAATCGATATCGCCGGACCTGACCAGTTGCAGGATTTGCGGCTCCTGCCCGAGCTGCGCGCCCGGATACTGGTCGACCAGCATCGTTCCCTTGCTCAGTTCCTTGAGCTTGGCGGAAAAGATGTCGTAGGCGATGCTGTAGCCGGAATTGAGCTGCTGATCGTGGGCGAAGCGGTAATGTTTTGCCTCTTGCGCGCCCGCGCCGGCCGCGAACATGATCGCAGCAGCAGCGACCAACCCGCCGATGATTTTTGCTGGATTCTTCACTGTTTCCCCCTGTTTTGATTTTGTTCGATCATCCCATCGGGGGAGCGGGATTGTCAATTGAACATCGGCCGTGTCGATCTGCACACAATCTATCGTCGTCCCGGCGAACGCCAGGCGTTCGCCGGGACGACTCGCGGAGATGACCTAATTGATCGCCCGGATCAGGTTCTTGACCTTCTCGGCGTGAGGGCCGAGTTCCTTGGCGAGCTTGTCGAGATAGGGGTCGGCGATGGCGGTGAAGCCTGACTTGTCGACGTCGGTGACGACCTTCACCCCGATCGATCTCAATTTGTCCTGCGATTGATGCTCGAGCTCGATCGCCTTGGCGGGCTGGTTCTTGTTGACCTCGTCGGCCGCGCGCCTGCACCCATCCCTGCTGCTCCGGCGTCAGGCTGTTCCACAGCTTGTCGCTCACCCACACCAGGCTGTTATTGGCCTCGTGTTCGGTCATCGAAAGCACCGGCGCTACTTCGTAATGCTTGTTGGCGAGATAGACGTTGACGCCGTTCTCCGCGACGTCGACCACGCCGGTCTGCAGCGAGGTATAGACGCTGCCAAACGGCATGTGCACGATCTGCGCGCCATAGGCCGGAAACATGGTGTCCTCGGTCGGCGTCGCCTGCACCCGCACCTTGAGGCCCTTCATGTCGTCGATCTTCTTGATCTCGCGCTTGGAATACATACTGCGAAGACCCAGCGTCGCGAGCGCGATGACGCGAGCGCCCTGAACCGTGTCCGCGATCATCGCCTTGACCGCCTTGGACACTTCGGGGTCCGCGATCGCCTTGACGAGGTGCGCTTCGGAGCGGAACAGGAAATGCATCGACATCACGCCGGCCTGCGGCGACAGGGTCGCGGCATTCGCCGACGAGGAAATGCAGAATTCCACGTCGCCCGATTTCACCAGCTGCAGCACCTGCGGCTCCTGCCCAAGCTGCGCGCCGGGATACTGATCGATCAGCATGGTGCCCTTGCTCAGCGCCTTCAGCTTGTCGCTGAAGATATCGCCGAGGATTCCATAACCCGTCGTCTTCGGCTGATCGTAGGCGAAGCGATAATGCTTCACCTCCTGCGCATCAGCAGTTGCGGCCGTCATGATTGTCGAAGCGGTCACGACCGCCGCGAGAATTTTGCTCAGGCTAGCCATTGTCTCCCCCTTGATGTTTTTTTGATCATCCCATCGGGGTTGTCGGGATGTCAATCAAGCATCGCGCGCGAGGGACGCAACGCAGGTGCGAGATGGCCTGCTGGTTGACTTTAAGCGACCGGTCCCGCCGCTGCCACCGACGTCATCATCCGCGAAAGCGGATGATCCAGTATTCGCCGACGCCTCGGCTCTAGCTCATCGCCTCGGAGTACTGGATGCCCGCTTTCGCGGGCATGACAGCCGTGTTTTTATGCGCGAAGACGCTACCCCTTCCCCTTGCCGCGCATGAAATCGAAATCGCAGCCTTCATCGGCCTGCAGGATGGTCTCGTTGAACAGATGCGCGTAGCCACGCCTGGCCCATTCCGGCGTCGAGGCCGGCGCCAGCGCCGCGCGCCGCTTTTCCAGCTCGGTGGCGTCGACCAGGAGGTCGATGCTTCGCCTGGCGACATCGAGCCGGATCATGTCGCCGTTCTTCACCAGCGCCAGCGGGCCGCCGACGGCGGATTCCGGCGTGATGTGCAGCACGATGGTGCCGAACGCGGTGCCGCTCATCCGCGCGTCCGATATCCGCACCATGTCCTTGACGCCTCCGCGCGCCAGCTTCATCGGGATCGGCAGATAGCCCGCCTCCGGCATGCCCGGCGCGCCCTTGGGACCGGCGTTGCGCAGCACCAGCACGTCGTCGGCGTTGACGTCGAGATCGGGGCTGTCAACCCGCAGCGTCATGTCTTCCACGGAGTCGAACACCACGGCGCGGCCGGTATGCTGCAGCAGTTTGGGGCTCGCCGCCGAATGCTTGATCACGGCGCCGCGCGGCGCGAGATTGCCATGCAGCACCGCCATCGCGCCTTCCGGCTTGATCGGACTTTTTCGCGCGCGGATGACATCCTGTCCCGGCACCTCTTCGGCGCCGGCGACGACATCGCGCAGCGTCGCGCCGGTAATCGTCCTGGCATCGAGGTCGATCAGATCGCCGAGCTGCGCCATCAGTTTCGGCAACCCGCCGGCATGATGGAAATGCTCCATGTAATGCTCGCCCGACGGTTTCAGGTCGATCAGCACCGGAACCTCGCGGCCGAGCTTGTCGAAGGCTTCGAGATCGATGCGATGTTGGGTGCGGTTGGCGATCGCGGTGAGATGAATGAGCCCGTTGGTCGATCCACCGATCGCCTGCAGCACCACCTGCGCATTCCTGAATGAGGCCTTGCGTCAGCAGTTCGCTGGGCTTTGGTCCTTTCGCCATCGCCATCTCGGCGGCGACCTTGCCGCTGGCTTCGGCCAGGCGAAAGCGCTCGGCATGCGGCGCGGGGATGGTCGCGCTCATCGGCAGCGACAGGCCCAGCGCTTCGGTGATGCAGGCCATGGTAGAGGCGGTGCCCATCACCATGCAGGTGCCAACCGACGGCGCGAGCCGGCCGTTGACGGCTTCGATCTCCACCTCGTCGATCTCGCCGGCGCGGAACTTTGCCCACAGCCGCCGGCAATCGGTGCAGGCCCCCAACACCTCGCCCTTGTGATGGCCGACCACCATCGGCCCAACCGGAATAACGACGGTCGGCAGATCGGCGCTGACCGCAGCCATGATCTGCGCCGGCAAGGTCTTGTCGCAGCCGCCGATCACGACCACCGCGTCCATCGGCTGCGCCCGGATCATCTCCTCGGTATCCATCGCCATCAGGTTGCGCAGATACATCGAGGTCGGGAACGCAAAGCTTTCGGCAATCGAGATGGTCGGAAACACCATCGGCATCGCACCGGCCAGCATCACGCCACGCTTCACCGCTTCGATGATCTGCGGCACGTTGCCGTGACACGGATTGTAGTCGCTGTGGGTGTTGGTGATGCCGACGATCGGCCGGTTCAGCGCGTCGTCGGAATAGCCCATCGCCTTGATGAAGGCCTTGCGCAGGAACAGCGAAAACCCGGCGTCGCCATAACTCGTCAGTCCCTTGCGCAGTCCGTCAGCCATCTCGGTGTCCTTTTGAATTGATCCATCGAACGCCGGCACTCGGTCCAACCTGCAGTCGTCATTCGGGAGCGGTCGAATTTGAAGCGCAGCGAGAAATTCGGGTGAGGGGTTACAGCCTCGATAGCCGAATCCTCACCGGACTCTCTCGCCGAAGGGAGCGCCACCGGAATGTCGTGGCAACATCGAAGCAGCACTTCAAGCTCAGATCGGACTGCACGGCTATTTCCAGTCGATGATCCCGCCGGCGTCGCCGTCGAACTCCATGCTGCAAAACGCGCCGCCCTGGTAGAAGTCGCCGACGCGATCGGGCTTGAGCTTGGCCTGCTCGGCAAAAGCATGCTCGCGAAAATCCTCGGCGCGGCCGGTCGGGCGATAGCCGAGGTCGTAGGCGCGGTGGTTATCCCACCAGGCGCGCTCGTTATACGACGCGCCGTAGAAGATCTCGAAGTGGATATCGGGATGATCGAGCCCGATCCGGCACAACTGCACCAGGTCTTCCGGCTTCAGCCAGATCGAAAGCCGGCGATGATCGAGCGGCTTGTCGCCGAAATTGCCGATCCGGATGCAGGTGACGCCGAGCCCGTGCTTGTCGGCATAGAGCGCGCCCACCGCTTCCCCGAACACCTTGCTGACGCCGTAGCGGCTGTCGGGCCGCGCCGTCACATCGGTTCCGATCCGGTGATGGCGCGGGTAGAAACCGACCGCATGGTTCGAGGACGCAAACACGATGCGCTTGACGCCCTTTTTGCGCGCGGCCTCGAACAGATTGTAGCAGCCGATGATATTGGACTGCAGGATGTTGTCCCAGGGGCCCTCGACCGAAAACCCGCCGAAATGCAGGATGCCGTCAACGCCCTCGCAGATCGCCTCGACCTGCGCCAGATCGGACAGCTCGGCCGCCTTGAATTTTTCGTTGTTGCCGAGATCGGCGGGCGCTTTCAGGTCGCTCAACAGCAGATCCGGATAGATCGGCGGCAACAACTTGCGCAAGGCCGTGCCGATACCCCCCGATGCGCCGGTCATCAATATCCGTGGCATTTCATCCCTCGTTTCTTGTAGCTCGAAGCGAGTATGGCGTGGCGATGCTAGCCCGGCAAGATGCTCGCCCCGCCGTCATTGCGAGGAGCACAGCGACGAAGCAATCCAGCTTGCCACCGTAACATTGGATTGCTTCGCGGAGCCTGTCATCGGGCGCGCATTTGCGCGACCCGTTGGCTCGCAATGACGGTGAAAATGGCAGTTGCTTGCTGCCGAAACGTCCGGATGATAGCAAATGATCCCGCGAGGAAACGCAACAGCAACGAGAACAGCAAATGTCCGATGCAACATCCCATTCCGCCGGCTGGCGGCCGGCGACGTTTTATCCCGACCCGGCGATACACGCGCTCGATCCGCGGTTCGAGAAATACTGGCTGAAACTGTCGGCCGTGGAACGGCTGACCACGGGATTGCGCTGGGCCGAAGGCCCGGTGTGGTTCGGCGACGGGCGCTATTTGTTGTGCAGCGATATTCCCAACAACCGCATCATCAAGTGGGAAGAGGAAACCGGCGCGGTCAGCATCTACCGCAAGCCGTCGAATTTCGCCAACGGCCATACCCGCGACCGCCAGGGACGGCTGATCACCTGCGAGCATGGCGGGCGCCGCGTCACCCGCACCGAATATGACGGCTCGATCACGGTGCTGATGGACTCCTTCGACGGCAAGCGGCTGAATTCGCCGAACGACGTCGTGGTGAAATCCGACGGCTCGATCTGGTTCACCGATCCGCCGTTTGGCCTGCTCGGCAATTACGAAGGCTACAAGGCCGAGTCCGAGATCGATGCCAATGTCTATCGGATCGATGGCGCGACCGGAAAGGCCACCATCGTCGCCGCAGGCGTGCTTGGCCCTAACGGGCTTTGTTTCTCGCCGGACGAAAAAATCCTCTATGTCGTGGAATCCCGCGGCGTGCCGAACCGAAAGATCCTCGCCTATGACGTGGCGCCGAGCGGCGACAAGATTTCCAACAAGCGGGTGTTCATCGACGCCGGCCCGGGCACGCCGGACGGCATGCGCTGCGATATCGACGGCAATCTGTGGTGCGGCTGGGGCATGGGCGATCCCGAGCTCGATGGCGTCGTGGTCTACGCACCCGACGGCGTCTTGATCGGCCGCATCGCGCTGCCCGAGCGCTGCGCCAACCTTTGCTTCGGCGGGCTCAAGCGCAACCGGCTGTTCATGGCCTCGAGCCAGTCGATCTACGCGCTGTATGTCAACACCCAGGGCGCGCTGGGGGGATAGCTCACGTCGTCCCTGCGAACGCAGGGACCCATACGCCGTGTCTTATCGTTAGGGCACTGGCGCAGATACCTTCTGCAACAATCAACGCCGGTGGTTATGGGTCCCTGCGTTCGCAGGGACGACACCGTGTTTTGTTCAACGCTCTCCCAAAAACGCAAAACGCCGGAGCGGATTGATCCCGCTCCGGCGCTGCAATCATCGCAAAACCTACGCGGCGTTGAAGCCGGCGATCGCCTTGACCTCGAGATATTCTTCGAGGCCGTATTTGCCCCACTCGCGGCCGTTGCCGGACTGCTTGTAGCCGCCGAACGGCGCGGTGCGGTCGTTCGGCACGCCCTGCAGGTTGACGTTGCCGGCGCGCAGCTTGCGGCCGACCTTGCGGGCGCTTTCGACGGTGTCGGCGGAGACGTAGCCGGCGAGACCATAGGGCGTGTCGTTGGCGATCCGCACCGCGTCGGCTTCATCCTTGGCGCCGAGGATGGTCAGCACCGGGCCGAAGATTTCCTCGCGCGCGATCGTCATGTCGTTGGTGACGTCGGCGAAGATGGTCGGACGCACATAGAAGCCCTTGTTGACGCCTTCCGGCAGACCCGGACCGCCGGCAACCAGCGTTGCGCCTTCCTCGATGCCCTTCTGGATCAGCGTCTGGATCTTGTCCCACTGGATGCGGGACACGACCGGGCCGATGGTGGTGCCTTCGGCGCGGGGATCGCCGGCCTTGGTCTTCTCGGCCACGCCTTTGGCGATGGCGGCGACTTCCTTCATCTTCGACAGCGGCACGATCATCCGGGACGGCGCGTTGCAGGACTGCCCGGAATTGTTGAACATGTGCATCACGCCGCCGGTGACGGCCTTGGCGAGGTCGGCGCCTTCGAGGATGACGTTCGGCGACTTGCCGCCGAGTTCCTGGCTGACGCGCTTCACCGTCGGCGCGGCGCGCTTGGCGACATCGACGCCGGCGCGGGTCGAGCCGGTGAACGAGATCATGTCGATATTCGGGTGCTCGCTCATGGCGGCGCCCACTTCAGGGCCGAGGCCGTTGATCAGGTTGAATACGCCCTTCGGCACGCCGGCCTCGTGCAGGATTTCCGCGAAAATCAGCGCCGATGACGGGGTGAATTCCGACGGCTTCAGGATCATGGTGCAGCCGGCGGCGAGCGCGGGCGCGACCTTGCACGCGATCTGGTTCAGCGGCCAGTTCCACGGCGTGATCATGCCGATGACGCCGACGGGTTCGCGCACCACGACCGCCGAGCCGGCCGGCTCTTCGAAGTGATAGTTTTTCAAGACCTCGAGCGTGGAGGCGAGGTGGCCGAGGCCGGCGCCGGCCTGCAGCTTCTCCGCCATCGGCAGCGGTGCGCCCATTTCGTCGGAGACGGCGGCGCCGATATCCTTCATGCGGGTCTTGTAGACCTCGATGATCTTCGCAAGCAGCGCGACGCGCTCCTCGCGGCTGGTCTGCGAAAAACTCTCGAAGGCGCGACGCGCGGCGACCACGGCCTTGTCGACGTCGGCCTTGGAGCCGAGCGCAACCTCATACATCTTTTCTTCGGTCGCCGGGTTGACGACAGGCGTGGACTTCTTGACGACGGGATCGACCCAGGCGCCATCGATGTAGAATTGCATGCGGTTGACCATCGTAAACCTCTTGATTTCAGGGGCAATGGAAGGGGAACGGAGCGTTCGGCAAGCATCCTTGCACGAAACCTCCCGAAAATGAACCCGCCATATGCGGGACGCCGCATTGCGGCGGACGCGGCATATATGGTCACGGTTGTGAAGGTGGCAAGACGTGACAATCCGTCGCCCCTGCGAACGCCGGAGCCCATACGCCGCGTCTTCACGTTTTAATGCTGATGGCGGATACCCTCTGCAACAATCAGCGCCGCGGAGTATGGGTCCCTGCTTTCGCAGGGACGACAAATACCATCACACCGCCATTTTGCGGTGGCGCACCGGCGCGCCGGCGGTCAAGGCTTCCGCCGCGTCGATGATGGCGTTGGCGTCGATGCCGTGGTGGCGGTAGAGGTCGTCGATCGTGCCGGTCTGGCCGAAATGCTCAACGCCGAGCGCTTCAACCTTGTGGCCGCGCACGCTGCCGAGCCAGCCCAGCGCCGCCGGATGGCCGTCGATCACGGTGACGATGCCGCAGTCGCGCGGCAGCGGCGCCAGCAGCTTTTCGATATGGCTGAGATGCGGCACGCCGCGGCGGTCGCGGCGCAGCTTTCGCGCTGCGGTCCACCCCGAATGCAGCCGGTCGGCGGAGGTGATCGCGAGCAGGCCGACATCCCGGCGGCTTTCGCCGATCAGGCCAATCGCCTCGATCGCCTCGGGCGCGACCGCGCCGGTATAGGCGATCACGGCTTCACAATTCTCGCCGGGCTTGCGCAGCCAATAGGCGCCGTCGGTGATGCCCTTTTGCAGGTCGGGCGTCATCATCCGCTGCGGCTGGTCCAGGGTGCGCGTCGATAGCCTCAAATACACCGAGCCGCCCTCGCCGCCTTCGCGCTGCATGTGGCGGAATCCCCAGCCCATGATGACCGCGAGCTCATCGACAAAGGCCGGCTCGAACGAGGCCAAGCCATCCTGCGCCATCCCGATCAAGGGCGTCGCGATCGACTGATGCGCGCCGCCTTCCGGCGCCAGCGTAATGCCCGACGGCGTCGCCGCCACCATGAAGCGCGCGTCCTGATAACAGGCGTAGTTCAGGGCATCGAGGCCGCGCTCGATGAAGGGATCGTACAAGGTTGCGATCGGCAGCAGCCGTTCGCCATTGATGGCGTGCGACAGCCCCAGCGCCGACATCAGGATGAACAGGTTCATCTCGGCGATGCCGAGTTCGATGTGCTGTCCATCCGGCGAAAAGTCCCAGTTGAAGGTCGAAGGAATCTTTTCGCTGCGGAACAGGTCGGCCTTCTCGGCGCGCGCGAACAGCCCGCGCCGGTTGACCCAGGCGCCGAGATTGGTCGACACCGTGACGTCGGGCGAGGCGGTGACGATGCGCGCGGCGAGCTCGGAATCGCCGCGGGCGAGTTCGTTGAGCACGAGACCAAAGCCCTGTTGGGTCGACATGACCGGCGACGGCTTGAACGAGAGCCGCTCGGGCACCTCGATCACGGGTGCGGTCAGGCGGCGCCGGCCGTCGCGGTTGAAGGGCGCGTCCGCGAGAAACGCCTCCAGCACGGCCGGCTCCTGCGACAGCCCTTCGAATTTTTCCCATTCATGGCCCGGCCGGATGTTCTGCGCCGAGCGCCACTTTTCCATCTGCGTGATCGTCATCAATCCGGCATGGTTGTCCTTGTGGCCCTGGAACGGCAGCCCGATGCCCTTGATGGTGTAGGCGATGAAGCAGACCGGGCGATCGTGGTCGATCAACTCAAATGCCTCGATCATGCTGGCCATGTCGTGGCCGCCGAGATTGGACATCAGCTCCAGCAATTCGTCATCGCTGCGCTTGTCGATCAGTTGCGACACCGCGCCCTGATCGCCGATCTCGTCGCGCAAATGCTTGCGGAACGCCGCGCCACCCTGAAAGCACAGCGCGGCGTACATCGCGTTCGGGCAGGCATCGATCCAGCGCTTCAGCGCCTCGCCGCCGGGTTCGGCGAACGCGGTTCGCATCAGCCTGCCGTATTTCACGATCACCACGTCCCAGCCGAAATTGCGGAACATGGATTCGAATTTTTCCCACAGCCCCTCGCGCACCACGGCATCGAGGCTCTGGCGGTTGTAATCGACCACCCACCAGGTGTTGCGCAGCCCGTGCTTCCAGCCCTCCAGCAGCGCTTCGAAGATATTGCCCTCGTCCATCTCGGCGTCGCCGACCAGCGCGATCATCCGCCCCTCGGGCCGATCCTTCATCCAGCCGTGCGCCTTGACGTAGTCCTGCACCAGCGAGGCGAACAAGGTCTGCGCCACGCCGAGCCCGACCGAGCCGGTGGAGAAATCGACGTCGTCGGTGTCCTTGGTGCGCGACGGATAGGATTGCGCGCCTTTGAAGCCGCGAAACTTTTCCAGCTTGTCGCGGGTCTGGTGCCCGAACAGATACTGGATGGCGTGAAACACCGGGCTCGCATGCGGCTTCACCGCGACGCGATCCTCCGGCCTCAGCACCGAGAAATACAGCGCCGACATGATGGTCGCGAGCGAGGCCGAGGACGCCTGATGGCCGCCGACCTTCAAGCCATCGGTATTGGGCCGGATGTGATTGGCGTGGTGGATGGTCCACGACGACAGCCAGAGCACCTTGCGTGCCAGCGCGGACAGCAATTCAAGGCGTGCGGGTTCGGTCGCCATGGCGGTACTTCCGGGCGGTGAATACGCCGCAATGTTAACGCAGCCGCTTTCGCTAAAAATCTCAAATTCTCGCGACATACTGCCGCAAATCGGGATAAATTACCAATCCAGGACCTTATCTGCAGAGTTTATCCCAATGCACACGTTAGATGCCATCGACCGCAAAATCCTCAGCGCACTGCAATCCGACAGCCGCACCACCATGCAGGAACTCGCCGACAAGGTCGGCCTGTCGGTCTCGCCCTGCCACCGCCGCGTAAAACTTCTGGAAGAGCGCGGCGTGATCACGCGTTATATCGCGACCGTCGACCAGAAATCCCTCGGCCTGCATGTCAGCGTGTTCATCTCGATCAAGCTCGCGCGGCAGAAGGAGGAAGACCTCGACCGGTTTGCCAAAGCGATCTCGAAATGGGACGAGGTTCTGGAATGCTATCTGATGACCGGAAACCGCGATTACCTGCTGCGCGTCGTCGCCGCCGACCTGTCGTCGTATGAAGCGTTTTTGAAGAACAAGCTGACCCGGCTCGACGGCATCGCCTCGATCGAATCGAGTTTTGCGCTCAGCCAGGTGAAATATTCGATCGCGCTGCCGGTGTGAGAGGCCAATAACTATCCGTCGTCCCCGCGAAAGCGGGGACCCATACTCACCGGCGCTGATTGTTGCAGAAGGTCTCGATGCCAGTGCCTAAACGAGAATGCACGGCGTATCGGTCCCGGATCGCGCTCGCGGAGCCTGTCATCGGGCCGGCCAAAGGCCGGACCCGTTGGCTCACTTGTCCGGGACGACGGTAGACAGCCGCCACACCCCAAGGCTCTTGTCGCGCCAGCCGCCGCCGGCCTCCAGGCAATTCTCGTTCAGGAGTTCAACCGGCGGTCCCCAGTCGAACGGCGCGCGTTCGAAATTCAGCGCGCGCCAGTCGCCGTCCTCGCAATCGCGGTTGGTCTGCCACTCCGGAAACGTGGTCGCGATCAGCCAGCCCGCGCCGGAGCGCTGGAAATTCGCGACCGCGCGTTCGATATTTGCAAACGACAGATGCACGAGAGCGTCGCGGCACAGGATCGCGTCACATCTCGGCAGCGGATCCCGCGGTGATATCGGCGAGAACGTATTCGCCCTTGATTTCTCCCGCGGCGGCGCGGGCCTGCAGGCGCTCGATCAGCGAAGGCACGATGTCGACGCCGATGATGCGCACGCGCAAATTCGTGCTGATTGATCCAGCCCGCATCGCCGCAGGGCGCGTCGAGCAGCGAAGTCACCCCGAGTTTTTCGAAAAGCCGCGGCAATTCGGCGCGCAGCGCGGCGGTCGCGTCCATCTCGGAGCCCAGCCCGGAAGCCGAAGCCGGCGCGCCCCATAAATTGGTCTCGTGGATGCGCCGAAAGCGCTGCGCGAGATTCAAGCCGGTAAAGGATTCCCTGTCCTCAAGGAAACGCTGATGCGCGAGGACGGGCGGACGGTCGGAATCGTTGCGGGACATGGCCCATCATATCGTTTCTTCCTCATCCTGAGGAGCCCGCCGCAGGCGGGCGTCGCGAAGGATTGCCTCGCATGTGGCCCTCATGGTTCGAGACGCGCGAAGACGCGCTCCTCACCATGAGGAGAAACAGATCTAACGCCACGGCTCGACGATGATCTTGGTATGACGCTCGGGATTGGCGAGGTCGGCAAACGCCGCGGCGACGCCGTCGATACCGACGGTCGCGGTCACCAGCGATGCGGCGTCAACCTGCCCTTCCGCGATCAGGCGCAAGGAGTACGCAAATTCATCGGGCGTGTAGCCCAGCACGTATTGAACGTTGAGCTCCTTCATGATGCCGAGCATCGGCTCAGAGCGGTCGGTTTCCATGCAGACACCGACCACGACAATGCGGGCGTCGCGCGGCGCGCCTTCGAACACCTGCTGCAGCAGGCCGGGGATGCCGACGCATTCGAAAATCAGCGCGGGTTTCAAGGCCGGCAGCAACGCCTGCAACGGCGGCCGTGCGGCTTTTTGCTCCGGCGACATCGCGGCGTGCTCGGCCCAGGTCGCGAAGGCTTGCGTGCGCGCGGGATCGACGACGATATCGGCGCCCAGCCTCTCCGCCAAAGCGCGGCGCGCCGGCGAATAATCGGCGGCGACGATCGGGTGGAACCCCTTCAGTTTCAGCGCCGCGATCACCGCCAGCCCGACCGGGCCGCAGCCGATCACCAGCGGCACCTCGTCGCCGCGTACATTGGCCTTGGCGACCGCGTGGATGCCGACCGCCAATGGCTCCGTCAATGCCGCATGTTCCGCCGCAAGTCCGTTGGGCACTTCCAGCAGCAATGCTTCGCTGAGCAGCATGCGCTCGGCATAGCCGCCGACATTGTCGTTGGAATAGCCGATGCCCTGCGGGCCATCCGGCGTCAGCAGCGCGGGAAGCGAACAGACGCGGGTGCCGGCTTTCAGCTTGCGCTGTGTGTCCGACCCGTAATCGAGAATCTCGCAGCAGAATTCGTGGCCGAACACGACGTCGCGGGAGAGGTCCATCGGCTTGCGGCCGGAGAAATGCCTGGATAGTTCGACCATGCGATGGGCGTGCTTGCGCGCGTGCAGGTCGGAGCCGCAAATGCCGCAGGCCAGCGTCCTGACCAGCACCTGCCCGGCGGCAGGCTTGGGCTCGGGCAGCAGATCTGCGACGATCTCGCCGTTCCTGAAAATGGCAGCACGCAATCGACGTCCCCCTGCGGTACGTGATTGTCCTCATACCACGGCGGTTACCAGGTGTAACGGCAGACGGTCAGGCGTTGGGAGACGGCTCGGCCGGCAGCGCCAAGAGCTGTGACCGCCTGACACGCTCGCGGTGCGCGGTGTAGAGACCGCTGGCGACGATGAACACGGCGCCGGTCACAGTCCAGATGTCAGGCACTTCCCCGAAAATGACAAAACCGAGGATGCTGACCCACAGCAGCTGGGTGTAGGAAAACGGCGCGAGCACGGAGGCGTCGGCATACCGAAACGCCAGCACGACGATCCACTGCCCCGCCGTCGACGCGACACCGATGAAAACCCCGAACAGAATGTCGTGCCAGCTCGGGGCGACCCAGACCAACGGAACCAGCGCAGAGATGACGCAAACGCCCACGATCGAGGAATAGGTCATGGTGGTGATGGCGTGTTCCCTGCCGCTCATCATCCGCGTCATGATCAAGGTGCAGGCCCAGGCCAGCGCCGAGACGATCGGGAAAAACGCGGCGGGATGAAACGCGCTGGAGCCCGGCCGCAGGATAATCAGCACGCCGATCAACCCGACCGCGGTCGCAAGCCAGCGGCGCACGCCGACGCTCTCGCCGAGAAAAACAATCGACAGCGCGGTGACGAACAACGGCGCGACGAAGCCGGTGGCGGAGGCTTCCGCAATGGGGAGAAACCGCAAGCCGGAGATGAAAAACAGCGAAGACGACAACAGCGCGACACCGCGCATGACCTGCAGGCCCGGGCGCTCGGATCGCAAGGCATATAACGGCGAACCCGGCAGCATCGCCGGCACCATGATCAGCGCAAACACCAGAAACCTGATCCAGGCGATCTCGATCGACGGCAACGTCGCCGACAGATATTTCGCGGTGACATCGGAAGCGCCGAGAAACACGGTCGATGCTAGGATCAGCGCGATGCCGCGGAACGGCCGGTCGGCGCGCGCGGGCGCGGCGCGTGCAGTCGACTTCTTCTCGGGCAAGGGCAATGGAGCGCTGTCCAGCCTGGCGGCTGCGGCGGGAGGCGGGGTCACGGTTGAACTCGGATGCAGAAATTATCGAATCGGGCGAGCCGCTAAAAAACGATAATTGCCGGTCATCGACAAGGTCCGAAAACAGGAAGCCGATATGCGCGATTGCGCGCGACGGCTCGCCGCAGCCTCCCCTAATTTGCGTCATCCTGAGGCGCGCGCCCTTGCGCGCGTCTCGAAGGATGGGACCTCATGGTTCGAGACGGCGCGGAGCCTGGGCACGCATTCGCGCGACCCGTTGGCGCCTCCTCACCATGACGAACCACATTACAGCATCGGCAGGCTGCGCGGTCTGGGCCCGCGCGGAAAGGCTTTGTCCAGCGCGGCGATTTCGTCATGGCTGAGCGCGAGCTTGCCGGCCGCCGCATTGTCGGCGGCGTGCTCCTCGCTTGAGGCCTTCGGAATCGCGAACACGAAAGTCTCGCGCGTCAGAAAGCTCAGGGCGACCTGGCGCGGCGAGGCGCCATGCGCGTCGGCGATTGCCTGCAGCATCTCACCGCCCTTGCTGCGCCGTTGTGGAAAATCATTGTGGCCGAACGGCGAATAGCCGACCACCGCGACGCCGTGCTGTTTGCACCATGGAAGCACCGCGTGCTCGATCGCGCGTTCCCCTAAGTGATAGAGCACCTGGTTGCAGGCGATCTTGCCCTTGCCGGCCACCGCCAGCATCTCGTTGAGATCGTCGGTATCGAAATTACTGACGCCCCACGAACGGATTTTTCCGGCGCTGACCAATTGCTCGAATGCGGCGACGGTTTCCGCCAGCGGATACGACCCACGCCAATGCAGCAGATAGCAATCGAGCCGGTCGGTTTTCAGCCGCGCCAGCGAACGCTCGCATGCCGTGATGGTGCCGCGCCGCGAGGCGTTGCTCGGCAAGACTTTCGAGACCAGAAAGATGTCGTCGCGCCGCCCGGCGATGGCCTCCGCGATCACCAGTTCGGCATCGCCATACATCTCGGCGGTGTCGATGTGAGTCATGCCGAGATCGATGCCACGGCGCAGCGCGGCGACCGCGCCTCCGCGATCTCCGCGGTCGATATACCAGGTGCCCTGCCCGATCGCGGGCACCTCGGGACCGGCGCTGCCGAATTTTTGCTGCCTCAAGGTTTCCTCGCGCAATTGGATTACTTCGTTGCTTACGCTCCTCGCAATGACGAATCGAGGACACTGATATCCGCGACCAAGACGGTGCCGGTCCCCAATTCCGTGACGCGGAGCCGGTAGCGCTTTACGCCGCCCATCGCAACATCAAATGACGGGCCCTCGATGAAACAGTCGGTCGACTCGCCCCGCTGGTGCTACCGGTTTTCGCCCAGCGCCAGATCGTGGCAGACTTGACGGCGGACGCGGCCAAGGGGGGTAGATTTCCTCAATTCGCCACACCGGCGAGTTGGCGTTGTTCCGGTTTGTCTGCGCCCGCCCGCGCGATCAGCCGCTTCAACTCCGGGATGCACGAGCCGCAATTGGTGCCGGCCTTCAACTGCAGGCCGATCTCGGCGGCGGTGCCTGCCCCCGCCACAATGGCATCGCAAATCGTTGTCCGGCCGACCCCAAAGCAGGCGCAGACAACGGGGCCGGCGCTGGCCAGCCCATCCGTCGATTTGCCCGACAGCAGCATCCGGCGCTGATCGTCACTGAGCGCGTCCGCTGCGAACAGGTTTTTGACCACATCCCAATCGCCCGCGTCGTGCGCGGGACCGACAAACAGGCATGTATCGATGCGATCTTCGGCAAACGATGCCGCGCGATAGACGCCGCCGCCAAAATCCTTGTACTCGGCAAGATCGCTTGATGTGATGGACCGCAACCATGATTGCCATCTCGCCAGATCGGCGTTGTCGCCGAACAGATAGCCGTAGCCGCCGGCCACGGTCACCCGCGCCCACCAGACATGATCAGGCAATTCCAGCTGTACCCTGGACAGGGCGAAGCCGCGAAAGACGTATTCGTAGGGCACGATTGACGCCGGCGTCGCCTTGTTCTCGGGCTGGCCGGAAAACGGATCGGTGAACGGCGCCACCATCGCGCCGACGCGCGCGGTCGACGCAGTCTGCTCGCTCCAGTGGATGGGCGCGAACAGCATGCCGCGTTGCTGCCGCTCACTGACCGCGACCTTCAGAATACACTGTCCGTAATCGGTGACGACGCGCGCAAAACTGTCGTCGGTTACGCCAAACTGATCGCGTCGTCAGGATGAACCTCGACGAACGGCTCCGGCAAATGCTGGCCCAGCCGCGGGCTTAAGCCACTGCGGGTCATGGTGTGCCATTGATCCCTGATGCGGCCGGTGTTCAGCCGCAGCGGCCGTCCGGCCGTGGTCTCGGTCCGCAGCGCGGGGATTTCCGGCGCGATGAAGCGCGCCTTGCCGTCGTTTGCGAAAAAACCGCCGTCGGCGAAAAACCGCTGCTGCGGCCCGATATCGCCCTCCCGCGCCGGCCACAGCACCGGCGCCATCTCATCGAACGCCTGATCCGACAACGACTGCAACGCGCCGATATCGAAATCGCGGCCGCCGTTGTTCTCGAACGCCGACAGGGCGGCGTGTTCGCGGAACACGTCCGCCGCTGAATTGAAGTCGAATGCCGCGCCGAAGCCGAGCCGTTTTGCGACCTCGCCGACGATCCACCAATCGGGCCTGGTCTCTCCCGGCGGGTCAAGGAACGCGCGCTGCCGCGAAATGCGCCGTTCCGAATTGGTCACGGTTCCCGATTTCTCGCCCCAGGCCTGCGCCGGCAGCAGCACATGCGCGCCTGACCTGACGGTGTCGTTGGAACGCACGTTCTCCGAGATGACAAACAGCTCGAGCTTCTTCAGCGCGGCGCGTGCGGCATCGGCATCCGGCAGCGACACCGCCGGGTTGGTGCCGATCACCCACAATGCCTTGATCTCGCCGCGTCCGATCGCCTCGAACATCTCGATCGCTTTCAGCCCCTCATGCGTCGTAATGCGCGGCGCCTTCCAGAACCGGCGGACGCGGTCGATATCCGGCGGCGTGAAGGCCATATGCGCGGCGAGCTGATTGGCGAGCCCGCCGACCTCGCGCCCGCCCATCGCATTGGGTTGCCCGGTCAGCGAGAACGGCGATGCGCCCGGTTTGCCGATCCGCCCGGTCGCGAGGTGGCAATTGATGATGGCATTGACCTTGTCGGTGCCCTGCGCCGACTGGTTGACGCCTTGCGAATAAAGCGTGACCACGCGCGGCGTATTCCCAAACATTTCGAAGAATGCCGCGACATCCTGCTCGGAGAGGCCGGTCGCCAGCGCGGTGGCGCCAATGCTGCCGGCAATGCTCCGCGCCCGCGCCAGCGCATCTTCGAAGCCGCTGGTGTGACGTTCGATGTAGTCGGAATCGAGCGCGCCGGTGTCGGCGAGTTGCACCAATAGCCCAGAGAACAGCGCGGTGTCGGTGCCGGGCTTCAACCCCAAAAACAGGTCGGCATCCCCGGCGGTGTCGGTGCGACGCGGATCGATCACCACGATGCGCGCGCCGCGCTCAAGCTTGTTGGCGACCATGCGCTGAAACAGAACCGGATGGCACCACGCCGCGTTGGAGCCGACCAGCACCAACAGATCGGCCTCGTCGAGATCCTCATAGCAGCCGGGCACGGTGTCGGCGCCGAATGCGCGGCGGTGACCCGCGACCGAGGACGCCATGCACAGCCGCGAATTGGTATCGACATTGGCGCTGCCGATGAATCCCTTCATCAGCTTGTTGGCGACGTAATAGTCCTCGGTCAGCAATTGCCCGGACAGATAAAACGCCACAGCCCCGGGGCCGTCGCGCTTGATGATATGCGCAAAGCGATGCGCGACATGGTCGAGCGCATCGCTCCAGGCCACTCGCTCCATGGTGCCCTTGCTGCAGCGGATCATCGGAAAGAGCAGCCGGTCCTCAAGACCGAGGGTTTCGCCGAGCGCCGAGCCCTTCGAGCACAGCCGTCCGAAATTGGCGGGATGCCCGGGATCGCCCGATATCGCCGCGCCGCCGCCGTCGTCCGGCGTCGCCAATATGCCGCAGCCGACGCCGCAATAGGGACAGGTCGTGCGCGTGGCGCGAAGCGCGGGATCGACGGCCGTCATGGCAACAGCCCGGTCATCGGGTCACGCCGCCTCAGACGGAATCGCGAGCGAGCGGCCGAACATCATATCTTTACGAATTCTTGCGATCGGCTGCCGGTTGCGGATCAATTCGAGATACCAGAGCGCCTCGCCGACATCGCCGACCAGCACCGCGCCGGTGAGGCGGCCGCCGGATATCACGAGCTTCTTGTAAGTGCCGCCGCCGGCATCATTGAGGACGATGGATTCGCTTCCCTCCGCGCCCATAAAATCGCCCGCGGAAAACACGCTGACGCCGGAAACCTTCAGATTGGTGGCCACGATGCTGCCGCTGTAGACAGCGGCCCTGCCCGCGAGATGCTGCGCCAGCACGCGCGCCTGCTCGTAAGCCGGCTCGACCAGGCCGTAACAGCTGCCGCGATGTTCGGCGCATTCGCCGAGTGCGAAGATATCCGGCGCGCCGGTCGCGAGATGATCGTCGACAACGATGCCGCGATTGACGGGAACGCCGGCTTCCTTCGCCAGCGCGATATTGGGCCGGATTCCGGCCGCGAAAATCACCGCGTCGGCGTCGATCCGGCGTCCGTCCGCCAGCTCGACGCCTTCGACGCGCGTCTCACCATGGAGACGCGTGGTATTGGCGTTCAACAGGATCTTGATGTCCTTGCGCTCGACCAGCGATTTCAACAGTTCGGCTGCCGGCGTATCGAGCTGGCGCTCCATCAGCCGGTCCATCAGGTGGATCAGGGTGACTGCCGCGCCCGCCTTGGCGAGGCCATAGGCGGCTTCCAGTCCCAGCAATCCGCCGCCGACCACGACGACGCGCTTCTTCCGGCCGGCGAGCGTCAGCAGCAGATCGACGTCCCGGCCATCGCGAAAGGTGTGCACGCCGGCGAGATCGCCGCCGGGCACGTTGAGCCGCAGCGGCGTCGAGCCGGTAGCAAGGACCAGTTTGGAAAACGCGATGCTCTCTTCGTTCGCGATCTTGAGTTCGCGGCGGCCGACATCGATCTCGGTGGCGAGGCAGCCATATTTCAAGGTGACGCCGCGGTCGCGCCACCATGCGGCGGACTTAAGCTCGATATCATGCGAGGCAGTCTCGCCTGCGAGCACCGAGGACAGCAGCACGCGATTATAGGCCAGCCGCGGCTCGTCGCCGATGACAGCGATGGCGTAACGGCCAAGGGCCGCTTTTGCCAGTTCGTCGACCAGACGCGCCGCCGCCATTCCATTGCCGACGACGACCAGCGGTTCGCTCACGTTCCAGTCCTTACTCGGCCGCCTGGGGGCGGCCGTACGCTTCGGAAATCATGAAGCCGGACAGCGGTCCCGTACGCCGCTGTCCATGCGTGCAGCACAGCTTCGCCACCGTTCACACGCGCGCTTCCGCAAGGCTGGTCGCGCTCGACGCCACAGGGCTCTTGCGCAGGTAGTACCACCATGTAAGCGCCAGGCAGATCGCGTAGAACGCCAGATAGATTACGAGCGCGAGCTGCGGACCGCCGGTGATGGCGATCGACTTGCCGAAGCCGCTCGGGATCAAGTAGCCGCCGCAAGCGCCGATCGCGCCGATGAATCCAAGCGCGGCGCCGCTCTCGATGCTGGCGGTCTTCAAGGCAAGTGCACGGCCGGCTTCGCCCTTGCCCTTTGCTTTTCGAAGATTCTCCTCGCGGAAAATCGACGGAATCATGCGGTAGGTCGACCCGTTGCCGATTCCGGTCGTGACGAAAAGGATGAGGAACATCACCAGGAAGCCCGTGAAGTCCTTGATACCCACGAAGTACAGGACTCCAATCGTCGCGCCGCCCATCGCGATGAAATTCCAGAACGTCACGATCGCGCCGCCAACTTTGTCGGCGAGCAAGCCGCCAAACGGACGCGACAACGAGCCTACCAGCGGTCCGAGGAACGCAATGGCGATCGTGACCGCCGGGAATTGCGTCTTGATCAGCAGCGGAAACGCGGCCGAATAACCGATGAACGAGCCGAACGTCCCGATGTAGATGAAGGACATGATCCAGGTATGGCTACGCTTGACGATGGCGAGTTGGTCCTTGAACGTGGACTTGGCCGAGGTGAGGTTGTTCATGAAGAAAGCGGCGCCGAGCACCGCAATGGCGAGCGGCAGCATCCACATCAGGCCGGCGTTCTGAAGATAGACGCCAGCGACCGGTGTTGCTTCATAGAGATTGATGAGGCCGACTCCCATCAGGATGGGCGTCAGCAATTGGACGCTGCTGACACCGATATTGCCGCCGGCCGCGTTGAGGCCGAGCGCCCAACCCTTCATGCGATCGGGGTAGAAGAAGGAGATGTTGGCCATGCTGGAAGCAAAGTTGCCGCCGCCGAGACCCGCGGTGGAGGCCACCAGCAGCATCAACCAGAAAGGCGTCTCTGGGTGGCTGACGAAATAGGCGAGCGCAAGCGTTGGGATGAACAGAACCGATGCGCTGAAGATCGTCCAGTTACGGCCGCCGAACATCGTTACCGCAAAGGTATAGGGAAAGCGCATCAGCGACCCGATCAGTCCGGGCAGCGCCACCAGCTGAAACAGTTCGTCGGTCGTGAAATGGAAGCCCGCCGCGGGCAACTTGGTTGCGACGATGCTCCAGATCAGCCAAACGGAAAATCCGATGTGCTCGGCAACGATCGACCAGATGAGATTGCGCCGGGCGATGACCTTGCCCGTGGAGTTCCAAAAGACCGCATCCTCTGGTTTCCATTCCGAAATCCAGGTCGGGTTCTGCTTGCTCATTAGAGATTCCTTTCTGAACGGGCTTGGCCGCTGTCGCCGGAGGAATCACGCTCAAAGGCATAGAGGCGCGCTCCGGGGAGACCCCGGTCCGACGGTGTTGCAATTCGGATGATTGGTTTCGATGGACGGCTACAATGGCGTCAGCACAAACTATTCAAGCTTCGTGCCAAGCTACCGCAACGCAAAAAGGCGATGTTTTGTAAGAGGTTATGTATTTTGTCAGAGAGGGGCAGATCGGAAAGCCGCTCCCAAAATTTGCAATTCGCTCATTCTTTGTGCGCCGCACAATAAATAAGCAGGCCTTGAGCTCGCGCTCTTCAGGCGTCTTCAGTCACCGCCATCATCGGCTTCGGTGCGTTCCCCTGACCCGGCTTCATTCGAAAATCGTAGGTCATCAAATGCCAGGGTGAGGCGGCGGGCTTGCCATCGGGCATCGTCGGATCGGTGCGTTTTTCGATTTTGGCGATCAAGTCATTCTTGACCCCGAACACGACATCGGAATCGAGGTACTTGTCGCCCTCGATAAAGACGTGGGTGATCAGCGGCTCGTAGCCCGGCGCGGCGACCAGAAAATGCACATGCGCCGGCCGCATCGGATGACGCCGCGTCTGCAGGATCATTTCCCCGACGGGACCGTCGGTCGGGATCGGATAACTGCAGGGCAGGATGGTGCGAAAGTAAAACCGGCCGTCGGCGTCGGTGATGAACCGCGCCCGCGATGACGGGCCCTGCGTCTCGTAGGATGGCTTTTGCGAGTCGTAATAGCCGTCATCGTCGGCGTGCCAGACGTCCACCGGGACGTTCGCCAGCGGTTTGCCCTTGAGATCCGTGACGCGGCTCTGCACGAACATCCGTTCGCCGGTCAGGTTGGCGGCCGAGATGTCTGTACCGTGCGGCATCGGCTTGTGTTCCCCGACATAGAACGGGCCAAGCACGGTGGTCTCGGTCGCGCCGTCGCGCTCGCGATGGTTCACGGCATCGACCAGCATTGATACCCCGAGCACGTCCGACAGCAGGATGAATTCCTGCCGGGTCGAGGTGCATTTCTGGCCGACACGGGTCAGAAAATCGATCGCATAACCCCATTCATCGAAGGTGAGATCGGTTTTGCGCACGAATTCGTGCAGCGACTTCACCAGTTCTTCCATCAGGAACTTGACCCGCGGGTCCGGCGTCTCCTCGAAGCTGCGGATAACGGCGGCGGTGAGTTCGGTGTCGTTGAATTGGGGCATGGTTGCCATCCTGCGGGTTATGCGATTTTCGGCGTAACCCTACACCAGCGATGCGGCCGGAGTAAGCACGCGGCGATTGGAACACGGCACACTTTTCGGCTATCAACCTATGGCTCGATAGCCCTTTGGAGTTGATCCCGATGTTAGCCCCGACCCCCGCCTCGCCCGAATCCGCCGGTATGTCCAAGGCCGCCTTCGATCGCCTCGAAGCGCATCTGAAGCACCGCTACATCGACGCCGGCCGCTTTCCGGGAACGCAGCTTTTGGTCTACCGCCGCGGCAAGGTCGTCCACAGCGCGGTGCAGGGCTTCGCCGACGTCGAGCGCAAGGCGCCTGTCAAGGACGACACCATTTTTCGCATCTATTCGATGACCAAGCCGATCACATCAGTGGCCTTCATGATGCTGTTCGAGGAGGGCCGCGTCGCGCTCGACGAGCCGGTCCATAAATACATCCCGGAATGGAAAAACCTGGGCGTCTTCCAGGCCGGCACCGCGCCGGCATTCCTGACCAGGCCGCCGTCGCGGCCGATGTTGATCGTGGACCTTCTGCGGCACACCTCCGGCCTGACTTACGGCTTCCAGCAGCGCTCCAACGTCGACGCCGCGTACCGCGAAATGAAAATCGGCGAGGTCGTGAAAGCGGGAACGCTGCAATCGATGATCGAGGACCTCTCCAAAATCCCGCTGGAATTTTCGCCCGGCGAGGCCTGGAATTACTCCGTCTCCACCGACGTGATCGGCTACCTGATCGGCAAAATCAGCGGCAAGCCGTTCGAAGCGTTCCTGAAAGAACGTATCTTCGATCCGCTTGATATGAACGACACCGATTTTTTTGTGCCGGCCGACAAGGTCCATCGTTTCGCGGCTTGTTATTCGGCCGACCCGAAGGGCGGCATGACGTTTCACGCCACCGATCGCAAGGGGGGCCTGACGCTGCAGGACGATCCGACCAAGAGTTCTTTCCTGTCGCCGCCGTCGTTCATTTCCGGAGGTGGCGGGTTGTGCTCGACCGCGGCCGATTATCTCACCTTCTGCCGTGCGCTGCTCAATGGCGGTGAACTCGGCGGGGTCAGGCTGATTGGTCCGAAGACGCTGGCGCTGATGACATCAAATCATCTGCCTGGCGGGCGCGACCTGCCGGAAATGTCGCGGTCGCTCTTCAGCGAGGCGACCTACAACGGCATCGGCTTCGGTCTCGGCTTCTCGGTCACGATGAACCCGGCACAGACATTGATTCCCGGCAGCGCCGGCGAATATGCCTGGGGAGGTGCTGCGACCACGTCGTTCTGGATCGATCCTGCGGAAGAACTGATCGCCATCTTCATGACCCAGGTGCTGCCGTCGAGCGCCTATCCGCTACGGCGCGAGCTGCGCACCATGGTCTACGCCGGGATTACCGACAGCAATCTTTAACAACGGCGCAGGTTCCGCATTGAGGACGAAAGCTGGTTTCTAGCCGAAATTCTGCAAGCTCGGAAACGTCTCCAGCAGCCAGATGCTGATGGTGGACACGCTGCCGGTGAGAAAGCCGATGCCGGTGATGATCATCAGCACGCCCATCGCCCGTTCGACGCTGGCAAGATGCCGCTTCATCCGCGAGAATAGCGACGAGAACTGTTCGACCATGAAGGCCGCAATCAGAAACGGAATCCCGAGCCCGGCGGAATAGACCGCGAGCAGGCCCGCGCCCTTTGTCACCGTCGCCTCGGCGGCAGCGACCGACAGGATGGCTGCGAGGATCGGGCCGATGCAGGGGGTCCAGCCGAACGCAAACGCCAGGCCCATCACATAGGCTCCCCCCAAGCCTACGGGCTTCGGGATCGGCAACCGCCCTTCCTTCATCAGCAACCCGATCCGCGTCAACCCGAGGAAGTGCAGGCCCATGACGATGATGACGATGCCGGCGACGACCGCGAGCTCCGCCGACCAGGCGCGGATCAACCCTCCGATCAGGGAAGCGCTGGCGCCGAGCGCCACGAACACCGTGGAAAAGCCGAGCACGAACATCACCGCCGATATCATCACCGCGCGCCTCGAGGACGATTCCGTCTCCTCATTGGCGACGTGCTCGATGGTCGCGCCGGTGAGATAAATCAGATACGGCGGCACCAAAGGCAGCACGCATGGCGACAGAAAGCTCACCAGACCGGCAATCAGCGCCGCGGGGATCGAGACATCGTGAATCATGCAGTCATCGCCATCGTTGATAACGCGCGGCTCGCAGCCTTGGCCAAGCCTGACATTTGGGAGCGCCGGGCTGGTCCGGCTTGATGTAGCGGATAGCCAAAAATGCGCAACAGACATCGCGCGGGCCCGCCGTAGCCTTGGCCGTCGATGCGCGCAATACCGGCGATGGGCCTGGATTTTCTCGATCAACAATCCGGCATCGCGACAGCCTGAGCGAGCGCTGCCGTCCCAATGCAGCGGATCGCGGCAGATCGCGGGGCCGGATTCGGCGTATGCGGAATGGGATAAAACCTGCGTCGCTATTTGACCAGCTTCAGCAAGGGGCGCCGGCCTTGCGGCGATTTTGGCTCATGCGATCTTTCCGCCGGGGCCTCGTTCCCCGACATCGCATCGCATAAAGCCTTCAACTCCGAGTTCGCAATTCGATGCAGTTTCATCCGAAGATCGAGAACTGCCACCGAGACCAGTAATGCAGTCTCGCTGCGCTGTCGAGCAGAACAGCGCGGCAGTCCTCGAGGGTTGCAAGAACCGAATGCAATAGGGTTCGAAATCCCCGCATTTTCCGTACCGACGCGAACGGCGTTGCGCGGTTCGAAGAACGCCAGAATTCATTCGAGCATTCGGATGCCAACGCGACCGGCAGACCGATCTCGACGGCAGGCAGCAGCGACAAAATGCGCAGGCCCCTGAGACCCGCCATGGTTGTGATCCACTCAATATTCTGCCAAGTTTAGCGATGCGTTCCGCCGACGTATCGATATGCCTGCGCACTTGGAGGCAAGATGATACCTCTTGAGATTGAATTGCGCCGGCCATACGATGTTTGGCTGTCTTATCATCCCGGTAGCGGACGCATCCCTAGGGTGCGTCACATGATCGACTGGCTGGTGGAAGCTTTCAATCCTGCAAAATTCCCGTGGTTTAAAGACGAATTCATCCATCCAAGCGAATTTAAAGCGGTATATAAGGGTGAACCCCTGACCCATCTGTTCGGGGGCTTCTCGACTGAAGGACGGGTAGAACCAGAATGAACAAATCAGCGGCAAAGAAGATGAAGCAGCGCAGTGCCGGCAAACCCGACATTGAACTAGGAAAGCGAATTCGGCTGCGGCGCGTCGAACAACAAATCTCGCAAGCGGAACTCGGCGACCAGCTTGGCGTCAGCTTCCAGCAGGTGCAAAAATACGAGAAGGGCGTCAACCGCGTCGGTGCAGCTCGTCTCCAGCAAATCGCCACTGCGCTCGATGTTCCCGTCACATTCTTCTATGACGGCGACGGCAAGGCGCGGGAGGTCGAAAGCCTGTTGTTTCTCGACAGCGCGTTCAGCCTGAGGTTGCTGCGGGCCTACAGCAAGATCAAGGACCAGACCGTACAGCGTCAGCTGGTGTCCTTGATGGAATCGATCGCCGCCAACGAAGCCTAGGCGGTTCCGGTTCTAGCTCCCCTGGCTTGCAGCGCCGCGGACACGATCGATCAACGCAAGCGGATCGGCCGGCACGCTGTCGCCGCGCCAGGCCACATGCTGGTCGGGCCGGGACAATACCAGACCGCTGCCATGGAAAATGGCGGTATTCGACCGTTTAATATCGAGAACCTTCAGCGGCACACCCCTGTGACGGGCAGCAAGCTCAAGCGCAGCCACATCCACGGCGGGTTCGAACCTCAGCAGTGTGAACTCCGGCCCCATGGCGTCGTAGAGCGAATTGCCGTCTTCGCACCACAGATGCGGCGTGCGGCAGCCCGGGACGGTCGACGGCGTATAACTGCTCATCGTGTAGGCCGGATGTTCTGACCCGTCATAGGCAATGATCGGCGAGCGATCGTAGTAGGTGCCGAAGTTGAGACCCGCGCAGGCATATTGCTGGACGTTGATCTCGTAGGCGAGCCGCCCGACCTTCCGCCGCACCCGTTCGCCGCTCGATCCCGCATCCTCGATTTCATCGGGTACCGCGCCGCGCCGGCGAATTTCAGCCTCGGCATGCGACATCGCGAATCGCGAGACCTGGCTGGTAATCGGCCAACGCTCCGCCTCATAGGCGTCGAGAATACCGGAAGGCGCCCAGCCATTGAGATGAGCGGCAAGCAGCCAGGACAGGTTCATGGCGTCGGCAATTCCGGCGTTCATGCCGTAACCGGCATAGGGCACCCAGATATGCGCCGCATCGCCGGCGATGAAGGCGCAACGATCGCGAAACTTGTTCGCGATCAGACGGCGCCCATACCAATCCTCCCTGGAGATGATCTCGTATTTGAAGTCGGCCCCGACGCCGAGGATGGTCCGGATACAGGCGTCGCGGTCCACCGAATCGAAATCGCCCTCGCCGGGCTTCATGTAATTGTGCACCAGCCATCGCTCGCGGCCATCGATCGCATACACCATGCCGGCGCGGCGCGGATTGATGGCGCCGGTGCCCCAGGCGGGCTCGTGGTGCTGACGGCCGAGGAGGTCGGGAGCACGGATATAGGTCGACTGCACGCGCTGCACGACGGCGTCGCCGGCTAACTCGGCGCCAATCGCCCTGCGCACGACGGAGCGCGCGCCGTCGCAACCGATGAGATAGCGGCAGCTCAAACGCCTGACCGTTCCGGTTTCGAGATCGCGCAAGGCCACGCTGGCGGAGGTATCCTCCACCACCACGTCTTCGACCGACGTCCGGTTGATGATGCGGATGCGCGGCTGGGCGGCGGCATGCTCGAACAGGATCGGTTCGAGAAATATCTGGTTGATGCGATGCGGCGGCTCCGGGGTCGGCCAGTTGCAGTCCGGGCCATCCTTCATTGTGAAGCGGTCGCGGCGGCAGGGAATCGGAATGCGCGTCAGCTCCTGCCCGGTAAACGTCGTGCGGTAAGCGATGTCGTGCGGATAATCCGCGGGCAATCCGGCGTTGCGTACCTTTTCCGCTAACCCGAGCCGCCGGAAGATTTCCATGGTGCGGGCGGCGACGTGGTTGCATTTGGGCTCCGGCGGCACGGCACGGGCGCGCGTCTCCACAACCGTGACGTCAATGCCTCGCCACGCCAGATCGATCGCCAGCGTGAGACCGACCGGTCCCGCGCCGGATATCAACACCTCAGACTCCGTTATTTCGGGCATGAATCGCGCTTTTGTGCCGGAAGTTTTAGCGAGGACACGCTTTTCGTCATTCCAGTTCGGCGCCCGAATTCTTGACGATGTCAGCCCAGCGATCGACCTCGGTCTTGACGTAAGCTGCGAAACTGTCCGGCGTCGACCCGCCCCACGGCTCCAGCGAAATCGTCGTGAGCTTGTCGCGGGTTGCGGGATCGGCAACCAGCTTGCCGATCTGCGCAGCCAATTGATCGACGATCGCCCGGGGCACGCCGGCGGGCGCAACCACGCCCTGCCATGCGACAAGTTCAAAGCCGGCAAGGCCGCCTTCGGCCAGCGTCGGAATCTCGGGCGCCGCGGCGACCCGCTTCGCGGTGGTCACACCGAGAACCCTCACCTTGCCCTCGCGGATCTGTTGCAGCGCGGGCTGAAGATCCACCACCATGAAGGGAATATGACCCGCGATCACATCGAGCATCGCCGGCACGCTGCCGCGATAGGGCACATGGCGGATATCGATTCCCGCTGCGGTCTTCAGCATTTCGGCGCCGAGATGCTGCGGACTGCCGTTGCCGGCCGAGCCATAGGCCAATCCAGGCTTCGATTTGGCGTAGGCGATGAATTCGCGCAAGGTCTTCGCCGGAATCTGTGGATTGATAATCAGCGCGAACGGCACGGCGGCCACCAGCGCGATCGGCGTAAAATCCTTCACCGGATCGTAAGGCAGCTTTTTGTAGAGCGTCTTGTTGATGGCAAGCGTGGTCGAGGTTGCCATCAACAGCGTGTAGCCGTCCGGCTCGGCCCTTGCCACCTGTTCCGCGCCGAGCGCGGTAGCAGCGCCGGGTTTGTTCTCGACAATGACGGTCGCACCAAGACCGGTCTTGAGCTGATCGGCGACCAGGCGGCCGAGAAAGTCGGTCGTGCCACCCGCTGGATAGGGCACAATCATCTTGATGGTTCGGCTGGGATAGGCGGTTTGGGCAAGGGCCGGCGATCCCATCAGCAAAGCCAGCCCGCCGCCACATCCGGTAATCGCCTCTCGACGCGTCAGCAGCATGGGTTCTCCCAAAGGCGCATTCGTTCTTTAATCGGCAACACCCTCACGAACCACATTAGCCGCTGCTGCGACATATCAAAGGCCACGAAAGTCCAATCCGCGTTTGCGGCAGTGCAATAGCCGCAATAACAACTTAATCGGAACTCAACTCTCATGGGATAACATCCCCAATATTGAATTTGCGGATACCTCGACTTGTTCGGCTAGCACGCCTGAACCGGTCGATTTCAGCGTCAGCGCCTTCGCGGCGCATTCCAAGGGCATCACACATGCAAAGAATGACAATCATTGCCATCGCCACAATGCTTGCGACCGCGCCGGCGTTTGCCCAAGGCGCGGGTGTGGCTGGCTCCGGCACAGCCCCACTCCCGGCCAAACCGGTAACCGCAGCGCCGGCGGGCGCCGCACCTCCGGCACACGTCACACCGGCAAAGCCCGCAGTCGCCGCATCTACGCCGGAATCACGTTCAGCGGCGGCTTTGGCGCTCTCGCACGAACCGACATACGACGAGGGCACTGCGCAACGAATCAGGGAAGCGGCACTGAGTTACTCGGATCTCGCGGTACGCGGCGGATGGCCGGCGATACCCACCGAGGCCAAATTCGCCCTCGGCGTCCAGGGACCGCATGATGATCTGCTGCGCCGGCGCCTGCTGATCAGCGGCGATCTTGCCCCCGACAAAGCGACCGGACCGTACGACGACGTCGTCGCCGAGACCGTGAAGCGTTTCCAGGCGCGTCACGGCTTAGCTGCGACCGGAATCGTGACGCCGCGCACGCTGGCCGCGCTCAATGTTCCCGTGCAGAAGCGGATCAAGCAGCTCGAGGCCTCGCTCGAGCGCCTCGGCAATATGAATTTCGCATTTGGGCAACGCTACGTGATCGTGAACCTCCCCGCGGCATTCGCCGAGGCCGTCGAAGACGACAAGGTGGTGCGGCGCTATCGCGTGATCGTCGGCAAGACCGAGAAACCGTCGCCGACGCTGACCGCTGAAATCACGAGCGTCAATCTCAACCCGACATGGACCGTTCCGTCATCGATCGCAAAAACCGAGATTTCGGCGCACATGCGCAAGGATCCCGGCTATCTCGCCCGCATGCATATGGACGTGCTCGATGCGCGCGACGCCCCGATCGACCCGCAGTCCGTGGATTGGTCCGGCGCCCGCACGCCAAATTTCACGGTGCGCCAGCAATCCGGCACCTGGAACGCGCTCGGCGCGGTGAAAATCGACATGCCGAATCCGTATTCGGTCTATATGCACGACACCAACCAGCGCAATCTTTTCAGCGATGACTACCGCTTCGACTCGCACGGCTGTTCGCGGGTCGACAACGTACGCGACCTCGCCGCATGGCTGTTGAAGGACATGCCGCAATGGAGCCGCGCCGCGATCGACGCGGCCATCGCTACCGGCGCGCGCCAGGATATCCATCTGCCGAAGAAAGTTCCGGTGGCCTGGATTTATCTCACGGCATGGATGACGAGAGACCAGACCGTTCAATTCCGCAACGATATCTACGACCAGGACGAGCAGCTTCTGGAAGCCACCGCCGAGGAGGCCGCGTTCTTCAATCAGGCAGGCAATCATCCGCTGACCGCGCATCTTGCGCAGTAGGCATTAATTGGATACTGCCAATAAAAGTGTGAATGCGGGGGAACGCCATGATGATCCTTCACCACGGCTGGCGCTCGAGTGCGTCGCGCCGTGTGCGGCTGTGCCTCGAGGAAAAGGGTCTTGGCTACGAGAGCCACGTCGTGGACATGGCGAAGCTCGAGCATCATTCGCCGGAATATCTGAAGATCAATCCGAACTGGGCGTGATTCCGACGCTGATCCATGACGGCCGGCCGCTGCACGAGAGCGGCACGATCTGCGAATATCTCGACGAAGCCTATCCCGAGCCGCCGCTGCGCCCGGATGCGCCCTATGAGCGCGCGCTGATGCGCAACTGGATCAGGCACATTGACGGACTGATCCACAATCTCATCATCTTCAACTGGCGGCACCATTTGCAGAAAGTGGCGTCGCAATGGTCGGATGAGGAACTGGCCGAGAAGCTCAAGAACATCCCGAGCAAGGAGCGGCAGGAATCCTGGCTGCGGGTGGCGCGCAAGCCCTACACCGAGGAAGAACGCGACGCCGCGCGGGCCAAATTGGTCCTGCTGCTGGACAAGATGGAGGACGCGCTGGAGCCGTCCGGCTGGCTGGTCGGCAAAGCCTATTCCATCGCGGATATATCAGCGGTTCCTTTCGTGAAGCGGATCGACGAGGAAATTGCGCCGGATGAAATAAGCGCAAAGAAACATCCCCGCGTGAGCGAATGGTGGACTAAAATACAGGCGCGACCGGCTTTCGCGCGGGCAAATATCGGTCCATTCCTCGATTCCGGGCGGTAACGGCCGAACCAAAACGTCCCTCCATGCTGACGCAAATCTATGAGGTATCGACACCATCTGAAGCGGATGCCATATCCGGCCTCGGTATCGATCACGTTGGAGTACTGGTAGGAAATGGCGCATTTCCCAGAGAGCGCTCGGTGCACGAAGCTGCCGCGATCCTGGCGGCAATAAGGGCATCCTCGAAGTCGTTGGCGCTCTTCCTGTCTGCTGATTTCGCGCTCATCGAGCGGATGGCCCGCGAGCTCAGACCGATGATCATTCATCTCGGTGCGTCGACCGAACTGCTGCGGCCTAAAAACGTCGTCGATTTACGAAAAGTGCTTCCGAACATCCTGTTCATGCGAAGCGTGCCGGTGACGGGGCCGGAAAGTATTGCGACCGCCAAGAGTTATGATGGAATAGTCGATTTTCTGTTGCTCGACAGCCATCGCGAGGGCGATACGCAAATTGGCGCGCTTGGTGTCACCCATGATTGGAACATTAGTCGAAGTATCGTCGAAACTGTTCAGACCCCCGCTATTTTGGCTGGCGGACTTGGCCCTGACAACGTCGCCGAGGCGATCCTTGCCGTGAGACCCGCGGGAGTCGACTCCAAGACACGGACAGATTTTGGCAATACACACACAAAAGATTTGATCAAAGTCGAGGCATTCAACAAGGCCGCGAAGGGCGTGGCGGCAGGCTGCTAGGCTGTTCCGTCCCGCCACCACTACAGCGCCGCCAACACTGCCTTCGCGATATCAGCGGTGCCGTTGCGGCCGCCGAATTCCATCGGCTTGATGCCATCGGCATAAACTTTATCAACCGCGCGCTCGATGCGCTCGCCGGCTTCCGCTGCGCTTTCCAGACCGTGCTTGTCGGCCAGCCAGTCCAGCATCATCGCGGTGGAGAGAATCATCCCCGTCGGGTTGGCCTTGCCCTGCCCCATGATGTCAGGCGCGGTGCCGTGGCACGGCTGGAATACCGCGTGGCGGTCGCCGATGTCGGCCGACGGCGCCATGCCCATGCCGCCGATCAGGCCGGCGGTCATGTCGGAGAGAATGTCGCCGAACATGTTTTCCATCACCATCACGTCGAAATCCCACGGGCGCTTGACCAGGAGCGCGGAGCAGGCGTCGACATAGAGCCGGTCGGCCTTGACGTCGGGATGCCGCTTGGCGGCCTCATCGAACATCTCGCGGAAGAAGGCGAACGCCTTGAACACATTTGCCTTGTCGACGCAGGTAAGCTGACCCGGCCGCCCGCGCGCCTTGCGGCGTTCCGCCAGACGAAAGGAAAATTCGAACAGCCGCTCCGAGGTCTTTCGCGTGATCACCAGCGTCTCGCGCGCCTCGGTATCGGTGACGACGCCCTTCCCCATCGACGCGAACAGGCCCTCGGTGGATTCACGGATCACGATGAGGTCGATGCCGCGCTGGTCGGCGCCGACGATCGGGCTCGGCACGCCCGGAATAAGCCGCGCCGGGCGCACGCCGGCATAGAGATCGAAATGGAAGCGCAACTCCACCTGCGGCATGATCTCGGTGTTATCGGGGTAGCGCACCGAAGGCAGTCCGCAGGCGCCGAGCAGGATCGCATCGGCCTCGTCGCAGAGCCGAATTGTGCTGTCAGGCATCGACTTGCCGGTGGCGAGATAATTGTTGGCACCGGCCGGCGCTTCCGTGAAGCGAAATTTCAGATCCGAGGTCGCCTCGATCTTGCGCAACACTTCAAGCGCAGGCGCCATCACTTCAGGGCCTATGCCGTCGCCGGCAAGCACGGCGATGTGGAGCGCGTTATTGGCTGGCATGGAGTTTCCTTAAGGGAGCCGAGAGATAATAGTCGTCATTGCGAGCCAACGGGTCGCGCGAATGCGCGCCCGATGACAGGCTCCGCGAAGCAATCCATGCTGCGCGCGAAGAAAGAATGGATTGCTTCGTCGCTTCGCTCCTCGCAATGACGGTAAGAAAAGGATTTTACGGCGTGAGCACCGCGCGCCCGACCAGCCTGCCCTTTTGCAGATCGACCAGCGCCTCATTGGCTTTTGCCAGCGGCATCGGCGTCACTGGAATGGGCGCAACCTTCTTGGCACGCACGAGATCGAGCAGTTCCTGCGTTTCCCTGAGATTGCCGACATAGCTGCCCTGGATCGTGATGGCCTTGATCGGAATCAGCGGCAGCGCCCAAGGCGCGCCGCCGCCGAACAGGCCGACGATCACCAGCTTGCCGCCCTTGGTCAGGCAGTCGAAGCCGAGTTGCGTCGTCTTGGCATTACCGACGAGGTCGATCACCGCACGGATCGGCCCGCCGGCCTTTTGAGCGAGTTGCTCCAGCGCATCGGGCGCCCCGCCATCGACGGTTGCGAGCGCACCGGCTTTTTCGGCAGCTTCGCGCTTGCGCGCATCGATATCGACAACGATCGCGCCCTTGCCGCCCATCGCCTTCAATAGCGACAGCGCCATCAGGCCGAGACCGCCGGCGCCGAAGATAACGATCGGCGTGTTGAAACTGGCTTCGACCTTCTTGAGGGCGCTGTAGGTGGTGACGCCGGAGCATGCATAGGGCGCCGCGGTGACGGGATCGAGACCCTTCAAATTCAGCAGATAGCGCGGATGCGGCACCGTCATGTGGTCGGCATAGCCACCGTCGCAGTAGACGCCGAGCGAATTGGGCTTCAGGCACATGTTCTCGTCGCCGGCGAGACAGGTCTCGCATTTGCCGCAGCCGAGCCAGGGATAGACCAGCGCGACGTCGCCGACTTTGAGACCACCCGTATCGCCCTTGGCGTCCGGTCCGAACGCCAGCACTTCGCCGACCGTCTCATGTCCCATGGTTCGCGGCAGCGACACGCCGCGATCTTTCAGCGAGAGCGGCTTTCGTCCGTGGCCGAGATCGTAGCCGCCTTCCCAGATGTGCAGATCGCTGTGGCAGACGCCGGCCGCCTTGACCTTGATCAGCACCTGCGTTCCCGACGGCTGCGGCGTCGGCTGATCCACCTCTTTCAGCGGCGCATTGAAATCGGCAACCTGGAAACTCTTCATCGCTTCTCTCCCGTCGACTATTCTTGTTCTTGGGCGGACATTGCCACGCATTCCCACGCAGTTGCTAGACGTTTAGTCCGCTGCGATCAATGGATGATGGCAGGCGGCAAACTGCTCCGGCGCCACGGCGCGGAGTTCCGGCACCTCATTGATACATCGCTGGTCCGCCCGAGGACATCGGGTACGAAACCGGCAGCCCGAGGGCGGCGAAATCGGCGACGGCGGCTCGCCGACCGGCACGCTTTCGGCCGGCCGCACCTCCGGATCGGGCACCGGGATGGCCTCGATCAGGAGCGCGGTATAGGGATGCGCGGGCCTGGCGAACAATTGCTCGGACGGGCCGACTTCGCACAAGCGGCCGAGATACATCACGGCCACCCGATCGCTTACCGCCTTCACGACCGCGAGATCGTGGGCGATGAAAAGCAGCGTCAAACCGAAGCGCGCCTTCATGTCTTCCAGCAAATTGAGGATTTGAGCGCGGATGGAAACGTCGAGCGCCGAAACCGGCTCGTCGCAAATGATGAACTCCGGATTGAGGACGAGCGCGCGCGCGATGCAGATACGCTGGCATTGCCCGCCGGAAAATTCGTGCGGCAGGCGTCCGATCACAAGAGACGGGTCGAGACCCACCGCGCCGAGTACTTGGCAAACGAGCTCTTGGCGTTTTTCAGGATCCTTGACGCCCGATATCACCAGCGGTTCCGCGATGATATCGCCGATACGCCGCCTCGGATTCAGCGACGCAATCGGATCCTGGAAGATCAGTTGCACGCGCCGGCGCATTTGCCGCAAGGTATCGCCTTGCATGGCCGTGAGGTCCTGGCCGTCGAACAGAACCCGGCCCGAGACAGCCCGGCGCAACTGCAGCACCGCACGACCGAGCGTAGACTTGCCGCAGCCGGATTCTCCGACCAGACCGAGGGTCTCGCCGCGCGCCACTTGCAGACTGACACCGGACACCGCGTGGATGGTCTTGCCGCCGACCGCATACTCAACGACAAGGTCTTCGACCTTGAGAAGGGGATCGCGCGAAAGGGATGGCTGGATGTCCTGCATCATGCGTCGACGTCGGCTGTGATCTCGATCGGGTGAAAGCAGGCATACTGGTGGTCCAGCGATTCTGCCGCGGCGAGCAAGGGCTTCTCTCGATAACATTGGCCGGCCGCATAACGGCAGCGCGGCGAGAACGAGCAGCCCTGAATCGGCCGGGTCGGATCCGGCGGGCGGCCGGAAATCGCCGGCAAGGGCGTGTGCGGAGCGGCATCGATCTTCGGTATCGCCGCGAGCAGCGCCTCGGTGTAGGGCATGCGCATTTTCTTGAACAGCGCTGCCGTCGGCGCGCGCTCCACGACCCGACCGGCATACATCACGGCGACTTCGTCGGTGCGGCCGGCGACCACACCGAGGTCATGCGTGATCAGGATCATCGCCATATGCCGGCGCCGCTGTTCGCGCGCCAGCAAATCGAGGATTTGCGCCTGAATGGTCACATCGAGCGCGGTGGTCGGCTCGTCGGCGATCAGCAGTTTCGGTTCGCACGACAACGCAATCGCGATCGCAACCCGCTGCCGCATGCCTCCGGAGAGTTGATGTGGGTATTGCATCAATCTCTGCTCCGGCGCAGGAATTCCGACCGCGGCCAGCAACTCCACGCTGCGCCTTTTCGCAGCATTGCCGTCGAGTTCAAGATGCTCTTGCAGCGTTTCGATCAGCTGGGTGCCGATGGTCAACACAGGATTGAGCGAGGTCATCGGATCCTGGAACACCACCGCGAGCGATCTTCCGCGAAGTTTGCGCAAACGTTCGGGATCCAGTCGCACCAGGTCCTGCCCGTCAAACATGACGCGGCCGGAGAGGTTGGCTTTTTTCGGCAACAGCTGCAGGATGGCGCGCGACAGCATGGTCTTGCCGCAGCCGGATTCGCCGACAATACCGAGTGTCCGACCGGCGCCGATTTTCAGGTCGACGCGATCCACGGCGCGAAGATTGCCGCGCGGGGTCGGCAGATCGACCGAGACATCCTCGACGGAAAGCAACGCCGCCTCGGTCACAGCGCGCCCTGACGCGGATCGGTGAGCGCCCTGAGCGTGTCGCCGACCAGGTTGAAGGAAAGCACGGTCAGGAACATCGCGATCGCGGGCATGAAGGCGAGCCGCGGCGCAACCTCCAGGCTCTCGCGGCCCTCCCCGATCATGCTGCCCCAGCTCGATATCGGAGGCGGCACCCCGAGCCCCAGGAAGGACAATGCCCCTTCCACCACGATCGTGACGGCAACGCCAAGCAGGAAGAAGGCGAACAGCGGCAGAAAGACATTGGGCAGCAGTTCGCGCAACAGGATGCGCGCATGCGTCGCGCCCAGCGCCTGGGCTGCAATCACGAATTCGCGCCGCGCCAGCGTGAGGGTTGCAGCGCGTGCGACGCGCATGAAGGCGGGAATGCCGAGCACGCCGAGAATGCAGGTGAGGTTCAGGAGCGATTGTCCGAGATAGGCGGTGACGGCGAGCGCCAATATCAAGCGGCGGAAAGGCGAGCAGCACGTCCATGCTGCCGACGACCAGCGATTCAAACCGGCCGCGAAAATATCCCGCCAGCATCCCAAGGGCGCCGCCAATCGTGATCCCGATGATCGGCGCACAGAGGCCGACCGTGAGCGATATCTGCGCGCCATAGATAAGCCGCGCCAATTCATCCCGCCCAAGGCCATCGGTACCGAGCCAGTGCAAAACCGAGGCCGGCGCCCGGCGCTCCAGCATGTCCATGTCGGTCGGACTGGGTAACGGCAACAGGCTGGCAAGTGCGGCAGCGGCAAAGACAAAGATCATCCAGCCGATTGCCGCCCAGAACAGCGGCCCGAGCCGGCGCGTCCGTCTGATCGGACTGACGCTGACATCTTCGTCGATGTTGAGCTCAAGCGTGGCCATGACGGATCCTGGGATCGAGAACGGCATAGAGCATATCGACGATGAAGTTCATCATCACGAAGCCTGCGGCGACCAACAGCACAACACCTTGCAGGATAATCAGGTCGCGCGTGTAGATCGCGCCGACAAGAAGCCGGCCGATCCCCGGCAAGGCAAAAATTGTTTCGACGATCACCGCGCCACCGATCAATCGCCCGATGTTGATTCCCGTTATCGTGACGAGGGTCAGCGATGAGGGTTTCAAGGCATGCACGAAAAGGATGCGCGACGCCTTCAATCCCTTGGCCTTGGCCAACGCGATATAGTCTTCCTGCAGGGTCGCGATCATGTCGGAACGAAGCACGCGCATGATTCCCGGCCATTCGGCGAGCGCCAGCGTCAGCGCCGGCAGCACGAAGAAGCGCAGATTTCCGGCAGGATCCTCTGCGAACGGCACGTAGCCGGTCGCCGGCAGCCATCGAAGCTCCACCGCGAACAAATAAATCAGCAGGATTGCAGACAGGAATGTCGGTACCGACAGCATGCCGAAGGCGCTGCCGGTCATGAAGCGGTCGAAATTGCTGCCGCTGCGTACCGCGCACGCGATGGCGAGCGGAACGCCGATGGCGAGGCCAATGATCTCAGCCATCAGCATCAGTTCGACCGATACCGGCAGCCGCTCGGTCACCGCCTGCAGCACGGTTTGGCCGGTGCGGAACGACCTTCCGAAATCGCCCTGCAGCACGTTGCCTAGCCAGCTGATGTAACGCCACCAGATCGGCTGATCGAGCCCCATGTCATGGCGCAAGGCCTCGACTTTCTCCGGCGTGGCCTGATCGCCCAGGATCACGTAAGCGAGATCGCCCGGCAGCAGCGAGGCAATCAGGAATGTCAGCAGCGATACGGCGACCAGAACCGGCACCAGGTACAGGAGCCTTCGAGCGACAAATCCCAGCATACGGGGCTATTCCATCCAGACGTTGGATACGTCGATCACCCCGCTATAGATTTTCGGCAAGCCCTTCAATTTGGCGCTGGAGATCGCGTAATAGGTGTTCTGGAAGGTCCAGAACCAGATCGCCTCCTGATTGATGAGCCGGCTGATGGCGCAATAATCCTCGGTCCGCTTTGCCGGATCGGCGGTTACGCGCGCGTGTTCAAGCAGCCTGTCGAGCTCGGGATTGGAATAATTGGCGAGCGCGACCGGGCTGCCGGTGTGGAAATTGGCGTACATCTGCGGATCGGGATCGGCGAGATCGACGATCCGCCACGGCGTCAACTGAAACTGACGCATGAAGGCGCGCGGCACGATGGTGGCCTGATCGACCTGCTCGATCTCCATATTGGCGCCGACCTGCTTCCAGAACTGCTGCAAGACCTGGCCGACATTGCGCCCGCGCGGCGTCGCGGTGACGATCATTTTGAATTCGACCGGCTTGCCATAGTCCTTGATCAGCGCCTTGGCTTTTTCAACGTCGTTGGGCAGCGCGCCGTCGTCCTTGCACTTGACCCAGGAGCCGTCGCCATAGGGATTGGTAGTCGGCCGGGCCAAGCCGTTGGTAATCGCCTGCGACATCTTCTTGCGATCGATCGCCATCACCAGCGCCTGGCGCACCCGCACATCGTCGAACGGCGCGACCTTGGTGTTGAAAGCGTAGACCGCAGCGCCGGACCCGGTATAGGTGTGGACCGTCATCTTCGGGTCCTTTTGGGCCTTCTGAATATTGTCCGCGTCATATTCATCGTCCCAGACGATATCGGCCTCGCCCGATTGCAGGCTGGCGAAGCGCGACTGCGCATCAGGCAGCGGTTTCAGAACGATGCGGTCGAGATAGGGATGGCCCTTGTTCCAGTAGTCCGGATTCTTTTCGAGAACCATGCGATCGCCCGCGGTCCATGACTTCAGGATGTAGGGTCCGGTACCGACGGGATTGCGGTTGTAATCGTCGCCCTTGGTCTTCCATGCGGTCGGCGATTGAATAACATTGTTCGAACTCTGGATTGTCATCAGTGCCGGCTGGTTCACCGCCGGATCGTTCAAATTGTAGACCACCGTCAGTTCGTCGGGCGCCTGAACGTCATGGACGTAGGCGATGTAGAAGGCACAGCGGCACTTGTTGGCGGGGTCCTTTTGCCGGTCGAAATTGGCCTTCACGGCTTCGGCATTGAAAGGCGTGCCGTCGTGAAATTTGACGCCGGGCCGCAGCTTGAAGGTCCAGGTCTTGTAATCATCCGAGTGAGTCCAGGACAGCGCAAGTTTCGGTTGCGGTTGACCCTTGTCGTCGAGATAGACCAGCGTGTCGAAAATCGCCGCCGCCGCGGTTTCCGCCGCGGTATCGAAGACGCCGACTTTGAGCGGATCGAAGCCGGGAATATCGAGCTCAAGGCCGACCGTGATGCTGCCGCCCTGCTTCTGGGCACTGGCGGGACCTGCCAGCAAGGCAAAGCCAAATACCGTAGCAAGGAAAATTTGCGCAAGCTTGCGCGAGCGAATTGTCGCGGTCATGTAATCTCCTCCCGGATAGGTCCGTCCGGTTTTCCGGATCGTTGGTGATATCGGTCAGATTGGCTGGAATCGCAGTCTCCGGCAAGGCCGTTAGTGCCGGATGAAAAGCCGCAGATCTGATGCAGACGCCGAAGTGCTCTTGCCGTCAGCGCCGCGTTGCTGCCAGCGATTTCCCCGAGAAGGCCGCTATTTCATCTTCCGAGAGGCCGGTCTCGCTGAGGAACGCAACCGTGTGCTCGCCCAGGGTCGCCATCCGCTTTCCCGCGGAGACAGGCGTTCCGGACATGCGGAACGGCAGGTTCAGGACCTTGAAGGTGCCTCCGCCATCCTCCACCTCGGACAGTGCGCCGCGATGGGCGATCTGCGGATCGCGCAATGCTTCGGCAACCGTGCGATAGGCCGAACAGGGAACCCCATAGCCATTCAACTCAACGAGGCATTTTTCGGTCGTGAGCGTGCGCGACCACGTCTCTACTCCGTCCATCAAATCTGCCCAGTTATCGCGGCGGTCGGAATATCCGGCAAAGCGCGGATCCGCGATCCACTCGGGATGACCGATGACCTTGATCAGGCTCTGGAACGTTTTCTCGCTTGCGATCGCCAACATCACGTATCCATCCGCCGTTTCGACGGGCCCGAACATCGGCCGTTGCGTTGGTTTCACTTCAAATTGCGACCACTGCAATTCATTCAAGGTCAGGCTGAGCATCGATTCCAGCATCGAGACGTCGATGTGCTGGCCTCTTTGACTGCCGTGACGCTGGTACAGCGCCGCCGAGATGGCTCCGAATGCATAGACGCCGGTGACGACATCGGCCTGATAAATGCCGCAGTAGTCCGGCCGGGATCGCCCTGGCTGGTACGACAGGTGCGCCATGTCGTAACCCGAGGCGGCATGGATGACAGGCGCATAGGCCGGCAGTTCTGCCGACGGCCCGGTCTGACCGTATCCGGAGATCGAACAATAGATCAGTTTCGGATTGAGCTCACGCAGCGAGCCGTAGTCCAGCTTCAATCTTCGCATCACGCCCGGGCGAAAATTTTCGACGAGGATGTCGGTACCTGCGACAAGCCGGCGGACAATTTCGATCGCGTCAGGCGATTTCAGATCGAGAACGAGGCTTTTCTTGCCGACATTGAGTTGGCCGAAGGTGCTGCTGCAGCCGTTGCGGACCGGCGGACGGGTTCTCATCGTCTCGCCTTCGGCGGTCTCTATCTTGATGACCTCCGCTCCCATGTCGGCAAGCATCCGCGTGCAATGTGGGCCGGCAATCGTGGTCGAAAAATCGAGTACGCGAAGGCCCTCAAAGCCCTTTGTCGCAATCCTCTCATCGTTTGCCGCTACCGTCATTTTCGAAAACTCCCTTCGGCCTGCGTACCTTCGGCCGCGGCGTGACCCTAGATTGCGCGGCTCGACCGGGGAAGCGATTCTGCCGGCCCCAAGGCATGTAAAACCGCCGGGGGCCCCCTCCGGCCCTCTCATTTAACGCAAGGAGAAACTGGACCCGTTCTTGCATAGGCTCAATTTGCGTTGCTACGAGGACGTTTTTTGAGATTTTTGTTTGTCACTACTGAAATGGACGACTTCGTCCGGGTGGGCGGCCTTGCAGCCGTTTCGGCGGCCCTGCCCCGGGCATTGCGCTCCTGGGGTGACGTCAGGATCATCCTCCCCGGCTATCGGGATGTCGTCGAACAGTTCCTGCATATCGAGGTCGTCGGCCAATGCGCGCCGCTGGCGGATATGCCGGCCTGTTCGCTCGGGCTGGGGCGTTTCAGCAGCCTGCTACGGCGCGCTCTATCGGAAGACGGTGTCGCCTTAAGCGCGCTTCCCGCCGTCGGCATGTTCTTCACGCGCGCTCCGCCGCGTTTCCGGCATCACAAGCCAGATCATGGCAAGGCCCACGGCCGCGACACCCGCAAGTCCCGTGAAAGCGACGCTGCTGCCGAACTTGTCGCTGACGTAACCGGCGAGCACGGTGCTGAGCGATGCACCGATACCGGTTGCCGTGCCGACGATCCCCTGCGCAAGATTGAAGTGACCGCTTCCGAAAGCGACGTCGGCGACAATCAGCGGTATCATCACGCTGAAGACGGCCGCGGTGATGCCGTCGAACACCTGCACCGCGACCAGCAGATACGGATCTCGCACGGTCGCAAACAGCAGGCCGCGGATCGCAAGCGCGCCAAAACCCAGCAGGAGCAGCGGCCGTCGCCCCCATTGCTGCGCCTTGCGTCCGACCGAGGGAGACATCAGCGCGACGATCGCTTGCGGCACGATGATGCAGGCGGCGATCAATACCGGCGCCCACTGGCTCGATCGGGTCGTCACGACGCCCGCCATTAACGGAAGCATCGCGGCGTTGGCGAGTTGCAGCAGCAGCACGCTGGAGGCGAAGATCAGCAGTGGACGCTGGCGCATCAGATTCAGAACGCTGGTTGCGCCGGCGTCGGGCACCTGGCGCACCACTGCGCCGTGCGCCTGGGCCACATCGATTTCGCGCTCGCGAATTCGCGCCAGCGCAAGCAGGGTCGGAATAGCCAGGATGAAGGTAACGAGAAACACCGAACGGCTCGACAGCAGATAACCGCACGTGCCCATCACGGCCGCGGCAACGCCGTTGCCAAGGGAGGCGTAGCGTGCATTGCGCCCGAGCCGCTCCCCGATCGCAAGCGGTCCGACCAGACCGAGGCTGATCGCGGCAATCGCCGGACCGAGTACGCAGCTCGCCGCAGCATGCAGCGTCGCAGCAGCCACCACCACCGGAAAGATCGGCCATGCGGCATATGCAAGCGCGCTTATGCCGATCGTCGTAACCGCCAGGCCGGCCACCAGCCGTTCGGAGCGGGCGGCATCGACGATGGCTCCGCCGGGCATTTGCCCGATCAGGCCGACCAGCCCGCCGATCGACAGCACAAGACCGATCTCGACCTGGGTCCACTTCTGCGTTGTCAAATAAACCGCGATGAACGGACCGAACCCGGTCTGCACGTCCGCCAGAAAGAAGATGAACCAGTCGAGGCCGTGCGAGCTCTGGCGCGAGGGAGTTGCCGCCGCCTTGCGCGTCACCGGCTCTGATACCGGCGACGGCGTATTATCGCGGCCGACCGGCCGTCCACGGCGATCACCATCAGCCCGGTCAATCGAGTGGGATGAACGTGCGAACAGCATATTCCCCCCGACTCTCTAGGGATCAAACCGCAATGGCTGCAGGCTGCCGGAGGCGCCAAGTACGACGATCGGCGCATCCTCCTTGTATTCAGGCGCCGCCGTCACCTGTTCCTTGGTCAATTCGAGCGTGATACTGTCACTCTTGTTGGCGACGCGTCCGAAATGCAGCGCATTCCAGTCGACGACGATTTTCCGGCTGCCGACCCCGAGAAAACCGCCGAAATCGATCACGGCTGCGCGCACCGTTCCGGCGCGATCGACGATCACGTCGACGATGCGTCCCATGTCCTCGTCCGCCGCGCTGCGAACGTCGCGGCCGAGCACGCCATGTGCATCCCGTGCACCGATGATGGTGACCGAGGGCGGCGGCGCCGGCTCTTTCGCTGCAGCCGGGGGATTTGGCGGGACCGGGGGAGCCGTAGTTTGCGGTTGAGACGGCTGCGCCGGGTTGGGATTCGCCTGCGGCGAACCTTGATCGTTTTGCGCCCAGGCCATGGCAGCCGCCGACATCGCAAATGCGACGGCAATGAAGATGAACAGGCGTCTTGCGCGCATGCAGCCTCCTGAATGGCTCGACCCGAAGGGCATCAATTGAGGTGCGGATGCCTGAAAAGTGGCGCGGACCGGTCGGCTTCAGCGGAACCCAACGGGCCCCACGATACAAACGGGCATCTGCAATCAAAGTTCGAAAGCGGCTGGCGGCCAATCAGATGCCAAATCAATGCGCCAGCACGATGGACACCTGGATCTGGCCCCGCGTTCGCAACACTTCCAGCGAGACCTCGTCGCCGTGGCGGCGAACCCGAAGATCGACGCTTGAAGCGCCAAGTTGCAGATCACGCAGGACCACTTCGTTGAGGAAGGCCGGCAGGTGCGGGTTGCGCAGCCGAATTTCGCCGCGCTGTGCGTCGAATTCGAGCCCGAGCGCTGCCTCCAGCAGCGTAAACGGCGTCGCGCTCGCCCACGCCTGCGGCGCACAGGCGACCGGGTAGAGTGTCGGTCCGCGTCGTTTTTCACGCCGAAAGCCACAGAACAGCTCGGGAAGCCGCCGCAAATCCATGTAGGTGGCGGCATCGAACAGCGCCTTGAACAGATGCGCGACCGAATGCTTGAGGCCATAGCGCGCAAATCCGAGTGCGATCAGCGCGTTGTCGTGCGGCCAGATCGAGCCATCATGATAGGACATCGGATTGTAGCGCGCCTCGCCGCCCGCCACGGTGCGGATGCCCCAGCCCGTGAAAAAATGCGACCGCATCAGATCGGCAGCGACCATGCGGGCGCGGTCTTCGCGCACCATGCCGCTGAACAACAGCTGCCCGGCGTTCGATGTGCGCACCCTGCACGGCTCTTTGGCGCCGTCGAGCGCGAGCGCATAGGTGCCGAGTTCGTCACACCAGAACGCCTCTTCAAAGCGTTCCGCCAGGAGCTTGGCCTCGGCATCGAGCTTGCGCGCCATCTCGTTTTTCCCAAGGCGCGCCGCGCAACGTGCCGCCAGTCGCTTGCCGGCAAACACATAGCCCTGCACTTCGGCCAGCGCGATGTAACCCTCGGCCAAGCGACCGTCGGCGTGAAAGATCGCGTCGTAGGAATCCTTCCAGCCTTGGTTGGCCAGGCCCTGTTCCGACGCGCGCCGGTACTCGACAAATCCGTCCCGGTCGGGATCGCCGGCGCCGTCGATCCAGCCCAGCGCCGCTTCGATCGAAGGCCACAACTCGGCGAGCGTCTCCTCGTCGCCGGTGCGTTCGACGTAGAGACCGGCCAGCAGCACAAACAGCGGCGTGGCATCGACGCTGCCGTAATATTGCGCAAACGGCACCTCGCGCAACGCGGCCATCTCGCCGCCGCGCATTTCGTGCAGGATTTTTCCAGGTTCGGCGTCGGCGAGCGGATCGACCGTCTTGGCCTGATAGAATGCGAGCCGCTTCAGCACGCCGCGCGCGATCCGCGGATCGATCCACAGCATTTGCAGCGCGGTGATAATTCCGTCGCGGCCGAATGTCGTGGAGTACCAGGGAATGCCCGCATAGGGATATCGTCCCTGCGGCGTATCCGTCATCAGCATGTTGAGGTCGGCCATCGACTGGCACAGCACCTCGTTGAAGATATTGTTTGAGGTTTCGATGCTGGTGGCGCCCGCCGTCGACCGGCGCATCTCGCGGCGATGCGCCAGCAATCCGCGAAAGAACCGGGCCGGCTTGAACGTGGCCGGCTTGTTGCACGATGCGGCAACGAACAGCGAGCTGACCTGTCGCGGCGCCAGATCGAGATGATAGGTCGCGGCATTCACCGCAAGCCGCGTCGGCCGCGGATCGAAATGCAGTGCCGTGACGCGCGACTTGCCATCGAGCCCGTTATATTCGAAGGCAACGTCGGTAGGACCAAGCAGTTTGCTGGAGCCAATACCGCGCCGCGGACGCCTTTCGCCGCGCACTTCGAACAGATCGGCGAAGTCGTTGTCGAACAGCAATGTCAGATCGAAGCTCGCCGGCCGGTCCCCATGGTTCTGCAAGCCGATCCGCTGATAGGCCGTTCCGCGCCATAGAAAGATCGTGCGCACAATGTGCAGCATATCCTTCTGCAGCACGATCCGGTCACCGCGATAGATATCGGGATTGGTGAGATCGACCGTCAATGCGGAATTGTCATCGCGCAGGTTGGAGCCGAGCAGCAGCGGCTGAACTTCGTCCAGCACAAGTTCGAGCCGGGCGAGATAACGGGTGTCGGCGTTGAACAGGCCGTCCGGTCCGCCGGCGGAAGCGCCGATGTCGCCATGGCTGTCGAGCACGATGAAGGTGTCGTCGTGCTTGAGCGAGCGCCGCGGCCGCGCCGCGGGCCCGGTCATCGGGATGTAGAACGGCGATTCCGAGACCAGTTCGACCGACCGGGTCGTCATGATCTGGGTTACGACTTCGGCTGACATTCGACCTCGAGCGGTTTTTCTCGCCTTGCGAAACGCACTAGACGCAACACTCGCCGCACTTCAAGCCGCGTGTTTCGCAAGGCGGCTCATTTCCTGGGTCACCAGTTCGCGGTACGGGCCCTGGCCCTGCATCAGGCCGTCCGGCGGACCGTCTTCGATGATCTTGCCGGCTTTCAGCATCACTACCCGGTCGAAATTGCGTAGCGTCGCAAGACGATGGGCGATCGCAATGACAGTGCGCCCGCGCATCAGGCGGCCAAGCGCTTCGCGTATCGCTTCCTCGGATTCGCCGTCAAGCGCCGCAGTCGCTTCGTCCAGCAGCAGTATCGGTGCGTCCTTCAGGAAGGCGCGCGCAATGGCGATGCGCTGCCGCTGGCCGCCCGAAAACTTGACGCCGCGGTCGCCGACCATGGTCGCAAGGCCTTCCGGCAGGGTTTCAATGAAATCGCAGCGGGCGGCAATTGCCGCACGCAGCACCTCGGCGTCGGTGGCGCTCGGCCGCCCGTATCGGATATTTTCCATGATCGATCGATGGAAAAGCGAGATGTCCTGCGGGACCACCGAGATCGCCTGACGCAGGCTTTGCTGCGTGACCCTCGAGATGTCCTGACCATCGATCGTGATGCTGCCATGCTGGACGTCGTAGAACCGCTGCAGCAGCACGAACAGACTGGATTTGCCGCCGCCGGACTGACCGACCAGCCCGACCCTTTGCCCCGGCTGGATACGAAGGCTGAATTTGTCGAATACCTGGAGTCCACCGGGATAACGAAACGAAATGTTGTTGAAGACGATGGCCGCGCCGCTCTTTACCAGCGGCTCGGCTTCCGGGTGGTCACGCAGCTCGTGCGGAAGCAGCAGGGTGGCAATCGCTTCGGTCAGCCGGGCGACATGCTGGGTCACATCGACCAGCGCCACCGCGAGATCGCGCGTGGCGCTCAAAATGGAAAGCCCTAACGTACAGACCAGCACGACGTCGCCGGTGGTGGCGGCGCCGCGCTGCCAAAGTACGATAGCCCAGGCCAACAACGCGATCGTCAGCGCGACGGTAATCGCGGCGTGGGTGATCCGCAGCTTTTCGAGATAACGCAGGCTGCGTCCCCGCGCGGTCAGTTCCCGGTTGACGGTCGCGTCAAACCGGTCGTGCTCGAAGCTTAAGCCGCAAAACGCCCGCACCAGCGGCATGTTGTTGATGACATCGACCATCTCGCCATCGACGGCCGCGGCCTTGTTGGCGAAATCGTCGTGCAGGGGCTTGCCGGCGGCGGCCAGATGAAACATCGCAATCACCATTGCACCGGCGACGACGATCAATCCTCCCGCCATCAGCAGGCTGACGGTGCCGATCAGCGCGATTGCCGCGACAGTCGCGATGCACGGCGGCAGCACGTTCCAGACGAACATGTTCTCGACGGTGAAGACGGCATTGGATGTGGCAGTAATGCGGCTGGTCAGCATTCCCGGCAACCGGTCGGAAAAATAGCTCGGCGCGTGGCCGGTGAGGTGACGGAAAATGTCGCGGCGCAAATCCCCGGTCACTCCCACAAATGTGAAGCTCGCCGTCCAGCTGGCAATCCGCCACAGGAAATTATCCGCCGCGATCAGTGACATGAGAAAAACGAATGCCAGCCATACGTGCCTGCGCGGGCCGGCCCGGCCGACAAACCGTCGACCAGATACTTCACGCCATATTGCGTGCCCACCGAACAAGCAACTGCTGCAACAACGGCGGTCAGGATGACGACATGCGGTGCAAGACGCTGGCGAAGATAGCGCAGCACGAACGGAAGCGGACGGTTGGCGTATCCTGAAAGATTGTCCATGTAGCCTGTAAACCCGTTGGAGGAGAAGAGATATTTTAAGCGGATCCGTTCCGTGCGATCGAACGATGGATGTTTCTTTACAGTTCCCGTCATCCTGCCATCACTGCGCAACAATCTTGCAGCAACAGTTACGTGAGAATTTGATGAGGCGTGATGGCATCAGCAAGACCATGGTGTGGAAGAAGTGCGTGTCCTCTGGGGAACTTCGCACATGCGGAAACGTTCCCCCTTTGGCATGCCGGTGCCGTCTGGGAAGTGGGGCTTTGTTCATCCATGACGAGCAAGACAAGAGGAGACGGATAGATGCGCATCGCGCAGGTTGCTCCGCTGACGGAGGCTGTTCCCCCCCGGCTTTATGGCGGCACCGAACGGGTGGTACACTGGCTGACCGAGGAACTGGTAGCGCTGGGAAACGACGTCACTCTGTTCGCCAGCGGGGATTCCCAGACCTCAGCGAAACTTGACGCGACATGGCCGAAGGCGCTGCGCCTCGACGGATCCGTCCGCGACCCCAACGCGCTGCACATCGTGATGCTGGAACGCGTCCGCCAGAAGTGCGACGACGAGGAATTCGATTTCCTGCACTTCCATCTCGACTATTATCCGTTTTCGCTGTTCTCCCGGCAGCCGACCCCCTTTGTGACCACCCTGCATGGCAGGCTGGACCTGCCCGAGCACCAACCGGTGTTCACGACATTTTCATCGATCCCGGTGATTTCGATTTCGAACGCCCAGCGGCGCCCGGTGCCGCAGGCCAACTGGGTGCGCACCATCCATCACGGCCTGCCGGAGAAGCTGCTGATGCCGCAACTGTCCCGGCCCGGGTACCTCGCGGTGCTCGGCCGGATCGCGCCGGAGAAGGGAGTGGATCGGGCGATCAGGATTGCGACCCGGTGCGGCATTCCGCTCAAGATCGCCGCCAAGGTCGATCGGGCCGACCAGGAATATTACGATGAAATTATTCGCCCGCTGATCGACCGTCACCCGCTTGTCGAATATATCGGCGAGATCGGCGACCCCGAGAAATCGGAGTTTCTGAGCGGCGCGATCGGGTTGCTCGTCCCGATCGACTGGCCGGAGCCGTTCGGCCTCGTCATGATCGAAGCGATGGCTTGCGGCACTCCCGTTATCGCCTATAACCGCGGCTCGGTCGCGGAGATCGTCGACGACGGCGTGACCGGCTTCGTCGTGGAGGATGAAACCAGCGCGGTCGCCGCGGTCGATCGCCTCTCCGGGTTGAACAGACATGCGATCCGGAAGCAGTTCGAGGCGCATTTTACCGCGCGCCGCATGGCACTCGATTATCTCGCGGTCTATCGCGGCCTGATGGAGGCCGCGGAGCCGCGCATCAAGCTGGTGAGCAGCGCTGAATAGCGCAGCCGATATCTTTTCGCGCCGTGTGCGGCATACAGGGCGCATTCAGCGTCGACGAGAATTCTGCAGCTATGGGCAAGCGGCGTTTTACCCGCTCGCCCTAAGGTATTCGCTGGCCTTCGCAGTTTGCTACACGGGCGCCAAATCGGTTTTGCCAAAGCGCCGTTCATAAGCCTTTATATATGCTTCCGGGGAGGGCTTCAGGTGACGCCGGGTGAGCACCACCAGATCGTCCCGACGCGAACCACGAAGCGCCTTGATCATATCCAAATGGTCCCGGCGGGCGCGATCAAGTGATTCAGGAAATGCATTTGCATAAGATCTGATACCGTAGACCTTCTGCGCAAGCAGCTCGATTGTTTCGATCAGGCAGGCGTTGCCGCAGAGACCGAACAGAACCTGGTGAAAGCTAAGGTTGCTGTAAAAGACGGTTAGCAAGTCACCTGCGGCGACCGCCGCGGTGTGCCGCCGCTGCAGTTCCTCCAGCCGCTCGATATCCTCATGGCCGACCGGAAACGGGATGATGCGGACCGCCATCACTTCCAGCTCTTCACGAACCGCGTAGATCTCCTTCACCTCCAGGGGTGTTAAGCCGCGAACCAACGCGCCGCGATTGGGGATGCGCTCCACCAGGCCCTTCTTTTCGAGCTCGAAGAGGGCCAGCCTGACGTCGCCGCGATGGGTTTGGAACAGGTCACAAAGATCCTGCTCGACCAGGCGTTCCCTCGGTTGACGCCGCCCCAGTACGATATCCTCCTCGATGCGCTTTGCGATGATGAGGGCTGCCGGTTCCCGCGCGGGCGCTGGTATCTGACCGGATCTGGGCGTTCGGGCTATCGCGCGTTTGGATGGTTTTCCGACCATAATTCCCCCGATTTGGAAGTGCCGCGCCGGCCCGGCGCAGCCAACGGCCTGACGGGCTGGTAAAAGCCTTCAATTATGAAAATAATATCGGCAACCGTATTGTATACAATATTGAACGACGCTACCATCCCAAAAAGCGAGCGGACGGCAGCCCGTATCGCGATCGCGCAGGGGAAGAAACGGCATGAAAAAAGATCGCAAGGATTCCACCAGCAATAAATTGGACCTGAATCAGAGATTGTCGAAGCGGCAGAGCCGCCGTGAAATTCTCTTGAAGACCGGTGGGATACTTGCCGCCGGCGCATTCGGCGCGGTGCCGCTGCGCGGCTGGGCGGCCGATCCGGTCAATATCGGCGCACTTTACCCGACCACCGGGAGCATGGCGCAAATCGGCGTCGGCTGCGTTGCTGCCGCCAAGCTCGCGGTCGAGATGGTCAACGACGCGGGCGGCATCAAGTCGCTCGGCGGCGCAAAACTCAATCTCATTCTCTCCGACGTGCAGAGCGACACCACGGTGACGCGCACCGAGACCGACCGGCTGATTACCGGCAACAAATTGTCGGCGATCCACGGCTGTTTCGCCAGCGCCCTGACACTGATCGCCAGCGAAGTGGCGGAGCGCGCCAAAGTTCCGATCATTACCGGCTCGAGTTCGGATCAGCTCAACAAGGGGCGAACCTACACCTTCACGCCGTTCGCGCGGGCTTCGCAGTTCGCGAAGGCGCAGTTGCAGATGGCAAAACTCGTCAGCGATAGCCCGAAGGTTGCCGTGATCTTCGAAAATACCGCGTTCGGCACCTCGACTTCGAACGGGCTGAAGGAGCTGGCGCCGGCCGAGGGCGTCGAGATCGTGATGTTCGAGCCCTATTCGGCCGGCTTCACCGACGCCAGCCCGCTGATCAACAAGGTCAAGTCGTCAGGTGCGAACGCGCTGTTCTCGGTCTCCTACCTCAACGACCTCATTCTGATCGTGCGAACCGTCAAGCAAGTCGGCCTCAATATCGCGATCAACGGCGGTTCCGGCGGCTTCGTCATTCCGGACTTCTACAAGAACGTCGGCAAGCTCGCCGAAGGCCTGCAGGGCGTGGCGCACTGGAACCACGACATGGACGCCAACGCCGAAAAGGTGAACGCCGAATACAAGAAGCGCACCGGCGAATTCCTGTTCGAATATGCCGGCGGCCTGGTGGCGCAGACCTTCATGATCGCCGACGCGCTCGAGCGGGCGGCCTCGACCGATCCGCAAAAGGTGCGCGAAGCCTTGTCGGCGCTCGATGTCTCCTCGGGCTATGCGGCAATGGCGCCGGGCGGAAAAGTAAAGTTCGGACCCGACGGCAAGAACGTCTACGGCCGCCCGGTCGGCGTGCAGTGGCAGAACGGCGATCTCGCCAGCGTGTTTCCGAAGGAAGATGCCCGCGCGCCGCTGATGAAATCCTAAAGCCGGTCAAGTCAGATGTGGGAGACAGTGGCCCAGGCCGTCATCAACGGCCTGCTCATCGGCGGCATCTACGCGCTTGTCAGCATCGGCGTCACGCTGATCTTCGGCGTGGTCAAGATCGTCAACTTCGCCCAGGGCGAATTCGTGATGATCGGGATGTACATCAGCTTCTTTCTGGCCAACCAGTTCGGCATCGATCCTCTGGTATCGCTTGTCGTGACGATGCCGGTGCTGTTCGTCGCCGGTGTCCTGATCCAGCATTTCCTGATCCGCAGGGTTCTGGGGCCGAACGACATGCCCCAGATCTTTCTGACCTTCGCTCTGTCTTTGTTGCTGCTGAATCTTGCGCTGATGCTGTTCTCGGCGAATTATCGCACCGTCCATACTTCGTATTCGGACGAAGCATTTCATATCGGCGGGCTTTATATCCCGGTGGCAAAACTCATCGCCTTTGGCGTGGCGATGGTACTGAGCGGCGTGCTCTGGGTTTTCCTGCACACCACCGATCTCGGCAAGGCGATGCGCGCCGCGGCCCAGAACCGCGACGTGGCGACGCTGATGGGCATCAATCCCAACCGCGTGTTTTGCGTCGCGCTTGGCATCGCGCTCGCGCTCGCCGGCGCCGCCGGCTCGTTGTTGATGCCATTCTATTCGGCCTACCCGTTTGTCGGGCAAGTCTTTACGCTGATGGCCTTTGTCGCCGTGGTGTTGGGGACACTGGGCAATGTAATCGGTGCGCTCATCGCCAGCCTGATGATGGGGGTCGCCGAGTCCCTCGGCATCCAATATGTCGGCGCCGACTCCGGGTTGATCGTGGTGTTCGCCATGCTGCTCCTGACGCTGGCCTTCAAGCCAAGCGGTCTTGGCGGCGGGAGAGCGCGGTAGTGCAAAACCTCAACAAATGGAAGGCGCTTGCGCTGGCCGCACTTGCGGCGATCGTTCTGGTATTGCCGCTGGTGGTGAAGAGCTCGTTTGCGATCGACATCTTCATCAGGATTTTGCTGTTCTCCTTCATCGGCGTCGCCTGGAACCTGATGGGCGGCTACGCCAAGCAGCTTTCGCTGGGGCACGCCGCGTATTTCGGGCTCGGCGCCTACACCTCGACGATCCTGCAGATCGATTTCGGCATCTCGCCCTGGATCGGGATGATCGCCGGCGGTGTTGTGGCGATGCTGGCAAGCCTGCCGATCGGCTGGCTGTGCTTCCGCCTGCGCGGCCCCTATTTCACCATCGCCACCATCGCGACCGCGCAAGCCTTGATGCTGATCTTCCTGAAATTTCGCGACTTCGCCTGGGGTGCCGAGGGCACCACCATCCCGAACCTCGGCAACGCCCCGCTGATGATGCAGTTCGAGGCCAAGGCCGCCTATTACTATGTGGCGCTCGGCCTGCTCGTCGTCGGTCTCGCAATCACCCATCTGATCGAGCGATCCTGGATGGGCTATTACCTCGTCGCGATCGGCGAAGATGAGGACGCGGCCGAAGCGATCGGCGTCAACGCCCCGCGGATCAAGCGCGACATCTACCTGATCAGTTCGTTTCTCACCGCGCTGGCCGGCACGTTTTACACCCAGTACATCTACTTCATCGATCCGGCGACGGCGTTCAGCTTCAGCATTTCGATCGAGGCGGCGCTGGTATCGATCGTCGGCGGGATCGGGACGTTATGGGGTCCGGTGATCGGCACCATTTTGCTGGAAACCACATCAACGCTGCTTGCAAAGCTGGCTCGGCGGTTCGGTCGGCGGCGTGCAGCTCACCGTCTACAGCCTGATCCTGATGGCCGTGATCCTCTGGCGGCCGACCGGGCTGATGGGAATGATGAGCGAGGCCTGGCAACGCTATGTCAGCCGCAAACCAGCGCGGGCGTAGAGGCAACAGCCATGGCAGAAGCGCTGGTTATTCGCGGTCTCAATAAAAGGTTCGGTGGCCTGCGCGCCGTGCAGGATGTCAGCTTTACCGTACAGGAAAACGAAACCGTTGCGCTGATCGGGCCCAATGGCGCCGGCAAGACCACAAGCTTCAATCTCATTACCGGATTTCACCGGCCCGACTCGGGTTCGGTTTCGGCCTACGGACGCGAGATCGTCGGCCTAAAACCCCATGACATCTGCGCGCACGGGCTGGCGCGCACGTTCCAGGTCGCAAAGCCGTTTGGCGCCATGACCGTGCTCGCCAACGTCATGACCGGTGCATTCCTGCGCGACAAGCATATCGCCGTGGCGCGCGAGAAGGCCCGCGAGGCGATCGAGTTCGTCGGCCTCTCGGCCAGGGAGCAGACCGCGGCGAAGGACCTCACCACCATCGATCAGCGCCGGCTCGAGATGGCGCGCGCGCTGGCGACAGAGCCAAGACTGCTGTTGCTCGATGAAGTCATGGCCGGGCTGAACCCGGCCGAGATCGATCAGGCAGTCGCATTGGTCGGAAAGCTGTCCAAGCGGGGACTGACCATCGTGATCGTCGAACATGTGATGCGCGCCATCATGGCGGTGGCCCGTCACATCGTGGTGCTCGATCACGGGCAGAAGATCGCGGAAGGCAGCCCCAAGGAGATCGTGGAAAACCCGGAAGTGGTCCGCGCCTATTTGGGCTCCTACGTGCACCCGCCGACGCCGGGAGAGACCTAGTGCTCAAATTAACCGGAGTGAGCGCGAGTTACGGGTCCGTCCCCGCCATCCATGACGTCAGCATCGAAATCGGTGAGGGCGAAGCCGTCGGCCTGTTGGGCGCGAACGGCGCCGGCAAGAGCACCACGCTGCGCGCGATCTCGGGCCTCCTGGGACTGTCATCGGGCGCGATTACCTTTGCCGGCATCAATCTCGCGTCGCTGCCGCCGCACAAGATTCCGGAATTGGGAATTGCGCACGTGCCGGAGGGACGTCAGGTATTTCCGGAAATGACGGTGCAGGAAAATCTCGAGATCGGCGCTTACGTGCCGAAGGCAAAGGCCGAACGCAGCCGCAGTCTCGATCTGGTCTACGGCATCTTTCCGCGACTGGCCGACCGCAAGAAGCAGCTCGCGGGCACCATGAGCGGCGGCGAGCAGCAAATGCTCGCGGTCGGCCGCGGCCTGATGCTCAAACCCCGGCTGTTGATGCTCGACGAACCCTCGCTGGGCCTGGCCCCGGTCATGACCGACGTGACCTTCGAGAAGATCGGCGAAATTCACAAGATGGGCACGGCCATTCTGCTGGTCGAGCAGAACGTCAGCCGCGCGCTGTCTTTGGTGCAGCGAGCCTATGTGCTGGAAAGCGGCAATGTGATCATGCACGGAAGTAGCGCGGAGCTTGCTGATAACAAGCAGGTGCAAGCGGCGTATCTCGGGATTTAGCACGGCGCACGCGCCTTTTCGTCATGGCCGGGCTTCGTCCCGGCCATCCACGTTTTTCTGCTTAAGCGAAGACAGGACGTGGATGCCCGGCACAAGGCCGGGCAGACGAATTCAAAAGCACAAGGGATGGACGAACGTAATTCAGATGAATGAAAGCCAAGGGGATGGAGCTAACGTAATTTCAGATGCAATTGTCAAACAGCCAAGACACTGGCCGTCATTGCGAGCGAAGCGAAGCAATCCACGGTGGCGTCGCAAAAAAGAAAACTGGATTGCTTCGTCGCGGAGCCTGTCATCGGGCGCGCATTCGCGCGACCCGTTGGCTCCTCGCAATGACGGCTAGGTAACCGCCATCCGCTTCGGCTCGACGATCTCGAACATGCGCGGAAATTCGTCCATCAGCGCCATCAACTCGGCAAGCCGCATCGCGTTGCCGGAAAATTTGATCTTGCCGCGGCGACCGCTTCCGGAAAGCTCGTCTGTTTCGCGATCACTTCGTCCAGCGTGCCGCGCGCCAGCGTAAAGCCGGCGTCCGCCGCAGCCGCCTGCGCGCCCGCGACATAAGTCAGCGCGCAGTTTTCGAGCGAGAGAATAAAGGTCTCGTTGGTATCGGTAAAATGCCCAGTTCAGCACGATGTGCTTGCCTTCGGCCTTGGGGCCATTGAGGCGAACGCCGAGCACGTCCCACAATTGTTCGGTGCGCAAGGCGGCCAGCGTTTCGCGCGGCATCGGCGGCCGCGGCGGCGCCTTCGGCATGCCCTGCCGCAATTCCTGCGCGCCGAACAGATAGGCGTTGCGCCAGGTCGCACTTTCCGCGGCATAGCCGAGCTGCTCGAAGGTATCGGCGAGCAGCGCGCGGGCGGCCTGGTTGTCGGGGTCGGCGAACACCAGGTGGCTGACGGCTTGCGCGACGAAACGAAATTCGCCCTTGGCGAAATCCTTGGCCGCGCGCGCAAGGATCGCATCGGCGCCGCCCATGTATTCGACATATTTCTTGCCCGCCTCGACCGGCGGCAGCGGATCGAGATTGACCGGGTTGGCGTCGTACCAGCCGAGATACTTTTGGTAGATCGCCTTCACATTGTGCCGGATATGGCCGTAGTAGCCGCGCGCGTGCCACGCGCCGTCGAGGCTTGCCGGCAGTTTTATGGTCTCGGCGATTTCGGTCGCCGTCAGGCCGTGGTTCATCAGGCGGATGGTCTGGTCATGGGCGAATTTATAGAGATCGCGCTGCTGGCGGATCATGGTGTCGATGCGCTCGTGACCCCAGACCGGCCAATGGTGCTGGCCGCACATCGCGTCGGCCTTGCCGCCCCACATCTGCAGCGCCTCGCCGAGATATTTCGACCAGGCCAGCGCGTCGCGCACATCGGCGCCGCGGAACGGCAGCAGATTGTGGAAGTTATGCGTGCAGTTTTCCGCGAGATTGAGCAGCTTGTAGCGCGGGATGAAGAAATGCATCTCCGCCGGCGCCTCAGAGTTCGGCGCCATCTGGAATTCGAATTCGAGCCCGTCGATGCTGCGCTTGTCTCCGGTCGCCATGATCAGATCGGTCGGCCGCAACAGCGCCACCGACCCCGCCGCCATCGACTTGCCGAGCCCGCAATCGACCTGGCCGCGCGGACCCTTCGCGAGGAACGGCCCGAACTGATATTGCGCGCGCCGCAGCATCGCAGGCCCGGCGATGATGTTTTCGGAAACCGCATGCTCCATGAAAAGATTGGGCGCAATGATGGGAATGCTGCCGCTTGCCAGAGCCTCGTCATCGAGCACGCCGCGCGCGCCACCCCAATGGTCGGTGTGCGTGTGGGTGAAGATGACAGCCGCGACCGGGCGTTTTCCGCGGTGCTGGAAGTAAAGCTCCATCGCGGCGCGCGCGCCCTCGATCGAGGTCAAGGTATCCACCACGATCACGCCCGTGTCGGCCTCGATCAGCGTCATGTTGGCAATATCGAGCCCCCGGACCTGATAGACGCCGGGCACGACTTCGAAAAGTCCGTGGTTCATGTTGAGGCGCGACTGCCGCCACAGACTCGGGTCGACCGTCGCCGGAGCTTTCTCTTCTGAAAGAAAGCCATAGGGCTCGAGGCTCCAGACCACCCTGCCCTGCGCGGAAGCGATCCGCGCATGTTCCAGCGTGCCGAGAAACCCGCGCGACGCATCGTCGAAATCGCTGGTGTCCGAGAACGGCAGCGCCTTCAGCGTCGCCGCATGCTGCGCGACAACCGACGCCGAGGCGTCCTTGGGCGTTTCGCTTTGTGGTGTTTCGCTGATGCCTGTTTGGGTCATTTTTTGTCCTCCCTCTGCTATTAACGATTCTCTTTCTTCGTCTGGCCGGGCATAGGGCGCCGTCCGAAGGACGGCGTCGCTTGCGCTCGCCTATGCCGGGCCATCCACGTCTTTCCTGCTGCTACACTGTTGTGAACGAACTCGCGAGCCTGATGAAGGCGGACTATGAGAAGCTGACGACGGTGGTAAAGGCTTCCGGCATGATGCCGCAGTAGTGGGGTTGGGTGTCCGTCATCCTGAGGTGCGAGCGCAGCGAACCTCGACGGATGAGTTGCCCGTCGAAGAATGCGTAGCCCGGGCCATCATCCTTCGAGACGCGCGCAAGAACGCGCTCCTCAGGATGACGGAGATGGTTTGAGGAACGCGGCGTTACCTCACTTCTTCACCTTGCTGGCGTCCATCTTGATCGAGGTATCCAGCAGCTTTGTCGTAAACGCGCTCTCCACCGCGAACGGTTTTTCCATGCCGAGATAGGTCTGCACCAGCTCGTAATCCTTTTTCATCCGCTCGGCATCGATCCAGCCGAGCGCCTTGGTCGTGGTGAAGTCGTCGGTCATCAGGAACTTGATGCGTTCCCACTGGCGTTCCTGGTTTTCCTTGTCGTGACCGGAGGCCTGATCGAGCAGCGCCTTCAGGCACGGGGCGACATCGGCGACGCAGGCGGCGAACGCCTTTTGGCTGATGCGGACGAAATCCTCGGCCAGCTTCGGATTTTTCTCCAGGAACGCGCCGTTGACGATCAATGAATTGCCGTACGGGTTGAGGCCGATGTCCTTCCAGTTGACGAAGCCGAGGTCGCTGCCGAACTCGATCACCTTCAAATCATGCTCGTTGTAGAAATCGCTGATGATATCGACGGTGTGGCTTTTCAGCGCCGCGATCTTGGCGGTCGGCCCGACATTGACGAAGTTCACCGAGTCCGGCGCGATTCCGACCGCCTTGGCGAACGCCGGCCACATCACCCGCGAGGCATCGCCGGGGGGATTGCCGATCTTGTGGCCGGGAAAGTCCTTGGCGCCGTTCACGCCATAGCTTTTCAGCCAATAGAAGGTCTGCCCGGTGTTGGCGTAGATGCTCATCAGCGCCACGACGTCGGCGCCCTTGCTGCGCGCCACCAGCATGGTCGCGAGATCCGCGATGCCGAACGGCGAGCCGCCGGAGCCGACCTTCAGCGAGGACACCCCGGACCCCTTGCCGACCTCGATGTTGAGATCGATGCCGGCCTTTTCGTACCAGCCTTGCGCCTTGGCGTAATAAAACGGCGAGTGGTCCGCGGTCGGCGTCCAGTTCAAGATCAAATTGACGGATTCGGCGGCACCAGCCGGAAAGGAGGGCGCCAGCAGTGCGAGCGCCAATCCCGCAATCCCAAGACTCTTCATGGCAACCCTCCTCGTTTGCGGCTTGCTTGCGGCTAACTCCCGGCCGGCCCGACGGCCTTGTCGTTGCAGTTCTTTGCGTTTACCAATGCAACAAGGGACGGACCGAATTGTCAACTGTCTGGTTGGAAATGCTCAAACGACGATCCAATGGTGCAAAGCCGCAACGGCGCGATCCGGTCGCCACCCGGAAAAAGCTGCTGACGGCGGCGCGGCGCGAATTCGCAAACAACGGCCTCGCCGGCGCCAGGGTCGATGAAATCGCCGATCGCGCCGGCGTCAACAAGCAACTGGTGTATCACTATTTCGGCGACAAGGACGCGCTCTACCTTGCGGTGCTGGAGTGGGTATACGAGGAAATCCGCGCCCAGGAGCGCAAGCTCAATCTGGAGGGGCTGTCTCCCGAACGGGCCATCAAGCAGCTGATCGAGAGTTCCTTCGACCACCTCGCGCGCCACCCCGATTTCATCGTGCTGCTCAATGACGAGAACCGCAATGGCGCCCGGCATGTACGCGCCTCGCGCAAGCTCGAGGACATGCACTCGCCGCTGGTCAGCATGGTCTCGAAGATTCTCAGGCAAGGCGTGCAGGCCGGAACCTTCCGCAGGGGTGTCAATCCGGTGCATCTCTACATTTCGATCGCGGGCCTCAGCTATTTCTTCTTCTCCAATACGCCGACCCTGTCGGCGATCTTCGGCAAGGATCTGTCGAGCACTGCCGCCAAGCGAGCCCGCCGCAAACATGTGGTCGACCTCGTCCTGCAGGCGTTGCGGCCTTGATTCAAATGCCCGTCATTGCGAGGAGCAACGCGACGAAGCAATCCATTGACGCCAGGCTGTGCTATGGATTGCTTCGCGGAGCCTGTATCGGGCGCGCGTTCGCGCGACCCGTCGGTCGAATTACGTCGGCCCAATCAACCATCTGGTTGAAAGAATGATGAGACCGCGATAGATTGGGTCACCTGCGCTCGTTGAGAGACGCGCAACTGGAGTACACGGTGTTCACAGGCGGCATGCAGCTCGGCCCGGTCCTTTGCGATCATCCTGATCGTGCATTTCGCCGTGATCGTGCTGTGGCAGGTCCTGGTCGACGCCTTCCAGGTGCCGAAATTCATCCTGCCCTCGCCGCTTGCCACCTTGGCGACGCTGACGTCAGCGAAATATGCATGGCTTTCGAACCTCGCGGTGACCGCGGTGGAAATCCTCGGCGGCTTTGCGCTTGGCGCCTTCGTCGGCATCACGCTGGCGGTGCTGTTCTGCTGGTCGCCGCTGGTCAGCCTGCTGTTGCTGCCGCTGTTCGTGACGCTGAACATGATCCCCAAGGTGGCGCTCGGCCCGCTGTTCATCGTCTGGTTCAGCTACGGCATCTTTCCGAACATCCTGATCGCGTTCAGCATCTGCTTTTTTCCGATCCTGCTGACGACGGCGCGCGGACTGAGCGAGGTCGAACCCGACCTGCTCGACCTCGTGAAATCGCTGCGCGGCTCGCGCTGGACGCTGTTCCGCAAAATCCAGCTGCCGGGCGCGCTGCCTTACGTGTTTTCCGGCATGAAGGTCGGCGCCATCCTTGCGGTCGCCGGCGCCATCGTCGGCGAGTTCATCGCCTCCGAGCGCGGGCTCGGCTATCTCATGATCCAGGTGCAGTCCTCGCTCGACACGCCGGCCATGGTGATGGCGGTCGTGCTTTTGACGTTGCTGGGGGTCGCGCTTTACGGCCTGGTGCTTGGCCTCGAACGGCTGTTCGTGGTCAGGGACATCAGGCTGCAATGAAAAATCAGGGAAGAAATATGCTGCTGACGCGCGACAGTCTGCCGGAAACGATTTCCGATATTGCAGCCCTCGACGAGTTGCTGTGCCGGCCGAGCCAGGCGCTGATCGACGATCTCCAGAAAGTCGATGGCGACATCATGATCCTCGGCGTCGCCGGCAAGATGGGACCGACGCTTGCCGGTCTCGCCAAGGCTGCCCTGCCCCACCGCCGTGTCATCGGCGTTGCGCGCTTCAGCGACGCGAGCGTGAAAGCGTGGCTGGAGGCCCGCGGCATCGAGACGCTCAGTTGCGATCTGCTCGATGAGGCCGCCCTCAAGGCGCTGCCAAAAACGCAAAACATCGTGTTCATGGCCGGACGCAAGTTTGGCGCCGAGGGCGACCTGTCGCTGACCTGGGCGATGAATGCCCACGTCCCCGCCCTTGTCGCGCAGGCCTTTGCAGACTCCCGGATCGTGGCGTTCTCGACCGGCTGCGTCTATCCGTTCGTTCCGGTCAATGGCAAGGGCGCCGATGAAAGTCTTCCGCCCGATCCGCCCGGCGAATACGCGCAATCCTGCGTCGGACGCGAGCGCATGTTCGAATATTTCTCGCGCAAATTTGCGACCCCCGGCCGGCTGTTCCGGCTGAACTACGCCATCGACATGCGGTACGGCGTGCTGCACGACATCGCGACCAAGGTTCTCGGGGGCAAGCCGATCGACGTCAGCCTCGGCCACGTCAATTTCATCTGGCAGGGCGATGCCTCGGCGCAGGCGCTGCGCTGCCTTGCGCATTGCGACACGCCGACCTCGCCGATCAACGTCAGCGGCCATGAAATCCTCAGCGTGCGCGATCTCGCGGCAAAACTCGGCGCGCGGCTTGGCCGCGAACCCATCATCGTTGGCAAGGAAGAACCGACCGCCTGGCTCACCGATACCTCGCAAGCAACAAAACTGTTCGGCCTGCCGATTGTCGATACCGCGCAACTGATCGCGTGGACCGCGGACTGGGTCGCGCGATCGATGCCGAGCCTCGGCAAGCCCACCAAGTATGAGGTGCGCGATGGCCGATACTGACCAGATCGCAATTATCAGGCTCGGACCGGACGACGCGCTCGCCGGGCTTGCGCTATCGGCGGAGGCGCAGTGGAATCAGAACGAGGCCGACTGGCGTTTCTTCCTCGGCAAGGGAAGTGTGTTCGGCGTGCGCGACAATGACGGCCGCCTGATCGCTACCGCCGCGCTGCTGCCCTACTCGTCCGGCAACGCCTGGATCAGCATGGTGCTGGTGACCGCGAGCTGGCGCCGCCGCGGTCTCGCGACCAGACTGGTCGATGCGTGTCTCGACGCCGCGAAAAAGCAGGGTTTTGTCACCTGGCTCGACGCGACGCCGGCGGGCACTACGGTCTATGGCCCGCTCGGATTTGCGCCGACCCTGCAGCTGCGGCGGTTGCGGCTTGAGCATGCGGTGTCAACGAAGGCGGAAGCACCCCCATCGCTATCGCCCGGCGGTATTGAAGAATTCGCCGCGCAGGATCGTCTCGCCATGGGTTTTGATCGCAGCGCGCTGCTGGCGGAACTCAGCGGACGTCCGGGCTCCCGGCTGTTGTCGAGCGGCGATGCGCTTGCACTCGTCCGCGATGGCCGGAAAGCGCGGCATATCGGTCCCCTGTTTGCGGAAAGTCCGGATCAAGCGCTTGCCCTGGTCAACGAGATCGTCCGATCCGGAAGCGGACCGTTGCTGATCGACGCGGTTAGTGAACAAGAAGAATTTCTCAAAGGCCTGACCGGCTCCGGCTGGGTGATCGAGCGGCCGTTTCAGCGCATGCGGTTCGGCCGCGCCACACCGCAAACCGCGGAGCTGCCGTTCGCGGTTGCGGGCCCGGAATATGGATAGGGATTTGCGCCATGCATCATAGCGAAATGAAATCCGATGTGCGGCGTTTGATCGCCGAGGGCACGGTGCTGCCGGCGCACCCGCTGGCGCTTGACGCCAACCGCGCGCTCGACACGATCCACCAGCGCGCGCTGACGCGCTATTACATCGACGCCGGCGCCGGCGGGCTTGCGGTCGGCGTTCACACCACGCAGTTCGCCATCCGCGACGTCGGCCTGTACAAGCCGGTACTGGAACTCGCGGCGGAAACCGCCGCGGCCTGGACCACGCGGCCGCTGGCGCTGGTCGCGGGTCTGGTCGGCCCGACACGACAGGCCATCGCTGAGGCGAAGATCGCGCTCGGCATCGGTTATCATGCGGGGTTGCTCAGTCTCGCCGCGATGAAATCCGCCTCCGAAGACGAAATCATCGCCCATTGCGAGGCGGTGGCGCGCGAAATTCCGCTGGTCGGATTCTATCTGCAGCCGGCGGTCGGCGGCGTCATCCTCAGCGCGGATTTCTGGCGGCGCTTTGCGGCAATCGACAATGTCATCGCCATCAAGATCGCGCCGTTCAATCGCTACCGCACGCTCGACGTCTTGCGCGGCGTCGCCGCCGCCGGCGCGCTCGACCGCGTCGCGCTCTATACCGGCAATGACGACCACATCCTGCTCGATCTCACGCTGCCGTTCGACCTGCGCGACAAGGGTGTCACGACCCGCGCCTATTTTCGCGGCGGCCTGCTCGGCCACTGGTCGGTGTGGACCGCGAGCGCCATCAAACAATTCGAGATGTGCCGCGCCGCGCGCAGCAAGGACACGGTGCCGTCAGATCTGCTGGCGCTCGACGCCCGCGTCACCGACTGCAACAGCGCGTTCTTCGACGTCGCCAACAATTTCCACGGCTGCATCGCCGGCTGTCACGAGATTCTGCGGCGGCAGGGGCTCATGAAGGGCATCTGGTGTCTCGATCCGGCCGAGGGCCTCAGCCCCGGCCAGATGCAGGAGATCGACCGCGTCTGCCGCGAACACGCCGATCTGGCCGACGATGCCTTCGTTGCCGCTCACTTGCAGAAATGGCTCGCATGAGTGAGAAGCATGAGCCCTTCATCCGCCTGCGCAAGGTCCGCAAGGTCTACCGGTCGCAGGGTGCGGAATTCCTCGCGGTCTCCGACGTCACCATGGACGTGCAGGAAGGCGAGTTGATCTCGCTGGTCGGCCCGTCCGGCTGCGGCAAGACCACCGTGCTGAAAATTCTCGCCGGGCTGCACGACGCCGACGGCGGCACCATCCAGATCGGCAACGCGCGCACGCCGTTCGATCCCGCGCGCGACATCGGCATGGTGTTTCAGCAGGCGCTGCTGTTGAAATGGCGAACCGTGCTCGACAACGTGTTGCTGCCGGCCGAGATCGTCGGCCTGCCGATCAAGGCCGCCCGGGCGCGAGCGCGCGATCTTCTCAATCTCGTTGGCCTTGCCGGCTATGAGGACAAGTATCCGCAGCAATTGTCTGGCGGCATGCAGCAGCGCACGGCGATCGCGCGCGCCTTCATCCACGATCCCAAACTGATCCTGATGGATGAGCCGTTTGGCGCGCTCGATGCGCTGACCCGGGAACAGATGAACCTGGAGATGCTGCGGATCTGGCGCGAAAGCGGCAAGACCATCATCTTTGTCACCCACAGCATCCAGGAGGCGGTGTTCCTCGCCTCGCATTGCGCCGTCCTCACCGCCGGTCCGGCGCGGATGGCGGAATATTTCCCGATCGATCTGCCGTTTCCGCGCGCGCTGCCGATCAAGACCACGGATGAATTCGGCGCCTATGCGCGGCGGATTTATGAAAGTCTGGGACTTGGCGCCGGCGCGTAAGAGAGCCGCCGGGTACGTCGCCTAGCGCGGCAGCAGCCTTGCATCGCGATATCTGTCGAGTTGATCGCGGATCATGGCTATGGTATCGACACACACATTGAACCCGGCGCGCCGAGGCCAACCCAGCCAGCCGGATCGACCTAATGCATTCCGAGCAAATTCGGGAGAAAGAGAGTTAGCCCAGGCCAGAAGGTGACGATGACCAGGAACACCAGCATCGTCAGCAGCCACGGCATGACGGCCATGGCCAGATCGGTAATACGCATACCGGCAATCATCGATGCAACGTAAAGGTTGAGGCCGACCGGCGGGTGGCAAAGGCCGACCTCCATATTGACGTCGATCACGATGCCGAAATGGACGAGGTCGATGCCGAGCCGCTTCGCGGCCGGCGCCAAAATCGGGGCCATGATCAGGATGATCGACGTCGGCTCCATGAAATTGCCAGCCAGCAGCAGCAATACGTTGACGAGCAGAAGGAAACCTACCCAGCCAAGATCCTGAGCCGTGATCCAGTCGGCCAGCGCCGACGGAATATTTTCGTTGCTGAGCACGAACGAAAACAGCACGGCGTTGGTCACAATATACAGCAGCATCGCGCTGGTGTTCGCGGCGCGCAGCAATACGCGCGGCACATCCTTGAACTTGAGCGCCTTGTACACGAAAACCGATATGAAGAATGAATACACGGCTGCCATGGCGGCGGCTTCGGTCGCGGTGAACAGGCCGCTATAGATGCCGCCGATGATGATGACGACCAGCATCAAGCCCCAGATGCTTTCCCTGAACGCGTACCAGGTCTCGGCCCAGTTCGCTTTCGTCATCCGCGGATAGTTTCGCTTCTTGGCCAGATACCAGGTCACCACACACAGCATGGCGGTCAGCAAAGAGCCGGGCAGCAAACCGGCCACGAACAGTGCGCCGATCGATGTGCCCGTGGAGATCGCGTAGATGATCTTCGGGATCGACGGCAGCATCAGGATGCCGAGCGAGCCGGCAACCGTGATGATGCCGGCGCCAAATCGCATCGGATAGCCGTTTCTCACCATCTCCGGCAGCACGATCGCGCCGATTGCGGCGACGGTGGCAACGCTCGACCCGCAAACCAGCGCAAACATCGAACAGGCCACGATCCCCGCTAATCCCAATCCGCCGTGCCAGTGCCCGATCAGAGACGTGGCGAAGTTGATCATCCGCCGCGCGACGCCGCCATGCGTCAGAAAATTGCCGGCCAGGATGAAGAACGGGATCGCCATGATCTCGAAGCTTTCGATGCCGGTGAACAGCTTCATCGACACCGCTTCAATGGGAACCGTGGTCAGCGTGAACAGGAAGGTGAGCACGGTAAGACCGAGCGCGATCGAAACCGGAATGCCCGTCAGCATCAGCGCGATCAGCAGCGCGAAAATCATGGCCGCACGCAAGGCTTGCGGCATCACGATGATGCCGGTCTTCTCGCCGAGGCAGATCATCAGGATCAAGATCGGGGCCATGATCAGGATCAGTCCCAGCGGACTGGTCTTGCCGCTGGAAACCTCGGTGGGATCGGCCGCGGCCGGGTGCAGTGCCGGTGCAGTTATTTCGATGCCCTCGACCTGCGCTTCGTTGTGGTGCGGAAGTTCGCCGGTCCAATAATAGAACCACGCGACCTGCAGGAAGCGAAAGCACATCAGGCCTGAGCCGACCGGGATCGCGAGATAGACGATCCACATCGGCGCTTCGAGATCGTTGGACTGCTGGCCGGTCTTGAACATCTCGGATACGAACGAGCCGCCGAAAGTCGCGATCATTCCGGTGAAGAACGCGCCGCATAACAGACTGAACAGGATCACCTGTTTGCGCGAGCGCGGCGGCACCCGGTTGACGAGCAGGTCGACGCCGACATGGATGCCGGTGCGCACGCCATAGGCGGCGCCGAACTTGGCCATCCAGATGAACATGTAGATGCAGAGTTCCTGCGCCCACGAGACATCGAGGGCGGCAAGCCACAGATAAATCTCTTTGAGAATCGCGGGCAGCACGGGCACGCCCCGCGCGGCCAGCCATTTCGACATATCAATCGAGAGGCCGGTCCCATACCGGTGCAGCACCGCGGCGAAGATCAGCGCGGTCGCAGCCGCGATGAGGGCAGCGATCAACCACTCTTCCAGGTGGTCGAGCGCTCTATTGAGCACTTTCAGCACGCGAGTCCCCCCATCTCAGACTGAAACGGTCGGGAGTGCGTTCACTCCCGACCGTTTTCCTGTTGTGCCAAACGCCGGCCGTCAGTTCATCTTGATATCAAGCTCTTTGGCAAGTAGGTCGAGTACCTCTGGTCCGACCCGGCCCTTGGCCCAGGCGTAGGTCGGTTTCATCGCCTGCTGCCAGGCCTTGCGCTGATCGTCGGTCAGATAGTGCAATGTAGTCTTGCCCGACTTCTTGATCTCAGCGAGTGCGTCCTCGTTTTCCTTGACCGCGATCGAATTGGTGTAGTCGGTGGCTTCGTCCATCGCCTTGTCCAGCGCCTTGCGGATATCGGGCGGCAATCCGTTCCAGAATTTCGAGTTGACGATGACAGCGTATTGCAGATGCGCGTGGTAGGAGACGGTGATGTCCTTCTGCACTTCGTAAAACTTCTGGGTCAGATAGTTCGAGGGCGTATTCTCGCAGGCATCAACCACGCCGGTCTGCAGCGCCTGATAGACTTCCGAAAATGCCATGATCTGCGGGATTGACCCGACATCGCGGAAATAGCGGTCGGCAATCTTGGAGCCGGAGATGCGGACCTTGAGTCCCTGGAAATCGGCCGGCGTTATCAGCGGGCGGTTGGCCGAGGTCATGTGGAAGCCGTTGTCCCAATAGGCGAGACCGCTGATGCCCTTGGACTCCAACTTTTGGAACAGCCATTTGCCGACCGGCCCCTTCATGGCCCTGGCATAGGTCTCTTCATCCTTGAACAGCCACGGCAAATCGAGCGCCTCGAATTCTTTCGCGCCGAGCGGTGCAAATTTTGCGGTCGAGGGGGCAAGCATCTGCACCGATCCGAGCTGTAGCGCCTCGATCTCTTCCTTGTCCTTGTAAAGCGAGGAGTTGGGATAGACTTCAATCCTGACCTTGCCGTCGGTATATTTCTCGGCGAGTTCCTTGAACTTGAGCGCACCCTTGCCCTTCGGCGTGTCGTTGGCGACGACATGGCTGAATTTGATGATGATCGGGCTTTGCGCCAAGGCAGTGCCTGGAACAGCGAAAATGGCCGCCGCCACGCCTGCCAGAATAAACTTGCGCATGAACTCTCCTCCCAAATAGCGCCGAAACCGATTGTTTTTGGCTTTTCGGTCTTCAGTAGTGGCAGTAAACCGCTATTCGAACAACTAGACCTAAGCCGAATTGGCAAGGTCCGGGATCAGGCCGAACGATCGTTGTATAGGCAGATTTTCGGCACGTCTCCAGCGCGCTATTTGCCACACACCGGATGCCTTTGGAGCATGACGGCGTCAAGCTTTGCGCTGCGCCACCATGAACAGCCGCCGGAACGGGAAAAGCGTTTGGCCGGCTGAATTCCGCGGGTAGGCTTTCGCCACGCGCTCACCGTAAGCAGCCTCGAAAGCCAGCTTGTCAGGGCCCGCAAGGGCGTCCAGATATCGCGTCAGCCAGGTGCCCTTGGTCCATTCCTTGACCGGATTTTCGCCTTCAAGCACCTGCAGGTACTCGGTCTCCCAGATATCGATGTTTTCGGACTGCGGCGCCAGCAGGCTGTGATAAAATGCGGGTTCCTGCACCGGCGGCGGCGTTACGAGATGCTCTACTTGGCCGCGCCACGGTCCGTTCAGGGCGGTTTCCGCGATCAGCAAGTGCGAAGGCGCGCCAAAATTGCGCGGCATCTGCACCGCAAGAATCCCGCCCGGCTTGACCATCTGCATCAGTGAAGGAAAAAGTCCGGCATGATCCGGCAGCCAGTGCAGCGCCGCATTGGAGTAGATCAGATCCAGTTTCTCGGCTGGCTGCCACGATCCCAGATCCTGGTGCAGCCATTCGATCTCAGGCGCGGCTTTCCTTCCGGCGGCAACCATTTCGGCCGAGCCTTCGACGCCGACGACGGCGGCGTCCGGCCATCTTTCCTTGATCAATCTGGTTACGTTGCCCGCGCCGGCGCCGAGGTCGGCTGCGCTCCGCACCGGAAAATCCGGAATGCGCATCAGAAGATCGACCGCAGGCCTTAATCTATGCCCGGAAAATTTCAGATATTGCTGCGGATTCCATACCATCGCCGAGACCCTCTCGTATTTTTCTTGTATTTTTGCTTCGAACGGCCGCAGGGGTACTACACTTTTGGCCTCGCAATCAGGTAGACCTCATCTTCCTAACATGCGCGCGCATTGTTGCAGAAGGAAAGTCTTCAAACATGAACCTCGACCTTAAGTCCAAGACCGCCGTCGTGACGGGAGCCAGTATCGGAATCGGCCGCGCCATCGCCAAGGCACTGGCGCTGGAGGGCGTGCGCGTCGTTGCGGTGGCCAGGCGCAAGGATTTGCTCGAGCAACTTGTGCAAGAGGTCGACGCGGCGGGAGGCGCTGCATTAACCGCGGTGGCGCAAGACCTCATGCAAGAGGATGCCGCAAGCAAGCTGGCGGCCACCGCGGCCGCCGAACTGGGGCACGTCGATATATTGGTCAACAACGCCGGCGGCAGCCGGCCTCTGCCGGTCGATGCGCCCGACAGCGATTGGGACGAGGCCATTGCCTTGAATTTCACCAGTTACCGGAAAGTTGCGCACGCGCTGTTGCCCCAGATGATCGAGCGCCGATGGGGACGCATCATCAACATAACCGGCAAATCCGAGCCGGAGGGACTGAATGCCGCGTTCGCAGCCAAGGCCGCGGTTCATGCCTGGGCCAAGGGACTCTCCCGCGAGATCGGAAAGCACGGCATTACCGTCAATTGCATTCCGCCCGGCCGGATCATGAGCGAGCAGATTCGTCGCAATTACCCGGAAGATTATCGAAAGCATTTTGCCGAGGAAGAGATTCCGGTCGGTTACTGGGGCGAGCCGGAGGATCTCGCCGCGCTTGCCGTGTTCCTCGCCTCGCCGGTGGCGCGCTACATTACCGGTACGGTCATTCCCGTCGATGGCGGACTTCGCCGCTATCAATTCTAGAGGGAGAACGACTTGACTTAATGCGCCGCCACAGATGCGGCTGGCCTGTCCAATGGCGGCATTTCCACGATGGCCTGACCGCTCGCGGCCCGCCCGATCAGCTCAGTTGCTGAGCTTGCTGGCGTCCATCTTGATTGAGGTGTCGAGCAATTTGCTGGTGAAAGCGCTTTCCACCGGAAAAGGCTTCTCCATGCCGAGATAGGTCTGCACCAGTTCGTAGTCCTTCTGCATCCGTCCGGCGTCGATCCAGCCCAATCCCTTTGTTGTCGTGAATTCGTCGGCCATCAGATATTTGATGCGCCCCCACTGCAATTCCTGCTCCTCCCGATCGAGGCCGGTGACCTGGTCGAGCAACGCTTTCAGACAGGGTTCGAAGTCGGCGACGCAAGCGGCATAGGCTTTCTGCGTGATGCGCACGAAATCCTCGGCAAGTTTTGGATTCTTTTCAAGGAACGCCCCGTTGACGATCAGCGAGTTGCCATAGGCATTGAGACCGATGTCCTTCCAGTTCAGCGATCCCAAATCGCTGCCGAATTCCTTCAGCTTCAGATCGTGCGAGTTGTAGAAGTCGCTGATGATTTCGACGGTGCGGCTTTTCAATGCCGCCGTCTTCGCGGTCGGTCCGACATTGACGAAGGTAACCGCGTCAGGCGCAAGCCCCGCGGCCTTGGCGAAGGCCGGCCACATCACGCGCGACGCATCGCCGGGGGGATTGCCGATCTTGCGGCCCGCGAAATCCTTCGGGCCACTTATGCCGTAGCTCTTGAGCCAATAGAATGTCTGGCCGGTGTTGGCATAGATGCTCATCAGCGCGACAGCGTCGGCGCCCTTGCTGCGGGCGACCAGCATGGTCGCGAGATCCGCGATCCCGAACGGAGCGCCGCCCGAGCCTACCTTGAGCGAGGAGACGCCGGACCCCTTGCCGACTTCGATACTGAGATCGATCCCCGCCTTCTCGTACCAGCCCTGCGCCTTCGCATAATAGAAAGGCGAGTGGTCCGCGGCCGGCGTCCAGTTCAGAATGAGATTGATGCTCTGGCCGGCATGCGCGGAAGCGACCGGCACGACAAGCGCGAGCGCCAGTCCTGCGATTTTCAAACCCTTCAACGGCGCTCTCCTGTTTCGAAATCGGCTCGAGGATGTCTCGATCCCTCCAAGGCCGGTTGATCGGGCCCCGCGGCTAATCGTGAGAGGACGGTCCCGTATCACGATACGCCCAGCAACCTTCCCGTGGCAGCGAAATCGACGTCTCGACCCCGACCTGATGGCGCGCTGCGGTGCCGAGTTCGAGTGCCTCCAGCCGCCGGCCGAACAAATCGATGTCGTAGACGGTCTGGGTGCCCTGATAGCGGCGATCAATCACGCGCGCGGGAAATATGTTGACGCCTTCCTGCTTGCCGATCGCGATGTTTTCCGGCCGCAACGCGATACGCACCTTTTCGCCCAACGAAAGCGCGTGCAGCAACGCCGCCTCGCCCCGCCGCCCATCGCCGAAATCCACCACGCCAAACTCGCCGTTGCGTCCGACCAGGGTGCCGGCGAGCTCGTTGGTGGCGCCGGTGAAATTGGCGACGAACAGATCGGCCGGCCGATTATAGATCTGGTCCGGCGTACCCATCTGCAACAGCTTGCCGTCGCGCATCACGCCGATGCGGTCGCCGAGCACCACCGCCTCGGCCTGGTCGTGGGTGACGTAAAGCGCGGTCATGCCGGTCTGCTTGAGGATGACTCTGAGATCATCGCGCAGCCGCAGCCGCAGCTTGGCGTCGAGATTGGACAAGGGTTCGTCGAGCAACAACAGCTGCGGCCGATAGACGATGCTGCGCGCCAGCGCGACGCGCTGCATCTGGCCGCCTGACAAGGCCACCACCGGCCGGTCGGCATATTCCGACAGGCCGACCAGCTCCAGCACCTCGTCGACTTTGCGGCCGGCATCGGCGCGCGCGATTCTGCGGTGCTTGAGCGGATAGATCACGTTCTGCCGCACGGTCATGTGCGGCCACACCGCATAGGACTGAAACACCATGCCGAGATCGCGCAGCCGCGGCGGCACCAAAATGCCGCGCGCCGGCGAGGATACCACGCGCCCGGCAATACTGATTTCGCCTGACGTCGGGTGCTCGAGGCCAGCGACGCAGCGCAAGGTCGTGGTCTTGCCGCAGCCCGACGGCCCGAGCAGAACGACGATCTCGCCCGCCGGCACGGCAAAGCTTACGCCGTCGATCGCCGGCCGGCCGATCGAAAACTGCTTGCGCAGATCGGTGACGTCGAGCGTCGCCGTCATGATTTCAATGTCTTCATGAATGCAACGATCACTGCCGATAGCCGAAAGTCTTGTCCCAGTCGGCGACCCATGGCCCATGCAGCTTTACGTACTCGTCGAATTTCGGGAACCAGACTTTTACGACCTTGGGATCGAAGCCTTCGGGATAGACCGGCGGCGCCTTCAGCGAGGTGAGGTTGCCGAGCTCCTTGATCATGAAGGTCTGGCCTTCCTTCGACAGGCACCAGTTGAGGAACAGTTTTGCGGCGTTGGGATGAGCGGCGGTTTTCGGAATTCCCGTGGCATAGGGATTGACCGGCGCGCCTTCGGGCGGGAAGAAAATCTTGATCGGCGCGCCGTCCTTCTGTTTCGGGTAGATCGCGTTGTAGAGCAAGGGGCCCATCGCGACTTCGCCGCGCACCAGCGAATCCGCCATCGGCGCGCCCGACGGATAGAGGATCGGATGGGTCGCAGCCTGCTTCGCCCAATAATCCTCCCCTAACACCTGGCGCTCGAACATGATGCGAGTCCAGGTGGTGCCGCCGGACTGCGCGAACACCTGTCCGGTCATCTTGTCATATTCCGGCTTGGTCAGGTCCCACCAGGACTTCGGCGGATTTTTCACAAGCTCGGTGTTGTACGCAATCGACCACACCAGCGTGGCGCGGGGCCACAGTTTCGGTGAAATCTGCGCATCGGGATTGTAGTCGGCGGCATTCGGCGGCGCATAATCCTGGAACATGTCGACCAGCTCTGCCATCAGCGCGCGGTCGGAATGATCGACCACGTCGGCGATCAGCTTGCCGGCCGCGGCCTCGGTCTTGACGCGGGTGATGAGCTGGCCGCCCGGCGCGCGCACCATCTCGACCCTGATCTCCGGGAAGCGCTTGTTGAACGCCTTGATCACCTGTTGTTCGACCTCGGCGAAATTCGCGGTGTAGTAGACCAGCTTGCCTTCCGCTTTCGCCGCCGCGATCAATTCGGGCGAGCCGAATTCCTGCTGCGCCATGGCCGGTGCGCCGCCCAAGGCGATGCCGAGACCGGCGATGCCGGCCATGGTGACGAACTTGGTGACGATCCTGGCGATCATTTTTTTGTTCATAGCCAATCCTCCCTTGGTTCTATTTATCCGGTGCGGGCGACGCTGCCCTGAGCTGCCCCCCGCGACAGCCAGTTGGCGCCGCCGATGAGAACGCCGAGCAAAACCGTCTGCACCAGGCTGAATGCCGCGGTTTTTCCGAGATTTCCGCCCTCGTAGTAGTCGAGCAGCAGCACCGACATCACCATGGTGTTGCTGGTGTAGAGAAACAGCGACGAACCGAGCTCGCGGATCGCCAGCACGAACAACAGCGTCATCGAGGCGATCACGCCGGGCCGCGCCAGCGGCAACACGATGGTTCTGATGGTGCCGAGCATACCCTTGCCGCAGATCCAGGCCGCTTCCTCGAGCTCGCGATGAATTTGCAGGAACGAGGTCGACAGCGCCTTGACCGTATCCGGCATGAAGCGCGCGATGAACGCCAGCGCCAGGATCCAGATGGTGCCGTAGAGCCCGCCGGGAATGCCGATCCAGGCCCACAGATAGGCCACGCCGATCACGAGACCAGGAATCGCCACCGGCAAGGTCGACACCAGATCGATGCTGCGCCGCCCCGCCACGTTGGTGCGATGAATCGTGTAGCCGATCGCAAAGGCGAGCGTGCCGCCGACCACCGCCGTGATGACGCCGACCTCGACCGCATTATAGATCGAGTTCATGGTCAGTGGATTGTCGAAGATGCTGTAGAAATGCATCAGCGAATATTGCCGCATGTCGAACAGGCTGGCGGCGTCGCGGATGAACATGAATTTGCGGAACGCCGCCACGATCAAGGCAAGGCTCGGCAGGATCACGACCACCAGCAGATAGACGACGCCGAGCCCGAGCGTGAACCAGCGCCACGGCCCGAGATCGAGATTGCGCGGCCGATAGGCCTTGCCGGCGACGGTGGTGTAGCTGCGCCCGCTCAGCACCTTCTGCTGCAGAAAGACCAGCGCGCCGGTAACCACCATCAGAATGATCGCGACCGCGGCTGCGGTGTTGTAGAGCGGCGGCGACCAGTTGGTGAGCTTGAAGATATAGGTTGTCAGCACCGCGATATTGGTCGGCGCGCCCAATACCGCCGGAATGCCGTAGATGCCGAGCATCACGATGAACGACAGCAGCATGCCGGAGACGATCGCCGGCATGATCAGCGGGAACGTCACCGAGAACAACGTCGCGAACGCGCTGGCGCCGGAAATTTCCGCGGCCTCCTCCAGGCTCGGATCCATGTTGCGCAACGCCGAGGACGTAAACATGTAGACATAGGGCGCGTAATAAATGCCGAATACGAACACCAATCCCCACAACGAATAGAAATCCACGCGCCAGTCGAGGTTCATCCATTTGAACATGGTGTTGATGAGGCCGGTCTTCGGCGAACCGAGGATGGTCCATGCCACACCCGCCACCAGCGGCGGCGCGAACAGCGGCAGGATACTGGCCGCCGCGATAAAGCCCTTGAACGGCGTGTTGGTGCGCACGACGATCCAGGAGAACGCCAGCCCGATCACGACCGCGATCAAGGTGCCGCCGCCGCAGGCAACAAGCGTGTTAAACAGCGCCTCGGCCACATTCGGATTGGCCAGCACGGCAAGGAAGTTGGTGATCGAGAGGTGGCGCAGGCTGAAGCCGTCGACCACCGGATTGGTGTCGGTCAGCGCGCCGAGCAGCAGGGTGAGGAGTGGGTAGATAACCAGAAAACCCAGGATCGCCAGCAGCAGGGCAACCCACGAGCCGGCCATGACGCGCCGACGAATGTCCTCAACGCCGCTGCGCCTGGCCTCGATGCGCCGGCCCGCCTGTCCGTTCAAAGCGCTTTTCCCCTCGCCGGCGAGCCCCGGGCTTTTCATTATTTTGTTATTGCGGCCACCATTCGTATCAAGCCTAGGTGATCGCGCTCGGGCCGGAAAGGTAGCAGAAAGTCTCGGCGTCGCGATAACCTCGGAACAACCCAATTATTCCGTACCGCAAACGCAAAATCTTTTGATTGGAACTTCCGGTCCAACATCCGCTTGAAGTTCGATCGGTGGATCGAACTAATCAGGGGAACGCGATGGCAAACCTCAATATCAATGGCAAAGCTTTTGACGTCGACGTCGAGCCGGATACGCCCCTGCTATGGGTGATCCGGGAAAACATCGGCCTGACCGGCACCAAATACGGTTGCGGCATTGCACAATGCGGCGCCTGCACCGTCCATGTCGATGGCGTGGCGATGCGCTCTTGCGGCGTGCTGGTCAGCGATGCCACCGGCAAGCAGATCACCACCATTGAAGGGCTGGGCGCCGATGGCGCACTGCACAAGGTGCAGAAAGCCTGGATCGACAACGACGTTCCGCAATGCGGATACTGCCAGACCGGCATGATCATGGCGGTGGCAGCGCTTCTCAAGGAGAAGCCGAAGCCGACCGACAAGGACATCGACGAAGCCATCACCAATATTTGCCGCTGCGGCACCTTCCAGCAGGTGCGCGAGGCAATCCACGCCGCCGCGAACGTTTGAGGAGGCAGCCATGAACCATATGCCCGCACTCAACCGCCGCGCCTTTGTCATCGGCACCGCCGCCGTCGGAACCGGGCTCGCGCTCGGCCTCGACATTCCCTTCGGCGGGCCCACCGTCGTGCGCGCCGCCGACGGTTCTCCGGAAGTCAACGCCTGGGTGGTGATCCGGCCCGACGACACCGTCGTCATTCGCATCGCGCGATCGGAAATGGGCCAGGGTACGCTCACCGGCCTTGCCCAACTGGTCGCCGAAGAACTCGAATGCGACTGGTCGAAAGTCACCACCGAATATCCGTCGCCGGGTCAGAGCGTGGCGCGCAAACGCGCATGGGGCGATTTTTCGACCGGCGGCAGCCGCGGCATCAGAAGCCTCGCAGGAATATGTTCGCAAGGGCGGCGCCACCGCGCGCATGATGCTGATCCAGGCGGCAGCCAATGAATGGAAGGTGCCGGTTTCGGAATGCACCGCCGCCAACAGCGTCATCACCCACACGCCGTCGGGACGCAAGACGACCTACGGCAAGGTGGTCGAAGCCGCCGCCAGGCTCGAGCCGCCGGCGGACGTCAAGCTGAAGGATCCGAAGGACTGGAAGCTCGTCGGCAAGGGCGTCCAGCGTCTCGATACCGCTGACAAGGTCACGGGCAAGATGACCTACGGCATCGACGTCAAGCTGCCGGGAATGCTCAATGCCGCGATCAAGGATTGTCCGGTATTCGGCGGCAAACTGAAGAGCTTCGACGAAGCCAAGGTCACGGGCATGAAGGGCGTCAAGAAAGTGGTCAGGGTCAACGACAGCGCCGTCGCGGTCGTCGCCGACACCTGGTGGCACGCCAAGACCGCGCTCGATGCGTTGCCGATCGTTTGGGACGAAGGCGAGAACGCCAAGGTCTCGAGCGCGTCGATCGCGAAATGGCTCGAGGAGGGTCTTGACCCCGCGCAGCCGGCCTATATCGGCAATCAGAACGGCGATGCCAAGGCCGCCATCGCCGGCGCCGCCAAGAAAGTCGAGGCGGTGTACAATTATCCCTACCAGAACCACGCCACGATGGAGCCGTTGAACGCCACGGCGCTCTATACCGCCGATAAATGCGAGGTCTGGTGCGGAACGCAAAACGGCGAGGCCGCGTTCGCCGCGGTGCTGGAAGCGTCCGGCCTGCCGGCCGAAAAATGCGACGTTCACAAGCAGATACTCGGCGGCGGCTTTGGCCGCCGCGGCCAGACCGACTATGTCCGGCAGGCGGTTGCCATCGCCAAGCAAATGCCGGGCACCCCGATCAAACTGTTGTGGTCGCGCGAAGAGGACATGCAGCACGGCATGTATCATCCGGTCACGCAATGCAAATTGACCGGCGCTTTCGATGCCGACAACAATTTGACGGCGCTGCAAATCCGGTTGTCGGGACAGTCCATCCTGTTCACCTTGCGCCCGGCGGCACTGGAGAACGGCAAGGACCCTGTCGCGTTCCAGGGCCTCAGTGCGAGCGGCGATGCCGCGATCGGATATACGTTTCCCAACCTTCTGGTCGAGCATTCGATGCGCAACCCCCACGTCCCGCCGGGGTTCTGGCGCGGCGTCAACGTCAATCACAACGCGATCTATCTCGAATGTTTCATGGATGAACTGGCGCATTCGGTAGGCCAGGATCCGGTCGAGTTCCGGCGCAAGCTGATGACCAAGCATCCGAAGCACCTTGCCGTACTCAATGCCGTCGCCGAAAAAATCGACTGGGGCAAGCCGGCGCCGAAAGGGGTCTATCGCGGCATCGCCCAGCACATGGGCTATGCCAGTTACGTCGCCGGTGCGGCGGAAATCTCGGTCACCGACGGCAACAAGATCAAGATACATCGCATCGTTGCCGCCACCGACCCGGGCTATGTCGTCAATCCCGCGCAGATCGAACGCCAGGTCGCCGGCTCGTTCGTCTACGGCCTGTCGGGGCTGTTCTATGGCGGGTGCACCGTCAAGGACGGCCGCATCGAGCAAACCAACTTCGATACCTACAATTCGATGCGGATCAGCGAGATGCCGAAGGTGGAGTCGATCATCATGCCGAGCGGCGGCTTCTGGGGCGGCGTCGGCGAGCCCACGATCTGCATCGCGGCACCGGCCGTGCTCAACGCCTACTTCGCGGCGACGGGAAAACGAATCCGCTCAGTGCCGCTGAGGGATCAGAACATCACGTTCGCCTGATATTTTAAGCGGCGGCCTCAATGGCCGCCGCTCAATACCGGATAGTGCCGATGGACGCGCTGCGCATGATGACGCGGAGAAACGTCGTTCGCGGCATCGCGGCGTCAGCCGCACCGTTTGTTTTCCCATGTCCTTCCAACGCCCAATCGGTCGCGCGCATCGTCGTGATCGGCGGCGGCTTTGGCGGCGCCAGCTGTGCGCGCGCATTCCGGAAGATCGATCCAAAACTGCAGGTCACGCTGATCGAACCGAACCGGACCTTCACGGCCTGTCCGTTCAGCAACGAGGTGATAGCCGGCTTGCGGGAACTGGAAGCGCAGCAGTTCAGCTACGACCGGATTGTCGCCGAAGGCGTGACCGTCGTCGCCCAGGCGGCAGTGAAGATCAATCCGCAAGCGCGCATTGTCAGTCTCGCCGACGGCCAGTCGCTCGGCTATGACCGTCTGGTGCTGGCGCCCGGCATCGATGTCAGATTCGACGCGCTGCCCGGCTACGACGAGGCTGCCGCCGCAAAAATGCCGCATGCCTGGAAGGCGGGCGAGCAGACCGTGTTGCTGCGCAGGCAGATCGAAGCCATGGACGACGGCGGCCTGGTTGTGCTCGCGGTACCCGCCAGTCCCTTGCGGTGTCCGCCGGGGCCCTATGAACGCGCCAGCCTGATCGCCCATTATCTGAAAACCCGAAAGCCGCGCTCCAAGATCCTTATTCTCGACGCCAAGGACGCCATTCCGCAACAGCGTCTGTTCGAGAATGCCTGGACCGAATTGTATCCCGGCATGATCGAGCGGATCTCGTTGTCGCAGGGTGGCCGGGTCGTATCGGTCGATGCCGCGACCAACACGATCGTCACCGATTTCGGCAACTACACGGCGCAGGTGGCAAACGTCATTCCACCGCAGAAGGCCGGCCGCATCGCCGACATCGCCGGCGCGGCCGACAATACCGGCTGGTGCCCGATCGATCCGGCGACGTTTGCATCGAAGCTCGTGCCTGACATTCACGTCATCGGCGATGCCTGCATCGGCGGCGGCATCCCCAAATCGGCATCGGCTGCGAATGCGCAAGGAAAGGCATGCGCGGCTGCGGTGGCGAGCTTGATCTCAGGCGTACCCCCGGCAATGCCGAGGCTGGTCGGCGCCTGCTACAACACAGTCGCGCCCGGCTATGCGTTCTCGCTGTCCGGCGTCTATCAACCGAAGGACGGGATGTTCGCCGAGATCGAAGGCGGCGGCACCAGCCCGGTCGATGCGCCGCGCGAGGTTCGCAGGCTGGAAGCTGACAACGCGCAGTCCTGGTTCAAGACAATCACGGTGGAAGCTTTTGGTTAGGTCAGCCATCCCTGTTGCTTGCGCGTGGCTCGTGGCCGCAGCATTCGCCCTGCCCTCTGCGGCCGGCGCGCAAGGATTGCGGCCATATGTCGTGGTCGGCGATGCCATTCCGGAATCGCTGACGGGCATGCCGGGTGACGCGGCGCGGGGCCGCGCGCTGGTCGTTGATCGCACCAGCACTTGCATCCTTTGCCATAGCGGGCCATTTCCGGAACAGAAATTTCAGGGTGATCTCGCGCCTGGCCTTGCCGGCGCCGGCAGCCGTTGGTCCGAAGGCCAGCTCCGGCTTCGGCTGGTCGACGGCTCCGGCCTCAATCCCGCGACGATCATGCCGTCCTTTTATCGCCTCGAGGGACTGGTGCGGGTTGGCCAAACATGGCGGGGCAAGCCGATCCTGTCGGCCGAACAGATCGAGGATATCGTGGCGTATCTTGCAAGCTACGCGAATAGGAAAGTGTAATCAGCGATGCGCAAGCCAAACAATTCCACCCGCCGCCAGTTCCTCGGCCTCGCCGGCAGCGCGGCCGTGATCGGCGCGGTCCCGATCGTGACGCTGCGGCCCGCGGAAGCGACGCCCGCCATGCTGGCCTCAGCCATCAGGAACGTCGTCGGCGAGGCCGAGGTGCGGACCGGCAAGGTCAAACTCGACGTGCCGCCGCTGGTCGAAAACGGCAATACCGTGCCGATGACCGTCAGTGTTTCGAACCCGATGACATCAGATGATTACGTCAGGAGCATCCACGTTTTCAACGAGAAGAATCCGCAGCCCAATATCGGCAATTTCTATCTCGGCCCGCGCGCCGGCCGCGCGCAAATTTCGACCCGCATTCGCCTTGCCGACAGCCAGAAGATCGTCGCCATCGCGCGGCTGTCCGACGGCTCGTTCTGGTCCGCCAGCGTGGATGTCGTGGTGACGTTGGCTGCCTGCACCGAGGAGGTGATCTGATGGCATCGGCACTGATCAACGTTCCGGCCCGCGCCAAGCGCGGCGATATCATCGAGATCAAGACGCTGATGTCGCATATCATGGAGACCGGCTACCGCCATACCGCTGCCGGCGAGGTCGTTCCGCGCAACATCATCACCAGCCTGACCTGCCGTTACAACGGCGCCGAGATTTTCCGCGCCGATCTGTTCCCGGCGATCGCGGCAAACCCGTTCATCACCTTCTTCACCGTCGCGACCGAGAGCGGCAAATTCGATTTCGAGTGGATCGGCGACAGAGGTTTTACCGAGACCGCTTCGGCCTCGATTACCGTCGAATGAGATCTGCCCGCACGATAGCCGTAGCAGGGCTGCTGCTCGCAGCCGATATCGCCACCTCGATTCTCTCCGCCAACGACATCCCGCAGGGCGAGCGCCGATCCGGTTACAGTTTCATGTCGCCGGACACCCAGGCGATGCAGAACGACGATACGACCAATCCCGGCATGCTGTGGGTGCTCGACGGTGAAGCGTTGTGGAACAGCAAGGCCGGCGCGACAGGCAAGGCCTGCGCCGATTGCCATCAGGACGCCCGCGTCAGCATGAAGGGCGTCGCCGCGCGCTATCCCGCGTTCGACAAGACGCTCGGCCGCCCCGTCGATCTGGAACAGCGTATCAATCTGTGCCGGGCCCGGCATCAAGAGGCAACACCGCTCCGTTACGAAAGCCGCGATCTGCTGGCGCTCACTGCCTTCGTCGCGCAGCAATCGCGTGGCATGGCGATCGAAGCCGGCACCGACCCGCAGCTCGAGCCCTTCGTCGCAAGGGGGCACGAGCTGTTCATGCAACGGCAGGGCCAGCTCAATCTCGGCTGCACCAATTGCCACGACGACAATTGGGACAAACACCTGGCAGGCTCGGCCATCACGCAAGCACAGCCGACCGGCTATCCGCTTTACCGGCTGGAGTGGCAATCGCTCGGCTCGTTGCAGCGCCGTTTGCGGGCCTGCATCGGCGGCATCCGCGCCCAGACTTACGATTACGGCGCGCCGGAGCTGGTCGAGCTCGAGCTTTATTTGATGTCGCGCGCGCGAGGAATGTCGATCGAGACGCCGGCGGTGCGACCATAAACCGCAACAATGCCTGTTCCCAACCGCCATTGCCGCCTGATTCGGTTGGTGTAACAGCTGCGTTAGAGGCCGTTTCAAACACCCGTGATTCTAAAAAGCGTTTTAATCGAAATCCCGACGCAATGTGGTCGCATCCCCTTCACGCTGTCTCTGTAAGACACCCGCGAAAACTCCTGGCGATTTCGAGGCAGCATGAACGCGGAAATCGATTACGATCTCACACCGGATCAGTGGGAAATGTTAAAGGCGCTTCGTGCGCCCGCATCGGAGCGTCGCGGCTTGCATCGAGCCGTCGTGGAAAACCTCGTCGCGCTTGGACTTGCGGCGATGACCGAAGATCGCCCGGTCATTACCCGCAAAGGCCGCAGCGTGCTGCTGCGAGGCTCGCCGCGACTGTGGGACGTGGCGGCTTGACGTCCGATCTTTAGCGGCGCCGGCATCGGCACTGTCGTGCTCATCGTGATGCCCCTGCCGCCAATTTGTTCGAAGTCTCCGCTGTCATGGCCTTAAGGACCGCGGCGGAGTCGCTGACCCAGCCGAAGATGCCACCCTGGGCCTTGATCATCTTCAGGCCCATCTCGTGGAATTCGGGGAAATAGGATGCGCAGCCATCGGCCAGCACGACGCAGCGGTAGCCGCGATCGTTGGCCTCGCGCACCGTGGTATTGACGCAGACTTCGGTGGTCACGCCGCACACCAGCAAATTCTCGATGCCGTATTTCTGCAGGACATCGCCGAGTTCAGTCGCGTAGAACGCGCCCTTGCCGGGCTTGTCGATGACGATCTCGCTGTCGAGCGGATACAGCGCGGGAATGATGTCATGGCCGGCCTCGCCGCGGATCAGGATGCGTCCCATCGGGCCGGGATCGCCGATCCGAAGGCTTGGCGCCCCGCGCTCAATCTTCGCCGGCGGCGCGTCGGACAGATCGGGCAGATGGCCCTCGCGGGTATGCACGACCAGCATCCCGATATCGCGGGCCGCCTCGAGCACCGCCGCGATCGGTTTTACCGCGCGCGCAAGCTGCGAGACATCGTTGCCCAGCGTTTCGCCGAAGCCGCCCGGCTCCATGAAATCGCGCTGCATGTCGATGATGACAAGCGCCGTGGTCGACCAGTCGAGATCGATCGGCGCAGGCTCCGCCGCGACCGTACCGATGGATGGACCGCTCTGAGTTCGCCATGATGCCCGCGCCCGACCGAGAGTAACTTGCTGAGAGACTAAGCAAGGCGCGTGCCATTGTACAATTCCATCAGGCGTGATGCGGAAATGAAATCCAGAATATTTTCAAGTTGTTGAGCCACAAGAGACGGTTTGCTCGCCAGGCCATGTTTTTGTTTCACCCAATTTGACGCCCGGGATGAGTTGGCACAGTTGTTGCTGAATACCACCGTATCGCAACGTCGAAATATCAGCAGCTCAGGCAACGCCGGGCACAGCAGGAGAGAAGCCATGAACGGACTTGGCGGTCTCAACAAATCGCCCGAAGGCGTCGTCATCGGGCTAGTCCAGCTGCAGCTTCCCGTCGTGGTCACCAGGCAGGACCTGGCACGCCAGACCGACCGCATCGTGTACATGGTCGGCAAGGCGCGCCGCAATCTGGGCACCATGGACCTCGTGGTGTTTCCGGAATACGCGCTGCACGGCCTGTCGATGGACACCAATCCCGAGATCATGTGCCGGCTCGACGGGCCGGAAGTCGCAGCCTTCAAGAACGCCTGCATCGACCACAAGATCTGGGGCTGCTTCTCCATCATGGAGTTCAACCCCGACGGCAACCCCTATAATTCGGGCCTGATCATCGACGATCACGGCGAGATCAAGCTCTATTACCGGAAATTCCATCCGTGGATTCCGGTCGAGCCGTGGGAGCCCGGCGATATCGGCATTCCCGTCATCGAGGGCCCAAAGGGCGCAAAGATCGCGCTGATCATTTGCCATGACGGCATGTTCCCCGAGATGGCGCGCGAATGCGCCTACAAGGGCGCCGAGATCATGATCCGCACCGCCGGCTACACCGCGCCGATTCGCGAAAGCTGGCGCTTCACGAATCAGGCCAACGCTTTCCAGAACCTGATGGTGACGGCCAATGTCTGCATGTGCGGTTCCGACGGCTCGTTCAATTCCATGGGCGAAGGCATGATCGTGAATTTCGACGGCAGCATCATCGCTCACGGAACCACGGGGCGTGCCGACGAGATCGTCACGGCCGAGGTGCGGCCCGATCTGGTGCGCGAGGCGCGAATTCACTGGGGCGTCGAAAACAACATCTACCAGCTTTGGCACCGCGGCTACGTTGCGGTGAGAGGCGGCGCCATGGATTGCCCCTACACCTTCATGCAGGACATGGTGGCCGGCACCTTCCGGCTGCCGTGGGAGGATCGGTCAAGATAACCGACGGCACATCCTGTGGCTTCCCGGCCCCCACCCGCGTCTTTGGGCCGAAGAGCGCCAAGGCAGCGGAATGACCGTTGATATCTGAGGTCTCCGGTTCCGGCTGGCACGCTTGTTGCTCGTTTCTCGGTTAGGATATCCTGAACCGGTTCAAGGGGGAGCGTTCGATGGCGACCATCACCACCGCTGCGACAGTTGCGCGAAAGCCGCTATATACCTCGCTGTTTGTGCAGGTCCTGACCGCGCTTCTGCTGGGGATTGTGCTCGGAATGGCCGTTCCCGATTTCGCCGTCGGGCTGAAGATTTTCAGCGACGCCTTTTTGAAGCTGATTTCGATGATCGTCGCGCCGATCGTGTTCTGCGTGGTGGTGCATGGCATCGCCGGCGCCGGCGACCTCAAAAAGGTCGGGCGGGTCGGCGTCAAGGCGCTGGTCTATTTCGAGGTGATGACCACGGTGGCGCTGATTATCGGCCTGCTGCTCGCCTATCTGTTCGGGCCCGGACACGGCATGAACATCGATCCGTCGTCACTCGATGCCAAGGCGCTCAACACCTATGCCGACAACGCCCACAAGCTGCAGGGCGGCGGTATCGGCAGCTTCCTCATCAACATCATCCCGACCACTTCATTTGACGCCCTGGCGCGCAACGACGTGCTGCAGGTGCTGTTCTTCGCGATTCTATTTGGCGTCAGCCTCGCGCTGGTTGGCGGCGAAAAGGGCGAGCGCATCGGTTCGTTCATCGAGGCCGCATCGACCGTGCTGTTCCGGGCGATGGGACTGATCGTGCGGCTCGCGCCGCTCGGCGTGCTCGGCGCGGTCGCCTATACGGTCGGAAAATACGGCGTCGGCTCGCTCAAGCAGCTGATCTCGCTGGTCGCCCTGTTCTACATCTCGGTCGCGATCTTCGTGCTCGGCGTGCTCGGCGGCGTGATGGCGCTCGCCGGACTGAACATCCTCAAATTCTTGGGGTATCTGCGTGAGGAATTGACGATCGTGCTGGCGACCGCCTCGTCCGACGCGGTGCTGCCGCAGGTCATGCGCAAACTGGAGCGGCTCGGGGTGAAGGATTCGGTGGTCGGGCTCGTGATCCCCACCGGCTACTCCTTCAACCTGGATGCGTTTTCGATCTATCTGACGCTGGCGGTCGTGTTCATCGCGCAGGCGACCAACACGCCGCTGTCGTTCGGCGATCTGTTGCTGGTGTTAGGGGTGTCCCTGATCACCTCGAAGGGCGCCCATGGCGTTCCCGGCTCCGCCATCGTGATCCTGGCGGCGACATTGAACGCGGTGCCCTCTATTCCCGCGATCGGGCTGGTGCTGGTGCTGTCGGTCGACTGGTTCATCGGCATGGCCCGCGCGCTCGGCAACCTGATCGGCAACTGCGTCGCCACCGTCGTCATTGCAGCGTGGGAAGGCGACCTCGACCGCGACAAGGCAAAGCACGTTCTCGATGGCGAGGAGCTGGTCGATGTGACCGCGGGCTAGCCGCGCGGAGCGCTGGCGATTGCCAACGTGATCGATTGTCCTGGGGATCAGTGGATCCCTGGAATTGCGGTCTCTTTCCGGGGTTATCATAATGATTACGGCGGGGAATGCCGCTTCTGGGCTATTTGGGGGGAGAACTAATCATGCCGGACTATCCGCAAGCCATTGGCCGCGTTTTGCTATCAGCTGTCTTCATCGTCTTCGGCTATCTCCAGTTCACGAATATTGGCAACTACATCGCTAACCCGGCAGTCGTGAAAGCCGCGGCCACGAGCGGCGGCATCCTGTCGCCAACCGTGATCGCCTATTTGGTTGCGGCGATCGATCTGTTCGGTGGATTATTGATTCTGGTGGGCTACCAAACGCGTTGGGCCGCTGTCGTCTTGATCGCCTTTATCGTACTCACGTTCATTTTCGCGCATAATTTCTGGACGATGGAAGGCGCGGCGCGCGCGGCCAATCAAGCTCACTTCTACAAGAACCTCAGTCTCATCGGCGGTCTTCTGTTGCTCATCGCAGCGGGACCGGGGCGCTATTCGCTGGACCAGCGTTCCTCAAGGAGTTGACGCTGGTACGTGGTGCCGGCCGCCTGCCTTAAGAAAAATACCGGGGTGATGTGCTCCGCGCCTTGATTATTTTTTCACCGCATCGCGCGGACGAAAGTTTTCGATCAGCCGCAGCAACACCCGCGCGCCGGCGTCGACATCGGCCGCGTCCACATGCTCGTCCGGATGATGGCTGATGCCGCCACGGCATCGCACGAACAGCATGGCGACATCGGCAATGTCGATCATCGCCATGCCGTCATGCCCGGCCCCGCTCGGCAGTTCGAACACGCGATAGCCCTCGCCCGCAACGGCCTCCGCCACCTGGCTCTTGAGCCACGGCGCGCATGGCACGGTGCGGTTCTCGTGGGTGACGTCGAGCTGCAGCGACAGCTTGCGGCGTTTGGCGATATTTTCGATTTGCCGGACGATATCGGTCACCGCCATCTTGCGGTGCGCATCGGAAGGCGCGCGAATGTCGATGGTGAACGATACCTGTCCGGGAATCACATTGGTCGCGCCGGGCATGGCATGGATGTATCCGACGGTCCCGACCAGCCCGGCCTGGTCGGTGCGGCAGAACTCCTCGATCGCAACAATGCATTCCGCCGATCCCACCAGCGCGTCGCGCCGCAGCAGCATCGGCACCGTGCCGGCATGGCCGGCCATGCCGGTCAGGTTGGCCGCGAGCCGCGTGGCGCCCGATATCGCGGTCACGACTCCGACCGGCAGATTGAGCGCCTCCAATAGCGGTCCCTGCTCGATATGGAGTTCGACATAGCCAAGCAACTCACGCCGCGCCCTCGCGGCCGCGCCGATATGATCGGGGTCCAGTCCGAATTTTGTCAGCGCATCGCGCATCGAAATCCCGGCGCTGTCCTTGACGCCGAGCACGCTCTCGTCGAACGTTCCCGCGACCGCACGGCTACCCAAAAGCGTAGAAGCGAAGCGAACGCCTTCCTCGTCGGCGAACCCGATCACTTCAATCGCGAACGGCAATCGCCGTTCTCGCTTGTGCAAATCGGCGACGCAGGAAATCGCCGTGATCAGCCCGAGCGGGCCGTCCCATTTGCCGGCATCGCGGACGCTGTCGTAGTGCGAGCCCAGCATCAGGCACGGCAAGCCCGCAACCTCGCCCTCGTAACGGCCACAGACATTTCCGATCGCATCGAGATGCGCGCGCATTCCGGCGGATTGCATCCAGCTCAGGATCAACTCGGCGGCCGCGCGGTGCTCTTTGGTGAGGAAAATGCGGGTCAGATGCTCCGGCGTTTCGGAAATCGCGGCCAGTTCGTTGATCCGGCCGACGATCTCATCGGCGAGGGATGCGCTTTGTAGCCCGGCACTTGCCGCTTTCATCTCGCTCACGCTTTTCCAATGACGAAAGCCGCGCCGACCCGAGACGCGCTTCGCGATCGATACAAATCCGGTGCCAGCGGGCCGCCGACGCCAGGCTCAGCCAAGTTACCTGACCGGTACCAGCCTAGGCCCGCTTGGCCAGCCGGCCAATGACCGGAATCGCCAGGTCCTGTTGGCCTCCGCCAACGCCAATCCGGGCTAAGGATTGCTTAACTCCCTTGCATACAATCCAAAAATGTCGCCGAAATTTTAGGCCCCGGCGCCTGCCCAAATTTTAAACCGAAATCCGGTTATAGAAATAACTCATATACTTCAACATGTTAATACAAAATGCCTGCCGAAAGGGCTCTGGCACGAAGATTGCGACAGAGCCTTTCGGGCTCCACCGGACCGGCGGAGCCGCGAATTAGCGGCGGTCCATCCGCCAAAGGAGCAACCCATGGATTTTGGCAGGATTTCACGACGACATCTGTTGCAAGGAAGCGCCGCCCTCACCCTCGGCACGGCGCTCGGGGCGCGTTCCGCTCTCGCGGCGGATACCACGATCGGCTTCATCTATGTCGGGTCGCGCGACGACTACGGCTACAACCAGGCCCATGCCCAGGGTGCCGCGGCGCTCAAGAAGATGCCCGGGCTCAAGATCATCGAGGAAGAAAAAGTCGCGGAAACCGACGCCGTCGAAAAGACGATGGAGTCGATGATCAATCTCGACGGCGCCACGCTGCTGTTCCCGACATCGTTCGGATACTACAACCCGCACATGATCAAGATGGCGAGCAAGTTCCCAAAACTCCGCTTCGAGCATTGCGGCGGCTTGTGGAGCGACAAGGATCCGAAGAACGCCGGCAGTTACTTCGGCTACATCGACGAGGCGCAATATATTTCCGGCATCGTCGCCGGATACTCGACCAAAACCAACAAGCTCGGCTTCGTTGCCGCCAAGCCGATCCCGCAAGTGCTGCGCAACATCAATGCCTTTACGCTCGGCGCGAAACTTGCCAACCCGAAAGCCACCACTCAGGTGATCTTCACCGGCGACTGGTCGATGCCGGTCAAGGAAGCCGAAGCGACCAACAGCCTGATCGATCAGGGGGTCGATGTCCTGACCTGCCACGTCGACGGTCCGAAGACGATGGTCGAGAACGCGGCGCGCCGCGGGGCGATGGTCTGCGGCTATCACGTCAATCAGTCACCGCTGGCGCCGAAGGCCTATCTGACCGGCGCGGAATGGAACTGGGAAGCGCTGTATCCGAAATTCGTGAAGATGATCGCCAGCGGCCAGGAGATCCCGAATTTCTATCGCGGCGGCCTCAAGGAAGAGATCGTCAAGGTCTCGCCCTATGGCGAGGCGGTCTCGGCGGAAGCGCGCAAGCATGCGGACGATATCAAGGCCAAGCTCACGGGCGGCGATTACGTCATCTTCAAAGGCCCGATCGTGGACAACAAGGGCAAAACCGTGATCGCGACCGGAACCGACCGCGGCCAGAAGGACCCCGAACTCGAAAAGATGGACTATCTGGTCGAGGGCGTCATCGGAGCGACTTCGTGACATCAGGCGTTGCTGATCCCGTCGAAGGCGTTGCGATTTCCCCGGCGGCGGATCCGGGATTTCTGCAGCGCTACGGCGGGACCATCGAATACATCCTCATTCCGGGCGCGGCGCTGGTCGGCGCGCTCGGGGTGTTCGGGGTCTTCGTCGCCCTGTTCGGCAAAAGCCCGCTCGACCTTTATTTCTATATGTACCAGGGCGCGTTCGGCACCTGGTTTTCCTGGCAGAACACGCTGACGCGCGCGGCGCCGCTGATCCTGACCGCGCTATGCACGGCGCTACCCGCCCAACTCGGCATGGTCATCATCGGCGGCGAAGGCGCGCTTCTGATCGGCGCGCTGGCGGCCACCGGCGCGGCATTGATGATGCAATCGGCGCCACCGCTGCTGGTGCAGCTGGCGATGGTTTGCGCCGGCATGATCGGCGGTGGACTTTGGATCATGCTCTCGGGCGGCCTCCGCCAATACCGCGGCGTCAATGAAACAATTTCGAGCCTGCTCTTGGTCTACATCGCGCTTGCGATCCTCAACCACCTGGTCGAAGGCATGATGCGCGACCCCGCCAGCCTCAACAAGCCGTCGACCCGCGAGATCGGTGCCGCCAACATGATCGGATCGATACCCGGCACCGACGTGCATTGGGGACTGGTGTTTGGCATCGTCGCCGCCATCGCGTCCTACATCCTGATCTATCACACGGTGTTCGGCTTCGCGGCGCGCGTCGCCGGCGGCAACATTCGCGCCGCCAAGATCGTGGGCCTCAGCGTCGGCAAGCTGATCATGACAATCTGTTTTCTGGCGGGCGCATCGGCCGGCCTTGCGGGAATGGTCGAAGTCGCCGCGGTGCAGGGCCGCACCAACGCCAATCTGGCGGCAGGCTATGGTTTCACGGGTATCCTCGTCGCCTTCCTGGCGCGGCAAAATCCGCTGGCGATCATCCCGGTGGCAATTCTTCTGGGCGGAATCAGTGCCAGCGGCGGCCTGCTGCAGCGCCGGCTCGGCCTGCCCGACGCCTCCGTTCAGGTGCTGCAGGGAATTATCTTCGTCTTCGTTCTCGCAAGCGACGCGCTTTATGGACGGCTTGGTTTTCTCAGGGGCAGATCCTGACATGGCGGACGGAACGATCGGACTCTGGACGGTCCCGCTCGCGGTGTTCGGCGGAGCCATCCGCGTCTCCACGCCGTTTCTGTTCGTCAGCCTCGGCGAATGCATCACCGAGCGCTCCGGGCGCATCAACCTCGGGCTCGAAGGCACGCTGGTGATGGGCGCGATGAGCGCCTACGGCATCTCCTACCTCACGGGCTCGCCCTGGCTCGGCGTGCTCGCCGCCGGCGTGACCGGTGCCCTGCTCGGCGCGCTCCATGCCGGAATTTGCTCGCTGCCGCGCGTCAACGACATCGCCGTCGGCATCGCGCTGATGCTGTTCGGGACCGGCCTCGCCTTCTATCTCGGCAAGCCGCTGATCGAGCCGACGGCGCCGCGGTTGCCCGCGATCGATTTCGGCTGGTGGAGCGATGTCTCGCAGGTCCGCGCGGCGCTGCGGATCAACGTGCTGTTCCTGTTCGGCGTGGTGCTGGCGCCAATTCTATACTGGGCATTTCGCACGACGCGCTGGGGGCTGTTGATCCGCACCGCCGGCGAGAGCTCGGACGCCGCGCGCGCGATGGGATATTCCGTGCTTGCGATTCGCCTGCGCGCCACCATGGTCGGCGGCTTTCTCGCCGGGATCGGCGGCTCGTTCCTGTCGCTGTTCTATCCCGGCAGCTGGAACGAGGGCCTCTCCAGCGGACAGGGCATCACCGCGGTCGCGCTGGTGATCTTCGCGCGATGGGATCCGATGCTGTGCCTGTGGGCCTCGCTCGCGTTCGGCGGCGCGGCCGCGCTCGGGCCGGCGCTGCAGTCGGTCGGCGTGACATCGGGATATCACCTGTTCAACGCCGCGCCTTACATTCTCACCCTGGCGATCATGATCATCACCTGCTCGCCGAAACGCACGCTGACCGGCGCACCCGCCGAGCTTTCGATCACCCGATGACAAGACGCGCATGAGCGAGACCAGACATGCCTGAGCGCTACATAAAATCCGAGCCCTATGCGTGGCCCTATAACGGCGATCTGCGCCCCGAAAACACCGCGCTCATCGTCATCGACATGCAGACCGACTTCTGCGGCGTCGGGGGCTATGTCGATAAAATGGGATACGACCTGTCGCTGACACGCGCGCCCATCGAGCCGATCAAGCGGCTGCTCGCGGTGATGCGCGGCCAGGGTTTTCACATCATCCATACCCGCGAGGGTCATCGCCCCGATCTCACCGATCTGCCCGCGAACAAACAGTGGCGGTCGCGGCAGATCGGCGCCGGGATCGGCGACCCCGGCCCGTGCGGCCGCGTGCTGGTCCGTGGCGAGGCCGGCTGGGAGATCATTCCCGAGCTGGCGCCGCTGCCGGGCGAACCTGTCATCGACAAGCCCGGCAAGGGATCGTTCTGCGCCACCGATCTGGAGCTGATGCTGCGGCTGCGCGGCATCGAGAACATGGTTCTCACCGGCATCACCACCGATGTCTGTGTCCATACCACCATGCGGGAGGCGAACGACCGCGGCTTCGAATGCGTGCTGATCGAGGATTGCTGCGCCGCCACCGACAAGAGCAATCACGACCACGCGCTGAAGATGATCAAGATGCAGGGCGGCGTGTTCGGCGCGGTTGCGACGTCCGAGGCACTGATCGGAGCCTTGTCATGATTATCGGCGAAACGGCGATGCCGAGCGGGGCGCTTGGCGTCGACGCCGTCGCCATGACCATGCGCTTCGGCGAATTCGTTGCCCTGGACAATGTCGAACTGAAGGTGCGGCCGGGCTCGTTCCATGCGTTGCTCGGCGAAAACGGCGCCGGCAAGAGCACGCTGGTGAAATGCATCATGGGCTACTATCACCCGACCCAAGGCGATGTGCTGGTCGGCGGCCGCGAGCAGGCGATCGCCAATCCGAAGGACGCCCACGCGCTCGGCCTCGGCATGGTGTATCAGCATTTCACGCTGGTGCCGGCGATGACGGTCGCCGAAAACCTGGTACTGGCGCGCGACGACGTCCCGGCGGTTGTCGACTGGGCCAGGGAAAAGAAGGAACTGGAAGCGTTCCTGGCGCGCATGCCGTTCAAGGTGCCGCTCAACGCCAGGGTCTCCGACATTTCCGCCGGCGAGCGGCAAAAATGCGAAATCCTCAAGCAGCTCTACCTGAAGCGGCGCTTTCTGATTCTCGACGAGCCGACATCGGTGCTGACGCCCGGCGAAGCCGACGAGGTGCTGGGCATGCTGCGCGGCATGGTCGTCAATGGCGATCTGACGATTTTGATGATCACCCACAAATTCCGCGAGGTGATGGCGTTCGCCGACGAAGTGACCATCCTTCGCCGCGGCAAGCTGGCCGGGCATGGCCGGGTCGCGGATCTTACGCCGGACGATATGGCGCGCGCCATGATCGGCGCTGAACAATTGACCATTCAGCCGGCACGGGTCGGAAAAGTCGGCGAGACACGGTTAGAGCTGGATAAGCTCAACGCGCTCGACGATGCCGGTGCGGTCGCGGTCCACGACGTTTCGCTTTCGATCCGCGGCGGCGAAATCGTCGGCATCGCAGGGGTCTCCGGCAACGGCCAGCGCCAGCTTGTCGAGGTGCTCGCCGGCCAGCGCGAAGCCGAAAGCGGCGAGATACGCGTGGCCGGCGATATCTATCGCGCCCGCCGCGAGGAAATGCGCCGGCACAGGATGTCGCTGTTGCCGGAGGAGCCGCTGAAGAACGCCTGCGTCGGCGGCATGAGCGTTGCCGACAATATCGCCTTCCGCGAATTCGACCGCGCACCGTTCGCGAGCGGCGGATGGTGGCTCAACCGCGCGGCGTTTCGCGATGACGCCGACAGGAAGATCGCCCAGTACAAGATCAAGACACGCACCCCCGACACGCCGATGTCGGCGCTGTCAGGCGGCAATGTGCAGCGCGTCGTGCTGGCGCGCGAGCTGGGCGGCGATGTCGAGGTCCTGATCGCCGCCAATCCCTGCTTCGGCCTCGACTTCGCCGCGGTGGCGCAAATTCACGCCGAGATCATGGCGGCGCGAAACCGCGGCGCCGCGGTGCTGCTGGTGAGCGAGGACCTCGACGAGCTGCTCGAACTGTCGGATCGTCTGGTTGTGATGTTTCACGGCCAGTTGGTCCACGAAGCCCGCGCCAGCGAAGCCGACCTCACGGAAATCGGACGGCACATGGCGGGGCACTAGGTCTGATCCAGCTCGCTGAATCAGACCGTCGTTTAGCCTTTTTGCTGGGCATGATCTTTTCCGAAAACCGGTTTCCACCCTCGGGTCAAGCCCGAGGGCATGCTTTTCGGGATCATGCCTGATCGGCTCGCTTGCCTGTCACATCTGCCGTCTGCAAGATGCACCAAGCGGCAGGAGCGGCCATGGCCAGCATCTCGAATATGACGACGTCCGAACTCGATGAGCATTTTCTGCGCCGATCATTCGACGTCGCCCGCCGCGCCCTGACCCACGGCAACCATCCCTTCGGCGCCATTCTCGTCGATCAACATCGCAACGTGCTGATCGAGGCCGAGAACGGCTACATGCCGGCGCATGACGGCACCGCTCATGCCGAACGCCTGCTGGCGACGCAAGCCTGCACGACGCTGAGCCCGGATATCCTTAGGGGTGCCACGCTATATTCTTCCGCCGAACCCTGCGCGATGTGCGCGGGCGCGATCTACTGGGCGGGCATTGGCCGGCTGGTCTACGGCTTGAGCGAACATCGCTTGCGTGCCGTCACCGGCAATCACCCGGAAAACCCGACGCTCGACCTGCCCTGCCGCGAGGTGTTCAAGCGCGGACAGCGCGCGACCGAGATCCTCGGACCACTGCTGGAGGACGAGGCGGAAGCGCTGCACGCCGGCGTCTGGAAGAGATAGCGGTCGAAAGTTTCAGGTCACTTGAGACAAAAATGGCGCCGCGGGGTTATCGCGGCGCCATCGTTTTCACCTGGAGACAGATCAGGCGGTTAGAACTTCACAGTGATACCGGAGTAGAGCGACAACTCGGTGCAGGCTCCGGTCGGACGGGTGACGCCGCCTATGGTAACAGAGCAGGCAATGGAGGGAGCGTTGTGATCGAGGCCGAACTTGTTCTGCCAGTAGCGGTACGCCACCCAGACATCAACGAAGTGGCTGTATTTCGGGCCCCACACCGCCTTCGAAGCGTCTAAAGTCAGTCGGATCGGCTCCGAGTTGAATTCGACTGCGGTGTTGAAAACATTGTTCGCCGGATTGAACGGCAGTTTTTCGGTGTCCGTACCCTTGTTGCCGTACCAGGCCGCGCGGCCGCTGATCGAGAAGAACTGCATGTTCTCCGGCAGGAAGCCGAGATCCATGTAGTAGTTGGTTTCCACCGCCCAGGTCGGCTTGTAGTTGGTGTTGCCGTCGACCAAGCAGGTCACGCCCGGAGTCGGTCCAGTGAAGCCGCTGTTGCACTGGGCGAATGAGTTGTGGTTCAAGAACTCCCAGTACACCAATGGAGCAACGTTGAAGTAGCCCTTGTAGGGAAGGTCGAACGCGAACTGCAGACCGCCGACGACGTCGCGCTTGGCTGCACCGAAGAACCGGTTTTCGGTGTTGGCGTCCATGCCGACTTCGAACGAAATGTTATGCAGCGGCCCCATTGTAAAGGCATGAGTGTTGAAGATTTCGTTCCAGCCGAAGGTCGAGCGGAACAGGCCGTAGATTTCGGTCGCACCCGCGCAGTTAGCCGGAGCGAAGGTGACACTGAGACCGGCGTTGATGCACGGCGCAGCCGGGTCGTTGTGATCCGATTTGAACAGCGAGATGGTGAAGAAGTTGGTGCCGTAGGCCCAAGCGTCGAAGTGAGTGAACGAATAGACCGATTTTGCGGTCTTGCTGTTTATTGTGCCATCCGGCCTGATCGAAAACATACCAGGTTGGGCGGCCGTGAAGATGTAGGAGTAGGTCACCCGGTCATCGATCACGAAGAAGAACGGCACATCGGCGATCGGCTTTACAGCCTTGACCGGCAGATCTGCGGCGCTGGCGAAGCCAGTCGGTAAAAGCGTGGCAAGTGACAGCGCCGCTGCTGCAATTGCTCCGTGACGATAAGACATTCTGAGTACCCCCAAGTTGACGATCGAACGATCAAGGCCCTAGAGGCCAACAGTTGCGCCGTTCGCGAAACCTGAGAAGCCTCAACTTTCCCCAAGACTTGCTGCAAGTTTCATCAAGAACCGCCCGCCCATCAGCACCTTGCGCAGGGTTCGCGGAGACCGCGGCGCTGCACCAAGCAAAAACGCGGAGCCGTTCGCGGTATGGTTGTACTTGTTTTCATTTGGTCCACTTAGACCTCCTCGAAACGAATCTTCTGTGCGCCCTTCCACAACACGGTCTTTCCGAACGCAGCCAAATTCTCCAGGCCCGAGGTCAGGGTGATAAAATGATTGCCCGCGAGTTGTCCCATCTTGCTGGCGAAGTGCACCCCGCCATAGGCCAGCAGAATCTCGGTTTCACTGATGCCGCCGGGATAGAGGATGATCTGCCCGGGCGCGGGATAGCTGGTGTGGTTCTCGTAGGAGACGCCGAAATCGAGATCGCCGAGCGGCATCCAGACCCCCTCGCCGCTCCAGCGCACGTGAATGGCCTGGCTCTCGAACGGCATTGCCTTACGGAAAGCCGCGCAGGTCCTGGGCGCCAGCTCTTCCTCGAAACGGGCGGGGAATGTGAAGTCGCCGGCGTAGACAATGAGTTGGCTCATTCAAAACTCTCGTGATTGCGTACGAAGAAGGATTTGGACGAAACTGATCGCAGGGAAGCGCCCGGCAGCAAGGACCGTTCCAGCCGACGGCCAAAGTCTAGGGCCTTTTGCAACGCCCGGCAAAGGCCTTCGCCGCTACCAGGTGTTCGTCGCTCTGGAAAAAGCTCGATGCCTATTCGCCCGGTCGCTTTCTTTCGTAGGACCAGCCGAAAATCCCGCTTCGTTGTACTTCCGGCTCCGTCCCCGGTTTCGGCCTACGGCGGCGGCGGTGGCGGCCCTGGCAAAGTCTCGCACTTCATCGAATACACCAGCTTGCCGTCTTCCGTTCGCCCGATCGGGGCGCAATTGTCGACACGGGCGGTCGCGCCCTTGGGTAACAATTTCGTTTGCGCCCACGCAGGCGATGCAATCAAGAGAATAGCAAATACAAGCTTCTTCATCAGCTTCTCTCGCAAGACATGCACCGTTCGGCCGCCATTGAAGCGGATTGACAAAAAGAAGTCCACCGCCGGTGTTGGTTTCGAGCAGCGAGCTGTCCGGCTTTATTCGCCTGTTCAATATTTGGCCGGCAAGCTTTTTGGGCCACAAATTTGCTCGCCGTTTCGTGATGGATGGAAACGTAATAATCCGCATGACCATCGCTATTTGAGGAATAGAGCGCCGGACAGCGAGATGGCTTTTGCCTCGCAACCAGGCGCCTGAACAAGGAGAGTTCAAGATGCGAAAGACAATCCTGACAATTCTCGGTTCGGCCTTGCTCGCGGCGTCGACCGTCCAGATTGCCGCGGCCGCGGAAAATCGTAAGGCCGAAAAGACATACCGCGCGCCGGCGCCGGTAACCGGGGAATTCCGTAACTCCAATGCCTATTGGCCCGCCCCCTCGGTAGACCCCGACTGGATGTCGCGGTACGAAAACGGCGCGGAGTTGGCGCCCGCCGATCACTGAACGCAGATTAAATATAAAAGCCGGCTGCATGCTGCGACCGGCCTTTGCTTGGGGTCAAAGCGCCTTGCCGAAGGCGCCGTTCACGCGTCGAGAATGGCCACCGCCCGGGTCCAGCCCGCCGACGCGCGTTCGATCTTGACCGGGAAGCACGACACAGTGAAACCGGTCGACGGCAATTGCTCGAGATGGTGCAGCTTTTCGATGTGGCAATAACCGATGTGGCGTCCGGCCTTGTGCCCTTCCCAGATCAGACTGGCGTCCCTGGTCTCGGCGTATTTCTTCGCGGTATAGACGAACGGCGCATCCCAGCTCCAGCCGTCGATGCCGGTCAGCCGCACGCCGCGCTCGAGCAGATACATCGTCGCCTCATAGCCCATGCCGCAGCCGGAAGTCACGTAATCTGGCCTGCCGTATTTGGCGCCCGCGCTGGTATTGACCACCACGATCTCCAGCGGCGAAAGGGTGTGACCGATGCGCTTGAGCTCGTTTTCGACATCTTTTGCGGTCGCCACATACCCGTCCGGCAAATGTCGAAAATCCAGTTTCACGCCCGGCTGCAGGCACCATTCCAGCGGCACTTCGTCGATGGTCCATGAGCGCTCGCCGCGGTTCATGGTGGGGTGAAAGTGCCAGGGCGCGTCGAGATGGGTACCGTTGTGGGTCGAGAGCTGCACCTGCTCGACCGCCCAGCCCTGCCCGTCCGGCAAATCCTCGGCCTTCAGTCCCTCGAAGAACTGCAGCATGCGCGGCAGACCCTGCTGGTGATCGATGTACTGGATCGTCGGATGCCCTCCCGGCGGGTCGGCCGGCACGTCGTTTTGCAGCGGCACGGAAATATCGATCAGACGTCTGGCCATAGGCGTTTCCTCGCAGGCTTCTGTTTATTGTTCCGGCGTGTCGGGCCTCAGGGGTCCTGGCGCTCGACCTTGTTTTTCAAAACGCCGATCTTCTCGACGTCAAGTTCGATGGTATCGCCGTGCTCGAGATACCAGCCGAGTTCAAGCCCGCAGCCATTGCCGACGGTGCCCGACCCGATGAATTCGCCGGGCATCAAGGTTTCATCCTTGGTGACGTGGGCAATGATCTCCTCGAATGGAAACAGCATTCCTTCGGTGACGCCTTGCGAGCGCATCTTGCCGTTGACGCGGGCTTCCACCTTGAGTTTGTAGGGATCGCCGATCTCGTCGGGTGTCACGATCCAGGGGCCTATGACGTTGCCGCCGTCAAAACTCTTGCCTTTGGCGGGGCCGAGACGGCCTTCCATCTCGATGCGCTGGGCGTCCCGCGCCGAGAAATCGTTGAAGATGGTGTAGCCGAAGATGTGATCGCCGGCTTTCGACGCCGGGATATTCGCGCCCTTGTTCTTGGTGATGATGCCGAATTCGAGCTCGTAATCCATCACCTTGCTGTAGCGCGGCCACTTCACCGTGGTGTTGGTGCCGCGCACGCTGAAGCGGTTGGTGATGTAATAGATCGGTTGCTTGCGATAGACCTCTGGCAACTCGCCGAGCGGCTCGGCGTTGAGCCGCGCCAGTTCCGCCATGTCGTTGTTTGCACGGGCGGCAAGCTTGAGCTGGCCGCGCGGCGCCTGCAGGATATGCAGCGGGAACGACATGCCGTCTCGCATTTGCCGGGGCTCGGGGATCGGCGCGAGGATCTCGGCGGCGGCGACATCAATCGAAAGAGTGTCGTCCTTGCCGCCCTTGTCGAACAGCTTCCGGGCCTGATCCAGCGCTGAAGGACCGGCATCGATCAGCTGTAACATCGACGCGAAGGCCGGATTGCCTTTGCCGTCGCGGTCCGCGGCCGTCGCCAGATCGAACAGCCGCAAGTCATTGCTATGGACCAGGCCGATCTTTTCCCGGCCGCCGGATCGAAATGTCGCAAGTTTCACGATCGCCTCCTCATGTATTTTGATAAAGTATATGATCCAAAAAATCGGCGCGACCGCAGATCGCCTTTTCCAATGTCACGCTCGATCTCGGCGGCAGGACAATCCTCGAAACGATCAGCCTCGACGTCAAGCCGGGCGAATTCCCCTGCATTGTCGGCGCGTCGGGCTGCGGCAAGACCACCGCAGCTTGGGGCTTGCGGCCGGATTATATCAGCCAACCGGCGGCACCGTGAGCTTCAACGCGCCTCTTCCCGGAGGGCCGCCCGCATTACCTGTTCGGCGGCGTGATGTTGCCTGGCCTCATCGGCTATTTTACCGCGCTTGCGATGTCTGTTGTCGAGAAACGGCTATTGAAATGGCGCTGGACCGGCCATTGAGCCGGCCTTGCCGTCGCGTCGCTAGTAAGCGAGCGATTTGGGCCGCCCGACCCCGCAATAATGAAATCCGTGTCGCATCACCTCTTCCGGCGAGTAGATGTTTCGGAGGTCCACGATGACCGAACTCGCCATGATCGACGCCATCTCCTTAAGATCGAGCGCGCGAAACTGCTCCCATTCCGTGACGATGACGAGCGCATGGGCGCCTTTCGCACAAGCATAGGCATTGTTACAGAAGGTGACGTTTTCAAGAACCTTCCTGGCCTGCGGCATGCCAACGGGATCGAAGACGCGAACGGCCGCACCCATGTCCTGCAGCGCCGTAATCAGCGGAATTGACGGCGCATCGCGCATGTCATCGGTATTGGGTTTGAACGTGACGCCCAACACCGCGATGGATTTTCCCCGCAAATTACCGTTACCGCCAAACGCATTTGCCACTTTGCGAGCCATCGCACGCTTGCGCTGGTCATTGACCGCGACCACGGTCTCGATAATCCGCAACGGCGTTTCGTTGTCCTGTCCGGTCTTGATCAGTGCCATCGTGTCCTTTGGAAAGCAGGACCCGCCGAACCCCGGCCCGGCGTGCAGGAATTTCGATCCGATGCGATTGTCGAGGCCGATCCCGCGCGCGACTTCCTGAACGTTGGCGCCGACCTTCTCCGCGAGATCGGCGATTTCGTTGATAAAGGCCACCTTGGTCGCGAGGAAGGAATTCGCGGCATATTTGGTCAGTTCGGCGGTGCGGCGGTCGGTATAAAAAATCGGCGGCGCATTGAGGTGAAGCGGGCGATAAACCTCGGTGATGACGCTCCGCGCGCGAGCGTCATCGGTGCCGATTACAATCCGATCGGGATGCTTGAAGTCGCGAATTGCAGCGCCTTCGCGCAGGAATTCCGGATTCGACACCACCGCGAATTCCGCGTCGGGGTTTTCTTCGCGCATGAGGCGCTCGACCTCGTCGCCGGTCCCGACCGGAACCGTCGATTTGGTTACAACCACCGCGTATTTCGAGAGCGCCTTCGCGATTTCGCGCGCCGCCGCATAGACGTAAGACAGATCGGCATGTCCATCGCCACGACGCGACGGCGTTCCGACCGCGATGAAAACCACCTCCGCGCTGCCGACCGCCGATTTCATGTCGGATCCGAACGCAAGCCGGCCCTGCCTCACATTGCTCGCCACCAGATCGGCTAATCCAGGCTCGTGAATGGGAATTTTTCCGCTTTTGAGCGCGGCAATCTTCTCCTCGTCGCTATCGATGCAGATGACATGATGCCCAAAATCGGAAAAACACGCCCCCGACACCAGCCCGACATAGCCGGCGCCTATCATGGCAATATGCATTGACGACCCTGTCTGACGATTTGTTCCACGGATGTGTGGAGTTGATGTTCATGCGCCCGATTAACGTCCGGCGCCGGCTAGCCGTTCAGGATCAACTCCCCATCCAGATGCTTCGGAAAGAAGAAGAAATTGTTGACGTAGGACTGGCCGCTCTTGCGGCCGCCGTCGGGAAGAAGCGCACTGGCGTCCTGCAAATCCGCCGGCCGGAATTGGTCGATCGGCATCGCACTGCCCTCCTTCAGGAAGAAACCTCGATAGGACCTCGTCGCAAAGAACTCAAAGATCGACCGGGTTGCTTCCGCACGGTGCCGGTCCTCCGCTTCGACCAGGAACACCGGTTGGCTGTGTTCAAGCAGTTCGACCGCACCGTTCAGGACGCTCAATTCGTGCCCTTCCACGTCGATTTTCACGAAGGCAACCTCCTGATGGACAATCGCGTCCAGCCGCGCCGTCGGCACGCTGATCGAAACACCGCGCTTGTTCGATGACACGAGCCTGGGTTCGAGCGAAGCCAGCCCGTAAATCGGCTCCTGGTCGTCCTGCGGAATGAATAATTCTGCATTGCCGGTCTGATCGGACAGCGCAATCTCGTGAACACTCACATTCGATGCCGATGTTCGCCGCAGAAGATCGGCCATCTTGCGGGACGGCTCGAACGCATAGACTTGCCTCGAAAGACGCGCCAGTTTGCGGGTGTAGAGGCCGCAGTTCGCGCCGACGTCGACGGTCACGGCCCCCTCCGGCACGATCCTGTCGAGATATAGCAGCTCCGGGTCTGCCGATTTCGGATGATGCATCAAGTGCCAGCGGAGCCAGATCGATGGAAAGGTTTCCTTCAATAGCTCCTTGGTTCGTTGCCTCGCGCTCATCCCGGTCACCTTTCTTGCTGTTGGGTATTTTGTCTGAAGGAGTTGAAGATGATTTGGCCTTGCCAGATCCGCTTTCGCGGCAAGGTCGATGACCCCCACACGAATTCAAACGTTCAGATGCGGTGATAGATGTCCTGCATCCGAACGATGTCATCCTCGCCGAGATAGGCGCCAGACTGAATTTCAATCAGATTGAGCGGTACCTTCCCCGGATTTTCGAGGCGATGCATGCAGCCGAGCGGGACAAAGATCAACTCGTTTTCACGCAGCAGGATTTCCTCGTCATCGCGCGTGACAATCGCGGTTCCATTGACCACCACCCAATGCTCGGCACGATGAAAGTGCTTCTGCAGGGATAGCTTCGCGCCGGGATTGACCGTGATGCGCTTGACCTGAAACCGCTCGCCGGCGTGGATCGACTGGTAATAGCCCCATGGCCGGTGCACACTGAGCGTCTGCGTCGCGGAACGATGGCCGTTGGTCTTGAGGCGCTCGACAAGCTTGCCGACGTCCTGATCGCGATTTCGGGTGGTCACCAGCACAACATCCGGCGTCGCGGTGATGACGAGATCCTCGACGCCGAGCGCGGCGACGAGCTGTCCCTCGCTCCGCACATAGCAGCCCGAAGCGTCTTCCAGCACGACGTCGCCGACCGCCACATTGCCGGACCGGTCCTTGTCACCCATGGTCCATAGCGCGGACCAGCTTCCGATATCGCTCCAGTCGAAGGAGGCCGTAATCACCACCGCCCTGTCGGTTTTTTCCATGATGGCATAGTCGATCGATATCGACGGACAGGTTTCGAACGCGCCCTCCTCCAGACGCAGAAAATCGAGATCGCGGGTTGCGCCCGCCAACGATCCGCGGCATGCCGCCAACACCTCCGGCGCGCGCTTTTCGAGTTCATCGATGAACGCGCGGGCCGGCAGCAGAAATATTCCGCTGTTCCAGAGATGCTCGTTGCAGGCCAGCAAACGCTCCACCATCGCCAGATCCGGCTTTTCAACAAAGCCGGCGACGTCGCGGGCATCGGGAGTGGCTGCAGACCCGTCGCCCATGCGAATGTAACCAAATCGCGTTGCCGGCGCTGTCGGCCGCAGGCCGAACAGAACGAATTTCCCGTGCCGCGCCGCCTTCAGGCCGCTCGACACCGCGGCCCGGAATGCCGCGTGGTCGCGCACCCAATGGTCGACCGGCATCGCAAGGATCACGGCATCGGGATCTGTCTCGCTGGCAAGAAGGGCCGCGACCGCCACCGCCGGCGCCGTATTCCGTCCGAACGGCTCAAGCACGATGGTCGGATCTGATATTCCCACCGCGCGCAGCTGCTCGCCGATCGCGAAGCGATGCTCCGCATTGGCGATCACTATCGGGTCGGTAAACCGCGACGTATCCGCAACGCGCAGCGCGGTTTGCTGCAGCAATGTTTTCTCGTCGAGAAGGGAAAGCAGTTGCTTCGGATAGGCTTCGCGGGAGAGCGGCCACAGCCGCGAGCCTGTACCGCCCGACAGCAGAACAGGGATTATCCGGCCGCGCGGCTGCATCATGATGTCGTCCCCCGGAAGATTTGATTTTTTAACGGATTCAGAACCCACTGCCCGACAGGAATTCCCTGCGGATCGTGCGCGCGATGATCATGATGTCCATGCGCAATGACCATTTCTCGATGTAGTCGAGATCGTAGTCGATGCGCGAGATGGCGCGGTTCGGCTCGAATGTGCTGCCTCTGCAGCCGCTGACCTGCGCAAGGCCGGTGATTCCAGGCCGCGCGGTATGCCGCTGGAAGTAATAGGGCACCAGGTCTTCATACGGCAGGTCCGCTGCAAGCATTCCCGGAACGTGCGGACGCGGTCCGACCAGCGACATGTCGCCCTTGATGACATTGATAAGCTGCGGAATTTCATCAAGGCTGGTTTTCCGCAGTATTTTCCCGATCGGCGTAACTCTGGAATCGCCCCGCACCGTCTGCTTCACGCCGCGTGCGTCACAATCATCGGTGCGCATCGTGCGGAATTTATAAATCTTGAAGAACCGGTTTCGATACCCGTATCGGTATTGAAAAAACAGCACCGGCCCTGGCGAGGTGACCTTGATCGCGACGGCGACCGCCATCAGCAGCGGCGCAAGGAACAACAATGCCGCACCGGCAACGGCAATGTCGAAAAGTCTCTTTCCCATGGAAGCCGAGGGTTCGATTCGGGCCTCGCGGCGCGAACGCCGGCTCCGATACTTGCTGCTATCGGCGCATTCGACGGGTCGCACCGATATCAGGCGCTGTTCCCTCCGCAGCGGCATGACATTGTCCCGATTCAAACGGACTGCGATGGTTTGGGCCATAGCTTTCGCCTTCTGCTGGAATCCTGATAACGCCACCAAGCCGACCGCTGCGCATTTTGGCCAAAGGCCTCCCGCCGCCGCAGAACTATTCGCAGATGCGAAACTTCGCGCGGCTAACAACACGCAACGATCTTGCTCGATTGAAACTTTCCCAAGTTTTTGAGCGAAATGGGGCAGCAAAACGGTAATGTCGCGCGCGCGTTTGCATCGCGCTCACAACTTATTTGTGCGATGCGCAAAATCTTTTTTATCAAGAGGCGCTTAGTTCAGATTGCGCACTTATTGTGCTGCGTGCAGCTCGATGCTGCCATGCATAATCGCGAATCCAGAACTGACCCGTAAATTGGATTCGATTCTGGAATCAAACAGGCGCAGCATCAGACTGATGCAGTCGATGCCCGTTCGCCGCCGTTTTGAACGAGATTGTTACTGAAATCTAAATGACGTCTCGTAGTCTGCCGGGACCGATGTTGGCATTGACGCATCACCGGTTCGCCGATGGTCGCGACGCTCCAAAAGGCCGAACCGACCGCAGCTAACGAGTCGCTTGTCTCGGAAACGTTTTCCAGGGAGGCGTCGATGATCGCTGATCATGCAGACGGCCGCATATTGCAACGGCACGATCCGTCCGGTCGCCGACTGAGGAACCGCATTATTGTGGCGAATGCGATTGCCTGGATCGTCGTCATTGCTCTGATCCGCTTGATCTTTTTCTAGGACGAACCAACCGTGCCGGCGAAGGCTAGCAGGACTCCGCTTTCGTTTGACCGCAAAACAGTTCCATGATCGAACTTCGCAGACGATGCGACCGCCGTCCGCCGCAAATCCGCAATCCATTGCCGCTTCGACGCCGGCAAATACGCGCATCTATGCCATCGGCGATATCCATGGCCGGGCCGACCTGCTGATCGAAACCATTGCACGCATCGATGATGACCTCGAACGCAGGCCGATAGAGCATGCGGTCGAGGTCTATCTGGGCGACTACATAGATCGCGGCCCGGATTCAAAGACCGTCATTGATTTGCTGGCGGTCCGGCTTGTCGAAAATCACGCGGTGTGCCTGCGTGGCAATCACGAGCTGTTGATGGAGAATTTCCTTCGAGACCCGGCCAGCCTTCGCTCCCTGGCTGCAATTGGGCGGCATGCATACCCTTGCATCCTACGGCGTATCTCTGCGCCCGGGGGTGATCAAACCGGAAATCGAGCTGCATCGGCGCTTTCGCGGCGCCTTTCCGCGTGCACACGAATTGTTTCTGCAATGTCTCCGTTATGGTTTTTATTGCGGCGATTTCCTGTTTGTTCATGCCGGTGTTCGCCCTGGCATCCCGATCGAGCAGCAGGATCTCCAGGATTTGCTCTGGATTCGTCACGAGTTCCTCAACTCGGTACAGGACCACGGCATGGTTATCGTTCACGGCCATACGCCGGTGCCTCATCCCGACATCAGGCCTAACCGAATCAACATCGACACCGGGGCGTGGCGCACGGGAACTCTCACCTGCATTGCTATCGAGGGCACAACGATTCTGGTTTTGTGAGAAGCGCTTAGCGTCTGCTCTCGCGGATGGAACCTTCGCCATCGCGCCGATGGAATTCCTCCGTCACATTTTTTTGCCTTCTTTGCCCGACTATCATTGGCAACAGTCACAAGCGCTTGTTGTGGGGATGGAGTCATGCTGCAACGATTGATCCGTGTCGCCGGTTTGTCATTTCTTTTCATCCTCTCGGTATCCGGCGCTATCACCGGCTTGCCGGCGAATGCCTTCGCGCAACAAGCAGAGTCTGTTCCGCCTGCATCGGCAACCGCAAGCTATGTGCTCGGCCCAAATGACAGGGTTCGCCTGAAGGTTTACGGCGAACCCGACATCGCCGGGGAATATGAGGTCGACAACAACGGGAATGTGTCTATTCCGCTTGCAGGACACATCCGAGCCGCGGGCCTCACGACGCGACAGCTGGAGCGTTCCATTGCATCGGCGTTGTCGAAGGGAATCGTGCGAGATCCGCGCGTGAACGTCGAGGTCGCCCTGTACCGCCCCTATTATATTCTCGGCGAGGTCAAGAAGGGTGGCGAATACCCTTATCGGCTCGGTCTAACCGTGATGGATGCCGTCGCGAGCGCCGGCGGATTTACCTACCGCGCCAACGAGAACAAGGTCTATCTGCGCCGATCCGGTGCCGGCGCTGAAGAGGTCTATGCGCTCGATGCACCCGTTCCGATTTTTCCCGGCGACAACATCCGGATTCCCGAACGCTACTTCTAACCTCTCTTTCAACATACTTGCGTCGAAAATACCGCACGACGTGAAGACGCGACCGCTGCCATAGTGTCGTCTCTTTGCAGTGCAAATTATTTTGCGGCGCGCAAAACTTTTTCTCGTCACTCGCGTTGCAAATCGAGAAAGAGGCCTTCCAACCCAACGACGCAACATTCTGTGCTCATGACGATGTGGACCACGGCGGGGCTGACGTCTCCGTGAGCGGCTCACGATGTTTTTTTGGGCAGTGATCGATCTTCGACACGTACCGCGACGGTCGCTTCCCACAAAGGACAAGTGATGAAATGTGCATTTGCATTTTCATGGTCGGACGCCAGTGGAGAGCGCCGCGAGATGTCCCGTTCGGCAACCTCGCTGCGCCGATGCGGTCTCAAGATCGCACCGGTGCCGGCAGCCGCGATCGTGCTGGGCCTGGTGTCACCGGCAAACGCGCAGGTGATCCCATCGACCGTAGAGGAAGTCGCTCCACCATGGAACACGCAACGGATATTCGAGCCGTCATCGATGCCGAACCTGCCGGATCCGGATAGCCGCGAAGAAGTGCCGCCCGAGGACACGCCGGTGAAAAATCGACAACAACCCGGATACGAGCCTGTCGGCATTCGCGCCGGTTCCTGGATGTTCAGCCCTGCCCTGATTTCCGGCGGCTTCTACGACAGCAATGTGTTTTCTTCGAACACCGCGAAGCGCTCGGACCTCGCCGCCGTGTTCGAGCCTTCGTTGCGCGCGCGTACGCTTTGGGAACGGCACGGCATCGATCTCAAGCTGGATGCCCAGTCAACGCTCTATAGTCAGAATCCAGGGCTCGATCAGACCAATGCCAGCCTCAAGGGCAACGCATGGTTCGACATCGCCCATGACCTTGCCGTTCTAACCAATTTTCAGGTCGCCCATTTGAACGAGGGCGTCGGCACGCTCAGTTCACCGGCGAACGCCGTGCAGCCGACGCCGTACGATCTTTTGTCGGGCGACGTCAGTCTTCGCAAGGAATTCAACCGCCTGACGACGTCGATCGGCGTTCGCACCGATTCATATGAATTTGGAACGACGCGCGCGCAGGATGGCACCATCATCAATCAAAGCAGCCGTGACGGGCAGATTTATTCCGTCCATGGCCGGGCCGACTACGCGTTCTCCTCCATGCTTGGCTGGTTCACCGCGGTGGAGGGCAATGAACGCGATATCCGCGGTACCCCCGGCCACAGCCTGGATTCAGAGGGCTATCGGGCGCTGTCCGGCTTCACGGTCGAACTGACCAACCTGATCACCGGCGAGTTCGGCGCCGGATATGTGCAGCAGCGGTTCGTCGATCCGACGATCGGCACCATCGATGGTCCCACCTATCGCGCCAGATTGACCTGGCGCCCGACGCGTCTGCTCGATGTCCACTTCAACGCCGAACAGCTGGTCACGCAAACCGCCGACACAAGTTCCGTCGGCGTACTCGCCAATGCCCTGCAGCTCGGGCTCGACTACGAATTACGCCGTAACGTCATTGTATCGCTCGCCGGCGGATATGAGAGCGACCGGTTCTTCGGCCAGTTGCGCAAGGACCACGTCATCACTTCCGAGGCCAGTATCAAGTATTTACTCAACCGCTTCGGCTCCATTTCCCTCTTTCATCGATACACCGCCCGCAACAGCGATATTCCCGCCTTCAGCTACGACAAAAATCAGGTAGGAATCAATGTTACAGCGCAATTTTGACCAGCCCGATCATGCGCTGGAGGAGCCGACCGGATCTGCGGTCGAGAGATGGCCGCAGCCGACCGTGGATCTACGCGGGATGGCGCGAATTCTGCGCCGCCGCTGGAAGGTGGCTGCGGCGGCTCCGTTCTCCCTGACCATAGTGGCGCTGATCTACGTCCTGACTGCCACCACATTATATACCGCCACCTCCACGGTCCTGGTCGATCCACGGCGGACAACCGCCATTGAATCGAATCAGGCGGCGATGTCGATGTCGAATTTCGGCACCGACGACGCGACCATCGAAAGCGAGACGTTGTTGATCCAGTCGATCGCGATCCTGCAGCGCGTGGTGGAAAAACTGAAGCTGACGGACGATCCGGAATTCATACCGACACCCGGGTTGCTCGATCCGATCAAGCGATTATTCAGCATCTTCAGCAGCAGTCCCGCGGCAGGCGCGAACCCGGAAGACGCCGCCAAGGCCAGATCGGTGGAAATTCTGCAGCGGCGGATGAAGGTGACCCGGCAGGGCACCACCTTCCTTGTCGATATCAACGTCAGCTCGGAATCGCCGCGAAAAGCCGCCGTCATCGCCAATGCCGTGGCCGAGGGATATTTCGAGGAACAGGTCCGTGCCAAGAACGAGGCGACGCGAATCGCCTCCAGCTGGCTCAACGGGCAGATCGACGGGCTGAAGTCGCGGGTGGTCGCGGCGGAAAAGGCGGTCGAGGATTTTCGCTCCGCCAACAATCTGACGGTGTCGCAGGGCGTCACCGTGAACGATCAGCAGATCACCGACCTCAACAACCAGCTTGTCGCCGCCCGCGTCCAGACCGCCGAGGCGCGCGCAAAATTCGACCAGGCCGAGCAATTGACCAAATCCGGCGGCGACCCCGGCGGGTTCAATGCAGCCATTTCGTCGGATATCGTCAGCAAGCTGCGCGCGCAATATGCCGATATCGCCAAGAACGAAGCCGATCTCTCGAGCAAATACGGAGCGCGCCATCCTCTCGTCGCCAATGTGCGCGCACAACGGCGCGACACCCAGCGTCTCATCAATGAGGAAATCCAGCGCATCCTGCAAAGTACGCGGCGCGATTACGACGTCGCGCGCTCGCGCGAGGCATCGCTGCAGCAGAGCTTCGACCAGCTGCAGGGAGTTTCAAGCACTTCAGGCCAGGCGCAGGTGCGCTTGCGCGAGCTGCAGCGCGAGGCCGAGGCCAACCGCACACTCTATGAGTCCTATCTGGCCCGCTACAAGGAAACCACGGCGCAAGAGAGTCTGGAGATGCCGGACTCCCACGTGGTCACCAAGGCCAGTATTCCGATCGGGCCGTCCTGGCCGAAAACCTGGTTTGTTCTCGGCCTCGCGCTGACACTTGGTCTCGGCGTCGGATGCGTTGTCGCATTTCTGGCCGACTATCTGGATCAGCGGGTGAAGACGCTTGAACAGGCCGAGCAAATATCCGGGGTGCCGGCGCTTGCCGCGGTTCCGCTGATCAGCGCGGGTGAACTCGCCGGACGGGCGAAACGCGGGCGCAGCGAGCTCGGACGCTACGACCCGAAAACCACAAAACTGTTGCCGCCTGCCCTGCAGCCACCCTTGATGCGCTACGCGATCGACGCGCCCGGCACATTTTTCGCGGAGGCGATACGCGCGATCCGGCTCGCGCTTCAGCGCACGATGCGAACCCAGCCGGTAAAGGTCGTGCTGATCACATCCGCGCTCGACAGCGAGGGCAAAACGACGCTCGCCGCCAATCTCGCACAGTCGATCGCGACGCTGGGTATCCGGACCCTTCTCATTGACGGCGATCTCCGCAATCCGCAACTGACGCGCGCGCTGTGCCCGCGGGCCGACGCCGGGTTACTGGATGTTGCGTTGGGTCGGGTTGCCCCGGAGCGGGCTATTCTGGTGGACCACAGCACCGGGCTTTCGATCTTGCCGTCAACCGCGGTCAAGCAAGCCGACATCATCACGGAACTGATGTTCTCCGAACGGATCGTCGACGTCCTCGATCACTTGCGTCACCGCTACGAATTGGTGATCATCGACTCGCCTCCGCTGGTACCGCTGGTGGATGGCCGCGCGCTCGCCGAACTTGCCGATCGCATCATTCTGGCATTGGCGTGGGACCAGACTCCGGGCGAGGTTCTTGCTCACACCATCAACCTGCTCGAGCCGGTCTACGACCGGATTCTCGGAACAGCCTTGACGCGCGTCGATCTAAGCCGGCTGCGCTTCTACGACTACTATCGCAGTTCGGCCTATCTCAAACCCTACGGCACCGCTGAACTCACCGCCGAGGCCGCGCAGTGATACGGCCTGGCCCCATCGCCAAATCGGGAGCTGCTGCGCCGCTGCAGTCCTATCGCGGCAATCATCCCGCCATGGCAGCGATCCGTCGACCGCCACAGGTTCGCAGCAACAGGCCTGTCGAGGCGTTGCAATTGACCGACATGATCATTGCCGGCCTGATGATGCTGGCCGTGATCACCACCTTCACGATTTCCGCGGCGATGCTGACCAACTGGAAGGTCCATTATCTGACGACGGGCGGAAATTTCTACGAGAAGTTCCATCCGGCGACATACTTCGCCTTTCTCGCCTTCTTCCTGCTGCTCGTTCGCAACGGCGATCCGATCGGCCAGATCAACCGGATGTTCTCCGAAGCCAGGCTTGTCCTGGTTTATCTGTTCTGCTGGCTCGCCCTGCTGGTTCAGATGCTGGTGCTGGAACGTCCGTTTACCGTCATCATCGACACCTTCCTGCTGCCTGTCGTGCTGTGCCTCGTTATCTGGCGCCTATCGCCATTGCAGAGAAAACCACTGGTGTGGACGCTTCACCTCACGATTCTGCTGAACGTCATCCTCGGCTATTACGAATATTTCTCCGGTCACCGGCTGATTCCGCTGTCGCTGGGTGGCGACGTGGTGGTGACGGGAGAGTGGCGCTCCTCCGCCCTATTTGGCCATCCGCTCACGGCGTCCGGCCTCGTAGGGGCCTACATTCTTGCGCTCATTCTTCGTCCCGCGCTTTGTCCGCCGGTCGTTCTGCGGCTGCCGCTGATCGCATTCTGCCTGGGATCGTTGATGGTATTCGGCGGCCGGACGGCGCTCGTCACGGTATTGCTGGTGATCGGCAGTTTCGCTGCGCTGGAACTATTCCGGATCCTGCGCGGCGGGCGCACTTCGCTTCCGGTGGCGATCGCCGCCATCTGCCTGCTGTTTGTCGCGGCCGCGGCCATCTTCGCCGCGCTCGATCTCGGCATCTTCGACAAGATGCTGCTGCGATTTTCGTCCGACAAAGGCAGTACGCTCGCACGCTATGCGACCTTCAACCTGCTGTCCCATTTCGACTGGCAAGAACTGGTTTTGGGCCCGAACCCGGTGCGGGCCAACGCGCTGCAGACCCAATGGGGCCTCAACTACGGAATCGAGGATTTCTGGATCTCGTGCATCGTCCAGTTCGGCCTCATCCACACCATCCTGCTCACGATCGGATTGATCTGCCTGTTCGCGGAAATACTTCAGCGCGCGAGTGGCGCCGCATGGGCGATCATTCTGCTCATTGTTGTGATCGCGGCGAGCTCGGTCAGCTTTTCATCGAAAAACATCCAGCTTGCGCAGTTCGTTGTTCTGATCACGCTGCTGCTGCCGCGCGAGCGGCGCATCGTCGCGCCCGCGGGCCTCGGGTCTCACCGCAGGCACCGGCCGATTCCGGTCTACCCTTAAGGTCAGGACAACATGGCGATCTATGTCGACCACACCCATCTCGGACGCCATGTCACCGGCCTTGAGCGCATTACGCTCGAGCTGTTTTCGCCCGCGGCGCTTGCGCCGTTGGAGATCGTGCCCGTTACCGCACGCGGCACACGGCAAATGGTGACGACGCAAACCTTCGGGCTGCCGATGCGGCTCGCCGCCTCCTCCTCCTCCATCCTGCTGTGTCCCGGCTTCCCACCGAGTCCATTGCTGCGGCCGTTCGCGTCACGCGTCCTTCCCTACATCCATGATATTTTCCTGCTGTCGCGGCCGGCCGACCTCAATCGACGCGCCCGGCTCTACATGGCGGCGCCTTTCCGGCTTGCGCTACACCGCTACCCTCGCTTTCTCGCCAATTCCAGCGACACCCGACGGAAGCTTGCGGCCCATTGCCGGCCCGACGCCGCGATTACTCTCTATCGGCCACCGGTCCGCAATGTCTTCGATCTCGAATCGAAAGAGCGCACCGGGCGCGAACCGCAGCCGTTGCGGCTGGTGGCGCTCGGAACCGTGGAGCCGAGGAAAAATTTCGTCGCGGCGGCAAGGATAACCAGCGCGCTACGCACGCAGGGCTTCCCGGACGCGACGCTGGATATCGTCGGCCGGCAGGGTTGGGGCGATGACTGGCGGACGCTCGAGGCCTTTCCCGGAGTGACGCTGCACGGCTACCAGCCGAGCGGGCGCGTCAGGCAGTTGCTTCAGGATGCAGACATCTTCATCTGCACGTCGCATGACGAAGGCCTGGGCTTGCCGCTGCTCGAGGCGCAATACGCAGGCCTTCCAATCGTCGCTCCGGCCTCCGCCATTTTCCATGAGGTGCTGGATGGCTCCGGCATTTTCATCGATCCGGCCGAACCGGCTGCGGCCGCGGCCAGGATCGCCGCAATGCTATCCGAGCGACAATGGCGGTCCCGCTACGTCGCGCTCGCGGCACAAAACCTGAAGCGATGGAACGCGTTGGCAGCCGCCGACCGCGATGCCGTCATCGGCCTGATCGCCGAACTCGCCGGACGACAGCGCGTCCGCGAGGCCGGCCTACGGCAACGACAGTATTGTCGAGCACTAACGAGGTTTTGGCCGGACAGCATCAGATGACTTTGGCAGCGAGAGATTCAGTTTGGTCGATTCCGGAACAGGATTCGCGGGCGAGCGCCGCGAGCCGCGATGCCGCAATCGATACCATGCGCGGTATCGCCATCCTCATGGTGATCGGCATCCATTCGCTTCAACAGCCGCTCAATTCATGGGAAACGCTGGCCGACGCGCCGCTGCGGCCGTGCGTGCCGATTTTCCTGTTTGCCTCCGGATATCTCACCGCGCTCTCGGGGCGGGTCCCGCTCGGCAAGCGGCTGAAGGCGGCCCTGATCCCCTACGCGATCGCGTTCGCTGCCGCCTACGCCTACATGGCGTGGCACAATCCGGCGATGGACCATCGCATCACCAGCACGCTCGCAAGGTTCGCCCTCGCTTATGTATTTGTCTATTATTACGTCTTCGTCTATGTCGGCTGCACATTCGGCCTGTGGCTGGTGTTTTCGGCGTCCGCCACGGGCACGCAGCAATCGCAACGGCGGCTCGCTGTCTTGCTGCTGCTTTCAATCGCGTTTGGCCTGATTGCCGGAAGCTATCTCGACCCGCTGCTGTCTCGCCTCGGTTTTTCGGACTCCCTGGTCGAGGAAGTCCGCATGCGCGACATTCCGTTCTGGTTTTCCTTCATGGCGCTCGGAGCGCTGGCCGGAATATCCGGCAGCCGATCCAGCCTGCACGACATGCGGGCGCTGCTGATCGGTGCGACGCTGTTGGCCTGCACATTATACGCAGCCGTGCGGCTGTTTGGCCTTGGCGACGCCGCCGACTACGACTCGGTCGCCTTTTTCGGCTATGCCGCGCTGCTGTGCGTCCTGCTGCTTGCTCTCGACGTCCAATTGCCGGTATTCGCGGCCTTGGGCTCGGGCAGTTATTTCATCTATCTCTGGCATATCTTTATCGTGATGATGTTGCGCGATCATGCCGGACTGCGCCAGTTTGGACCGGTCGCCAATTTCGCGATCACCTACACCGCCACCGCTTCAGGCAGCATTGTTGCCTTGCTGGCTGTCAGAGCGATCGCGCCTCCGCGCGTGATCCGCTGGCTGGGGGCCTGACAGATGCTGCTGCGACATACCCTGCTTTACCTGCCCGCGCAGATCGTCGGACCGCTGTTCCAGCTGATCGCCATGATCGTCTGGACCCACGTCGTCGACGAACATACGCTGGGCGTTATTACGCTTGTCACGGCGACGCACGAACTGCTGCAAATCGCCTTTCTCGCCTGGTGGTCGCAATACGCGCTGCGCTTTTTCGGGCGTTACCAGGACGAGGGTGAAGCGCTGCGGTTCTATCGCACTGAAAACGCGGTGATGCTCGCCTCCATCATTCTCCAGAGCATCATCGTCATTGCGGTTCTCCTGCTCGTGATCGCGCCCGACGCCAGGACCGGACTTCTCGCCGCAACCGTCGGCTATGTGATCACGCGTACGCTCAATCTCTATATCGGCGAGCGTGCCCGTGTCCGTCACCAGATCTGGGTCTATTCGATCCAGCAGATCGTCGGGCCCGCCGCCGGATTTATTGTCGGCCTGGTCTTGATCAAGCTGATGGGTCAATCGGCTGAATGGCCGCTTGCCGGTTACGCCCTCGCCCAGCTTGCCGCGGCCATCATCGTGCTCCCGAAAATCGGCTATGGCCGCAGCTTTTGGCCGCTCGATCGCGAAATCGTCGATCATGCGCTGCATTACGGCATTCCGCTCATCATCGGAGGCGCGCTCGGCTGGGTCGGCCTCAACGCATCGCGCTTCATCGTCAACGAGATGTCGGGAGTGGCCGCGGCGGGACTATTCGCCGTCGGCTACGGTCTCGGTCAGCGGGCCGCCGCGGTCGCCGCCATGCTGGTTACGGCAGCCGCCTTTCCACTCGCGGTCAGGAGCATGGAGCAAAATGGAAGCAAGGTCGCGATGCGCCAGCTCGCCGACAACGGCGCGCTGCTGATCGCAATCCTGGCCCCCAGCATCACCGGCATTTTCATGCTGCGCACCGAGATCGTACATCTGCTGATCGCCGCCCCATTCCAGCAGGTCACGCTTGCCGTGCTTCCGCTGTCAGCACTGGCAGGCGCGATTCGCAGCGTTCGCGCGCATTTCGTCGATCAGGGGTTTCTGCTCCACAACCGCACACGGTTGATGATCGTCGTCACCGCCATCGATGCAGCGGTGACCGTCGTGCTGACCCCCTTCTTTATTCGATACTGGGGACTGGTCGGCGCTGCCGGTGCAACTGTTCTGGCTGCAATTGCCGCTGCTATCGTCAGCTCTGCCATCGGATTTACGCGACTTGGCCTGACGCTGCCGTTCAATCATCTCGTCCCCATCGCATTGGCCACCACGGCGATGGCGGCCCTGCTCAACAATCTTCCGCAAGCGCCGTCCGTTATTGTCCTCGCGGGCCATATCGGGGCAGGCGCGGCACTCTACATCGCGTTGCTTGTCATGTTTTATGCGACGTCGCTGCTCAGGATGCTCCGTTTGCGCCAGCAGCAGTCCGAATCCTGAACGCGCGTCGGTGAGGGATCATGGTTCGACATCGTCGGTGCGCTCTGATCGTTGGAAACGAATGCATGGCAGACCTCCATTCAACGAATGCTTTGTCGTCATCTTCGACATGTTGCAGCATCGCCATTGTTGCGTCGCATTGATGCGATCATGTCGCGCGGTTCGTCGATGAAAGATTTTTTCGGCATCTTTGGTTTTAAGTGCTCGTTGCCAATGCAGCGGGCGCGCTGTCGGTATTTTGTGCATGCGCATCTCAACCACATTGTCATCAGGAAATCGACATGTTGGACGCACAGACACGGCAGCCGCGCAATCTCACCGTCGATGGTGTCACCATCAACATTCTTTCGCTTCCTGACGCCGTTTCATCGATCGTATCGGCAGCACAGCAGGGCGATAACTTCAGCGTCTGCACGCTCAATCTCGACCATGTTGTGCAATTGCAACAGCGGTCTGATTTTCGCGCGGCCTATCGTCGGGCCCGTTTTGTAACAGCGGACGGCTTTCCCATTGTCGTGTTGAGTCGTCTCCTGGGAACGCGGATCAGGCGCACAACCGGCGCCGATCTCGTGGAACCCGTCTGCCGGGAGGCGCAAAAAAACGGACTGCCCATCTTCATGCTGGGCTCGAACCATCGCACGCTCTCGATCACGGCAAAGCGCCTGTCCGAGCGATTTCGGGGGCTGGAAGTCGCGGGTTACCATGCTCCCGGCGCGAATTTCGATCCTTATTCCAGCGAGGCCGACTTCGCGATCGACAGCATCCGCGCCTCCGGTGCGAAGCTCTGCTTCGTCGCGCTCGGCGCTCCGCGCCAGGAATTGTTTGCGGCGCGCTGTCTCGATCAACTCAACGGAACCGGATTGCTCTGCATCGGTGCCGCTCTCGACTTCATCGCCGGTACGCAAACCCGCGCGCCTTCGCTGACGCAGAAGGTCGGTCTGGAATGGGCGTGGCGGATGTTGCGCGAGCCGCGCCGGCTCGGGCCACGCTATGCGCGTTGCATAGCGGCCGTTCCACGGCTGGTGGCTCGCACTATCCCACAGATTGTCAACGCACGGATGAGAAAAGCGGCATGACTTCCACATTAACGCTGGCGTTGCGCGCACGTAATGCGAACCGCGTCAAACCCAGATATCAAATCTGCCTGATTCACCCGTTCGATCCGCGCGGCGAGAAGGTCGGAGGTCTCGAGACCTACATTCGGGACTTCATCACCTTCCACCCTGACGATACCGATCTGCTTTTTATCGGCGTCGATTCCACCGGCGATCTGAGGCTAGGCGAGATTCACAGACTCACCTTTCGGGGGCGCACGTTCGATTTCCTCCCGATCCTGCAATATTCAGACGCGCAGGCGCGCGAAGCCGCCCGCAGCATCCGCACATCGCTGACCGGTCAGTTTTTTGTGGCGCTGCTCCGCCATTTCGGCCCGATCGCGCGACTGATCCGCTCCAGACGATGCTCGATCGACCTGCGTCGCGTTGAGTTTTCGTGGCTGCCGGCGCTGCTCAGGCTGCCGTTTGTTCAGATGTTGCATGGCGAGGGAGTCCCGAAACTGCAGATGGATTCGCTGCTTCAGAGATACTCGTTCGTGCACCATGCCGGCGAGCGGTTCGCCATCGCCACCAGCGCAAAATTCCTTTGCGTCAATCCCTTCATCACCGAGCGGTTGCAGAGGACCTATCCGCGTCGCAAGGACAAGATCGATACGCTCTGGACCTGGGTGAACACCGATATATTTCAGCCGCAGCCCCTGCCCGCCAACACCGCGCCGTTCCGGATCGTGTTTGCGGGCAAACTCGATGAGTTCAAGGATCCACCGCTGATGTTCCGCACGATCGATCGGCTGCGGAGGCGGCTGCAGCGCGGCGGTCTCGAATTCCACTATATCGGAACCAGCGATCCGCATCGCTTTGCCGAATTCGCTGCGATCGAAGACATCACCATTCGCCACGGCTTCAAGGATGCCGCGGGAATGGCGGCGACGCTCGCGAGCGCCCATGCGGGCATCCTGACTTCCGAATTTGAGGGCATGCCGCGCTTCGTCCTCGAAACGTTGGCGGTCGGTCGTCCCGTCGTCGCCGTTCATTTGCCTCAGCTTGAATCCGTGATCCACGAGGGTGACAGTGGTTTTCTGGTAGTGCGAGACGGGTCGGCCGAGGACATCGCAGACGCGCTTGTCCAGCGATTCATCGATGTTCGCGACGCTATCGACATCAGGCGAGATGGATCCCGCGCGAATTGCCGGCGCCATCGCGGACTTCACCCCGGGCATGCAGCTTGCGCGGGTTTTTCGCTATCACCAGGAAATTCAGAACGCGCGGGGCATGACCATTGCCCCATCGGCATACTGAGGTGCCGCCGTGAACATTCTCCTGCTCACCAGCGAGTTCGCCCCCGCCACCGGCGGAATCGGCACCTATGCGCGCGAGATCGCCGCTGCCGCTACCGATCTCGGCGCCAACGTAACGGTGATCGCTCCGGATTACTTGCAGGATAATACAGGCGTGGATCGCTCCTTGCCTTTCGAAGTCCGGCGCTTTCGCGGCGGCCTGCATTCGATGCGCGATCTTCCGTCCAAAATCCTGCTCGCGCGCAGCCATATCGGGGCGGAACGCTACGACGTCGTTCATGCCGCCGATTGGCCATTCTTCATCCCGGTAGCGCTTTCAAGATCTCTGACGCAGGCGCGCATCCTGATGACCGTCCATGGCACCGAGATCAACGAGACCCAGACGCCGCTCAAGCGCCTCGCGATTCGAACCGTGGGCGTGTTCGGGTCGCGCACCGAGATCGCCGCCAATAGCCGATATACCAGGGAATTGTTCCGCGAGCGGTTTGCCGTCGACAGCCGACGTATTCATGCCATACGTCTGGGCGTGTCGGATTTCTGGTTCGGTCCCCGCAACGGCCGCGCCGCAACGCGGGCCGCGCTTGGAATCGCACCCGACCGAATTGTCATCGTCACCGTTGCCCGCATCACGCGGCGCAAGGGACATCCCGTCACGCTTGCCGCGCTGTCCACTCTTCCCAGGGAGTTGCGCCGACGGATCACGTGGCTGGTGATCGGTCCCGACGGCGAGCACGACTATGTGCAGCAACTGAAACGCCTCGTCACCACGGTGGACTGCGATATCCGCTTTCTCGGCGCGACTGCCGGACGCGCAGATCCGCGACATTTATGGTGCGGCCGACTTCTTTTGCCTGACCGGCGTGCCGGAATCTTCCGGCCGGGTCGAAGGGTTCGGCCTTGTCTACCTGGAGGCTGCAGCCGGCGGCCTGCCAAGCGTAGCGACTGCCATCGGCGGCGTTCCCGACGCGGTCCTCGCCGATGAAACCGGGCTTCTCGTGCCTCCTTCGATTGACGAGATCGCGCGCGCGATTGCGAGGCTCGCCGAGGACACCGACACACGATCGGTTCTCGCCGCCGGCGCCTCGGCGCATGCCCGCGCTCTGTCCTGGGAGCGCTGCGCGGCCGAAACCTACGGCCTGCCGCGATCCGGAAGAAGTATGGACGAAACTGGTTCGGATGAACTGTTGGCCGTGACCCAACCGCGTCAGTCCGAATCTGCGCCGCACGCTAGCCCGGCTTGACGACACATGAAGCGTCTCGCGCTCATCGCATTGCTTCTCGCGCTGGCCGTCAATAACGCCCGCGCCGAAAACTGCGGCAGGAGTCGCGAGTATTTGCTTGGCAATCTCAGCGGCGAACTGGCGCTGCCGCCGAAGGCTTACGATGATTTGTTCAGGACGTGCATGGCGGCCGCCACGATGGCGAATGTCAAGGACGCCTATATCCTGAGGGATGGCGGCATCGCCGTGATTCCCAAGCAAGACAACGTCGCGGCGACCGCAGCGACGCTGTCGCAATTCTGCGATTCCTACCCGAAATCCACCCTGCACTTCCTGACGCGCAAGGAAATGCTTCAGGTCAAATCCATCGTGAACGTCATAAGGATATCGTCCACCTCGTCGACCCCCTGTCAAAAGATCAAAGGTATCACCTGAATGATCGCCGTTTCGCGCCGCAGGCTTTTGCAAATGACCGCTGCCGGGGTCGCCGCGGCCAATGGACGGATTGCCATGGCAGCGCCAACCCCGAGTCTTGGCGCGATGGCTGCGAAGAACGGCTATTTATTTGGCGCAGCGGCAGCGGAGGTGATCGACAAGGACGCGGCATATCGCGATCTCTACGTCACGCAGACCAAGATCATCACGACCGATGTTGCGCTGAAGATCGGCAGCGATTGCGCCACAGCCGGGGCCCAAACATTTCGAAAGCGCCGACCGGCTGCTCGCATTCTGCGATCAGCATGGAATTGCGATGCGCGGACACTGCCTGATCTGGAACGAATGGAACCCGGCATGGGTGAAAAACATGACCGCGAACGAGCGGCGCATGTATTTCAATTCCTATATCGAGGAAGTCGTCGCGCGATATTCGGGGAAATTGCAGTCATGGGACATCGTCAATGAACCGTTCTGGCCCGGGCACAACGCGCCCGGCGGCTTCCGGCTCGGCCCCTGGTACGACGCCTTCGGTCCCGACTATATCAGGCGCGCATTCGAACGGGCGGCGCGGGTCGATCGCACCACCAAATTCGTGTTGAACGAGGCGCAGACCGAACGCGACGACGAGCTTGGGCTGGCCGTTCGCCGCGGGCTGCTGAAGCTGGTCGCCGACCTCAAGAATGCGGGCGTCAGACTCGATGTCGTCGGCCTGCAGGGTCATTTGCAACCGCAATACCCGCACGACCCTGGCCAATTCAACGAATTCCTGCATACGCTGGCCGGCCTCGACGTCGATATCTACATCACCGAATTCGATGTCTCTGACGACGTCTTTCCGGACGACATCGAAGCGCGCGATGCGGCCGTGGCCAGGACAGCGCGGCAGTTCCTCGAACCGACGCTGCGGCATCCCGCCGTCAAGGCGCTTATCACCTGGGAACTGGCCGACAACTATTCGTTCTATCGCGGAATATTCCAGGCGAAAAATCCGACGGCGGCACGGCTTCCCCGGCCTCTGCCTTACGACGACCGGCTGCAGGCAAAGCCGTTGTGGGGCGCAATCGCGCAAGCTTTCGAAAGCGCCCGGCGTCCCGATCTGTCCACAAACGGTCGGGCGCGCTGACCGAGCGGAGGAATACGCCATGCGGCTGTCAAAAGCAGTTACCGAAACCGCGTTGTTGCTTAAGCGGCATACCCCACGCTTTTACGCGTCGATCCGCAATAACGCGCCACGTCGACTGCGCTCCATCATCAACGAGAAGATGACGGTGGACAGCCTTGGCACCGATAACCCGGAACAGGTCTTCACGAATATTTTCAGGCGAAACTGGTGGAACAACGGCGAGAGCCGCAGCGGCTGGGGCGCGGAACTGAAAAGAACGGTGTCGATCAGGGCTGCACTTCCCGAATTCATCCAGCGCCATTCTGTCCACTCGCTGCTGGACGCGCCCTGCGGCGATTTCCACTGGATGAGACACGTGGACTGGCCATCCGGCTTTGGATATGTCGGGGCCGACATCGTCCACGATCTCATCATCGAGAACCGCCGCAAATATCCCGATATCGAATTCATGGAGCTCGACGTTCTCCGCGATCAGCTTCCAGACGTCAATGCATGGCTTGCGCGGGATCTGATGATCCATTTTCCGGACGACGCGATCCGGATCGCCCTTAATCAATTTCGGCGGTCCACCATCCGCTATCTGCTGGCGACCACCTATCCCAACGCGCGACAAAATACCGATATCAAATTTGGCCAGGTACGCCACCTGAACCTGTGCGCGCCTCCATTTGGCCTTCCGCCGCCGTTCGAAATCTTGCGCGAGGACGATGATCCAAACACCGGACGTGTCATTGGAGTATGGCGGCGGTCCGATATCGAATGACGTCACGCACCTGCGGCATCCTGCAATGTAGAGGGAGACCATGAACGGAAAATTCCTTGTCCTCATCATGCTGTGCGTGGCCAGCGCTTCCACAGCGGAGGAGATCCGGCAATCGGACGCCAGGCCATCGATGCTTTATTCCGGCACGGCGGCGATGCTGGACGACGGTACCCTCACATTACATCTTCGCCTCACCAGCGACGGCAAGGCCGTCAACGACGTGCTCACTTACAAGGTCAGCGACCGCGGCTATGACAATGTACTGCGGCACCTCGGCGGTCTGCGTCCCGGCGAAACAAAGCCATTCAGGCCGTGGAAGGATTGAACGTGTACTATCGAGGGCTCACGCGCCGGGCTGCTCATCTTGAACCTCTGATGTGATAGATGCCGCCATGTTGCTGCCTCAAAACAGATAAACGTTAGGATCAGTTCTACTGCGGTACATTCGTTTTCGTGAACACGCTGACGGCCAAGCGCCGCCCCAATGGAGTGTTGCCATGCTATTCGCCAACGCAGGACGCCTGCAGTATTCAATCTCGGACATTCCCAACTTCCTGAGAGCGCGCACGCTTGCTGCGAAAGCAGACGCCTCGATCGATCCATCGAAGTTTCAGGAGGTGATCGCCAGACACAGCTCGGAGGGTTACGACAGCTATAAATATTTCGACAAGCAGCTGTGGCTGCGGTCGAAAATGATGCGTGTGATCGAGCTCGGGCTCGACAAGTCGGCGCCAGCCTCGGTGCTGGATTTAGGCTGTGGCGCCGGCTACTTCCTGTATTGCTGCAAATACCTTGGCCACAACGTTCACGGTGTCGACCTTCCGGACTATGAATTCTACAAAGACATGATTGCCCTTTTTGGTCTATCCAGGACGGGCTTCAGAATTGAACCATACAAGAGCCTGCCGCTTCTCAACAGGCGATTCGACGTCATCACCGCCCACCAGATTTGCTTCAACGGACACAAGACGGAGAGTTTGTGGGGAGTTGACGAGTGGGATTTTTTCCTGGGCGATCTCGAACAAAATTGCCTCAATCCCGGCGGCACGATTGCACTTGAATTTAACGAGGAGCCGTCGATCGGCTTCTACACCAGGGAATTGCGCAAGTATTTTGAATCGCGGTCCGCCCGTATTTTCCGGGGCAGAGTGATCATCTCGCGCGACAATCTGAAATCGCAATCGTCGCCGGTCGCCAACAGCATCGCTGCAGCCTGAAGTGTTCTGCAGGAGCGGCCGGTCGACCCTGGCGATGCGCCATGCGCTAACGCGCTACTGCCAGTTTGAACTGATGCCTTCGGCGCTGAAGCAGAATGATTCCCGCAAGCAGCAGCAAGGCGGGAATCGCAAACCAATAGCGGCTTGCACGGTGCGCCGGCACAAGCACCGCCTTGATCTCGTCTCCCGGAGCAAGACCGTATTTGGCGGCCTCGCTGCCGAAGCTGACCAGACTGATCGTGACCTTGTCGCCAAGCGTTGACAACGACAGCCCGGACCGTTGCAAGCGCTCGGTTGCGGTGTTGCCCGACCGCATGGTCAGCCGCACCAGCTTTTCGACGTCTTCACCGGCCCGCGACTGGCTCAAGACCCGGAAGCGCAAGGTCGAACCTCGCGGTATGGTGTCGGCGACGCTGACGATGTCCGAGGCCGGCCGCGTATCGAACGGCGCTTGCAGCCGATCCAGCCAATAGCCCGGCCGGAATAGCGTGAAGCAGATCAACAGCAGCGCCACTGTTTCGTACCACCGGTTTCGCGTCACCAGCCAGTTTTGCGTGGCCGATACGAAACAGCCCATTGCGATGATCGAACAGCCGACGATCAGGGCAAAATGAGCGGCGTCGCCGATGTCTATCATCAGCAGTTCGGTATTGAAGATGAAGATGAAGGGAAGCAAGCCGGTGCGGATTTCATACCAGAACCCCTGCAGCCCGGTCTTGATGGGATCGGCGCCCGAGATCGCCGCCGCGGCATAAGCGGCGAGGCCTGCCGGCGGATGCACGTCCGCCATCAATCCGAAATAGAATACGAACAGATGCACCGCGACCAGCGGCACCGCGAGGTCGTTCTGCTGGGCAACCTCGACCAGAACCGGAGCCATCAGGGTCGCCACCACGACATAGTTCGCGGTCGTCGGCATGCCAATGCCCAGGATCAGGCAGATCAGCGCCGTCAGCAGCAGCATGGCCATCAGATTGCCGCCGGATGCGGTCTCGACGATTTCCGTCATCACCAGCCCGATCCCGGTCAGCGACACCGTGCCGACGATAATGCCGGCCGCCGCCGTGGCGATCCCGACCGAGGTCATGTTGCGCGAGGCGCTCTGCAAGGCGGCAATGAGATCATCGAAGCCTTCGTGCAGCCGCGCCATGAAGGCGTGCTCGCCGCGAAACACCGCGACCAGAGGACGCTGGGTGACCATGATGAAAATCAGGAACAATGTGCCCCAGAAGGCAGACAGGCCGGGCGACATTTCCTCCACCATCAGGCACCAGATCAACACAATCACCGGCAGCAGAAAGTGCAGGCCGGTGCGCGCGGTGTCGAAGAAATCCGGCACCTTGATGATCGCCTTGGTGACATCGTCGAGCGCAAGGTCCGGGTGCCTCGCCTTGTAACGGATCAGTGCGACATAGGCCGCGAGCAACGTTGCGCCGAGGATCCAGATCGCGGCGTTGCCGAATACGGTTTTGGTCCAGCCGATGCCCCAATAGACCATGCCGCTCAGGATGATCATGCCGCAGATGGTCATCAGCGCGCGCAGCAATGACTGGTGGATCGGCGCGGTGGATGATCGCGGCAGGCCACGCAGCCCAAGCTTGGCCGCTTCGATATCGACAATATAAAACAGCGCGCCATAGGTGAGAAATGCCGGCAGGAACGCGTGCTTGACGACTTCCGCATAGGTAATGCCGACATATTCCGCGATCAGGAACGCCGCAGCCCCCATCACCGGCGGCATCAACTGTCCGTTGACCCCGGCCGCGGCTTCGATGGCGCCCGCCTTCACCGCCGAATAGCCGACGCGCTTCATCAAGGGAATGGTGAAGGTGCCGGTCATGACGGTATTGGCGATCGAAGAGCCGGAAATCATTCCGGTCATGCCGGAGGCAACCACGCCGGCTTTGGCCGGCCCGCCGCGAAACGTGCCGAGCATGGCGAAGGCAAGCTGGATGAAATAATTTCCGGCGCCGGCCTTTTCCAGCAGGCTGCCGAACAGCACGAAGAAGAACACCACGTTGGTCGATACGCCGAGCGCCACCCCGAAAATGCCTTCCGAGGTGAGCCACATTTGCGACGCGACACGCGAGAGTGACGCCCCCTTATGCCCCATCATTCCGGGCAGCCAGGGCCCGGCGAAAATATAGACGAGCATCAGGGCAGCAATGATGGCGAGCGCCGGTCCAACGGCGCGCCGCGCGGCTTCGAGCAGCAGAACCACGCCGATGGTCGAGATCACCACGTCCGTCAACGTCGGCAAACCCGGACGCAACGAGATTTCATCGTAGAAGGCGAGCAGATACATCGAGGCGGCCACGCCGAGGGCGGCCAGGATCCAGTCGGTAATCGGAATTCGGTTGCGCGGAGAGGATTTCAGCGCGGGGAACGTGGCGAAGGCAAGCAGGAACGCAAACGTCAGATGAACGATGCGGGCCTGGCCGTCGTTGATGACGCCGAAATGCAGCTTGTAAGGAAGCGGGGAAGCATACCAGAGCTGAAACAGCGCCCATGCGAGCGAAATCACAAAAATGTAGGTCTTGCTGAAACCGGTCGGCTTGCGCCCGCCGGTGTCGGCTTCGGCAACCATGGTTTCGAGCGCTTCGCGCACCGGTACCGCTTGAATACTGTCCGTCATCGCGTTCCCCGCCTCAACACGCTACTCGCAAGGCGAAAGGGAGCGGCTCCTCTCCGCTCCCTTTAACCGAACTCACATCCAGCCTTTTTCCTTGTAGAATTTGATCGCGCCCGGATGCAGCGGCGCCGACAGCCCGTTCTTGACCATGTCCTTCGGTTCGAGATGGGCGAAGGCGGGATGCAGCTTCTTGAATTCGTCGAAATTGTCGAACACCGCCTTGACCAGGGCGTACACAGTGGTGTCGGCGACCTTCGCCGAGGTAATGACGGTGGCGAGCACGCCATAGGTCTCCGTCGGATTCGGATTGTTCGCGTACATGCCGCCGGGGATCGTCGCCTTGGCGTAATACGGATGCTCCTTGAGTAGCGTCTCCACCGCCGGCCCGGTCAACGATATCAACTTGGCGCCGCAGGCGATGGTCGGGTCCTGAATCGCCGCCGACGGATGACCGACGCCATAGAAGAACCCGTCGATCTTGTTGTCGCACAGTGCCGTGCCCTGCTCGTCGGCCTTGAGCTCGGCGGCGAGCGAGAAGTCGTTCTTGGTCCAGCCCATCTGCCTGAGCAGTTCTTCCATCGACGACAGCGTGCCGGAACCGGGATTGCCGATATTGAAGCGCTTGCCCTTGAAATCGGCAAAGCTGGTGACGCCCGCATCCTTGCGCGCCAGGACCGTGAACGGTTCGGGGTGCACGGAGAACACGGCGCGCAGATCGGGATCGGCCTTGCCCTTGAACTGGCCTTCGCCCTTGGCGGCGCCGAACTGAATGTCGGATTGCGCGAGCCCGAAATCCAGCTCGCCGGTTTTGATGGCGTTGGCGTTGAACACCGATCCGCCGGTCGATTCGACCGAGCAGCGCAGGCCGGTTTCCGCCCGGCTCTTGTTCATCAGCCGGCAGACCGCGCCGCCAACCGCGTAATACACGCCGGTGACGCCGCCGGTGCCGATGGTGACGAATTTCTGCTGCGCCACGGCCGGCCCGGATAACGACGCCAGTGCGACCAACACTGATGCTAGCAAGCCCATATTTCCTGTCCGAAACTTCATATGCATGTCCCTCCACTCTTTTAAGTGATTAAACGCCGCGCAACCTGTGTTACCCGTCGATCGCGGCATCGATGGCTTCTCCCAGCCGCTCGACGATGGTGTCGATGGCGCCGCTGTCGATAATGAACGGCGGCGCCAGCAACACGTGGTCGCCGCTGGCGCCATCGACCGTTCCACCCATCGGATAAACCATCAGCCCGCGCGCCATCGCTTCGCGCTTGATCCGCGCATTCATTTTGCGCTGCGGATCGAACGGTTCCTTGGTTCCACGGTCGGCGACAATCTCGATCCCCTGAAACAGCCCGCGGCCGCGCACGTTGCCGACAAACGGATGATTGCCGAACCGCTCCTGCAGCCGCCGCGCCAGATGCGCGCCCTGCGCCCGGACATTGGCGAGCAGACCGTCGCGGCGAATGACCCGCTGCACGGCAAGCGCAGCCGCGCAGGCGAGCGGATGGCCGGTATAGGTGTGGCTATGCTGGAAAGCGCCTGAGCCGTCCGCGATGGTCTTGAAGATGCGCTCCTGCAGCAGTATCGCGCCGATCGGCGCATAGCCGCCGCCCAGTCCCTTTGCGATCGCAAGAATATCGGGGCTGACAGCCTCCTGCTCACAGGCATGCAAGGTGCCGGTTCGGCCCATGCCGCACATCACCTCGTCGAGGATCAGCAGAATTCCATGCTTGTCGCAGATTTCACGCACGCGCTTGAAATAGCCTGGCACCGCCGGGACCGCGCCCATGGTGGCGCCGACCACGGTTTCGGCGACGAAAGCGATGACGTTGGCGCCGCCCAGTTCTTCGATCTCAGCGTTGAGTTCCTCGGCGAGCCTTTCGCCGTAAGCTTCAGGCGTCTCGTCGCCACGGCGTTCCCGGTATTCGTAGACCGGCGAAACATGGTGCGTTTCGATCAATAGCGGCGCAAATGCCCGGCGCTGCCATTCGCGGCCGCCTACCGCGAGCGCACCCAGCGTGACCCCGTGGTAGCTCTGCCGCCGTGCGATGAGAAAACGCCGCTGCGGCTCGCCGCGCTCGACGAAATATTGCCGCGCGAGCTTCAGCGCCGCTTCGATCGCCTCGGAGCCGCCGCTGACGAAGAAGGCATGGCCAAGGCCATCAGGCGCATGCGCGACCAGGTCGTCGGCGAGTTCTTCCGCGGCTTGCGAGGTGAAGAAGCTGGTGTGCGCATATTCGAGCTTGTCGAGCTGCGCGCGCATGGCACCGATAACATCGGGATGCGAGTGGCCGAGGCAGGATACCGCCGCCCCGCCGGAGGCGTCGATATAGTCCTTGCCGGTCTCGTCGCGAATGAAAATGCCCTTACCCGACACCGCCGTCGGGTAGCGATGGGCAATGCTGCGATGAAGGACATGAGTCATTTGCGGCGGCGTCCCTTCGGGCGCGGTAAAAGATAAGTGCCGAAGGCTGCCAGTTGCCGCTCGCTTTCATCGAGTGCCGCCAGCGTCTCGCGTCCGCGCCGCGCCGCCACCAGCGCCGCAACACATTCGACCGCGGCAAAGGCCGGCGCCATGGTGTGAAAGAACGATGGCGTATCGGTGCGAACAACGATGACCTCGTCGGCGATCGAGGCCAGCGGCGAAATTTCGCTATCGGTCAAGGCGACGACGCGGGTGCCACGGGCCTTGGCGAAGGTCGCGGCTTCAATCGTATGGCTGACATAGGGTTTTACCGAGATTGCAAGAAGCACGTCGGCCTTGCCGATGGTGCGCAGCACGTCGACACCGCTGCCGCCCGATCCGTCGACCAGCACCGAGTTCGAACCGAACAGCGAGCGCACGTAATGGAAGATGTAGGCGACGGCGAAGCTCGATCGCAGGCCGAGGCAGAAAACCCGATCCGCTGACGCGATCAGGTCGGCCGCGGCCGTGAATCGCTTGATGACGTCAGGCGAAGACAAATTCTGCAGATGCTGCGTCAGCGACGCGAAAATATCCTGGACCAGCGCTGAATCGCCTTCACTGTCGCGCCGCACCAACAGCTCTTCGGCGCGGCCGCGATAGCTCTCCGGCCGCGCGCGCACCGCGTCGGCGTAAAGCCTGCGCACGCCATCATAGCCGCGAAGCCCGAGCCGCTGCGCCAGCCGCGTCAGCGTCGCCGGCGCGATGCCGGCACGACGCGCCTGTTCGCGCAACGACAGCAGCGCAACGTCGGCGGGATGATCGATCACCCAACGAGCCGCCTCCTGCAGTTGCGGCGAGAGGTTTTCAAAGTCCGCCTTGAGCCGGGAGGCGAATGAGGAAAGCTGTTTCATGGCAGCAGTCTAACCAGTCCGAGCCACCCTTTGCAACAAATGTTTCATTTTCTACCCGTGCAATCATATGTTTCATCCTGCTTTGGCAATCAATTCAAGCCGATAGGGAAATGGAGAACCCGCCGCTTACAGGTTTTCCGGGAAGACGAACGGAAACGACGCAACACCGAGCGCTATCGCAACGCGACGTCTTTAGCTGCCGGACCGCGAAGCGTTTGACCGGGAGCCGCCGCAGAGAGGTTCCGCAATCTCTTTAGAAGATCGCACTGCGCAACCACCCAAGCGGCAGTTTGAAATTAGATCTTCCGCGCGAACCCCTGCGCCTCGTTGCCGAAATTGATGGCGCAGGCGACGTCGTACAAGTCGTTCTCTGTGATGGGAAATCCGTTCGACGAAGCCCGACGAATACGTCGCAAGCTTCAAGATCAGGAAGGCATCCTGACGTGGAGCCCGTCGCCGGATCGCCCGCACAACGTGCAGCGCGTCCGGTTTGTGCAACTTCGGGCGGCAAGCTCGCGATAGTGCGGAGCGCGCGGCCGCCTTCGGCAACGCGTCACCCGTAAATCATCCACAGCCTTCCGGCTCCCGCCCCTACCGGCTAGCGCAGACGATCGGTTTGCGTCATCAATTCGATACCGGATAAATTTGCTGCTTGTTTTCTGATCAAGGGTCGAACAGTTTTCCGACCTCGTTTTGATGCTCGCGCAAATCAATTCCCGCTTTTGCGCGAGTTGTCAGTGCGACGGCTCATGGACGCGTCAGGCGATTTCTCAGCCAAGTTGCACATCGCTCTGACAACAAGCAGCGCACGCTAGATTCCCAGATCACGATAATTTCACGGCTGGCCCGGCAGTCTCATATCTCACGACGGGAGACCTTTCAATGGTGGTGCAGAAAGGAACGGAGGCATCCGCCTCCGGGTTTTGGGAACCCGCTCCGGTCGATGGCCCCGTTCCCGGTCACGGAACAGCTCCCGGGTTTCGGCATTTTCTCGGCACACCCCGTCCTTCGCAGCGATTCACGGCTTATGGGATCGACCCGTTGGCGGCGCCGGCGCATCTGCCAAAAGTTCGGGGGTTGATGAACCGCTTGTCCCGACGGATGGATGCCGAATTACCCTGGCCGGCTCATGGCGACGCATCGCTCGAACGTTGGGAAAACCCCAACATCCCCTCAGGCTACACCTACCTGTTGCAGTTTGTCGCTCATGATCTCGTTCACTCCGCGATGCCGCTTTCGGTTGCGGGGGGCGTTGGTGCCGGCACCGCGAACGCGCGTCGCACCGCTCTCAAGTTGGAAACACTGTTCGGAAGCGGTCCCGTCGGTTCCCCCTTTGTGTACGCGCTGGATGCACCAAATGACGAGCGACGCACCAAGCTGCGGCTTGGGCGAATGCGCTGGAAAGACAAGGCCGTCGAGGCCGGCTGTCCGTTTCGCGACATCGCGCGGACCCCGGCGGAAAATGTCACCGGGATCGATCGCAGCATCGCAGGAAAGCGCGTTGCCCTGACGGAAGCGCTGATCGCCGATCCTCGCAACGACGATCACGCCATCATGTCGCAGCTGACCGCGCTATTTGCGCTGCTGCACAACGGCTTGATCGATATTGTTCGCCGCGGCGAGCCTACCGCCGGCCCCAACGCCAATCTTGGCGCCGCCTACAACCGATTCCTCTGCGCGCGCGGCGCACTGACGTTGATCTATCACAACATCATCCGCAAGGACTTGATGCGACGGGTGTTGCATCCGGCGATCTACGCGGCCTATTGCGGCGCGACCCCAAACTTCATCGATAGGCCGACGAATTCCAAAGGCGGTGTTGCCATTTGGAGCATGCAAGACGGAGAAGGCTGGCAAATTCCCCTTGAATTCTCCCATGGCGCATTTCGCTTCGGCCATGCGATGGTCCGGCCCGAATACGTCATCAACGATCTCGCCACGCATGATCTGAACAAGACCCTGGAAAAGACCTCGGCGAACGATCCCGTCAACATGCCGCTCGATGCGACATGGATCATAAGGTGGTCGCGCTTTTTTGAAATCAAGGGATCAAGGCCCAACTTCAGCCGGCGTATCGGCCCCTATCTCAGCGACGGGCTCGGCAACGACCAGATATTTCCCGCCGTCGATCAGACCAACCGGGTTGGCCTGCTCTATCGCGATCTGCTGGGCGCAGCGCTCGCCGGACTGTGGTCGGTGAATGCGATGATTGCCGAGATAGCGGTGCGGCGACCGCAACTCATCGGCAGTTCACGGCTGCTTGCCGATCGTCCCTACCGCGTCGGCCAGCTCCGCCAATGGCTGGCGTCAGAGACGGCCTATGGCGGGCTTAATTCCGAAGATATCGAAACCATCGCGAACGATCCGCCGCTGCCATTTTTTATCTTGTTCGAGGCGATGCAGCAGCCACGTTCCGAGGGCCTGTGCCTCGGCCCGCTAGGCTCGATCATCGTCTCGGAAGTGAGTTTTCGGCGCTCTCGCAGACAACGAGCTTCCCGCCGGACGCGGCGCAAGCTCGCTTACCGAAGCGCTCGCCGAGCTCTCCACGGAATATTACCCGACCAATGTCTTTGACGAAGTACCCGAAATTGAACGCATGGATCAGCTGGTCGAATTAACGGCCGAGATCGCCGATCTGCGGCAGGCCGAGCCCGCATTTTTGTGAGTCGGACTTATTCCGCCTCACGCAACCCGGAGGAGTGAACAATGTCAAGGATCGAAAGACTGCAAGTGACGAACCATGAGCGCTGGGGCTTGCTGGTGAAGACCTGGGCAACCGGCAACAACTATCTCGACGATGATAACGAGTATCCGCTGCCGGCAACCATGGACGAATTCAAGGAGCAGCTCGCCAAGGCACAGGTGTTTGCGACGGTGCCGGAACGCTTCACGCAGATCAAGTTCGTGTCTTCGGACCAGGAGACGATATTGGTTCGCTTGCCGCCGAAGGTGATGATCGCGGATTCCGAGGCCCTGCTCAACGAGCCGGGCGCGACCTATCCGCTTCCGCCGTTCTACAAGCGTCTCTTCAACGGCATCGATCCGGTCATCCCCGAAGATGAAAAATTCCGGGTGCACGCCGAACGCATCGGCGACTACACGATCAGCAACTGCGCCTGAAACACCAACTCACCAGGCCAATTGGACAATGCCATCGACGGGAAGTCCTGCGCCACGCAAGCTTTGGCGCAGGGCTTCCCACCTTGAGCTTACACTGATGGGGTGTGTTTGCAGCAGCCAGCGCGTGATGGCTTCGTCGGTCGGGGCGGCTGATCCAACCCAAAAAGAACGTATCCCGTTCAGGAACCGCTGAGCTTCTTCACGCGCAGTAACCAGCTGTCCCAGTTCGAACAGCGCCGCCGCACGCCACGCGGGTAGGGTCTGTGTGGCATCATTCGCGCGATCGCAAGCCTCGAGGGTGCCAACATAGTCGCCGCACAAGAAGCGAATGATGGCGTGGTAGCCCCACTCGGGATATGAGGGTGCTGGCGAAAGAGCCAGCGACTGGTCGGCCCGCAGCCGCGCTTGCTCGATCGATCCGCAGAAAGCGAAATAATGAGCACAGGACAGCACGGTCCACGGGTCGTTGTCGTTCAGCTCGCAGGCGAGTTCCATGTGCGGTGCCGCTTCGGCCTCCCGCAGCGCCATCACATAAGACCAGCCACAGCACAGATGCGCCCTGGAATCGACCGGGTCCAATTGAACGGCAGTCTTCGCGAGTTCAAGCGTTGCTTTTGCTTTGTCGCGATCGCGAAAGAAGCCCGGGTGTACAATATGTTCGATGTTATTCATTTGCACGAGGCTGCTATAGCAAGGCGAGAAAGCCGGATTTTCTCGGATGGCTTCACGAAAGATGATGACTGCCCGCTGCCAGCTTTCCGGTTCGAATTTCATCAGGAGATCCTGCCCGCGCAGCCAGCGATCGTGAACATCGAGCGAAACGTCGGGTTCGCCCGCTAGCCGCATCAGCCGTTCGGCCGATAACTGCACGTTCAGCGAGGTCGCGATCCGGCGGATGATGCGCTGCTGGGTCTCGAACCAGGTGTCGAGGCTGAGCCGAAGGCTTTCGCTCCAGATGTAGATGCCGGTCGCTTCGTCCCGCAGCACCATCACCAGGTTGATTTCGGCACCCGCCTGATACGCCGTCGTTTCGATGCAGTATTGCGGCGCCGAATCCGGCGGCGGAAGGGCGACCGCGGCCGGCGGACGATCGATGACGGTCCATTCGCGGAAACGCACCAGACACGCCGCAAGATGCAGGCTGAACCCCTGCACCAGGTGGGCATGATCGCTGTCGATGCCATGCATTTGAAAAGGTCGCAGTACAAGGCGCATCTTGGCCGCGGCCCCGGAGTGTCTGGCGCCCGGCATGATCGGGCGGTCAGATGGCCCGTGGCTCGTTCGTACCGAACGTCCGCCGGATTCGGGCCGGACGCCAAACCGGCCTGCCGGCCGTTCGAAAGCGCCGAGCTTGATGTCGGCGACGAGTTCTTCCGTCACCGCCGACGGCTCCATGCCGTAATCGCGATCCAGCAAGTCCCAGAGCGCCTTGTAGATGCGCAGCGCACCGGCCATGTCGCCCTCCTCCGCATGCAAGCGCATGAGATGGCAGCAGGCCTCTTCGTGGGTCGGATCGAGATTGGCGATGGCTGTTGCGATTTCGGTTTTGACGTCGGCGGCGATGTCCTTCGCGACCAAACCGGCACCGAGGCTTCGCATCAGCCGGTCATGGATGGTCTGACGTTTCGCGAGCACCCAGATCCGGAATGACGGGTCAAGGTCGTCCATGCCTTCGAGTATCTTCTCGCCGAGATCAGGAGTATTGAGCAGCAGGGGATGGACGCCGCCGTTTTCGGCCAGCCGGATGATGCTTTCGATATCGACCTCGACCTTTTCGGGGTTGAGATGAATCGAAAGTCGTCCTGCGGAAAATCCGCCATATCCCGCACCCTCAAACGCGGTGCGCAGTTCGCGGACGACCTGGCGCAGCGAGGCGCGCGCTTTTTCCTCGTCCGAACGGCTCCACAACAAGCCGACCAGCCGTTCACGGCTTTCGTGCTTGGTTTCGGTCAGGGCAAGATAGCTGAGAACGGCGCCGGCCTTCTGGGTTCGAAGCTCGACCAGCCGGCCGTTAAATCTTATCGTGAGCCGTCCCACCAGCGAGACGGAAAGCCGCACGGCGGGTTCGGGCACCATCTCGGGTTCCCTCTCCGCCAACGCATGAACACTAGCATCCCGTCGCATTCGAAAAATGTCCGCCCCCGGGGGTGGTGGGTTCGCCGATTATATCAGGGCGACGCCACCGGTATAGGCCGCCCCGCCGCCGGTTTGCGCAATCATATTCGCAAGGCGCGGCGTGACAATCGCGGAAGGCTCAAGCTGAAGGCCGGGCGCCATGACGCGCGCCACCGGAACTGCGAGGCTCGGACGGGTCAGATCGAGGCCATAGGTCTCGATACCGAATTGCCCCAGTCGGTCCACAATAAGCTGCAGTACAGCGCTCGAATCGGTCGTGTCGAAGTCTGGATGTTCTGCGCTCTCCCCAACCGGTTGCAGCAACAGACATCGGTCCGCGTTGATCATGGTGGCACGCCGCCGGTGAATCCGGTCCCGTTCGTTGAGCGCGGCCTCCCCGCGCTCCCTGCATTTCGCCTCGACGACCGCATGGGCAAGTTCGATCTGACACATTTCCAGAACGGCCGAGCGGGCCGCGGCCTTGAGTGTCGGCCGCGCGGCAAGGCCGAAGGCGAGACCAAAGCCATCCGCCAGGCAGGAGACGGCGGCGACGCAGGGGACGCCGATATCCGTCGTGATATCGAGCAACCAGCTTCGCCGCGCCGAAGCGTTTTGTCGTAGCCGCACCAGCAGCGCCTCGGCCATGATATAGGCCTCATGCTGCGGCGGGATCGATCTGCCGCGGTTGCCGCCCTGCCACCAGAGGCTGGCCGCGTCCCGCTCGATCAACTCCAGCACTCCGTGCAAGGCCGCGGCATCCCAGGATTTGCCGGCGGCCGATCCGGTACTCAGCGGAAATGGCGGCTCAATCTCTCGCTGGCCCGGCGGCCGGCGCAGACACAGATCTGCCGGCAGCAAGACCTCGCGGCGATCGGTGAGCCGCGTGGCACGGTGCCATGAAAGCCTGGCGTCCGGGCGCAGGCGGTGGGCCGCGAAGGCCGCGAGAAAGTCCTGTCCCAACGGGCCAAGCGCGGCAGCCGGATCGCCTGCATCAGACGTTTCCAGGACGTCACTTCCGGTCTGCAATTGCGAGAGATACTCGATGCCCTCCCCGATACATCCCTGAAATGCTTCCTGCAGCGAAAGGCCCACTCCGGAAACGCTGACCGCGGGACTGCCTGCATGCAAGGGATCGGCAATTGCAGGATCAAGTTCGGCGCCAAAGCTGACCAGGCCGGGAGCATCGGGTGCGGCGAGTTCGAAAACACGCTTGAACCGGGACGCCGCCTTGAGCAGGTAGCCTTGGTGACGCGCCTCGCGGCCGGCTCCGCCGCTGCCGGAGGAGAATTGGGTTGCGGTCGCATAGCCGAGCGCCTCCAGAAGAAGCCGGACGTCGGAATTTCCGATGCTTCCCGCGTTATCGCCGAGCAACCATGAAGCCGCGCCCGCAAACAGATTTGGCATCGGATCTCCGGCCCTGTTCACGATGGCCTCACGCCTGCCACGCAAAGTCTGGCGAAAGAGGACGCCCGAGTCGCCCTGGAGGAACACATGCTCGCGAAAGCTTTTGTCGTCGCCATGGCCGGCAATATTGCCCGGTCGGATTACGCAAAGCCAACCCTCATTCGCAGCCGCAGCCGTGAATGGCTGATCGCGTGCCGTTGGGGCCCCGACGGCGAGTACCTCTCGATCGCGACGGCCGGCGCCATGCTGGATTCCCGCGGACTTGCGGCGCCCGACGCCATCGCCCCCATCCACAGCCTGTTCGGCGTGCTGGTCTCGGAATCCGAAACCGAAGCCGCCAGCACTTTTTTGCTGGTGCGCCAATTGCCCGCTCCGATCGAGCTTGCCGGCACTTTCTTTCCGGCCGATGGGTATGCGTTGCTGGAACAACGAGAGACGATCAGCCTCGTCTGCAAGACCCGCTATTCGCACAGCCGCGGCTGGCTGGACGGCAGGGAGATCCGCAAGGACATTCCCGACCCGGCGCCGTCCTCGGCGGAGGCGATGGCATGGCACATCGAGGCGAAGCGCTGCAATTGGATCGGCGAGTTCATCTCGGGATCCATGTTGCCCGAAAGGCGCGCCATCCGCGTTGCCGGATGACCCTCATGGCAGCCATGTTAATGCCGCGCGGTTTCCGCAGGGAGCGGTTGCGAACCTCTAATTGCTGGCAACAGCTGCCACAACTATCGGCGTTGCCTGAGCTAATGTGCAATCCCTTTGATGGGATTTTCCCGCTGCGTAAGGATGCACCTTCCTTCGTGATCGATCGCAACAGTTGTTGTCTGGAGAGGCGCGGCTGCAAGAAATTTCTGGAGAATCAACCGACTCTCGTCCGAGAGTGCGAATAGCCCGCGCATCAATTCGAAAAACCCCGGCTCCTCCCCGACATACAGCAATTCGAGAAGTTCCGCGATGGTGAAGCGTCCCAGAGCCGAGAAGAGCCTTTCGCTCTCGTCAACCGAACTGCCCTCGCTTGAGCGATCGAAATTGTAAATGATTGCAGTCATTGTTTCCCCGATGCGTCGCGATGGTCTGTGGACACTCGCCGCACGGAGAATTTGCCCGCGTCATCGTGATTTCAGCGTGATCGCAAGGCTATCGCTTCGGAACTTACAGTTTTGCTTGATTAAGAGTAAAATTTGCATTTCCAAGGCCTTAGAACGCGGTTTCAAGGCAAGAAATCGCGGGGCCGCGCTACGTCCAGCCGAATTCCCTTTGGCCGTCACATCGAAGGCAAAGACGAGATTACGGGCCGCAGTTCCAGCGGGCTCACCCGTGCCGAGCGGATGGCTTCCGCTCGACCGGGTGAATGTCGGTCGCCCTCAAGCGACCCATGCGCAACACATCCATCTCGAGCGTGCGATCGATCCGGTCGCGATCAAGCGCCCGGATCAGATCGTCGACGCCGTTCACCTCAACACCGTCCAGCTTGATCACGACATCGCCCGGCAATAATCCGGCCTTCGCCGCCGGCCCGTCCGGTTCGATCTGCGCCAGCAGCGCCCCCATCTTGTTTTCGACGCCAGCGACCACCGCATGCCTTCTTGGGATCGGCGCGGTCTGGCCGGACACGCCGATATAGGCGCGCCTGACATAGCCGTGGCGGATGATCTCGGACAAAACAAATTGCGCGGTATTGCTGGCGACCGCAAAACAAATGCCCTGCGCGCCGCTGATGATCGCAGTGTTGATGCCGATCACCTCGGCTGCGGACGACACCAGCGGCCCGCCCGAGTTCCCGGGATTGAGCGCGGCATCGGTCTGAATGACGTCTTCGATGGTCCGGCCGCTCACCGAGCGGATCGAGCGGCCCAGCGCCGACACCACGCCCGCCGTCACGGTCGATTCAAAACCCAAGGGATTGCCGATCGCGACCACCAGCTGGCCACGGCGCAGACTCTTGGAGTTACCGAGCGAGGCGTAGCGCAGATCGCGCGCGCCGTCGGCGCGCAGCAGCGCCAGATCGGTATCGGGATCGACGCCGAGCACGCGGGCGTCGGTGACGATGCCCTCATTGTCCCGCAGCCTGATCTGTTTCGAGGAGCCGACCACATGACTATTGGTCAGCACCAGCCCATCAGGAGAGATAACGATTCCGGAGCCGAGCCCGCCGCGCTCGCGCGCGTTTGGCTCCTTCGAGCCGGTTTCGACACGGACCACCGCAGGGCCGACGCGCTCGGTGACGCCGATCACGGCATTGGAATAGGCGTCGAGCAAAGCCTGATCGCTGGCGGCGGCTTGTTTGGTCGCTTGCGATGAGGGACCCTCATCGAATGTCTCGTGGGTAAAATCCAACATGGGAAAATTCCTTCGCGTTTCAGATGGTGGCGATGTTTTAATCTCGCAAGAGCGTGCAAACGGCGGCCGTCGGCGACGTCAGTTGCCTCGCGCCTGAAGCGGACCTGGTAAGCGATATTATCGGCCGCTACTGCGCCTGGCCTGACACCCCCGCAGGAATAGCCTGGCACAGGTTCGTACCCGCGCCTGCATCTGCGAACGTGACGGCAGCGGCAGGCCACCGAAGATCGCAGCACGCTGCGGCGCCGAAGCGACCATGCCAATCAGCATTCCGGCGGCCTCCTCGACGTCGTCGAGCTCGATCGATCCCCGCTTCTTCTGCACCCGCAGCCAATCCGCCAGCGCTGCAACAGTGCGCTGAACGCCGTTTCGGTAGAACATTCCGGCGATGTCGGAAGACTTGCAGGCCTCTTGCAGCACCATGCGCTGAAGCGCGATCACTTCCTTGTCGAGCACAAGTTCCGCGCACGCCAGCAGCGCCGCAAAAAGCGCCTCCTCGATCCTGACATGGTCGAGGGCGCGCAGATTGACATTGGCGAGGAAGCGGTCGAGCCGGTCCGATACCATGCCCTCGAACAGCGACGCCTTGTTGGGGTTGAGACGATACAGCGTCTTGGTGGAGACCCCGGCACGCCGCGCCACCGCCTCCATGCTTGTCGCGGCATAGCCGCTGGCGGCGAACTCGTGGCGCGCGGCCTCGTAAATGATCTGGCGGGTCTCGTCGTCGGGGCGGACTTGCGGGCGGCCCCGGCAGCGCCGGTCCTGGGTGGTATCCATCTCAGCCATGCTTTTACATGATGCCTGTCATTCCATTGACAGACCCAATGTATGCCCCATTTGGAAAATATCAAGTTTCCTAATTAGGCCGACGCCCGGCAAGGGCTATCAGGGAGTAACCGTCATGACCCGCCATTCCCCCGCATTCGAGGCCGAGCGTCCGGTTCCAGCCGCCGACACCGTCAAGGATTTGGTGCCGGACCCGCAAAAAAACCTCAGCACGAATGCAGCGGAGGCCCCCGCTATCAAAAAGTTCAATTTCCGCAAGCTGTTGATGGCCGGCGCCGCAGTGGCGGTTGTTGCCGGCGCGGCATGGTACGGCTGGGATTACTGGACGGTCGGCCGCTACCTGGTCTCGACCGATGACGCTTATGTGAAGGCCGACAACACCACCGTCGCGCCCAAAGTCTCGGGTTACCTGCATCAGGTGCTGGTCGGCGACAACGAGCGCGTCAAGGCCGGGCAGATATTGGCGCGGATCGACGAGCGCGATTTCAGGGTGGCGCTCGACCAGGCCAAGGCCGACGTCGCCGCGGCGCGCGCCGCCATCGCAAGCAAGCAGGCTCAGCTCGAGGTTCAGCGAACGGCGATCGACGCCGCGAAGGCGACCATCGACGTCGATCAGGCGACGGTTACCTTTGCCGCGCAGGAGAACAAACGCTACACCGATCTCGCCACGACCGGCTACGGCAGCGTGCAGAACGCTCAACAGGCACAGTCGCGCAACGCCGGTGCTCAGGCCGCGATCGCGCGCGATACGGCCAACCTCGCCTCCGCAGTGAAGCAGGTGGACCTGCTCAAGGCCGAGATCGTTCAAGCCAACGCAACGCTGACGCGCGCGGAAGCCGTGCAGAGCCAGGCCGAGCTCAATCTCGACTACACCTCCATCGTCGCGCCGATTGACGGCGTCGTCGGCAATCGAACGCTGCGCACCGGCCAGTTCGTCCAGGCCGGCACGCAGCTGATGTCGGTGGTGCCGGCCACCGGCGCTTATGTGGTGGCAAATTTCAAGGAAACGCAGCTTACCGACGTGCGCGAAGGCCAGGCGGTCGATATCGCCGTCGACATGTTCCCGGGCCAGCTCGTGCACGGCCGCGTCGACAGCATCGCACCCGCCAGCGGCCAGGAATTCGCGCTGCTGCCGCCGGATAATGCCACCGGCAATTTTACCAAGGTCGTGCAGCGCATTCCGGTCAGGATCGCACTCGACGGCGACAACAACCCGCTCGTTGCACTTCGTCCCGGCATGTCGGTGATCCCGACCATCGAGACGCGCTCACAAGCCCTCGATCGCCAGGCGATCGCTGCATCCAGCAAGGTTTCCGGAGGATCGTGCCATGTCAAATCCCGTCCTGTCAGCCCCGACATCCGCGCTGCTGACCTCGCACGCCAGCTCTGAGCGCACCGCCATCGACGCCAATCGCGCCAGTGTGACGGTCTGGATCGCCGTTCTCGCGGCCATGATCGGCTCGTTCATGGCGATCCTGAACATCCAGATCACCAACGCTTCGCTGCTCAACATCGAAGGCGGCATCGGGACCGGCGTCGACAACGGCTCGTGGATCTCGACTTCATACCTGATCGGCGAGATCGTGGTGATCCCGCTGACCGATTATCTCAGCCGGGTCTTCTCGTTCCGCCGCTACATGCTGGCGAGCGCGGCCCTGTTTGCAGTCTTCTCGGTGGCGTGCGCCTTCACTCACGATTTGCCATCCATGATCGCGATGCGCGGATTACAGGGATTCGCCGGCGGCGTGCTGATTCCGATGGCGTTCACGCTGGTGCTGACCAAGCTGCCGAAGCCGCAGCAGCCGATCGGCCTTGCTGCCTTTGCGCTGTCCGTCACCTTCGCGCCTGCAATCGGGCCCACCATCGGCGGCTATCTCACCGAGAATTATGGCTGGCAGACCATCTTCTTCGTCAACGTGCTGCCGACCATCGTGATGGTAGCCGCGCTGTATCTGACGCTGGAGCGACAGCCGATGCAGCTCAAGCTGCTGAAAGAAGGCGACTGGGCTGGTATCTTCACCATGGCGATCGGATTGTCGGCGTTCCAGACCGTGCTCGAGGAGGGCAACAAGGACGACTGGTTTTCGTCACCTTTCATCCTGCGTCTCGCGCTCGTTGCGCTGGTGAGCCTGTCGCTGTTCGTCTGGATCGAACTGACGATCGAGAAGCCGCTGATCCGGCTGCGGCTGCTGAGGCAACGCAATTTCGGCTTCGGCACCATCGCCGTGACGCTGCTGGGCTTTGCGCTGTTCGGATCGGTCTACATCCTGCCGGCCTATCTCGGGCAAGCGCAGGGCTACAATGCCGAGCAGATCGGCGCGGTGCTGGCGTGGACCGGCCTGCCGCAGCTTATCCTGATTCCGCTGGTGCCGAAGCTGATGCAGCGCTTCGACACACGTTATATCGCCATCACCGGTCTGCTGATCTTCGCCTATAGCTGCTTCATGAACACCGCGATGTCGCCGGACTATGCCGGCGACCAGCTCTGGATTCCCAATATCGTGCGCGCCATCGGCCAGGCCATGGTGCTGACCCCGCTGACCTCGGTGACGACAGGCGAAACCGCCCCGCAGGACGCCGCAGCGGCATCGGGTATCAGCAACATGCTGCGCAATCTCGGCGGCGCGATCGGCACCGCGGTGCTTGCCACCGTGATCACCAAGCGCGAGCAGTTCCACTCCAACATCATCGGCCAGTCGGTCACGCTCGGCCGCGAGGAAGTGCGCAGCCGGATTTCCCAGATGACGGACTTCTTCCTGGCGCACGGCGTGCCGGACCCGGCGGCAGCCCGCCATCAGGCGATCATCGCGCTCGGCAATGCAGTCAAGCGCCAGGCGCTGGTGATGGGATTTAGCGATACGTTTGCGGTGATCGGCGTGGTGCTGGTGCTTGCCGCCGTCGCGGTCGCCTTCACGCGCAAGGTAAAGGCAAGCGGGGCCGGCGCGCACTAAAGCCGCGAGCCCGCAACTCAAGTGGATGCGTGACCGGGGAGATGGTCCACAGCACGTCAGCTAGACGGCCTTGGTCAGCGCGCCATCGACAATGAGGTTGGTGCCGGAGATACGGCTCGCCACCGGACTCGCAAGGAAGACGACGCCCGCGGCGACTTCCTGCGGCGTGCCCATGCGCCCCGTCGGGTTCAACGACATCGCCGTCTTGTAGAGATCGGGCATGCCGCGCTCGATATTCTGCCAGATACCGCCCTCGAAGTAGGTGTTGCCCGGCGACACCGCGTTGACGCGGATGCCTTTGCCGACGAGCTGGTTGCTGAGCCCCTTGGCGTAATGAATCAAGGCCGCCTTGAAGGCGCCGTAGGAGCCGGCGGCGAAATCAACCTCGAAGCCCGACACGCTCGAGACGATCACGATGGAAGCGGATTTGGATTTCTCCAGGTAAGGAAGGGCTGCCGCGACGGAATTGACGGTATGCATCATGTCGGTACGGAATGACTTCTCCCAGGTCTCGGCCGTATCGCCGACGGCAAGCGCGCTGACGTTGCAGACGAGGGTGTCAATTCCGCCGATTTCGCCGGCCGCGCCCTCGATCCATTGCTTCAACGCGGCGGGGTCGGCGACATCGAGCGCCTTGCCCCATGACTTGACCCCCTTCGCCGCCAACGCCTTCACGACCTTGCCGACCTCCTCGGCATTGCGCGCGCATATCGCGACATTGGCGCCTTCGGCTGCAAACAGCTCGGCTATCGCCAGCCCAATGCCTTTGCTTCCCCCGGTCACCAGCACGCTCTTGCCCTTTAATCCGAGATCCATCGTCGCCTCCGTTGATGATGCCGCCTGACGTCGCGGCCTGCCGATCTGTGTGCGGCAGGCCGCTTTGTTTGACCTACATCTTGGTCCAGTCGCCAGCGCCTTCGAACGCCGCGGCGGCTCGATAGATGACCGACTCATCGTAATACTTGCCAATCAGCATCAGCCCGATCGGCAGGCCATCGCTCATCCCGCAGGGAATGCTCATCGCCGGATGCCCCGTCGCATTGAAAGGCGCCGTATTGGGGACCATTTCGAAGGCGCGCTGGATATAGAGATCGCGCGGCGCACCTGGCGGCGGCAGCGGCGTCGCCTTCATCGGCAAGGTCGGCATCAGCAGCAGATCGTAATTACCGAGCGCCGCATCGTAGGCGGCGCGCAGCTTGCGATTCAGGTTCTGCGACTTCGCATAGAAATGACCGCGATAGTGCTTGGTGAAATATTGACCGAGCAGCATCGTGATCTTGAGGCTGTCGGACAACTCGTCGGCGCGATGGCGCCAGGCAGAGTGGGCGTCGAGCAGCGTCGTATTGTAGAGACCGCGCCAGTTGGTCCCCATGCCGTTGCCCTTCATCATGAACTCGGTGGCGCCCTCCGCGGCGATCGGCAACCAGATGGCCGGGGCCAGCAGATGCATCGGCACCGAGATTTCATCGACGGTCGCGCCGAGTTTCCTGAAAAGCTGGGCGCCGGCCATGACCTGGGCATCGACGTCGGGTTCGGAGCTCGGATGTCCAAAACCTTCCTTGACGACGCCGATGCGCAATCCTTTGACGCCGCCTTCCAGCGCCTGCGTATAGTTTGCGACCTTGGGTGCAATCTGCCTGGGATCGAGGCCGTCCGCGCCCGCCAGCACCTCGAGCAGGAGCGCATTGTCGCGCACGTTGCGGGTCATCGGTCCGGTGTGATCGAGGGTGAGTTCGATCGGCATGACCCCGGTATAGGGCACGAGGCCGTGCGTTCCCTTCATTCCGTAGATGCCGCAAAACGACGACGGAATCCGGATCGATCCGCCCTGGTCGCCGCCGATCGCCATGTCGGCTTCACCGGTCGCCACCACGACGCCGCTGCCTGAAGATGAGCCCCCGGACGAGTAGCCCATCTTGTGAGGATTATGAACCGGTCCGCTCGAATTGGTATGGCTGCCGCCGGAAAAACAGAAGTACTCGCAATGCGTCTTGCCTATAATGGTGCCGCCGGCGTCGAGGATCCGCGTCACGATGGTGGCATCCGTATCGGGTACGTAACCTTCGAGCGTCGAGGCGCCGTTCATCATGGGAACGCCGGCCAGGCTGACATTGTCCTTCAGCGCGACGGTCTTGCCGGCGAGCTTGCCGCTGGGTGCGCCCTTGATCGTGGTCTTGACGTACCAGGCGTTGTGCTTGTTCTCGTCGCCCTCCGGACGGTAGCCGGGCGTCCGCGGATAGGTCACGGCCGGGACGTAATCCGGCATGGCATCGACGATATCGTAGGCGGCGTAATTTCCTTGCATCAGGGCGTCGTATGATTTGAGCTCTTCGTCACCCATATGCATGCCGAGGTCCTCGGCTACGCTACGCAATTGATCGAGAGTGGGTCGTCTGACTGCCATGGTCTGTCTCCCTGTGAACGCTGCTCGCTGAATCGAGCTTAGGTGGTGATTCCGATAAATTCTCCGACGAGGCTTGCGTTGCTGAGATCGCCCGGCTGCACTTCCCGGGTGATCGTGCCCTTCTGAATGATGAGAATCCGCTTGGAAAGTGCGGCGATAAAGTCGAGATTCTGCTCGACCAGGATCATGGTAAGTCCGCTGTTGTCGCGCAGACGCTGCAGAATCTCGACGATCTCGTCGATGATCGAGGGCTGGATACCCTCCGTCGGCTCGTCGAGAAGCACAAGGCGCGGCTTGCCGCAAAGGCAGCGCGCGATCGCCAGCAGTTGCTGCTCACCGCCCGACAGCGCGCCGCCCACGCGATCGAGAAGCGGCGTAAGGCGTGGAAACTCCTCCAGCACCTCCGCGATGACGTCTTGCTCGGTACCGGCTTGCTTGGTGCAGCCCATGCGCAGATTGTCGTGAACCGTGAGGCCGGGGAAAATCTCGCGCCCTTGCGGCACATAACCGAGCCCCAACCGCGCGCGACGATAGGGTTCGGCCGCCGTCACGTCGTCACCGTCGAGGCGGACAAACCCGCCGGTCGCAGGCAGGAACCCCATTAACGCCTTGAGCAGGGTCGTCTTGCCCATGCCATTATGCCCGAGAATTCCGATGAACTCGCCCTGGTTGACCGCGAAGCTCACCCCGTTGAGGATCGGAATGCGGCCGTAGCCTGTGCGCAGTCCCTGCACGTTGAGCATCATGCGGCCGCCTGTTTACCCAGATAGATGTCGCGCACCAGCGGGTTGCGCAGGATATTCTCCACCGCATCCTCCACCAGCACGCTGCCCTGATTGAACACCGTCACCTGCTTGGCGATCATGCGGATGAACTGCATGTCGTGCTCGACAACGATGAGAGCCTTGCTGCGATTGATCTCGCGCACGAGTTCGGCGGTCTTGTACACTTCCTCATGCGTCATGCCGGCGGCGGGCTCATCGAGCAGGATGAGTTCGGGATCGGTCGACAATACGATGCCGAGCTCAGCCCATTGCCGCTGACCGTGGGCGAGTTGACCGACCAGGCGGTTTGCCGCGCCGGTGAGGCCGATACGCTCCAGCATCTCGTCGACCACGCCGTCGACGCGCTTGCCGGAATGGATACGGCCCGCCGCGAGCCAGATATTTTCGCGCACGCTTAAACCATCGAACACACTTGGCACCTGGGTCTTGATGCCGATGCCGAGGCGCGCGATCTGGTGGGCGTGGGCGTTGGAAATATCGTGGCCGCGGAACAGCACCTGGCCCTGGCTCGGCTGCAGCTGCCCGGTGAGCATCTTGAAGAACGTGCTTTTTCCGGCGCCGTTCGGACCGATGAGGCAACGAAGCTCGCCTTCGGCCAGCGTGAAGTTGACGTTGCGTACCGCCTGGACGCCGCCGAAGCGCATGCTGAGGTCACGTGTTTGCAGTAGCGGCGCAGCCATTACCCCTCCTCCGCCCGCTTCGGATTAAGGCTTGCTGCGATACGCCGCGTGCGCGAACGCAGCAGCCATTGTCCGAAATCGCCGAGCGTCGGCACCAACCCCTTCGGCACCAGAAGCACGAAGGCGATAAGGATTATTCCAAGGATGAGCGGCGCATTGGCCAACAGCTTCGTCCACCAGTCCGAACCGCTGGGCTGGTTCGCCCCCAACGCCGTAGCGAGCCACTGGATGCCGATGCAGCCGACGATCGGACCGATCAACGTGCCGCGCCCGCCGACGATGACCCAGATGATGATTTGCGCGGACTGCGCCAGTCCGAAGATCGTCGGACTTACAAAATTTCCCCAATTGGCGAAAAGGCATCCGGCGAAACCGGCAAGCGCGCCGCCGATGGTGAAGGTCGCCAGCTTGTAGGCGCGGGGATCGTAGCCCAAAAGCTCGGCGCGCCGTTCGTTTTCCCGGATACCGACGATGATGCGGCCGAACCGGCTGGCCAGCAACAGGCGCAGTCCGAAATAGGTCGCGAGCAACGCCGCCGTCGCAAGATAAAACATGCCTTCGAGATCGATCACCGCGGCCTTGTTGCCGGGATAATTGAGCGGCGGGATTCCCGGAATGCCGTTGAAACCGCCAAGCCGTGCCACGCCGATATGAAATTCCGGACCGGCGGTGGAATTCACCGAATTGAACAGGATCAGCGTCACCGTCAGCGTGATGACGCCCAGATACACGTCGCTGATGCGCCCGTAGAACATGAAATAGCCAAGCAACGCGGCGAAGCCCGCCGGCAGCACGATCGCCAGCAGAAGCGGGAGCGTGCTCTCGCCGATATTGAACATGGCGATCGCATAGGTATAGGCGCCCAACCCGAAGAAGGCCGATTGGCCGAAACAGAGAATGCCGCCGTACCCCCAGATCAGCGCCAGGCTGAGCGCGAGGATCGCCATGATCATGTAGATCGTAAGTTCGAGCACGGTATCGAGCTCGGCGAAACGCGGCGTCACGATCAGGAAGGTGACACCGACGATGCCGACCAGTCCAAGGCCGAGAAGATTGAGGGCGCGGGCGCTCACAGACCTCTCCGGAAGTAGCGGCCGGTGATGCCCTGCGGCAGCAGGCGGATCAGGACGATTGCGGTCGCAAGCAACGCCACCTCACCGAACACCGGGGTGGTGGCAAAGGTAGCGATCTGGTTGATGGTGCCGAACAGCGCGGCTGCGGAAGCCGTTCCACTGAGAATTGCGGCGCCGCCTCCGATCACGGTGATAAAGGATTTGGCGACATAGGCGACGCCGATGGTGGGAAAAACGCCCGAGACCGGTGCAAGCACCGCGCCGGCAAGACCCGACAGGGCGGCACCGATGCCGAACGTGACGGCATAGACGCGCGGCGGATTGACGCCCAGTGCAGCCGCCATGTTGGCGTTCTGCATCGTGCCGCGGGCAATCAGGCCGAGCCGCGTCCAGCGCAACACTGCGAAGATGCCGGCCAGCACGACGGCCGCCACCGCGATCACGAAAAGCGTGTATCCGCTGGTACGATAGGCGCCGATCTGGAAACTGCCGAGCGGCGCCGAGATGCCAACCGTGGTGTTGCCGAAGATGGCCGTCGTTAGCCCCACCAGAAAAAGACTGAGGCCCCAGGTTGCGAGCATCGTGTCGATCATCCGGCCATACAGGAAGCGGATGATCGTCAGTTCGACGATGACTCCGATCAGGCCGACGACGACGGGCGCCACCACCAGCATCGCGATCCAGATGCTGATGCCGTGGCTGGTAGCGACGATCGCCGCATAGCCGCCAAGCATCAAAAATTCGCCATGTGCGAGATTGATAACCCGCATCATGCCGAAAATAATCGCCAGCCCGACGCTGATCAGCGCCAGGCTGGCAATCGCGTAAAGCACCTGGATCGCCAGGAGAGCAATGAGATCCACGTTCACCTTTCCAACAAAGAACCCGACGGCCAACCAGCTTCAGATCTTGATCACATATTGCTGGTTGTCGTTGGGGTTCTTGATAAGATTGCACACCGCGGCGGTGTCGGATGGCTTCTGCTGCGGAAAATCTTCCAGCACCTTGAGCTTCTTGTCGTTGACCTCGGCGATGTGAACGTCAAGGACGCAGTGATGGGTCGGCGGATCGATCGTGACCTTGCCCGAGGGAGCATCGATGCTGATTCCGGTTTCCAGCGCCTCGATCACCTTGATCCGGTCGATACTGGCGGCTTTCTTGACCGCCTCCGCCCATAGACGGAAGCCCTGATAGGTCCCCATGGCGAGCTCGGTGATGTTGGGATAATCGGCACCGAAGCGCTTGTGAAAGGCGGCAACGAAGGCTTCATTGGTCTTGTTCTTCAAGTCCTGGAAATAATTGTAGCAGATCAGCATGCCGTTGCATTCGTCGGGCGACAATACGATGTGCTCGTTGCCCACGGCGAAGGTGGTCGACGCCATCGGAATGCTCTTGCGCATGCCGGCCGCCGCCCATTGACGATAGAAAGAAATATGCGCGCCGCCGACCAGTGCCGACCACACGAAGTCCGGTTTCGCCGCCTGGATCTTGGAGATCGTCGGGCCAAAATTCGTGACGTCGAGCGGAAAGAAATCGATTGACGGAACTTCGCCGCCGTTTTCGGTGACGTATTTCTTCACCCATTGCGAAGTGATCTGGCCGTAATTGTAATCGGCCGCGATGACATAGACCTTCTTGCCCCATTTCTTCATGGCATAAGGCACGAGCTTTTCCACCGTCTGCGCCGGGGTCACTCCGGTGTCGAACTGGTTGCGGTCGCAGACGCCGCCTTCGTACTGCGTATTGTAGAAATACAGCGTCTTGAAGCGGTCGAGCACGGGCCGGATCACCTCACGCGAGGCGGAGGTGATGCCGCCATGCACGACGGCAACCTTGTCCTTCAGCGCCGCCTGCTGCGCAAACTGCGTGTAGAGCTGCATGTTCGACTGGGTATCGTAATTGATCAGCTTGATCTGCCGTCCGAGCAGACCGCCGGCCGCATTGGCCTCTTCGACCGCAAGCGTCAGCGCATCGACCATCGGTTTGCCATAGATGTCGAGCCCGCCGGAGAGATCGTGGATGCTTGCGACATTGATCGGATCTTCCGCCCAGGCGTTGGAACCGAACATGCCGGCAGCAGTGGTGGCGGCCGTACCCTGTAAGAACCTTCTGCGATTGAACGTCATTGCCGTACTCCTCATTGTTGCCGATACGTCATGAGACCAGATATTTTTTCAAAATCGACGCGCCCATCGTATATTTTGGATCGACCATGTTGCCGAGCCGGATGCGGCCGGCCTGACTGAGCAGCATGTAGGCGTCGATGGCATCGAAGCCGTAGTCCGCGCTCATCCAGCGCACCAGTTCGCGATAGGCGATGCGTGCCGCATCTTCCAGCGGCCGGGCGCTGCCGATGGTCATCAGGAAGCTTTCCGTTTCAAGCCGCGGCCACGCAAAACTCCAGTTCTTGATGACGTCGATCTGCAAGGTGACGGTGGCGCGCTGCTCGATCGCGACCCCCGACAATTCGCCGTCGCCCTGGGTGGCATGGCAATCGCCGACGTAGAGGAGGCCGCCTTTGGTGTGCACCGGAAAGTAAAGGATCGCGCCCGGAGCGACATCAGGCAAATCCATATTGCCGCCGTGGTAGTCCGGTTGCAGCGACGAGATCGCCTCGATCTCGGGTGAAACCCCGATGGTGCCGATGAACGGCTCGTAAGGCAGGATGATCTTGTCGCTCCAGCGCACGCCGTTCTTGTCGACGTGCATTTTCCTCACCCGCTCCGGCAACGGCGGATTGAGCATTGCCGTAGACGCCGTCCCGACCAGGCCGCCGAATTCCGGGATGATGCAGGTGGTGCCCGCGGGCTGGGCGCCCCGCGTCTCCACCGCATGAATGTGAACCGCCAGGCAATCGCCCTTCTCCACGCCGCTGACGGCAACCGGGCCACACTGCGGATTGAGAAACGGAAACTGCAATTTCGCGGTCGGGCTGTCTTTTTCGCTGGTGATGACGCCGCCGAAGGCGTCTTCCGTTTCCACCACGACGACGTCGCCGGGATTGATCGTCAGCACCGGCTTGGCATAGGGCCCGTAGACATAGTGGAAGTCGCCTTGCGCCGCGATGGAGAGCTCGTGGCGTTTCCCGGCCTGACCTTTGGCCAGGCCGCGCTTCGTCATGATCGAGGTTTTGAGCCAGGGGTCGTTGATCATCGAGATATCCTTGGATCGTCAAAGCACGGGATGGTGGCGGTGGCCTTCGGCGATGCGCTGGAATGTCACCTCGCTCCCGTTTTAGTTCAGCTTCCAGTTGCCGCCGGCTTCGATCGCCGAAGCAAGCTGTATCAATGTCGTTTCCTCGAAATGACGCCCGACCAGCATCAGGCCGACCGGCAAACCGTTGACACGGCCACATGGCACCGTGAAGGCAGGATGCCCGGAGACGTCGAACGAGCAGGTATTGGCCTGCATGTTGAGCGCCGTATCGATCGCGATGCCAAGCGGCGCATCGGCCGGCGGTATCGGCGTTGCCGTAAAGGGAATCGTCGGCATCGCCAGCACGTCGAACTTTTCCAGCGCCTCGTCGTAGGCGCGCCGCAGCAACACCCGCAGATTCTGCGCCTTCGAATGATAGCGCCCGTGATAGTTGCGGTGCATGTATTCGCCCAGCATCAGCACCAGCTTCACGGTGGGCGAGACGTCGTTGATGCGCGTTCCCATGCCGCGGGCAAAGGCTTCCTGCATTGAAAGCGGATAGTATCCGTGGATGTTGTTGCCGACGCCATATCCCTTCAGCATCATCTCGGCCGCGCCTTCCAGGATGATGCCGCTCCAGACATGCGGCCCGTCGAGATGCCAGGGCACCGAGATTTCCGCGCTCTCAACCCCGACCTTTCCCAGGGCTTCGATGGTCTGTCGCACCCTGGCATCGACCGCAGGATCGCTTTCGGGATGACCAAAGCCTTCGCGCAAAATGCCGACGCGCAATCCCTTTGCCGGCTTGCGGAGCGCTGCCATGTAATCACCGGTGCGCGCCGAGATCGTCCGCGTGTCCCAACCGTCATGACCGGCAATCACCGTGAGCAGCCGCGCGACGTCTTCGACGCTTGCGCCCATCGGACCGCAGTGATCGACGGAATAGCTGATCGGCATCGAGCCCGTGGTCGGCACAAGTCCCCAGGTCGGTTTCAGGCCATAAATACCGCACCAGCTTGACGGCGTGCGGATCGATCCGCCCTGGTCCCCGCCGAGAGCCATCGGCACTTCGCCGGCCGCCACGAGGGCTGCACTTCCACCCGATGAACCGCCGGCACTATGGGCGACGTTGTGCGGATTGCGGATCACTCCGCTCGCGCAGGTGTGGCTTGCCCCCGAGAAGCAGAGATCTTCGCAAGCCGCCTTGCCGGCGATGGTACCTCCCGCTTCAAGGATCCGCGTCACCACGGTGGCATCGAGTTCCGGGACATAGCCTTCAAGCAATACCGAGCCGTTCATCATCGGGACGCCTGCGACGCAGATATTATCCTTGATCGCGATCTTCTTGCCGCTCAGCAGACCTTCCCTGCCGGCATGGATATTCGTCTTCCAGTACCAGGCGCCGTACGGATTTTCCGGTGCCGAAGGCCGGTAACCGGGCGATCGCGGCGCAACCGGCGCCAGCGCCGGCGGGACCAATTCGTCAAGCCGGCCGTAGGAGGCCAAGGGTCCTTTGAAGGCCTGCTGAAAAGCGGCAACTTCCTCAGCCGTGAGAACCAGACCGAAATCGGATCCGAGATTATCGATTTGCTCCAGCGTCGGAAGGCGAACTGGCATGCTTCACCCAATTCCTGTCTTTTGGAAGGCAAACGAAAAAAGCCATCCGCGGCCCGAAAAGGCCCCGAATGGCATCAATGCCGCTGCTATCAATGGTCGCATGGGCTTACGCTGCAGAGCGAAACTTTAGAGGCCGTCACCCAGACGCCATCGGCTGCGCGAGAACTCTTTCGCAATGCACGCGTTCACGTACGAAGTTGAAGTTATTGTGTCTTAGCGTCGCCAGCCTTGTCAATGCGACGCCGGCACCTTTTTTATGCGGGGATAGCTCAAATCACGCGCAGCGCAGATTGATGATACAAGGTGACAGATCGACAATGTTGCGATCAAATAACTCGCCACGCAACTCCCGAGCTTCCCCGATGAGAAGGCCATCCATCCCTCTCGGTCTCGTATTTTCCCAATCGGGACCTTACGCGATGATGGCGGGCGAGATGCGCAAGAGCGCGTTGATGGCGATCGACGAAATCAATCAAAGCGATGACTTCGATTTCGCATTCGCAGCCCATCTGCGCGATCCCGGCGGGGTTGTCGCCGCCTATCACACGGCGTGCGCCGATTTAATTCGTGAAGAACACGTCGATCATATCGTCGGATGTTATACATCGGCCTCGCGCAAGCAGGTGATTCCCATTGTCGAACGCACCGAACGGCTGCTGTGGCATCCGGCGCGATATGAAGGGTTCGAAAGCAGCGACAACGTTATTTATGTCGGGGCCGCGCCCAATCAGCACGTCGTGCCGTTGGTGCGGCATATGCTGGATCACATCTCTGGCGAGGTGTTCTGCATCGGGTCGAACTATGTCTGGACCTGGGAAACCAACCGGGTCGTTCGTGAAATCGTAACCAGCGCAGGTGGCCGCATCCTCGCTGAACGTCTGCTGGAGCTCGGCGAAACCGCGGTGGACCACATCGTCAAGGAGATCATCGACCGGAAGCCGCCGGTTGTGTTCAACACGCTGGTCGGTGAATCCAGCTATTCTTTCATGCGCGCGCTCCATGCGGCGGCGACGCGCGCCGGCCTCTCGATCCCAATGCTGAGCTGCAGTCTGTGCGAACCTGAGCTCAAGCTGATCGGATCGGCGGCCTCCGTCGGATGCATCACGTCATCTGCTTATTTCGAGAGCATCGAGGGACCTGAAAATCGCGCTTTTGTTGCGCGGTGGAAGGCGCGCCACGGCGCGGACAGCAACCCTTCCGTCGACGGACAATCGACTTATGTCTGCGTCATGCTGCTTGCCCGCGCCATCCGCCGGGCGGGCTCGGCGGATGTCGCAGCGGTCCGACGCGCCGCGGCAAATCATCGCTATGATTCCCCGCAGGGCCCGATCTGGGTCGATCCCGACAATAATCACTGCTTCCTGACGCCCCGTTTGGCACGCTCTGTGCCTGGATGCCAGTTCAAGATCTTCTGGGAAGCGGATGCCCCTGAACGGCCCGATCCCTATCTTTCGAACCTCGATTTGACGGCGATTGGCACAGGGACGGAAAAGAGCAATGATGCGATGACAAAACGGTCAAACCATCTGCGTGTCGTGAAATGACAAGGCCATCGCCTTTCTCCGTCCGCGGCCGTCGCGCTCTCATGGTGATGAGAGATGAGCGCGAGATCTCGATCGTGCGCCGCCAGCTCAACCGCCTGGGCATGACGATCGCGGAACATGATCCGGCCGAGGTGCCGCCGCCCGACGAGGCCGTCGACGTCATCGTGGTGGACGCAGACGCCATTCCCATCAAGTCGGAGCTGGCTACGGTGTGGAAGGTTGGCGCACCCATCATCGCGTTGATTGGAACCGAGACGCCCAGCCGGTTGAAGTGGCTGCTCGACCTGCAGCCGGCATCTTTTCTGATCAAACCGCTGCGCTCGGCGGGACTCTATACCGCACTGGTGGTTGCGTTCGATTCGGCCCAGCGAAGAATTGATGAAGCTGCCTATATCGAAAGACTGGAAGACCGTATTCGTTCCCGGCGCGTTGTTCTGGCCGCGGTCCTGCAGATTATGCGTGGTCACGATCTTTCCGAAGCGGACGCCTATACGCTGATCCGGCAGACGGCGATGCGCCACCGCACCACCATCGAGCAATTGAGTGCGGAGATCATAGCGGTCGGTGGAATGCCGAACCGGACAACGCGAACCGCGTAAGTTCAGATCGTCGCAAGATCGTTGACACGCTGCACGCCGGCTTCAGCCATCGCGGCCCGGGCGGCGTCGAGCGACCCCGCCAGATCGATCGCCCTGCACCCGGCCTCGATCACCACGGTGTCGAAGCCGAGCCGGCGCGCGTCCACGGCGGAGTAATGGACGCAAAAGTCGGTCGCGAGCCCGGCCAGGAAGACACGTCGCAAACCGCGCTCACGCAAATAGCCGGCCAGACCTGTCGGAGTATGCCGATCGTTTTCATAGAAGGCGGAATAGGAATCGATGTCGGGGCGAAAACCCTTGCGGATCACCAATTCCGCCCGCTCCGTCGCCAATTGCGGATGAAAGGCCGCCCCGGGCGTGCCCTGGACGCAATGATCGGGCCAGAGGGTCTGCTGGCCATAGGGCATAGTGATGGTTTCGAACGGAGCGGAACCCGGATGAGCCGTGGCGAAGGAGCTATGGTGTGAGGGATGCCAGTCCTGGGTCAGCACGACATGGTCGAAGCGCTCAGCCAGGCGATTGATGATCGGCACTACGGCGTCGCCATCTGCAACCGCAAGCGCGCCGCCGGGGCAAAAATCGTTCTGCACATCGATGATCAGCAGCAAATCGTCGTTGCGAATTTTCATTTTGGACCTGCTAGATCGCCAAACTTTCAGATTCGAGGGCTGGTCACCGATTGGCCCGGTCGCGCGCCGCACGAAAACACCACACCATTTTACAAGGGACATCAATCATTTCGCAACCAGCGCGGTGGATATGCCACTTGCGTACCACGCTCAGCGACAACGGTCGCACGTCCGCGGCGCAGATAGCCAATTATTTCAGGTCGGCCGCCTTCAGGATTGCATCCGTGTTCGTCAGCCAGACCGCGTCATCCTTCTTGAGGCGCAGGAGAACACGCCGCAAGGCGGCCGCCCCGTCTGGCGTGCCGATGACAAAGGGGTGGATTCCGATCACCACCGTCGTTGCCTCTCGCGCCGGGTCGGCGCGGGCCTCGCGGGCTAACTCCAACACGTAATCGAGCCAGAGAGTCTCGATCTCCGTGGGCGTTTTCATTCGTGCCAGTTGTTGGCCCATATCGACCGTGACGACCGGATAGGGCAGCAACACCAACGACCCGTCCGGCGTCTTCAACCGCGAAATGATGTCGGAATCCATCTGGTCGAGGTTGTAGGTGATGCCCTCGGCGGCCATCGCCTGCATCGTGTCGCCATTGGAATAGACGCTCGGCGACGACCAGCCGGCGGGTTTGACGCCGGTCGTGCCGGCGATCAGGTCCAGCGTCCGGCGGATGTAAGCCTTCTGTTCGGCGAGTCCACGCCCGAGCGGTAATATGCGGTTGCTGTTGTTCATGCCGTGGGCGATGATCGGCGCATTGGGCTGTGCCGCGCGGAACTCCTTCCAAACGGACGCGTGCGTACCGGGAAATTCGGCGTTCAAGACGACGGTGAGCGGAACATCCAATTCCTTGAACAACCGGCCGACGCGCGCGATGCCCCAGTCGATCGCGTATTGACGGAAAGCCTCGTTCACGAGATCCGGGTTGCGGGTCGCGAGGTCAGGGCGGAAGACCGGACCCTGGCCGAAGCCGAACTCCTCGACGAATAGTGCGAAGCTGACCGCGACCTTTTTGCCAGCAGGCCAGGCGGCGACATGGACCGGGTCGCGCGCAAAGCCAGTGACCCGGTCGATACCATCCTGCGCAAAGGTCGCAGAGGGAAAGTGAATGGCAAGCACCAGCGCGATTCCGGCGACGAAGCCGAACTCCCGTGCTTTCCGTGTTTTAGACAAAGCTACGGTGTTCAGATTCATGGAAACTCCGCCAGGTTCCTGGCCTCGGGCCTGGCCGTGATTGGCGCCGGCCGTTGGTACGAAGCGGACGACGCCTGCAGCGGCAGGATTGCGGCTGAGCGACTTCACGATGCCACCTCGACAACTTGCATCATGCCGAGTTCCTCATGATTCATCATGTGACAGTGGAGCACGAAGCGCCCGCTGAAATCCAGAAAGCGGGAGCGGAAGGTCACGCTTCCGTTCCGCGGCACCACCACCGTGTCGCGCCAGTCCCGCTTGGCGAGCTTCTCGCCATTGATCGCGACCATCTGGAAGGGATTAGTGTGGATATGAAATATATGGTCGTTGTCATGCTCGTTGACGACGGTCCATTCCTCGATCGCCCCCAGCGCAATGCGCTGGTCGACGCGATCGGGGTCGAAACGGCGGCCACAGACGAGGTAAGTGAATTCCTGATAGTTGCCAGCCGCCGGAGATTCGGGTTGCTCCACCGATAGCGTCAGGCGCCGCGTGTTGGTGATCTCCTCGTCGCGAATGGTAGCCAACGGCGCTCCACCAGGCGCGGCGGGCAGCCGCATCGGAAGCGGCTCGCCATCGACGACGATCCGGGCAAGCGGCCCGACCGGCGAGGCGTAACCCTGGTCATTGGCTATCGCCTGAAGAGCATAGGTGCCGATTGCTCCGGCCTGCACCAACACGTCGGCACGTTGACCCGGCGCCATTAGCAAACTTTCGAGGCGATCGATCTGCGATCTTCGGATGCCGTCAAAGGCAATGGCGTGCAAAGCATGTTTTTCGAGGGCGATGTGAAGGTTGTCCTCGTGGCCGGCGTGAACAATCCGCCAACGTTGGACCTCGCCGGGCCGCATGCGAATGACCGGGTCGCGTTGTCCATTGACCGAGAGAAAGCGTGGCACGGCTTCCGGCCAGACCGTGTCATAGACCTCGATCGCACCCCGGTAGTCGAACAGCACCTCGTTGAGGAGCAGCACATGCTCTGCGGCGCCGGCGATCTCCGGTACATCGTCGAAATCGCCCTCGACGATCAGCGCGCCTGCCATGCCGCTGGTCATCTGGACATCGGCGCTGCCGTGATGGTGCGGATGGTACCAATAGGTACCCCTCGTATGATCACTGGGGACGGCGATCTCGATATCGTAACTCTGCCCGGGCTCCATCGACCGAAAAATGTTGTCGGAGATTCCAGCCGGACTGACGTGCGATCCGTGGAAGTGGAAATTCGTGGTGTTGAAGTGGTGCGGCAAAGTCATGTTGAGCGGCACCGGATCCGGGTTGGGCGGCAGATCATTGATGAGGCGGATGCGGAGGACATCGCCGGGCCGCACGCGAAGCGTCGGGCCCGGAATCGTACCTTCATACGTACGCAAGGACAGGCGATAGCCGCCGATATCCTTGTAGGCATAGCGGACCTGGAGCGTCGTTCGCAGTTCTCCGTTCACCGAGCGGCGGACTTCCGGCTCAATGAGCGGTGCACCCTTTTGGTAGGGAGCCCGAGGAACGCCGCCACTTCTGGCCGCGGCGTGGCCTTGCATGTCCATCCCCGAATCTCCGGCCCCCCAGCTTTGCTTGATGGCCAGCCCAACAGCCGATAGCAGCCCGGTGGCGAGGCCGGTGCTGCCGGTCCACAGCAAGTCGCGCCGAGATAGGCCTTGCAAATGACGCGAGGCGGGTCCGATTGGCTTCATAGCGATGGCCTTCCATGCTGCACGGTCACCATGCTCTTGCCTGCCGCGCGCCGCCGCGCCATCGCTGGCTGTTCACCTCAGATTCCAGCAGCAGCCCGGATGCTCGGGATCAACCCGTCCACCTGCGTTCAAGTCGCACTTGTAAAAATTCCTCGGGCAGGACGTGGAAGGGGGCCCCGCCATGGGACTCCAACAGCAATTGGGATTGGCGGGATCAATCCTTCCATCCCTGTTCAAATCGCACCTGTAATAATTCTTGCGGCAGGCCTGGGCGTTGGCTGCACTTATGTCCGCCGCCACCGTGATCATTCCTACCGCCAAGGCGGCCAGCAGCCCGAAGATCCGAAAGCGCATGATGGTATCTCCCTATCTGCCCCGGTGGTGGTTACCGCCCGAATCACGTTATTGGTAGTTTCGTTCCACTACCAGTCTGTTGCTATACCAGCGCTCCCTTGGTTCAAAGGAACTTCATGCTTGCCGATTTGACGGACGCCAGCCCAGCTTCAGCGAGCATGACGTCCAAAATGGAACACGCGCGCTCGGCGTGGGGTGAGTGATCAATTTTATACAGACGCCATCGATCAGCGAGCGCACAATATCCGTGAGATTCGTGAAGATTGGTGTCGCTCTCGCACCAAGCTCAATCATGGCAATCCCTATGGCTGCCATCTCGGAGTCCGAGGGGGCAAGCGGCGACGTTGGCATACGAACCCGCGGGGTTACCGATTGAACGGCCTCACACGGACAGATCTTGACCGGCTCGGCGGCGGTCGCGTTGGGCAGACCACTCGGCCGGCAGCGGCGGCTTGGCGAGCCCCCGTCTTATCTCAATTTGGAAACTCTCCAGATCGGGTTCTATCCAACGCGCCAAAAGCCAGGGGAGACTGATATGAAGCGTTTTTGCTGCTTGATGACCGTCGCGATCATATTTTCCGGCGGCGGTGTGGCGAATGCCCAAGGCCTCCCCTCCTATATGGCGCCCATTGCAGGAACCACCTCTGCGACGCCGGGAGACATCGCAACCAAGGACGTGCTGGCGCTCAATACCGGCATGTTCGAACTGTATGGCGACGCCGCCAAGATCTTTCAGAAGAATTTTCTCAGCAACCACCCGGTGATCCTCGGGCTTTTTTCCGGCGCCGGCGGGCGGCTTGTCCTCTATCGCCCCGGAATGCCGCCACTGGACGCACCGCAAGTGCCGATGGTCTATCAACTAATGAAATCTGTCGGTCACAGCACGATGGCGCTGGCCGAAGTCGTCGGACCTTATCTGAACAATCCGGCTGACAAGTCCTGGCGCGGTTCCATGCTTGCCTTCCGCAGCCGGATGCAGTCGGCACTCGACGGACTCGATGCCACCCCGATGCAGGCGGACTGGCGTCCCAATAATCGTACCATCCTGCAGAACAACATCGCGTTCATGGATGATTGCATTGCCAAGGGCATGATCACCTTCGCTATGCTCGAAGCGTTCAGCAAGAAACAGGCGCCCTTTCTCGCAGAGAACGTGGCATGGGCCGCGCAGACGCAAGTTGGCCACTGGATGACGGTGCTCGCGGGTTGGAAGACCATGCTTGGCGCGGACTGGGACAAAACCTATGCGGCGAGCAATACCATTTACGTGGCGCGCCAGAATAACGTGCTGTTCAGCGTGCTGGCACAGTTCTTCGGTCCGGAGGCGATCAACGATCGTCTTCTGCTGATCGAGACGATTTCCTTTACGACAACGCCAGCGGACATGCTGGAGTCGCTAACGCGTATCATCGCGGATCGCTCGGTCGGTTCGCTGTTCTTCGGCAACTATCATCTGATGGACTACGAATTGATGGGTGGCGATGCGCGCGCCGCGATCATCGCGGAAACCGGCAAGCGGGGCATGACGCCGTTCCTGCCGCCGGCCGTGCCGTTCGGCTCGCACCAATGGCCGACGTTGGTCACACCGGGTCCCGGTCCCGCCTCCATCGCCGACTTATCAAAACGCCCTTGACAGCATTGACCAAGAGGTAGCGACATGCAGCCTTCGCGACGCGAGTTCGTGAAGTGGGTCACGGCGAGCGGCATCGCGCTCAGCCTGTCGCGCTTGGGATCAGCTGAGGAAGTCGGATTCGCGGCGCGCGAGACCTTGCCCGGACGACAGAACTGGAATCCGGCGGCGAACGGCGCCGGCCGCATTGACGGCGTCCCCAAGGTCACCGGGGCAAAACTTTACGCCTCCGATTTTCGTGCCGCGGATCTCCCCGGGTGGCCGGCTACGACATCGCACGCGATTCTGATCCGCGCCCCGGATGCAACCCACGTCTACACCGGCATGGACCTGGCGCGTCTCACCGGCGCGTTGAAGCCGTCGGTGGTGGTGACGGCGGATGACCTCGAAAAAATCGGAACCCGCGTTCCTCAATACTATACCGGCGACCTGTTCTGTCCGGTCGGCAAGACGCCGCTGTATATGGGTCAGCCGGTGGCGCTGTTGATGTTCGAGCAGTTCGACGCCTTCGATCAGGCGCGGCTCGCGCTTCGCGACGGGACTTTCGTGAAGTTCGGCGAGGCAACCGGCCCCGTCGCGGGGCCTAACTACGGCGCATTTCGTTTCACCCGTGTGGCCGGCCCGACCCCTGAGGCGCCCGATGTTTACTCGCCGGTCAAGAACGGCTGGGTTAGTCCGGGACGTTTCCAGGACACGGAGCGCCCGATATGGGCGCGGCTTCCGATTCCGACCGGGCGCGACTACGCCGAAGCCGCAACCCATGGCGAGCAGATCCGCGCCGAACTGGCCGCGACCAATCCGGCGCTGCTGATGCTCGACCGCGAGTTCGAAACGCAATCCGTCGACCCGATGTTTCTCGAGCCGGAAAGCGGGCTCGCCTGGTACGACGCGGGCGCCAAAAACCTCGAGCTCGTGCTCGGCGTGCAGTCGCCTTACGAGAACGCTGAAGCGCTTGCATACATGCTCGCCAACGCGCGGGGTCCGTTCAAGCCGGCGCACATCAAAACCCTGTTTGCCTATATGGGCGGCGGATTCGGTGGACGCGACCATACCCCCTTCCCGTTCTACGTCGCGCTGGCTGCGATCTTCCTGCCCGGCCGTCCGGTCCGGCTGGCGCACGACCGCTATCAGCAGTTTCAGGGCGGCATCAAGCGTCACGCCTTCAAGATGCGCACGCGGATCGGCGTCGATCGCGCGACCGGCAAGATCAGTGGATTTGCCGCCGATCACGTGCTGGATGGCGGCGGCCTCGCCAATTTTTCAGCCAACGTCGCGAGCGTCGGCGCCATCGCGGCCATCGGCATCTACGATATTCCGAAGGTCGATATCACGACGGTCGCGCTGCATTCGCGCGGCGTCACCGCCGGGTCGATGCGCGGCTACGGAACGCTGCAGACGATGACGGCGCTGGAAACACTTATCGATGAAGCGGCCGCGGCCTTGTCGCTCGACCCGATCGAGTTCCGTCGGCGCAACGCGCTTAAGACCGGCGGAAAAACCCTGACGGGAAACACATACAGTGTTTCGCTCCGCACGCCGGAAATTCTGGACAAGCTCGCGAACCACCCGATCTGGCAGCAACGCACGCAAGAGAAAGCGCGCGGGCAGCAGGGCGGGATCGTCGTCGGCACCGGCGTCGCCTGCGCCACCAAGAATTACGGCAGCGGCGCGGACTGTTCGCAGGGGACCGTGGAAATCGATCCGCAGGGCCGGATTGCCATCCACAGCGATCACGTCGATATGGGCAACGGCATCGGGACGGCGCTTGCCAACCGGGTGGCGACCTATCTGGGCGGCGTGGCCGATGAAGTCACCGTGCACGAAGTCGACAGCTATGGCGCGCTTGCGCTCGTCACCTCGGGCAACTCCTACACGATGAACCAGGCGACCCAGGACGCCGCGGCAAAAAATCCGCGCTGGGTGCCGGCGATCAGTAGTGCCACGTTCGCCTCGAACGGCGCGCATGTCGGCACGCAGGCTGCGGCCGAGGCCGCGCGCGTCATATTCCGCTTCGGTTTATGGCCGGCAGCGCTCGAGCTGTGGGGTATCGCGCCAACCGATCCAAAGGCCAAGGAATGGGCGAAGGCGCAATGGAAGGACGGGCAGCTTATCATGCCGGGGCTGGCGCCGCTGGCGTTGCCGGCGGTGGCGGCGAAGGCGCATGCGCGCAATTTCGTGACCGGGGCCATGGCGCACGCCTTCTCCCGCTGGGGGTGGTCGCGGGCGACCTTCCCCGTCGCCGGGCAGACATGGACCGCCGATATCGATGCGCTGGCCGTGCGCAGGGGTGGCGGTAAATACGCGCGCCTCGATCGCACCGGCGTGAAATTTCCGCCCACCAACAACAACCGTTTCGGCAGCATTTACACAGCAATGTGCGCCACGCTGGTCCGCGTCGAGATCGTTCGCGCTACCGGCGTACTGCGCATCGCCAAGGCCTACAGCGTCCTTGAATGCGGTCAGCCGCTGGTGCCGGAGGTCGTGCTCGGGCAAGCGCAGGGCGGCTTTGCCATGGGTGTCGGGTACGCGCTGCTCGAGACACTGCCGCCTTACGAAGGCGGACCCGGCAACGGGCAATGGAATCTCGGACAATACCTGGTCGCGCGCGGATCGGACTTGCCGCTGCACGATCTCGAGGTCGAGGTGCTGCCGCCGTGCCTGCCGAACGAGCCGCCAAGAGGCATGGCGGAAGTCGTGATGATTCCCGTCGTTCCCGCGCTGCTGAACGCCATCTTCGATGCCACCGGCCGCCGCTTCCAATCCCTGCCGGTAACCCAGGCCATGCTCAAGGGAGCGCTCAAGTGACAACACTGGCTCTGACGATCAATGGTCGCGCGCACGGCCCGAGGGAAGTGCGCGACGATTTGACGATGAATGATTTTTTGCGCGAGTACCTCGGGATGACCGGCACCAAGTTCGGCTGCGGCGCCGCGCAGTGCCTGAGCTGCGCGGTGATCGTCGATAATCCGGACGGGACCAGCTACACCAGCCCGACCTGCATCGTGTCAGCCGCGAGTTTCGACGGCAAGGCGATCCGAACCGTCGAAGGCCACGCCAAGAACGGGGAGCTTTCCGCTCTTCAGAAAGCCTTCATCGATCACTTCGCGTTCCAGTGCGGCTACTGCACCGCCGGCTTCCTGAACGAGGCCCAGGTCTTGCTGGAGCGGCTGGCGAAAAAGCCGCTGGCGCGTGCCGAGCTCGAGAAGACGATCGCCGAGGCGCTCGACGGGCACCTCTGCCGCTGTACCGGCTACATCAAATACCACGAGGCCGTGCGTGACGTGATTCTCGCCGATCCCAAACGTTATCTGGTTTAGCTATTCTTGAATGCAGCTGGACCCGGAAGGGCAAAATGCCAATGCAATCGGACATGCGGTCTCGAATCCTCGTTTCGGTTTCAGCGCTTGCCATGAGCCTGCTGAGCGGTTACGCGGCTTCGCAAACCGTTTCGAACACGCTGGCTTCGCCGGAGAGTTTTAGCTCGATCGCGGATACCGAGGTGCGGTCGGCAGCAATATTCACCGAGCTCGGCAAGGTGCTGACCCATCCGCGCTGTGTTAACTGCCATCCGGCCGGCGACCGTCCGCGCCAGGGCAACGAGAGCCGGCTGCATCAGCCGCCGGTCGGGCGCGGCCCCGACGGTCATGGCACGGAGACAATGCGTTGTTCGATCTGTCACCAGAACGCCAACTTCGATCCCGGCCGCGTGCCGGGCCACCCGGAATGGCATATCGCGCCGCGCGAGATGGCATGGGAAGGCAAGACGCTTGCCGAGATCTGCGCGCAGATCAAGGATCCCGCCCGTAACGGCGGCCGGAAAGCCGAAGACCTCATCCATCACATCGGTACCGACACGCTGGTCGGTTGGGCATGGCACCCCGGCTTCGGTCGCTCCGCCGCGCCCGGTACGCAAAAGGAAGCCGGTGCGCTTGTCGATGCCTGGGTAAAAACCGGGGCGGCTTGTCCGACGAGATAGTCGCATCACCGTCGGATAAGGAGCGGGTGCAAGTGCGCGGCGCTTTAGCGCTCGGCGAATGCCTTCTCGACCACGAACTGGCCGGGCTCGCCGTGATTGCCTTCGACAAAACCTCTGTCTGATAACAGCGCGCGGGTGTCATTCAGCAGCGCCGGGCTGCCGCAGATCATGACGCGATCATGCTCAGGCGCAAGCGGCGCAAGGCCGGCGTCGCTGAACAGCTTGCCTGAAGTGATCAGGTCGGTGATCCGGCCGCGATTGCGGAACGGATCCCGCGTCACCGTCGGATAATAGATCAACTGGTTGCGCACGAGTTCGCCGATCAGATCGTCGCTCGGCAATTCCCTGGTGATCATCTCGCCATAGGCCAGTTCGGCGACGCGGCGGCAGCCGTGCAGCAGCACCACCTTTTCGAAGCGCTGGTAAGTCTCTGGGTCCTTGATCACGCTTAAAAACGGCGCGAGCCCGGTGCCGGTGCCGATCAGATATAGATTGCGGCCGTCCTCGAGATTGTCGATCACCAAGGTGCCGGTCGCCTTGCGGCTGACGATGATCTCGTCACCTTGTTTCAGATGCTGGAGACGCGAGGTCAGCGGCCCGTCCGGCACCTTGATCGAAAAGAATTCGAGCCGGTCCTCGTAATTGGCGCTGGCGACGCTGTAGGCGCGCAGCAGCGGCTTCTCGCCGACCTGCAAGCCGATCATGGTGAACTCGCCGTTGCGAAAACGGAACGAGGGATGGCGCGTGGTGGTGAAGCTGAACAGCGTGTCGGTCCAGTGATGGACACTGAGGACGCTTTCCTGATTGAAGTTGCTCATCTTTCCATGATCCGGAAGCCGGTTTGGGCCGCTTAATTCATTCGTATACATTCATTTGTATACAAATGAATAATCCAGCTTGATCCCGCCGTCAAGCCGCGGGCAAGATGCGCCGGCCCCGGCCTTGCGAAAGCCTTGAACCAAAAGGAAAAAACCCATGGCCCACGACGAACCCCAGGCCGCCGGCCCGACCAGACTGGTGATCCGCAATATCGGGCTCGTTCTCTCGGGCGCCCTGGAAAGGCCGATTCTCGACGCCGACACCATTGTCGCGGAAAACGGCAGGATCACCGCCATCGGCCGCGCCAAGGATATCGACACCGAGGGCGCCACCACCGTGATCGACGCCAACGGCACCACGGTGGCGCCCGGCCTGATCGACAGCCATGTCCATCCCGTCGCCGGCGACTGGACGCCGCGGCAAAACCAGATCGGCTGGATCGACAGCTTTCTGCACGGCGGCGTCACCACCATGATTTCCGCCGGCGAAGTCCACATGCCCGGCCGCCCGCGCGACGTCGTCGGGCTGAAGGCGATGGCGATCTTCGCGCAGCGCGCGTTCTGGACGCTGCGCCCCGGCGGCGTGAAGGTTCATGCCGGGGCGCCGGTGATCGAAAACGAGATGGTCGAGGAGGATTTCAAGGAATTGGCCGCCGCCGGCGTCAAGCTGCTCGGCGAGGTCGGCCTCGGCGGCGTCAAGGACGGCCCGACCGCACGCAAGATGGTGGGATGGGCGCGCAAATACGGCATCCAGAGCACCATCCACACCGGCGGCCCGTCGATCCCCGGCTCCGGCCTGATCGACAAGGATGTGGTGCTGGAAGCCGACACCGACGTGGTCGGCCACATCAATGGCGGCCACACCGCGCTGCCCGACAATCAGATCCGCTGCATCTGCGAGGGCTGCAAGCGCGGCCTCGAACTGGTGCACAACGGCAACGAGCGCTCGGCGCTCTACACCTTGCGGATCGCGCGCGAGATGGGCGATCTCAGCCGCGTCATCCTCGGCACCAATTCACCGGCCGGCTCCGGCGTGCAGCCGCTCGGCATCTTGCGCATGGTGTCGCTGTTGTCATCGCTCGGCGAGGTGCCTGCGGAAATCGCGTTCTGCTTTGCGACCGGCAACACCGCACGGATGCGCGCGCTGGACTGCGGCATCATCGAAGTCGGGCGCTCGGCCGACTTCGTCATCATGGACAAGGCGCAGCATTCCGCCGGCAACAACATCCTCGCACAGCGTGCAGCTCGGCGACCTCCCGGGCATCGGCATGACCATCATCGACGGCATCGTCCGCACCCAGCGCAGCCGCAACACGCCGCCGGCAACCAAGGTGCCGGTCATCGTCGGGCATTGAACGGTCTGAGGCGTTGGCACGTCGGTGCCATCGACGTTTTGTTATACGACCGCTGCACGCGCGCACTCGCCGCCGGGTATTTAAAGTCGCGCGTGCCATTCTCGTTCGTCGTAAGCGCTCTCGAAGTTAGAACACGGCTTGCCCACGTTCACGGAAACACGAGGTCTGCCAAGTGCCAGGAAGAGACGTTCCTCTCGCTCTGCGCGTCATGCGATCTGGGCCTTCTCGCGCGCCGCTGCCATTCGTTAGCCCCAGCGGTTGTGTGAAACCTCCACGCGCACATAAATCGTGAATTGTGTTTGCCCCTCATCGGATCATGCTGCGCAGATCGATAAGGTCGCGTGTGGCCGAATTCGACATCCCATCAATGGATGCCACGTTTCGCATCTCGCCGCTGCGCGACTTGTCTCGCCGCTCGGCAACGCAACGACACGCGAGGGTTCGAGCCGAGTTGACACGGTTCAAAAAGGCATCAGTCAGCCCCACCTTGCATCTTTTCCACGATACGTCAGTACCGCTGCTTGAACGCGCCGTTGGTGCGACACCCCCGCTGAGCTACTGCTCATCGAAGTTTCGGGCTTAGCACGCAGGCGGTTGCAGCGATCGGTGTGGTTCGCGAGGTGCCATAATTCGTCAGGTTCTGCGGGCCTCGCGACGTCGCGATGGCCGCCAGTGTCTCGATCTCCGGAAGGAAGAGACATGACAAAGCGATTGCCAATTCTCTTTTTGGTGGCTGCCGCAAGCTTCGCCGTCATATGGCTGGTTCCCTGGTTTGTTCTGGATGCTGAAAAGGCGGATGCCACTACATCAACCATCGTGCCATCCAAGGCCGTTGCTCCCGAACCTTTCAAAACGGCCCACGCCGCTAACTCGATGACGACCAGGATACTTGCACTGGATCAGGCCAAGCATCTCGCTTTCTGGACCTCCATTCTGAAAAATAAAAAGCAGGCTTGCAGTGTTGTCGTTCGGACCAAGTATCAAGGCAGAACCGAATCTGGGGTCGATAGCTGGAGCGTTGGCTGTCGGGACGGCAACAAATATTCGATAAGTATTAACCCGGACGCGCAGGGCCCTGAGGCGGAGTTTCCGGTTTCAGTTTGCAGTGGAAACGCTTTCGCCCGAAGTGCTGAACAGCCTGGTCATTGAGCGTTCAGCGCCCGCGACATCGCCTCTATATGCCAGCTGCTATCCGCTGTGCCGGCGCCTCGTCGGCCAACGTACGAGAATGATCATGACGATGACCCGATCGCGGCGCGAAACGTTGGTTTTCAAGCACCCATTCCGGATCGCAAGTATCGAACGGCTATTACCGGCGGGCTCGTATGAGGTTATTACCGACGAAGAGTCGATGGAAGGTTTGTCATTTCCTTCCTTTCGGCCCGTCGCCACCATGATGATGGTGCCTGCGCCGCCGCCCCGCAGCTCCGTCGAGATGGTGACGATCAGTTCGATCGATCTGTCGGATTCTCGGGAGCCGATGCGATGGCGTCCCGATAGTGACGCGCCTGTCGACCTCGACAAGCATCGCGGTGGGGCCGCGCCGAACCCTGACATTCGCCGGACGCTGGCGGAGATCGAACGCAATGCCAGGGTGTTGCGCGGTCGGCATCTGCAGCTTGAACCCGAGTTGCTCGCGACAGCCGCGAAGCCATTGGTGGGCGCGCTGCTGGAGCTGAAAGGGCGTGGCCGGGACCTGCGCATCGATGTTTGCCGCGGCATCGCGCTCTGGTGCATCTTTCTTGACCATATCCCCAACAACATCGGAAGCTGGCTGACGCTGCGGAATTACGGCTTCAGCGATACCGCGGAAGTGTTCATGTTCGTCTCGGGTGTGACCTGCGCGCTGGCCTACAGCAAGGCACGTTCGCGCAACGGCTGGACCGGCGTGATCAGCCGGACGCTGTGGCGAAGCTGGGACATCTATGCCGCATTTCTGCTGCTCACTCTGGCTTGCGCCATCATGGTTTACCTTGCAGGCGGCGGCCAGCTTGCCGACGAGAGCAATACGCGCATTCTGTTGGAACATCCGGGCGCGACGCTCGCGCATGCGGCGATCCTGCAATACCGTCCGGTCAACACCGATGTCTTGCCGCTCTTCGTGGTTTGTCATCTTTTGTTCGCGCCGCTATTGTGGCTGCTGCTGCGAGTGCCGAACCTGACGCTCGGCGCCTCGCTGTTGCTTTATGCGCTGGTGCACGTCTTCGGCTGGACCGTCCCGGCATGGCCCAACAACGTCTGGTTCTTCAATCCGCTGGCTTGGCAGTTGCTGGTTGTGCTTGGCGCGTGGTGTGTCATCGAGGGCAAGGGGTTCTGGCCGTGGATGACCTCGCGCGCGGCACTTGTACTTGCCGTTCTCTATCTGGCTTTTAGCCTGATCATCACATTGAGTTGGAGCATCAAACTACCGGAAGAGCTGACCCCACAAGCGCTGGCGAAGCTGGCTTACCTGATGGACAAATCGGATCTCGCTCCCTTGCGACTGCTGCATTTTTTTGCACTTGCGATTTTGGCGGTATGGCTCATACCTCGCAATTGGCGATGGCTGACGACGCCGGTGATGCGCGGGGCGACCCGCTGTGGCGAGAACTCGCTGGCAATCTATTGCCTCGGCGTTCTGCTGGCGCTTGCCAGCCACATAGCGCTGCTCAACATCTCAGATGAGCTTGCAATGCAGATCGCGCTCAGCCTCGCTGGCATCCTGGTGATGATCGCGGCCGCAACGCTGCTGAGCTCGAATAGGATCAAACCCAGACAGCAGCTACCATTGGGTTGAAGACCACGATCTCCGAGAATGGCACTGAAAGACGAAGTAACTCACCGAGATCGCCGGTCGCGATGGCTACCACGTAGCGGAAGTGCGGCCCTTCGCATTGGGGTCAATCGCGTCGGCGACCGACTTCAATGCGGCCTCAACCATTCCAGCCGGCCTTGCGCAAACCCTCGACGAGATGAGCGTGGTCCTCCGGCCGAAACCACGGAGCTCTCTTGCGGACATACATGTCGAATGCCCCCGGTGCGCGCGAGACGGCCTTCTCCAATGCTTCCTTCGCTTCCGCTGTGCGCCCAAGTTGGCCCAGCGCCGCCGCGGGCCAGCGGTAGATCATCGGAAAATCGGGAAACGACCGGATCAGTCGTTTCGCGGCTTCGATCGAAGCCTCGTATTCGCTGCAGAAATATAGTCCGCACGCAACGTGCAACAATCGTACTGCCAGATACGGATCGCGGGGATCGAGCCTGATACATGTTTCGAGAGCCGTGAGCCCTTCCCTTGGCCGTCCCGCGAAGATCAGCGTCGCGCCTCTGTGGCCATGCGCGATGGCCAGATTTGGACTCATTGAGAGAGCTCGCTCGATCTCCGCCAACGCACCGTCGGCGTCGCCGCGCGCTTGCAAGGCCCAGCCGAGGCATGAACGGGATTCTGCATCGGCGCCATCGAGCGCGACCGCCCGACGGGCCAAGGCCTCGGCCGAGCGTTGCGCGCTTGACAGATCCAGCTTCTGATAGATCGCGGCCGCTTGCAGCTGATACAAGGCGAGCGCGCTGTAGCCGCCGGCGAAGGTCGGGTCCAGATCGATTGCCTGCTCAAAAAAACTCTCTGCCGTGGCATCGTCGTCCGGGGTAGCTTTGCTCAGATGCCACAGACCGCGCTGATAGGCCGCCCAGGCATCAAGGCTCTCCGGTGGCTTGCGCATGGCGCGTCGCAGCTCGGCGTCTGCAATGGCGGGGGCCAGGGCGGTCGTCAGCGCTTCGGTGAGTTCGTCCTGCATCGCGAAAATATCGGCGAGATCGCGGTCGTAGCGCTCGGCCCACACATGGTTGCTGGTTCCCGCCTCTATCAATTGCGCAGTGACGCGGATCCGATTGCCGGCCTTGCGCATGCTACCTTCGAGCACATAGCGCACGCCGAGCTCGCGTCCGACCTGTTTCACATCGACCGCTCGACCCTTGTAGGTGAAGGACGAGTTCCGGGCGATGACGAACAGCGAGGGATAGTGCGATAGTGCCGTGATCACATCCTCGGCGACCCCGTCGGAGACGAACTCTTGCTCGGGGTCGCCGCTCATATTGGTGAATGGCAGCACGGCGACGGACGGTTTGTCGGGCAACGCGAGCGCCGGAACCTCAGGTTTGCGCGTCGTGGGCCGCTGGCTGGGATCGATGATACGGTAAACGTGGACAGGCCGGGCGATATTCTTCAGCGTTTGTTCGCCCGCGTCCTCGACGTCGAAAGACACCTTATCGCGCGCGTGACTGAGGACTGTACGTGAGATACATATGCCGCCGGGTTCGGCCAGCGCCTCAAGTCGTGCCGCGATGTTCACGCCATCGCCATAGAGGTCGCGGCCTTCGATCATCACGTCCCCAAGGTTAACCCCGACGCGAAACTCAATTCGTTTCTCCGGCGGCAAGTCGGCATTGCGTTCGACCATGCCCTGCTGAACCTCGATCGCGCAGCGAACTGCATCCACCACGCTTGGAAATTCAATTAGAATTCCATCACCGGTCGTTTTCACGATGCGGCCGCGATGTTGTTTGTTCTTTGGATCGATCAGCTCGCGGCGAAGCAGCTTGAGGCGGGAAAGCGTGCCCTCTTCGTCCGCACCCATCAGCCGGCTATAACCGGCAATATCGGCGGCGAGAATAGCGGCGAGCTTGCGTTTGGTCTGATCTGAGGCCATTGGGGTCGGTTTCCCCAGTTCCTTGCCTGCATACTACCACCAAATGCCTTGCCTTTGGGCTCATTCACGGGGGATGGCCCGCCGTGAGATGGGCTATGGCACTTAGCAGAAGTCGACGTTTCGGCGACTGTCCCCTTCGCGCCAAGAGCGGCCGTTCGTCGATCGGGTGCCATATTTGGATAGCTTTGTTAGCTGACGGCAGATCTTGCAAACGCCAGTTCTGTCTTTGCCTGTTTGGACCGTTTCGCAATCGTGGACGTCGATCCATTGCTCTGGCATCTTATCCGTATGTCATTGGCCCTGATAATTGTGACCGCCCTCGCCGTTCTCTGGTTTGCGGAACGGAGCGTTGAGCACCTTAAATTGGCTGTTGCCGCGCTATGTTTCAGCGCCGCGGTGCTGCTGTTCGTCGTTACTGATTTGGAAAGAGCGATACTGTTGTCATCCATCCTGGCAGTGGGAATTTTCGGAGCGTCGAGCGTCAAATACAATCACAGCGGGATCAAACTCGTTGCAACAGATCTACCACTGGCTTTTGCGGGAACAGTTCCATTTTTGCTAGCGCAGTATCCGCTCGCACTAACGGCTGTTCTCGCTGGAAGCATCGCACTCATGCTGGCCGCAGTCGCGACCCTACTCTACGTGAGCGGGCCGCCAGTTTCCCTGGAATTCCAGGTTCTCTTTTTCAGCATTGCTTGTATTAGCTTGGTGGCAGCATACAGGGCGAGCGGCGGGCCAGTTGCTTTCCAGCGAAATGCGGCTCTCCGCCGGTGCTTTCTTTCGAGCTTCATCGCCTCCCTTCTCAACCCACTTTCCTGGCGACAGTTCGGCGGGCTCACCCTGAGCGATATAGCCAAAGACCCGCTGCCGCTGATGGCGGCCGTACCAGCGCGCAGCCCCGACTATCCCGACATTATCGTTATCCAGCACGAGTCGATCTTCGATCCGCGTATATTTGGTCTTCCGGTTGAGCCAATTGTCGAATCGTTTCTGTCCCCGAAAAATGGTCTCTATGGAAGCCTCAACGTGGATATTTTTGGCGGAGGATCGTGGCAATCGGAATTTAGCCTGCTAACTGGCCTTTCAAGCGCGAGCTTCGGTTCAAACGCCTATTTTCTCTTTAAGCGAGGTGCCGGCCGCTTCCATAGCAGTCTTCCAAAGACGCTCTCTGCGCTCGGATATAGAACAATGCTCACTTCGAGCTGCCGTCGCAGCTTTCTCAACTACGACAGGTTTTACCGTTCAATAGGCATCGACGAGCGTCTCTTCACAGACGATTTTCATCCGCCCTTCGACGTCAATCGATTCGAAACGACACATTCCGATGCATTTTTTCTCGACGCCGCACTCAATGCTCATATGAAAGGCATTGCTGACGATGCCTCACCTCGCTTTTTATATGCGCTGACCAACTTCAATCACGGCCCACACAACCGAAACCTGGTTGCACCTGGACGCTTTGAAGGCGAGCGTGCGTTTGCTGCCGCGAGCCTTCCCGATGCATATTATGCCGAGTACTACGCGCGGCTTGCAGAGACCGCTGTGACCTGGAACAAACTCAAGTCCGAGCTTTCCTCCCGTTTTCCCAAACGTCCTACACTCATTATGCACTATGGAGATCATCAACCGGTAATGACACGGCGGATCGAGAGAAAACTCAAGCTCGACGTAGACGCAAGGCGGCAGTTCCGCACGTTCTACGCCATAGAAACCTTGAATGACTTCTCTGATCGAATCCCTTGTGGGCGCGGCTCAGACCTGGATATTGCTTTTCTTGGGACAGTGGTTTTGCAGCATGCCGGTCTGCCGCTTGATCAGATCTTCGCGACGCGAGCGAGCCTGCTTGAGCATTGCGGCGGAGCCTACTTCGCATCGCCCTCGGAACGCAAACGCCGATTCCACCGTACCCTTGTCGATCTGGGCATGATCGACGTAGCACCAGCTGTGCGATATCAACGCTAAACCTTACCCACAAGGGCGGGGTCACCGCCGGTAACGTCACCGCCGCCAAGCACGGATGAAGCAACCTGGTCCGCTCTCGCAGCCAAAACCAGGGTGTTGTCTGGGCACGCGCGCACTCGCCGCCGGGGTATAAAGTCGCGCGTACCGTTCTCGTTCGTCGCAAGCGCTCTCGAAGCTAGCACGCAGCTTGCCCATTGACGGCGGCAAATCAGCATAGGACATTTCAATCGAGGCGCGGGCGATCGAGAATCAGGCCATGGATGTCTACCATTTCAAAAATTTCGAGCTGCTCGATCCCGAGGCCGGGCAATTGCACGGCGGCCACGAACTAATCGTCGAAGGCGACACCATCAAGGAAGTCTCGGCCAAGCCGATCAAGCTTGCAAAGGCCAGCGTCATCGACTGCGGCAGGCGCACGCTGATGCCTGGCCTGATCGACAGCCATGTGCACGTCGTGCTGTCGGAGGTCGCACTTCGTAACCTCGAAAGCGTGCCGTTGACGCTGATGACCGCGCGCGCCGCCGCGCTGATGCGCGGGATGCTCGACCGCGGCTTCACCAGCGTGCGTGATACCGGCGGCGCCGACTGGGGCCTGAAGGAAGCGACCGACAAAGGGTTGTTGCCGGGGCCGCGGCTGTTCATCGCCGGACGTGCGATCGGTCCCACCGGCGGACACAGCGACAGCCGCCGCCGCACCGACTTTGGCGTACGCTGTCAATGCTGCAACGCTTTGTCGTTCTCGATGGGCATCGCGGATGGCGTTTCCGAGGTCCGCCGCGCGGTGCGCGAGGAAATGCGCCAGGGTTGCGACCAGGTGAAGATCATGATGTCCGGCGGCGTCGCCTCGCCCTACGATCCGCTCGACAGCCTGCAGTTCTCGGTGGGCGAGGTGGAGGCGGCCGTGCAGGAGGCGCACGCCTTTGGCCGCTATGTCTGTGCTCACGCCTATACGCCGCAAGCCATCACGCGCGCGGCGAACGCCGGCGTACGTACCATCGAGCACGGCAATCTCATCGACGATGCGTCGGCAAAGCTGATGGCCGAGAAGGGCATGTTCCTGGTCGCCAATCTCGTCACCTATTTCGAGATGAAGAAGCATGCCGCCGAATACGGCATGAATTCGGACATGTTGGCCAAGAACGACCTGGTCATCGACGGTGCCTTGAAGTCGCTCGAAATCTGCAAGCGTCACGGCATCCCTGTCGCATACGGCACCGATCTGCTCGGCCAGTTGCAGCTGGCGCAGTCGGAGGAGTTCACGCTCCGCGCGCAGGTGGTGTCGCCGGCCGAGATCATCCGTTCGGCCACCACGATCGGCGCCCAGGTCGTGCGCATGGAGGGCAAGATCGGCTGCCTGAAGCCGGGCGCCTTCGCCGATCTGCTCGTCGTCGACGGCAACCCGCTGAAGAACCTGAAGCTGTTTCAGGAACAAGGCAAACACCTGTCGGCGATCATGAAGGGCGGGCGCTTTCACAAGAACCGGCTACAGTGACAAGCGCGCCGATGTCCCAGCAAATCCTGTTCAGGAATTTCGAATTGCTCGAACCTTCGTTCGGCGAGCTCCGTGGCGGATATCAGTTGCTTGTCGAGGGCGATACGGTCAGGGAACTCAGCGAGCGGCCGATCAAGGCGTCCGAGGCGACGGTCATCGACTGCGGCAAGCGCACCTTGATGCCGGGACTGATCGATTGCCACGTGCACGCCATCCACAGCGAGGTCAATGTCCGCTTCATGGAGATGCTGCCGCTGACCCTGGTCACCGCGCGCGCGGCGACGCGATTGCGCGCCATGCTCGACCGCGGCTTCACCACCGTGCGTGACACCGGCGGGGCCGACTGGGGCATCAAGACAGCCATCGAAACCGGGCATATCGTCGGTCCACGGCTTTATATCGCCGGCCAGTCGATCGGCCCCACTGGCGGCCATTCGGATTCACGCCGGCGAACCAACCGGGGCGGCGAATGCGTCTGCTGTAACGGCCTGCAGTTCAAATCCGCCATCGCCGATGGCGTCGACGAAGTCCGGAAGTCCGCGCGCGAGCAGATGCGCCAGGGCGCCGACCATGTGAAGATCATGATGTCCGGCGGCGTCGCGATTGATGCCGGGACTGATCGATTGCCACGTGCACGCCATCCACAGCGAGGTCAATGTCCGCTTCATGGAGATGTTGCCGCTGACCCTGGTCACCGCGCGCGCGGCGACGCGATTGCGCGCCATGCTCGACCGCGGCTTCACCACCGTGCGTGACACCGGCGGGGCCGACTGGGGCATCAAGACAGCCATCGAAACCGGGCATATCGTCGGTCCACGGCTTTATATCGCCGGCCAGTCGATCGGCCCCACCGGCGGCCATTCGGATTCACGCCGGCGAACCAACCGGGGCGGCGAATGCGTCTGCTGTAACGGCCTGCAGTTCAAATCCGCCATCGCCGATGGCGTCGATGAAGTCCGGAAATCCGCGCGCGAGCAGATGCGCCAGGGCGCCGACCATGTGAAGATCATGATGTCCGGCGGCGTCGCGTCACCCTACGATCCGCTCGACAGCTTGCAGTTCTCGGATGGCGAAGTCAGTGCGGCGGTGGAAGAGGCAACCGCCTTCGGCCGCTACGTCTGCGCCCATGCCTATTCCGCAGAAGCCATCACCCGCGCCGCGCGCCTCGGCGTTCGCACCATCGAGCACGGCAATCTCATCGATGATGCATCCGCAAAGCTGATGGCCGAGAAGGGCATGTTCCTCGTCGCCAATCTCGTCACCTACTACGCCATGAAAGACCGGGCCAAGCAGTTCGGCATGATCGACGAAAGCCTCGCCAAGAACGAAATCGTGCTGCAGGGAGGGCTGAAGTCGCTGGAGATCTGCAAGCGCCACGGCATTCCGGTCGCCTATGGCAGCGATCTGCTGGGCGAGTTGCATTGGGACCAGTCGAAGGAGTTCACCATCCGTCAGCAGGTCGTCTCGCCTATCGAGATCATCCGCTCGGCGACCATGATCGGCGCCGAGGTCCTGCGCATGCCGGGCAAGCTGGGCACATTGCAGCCAGGCGCCTTTTCCGACGCCATCGTCGTCGACGGCAATCCGCTGAAAGACCTTGCGCTGCTTGGCGATCAAGGCAAACATCTCTCCCTGATCATGAAGGCCGGTATCTTGCACAAGAACCGGCTGAATTGATTGCAGGGGCTCGTAGCGAGGCGATCTTGACTCTCGTACCGGCATGGACCTCGTCGCGCGTTGTCGGCCGCGTGGCGCTCGGAGCGGCGGCCGGGGTGTCGCTCGCGTATATCCTGCTGCCGATGTTCTTCGTGATCTGGCTGGCGTTCTTCGCACAGGAAATTCCGTCGTTCCCCCCGGAAGGCTATTCGCTGAAGTGGTTTCGCGCCGTGCCCGGCAACGACAGGTTCGTCTCGGGATTTCTCCTCAGCCTGCAGGTCGCTGTGGTCGCGACCTCGATCGGCCTGGCCATCGGCGTTCCCGCCGCGGTTTGCCTGGTGCGGGGGCGCTTCATCGGACGTGAGGCGGTGAACAACCTGCTGTTGCTGCCGCTGATCGTGCCGGGCATCGTGCTCGGCATCGCGCTCTATGTCTTCCATGTCGAAACCGAGATCGCCACCGGCTGGCCGATCCTCGGTTCACTCGGCGGCCTGGTCGCCGGTCACGTGCTGATAGCCATCCCCTGGACGGTGCGCCTCATCACCGCCAGCCTCGTCGGCATGGACCGCGCCGTCGAGGAAGCCGCGCAAAGCCTCGGCGCCAATCGCCTGACCACGTTCCGGCGCATCACCTTGCCGGCTATCTTGCCGGGCATTGTCGCGGCCTCCCTGTTCGGCTTCATCGCCTCGTTCGGAAATCTGGAAATGAGCCTGTTCCTCGTCGGTCCCGGCCGCACCACCCTGCCGATCGCGATCCTGCAATATCTCGAATGGAAGATCGACCCGACCATCGCGGCGGTGTCGGTTCTGCAGATCCTGTTCATCGGCGGGGCCATGCTGCTGACCGATCGCTTCGTCGACATCGGCCGCGTGGTCTGACGATGGCGCGCCTGCGGTTGACCGAGATCACCAAGTGCTATGGCGACTTCAAGGCCGTCGATGATATTTCGCTCGACATTGCCGATGGCGAGTTCCTCGTCCTGCTCGGTCCCTCCGGCTGCGGCAAGACCACAACCTTGCGCATCGTTGCCGGCTTCATCGAGCCGACATCCGGCAGTGTGCATTTCGGCGAACGTGACATTACCGCGCTGCCGCCGTGGATGCGCAACGCCGGCCTGGTGTTCCAGAGCTATGCGCTGTTCCCGCACATGACGGTGGCCGAGAACATCGCGTTCGGCCTCGAGATGCGCAGGATGCCGAAGGCGCAGATGGCGCCGAAGATCACGGAGGCATTGCGCCTGGTGCGGCTCGATCATCTCAGCGACCGGCTGCCGCGGCAATTGTCGGGCGGCCAGCAGCAGCGCGTGGCGCTGGCGCGTGCCCTGGTTTTCCGGCCCGACGTGCTGCTGCTCGATGAGCCGCTGTCCAACCTCGACGCCAAATTGCGCGGGGATGTGCGGGTCGAAATCCGCGAATTGCAGCGCCAACTCGGATTGACGACGGTGATGGTGACCCATGACCAGGAGGAGGCCTTGACCATGGCGGACCGCCTCGTCGTCATGAGCGAGGGTCGTATCCGCCAGATCGGGTCGCAGCAGGATCTCTACGAACGCCCTTCGGAAAAATTCGTCGCGGATTTCGTCGGGCGCTCCACGTTCATCGATGGCCGCATGGATGGTCCCGGGCGCTTCGTCTCGGCCGGCGGCCTGGTCGTCGCCTGCGAAGCAACCGGCACCGGCAGCGCCTCCCTCGCGCTGCGCCCCGAACGTCTTGCGCTGACGACGCCGGCAGCGTCGGCGATGGACAACAGCTTTCCCGGCGCGGTGGAATTCATCTCCTATCTCGGATCGCAGGTGGATCTGCACGTCCGCCTGTCGCCAAAGGAAAGGGTGATCGTGCAGATCCAGAACCGGCCGGAACAGCCCCTGCCGGTGATCGGAGAACAGGTCCACATCGGCTGGAGCAAATCGACAGGCCGCGTCTTTCAATCGTAACATCCCTGCCAACCAACCAACGTCCCGGAGGCACCAACCATGACCAGATCGAAATCCCGCCGCGAAGTCCTGCTCGGCGCGGCAGCATTGGCCGGCACCGCCACCCTGCCGCGCACGGCATCGGCGCAGGAAAAAGGCCGCATCGTTGTCGGCACCTGGGGCGGTGACTACGCCCGCCTGCTCAACAAGAATATCGAGGTACCGCTGCTCATCAAGGACGGCTGGGAGGTGGTGCAGGATCAGGCCGGCGATCCCGAACGGCGCTCGAAAATGCTCGCCGAAAAGCGACTGCCGCGCGGCACCTCGGATGTGCAGGGTCTTTCCGCGCTCAACATGTTCCAGATGCACGACGCCGACACCGTCTTGCCGATCGACTACGGCAAGCTCAAGAATGCCGGCAATCTGCTGCCGTCGATGAAATATCCCTATGGCGTCGGCCATATCTATTCGGGCAAGGTCGGCGTCTACAATCCGAAGATGCTCACGACAGCGCCCGCCAGTTACAAGGACGTGTTCGATCCCAGGCACGGCAACAAACTCGGCATCATCGACATCCAGTACCAATACACGATGGTCTGCGCGGCGCTCGCCGCCGGCGGCAAGGTCAACGATCTCGAGCCCGGCAAGAAATTGCTGCTGGAATGCAAGAATGCCGGCATGCGGATCTATCCGACCAACGAGGCGTTCGCTCAGGGCCTGAAGGCGGAGGAATTCGGCATCGGCGTCATGTGGAAAGCGCGCGTCGTGCAATGGCAGAACGCGGGCATTCCGGTAGCCGCTATTGCCCCTACCGAAGGCACCCTCGCCTACATCTCGGGCTTCGTCATCCCGAAGAACGCGCCCAACAAGGACGGCGGATACGCCTATCTGGACGCCATGCTGGACAAGAGCGCGCAAGAAGCGTTTGCGGTCGACATGGGCTACAATCCCACCGTCACCAACGCCGCGGTCGCGCCCGATCTCAACAAACGCATCGGCTTCACCCCCGACGAGATCAAGAAACTCGTCGATCTCGACTACGACTACATGAACAAGAACGACGTCGAGTTCAAGGAATGGTGGGACAAGGTGCTCAAGAGCTGATCGGGCAACCGATGGCCGCGACCGGTCGAACGCAGTTCCAGTCAGACGAAGCGCCTGCGTCACTGCTCTCGGCCACGACGCTGGTCGGGCCGGCGACGGTGTACGTGGCCGTTGGCCTGCTGGTGCCGCTGGCGATCCTGTTGCGCTACAGCTTCAACAGTTTCGAACCGCGGCGCATGATGGTGGAAACCTTCACGCTGGACAACTACGTCAAGTTCTTCGCCGATCCCTACTACACCGGCGTGCTGTGGACGACGTTGCGTGTGGCGGCACTTTGCACCGTCGCCTGCCTGGTGTTGGGTTTACCGCTTGCCTACGTGCTGGCGCGCACCCAGTCCAGGTTCAAGAATGTGCTGATCATGCTGGTGGTGCTGCCGCTGTTCGTCGGCAACGCGGTGCGCGCCGCCGGGTGGATGGTCCTGTTCGGCTCCAAGGGCTTTCTCAACGTGACCTTGATGCAGTTCGGCGCGATCAACCAGCCACTGCAGATCATGTATACCGAGGGCGCCGTCGTTGCCGGCATCATTGCCGTCAATCTGCCCTACATGGTGCTGACGTTGCAGAGCGTGATCGAAGGCATCAACCGCAATGTCGAGGAGGCCGCCTTCAGTCTCGGCGCCGGGCCGATGACGATGTTTCGTCGCGTGCTGCTGCCGCTGTCGCTGCCGGGCATCCTCGCCGGGACCATCCTGACCTTCATCCTCGGCATGAACGCTTATGCGACACCCGTCCTGCTCGGCGGCCCCAAGTTCAAGATGATGGGGCCCCTGGTCTACGGACAGTTTCAGCTCAACAACTGGCCGTTCGGCGCTTCCGTCGCGTTCGTCCTGATGACCGCAACCCTGGGGCTGACGGCGACGGCAAATATCCTGGTACAGCGCCGGTTTCGGCGGTGACGATTGAAAGGGGCTTTCCATGACGGTCGGTGTCGGCGGTTCGACCGCGGAGGCGGAACTCGCCATCATCAAGAACATGCGCGGCGATGTGCCGCCGATCGGCGTCGACGAGCGCCTGCAGCGCATCGCCCGCGCCCAGGCGATCATGCGCGAGAAGGGCATCGACGCGCTCTATCTCGATGTCTCCTCGAGCATGACCTATTTTACCGGATTGAAGTTCCGCCGCACCGAGCGCATGCACAGCGCGGTTCTGCCGGCCAGCGGCGAGATCGTCTATATCTCGCCGGCCTTCGAGGTCGAGAAACTCAAGACCATGATCGCGTTTGGCGACAAGATCGCGGTCTGGGAGGAGGACGAGGATCCGACCGCAACCGTAACCGAGACCGTGCGCGCACTCGGCTATCCCAGCGGCACGATCGCCGTCGATGAGGCAACGCCGTTTTTCACCTTTGACGGACTGCGCCGCGCCGGCAACGCCTACACCTTTGTCAACTCCGTCGACGTAACCGCCGGTTGCCGCATGATCAAGTCCGATCAAGAGCTCGCGCTGATGCAGACGGCCAAAAACATCACGCTCGAAGCCCACAAGGCCGCCGCTCGCATCATGCGCGAAGGCATCACCACCACCGAAGTGCAGGCATTCATCACCGCCGCGCACCGCAAGCTCGGCTCGGAAGGCGATCCACCTTTCAACGCGGTGCTGTTCGGCGAGGCGACGGCGTATCCGCATGGCGTACCCTATCCGCAGACGCTCAAGGACGGCGACATGATCCTGATCGACACCGGCGCGCCGGTCGATGGCTATCTCTCCGACATCACACGCTCCTACGTCTTCGGCGAACCGACCAGGCGCCAGCGCGACGTCTGGAACCTGGAGAAAGCGGCGCAGGCCGCGGGCTTTGCTGCCGCCAAACCCGGCAACCGTTGCGAGGATATCGACATCGCCGCCCGCGGCGTCATTAACGGCGCCGGCTTCGGCCCCGGCTATGCGACACCCGGCCTCCCGCACCGCACCGGCCACGGCATCGGCCTGGACGTGCACGAATGGCCCTATCTCGTGAAGGGCGACAAGACCGTGCTGACGCCCGGCATGACCTTCTCGAACGAGCCGACCATTTGCATTTATGGCGAATTCGGCGTGCGCCTCGAGGATCACATGGTCATCACCGAAACCGGCGCCCGCTGGTTCACCCAGCCGGCCCATTCGGTCGACGATCCCTTCGGCTTGGAGAAGTAAGGACGCAAATTGCTGGGTTGTGCGGTCCGTCAGGCACTCAGCTATGCGGAAGACGGCCATTTGCCAAACCATCGACGTCAGCCAGGTGACCCATCGGCGACATCAGCGGCCGCATGCCCCACGCTCATCGCCAAGCCGTGGACGAGCGTTCGCCCTGAAATCATTGATTCCGGAACGCGCTGCACTTCGCGTGTCATTGCATCCTCCCAAGATATGCGCCGGCCGGTTGATCCAGCCAAGCGGCTGTAACGCTAATCCGTTTCGGGTTGCGAGAGCTGCGTTCGGTTCAGCTCGCGACCGCGCGCAAGATGGTGGGACGGGAAGCCGACCATTGGCGTTTCACACTCGCCGCAGCTCTACAAAGTGCTAAGCTGGATATAGCGGCTAGGTTTGTTCTCAGAGGGCACATGCATCGGCGCTACTTCATCAGGCTTTTCGGCGCCCTGGCAAGCTGGCCGCTTGCCGCGCAGGCGCAGCGAGGCAAGACTTTGCGCGTCGGTGTTCTCGCGAACGAAAAATGGCCCCCGCTCGACGGCTTACGAGACGGGTTAAGATCACTCGGGTACGTCGAGGGTCAGAACCTCGAACTTGTGAACCGATACGTGGAAGGGGAGACGACCAAATACCCCAGCTTCGCAGCCGAGCTGGTAGGGTTGCCTGTTGATGTAATCGTGACGTGGGGCACACCCGCCAGCCTTGCCGCCAAGGATGCGACTGCCACCATCCCCATCATCATGACCAGCGGAGATCCCGTCGCTGTGGGTCTGGTCCCCGGTCTCGCCCAGCGGCAAGGCAACGTTACCGGGTTCTCGACGCAAGCCGCCGAGCTGGAGGGCAAGCGGCTTGAATTGGTCAACGAGTTGATCCCCCATGTTTCGCGAGTTGTCGTGCTTTCGAATCCGAGCAATCCGTACTGTACGGTCGCCGTGGAGCAGGCGCGACGGGCGGCGGCTGTCCTGCTTATCAAGCTTGACGTCGTCGAGATCAGACACGAGCGCGAACTGGATGATGCATTTCTCAGCCTGACCCGCATTGGTCCCAGCGCAATTCTCGTGGTCGCCGATCCGTTCCTGGCAAGCCAGCAAACCAAACTCACTGAATTTCTGGTGCAGGCCAAAATCCCGTCGATCTACACCTATCGCGAGCAGGTAACGGCAGGCGGCCTCGTTTCCTATGCGACGAACTACTACGAGCTGTTTCGTCGGGCCGCATTCGTGGCCGACAAGATTCACAAAGGATCAAAGCCGGGCGATTTGCCAGTCGAGCAGCCGACCAGGTTCGAACTCGTCATCAACCTCAAGACGGCGAAGGCCATCGGTCTTGTTGTGCCCCCGGCGTTGCTGTCCCGCGCTGACGAGGTGATCGAGTAGCAGGCCATGACTGCCCATGGCACTTGGCCGACATGGGTGCTTTGGTCGATTTCCGCTACGCGGTGAAATTGAACAGTTTTGCCGCGGTGCGGCCAAGGATGTCGGCCTTGTCGTCGTCGCTGAGCGAAGCGGAGGCGAAAATATGGTCGACGGGTTGCAGCTGCCAGGGATAGGGATAGTCGCTGCCCAGCACGATCTGACCGGCGCCGACCTGGGCCACCAGATGGCGGATCGCCTCGGGTGAGAAAATCAGCGAATCGAAATAGATCTGCTTGAGATATTCCGTCGGCGCTTTCGAAAGCTTCACGTCGGGATTGCAGCCCTTGGGGCCAACCATGCAGGCATGATCGGAACGATCGGCATAGGAAGGCAGGAAGCCGCCGCCGTGCGCGGCGATCACTTTCAGCCCGGCAAAGCGATCAAGCGTGCCCTCGAAAATAAGGTGCGAGAGCGCAATCGTCGTCTCCAGCGGATTGCCGATGGTGTTGCCGAGCCAGCCGTTGCCGGAGAGCCGCTTGCTGAGTTCGGCCACGCCCTGCGGATGGATGAACAAGGGCACGCCGAGCTCCTCCGCCTTGGCCCACACCGGATGGAATTTCGGGTCGGAGAATTCCACGCCGTTCACCACGCCGCCGATCGCGGCCCCCTTCAACCCCTGCTTCTTCACCGCGGTCTCGAGTTCCTGCACGGCGAGATCGGGCGCCTGCAGGGTGAGGGAAGCGAAGGCCGCGAACCGGTCGGGCTTTGAGGCGCAGAGTTCGGCCAGCTTTTCGTTCTGGATCTTCACGATCTGGGCGGCGAGATCGCGCTCGCGGCCGTACCAGAACGGATTGATCGACAGCACCTCGAGGTCGACGGCCTGCGCGTCCATGGCGGCGAGCCGCTTGTCGATCTCGATGAAGGCCTCGGCCGCGCCGTTGACCGGCGGAAGCTGCACTGTGGCGGCATCCGTGCCGAGCAAGGCGCCGGCTTCGCGGAAGTGGCAATGGGCGTGCACGTCGATGGTCTTGACCCGTTTTCCGCCGACCATGACCGGTAGTTTTTGGCGTACCGGCTGCTGGGCGTGCGCACTTTGCAGCAGGCCGCAGCTGCAGAAGACGATGCCGGTGGCAGCCGCAGCGGTGCCTGCCTTCAGAAAATCACGGCGTGTGGTCATGACAATTTCCTCCATGGCTGTTTTTTGCCGGCGTGGTCTGCCACCACCAGGCCGGATTGGAGGCTAGCGTAAGGCATCCCACGGGGAAAACCAGTCCACGTCGGAGGCGGATCAGAACTGCAATCATGCATCATCGGCGCAATGCAGACCCTTGCCGATTCCATGATTGCCGCGGAATGGGTGCTGCGTGGGCCATCCGGTA